>JBIKLF010000036.1:0-11652 GCA_044359955.1 Chthoniobacterales bacterium | reverse complement strand
CCTCTGCGAGGCTCTCAACAAGCAAATCCGCCGCCGCACCCGCGTCGCGGCCATCTTTCCCAACCCCGAAAGCTGCCTGCGCCTGGTCTCCGCCATCCTCATGGAAATCTCCGAAGCCTGGGAAACTGCCACAGCTTACCTCAGCCCAGAACTGCTCAAATAATCCTCAACCATAACAACCAACCACATCACCCAATTCCACTTTTACAGAAAAACTGTTGCTTAACCGCGATGGCGTATCGGTCATCGCGGACGTGAGCAGAAAAACACTGGCGTGATCGCGAGTGCTACTTTAGTATCACTCCATGCGAACCGAACTCGTAACAACGCTCAAGCGCAAGGCGACCGACATCATATCCCAGCTGGCCGGTGACCAGGAGCCCGTGCTGATCACGCAGCATGGACTCCCTGCGGCCTATCTCATCGATGTGCGGATGTATGAGGGCATGCAGAGCAGATTGACGCTCCTCGAGGGTATCGCTCGCGGTGAGAAAGCCATTCTCGAGAAGCGCGTTTTTTCCCACAGGGAGGCAAAGCAGAGGATGGCACGATGGCTCGCATAATCTGGACGGAACCCGCCCTCCAGAATCTTGACGAGGTCGCAGACTACATTTCACTCGATAAGCCGGCAGCTGCCAGCCGATTTGTTCAGCGAGTATTTGAGCGAATCGAACAACTTACGAGCCAGCCAAAGATTGGGTCAGTGCCCGCCGAGCTCAAAGGCACACCGTATCGCCAACTTGTCATTCCGCCCGTTCGTATCTTCTATCGCGCAAAGAATGAGGTTGTTTACATCGTCTACGTCATGCGGGGAGAAAGGCTTTTTCGGAATGACGACTTGCTTGAAAGAGATATGGGCAACGGGCCGATGGGCTGAATCACCATGCCTGCAGAGCTGGCTCGGATGCCGAAAGCAAGTGGTGATCCGTCATCGGGGGCGTTCTGCAGTTGGCCGAAATATCGCTTGACGCAACGGACGTTATAACGCACGCTTTTCGTATGCAGACGGTCACAGCAACAACGGCACGATCCATGATCTACAAGCTTCTTGATGATGCTTCGGATTCTCACGAGCCGATTCAGATCACAGGCAAGCGCTCCAATGCTGTTCTCGTTGCTGAGGACGACTGGCGGGCCATTCAGGAGAGTCTGTATCTGGTCTCGATTCCGGGCATGAGGGAATCCATTCGTTCCGGACTCGCCGCCCCAGTTGCGGCATGTGCCAAAAAACTTGATTGGTGAAATACTTTATTGTCTTTACCAAGCAAGCGCAGAAGGACGCCAAGAAACTTGCGGGCGCTGGTCTGAAACCGAAGGCGCAGCATCTTCTAGATATTTTGGCGGCTGATCCTTTCCAAAACCCTCCGCCCTACGAGAAACTCATCGGGGATCTTGCCGGCGCCTACTCGCGGAGGATCAACATTCAGCACAGACTTGTCTACCAAGTGCTCAAAACGGAGCGAGTAGTGAAGGTGCTGCGATTGTGGACCCACTACGAATAAGAAATGGGACCAGAGCGATGCGCTGAATCACCATGCCTGCGGCACTTTTGTCATGCCTCCTGCCGATTCCGCTTCGCGGGCAGAAGCCATGACAAAAGCACGTGGTGATCGGTCATCGCAGCACGAAGCGAAACCGAACTCCGCCATGCCCTGATTGCCGTGAATGATGAGAAGGTTTGGGTTGCCTTTTACACCGGGCGCGAAGCTTCGATTCGGATCATTTCGGTGTTCCACGGCAATCCTTGATTAAAGTCTGGATTGCGGAGCGACTGGCTACAGCCAGAAAATAAAGTCGATCAACGTGATCCACCGAATGGCCGGTCTCGTCAACGGGATGGCACAATGTTCCAGCGCTGCTACTTCGCCCGCTCCGGGTTGAGCAATTTTAGCTCCGGCGGGACAAAAATGCCATCTTTGCGGATCAGTTTGCCATCGAACCACACTTCCCCGCCGCCGTAGTCGGCGCGCTGGATGCAGACCATGTCCCAATGGACCTGGCTGCGGTTGCCGTTGCCGCCGTCTTCATAGGCTTGGCCCGGGGTGAAATGGAAGGATCCGGCAATCTTCTCGTCAAAGAGAATATCGCGGACGTTCGGCGAATGGCCATTGAATTGAGACCGATTCGATGGTACTCAAATACCCATGAGCACGTTGACCCCCTCTGGCGTCCTCAGCTTGAGTGTCGCGGAGCGGATCCAGCTTGTTGAAGATATCTGGGATACCATCGTAGAAGTGCCAGACGAGGTGGGTTTGACGGATTCGCAGAAAGCGGAGATCGATCGTCGATTGGATGCTTATCATCGTAGCCCCGAGGAAGGTTCTCCGTGGGATATGGTCAGGGAGCGAATCCTCAGCAGACAATGATCCGTCGGCTCATCATCCGTCCGGAAGCCGAGGCGGAGATGACCGAAGCTTTCGACTGGTATGAAGAGCGACTTCCTGGGCTGGGAGCTTCCTTTTTGCTTTGTGTTGATGCGGTTTTCCGCGGCATCGTCC
Source organism: Chthoniobacterales bacterium (assembly GCA_044359955.1). Taxonomy (GTDB): domain Bacteria; phylum Verrucomicrobiota; class Verrucomicrobiia; order Chthoniobacterales; family JACTMZ01; genus JACTMZ01. The sequence goes on along the minus strand of JBIKLF010000036.1, from coordinate 9,154 downwards.
GTGCCCCGGAGCGTTGGCCGCGTATCCATCGCGAGGCGCGACGTGCTCTGACGCGCCGGTTTCCCTACGAGGTCTTCTTCGTGGAGGAAGAGGAACGTGTTGTCGTTCTGTCCGTATTCCACGCCAAACGGAATCCGAAGAGCTGGCAGGAGAGAGTTTGAAAGGCGGACAAAACATGAGCCGAAAGCCGCCGAACAAACCAGACCAGCCAACCTCGCTGCGCTCGGCGGCTGTCCTCCAGCGTTCGCAGAAAAATATGCACTTTGACATGGATGCCTTTTAGGCATACACTGCAAAGGTGGTTTTTGACTGGGATCCAGAGAAGAATGAAAAAATCAAGAAGGAGCGGGGGATCTCTTTTGAGGAAATCGCTCTGCTGCTTGGTGCCGGGAGTGTCTGGGCAGTCACAAAACACTGGAATACAGAAAAATATCCCAACCAAAGGATTTTTCTCATTCCCATCGATGGTCGCATTATCGCGGTTCCCTTTGTCCGGGATAAGGACCGATTTTTTCTGAAGACCGCTTTCCCCTCAAAAAAGATGACAAAACTCTACAACGAGGAGCAAAAATGAAACCAACCACTGAGGCAGAAGAAAAAGAAATCGCAGACGCCCTTGAGCGCGGAGTTATCGAGCTTGAGAAGCCCTCTCGTAAACTCCTCTCCGATTTGAAGAGGGCTTCGGAGAATACATTCAAGAAAGACAGAAGGATCAACGTGCGCCTGAGCAGTCATGATTTGCTTGGCATCCAGAGAAAGGCCCTCAAAAAAGGTCTTCCCTACCAGGCGCTGATTTCCGGTTTGATCCACCAGTATGTTGAGGGAGAACTCTTGGAAAAAACATAATGCGAACAAACCGATGGACCCAACTGCCATGCCTGAAGTGGCACTTTAGACACGTCGCCCGCGGGGCAGGCTTTGGTGCCAAAAGCGAGTAGCAGCAGGTCATCGCGGACGTAAAGCGAAACCGAACTGCGCCATGCCCTGATTGCCGTGAAGGATGAGAAGGTTTGGGTTGCCTTTTACAACAGGCGCGAAACCCCGGTCCCTGGCAACCCCTCACCTCCTCTCGTTCCCGGTGCTGAACGCCGCGTGACCAAAGGCGGATCCTTCCTCTGTCATCCGGCCTACTGCGAAAGCTACCGCCCGACGGCCCGACGCGGAACTCCGCCGGACACCGGCAGCAGCCACGTCGGATTCCGCTGTGCGATGGATGCTGCGGCACCGTGAAGCGATACTACGGACCGCAGCGCAATCCATTCGATCGACACCCGAAAAGCATCCCGCCCACCGGAAACACTTCTATCGGCAGGGTCCGCTGGCTCAGCGGGCCGCTGACTCTCAAGCAGAAAGCGTGCGGGCCGCTGGGCCAGCAGACCCTACCTGACGGGAACGATGTTCCAGCGCTGCTACCTGGCCCGCTCCGGGTTGAGCGATTTTAGCTCCGGCGGGACAAAGATGCCGTCTTTGCGGATCAGTTTGCCATCGAACCACACTTCCCCGCCGCCGTAGTCGGCGCGCTGGATGCAGACCATGTCCCAATGGACCTGGCTGCGGTTGCCGTTGCCGCCGACTTCATAGGCTTGACCCGGGGTGAAGTGGAAGGACCCGGCAATCTTCTCGTCAAAGAGAATATCGCGGATGGGATGAAGGATGTGCGGATTGAAACCGAGCGAGAACTCGCCGATGAAACGGGCGCCGGCATCGGCATCAAGAATGGCATTCAGCTTGGACGTATTCCGGCCGGCCGTGCCACCGATGATCCGACCCTGCTTGAATTCGAGGGCGATATCCTCGAAGGCGGTGCCGTGGTAGATGGTGGGAACATTGAAGCGGACCTTGCCTTCGACGCTGCGTTTGACCGGCGCGGTAAAAACTTCTCCGTCGGGAATATTGCGGTCGCCGCCGCAAATGACCGAACCGATATCCTTGATGCTGAACCGCAGGTCCGTGTCCGGCCCTTTGATCTGCACCTTGTCGGTCGCGTCCATCAGCGCCTTGAGCACTTCCATGCCTTTGCGCAATTTTCCGTAGTCCAGCGTGCAGACCCGGAAGTAGTAGTCCTCGAAAGCCTCCGTGCTCATCTGCGCCTGCTGCGCCATGGAGGGTGAAGGCCAACGCAACACGACCCAGCGGGTCTTGTTGATGCGGTGATTCATGACCGGACGCATTGTGGCGGCAATCATCTTGAGTTTGTCCGCCGGCACGTCGCTCATTTCCGTCGCGTTGTCACTGCCGCGAATGGCGATGTAGGCATCCATCTTCTTCATCCGCGCCATCTCGACCTCGGCCGACAGACCGATCTGCGGACCCGTTGCCCCGATGGCCATTTCGCGGGAAACGCGGCTGTGCTGGAGCTGGGTGAACGGGAGGGCCTTGGCTTTGCGCACCGCGCGGATGAGGGCGATGACCATGGCATCGGGAACATCGGAGACATCGATGAGTACTTTGTCTCCGGGTTGGAGAGCGGTGGAATGTTTGGTCAGAACCTCGGCCAGCCGGTCGTAACGCGCGTCTGTCATCCGGACTTTATGCCCGACCGCAGCGCCCGGGGCAACGCGGGAAGCAGGGGTCGCGGGTCAGCGGACCGCCTGCAGCGAGGACAAGGCGACCCGAAAGAGCTGGCCGTTTTCGTTGGCAATGACCAGCGCATCATTGCCTTCCCAGGCCACCCCCTCGGCCTGCCAGGCGAAAATCGGGGTCCGGCGAACGCTCTCGCTCTTGGTGAAAATACTGCCCGAGGCCCGGTCGTAGGAGAAAACCCAGAGGGACGTGTAAGTAAGGACGGCGACCAGCTGGCCGTCCGGCGAGGTATCTGCCGCCGTGACCATTCCGCCGATGTCAAACGAGCCAACCAGCCGTAACGGGTTGGAGCGGGCGGTGGATTCACCGTCCAGCCGGTAAAGGCGCGTGCGGGTGTCACTGCGGTGTTTGGTCAGGTTGTAGATCCGGCCGCCGGCGGAGAAAACCGCCTCGCAATCGTAATCCGGGGAGGCGCCCTTCTGGTCTTCATAGTGGACGCGCAAGGTCCGAGTCGGCCGGACCGAGACAGCGCCGGGCTTGGGTTCGTTGACAAAGTGAAGCATGAGCTGCTTGCGGCGGCCGCTATTGTTGCCCAAGTCGGCAATGATGAGATTCCCTCGGTCATCCAACGCGATGTCCTCCCAATCGTTGTTCTTACAACCCTCGATGCGCACCGCACCCGTCCAGCCGCGGGCCAGTTTGCCGTTGGCCGTGACTGGCACGATGGAAGCACCGCTGCCGCCATCCCCATGGGCCCAAAACACGCCGTTGTATCGCAGGCTGTGGACCAGCCCGGAACACTCGGTGAGGAGCGCCGGACTGATCTGACCATCGGGCTTGAGGAAGCGCAGCGCGCTGAACGGGAATTGCGCGGAAACCGGCAAGATGAGCAACAACTGGAGGGCGAGCGTCCCCGCGAGCCGCCGGGAAAGAACCCTCCTCCACCTCAGAGCAACCGGGAAGGGCCGCCTGGCAAAAGCGGGATCCCTCATCAATACGACTTGGCGAAAACCACGCGGCGCGCACTCGGCTTCCCGCTGAAAGGACACACTCCCGGCTCCGCCGCCCCGTCGCGCGGGATGCAGCGGATCGTCACCTTGAGTTCCTCTTTGATTTTTTCCTCCGTCTCGCGCGTGCCGTCCCAGTGGGCCAGCGCAAAGCCGCCATGGATTTCCGGCTGTTCGGCGTTGGCCGGCGTGAAAAAGGCGCGGAATTCCTCCGCCGAATCAATCACCCGGGTGTGCTCGTCGCGGAACTTCGTCGCGCGCTCGAGCAATGCTGCCTGCATCGCTTCCAGCGTGGACCCGACCCCCGCCGCGAATTCAGCCATCGTTGGAAATTCTTTTTCTTTCGGTCCGCGGTCGCGGCGACTGACCGCCACACTGCCTTTTTCCAAGTCGCGCGGCCCGATCTCGACCCGCAGGGGCACACCTTTTTTGATCCATTCCCAATTCTTCACCCCGCCGCCGGCGTCGCGGCGGTCGATCTCGACGCGGACCGGTTCGCCGAACGCGGTCTGCGCCCGGAGTTGCGCGGCCAGTTTTTCCGCGGCCTCCAACACGGCGGCGCGGGACTCTTCCTTAGACAAAATGGGCAAAATAACAATCTGCGAGGGCGCCATGCGCGGCGGCAAGACGAGCCCGTCGTCATCCGAATGCGCCATGATGAGCGTGCCGATGAGACGTGTGCTCACGCCCCAGCTCGTGGTCCAGGCCAACTGACGGCTCCCGTCGCGCGCCGCGAACTCAATGCCGGAGGCCCGGGAGAAATTTTGTCCGAGAAAATGCGACGTGCCCGCTTGGATCGCCTTGCGGTCCTGGACCATCGCCTCGATGCACAGCGTGCTGACCGCCCCGGGGAAGCGTTCGCTCTCCGACTTCTCGCCGGTGAAGACCGGCAAGGCCAGATGCTCGCGGGCGAAGGTCTCGTAGACGCCGAGCATTTTGTCCGTCTCGGCCACCGCTTCCTCCATCTTTTCGTGGGCCGTGTGTCCCTCCTGCCAAAGAAATTCCGCCGTGCGCAGGAAGAGGCGCGGACGCATTTCCCAGCGGACCACGTTGGCCCATTGGTTGATGAGGAGCGGGAGATCGCGGTAGCTCTGCACCCAGCGCGCGTAGGCTGCGCCGATGATGGTCTCCGATGTCGGGCGGACGATGAGCGGCTCGTTCAACTCGCCGGCCGGGACGAGCTTGCCGTCTTTCTCCTCGAGACGGTGGTGCGTGACCACCGCGCACTCCTTGGCGAAGCCCTCGACATGCTTGGCCTCTTTCTCGAGAAAGCTGAGCGGGATGAAGAGCGGGAAGTAGGCGTTGACGTGGCCCGTGGCCTTGAACATCACATCGAGCTGACGCTGCATGTTCTCCCAGATGCCCCAACCCCACGGCTTGATGATCATGCAGCCGCGCACATCGGAGTTTTCCGCCAAGTCGGCAGCTTTGATGACCTGCTGATACCATTCGGGAAAATTGTCAGCGCGGGTCGGGGTGATGGCGGTCTGCATGGAGAAGTTGAGGGTTGAGGGATGAGGGTTGAGAGACGAAGAGTGGAGCTTATCCGTGAGACTGGGAAAGGTCACGCGCCCAGCGGCCTTCAAAGTGGCATCGGCATCCTGCCGATGGGCTTGGGTCGATCATCGGCAAGATGCCGATGCCACGGCCACTTCAGACATCGCCGCGCAGGCTGTGGAGAAACTTTTTGAAATAGGCGACGCCCTGCTCGAGGGCCTCCACCTCGATGAATTCGTCCTCAGTGTGTGCTTGGGCGATCGAGCCGGGACCGACGGCCACCGCGGGGATGCCCTGCGCGGAGAAGATGGCGGCATCGCAGAACCACGCCGCGCCGGCGGGGCGTCCGCCGATTTCGACCAACTGGGCCACGAGGGGGTGTGACGGATCGGTGTCGAGCGCCTCGGAGCCCATGATTTGCTCCACCCGCAGGCCCGGACAAGCCCCGCGCATGATCTCAAAAACGTCGCGTGCTTCGCCGTTTTTCCATTGCGCGGGAAGCAGGCGCAGGTCGATCACGGCCTCGGCATGGTCGGGCACGATGTTGAATTTCGTGCCGCCGCGGATCGTCCCGATGCTGAAAGTGGGATGTCCGAGCACGGGATCGGAAACCGTTTGGAAATGGGCGGTCAGCGCTTTTGCCAAGGCGAGCAGTCCGGCCGCCAGCTTGGTAATGGCGTTCTCGCCCCGCTCTGGGCACGAGCTGTGCGCAGCACGTCCTGTGGCGATGACCCGCGCGGTGACGTCGACCTTGTGCTTGAAGACGACCTCGAGACCGGTGGGCTCACCCACGATGACAAAAGCAAACCGCTCCCGCTCGGCCAGAGCCTTGGCTCCATCCTGACCGGCCTCCTCACCCATCAGCCCGGCAAACCAAATTTCGTGGGTCAGCTTCGGGAGAATCTCGCGACATTCCCGCAGCGCCCAGAGCATCGAGGCCATCGGACCTTTGGTATCGCTCGCCCCACGGCCGTACAGTTTTCCTCCGCGGATTTCCCCGCCGAAGGGATCAATGGTCATGCCCGCCACACTCACCGTGTCGGTGTGCGGGGCGAAGAGGAGGCGCGGTTTGCCGGCGGTGGAGGGGAAGTGCGCCACGATATTCGGCCGTCCGGGGTGCACCTCATGGAAAGCTGCCACGGCGCCAAGTCCGCTCAGGAAGCTGGCAAGGTATTCCGCACAGGCCTGCTCGCCGGTGCGGTCGGTGCCGGGGTCGCCGTCGGGATTGACGCTGGGAATGCGCACCAACGCTTGGGCCAGTTCGGCGACACTGCGGGGCGGGGCCATCATCGGGGTGCAGTGAACCTGGAAAAGACAAGCCGCGCCAGCGCGCGCGACCCGCGGTCGAAAAGAAATCGCGCCTGCTCGCCGCCGGGCCACTCCAGAACGAGAACATCGGCCAGAAATTTCTGCTCGAGCCGGGCCACAGGCGAACCGGGAGGCAGCGCGCGGAGCCGGTTCGAGTGGCGGGGAACAAAGTAAAGCATCTGGGCCGGACCGTCCGCCGAGACGAGCCAACCGAAGCGATTCGGCGGGTAACCCGGACCGGATCCGCTGATGCAGGGCACAGACCATTCGACCTTCCACTCCGCCCCCGCATGACCGGTGACCGCGGCGCGGGCGGCCGAGGGCAAATCGTCGGGCAACTCGGACACCTCCTCGTCGACCGGAGAGAGGCGCAACTTGCGTCCGCAGAGCCACAGCTTGACCCAAGTGGAACGCAGCATGCGCGGCACGAAATACCAGATGGCGGCCAGCGCGATGACCGCGATGACCAACGCGACAATCGGGTAGGTGAAAATGAGACCCAGCCCGAGAACCACCGTGGCATCTTCCGCCACGCTGAGCGCGATATTGGAAATCGGCTCGGGCGAGGCATTGGCCTGCAGGCGGACGGTCGACTTGAGCGCGTGCGTGGTGAAACCGAGCCACGCGGCGAGCAGACCGACGACGACATTGAAAACCGGATTCCCGTCGCCCAGCACCATCACAGCTAACAAAGCAGCACCCACCGGACGGATTGCGGTGTGCACCGCATCCCAAGCCGAATCAACCCAAGGAATTTTGTCCGCCGTGAACTCCATGGCAAAGAGCAATCCGGAAGCCGCCAAGACCCAAGGATCAGCCAGCACTTCCAGCCGCTGGTATTCCGCGGCCAGGGAGATCCAATCAAAGCGGACGGCCAGACCGGTGAGAAAGACGGTCAGGTAGAGATTCAACCCGGACAACGTAGCCAAGCCGACCGCGACACCGAGAAGTTGGAGAATTTCCATGAGCAGAGTTCACGATACCCAGCCGGCCATGGGAATCCAGAAAGCAAAAACCCCTCCGGCCTGGAGCCGGAGGGGTTTTGCTGATACGAATTAAACGCAAACCAAATTAGTAGGAGAAGTTGGCGCTGATGCCACCCCAGAAGGTGTTGACGGCCGTAGGCTGCGTCAACCCTGCATAGCTGTTCCACTGGTAGGAGTAAGCGACGTAGGGCGAAACGCTAAACCAACTGGTGAACTGAATCGGAAGAGCAATTCCAGTTTGCCAATTGTTGCCACCATTGTAGCGGTTTCCGTCTTTGTTGTTAAAACCAAAGTTAAGGGCATATTGCGTATATGGCGCCAGCGAAACAGCGCCATCGTAAGCGACTGGCACGGATGCACTTACGCCCATTTGCCAATAGGAAGCCCCTCCATTTATAATTCCACCACGGGAGCCGAGTTCGGGCCCCATGTTGTAATAGTAGGCGGTATTCGGTGTGATGGTGATAGAACCGACCTCAATGTTGTAAGCAGCACCGAAAAAGATTTCGTTCTGCGATGCGAAGAACTGAGGGTAGTAGTAATAGATATACCCAACTGTCAGATCGAGATTTCCGAAAGAGTGGGTATAATCCGCGAACAGGTCCAACTCGCCGTAGCGGGCTTGAGTATTAACGCCGTTGTAATAGGAACCAACACCATACCAGACGCCGGCACTGAGAGCGCCATTTTCCCAAGGCGTCACAGTCAGGTCGGCACCGAGCCAATAGATGCCGTTGCCGTTACCAAGGATGTTGACGCCACGATACATGTAGAGGCTATCCCATCCGGTAGAAGCGTTGATTGCCCACCATTTTTCGTCTTCTTCGACCACGACGACTTCTTTACCGCCTGCGGTTTTGTAGTCGCTGACAGTAACGGTTTCAGACGTGGTGCGACCGGCGCTGATCGGGCCGGAGCGAGCCATGTCGAGGGCTTGGGCACCGGCTGAGGTGCCGGTTTCAACTTGCGCCATAGCGAGCGGAGTCGCGAGCAAGGCGCTGGCAATTAATGCGATGATTTTTTTCATGATGTTTTTTGGTTTGTTTTGTTTATGGGACCGCTCCGCAAGCGAACGGGTGTTTTGAACAATCAAGAAAAAGCAAAATCCGTGCCATGAGGCAATAGTTTTTTCCGCTCTCTGTTCCAGGGGCTCAGGCAGGCCTGGCCGTGGTCAATTTCCGCCACCCGGCTGTTTTTGCGCGGCAGCTGCAGCTTCCCCTTCCCCCAAGGTAGGGCGCGGCAGCCTGTCCGCCGTGTGCGGATCCTCGACGCGCCGGGACCCTTTCCGCGGCCGTAGGCATCCTTGACCTGGGGCAGCCCCAAGCCCATCGGCAGGATGCCGATGCCACTTTTTCCGGGGTGGGCGGCGAGTCCAACCGAAACGCAGTGGAGATGGCCCATAGTTCCTGAACCCGCGCGTTGGCGGGTGTGTGCTGGAGGTAACTGGGGCCGGCGTCGACGGCGAGCTTGGGTAGGCAGAGGCAAGAAAGCCACGGATAGAAGAAGATGGCAGAAGATGGTGTTTGCGCCGCTGACACGGCGCAAACACAGTCCTCGGAGAGATGCCGTGAGCGGGGCGCGTGTCAGCGCGCCCCGCTTATCCTCTTTCATCTTCTTCCATCCGTGGCTTGTTTTTGTTACTTTTCGACAGAGTAACTCTCATTGAGTTAGTCGGGAGTCCCTGAACCCGCGCGTTGGCGGGTGTGTGCTGGGAGTAACTGGGGCTACCACCACTGCCAAGGGCACTGCCAAGGGCAAAGGCACCGACGCTCATAGAGCGCCGCTACATCTTCTCGACAAAAACTTGTAGCGGCGGTCTATGACCGTCGCTGC
>JBIKLF010000040.1:0-3474 GCA_044359955.1 Chthoniobacterales bacterium | reverse complement strand
AAGAGCCCACCGCGTGACGAGTGATCGTCATGGCAGGACAAACCCCGTGCGGTGCAAGACAGAACAGGAATGACGGCCCGCCCCGGCCGTCCCGCGCAAGCGGGACACATTCCGGGTATTAGTCGCATCCCGCGCAAGCGGGGCGTTCCGCGCAAGCGGAGCGAGAGAAATGGCCGCCCGGACGTTTCGGCGTCCGACAGAATCCGGCTTACGGTCACCCGCCCTTTTACGTTGCCGACATGGCGCTTGCGCCCGGCGCTGGCTTGCTTTAACAATCTGCTCCCCCACATGGCCGAACATGTCCCCCTTAGCAACGAGTCCCGTCCGGTGAGGTCGCCGGCGGAGAAAGAATCGTTGAAGCGTTATTGGCAGTCGAACCTCCGCATCATGGCGGTGTTGCTCACGGTCTGGTTTGTCGCTGGCTTGGGTTGCGGTGTGCTCTGGGCTGATGGGTTGAACCAATTCACCTTGCCCGGCACAGCTTATCCCCTCGGTTTCTGGTTCGCCCAGCAGGGGAGCATTGTGGTGTTTGTCGTCGTCATTCTCGTTTACTGCGTCTTCATGAATCGCCTCGACCGAAAGCACCACGAGGAATTGGTCCGCATCCGCAAGGAGGAGGCGCGATGAGCATCGGGCTGTGGACGGTCGTGTTCGTCGGGGGAAGTTTCGTTCTCTACCTGGCCATCGCCTGGCTGGCGCGGGTGCGGGATACCAAGGGTTTTTACGTCGCCGGCCGCGGCGTGCCGGCCGCAGCCAACGGTATGGCCACGGCGGCGGACTGGATGAGCGCAGCTTCGTTCATTTCCATGGCGGGCCTCATTTCCACGATGGGATATGCGGGCGGGGTTTATTTGATGGGGTGGACCGGCGGTTATGTGCTCCTTGCCTTGATGCTCGCGCCCTATCTGCGCAAGTTCGGACATTTCACCGTGCCGGATTTTGTCGGCGACCGTTACGACTCGAATGTGGCGCGATTGGTCGCGGTGGTCTGCGCGCTTTTTGTCAGTTTTACCTACGTGGCCGGGCAAATGCGCGGGGTCGGGGTGGTCTTCAGCCGTTTTATTGAGGTGGATATCAACACCGGCGTGGTCATCGGCATGGCCATCGTCTTTGTTTACGCCACGCTCGGCGGGATGAAAGGCATCACCTGGACGCAGGTGGCGCAGTATTGGGTGCTGATCACGGCGTTCCTCATTCCGGCCATCGCGATCAGTATCATGCTGACCGGCGCGGTGGTGCCGTCCGTCGGACTGGGGGCCGACTTGCGTCCGGAGCTGGCGGGCGGTGAAACGGTGTCCTTGCTGGCCAAGCTCGACCAGATCCAGACAGACCTGGGATTTTCGCGCTATACCGAGGCGTTCACCGGCAGTTGGGACAAAGCGAATGTGTTTTTTGTCGCGCTGGCTCTCATGCTCGGCACGGCGGGTTTGCCGCACGTTATTGTACGTTTTTACACGGTCAAGACGGTCAAAGCCGCGCGCTGGAGCGGATTCTGGGCCTTGCTCTTCATTTCGCTGCTCTATGTCACCGCGCCGGCCACGGCGGCCTTTGCCCGATATTTCATGATTCAAAGCCTCAATGGCAAGACGGCGGAGCAGTTGCCTGCTTGGTTTCATAATTGGGAAAGGACCGGACTGATTTTGTGGGTCGACAATGGCGATGGCGTGGTGCGGTATTCGGGGCGTGACGACAATGAGATCTTCCGCAGTGGGACGCTGAGCGGACCGGAGTTGGCCGCCTTGCTGGTCGAGCACCAGAAGTGGATCGACAGTGGCGGGACGGAGGGTGCGGATGCGCGAATTGTGTTGCGGGAGAAAAAATTGTCCGGGCCGGACCAGGACATCATCGTGCTCGCTTCGCCCGAGATGGCGAAGTTGTCGAACTGGATCATTGCCTTTATGGCGGCAGGCGGGTTGGCGGCGGCTTTGTCCACCGCGAGCGGATTGTTGCTGGTTATTTCGTCGAGTGTGGCGCACGACCTGTATTACCGCGTGTTGAACCCACGGGCCACGGAACAGCAGCGATTGCTGGTCGGGCGTGCCGTGATCGGTGTGGCGGTGGTCATTGCGGGGATCTTCGGAATTTATCCGCCGGGCTTTGTCAGTCAGGTCGTGGCCTTCGCCTTTGGTCTGGCCGCGGCGAGTTTCTTCCCGGTCATTGTGCTGGGGATTTTCACCAAGCGGGTCGGCACGGTGCCGGCTATCTGCGGGATGATCGCGGGTATCGGGTTCACGGCGTGGTATATCATCGCTTGCGTGTTTTTGGGGATGGCGCCGTGGACGTTCGGACTTTTCCCGGCGGGGATCAACCCGCAGGGCATCGGGGTTTTCGGGATGGCGCTGAATTTGGCGGTCACGCTGGGACTGACGCCGCTCTTTCCGCCGCCGTCCGCCAAGGTGCGCGACATGGTCGATTCGGTGCGCGAACCGGAAGATGCGGGCGCGGCGGTGGAAATCGAGACGGCGCCGGAGCATTGACGGTTGGCTGTTCTGACTGGTCAGGCAGACTGGTCCGATGACGATTACCGCTACCGAGTTCAAGGCCAAGCGTCTCTCGCTCATCATAGCCGTAACGATGCAAAACGTTCTGCCTTTTCCGGCGCGGCCACTGAGGCGCGCCTGGGCGAGAGATGACTAACTGTTTAGTGAGCGTCTCTGCGCACCAGCGGAGAAAAGGATGCGACGGCGGGGACGCCGCCGCTACAATGTCGTCTGTAGGTGTAGCGGCGGCGTCCTCGCCGTCGGTGCCCTGCTCGAATCCGCACCCGTTTTGAATTTTCACGGCTTAGGTAGGGACGCGCGGCTCGCGCGTCCGTTGGTTGGGGAGCGGACGAGCGGGCCGCTCGTCCCTACCCTCTGAGCGAACGTCGAAACAGATTTCCTTCCGGCTACAGTCCGCCCATGGCCGCGGCTTCTGCATCGTGACGGCCAAGCGCCTCTCTGGATCCTGCGAAGAGCCGACCGCTGCACGTAAACGTGAAACATGCGGGAAAGGGTGGTCGGGCTGGTGGGATTCGAATGCGCCCCGGCGCATCTTCGACCCACGGCCTGTCGCCGCGGCGACCGCTCTATTCGGGCAGCTGATCCAGGGCTTCGCGTCCTTTGCCGGTTTTGTAAAAGCGCTCGCGCCGCACCGCTTCGGAGCGGGTTGGGGATTCCTCGTGATGGATCAGTTTCCACGGTGCGCAGTGTCTCGTCGCAAGGGACTGGCCGTTGTTGTGCTCACCTAATCCTAGAAAGGAAGTTGAGGGTCTATAGTTGAGGGTTGAGGGATTGAAAAATCAAAGGTTTGCCCGTTTCCGCTCCGTCACCCCAAGGGTGATGCCTGCCTGCAGCGTATCAGCTTGCTGCTCGGCGCAGGTTCAGGACATAGGTAACGCCCGTGGTTCAGGACATAGGTAACACATGGGGCGCTCTGGCAGAGTGGGCGGCCTATGCCGTGGCAAGAAATCAAACCTATGGAAAAGAGACTGGA
>JBIKLF010000006.1:0-130843 GCA_044359955.1 Chthoniobacterales bacterium | reverse complement strand
CCAGCGGAGAAAAGGATGCGACGGTGAGGACACCGCTGCTACACCTCCAGACGACATTGTCGCGGCGGCGTCCTCGCCGTCGGTGCCCTTCTCGAATCCTCGCCCCTTCTGAAGTTTTACGGCTTAGGTAGGGACGCGCGGCTCGCGCGTCCGTTGGTTGGGGACCGGACGAGCGGGCCGCTCGTCCCTACCCTCTGAACGAAAGTCGAAACACATTTCCTTCTGCCAAAGCCCGTCCATGGCCGCGGCTTCTGCATGGTTCCGGCTCGGTGCCCCTCGTTGCCGGTCCTGAATGTTCTCACGCGCAACGCTCGGCCGAATAATTTTTCTCGAGCCCGTGCACTGTTGGGTAAGCCGAGTTTGGTATCCGCGATGCGCAGGCGGCCCAACACGGCCATGCGGGAGCAAATCCTGCGGCTGCATCTGCAAATCCCGACCGCGTGCCGCAAACGCTGCGCGGTATTGCCATGGCGGCGCACCGTGGCGCAGGTGGAGAGCCTGCGCAGTGAGATGGACAAGTGGGAGGCCATCGCCCAAGCCGAGGCCGAATACTGGGAGGCCCGCGCTCGCGAGGAGGCGATGGCGGCCGAGGAGGCGTGGCCATGAACGGACGCGACGGGACCGCAGATCAACCAGCATCCAAGGCCGCCAAGCGGTCGTTGATGATGGCCTGATACCTCGTTTTAGCCTCCCTCGAGAGCAGGGAGCGTCCGACGAGCGCAACCATGGCTTCACGGCGCGCCGGAATTTCGTCGAGCCAGGCGGCGGCTTGGGCGGCCGGCAGCCCGAAGCGCCCCGCCAATTCCAGAAAATCGGGACGTCCTGCAAAACCGTTGGCCGATTGAAACGGCGTTTCGTGCTCATCGGCGAACAGATCGAGCGCCAGGCGTGTTTCGTGAGGCAGGTGCAGCGAGGTGCAGACCAAGTCGTAAGCGGGGCTGAGCGTGTGGTCCCCGAAACGGCTCTCGAGGAGGGAAAAATTCTTGAGGTGGGCGTCGCCGTTGCCGATGACGTAATTGAAAAGAATCTGGCGGAAGAGCTTCCTGACCTCGACCCGCCATGCCGGGCAATACCGGCGCAGGATGGTGCCACATTGCTCGTAGCTTCCTTCGTATTTGAAGTTGCGTCCGGCGGTGGTGGCGCTGAGTCCTGCGAGTTGGCAAAAGTCCTCCTGGCGCAAGGGGCGGCCGCTCTCCGGGTCGCGGTCGAACCGCCGCACGATGAGGGCGGGCTCGCCGTCGGGAAAGAACACGAGTCCGCAGGCCGCCACGGGCATTTTGAAAACCTGCGCAGCGATCTGCATGGTCACGTGCTCGTTGGCCGGCACGTCGTGCGGCAACTCAAGCGTGTGGGCCCAGGCCCGCGGCACGGGCTTGAGCAGATGGGTGCCCCCGGCCGTCGCGGGTGCGAGCACCCCGACGGAGAGGCGGAGGGAAATTTTTTCCTGCACGCCGGAAAGCGACATCCGGCCGGCATTCTCACCGCGGAAGGCCTGAAAAGTTTCCCGGCTGAAGGGTAGCACGCGCGGCACTTTTTGCCCGGACCATAAATGGCGGCGCGCGGATGCCGAGAAGCCGGAGCCCTTGATCGCCTTGAGCGTGGACAAGCAGAGGCCGTCGGGGATGTTCATGTGTTTGGTGGTCTGACCGACACGGCCCCAATCACATCGCCGCCCGCCGAGGTCAACAGCAGGCCGAAGTCGTCGTTTTCATCGAGCTTGAACATGCGACATTGCATCTCCCGTAATGTCCCCTCGGCGAGCAGACCCGAGAAAAACGGAAAAAGAACCGGTGCTTCGTAGGGCTCGGCGCGACAAGGGAGGGTCAAACTCACCGACACGGCCGAAGGCCGGGCGAGGTAATCCGGACGATAAGCAAAGCTGAAGCCCGCGGCGGTCTCTTCGATCAAGCCGCAGACTGTGCCGTTGATGAGAACCTCGCCACGCCGGGTCTTCATGGAGGGAGAGGAGAGGAGGGCGCGATGGCGCGGTTCTCGGCCGCTCGAAAGTGCAAATCTAAGCCGAGCACTTGGAGAAGCTTGTCCATCACGGCGAGCGTCGGATTTCCCTTGCCGGTCTCAATGTTGCTCAAGCTGTGCACGCTCAGGCCAGCCAACTCGGCCAGCTCCTGCTGCGAAACACCCAGATCCATACGGCGCTGACGGATCACGGTCCCTACATTCTGTTGGGAAAGCTGCGAATTCACTGCAATGAATATGTTGTATGATGTGCGGGTCAGTCAAGATGAAGATTATCCGCATTTCCATTTTAATGAATAGCGCAGACGACGATCTACAATCTGACAACCCGTCACGCTCATAACCTGAAGGTCGCGCCCGATCGATCATCAAAAAACCGACCGGGTCGAAGCCCATCTGCTCATCTGCTTTTTGAGCCTGGCCCTGTGGCGGTCGTTGGAAATGTGGATGCAATCCAAAAGCCTCGGCTCCAGTGCCCGCAAAGTCGTCGCCGCCTTCTCCACCATCCATTCCATGGATGTCACCGTCCCGGTCAAACGCGCCGAACGCGTGCTCACCCTGCGCCTGCGCACCGTGGCCAAGCCCGACGCCGATGTCGCCCTCCTGCTCACCCACCTCGGCCTCCGCCTGCCCAAGGGCTCCAAACTTGTCCAAAATGTAGTGGAGAAAAACACCTGAAAATCCACGCAAGTGACTGCAAATCAATAAAACGGTCTTTCTAACTGCGGAACTTGGGTTAAGCGTGAGTCAGGCTGATGATGAAAGTCGCTCCTACTCAGTCCCTCAACTTTCAACGACGGCTTTAGGAAAAGGAGCATCGTTCAGGCCAAGCCGCTGGAAGGCCGTAAAAATTGGTTGCCGCTTTGCAGGATGGCCCACGGGCCTTCTGCGGGTGTTGAAAAATGACCACTTGGGGTGTGGGTGGGGTTGGCGGGATGGGGGCAGGGGAATTTTTTGATCTGTTGGCGCGGGTGGTTTGGCGGAGCTTTTCGCTCGTGGTGTTGAAGCGTTCGTGTTCGGCGGTTTCGCGGGCGTAGCCTTTGATTTGGCGGATGCCGTCGAGGTTGTCGTGCAGGAGGGAGTTGAGATCGGAGGCGGCGCGGCGTTGCACTCCGTAGCGTTGGCCGGCCGTGAGGGTGTAGGCGAGGGCGCCGGCGATGAGGAAAGGGACGGGAGTAAGCGCGCAGAGTGCGAGGGCGGGACTCCACGAGAGCATGAGACCGAAGACGACGGCGATCTGCAGGATGGCGACGGCGCCTTGTTCAATGCCGTCGATGAGGACACGTTCGACGTTGCCGACGTCCTCGACCACGCGGGTCATGATGTCGCCGGTGGCGCGGTGGTCGAACCAGGTGAGGGGGAGAGATTGGAGCCGTCCGTAAAGATCGCTGCGCAGATCGAAGAGGACTTTTTGTTCGAAGGTGTTGTTGAGGAGAATGCGCAGGGTGTTGAGTCCGTCCTGGGCGAAGAAGCCGAAGGCCGCGAGCGCGATCATCGGCCAGAGCGCGTCCGTTTGCCGCCGCGCAGCACATCGTCGATGATGCGTTGGGTGACGACCGGAAAGATGACGACCATAACGGAGGCGCCGAGCGCGCAAAGCAGGGTGGCCGCGGCGAGCAGCGGATAGCGGCGGAGGTAGGCGAAGACGCGGGCGAGGATGCGCGGGGATTGGTCGGACGGCGTTGGGAGAGAGACAGTAAAGGGTCCCGGGCGGCTGGGCGAGATGTCCCTCGCTGGGGAGGATCGGGGAATGTGCGGCGGGTGTGTCTAAATATCGCCAGTCTCTGCCCCGGCCTGGGTGGTGGAATTTATCCACCGGCAGGCAGGAGATTTCTCCGACACTGGGACGGGCGGACTTGGCACGGGGGTTGCTCAATGGGGCTTACCGGTAGTTTGCCCATCCCCGCTCCACCTCGCCACACCGGCGAGGCGTCGCGGGGTCGCAGGCGGCCGGTGCAAAAACAACAACTCATGAACATGATCAAAAAAACACGATGGGGATTCTGGTCGCTCACGCTGGCGGTGTCGCTTCTCGCGATGCTTCCGCTGCAGGCGCAGGAATCCGTCACCGCCGTCACCGAAGCTGTGGCGGTCACAACCGATGAAGGCACTGTCACGGAAGCTGTGACTATTGCGGTCGAAGAGGCAACTCTGTCCGGCGAACCGTCGCTCGAGGCCCGGGTCGCCGACATCGAGGCCTATTTCAACAACGTAGACCGGCCGTCCGGCGACGCTTCGAAGATCAAAGTCCCCGGTCCCGGCCACAATGCCTGGCAGATGATGAGCACGGCTCTCGTGCTGTTCATGACGCTGCCCGGGTTGGCGCTGTTCTACGGCGGTCTGGTTCGCTCGAAGAACGTGCTCTCGGTCCTTGCATCGTGTCTGGGCATCGCCGGCCTCGTCACCATTCTTTGGTGGGCTGTCGGCTACAGCCTCACCTTCTCCGGCGGCAACGCCTTCATCGGCGATACTGCGCAGCGGTTCTTCACAGGCATGGCTCCGGGCAATGTCGGAGCGGGCTACTACTGGATCTCCGACTACATGTGGGCCATGTTCCAATTGTCCTTCGCGATCATCACTCCGGCGCTCATTTTCGGAGCGACCGCGGAGCGGATGAAATTCTCGGCCGTTCTTCTCTTCACGGCCATTTGGATGTTCGTCGTTTATTTCCCGCTGGCTCACATGGTCTGGGCGGTTAACGGCTTCATGTGCGGTCCGCTCAACGCGGATGCCGGCATCAAGGCCATCGACTTCGCCGGCGGCACTGTCGTCCACATGTCCTCCGGTTGGAGCGCCCTCGTCCTCTGCATGATTCTCGGGCCGCGTCTGGGCTTCGGCAAAGTTCCGATGCCGCCGCACTCGTTGGTTCTCGTCATGATCGGCACCGGCATGCTCTTTGTCGGATGGTTCGGCTTCAACGCGGGCTCCGCGCTCGGTTCGGACGCCCTGGCTTCGAACGCCTTCACCACCACCGTTCTCGCGGCCGCCACGGCCGGTTTCGTCTGGGGCATGCTCGAATGGGTTCTTCGTGGGAAACCCAGCGTGCTGGGCTTTTGTTCCGGCATCGTGGCCGGTTTGGTCACGATCACTCCGGGTGCCGGATTCGTCACGCCGACCAGCGCTGTCATCATGGGTGTGCTCGGCGGTATCGTTCCGTTCTTCGCCGTTGTTTATCTGAAAAAGGCGCTCGGCTATGACGACGCGCTGGACACCTTCGGCATCCACGCCGTGGGCGGCACCTTGGGGGCCATCCTGACCGGGGTGTTTGCCGACCCGGCGGTGAACGGGGTCCTAGCCTCGATGAATCTGATGGACGGTCTCGTCATGAACCAGCTCAAGGCATGCGCGTTGACCATCGTTCTTTCGGTGGTTGCCACCACGATCATCGCCTTCGCGGTCAAATTCACCATCGGTCTGCGTCCGACGCAGGATGAGGAGAGAGAAGGTCTCGACACCGTGGATCACGGTGAAGAAGGCTATATCTTCGAAAAATAATCACCTCTAACCAGGAAGCAAAAACCAATGAAAAAAATTGAAGCAATCATCAAGCCGTTCAAGCTTGAGGAAGTCAAAGACGCGCTGGCCGACCTCGGGATCGAGGGCATGACGGTCAGCGAAGTGAAGGGGTTTGGCCGTCAGAAGGGCCATACCGAAATCTACCGGGGCAGCGAATACACGGTGGATTTCCTTCCCAAGATCAAGATCGAGGTCGTGCTGGCCGAGGACGTGGTGGAGAAAGCCACCGCGGCCATCGTCAAGGCGGCCAAGACCGGCAAGATCGGTGACGGCAAGGTCTTCATTTCGCCGGTGGAGGAAGCGATCCGCATCCGCACTGACGAGACGGGCGACAAAGCCGTCTGACAAATTGTGCCCCGTGTGGGGCCTGATTGGGTTGACATAGCACGAGGCGGCGGGGACGAGGGTTCCCGCCGCTTTCGTCTTTATGTCGGGCCGGTCATGGTGCAGGCTGCGGGGATGAAGAAAGCCTTGTTCCTGTTCCTCGGTGTGGCCTTGTGCGGTTGCGCCACCACCCGCGTCCCGCAACTCGAGCAACCGGGTTACATGAAGGTGCTCGCGGCGAAGAAAATTCCGCCGGCGACCTACGCGCGCATCGCGCATGGGCGTGTCCTCGGGTATGACGACATCAGGAACCTGGCGACGAAGGGCATCCCGGGCAAGATGATCGTCCCGTATTTGCAGGCGACCAAGACGCCCTACAATTTTACCAGCGGGCAGATCAACGGGTTGGTCGAGGCGGGGGCGGACAGCACGCTGGTCAATTATTTGGGCAAAGCGAAGGGAATCTATCTCGAGGATGCCGGCAACATTCCGTCCTCCACCGCGGGCCTGCATCCTTATTGGTCCGATCCGGGTTATGCCGGTGCGGCGCCTTTCGGCTTCGGCTACCCCGGTGCATGGGCCGGGGACTTCATCGGGCTCTACTGAGCGCGCACGGGCTGGGTCATGAAGGATTGGACCTTCCAGTCCTACGGACCGCACGCGTGGCTGGTGCGGTTCGGGCGGGATTTGTCGGAGAAAACGATGCGTCGGGCGCTGGCCGTGGCGCGCGATCTGGAAGAGCGGCGGCCGGAGGGGTTGCGGGAGTTCACCATGGGGTATGGGTCGGTGCTGTTGGAGTGTGCGGATGACGGGGAGGCAGCGGCCCGCTGGGGCCAGCGGGTCCTCCCGGGGTTGATCGAAGCATGGCGTTCGCTCGAGTGGGAGGCCGCGGTGACCCGGAGCGTGGAAATCCCGGTGATCTATGACGGGGAGGATCTCGGGGAGGTGGCGCGGCGGACGGGACTGGGGGTCGAGGAAGTGATCAAGTGTCATAGCGGGCGTGACTACCGCGTGTGGATGCTGGGCTTTGCGCCGGGGTTTCCCTATCTCGGGGTGTTGGACGAAGTGCTGCATCTTCCGCGACGCGCTTCACCCCGGGCGCGTATTGCGGCCGGGAGTGTGGCCATCGCGGGCGCGCAGACCGGGATTTATCCGAGCGAGAGTGCGGGCGGGTGGCACATCCTCGGACGGACGGTGCGGCGGATGTTCGACCCGGAGCGGGCCGAGCCGTTTTTGCTCCGTCCGGGTGATGCGGTGCGGTTCGTGCCGGTGGAGGTGGATGATGTTTGAATTTCTCGAGGTAATTTCGCCGGGTTGCGGGGCCTCGTTCCAGGATGCGGGGCGTCCGGGCTGGAAGCGTTTCGGGGTTCCGCCGGGCGGATGGATGGATCCGGGCGCGGCGGCTCTGGCCAATGCGTTGATCGGCAATCCGGCGGATGCGGTGGTCATTGAATTGGCGCTGCAAGGGGCGCGGTTCCGTGTTTTGGGCGATGGGTGGCTCTCGTTGGCGGGAGCGTCGATGGGATGGAGGCCGGGCACGGCGCGCAAGGTGTCGCGCGGCGAGGAGTTGTCATTCATGCGCCATGAGAGCGGGGTCTATGCCTATTTGGCCGCGCCGGGTGGATGGGCGGCACCGGAATATTTGGGCAGCGCGGCGGTTTCGGCCCGGAGCGGATTGGGGCGCGGCTTCTCGGCAGGAGAGGTGATTTGCGGCCGCACGGACCCGACCTTGCGCGGACCGGAGCAAGTGGCGGGGGCTGGGCGGTCTGCCGTGCATCCGCCAACGACCGAGGTGTGCGTCTGGCCGGGGCCGCAATGGAGTGAATTCAGCGCGGCCGCGCGGTCCGCTTTTTTCGCCACGGAATGGCGGGTTTCCGCGCGCAGTGACCGGATGGGGGTGCGTTTGGACGGGGCTTCCATCGAGGTGCCGGCGGGGACGATGTTGAGCGAGCCGGTGTTGGTCGGGTCCGTGCAGATCACGGGTGGAGGACAACCGGTGGTGACAATGCGGGATGGACCGACGGTGGGTGGTTATCCGAAGATAGGCTGGCTGGATGAAGACGCCTGCTGTCGTGTGGCGCAAGTGCCGCCGGGCGGAACGTTAAGATTTAGGCCGTTGAACAAATGAAGGTGTTACTCAATTGCGATCTGGGGGAAGGCGAGGCCGAGGAGACAACAACCGCGTTACTCGAGTTGGTGGATTTGGCCAATATCGCGTGTGGTGGTCATGCGGGCGACGAGGAGACCATGCGGCGGGTGGTGCGGGAGGCGCTGGGGCGCGGGGTGCAGACCGGTGCGCATCCGGGCTGGGTGGATCGGGAAAATTTCGGACGCGCGGCGGTGGAGGTCAGCGCAGGTGAGTTGACGCGACTGCTCGACGAGCAAGTTCGTGCCTTGCAGCGGGTGGCGGCCGGTGAGGGCGGCCGGGTGGGTCATGTGAAGCTGCACGGGGCGCTTTACCATCTCTGCGACGAACGCACGGATTTGGCCGAGGCGTGTGTCGATTGGATGGAGTCGGAACTGGAAGGCGTGCCGCTCATGGTTGGTGCGGGCGGACTGCTTCACGCGGTGGGCGAGGCGCGGGGCGTGCCGCTCTGGCGGGAAATTTTTGCCGAGCGCGGCTATGCGGCCGAAGCGCGGTTGCTCCCGCGCGGTGAAGCGGGGGCGTTGCTTAACGATCCGGTGCGGGTGGCGGTCCGGATCAGGGATTGGCGGATGACCGGATATTTGGAAGTCGGCGGCGGGAAAAAATGGTTGGTCGAGGCGGAGACGGTGGGCGTGCATGCGGATTCGCCGGGAAGTGTGGAGATGGTGCGGGCGGTCCGGGCGGTTTTGGATGAGGGAGGAGTGGAGTGGAAGGATGAAGGATGAAGGAAGAAGGATGAGACTTGAGTTTGAAACCTGAGTGAAGGGGTGAAGGGGGGAGGGAGAGGAGGGATGAAAGCTGAGTTTGAGCCGGAGTGAAACGGAGACAGGTCGCCGCGGCGACCAAACCTGATTGAAGGGGGAGAGAGTTTTAAGTTTTAGGTTTGTAAGTTTTAAGTGGCGGGTGTTGTGAGGTTTCGCGGTTGCCGCTGCCTGATTATGGAATGCGTGCGGCGGTCACAGACCGCCGCTACAAGCGGGGGAGGTGATGGAGTTTTCCTCTCTGCGTTCTCTGCGGTTGCAAGAATCGATGGGGGGATAAAGAGGAGGGATGAGGGCTGAGACTTGAGACCTGAACCGGCGGCGGGGATTGGGCCGTTACAACGAGGGCAGGGCTTCGAGGATGGAGGGGAATTGGGGGGTCCAGCCGGTGTTGCGGAGTTTTTGATTGCTGACGCGTTTGCCGGTGGAAGGGGTGAGGTGGTCAGAGGCCGCCGCTCCATGTGGGGAATTGGTGCGGATGGATTCGGCGAGGTCGTCGCGGCGGGAGGGGTGGTCGTCGACGGCGTTGAAGAGGCCGGAGAGGCGGTGGGATCCGACATGGAAGAGGGCGCGGGCGGCATCATCGCGGTGGATGAGATTGATGAAGGCATCGGTCGCACCGAAGGGGAGGGGCTGGCCGGCGCGGGCGGCTTCGATGAAGCGGGCGCGGTCCGGGCCGTAGATGCCACCGAGGCGGACGGCGGCGCCGCCGGCTTGGATGGCGAGTTGCTCGGCCTCGAGCAGGATGTCGCCGGTCGGTGTGCCGCCGGTCGGGGATGATTCATCGACTTCGGTGGCGTCGTTTTGCGGATAGACCGAGGTGCTGCTGGTGAAAACGGTGAAGGCGGGGTCGAGGAGTTCGAGGAGGTTGTGCAGGGTCTGGCAATACACCGTGCGGTAGGCTTCCGCGTGGCGGCCGTCTTTACCGCTCAAGCAGTGGATGAGCAGGTCCGGTTTGGCTTCGCCGGAGAGGACGGCACGCAGTTGTGCAGGGTCCGCGGCATCCGCGGCGATGACGCGGTAGGGTTTGCCGGCGAGGCGGCGGGCGGATTCCTCAGAGGAAACAAGAGCGGTGACTTCACTGCCAGCCTCGCAAAAAAAATCCGCGCATCTTTCGCCGGTGTAGCCACAGCCAGCGAGGAAGATGCGCGGAGTTGGAACGGATTGACTCAGGACGGGTTGAAGCGGTGCTTCATTTTGGCGCGTTTGGCGTTGGCCTTGGCTTTACGACGGGTTTTTTGGGTTGGCGTCTCAAATGCGCGCAGACGGCGCACTTCATCCATGATTCCCTCGGAGTCCAATTTCGACTTCAACCGCTTGATAGCGCGGTCGATCGATTCTCCTTTGCGAACGATGACTTCGGGCATTAGTGATTCACATCCTTTCTAGGCGTTTTGGGGGTAGGGAAAGCGTAGGAGGCCGTGCCGAGGGGCGTCAAATAATACTTTTATTCACTGATAACCAACGCTTTATGCATTATTTCAGCCCCGCCAAGACCCCCGTTTTCCGGTCGGGCGGGGTCAGCGGACCCGGGCGAGGCACTCGGTCAGGTAGGGCAGGAGCTGTTTTTTGCGCGAAACCACGCCTTCGAGGAACCAAACGCGGTCCGATTGCTCCGGATAAGTGATGGAGCGGAGGAAGTCGCTGTTTCCTTCGACGAGGAGATAAGAATTTTGCTCGTTGATGTCTGTAACCAGCAAGGCGGCGAAGAAAAGGCCTTCGGATCCGACCCGCTCGCGCAGCGCCGCCAGGAGGTGTTCGCGTTGGGCGTCGAAGTTGGCGAAGGTGACTTCCTCGATTTGCGCCACGCTGAAGCGGAGACCTTTTTCCTCGTAGTGCTTGGCATCGGCCTCGACAACTTTGTCCGGGCTCATGGTCTGCAAGGGTGAGCCGACGGCGAAAATTTCCGCCGCGAGATCTCCGGCCTTGATGCCCGCGATTTCACCCAACTCGGCCAGAAATCTCCGATCAGTTTCCGTGGCGGTCGGCGATGTGCCGTTCAGGGTGTCGGCAATGATACCGGCGAGAAGGAGTCCGGCCACGGGGCGCGCGGGGGCGATGGCCTGCCGCTGGTAGAGGTCGGCCACGATGGTGCAAGTCGATCCGACCGGCTGGTTGAGGAAAAGGATGGGTGTCTCGGTCGGCCGGTTGCCGAGCCGGTGGTGGTCGATGATTTCGACGACCGGCAGGTCCTCCGCCCCGGGAACCGCCTGCGAGAGTTCGTTGTGATCGACCAGGATGAGCTGCCGCGCAGGCCCTTTGAGGAAGTCGCTCTTGGAGAGAATGCCCTCCAGTCGCGCCTCGCTGTCGAGCACGGGGAAAACGAATTTGTTGGAGAGGGCCACGCTGCGGCGGGCCAATTCGAGCGGGGTGTCTCCGTCGAATTTTTCCGCAACTTCCTCGAGCGCGTGCCGGGCGATCATCGCGCCGCGGGCGAAAATGACGCTCGTGGCGGTGTCCCACGGGGAAACAATGACCGCCATGCCTGCGGCCTGTGCTTCGGCGGCGAAGGCGGGATCAACCTCGGCCCC
Source organism: Chthoniobacterales bacterium (assembly GCA_044359955.1). Lineage (GTDB taxonomy): Bacteria > Verrucomicrobiota > Verrucomicrobiia > Chthoniobacterales > JACTMZ01 > JACTMZ01. The sequence continues at coordinate 119,588 of JBIKLF010000006.1, read as the reverse complement.
GCCGGTGACGACGAGCGCGCTCACTCCTCCTTCGAGGGCGGTGCGGTGCACGTTCTCGCGATCGCCCACGAACAGAACGGTGCGTGCGGGTTCGAGATTGCGGAGGCGGCCGGCGAAGGTGTCGGCGTCCATCGCGGCCACCACGAGAGCATACGTCTCCTCGCGGGAAGAAAGTGATCCGGTGAGCGAGCGTCCCTCGAATGTCCCGGCGATATTGGCGAGGCTGGCCAGCACTTCGCGGGCGCGTTGGGCCGCCTCGCGCGAGGGCATGACGAGTCCGAGCAGCTTGTTTTCGCTGATCGTGCCGTGGAAGCGCAGGTTTTCATCCACGACGGGAAGCGCGCGCAGGCGTTTCGAGGACATCAGGCCGAGGGCCTCGGCGATGGGTTGGTCCGGGTGGATGCCCACGTAATCCTTGATCATGGCGTCGCGGACCCGCGGGGTGACGTCGGGGAGGAATTCGGGTTGGGGCACGCCGAATTTTTCCAGAACGAAAGCGATACGTTCGTTGAGCGCGCCGGCGCGGGCCGGGCGGACACCCTTTTCGCCCAGCCGTTCCTTCAGTGCGGCGTAAGCCACAGCGGAACAGACCGAATCCATGTCCGGGTTGCGATGACCGATGACGATAGTTTCCATGGAAAGCGAAAGGCCGCTGCGCGGGGGCGCAGGGAGGTGCGCTCAGACCGTTGCGGTCTCCGGATCACCCAGCACTTCGCGCTTGATGCTCTTGCCGGTGCGTTTGGCCCACCAGAGAACGATGGGTGCGGCAACGAAGATGGAGGAATAAGTGCCGACGAGGATGCCGATGAGGATAGCCAAGGCGAAGTCGCTCAAGACCGGGCCACCGAGGAAGAAGAGAGCCGCGGTGGCGAGCAACGTCGTGCCGCCGGTCAGGATGGTGCGCCCGAGGGTCTCGTTGATGCACGCGTTCATGATCTGCGCGACGGTGCCGCGGCGTCCGGACATGAGTCCCTCCCGGACGCGGTCGAAGACCACGATGGTGTCGTTGATCGAGTAACCGGCGATGGTCAGCACGGCACCGACCATGACGAGGGAAACTTCCCGCCCGAGCAGTGAAAAGATGCCGATGGTGATGATGACGTCGTGGAGCAGCGCGACGAGCGCGCCGAGGGCAAAGGAGAATTCGAAACGCAGCGTCACGTAAATGAGGATACCGAGGAGGCCGAGGGCGAGCGCGAAGAGCGAGCGTCCGGCCAGTTCCTTGCCCACGCGTGGTCCGACTGTGTCGGTCTGTTCGATGGTCAGTCCGGCCGCAGGGAAGTCCTGCTGCAATTTAGCGACCAAGGCATCGGCGGTGCCGAAACGGCTTTGCACAGTGATGAGTTCCCGGCCTTCTTCCGTCGCGGTTTGCAGGGTGGTTTCGCCCAGGTTGGCGGCTTCGACACTGCGCCGCAGGTCGGCCAGCGGGACGTTTCCGGTCGCCGCGAGCACCACGAGATCGCCGCCCGTGAAGTCGACCCCGAAGTTTTGCTGTCCGCGCCAGGCGAAGAATCCGACCGACCCGAGAATGAGGACCAGAGACAGGGCGAGTGCGATGTGACGCTTGCCGAGAAAGTCGATGCTATGGGCCGGGATCCAGTTGAGCATGCGCAACTTTTTCAGTCCGAAATTCTCGAGCATGAAGCCGAAGACGGTGCGGGTGAAAAGCAGCGCCGAGAACATCGAGGCAATGATGCCGAGAGTCAGGGTGATGGCGAAACCCTTGACCGGTCCGGTGGCCTGCCAGAAGAGAATAGCCGAGGTGATCAGGGTGGTGACGTTGGCGTCGAAGATGGCGGAGAAGGCTTTGTTGTAGGCCGAATTGACCGCGGCCCCGAGTGATTTGCCCGCCGCCATTTCCTCGCGCAGGCGCTCGTAGATGAGGACGTTGGCGTCGATGGCCATGCCAATGGTCAGGATGATGCCGGCGATACCGGGCAGGGTGAGGACGAAGTTGAACATGCTCATCGCGCCGAAGAGCAGGATGAGGTTCACCGCCAGGGCCAAGCAGGCGATGAGGCCGGCCAGGCGGTAGTAAAGAAGAACGAAAAGGAGGGTGAGGGTGAGTCCGAGAATACCGGCGCCGACGCCGCTGCGGATGGAGTCCGCCCCGAGCGAGGAGGAAACGCTGCGGGTTTCCTCGATTTCGACCGGCGTCTTGAGCGGGTTTTCCAGAACGCTGGCCAGGTTACGGGCCTCCTCGTCGGAGAAGTTCCCGGTGATGACGGCTTCGCCGCCGTAGATGGGCTGGCGGATGTTCGGGGCACTCTGCACGTCGCCGTCGAGCATGATGGCGAGGCGCTGGCCGACATGGTTGGCCGTGAGATCGCCGAAGATTTTGCCGCCCTCGCTGTCGAGGGTCATGGACACGCCGTAACCCGCGACGTCGTAGAACGGATTGGCGGCCGTGACGCGGTCGCCGGTGAGGTCGGCACGCTGTTTGACCAGCAGGCGCACGGTCTCCTCTTGGCCTTCGATTACTTCGGCGTATTCCTTGATGACAAAACCGGGCGGGAGGACACCTTGTCCGGCGTCAACTTGGGCGAGGACGGAGTCGCTCTGCGGGTGAACGAGGGCGAATTCGAGCTTCGCCACGCGTTGGAGTTGTTCCTTGGTCTGGGCGAGCTGCTCCGTGTCGAGCCCGGGGATCTGCACGAGGATGCGATCGCGGCCTTGGGCGGCAATGACCGGCTCGCTCACGCCGAATTGGTCCACCCGTTTGCGGATGACCTCGATCGCCTGATCGAGGGTCGTCGGGGTGATTTCCTCGCCGTCTGCGCCGACCAGACGCAGGAGGAACGAGGTGCCGCCCTGCAAGTCGAGACCGAGACGGATTTTTTTGTCCGGCGGAATGACGGCCTCAAGGCAGAAAGTGAGGAGCAGGACGGTGAGGACGAGCCCGATCATCCGCTTGCGGAGCGAGAAGTCGGTGAAGAAATACCAAATGAACAGGCCGAGGAGAAGAAGGCCGAAGCTGAAAGTGAAGGTCGGGCTCATAGTTGGGTCGTGGCGCACGGAGGCGCGCGCGGAGGGGTCAGGCTTCGGTCGACTTGCTCACGGAAACAACGGCGGCTTTGTCCATTTCGATTTTCACGTTATCGGCGACCTTGAGGAGGATGGTCGACTCTTTGACGTTGGCCACGATGCCATGGATTCCCCCGCTGGTGATGACTTTGTCGCCGGTCTTGATCGCGGTCACGAGCTTCTGGTGCTCCTTCTGTTTTTTCTGCTGCGGGCGGATGAGCAGGAAGTAGAAGAGGACCGCGATGATGATGAGCGGGAGGAACTGGAAAAGCACCGGTGGTTGCTCGGGGGCGCTTGGTGCGGCTTGGGCGAGAAAAGTCATGAATTCCATAGAACCGCGCAGGGTAGGCGAGGGACGGGTCGGATCCAAGGAATTTGCGGACCCCTTCTTTGGACTTTGCGGGGCCGGAGCGGGCCGGTAGTAACAACCTCCGATGACGGAACTTGAACTTCCTGGCTGGAAATTGGTCCGCCGCGGCAAAGTCCGCGAGGTCTACGCGTCGGGAGACCGCGTCCTTCTCGTGGCCAGCGACCGTCTTTCCGCCTTCGACTGCATCCTGCCCGACCCGATCCCGGGCAAGGGCGAGTTGCTGACCCAGCTCTCCGCTTTTTGGTTCCAGCGGCTGGACTTCATGCCGAATCACTTTCTTGCGGCGGACTTCGCCACCTTTCCCGCCGAGTTGCAGGCCTTCGCGGGCGACTTGTCCGGCCGCGCCATGCTCTGCCGCAAGACAGAGCCTCTGCCCGTCGAATGCGTCGTCCGCGGGTATCTGGCCGGGGCTGCGTGGGAGGAATACCGGGCACACGGCACGGTGGGCGGACACGAAGTGCCGCGCGGTCTGCGCGAGGCAGCCAAACTTCCCCAGCCCCTTTTCACCCCGACGACCAAGGCCGCGGAGGGCCATGACGAAGCAATCACCTGGGAAAAATGCCGCCGCTTGCTCGGTGATGATCTGGCCCACGCGGTGCGCGAGGCCAGCTTCGAGGTCTATGACTACGGCCGGGTGCAGGCCGCACGGGCCGGAGTGATCATCGCCGACACCAAGTTCGAGTTCGGGTTGCTCGGCGACGAACTTTTGCTCATCGACGAATGCCTTACGCCCGACTCCTCGCGTTTCTGGCCGGCCGAGGCTTGGGATCCGGGTCACCATCCGCCGAGTTTCGACAAACAATTCGTGCGGGACTGGTTGTTGCAGTCCGGTTGGGACCGTCAGCCTCCCGCCCCGCACTTGCCGCCGGAGATCATCACGCAGACCGCGGCAAAATACCGCGAAGCGTACGAACGCCTCGCGCTCGGCCGTCATCCGGCGTGAACGCGGAGATCGACCAGTTCATCCTGTATCTCGCCACCGAGCGGGGGCTGTCCGACAACTACCAGCTGAGCACGCGGTCCTCGCTCGAACTTTTCGCCAAATGGACGGCGGAGGCGAAGCGCGCGGCGGTTTGGTCGGCCGTGACCCCCGAGCATATCGGGGAATTCCTCGGCTGGCGCAAAAAGGGCGGCGCCGCCGCGGCGACCATCCGCCTTCATGCCGTGGCCTTGCGCATTTTTTTCCGCTTCCTCGTGCAGCGCAGGATGCTCGAAGGTGATCCGACCGAATTCCTCGGCGTCCCGAAGGTCGAGCGCTACCTGCCCGAAACGCTCTCCGCACCGGAGGTGACCCGCCTGATCCAAGCGGCGGCCGGCGGGACTCCGCTCGAAAGGCGCGACCGCGCGATCGTTGAATTGCTTTACGCCAGCGGGCTGCGCGTTTCCGAACTCTGCTCGGCGCGCTTGGAGAACCTCGATCTGGAGCAAGGCTTCATCCGCGTGGTCGGCAAAGGGAACAAACAGCGGTTGGTGCCGGTCGGTTCGGGTGCGCGGCAGGCCCTGGAGCGCTACCTGTCCTCCGGCCGTCCGGCATTGGTCGGACCGAAAACGGGCGGCGAAGTGTTTTTGTCCGTGCGGGGGAGAAAGTTGACCAACCAGCGCATCTGGCAGCTGCTCGGTGAGTTGGCCGCGCGGGCCGGTTTGGAAAAAGACGTCCATCCGCACATGCTGCGGCACTCCTTCGCCACCCACTTGCTCCAAGGTGGGGCCGACTTGCGGATCATCCAGGAATTGCTCGGCCATGCCGACATTTCAACGACCCAAGTTTACACGCATGTCGACACCCGCGGCCTGCAATCGGCGCACCGTCAGTTCCATCCCCGCGCCAAAAAGTAAAGCGTGCCGCCCGCGCGGGATTGGGCAATTCTCCGACCATGTCCACCTACGCCACGCCCGTCTCCGATCTGGCCGCGCGGGAGCAGAGCTCCTTCCTCGTCCGGGTTTACGCACACCTCATCCTTGCCGTGCTCCTTTTTGTCGGCTTGGAGGTTTGGTTTTTCCGCAGCGGGCTGGCCAATACCGTGCTGCAAATCTTTTCCGGTGTCTCCTGGCTCGTCGTGCTCGGCGGTTTCATGCTTCTCTCATGGGTGGCCACGCTGATTGCCGTGCCGTCGGTCTCTCGGCCGCTGCAATACCTCGGGTTTTTCCTTTACGTGCTCCTGCAGGCGCTGATCACCATCCCGCTGCTGGCCGCGGCGGACAGTGCGGCGCCGGGTGTCATTGCCAGCGCGGCGCAAGCCACGATCGGAGGATTCCTGCTCCTCACGGCGGTGGTCGTGACCACTGGCCGGAATTTTTCCTTTCTGCGTTCGTTTCTCATCTGGGGCGGGTTGTTCGGCCTGGCGGTGATCGTCTGTGCTGTCCTCTTCAAGTTCGACCTCGGCACATGGTTCAGCGTGGCCATGATCGTGCTGGCCGGCGGGTCGGTGCTATACACGACGTCGAATGTCATGCGCGGATTCCCGCCAAATGCCGACGTGGCGGCCTCCATCCAGCTCTTTGCCGGCATGGCGCTGATGTTCTGGTATGTCCTGCGTCTTTTCATGGCGCGGCGCTGAGTTTGGTGCAGAAGGTGGATCGCGCCGTTTGCCTAAATGCTATCTCCGTCCGCCGCGGCGACCAACTGACCGCGCAGATAGACATTAGCCCCTGAACCCGCACGCGGTGGGTGAGGTTTGGGAGTAACTGGGGCCGGCGTCGATTGTGAGCTTGGGCAGGCAGAGGCAAGAACGCCACGGATAGAGGAGGATGCTAGAAGATGGTGGTTGCGCCGCTGACACGGCGCAAACACAGTCCTCGGAGAGATGCCATGAGCGGGGCGCGTGTCAGCGCGCCCCGCTTATCTTTCATCTTCTTCCATCCGTGGCCTGTCTTTATTCCCTTTCGAGAGAGTAACTCTCATTGAGTTAGTCGGGAGCCAAACATCGCGATCCACCTTGGCCGCATTTTTCATCTCCTCTTTTCTGCCGTGTCTTCGTGACGTTGGAGCAACTCGAAGTCGATCATGGTGTAAACGATCCTGCCGTGGCGGTGCAGAAGTGTGCCGTCGGCGCGCGGGCGCACGATGAGGTGACGCGGTTTGTTGTCGAGCACGCGGTAACCGAGGCGCGACAAGGCGTGGTTGCTTGAGCGGGTCAGCAGAACAAGCAGTTCCTCTTCGAGCAAGCCGCAGCGCGACGCCTCCTCGGCATCGATGCCGTCGATCCAGGCGAAGATCTCGATGTAGTCCCGCTCGGAATCGAGGGTTATCTGCGTCAGTCCGTTCTCGAACTGGTCTTCGGCCATGGCTTCTTGGTGGGTGCGGAAGATATCGACGTGGCGCCCGGTCTGCCACGAGGGGTATTTTCCGGCGGGGAATACACCGCGAGCGGGAATTTCGTGCGCAGGCGGTGTGGACCGTGGTTGAGGATGTTGTGGCGCAGCTGGTCGATGAGTCCGAATTCGGCGAAAGGCGAGAGGAAGCGCGCATCGGCCACCGCGCCGCGCGGCAGCGAATCGAGGAATTCGTCCGGAATGAAAAGCGGCACATCCTGCGCGATCCGCGAGAATTTCACCACGAGGTCGCGCGGCGGGAGTCCATCGGGAGTGCTCCGGGCGCGGTAAACCGTGCCGGTGCTGCCGCCGAGCCGTTCGCCCCGCACGCTCAAGTTTTCGCGGTCCCACCAGCGGTCCGGTTGCAGGTAAGCGGACCAGTGCCAGGCCGGCCGGCTGATGTAGAGCTCGCTGCCATCGGGCTGCGGAGACAAGGCATAATCGACCCCGAACACTCGCGCGCGGCGGTCCGCCGGCAGGATCTGGAATGGCGGATGGTCTTCCATGCAGGCCGGGTCCGCCGCGGACCGCGTCAGCGGTTGCCCATCATACCGGGAGGCGCTTCGGTGTAGCCGTAAGGACCGGCCGGCATGCCCACATAGTAGAGGCGGTTGCTCGCGACTTTGCCGGAAGCGGTGTCAAAAATCATGACGGGCCGTCCGCCGCCGGTCGGCCGCGCCGAGATGGTGTCGACGAGGACGTAGCGGGGAATATTCTGCGCGCCGCGTTGGCGGGCTTGTTCGACGAGCATTTGTCCGCGTTGTTCGGCCAGCATGCGCTGGTCGCGTCCGACCTGCATATTGGTGGCGGCCACCGCGAGGGCGCCGGCGCCGGCGGCGGCGCCGAGCGCGATGGGCACGGCGGAGCTGGCGGGCACTCCGGTGGTGCCGAGGGCGATCCCGGTGGCGGCTCCGGCCAGGCCGGCGGCGAGCAGTCCTGCTTCGGTGGCGCTGAAGTTTTCACAGCCCGAAGTGGCCAGCGAGCCGGCGGCAGCGAGGGCGGTGCAGTAGCGGAAGGCGGGTTGCATGGATTCTCCATAATGCATGACGGAGAATGTGCAAGCCGCAGATGCAAAGACGGGCCGCGGGGCTTTGCACGCGCCGGACCATAGGCTACGCTCACGCATGATGAATCTGACCGAAGAACAGAAAAAACTGGTCGCTGCGTGGGTGGCCGAGGGGGCCTCGTTGGCCGAAGTGCAGCAGCGCCTGAAAGAGGAATGCGCCATGTCTGTTACCTACATGGACGTGCGTTTTTTGGTCGACGACCTGCAGTTGCAGCTCAAGGAGCAACCCAAGCAAAGCGAGGCGGTCGAGCGTTTGGCTGCGGCCAAGCAGGAAGGCGAGACGGCGCGCTCCGGTCCGGCGCCGGGCGGGGTCAGGGTGACGATGGACAGCATTACCAAGCCGCAGTCCATGGCCAGCGGAAAGGTGACTTTTTCCGACGGTGAAACGGCCGAGTGGATGCTCGATCAGGCGGGACGGCTCGGCCTCAATCCGGTCACGCCGGGTTACCGTCCGTCGCAAGCGGACGTGATGACTTTCCAGCAAGAGTTGCAGCGCGTGGCGCAGGGGTTTTGACGCGCTTTATTGTGGCGCCCCCTTGCGTTGGGATGTTCGGGTCCCGGCCTGTGCCGGAAGTCGGTGCGTGATGGGACGCTGGCACTTTGGCTGCGGCCGCAGCTTGCAGCGAAAGCGGTGGCCGTGCCACCGCACTCCAAAAGGGCACGGCGCGGGATGAAAGTTTTGTGGAGTGCGGCGGCTTGGCGCCGCTTTGGACGGGTGGCGTGCCGGAGTTCTGAAGCGCTTTATACCAAGGGCCCATCGCCTTGGGGCTTTGTCCTTCGGCCCTGGGGTAGGGTCGGACCTCCGGGCCGACCGCGAACATTCTCTGGGATTCGACACGGCCGGTCCGGAGGCCCAGCCCTACCGCTCGATCAATAGTCGAAAAGCAAAAGGACGTTGGTATTATTCCATCACCGCATTGAACCAAGAATCGTAGCGTTGGTCGCGCGCCTGGTTGCGCAGGTAGACGTTATTCATCGTCCGGTCCCATTTTTGGTTGCGTTGGTGAAGGTCGCGCTGCAGCACGTAGGTCGGATCTTGGTAAGGATCCTGATTGGCGCAACCGACCGAGCCGACCGCGAGAGCCACGAGGAGAAACGCTTTCATGCAATGAAGTCTAGGTGGTTCAACCGGCCTTTGTGAAGTCCAGCGAGGCAAGGCGCTTGGCCGCTTCTTGCGCTCGCTCGCGGCTGTTGAAGGCCGAGATGCGGAAGTAACCCTCGCCGGCCGCCCCGAAACCACTGCCCGGCGTGGTGACGATGTTGGCCTCGCGCAGGAGGAAATCGAACATGGTCCAGCTCGGAACGCCCTCCGGCCCCCGCACCCAAATGTAGGGCGCGTCGAGACCGCCATAGACCTTGAGTCCGGCCCCGGCGACGGCTTCGCGCAGGATGCGCGCGTTTTCCATGTAGAAATCAACGAGGGCATCGACTTCGCGGCGGCCTTGTGGCGAGTAGATCGCCTCGGCGGCGCGTTGCACGGGGTAGGAGACGCCGTTGAACTTCGTGGTGTGGTTGCGCAGCCAGAGCGGGTAGAGGGGTTTGTTTTCCCCGCCGCGGGTTTGGGCCTGGAGGGATTTCGGGACGACAGTGAAGGCGCAACGCAGTCCGGTGAATCCGCCATTCTTGGAAAAACTGCGGAACTCGATGGCGCACTCGCGGGCGCCTTCGATTTCGTAAATGGAGTGCGGCACACCGGGCGTCCGCACGTAGGCTTCGTAGGCGGCGTCGAAGAGAATGATGGCTCGGTGTTTGCGCGCGTAATCGACCCAAGCCGCGAGTTGTTCGCGGGTGGCCACGGCGCCGGTCGGGTTGTTCGGGTAACAGAGGTAGATGAGATCGACGGCTTCCTTCGGGATGGCGGGGACAAAGCCGTTTTCCGCGGTGCAGGGCAGGTAAACCAAACCGGCATAGGCACCGGATTCGTCGGCATCACCCGTGTTGCCAACCATGACATTGGTGTCGACGTAAACGGGGTAGACCGGATCGGTGATGGCCACGCGATTGCCGGGGCCGAAGATGTCGAGGATGTTGCCGCAGTCGCACTTCGAGCCGTCGGAGACAAAGATTTCGTCGTCGGCGATGTCGAGTCCGCGGTCGCGGAAGTCGTGCTGTGCGATGGCTTGGCGGAGGAAATCGTAGCCTTGTTCGGGACCGTATCCGCGGAAGGTGTCACGGTGGCCGAGTTCATCGACCGCTTTGTGCAGCGCCTCGCGGCAGGCCGCCGGGAGGGGTTCGGTCACATCACCGATCCCGCAACGAATGACCCGGCCGGCCGCGTCGGGATGAGCCTCGGTGAAAGCTTTGACCCGGCGCGCAATCTCGGGAAAGAGGTAGCCGGCTTTGAGTTTGGAATAGTTTTCGTTGAGGTAGGCCATGGAGAAAGAAGGTGGAGTTTAGAATGCAAAATGATGAAGTCAAAGCGCGGCCCGAGCGGCTATTCGCCGAGGGCTTCGGACACGGCGCGCTGGAAGACTTTTTCGTCCGGAGCGATACCGGTCCATTGCTGGAAAATCTGCATGGCCAACTGCACGAGCATTTCCACGCCATCCACAACGCGGCAACCGTGGTCGCGGGCCGTGAGGAGAAAAGGGGTGAGACGCGGGTTGGTGATGACGTCGACCGCCGTGCAGTCTTTCGGGACGGTATCCCAACGCACCGGCACCGGCTCAAGTTCTGGCGCGCAGCCCAGATGGGTGGCGTTCATGAGCAATGTGGTGCCGGCCGGCACCTCCACTTCGCGTTGCCACGCTTGCCAATCACAGGGCACGCCGCTGGCTTTCGTGACCAGAGCGGCCACTTCGCGCCCCTGCTCTTCGCGGCGTGTCACGAGGGTCATCTTGGCGGCTCCGGCCCAGGCGATTTCCACGGCCATGGCGCGTCCGGCACCGCCGGCGCCAAGCATGACCACGTGCTGACCGCGCAGGGGCACCACTTTTTCGATCGCTTTGACCACGCCTTTGCCGTCGTTGTTGTGTCCGACGAGGCGACCTTTCTCGATGGTCACGTAATTGGCGGCGCCGATGGCTTTGACGTCGCTGTCGAGTTCGTCGAGCAGGGGCATCACCGCCACTTTGTAAGGAACGGTGATGGTGAAACCGCGGTAACCGAGGGGCGCCAATGCGGGGACCGCCAAGGCCAGATCAGCTTCCGTGGCGAGGTCGCTTTTCCAAAATTGCCAAGGCAGTCCGTAATGCGCGTAGACCGCGTCGAACATGCGATCGATCGGGTTCTCGGCCACGGGGTGACCGAGCATGCCGGTCATTTGTTTTTGCGGAGGAATCATGATCCGACTTTACGGCTGTCGACCCTCTACGGCGAGAACGATGCGGGAGGAAAATAAGGTAGAAACGGCGTCCCGCCGCTTAACCGCGACGACAAGCGGCGGGGACGCCCCTTCTACTTTTCCAGACCGCTACGGCGACAGTTTCGCCATAGGGTGAGCGAGTTCCCTGCACGGACTTTCCTACGCGCCCTTGGCGGCGAGGTAGTTTTTCTCGGCTTGGTCCTAGTTGACCGTGTTCCACCAAGCTTTGAAGTAATCGAAGCGGCAGTTTAGATTTCCCAGAAATGAAGTCAAAGCGCGGCATGCGCTATGGCTTCAGTGCCATGTGCCAGTAGTGATACGCCTCGGGATTGGTGGGTTTGATGCGGTCGAGCCAATCGTGAGGGTGTCCGCGCAGGGTGGCGGCACGCAGATTGTCCAACTGCGTTTCGCTTTGTGTGTAGCGAATGTTTTCGAGATCCAGCGAGCGCCCTGATTGGAGGTAGGCGGCGAGCAAACCCGTCCGGGCCGCGAACACGCGGCGCTTCTCGGTGTCGAATTTCGGGTCGGTGAGGTGTCCGCGCAGTTTGTTGAAACCATCGACGAGCAACGGAGTGTCGGGGAACATGGCGCGGTGTGCCGGCTTCAGAGCTGTTGCTCCGAGACAGGCGCTCAGCGTGTCGGTGAGCGTCTCCTCGCGGCTGTGCGCGTTGCCCCGATAGCCGGATTCTTGCGCTTGGACGCCGTCATACACGCGGGTGATCTCTGCGAAGTCTGCGGCATGGGCGAAGAGCACGCCGACGTCGAAAAGCTGTTTGGCGACCTGCATGACGTCTCCCGGACTTCCGTCGCTGCGGCGCAGGCGCACGCCTGTTGTGGTAGGGGCAAAGGCTGTCAGCTTATCGCCCAAAAGGCTTTCGATGGTGGGAAGCGTGACCGCGATTTCGCGCTCGGGGACGAGAAAGCTCGTGCGGATGGGGCGTTGCACCGTCACGTGCGGACACTCTTTCTCCTGCACCACGTCGAGCAACACGGCAGCCTGGCCGCCCTTGGCCCGCTCGCTGCGGAAGAAAAATTTGAAATGCCGTCGGCGAGGCAAAGATTCCCGTTCGCTGTTCTGGTCGCGGTGGCTCTCCTTCATGCCGCTAAACGGATCCATGCTGCCGATTTTTTCGACCACGCGGTCCAGCTCGTTGTCGGCGGCGGGGCTCACGATATCAATGTCGATGGAGAGGCGGGAGATTTCGGGCAGGTGGAGCAGCAGACTTGTGCCGCCTTTGAAGATGAAAGGCAGACCGCTCTCTGCCAGAAAGCCCAGCAGTGTGAGGGCGTGCACGCACTTCTCCAGCAAGACCGGATCGCAGTTGCCCAGCTCGCGGCGTTTCTCGTCGGCCCACGCACGGGTGTAGGTCGAAGCAGGAAACATGGGGTTGGAAAGCTCGGTTCGGTGTGATTAATTAACGCCAAAGCTTTCGCAAAAGTGGCGTTAGTTAACTGTCCAAATCTTCTCCCACTTTAGCTGTCGGAACTCTGCAAAACGCTTCAGTTCAGCGACTTGAACTAGTCCGATGTTGGTGCAAGAGGTGAGGGTGGTGAGGGCTTCCGAGTCGTCCATTAGCCCCAAAGCTTCATTTTCGACCAAGAGTTCAACGAGCACCTGTTCGATGGCGGAATGGTGACCGTGCGACGGCGGTTGCTTCGAATGGGCGGGGCGAAGGACGACCATTTTTTCACCAGGTCGTACGTCGCGCGTGGCTGTGGTTTTGCCGGGATTGACGGCGACCTCCCAGCCTTCGCCCCGCAAGCGGTCACCGATGGATTCCAAGGTATCCGTTGGCGCGTAGAGGAAATGGATCGGCCTTGCGAGCAGATGATGCATCCACGGGTTGAGTTGCACGGTGCTCCACACGCAAAAGTCCAGCAACGGGAAAGCCTTTTCGACGGCACGGATGAGTCTTCCGACCAGCTTCGGATCGAGCGCAACGCGATCGATCAACCGCGAATACCAGCCGCGACCGGCATCGTGGAGCACGCCCTTGGCGACGGCTTCGGAGAGATAAACTCTCAATGATCCGTCCGTGATCGGGAGATCGGCGTTGCGGACAGCCTCGCGGATGGCTGCGGTGGGAAAATAGGCGGAACGGCCCTTCAGATGAGCCAGAACTTCGTTGAAAAGTTTTCCCTTTGCGTCTCCGCTCATGACTTTAGGTGCGTGGAGAGAGTTTCGCCAGCGGGAACGTGATCAGGTGACAATGAACATGAATGACCATCGACTGGCCTCCGCGGAGGTTGATGTCGTTTTTGTTCTGCGCCGCCCAACCTGACGCTCGGAGCTGCGCGTCAATGGCGCCACGGGCGATTTGCTCGGGGGTTTGGTTGGGCATGGCGGTTGGAAAGATAAGACTCTGGAATTGCGGAGGCGATGCGAAAGGACATGTGATGCCAAACACCAAAAGGTTGCGGACTTTAGTTCTTAAGGTAGGGACACGCGGCCCGCTCGTCCTCCCTCTTAAAGCGGACACGCGGGCCGCGTGTCCCTACCCGCCGATCATCATTCGTGAGTCCAACTCCTTTTGAGGATTGGTATGAGTAGCGGTCCGCTGAGGCCAGCCGACCCTACCGAGTGAAAGAAAAAAAGCCCGAGGCGATGAGGCCTCGGGCTTTTCAATGAGATGTGGTGCGTGGCTTACAGCGCGGCGAGGTAGTTTTGCTCGGCTTGGTCCCAGTTGACGGTATTCCACCAGGCTTTGAGGTAATCGGGGCGGCGGTTTTGGTAGTTGAGATAATACGCGTGCTCCCAGACATCGCAGCCGATGACGGGGGTGCCTTCGACGCCGGCGACGGCTTTGCCCATGAGCGGGCTGTCTTGGTTGGCGGTGGAGACGACTTCGAGTTCGCCTTTGTTCACCACGAGCCAGGCCCAACCGCTACCGAAGCGGGTGGCGCCGGCTTTTTCGAAGGCCTCCTTGAAAGCGTCGAAGCTGCCGAATTTGGCTTGGATCGCCTCGGCCAGTTTGCCTTTCGGTTCACCTCCGGCGTTCGGGCCCATGATGGTCCAGAAGAAGGTGTGGTTGGCGTGTCCGCCCGCGTTGTTTCGCACGGCGGGGCGGATTGTTTCGGGAACGACGGTGAGATCGGCGATGAGGTCGTTGACCGGCTTGGCGAGGAGGTCGGGATGATCTTTCAACGCGTTATTCGCGTTGGTGATGTAAGCCTGATGATGTTTGTCGTGATGGATTTCCATCGTGCGCGCGTCGATGTTCGGTTCGAGGGCGTTGTTTGCGTAAGTGAGAGGTGGAAGTTCGTAGGCCATATTATTTAATTTATTGAAGAGGTAGGTTATCGGCCGCCGGCGACAGGAGCAAGCGGGACCGTATCAATCGACCGTCGAGATGGTGTAGCCACGTTCCCGCAGAGCGGCGGCCGCCATGGGGGTGAGTTGTCCGTCGGTCCACAATTCGGCCCCTGCGGGGGGAGCGCCTTCGCCCTGGAGCAAGGCTTGGGAAATTTCATCGGCGGTGGGGGTCCACCAGAGGAGGTCGGCCGGCAGCGGGACAACCAACTCGTTTTGCTGCGAGACGGCAACCGGCAGCGCGTGGAACATCTCAAGGCGGGCCAGCGGACACTGCGCCGCCACGCGGCGGGCGAGCAGGGCGGCAACTTCCCGGTAGTAGGTGGCATCCGCGCTATCCTCCACCCCGGCACAGGCGGCAACGAATTGCGGGATACCTTTCTTCGTGCCCAATTGCTTGAGGGCATCGACCAGCACGGTGGTCGAGGCGGGGGTGAACCAGCGGTTGGCGAAGAGCGCGGCGATGGTGTCCGGCGGCACGCCGAGCGAACTCAGGTCTTCACGATCCGAGGCGCGCAAGTCGGCCGCGGAGGACGAGACGATTTTCTTCGCGAGATTGCCGCTGATATTCAGGCCGGTGACCACTTGCGAGACGGCCACGGGGGCGACCAGCATGGTGAGAGCTTTGACCCCGATGCCGCCGAAATAGGCCGCGGAGGCGGTTTCGTTCAGCGCATTTTGGAAGGTTTCGTCCGGCAGGTAGGGGTCAACGCCGAGGGAGACGGCCAACTGACGCTTGATGCTGCCGAGACCGATGAGGTCCGCGGCGGCCGTGGAGTTCGAGCTGCCTTCGGCGATCTGGCGGCTGTTTTCTTTGATCTGACGTCCGGTGCGTTTGAGGAAGTTCATTGCCCCCTTGGGCAGGGCGCCGAGTGTCTTGGCCGGATCAGTCACCAGCTTGGCGGCCGCTTCGACCGGTGCCTTGGCAGCTTTGCCCGCGGCACGGCCGAACATCTTTTCGCGATCCATCTTCCCGAGTTCGGCGATGGCGCGGAGCATGGCGGCGTAGGCGGCGAGGTTTTCCCTTCCGGAAAGGGAAAATCGTCCCCGCGGACCGGTGCCGGAAAAGCGCAAACTGGCGCCATCCGGTTCCGCCAGGGGATCAAGCACCAAGCCGGCGCTGTCGATTGTTTCGGCGGACACATAATCTGCCGCGGCGACCGGAACCGGGGTTTCGTGGGGTGCCTCCGCGGCTTGCGCGGGGTCGGTCAAGAGTCCGCCGGCGAGCAGAGCGAGAACGAGGGTGAGGTTGTTTTTCATAGGGAAGTTGGTGTCGGGGAGAGGGGTCTCAAGCCTCCTCCAAGGCGCCGTCGCGGATGTGGAGGACGCGGTCGCCGCGGGCGGCGAGGTTGGTGTCGTGGGTCACGGCGAGGAGAGTGGTGCCGTGCTCCCGGGCCAAGCCGAGGAGGAGGTCGACGATTTCCCCGCCGGTGCGGGAGTCGAGGTTGCCGGTGGGTTCGTCGGCGAAGAGCATGCCGGGACGGTTGACCAGCGAGCGGGCGATGGCCACGCGTTGCTGTTCGCCGCCGGAGAGTTCCGAGGGAAGGTGTCCGGAGCGATCGGCAAGGCCGACTTGCTTGAGCAAGCCGGCGGCGCGGGCCAAGTCGGGGCGGCCGCCGATGAGTCCGGGCAGCGCCACATTCTCCAAGGCGGTCAATTCGGGCAGAAGCATGTAGCTCTGGAAGACGAAGCCCATGCGCGTGTTGCGCAGTTCGGCTTGGCGGGCGGCGGAGACGCTGTAGAGGTCCTCATTTTCGAAACGGACTTCGCCGGTGGTGGGACGCTCGAGCCCGGCCAAGGTGTAGAGGAGGGTGCTTTTGCCCGCGCCGGAGGCGCCGCAGAGGAAGACGGTCTCGCCGCGGAGCACGGTGAGGTCGAGTCCGCGCAGGATTTCGAGGTTGGAACTGCCGAGACGGAACGACTTGCGGAGTTCGCGCGCCTGCAAATGGACGTCGTCCGCCATGGAATCAAAAGATAGCGGCTTCGAGACGCGCGCGGAGTTCGGCGATGGGAATACGCTCCTGCTGCATCGAGTCACGATGACGGAGCGTGACGGTATCGGCCATTTCGGGTCCGTTTTCCCCGATGGTGTCGAAGTCGACGGTGACGCAAAATGGCGTGCCGATTTCGTCCTGTCGGCGGTAACGACGGCCGATGGCACCGGCTTCGTCATAGAAAACCATCATGTGGGGACGAAGAGAGGCGGCCACGGCTTTAGCTTTTTCGACGAGGGCGGGTTTGTTTTTGAGGAGCGGGAAAATACCGCATTTGACCGGGGCGATGCGCGGGTGGAAGCGGAGGATGGTGCGGACCTCTTTGTTGCCCTTCTCGTCCGTGACTTCCTCTTCGTCAAAGGCTTCGCAGATGAGGGCCAGGGCGGTGCGGTCCACACCGGCACTCGGCTCCACGACGTGCGGGACGAATTTTTCCTTTTTCTCGTCGTCGAAATACTCGAGTGGCTTGCCGCTGTGCTTCATGTGCGCAGAAAGGTCATAATCCGTGCGATAGGCAACGCCCTCAAGTTCGCTTACGCCGAAGGGGAACTCGTATTCGAGATCGTAAGTTTTCTTCGAGTAAAAGGCGCGTTCGCCGTCGGGAATGTCGTGGATTTTTATTTTCGCACGCGGAATGCCGATGTCTTCGTAGAACTTGAGGCGTTCCTCGAGCCAGTAGTCGGTGAGGGCTAGTCCGTCCTCGGGGCGGCAGAAATATTCGATTTCCATCTGCTCGAATTCGCGCGAACGGAAGATGTAGTTGCGGGGGTTGATCTCGTTGCGGAAAGCTTTGCCGATTTGCGCGATGCCGAAGGGAAGTTTTTTGCGCGAGGTTTCGAGGATGTTCTTGAATTGCACGAACATGGCCTGCGCGGTTTCGGGGCGGAGGTAGACGAGGTTGTCGTCGTTCTCGAGCGGACCGGTGTGGCTTTTGAACATCAGGTTAAAGTCGCGTGCGTCGGTGAGGTCGCGGCTGCCGCAGGCCGGGCAGTAAGGAATATTGTCCTTCTGCGGCAGCTGGTCGGCCCGGAGGCGTGCCTGACAGTTTTTGCAGTCGACCATGGGATCGTTGAAGGTGTCCTCGTGGCCGCTGGCTTTCCACACGGCGCGATTCATGATGATGGAACCGTCCATGCCGACCATGTCCTCGCGCTCGTGGACATTGCGGCGCCACCAGAAGTCTTTGAGGTTGCGCTTCAGTTCGACTCCCATCGGGCCGTAGTCCCAGAAACCGTTGAGGCCGCCGTAGATTTCGGAGGACTGGAAAATGAAACCGCGTCTCTTGCAGAGACTGACGATTTTTTCCATCCGTTGTTGAGCTTCTTTGGACATGGGAGGCGAAGCGTAGCGGCGTGGACGCCGCGCGTCACGCCAGAGGTTTCAGTCCGGCCGTAATCTCGCGGCGCTTCGGCTCGAGGAAGGGCGGCAGGGAAAGCGTTTCGCCGAGCCGGTCAAGCGGTTCGTCGGTGGTGAAACCGGGCTCGTCGGTGGCAATTTCGATGAGGAGGCCGTTGGGTTCGCGGAAGTAGAGGCTGCGGAACCAATGGCGGTCGACGGGACCGCTGTTGGGCATGCCGGACTCGGCCAAATGCTGCGCCCACGCGTGGTAGTCCGCCTGCGTGGTGCGGAGGGCCAGATGATGGACGCCGCCGGCACCCTGGCGTGCGGCGGGCATGTCCGGATCGACCCGCAGATGAAGTTCGCGAGCAGCTCCGGGTTTCGAGCCGATTTGGTAGACGTGCACCTCGCGTCCGTCCATCGGGTAAGTGCCGATGTTTGGCAGGAGCAGCAGTTCACGGAAGACACGGTCGGTCGGTTCGAAGGTTGGCACATTGAGGAGCAAAGGACCCAGACCGCGGATCTGATGTCCGGCGGGAACGGGGCTTTGTTCCCAGACGGCGGCAGCTGGCTCGTCGTCGACGACGAGGCTCAAGCGTTGTCCCTCGGGATCCTCAAAATCCAAGACCGGCTTTCCGTTGCGCTCGGTGATGGAGACACCCGAACCCAGTCGATCGCGCCACCATTCAAGCGAGGTGGTGCTGCCGACGCGCAGACCGGTTCGCGTCACGCTGCGTGTCCCGCGGCGTTCTGGTGCCGTGGGCCAATCGAAAAAAGTCAGATCTGTTCCCGGCGTGCCGGCGCCGTCGGCGTAGAACAGGTGGTAGGCCGAGACGTCATCTTGGTTGACCGTTTTTTTGACCAAGCGAAGGCCGAGGTTGCGGGTGTAGAAATCATGGTTGTCGCGTGCGCGAGCGGTGATCGCGGTGACGTGATGAAGGCCGTGGAGTTTCATGAAAGCCGTTCCAACCCGAGGATGCGCACCGCAACGCCGTCCGCGGAGCAGATGTGACGGGGTTCGGGCGCGAGGTTCCTGAATCCGGCAAGGGTGGCGGGGAAGACGGAGAATTCCTCGACCTTCGCCGCGCGGAATTCGTAAGGGGGATGGGCTACGGTGCCGCGGAAGAGTTGTCCGCCACGGCTGGAGTAGAGGTGGTAGCGTTCGAGGAGGAAAAACTCGAGACTACCGGGAGCGGCGATCCGGGCCGCGCCTTCCGGCCGCCAGACAAAACGGGATTCCTCCGATGTGCCGCGCCGGGTGGAGCGGTAGTCGATGACGGATCCGAAAGCGGCCCGCATCTTGGCGTGTTGGTAAGGCAGGCCGAAAAAAATGCGGGCGATGAGGACGGCGAGCGATTGGTTGCAGTCGAGCGAGTAGAACCAGACGCCGGGGACGCCGCGGTCGTCGTGCACGTAAGTGCGGACATTGAGCTCGAGAAAATTCGAGATGGGTCCGACGGCGGGCAGCCCGGCGGGCCGCACGGCACGCATGGCGAAGGGGACGATTCCGAGCCACGCCTCGCCGGCAAAAGTATCGGCATGGAGTCCGGGCGGAAGGGTGCGCTGGATGAGGTCGGGTTGGACGGTCCAATGGAGAAAAAGCAGATTCTCCCAGCGCTGGTGCATCACGGTGCATTGCCGTGGATCGGGGTGTCGCGCCGCTTCGCGCTGTTCGCTGGTCGGGCTGGTCATGAGAAAAGTTCGCGCTGCGGGTCGCGGGCAAATTGGAAAGCGGCCAGCGGGTCGGCGGTGTTTTTGGCCAGGGCGAGGAATTGGAAAGTGGTGCCCATGCTTTCGGGGTGGAGCAGTTGGCGCAGGCCCCGCATTTCGCGGGCTGCTTCCGGCGCAAGTTCCGTTTCCGGCATGGCGGGAAAGGTGCGGGCCGCGAGTGCGGTGAGGGCGTGGTGCTGGTCGGTGAAACCGGCGAGGGTGAGTCCGGCCTCCGCGGCGGCGCGGGTCACGGCAGTGAAGTCGACATGCGCGGTGAGGTCTTGCGCTCCCGGATCGGCCAGCGGGTCGTCCGTGCGTTGGTGTCCCCGGTAGGCGGCAAGAGTCCCGGCGGCGCGGGCCGGATGATGCCGCACACTGGAGGGATGTCCGTAGTCGATGAGGAAGAGCCAACCGCGGGTGAGTTTACGGGCGATGGTTTGGGTCCATGGCTCGAGGGACGGACAGATTTCCGTGGTGAAGTGCGGGATGCCGTCCGGCACGGGCGGCGGCTGGCCGGCGAACGGCGTTTCGACAAAGACAAAGCGTCCGCCGTTGTAATCGACGCATCGCTCCCGCCATGGGCCTCCGTTCCGGGTGAGGATCTTGACCGGGAAAGCGTCGAGCAACTCGTTGGCGAAGAAAATGCCGGTAAAGGCGGGCAGGTCGTCCTCGTGCGCCACGTGGGTGAGATGGTCCGCCCAGGGAGCGAGGGTCTGTTGCTGGACGGCGCGAAGTTTGGCCAGCGGTTCGACCATGACGATCCGCGGGATGGGGCCCGGCCAGGCGGCGAGGATGTCGGCCATGAGTCGGCCGTCGTTGGCGCCTTGCTCGACGAGAGTGAAGTCATCCGGGTCCCCGAGGAGTTGCCGCATTTCGGCGAACTGGGTGGCGAGGAGTTTTCCGAAGACGGGGCCGACGCTCACGTTGGTGAAAAAGTCACCGTGGCGTCCGGTGCGGTTCGTCCCGCATGCATAGTAGCCGCCGTGCGGATGGTAAAGTGCGACGGCCATGAATTGGTCGAAGCCGACCGGTCCTTCTTGCGCGATGCGGCGGCGGAGTTCTTCCGCGGGTCCGTCAGGGCCGGGTGATTTCCCGGACATAAACGTTGATCTGTCCGTCGGGCCCCCGCTCGACGTTGGTGATCTGGAATGGCCGCTGCGCGTCGCGCTGCACCGTCTCTCCCTCGGCTGGCGGGGCCGCGTTGCCGGGGAAGTCAACGATGACGCGGACGTTTTGTTGTCCGCCGGTTCCGCGCAGGACCGCGCGGTTTTGGCCCGAGGCGCTGACTTGGAAGTCGCCGGCCAGATATTGCACGTCGCCCGTGCTCTCCGCAGGCAGGTCGCGTGCCGTGTCGATATCGAGGAGGCGGCCGCGCGGCATGCGTCCCGGTTCGTACACGGTCCATTGGGCGGCGGGCGGAGTGGTGACGGCCGCGGGTGTGGGTGTGGCGAAGGGCTGGAGGTCTGCGGCCGGCACGGCGTTGGGGTCCACGGGTTCGGCCCGGGCCACCGGAATGGCGCTTTCGGCGGAGTTGACGGGTTCGGCCCGGGCCACGGGAATGGCGCTTTCGTCCGAATTGACGGGAATGGCGCGGGCCACGGGCCGGCCGTCCATTTCGGTGGGGACGGCCGCGCGGGTGACCGGCTCGGCGCGGGCCACGGGAATGGTGCTTTCGGCAATCGCTTCCGTGCGTTGCACGCGCATGAGGGCCGGCGAGTGCACGGGGGGTCCGTCGCGTTCCCGTTGCGCCGTGTAGCGTTTGTCGGCCTCGTCAACTGCTGCTTGGTTCAGAACCGGCAGGCCGGCGGAAATGTTGAGGTCGGCGGGTGGTTCGAGGTTGAGGATGCCGGTGGCGTCGGTCGAGGTGTAACTGCCGTAGAGGAGGGGAACGGCGGTGAGGTTGAGGCGGCCGTCGGGCATGACGCGGGCATTGATCAACGCGGAGAGGTCGAGGGTGCGGGCCAATTGCAGATCGAGGCCCATGCGCAGCATGCGCTCGAGTTGGCCGACATCGGCCTCGGCGGAGGGAAAAACGAGTTCGAGGAGGACGGACGGATTTTCTTTCGACTGGGCGAGGGCGACAACGCCATCGGGGAAAAAGTTGTTCGGCCCGAGGCGGAAGGTGCCCATGACATTGAAGTTGCCAATGATGTAGGGGACCAGTTCTTTGGTGCGCAGGTAATTGCGGAGGTAATTGCGCAGGAGGGAGGCGTTCTCGGCCTCGAGTTCGCGGGGGGACATTTTGCCATAGCGCTCGAAAAGTTTGTTGGCATCGAGGAATTGTCCGCGCGGGGCCTTGGTCAACTCGAAGCGTTTCGGCGCATCGATTTTTCCGAGCGTGCGGAGGACGCCGTAGCTGAAAGCTTTTTCGGGGTGTCCGAAAATGTGGAAGCTCCCCAACCACGAGACGCCGGCGACCAAGGCGAGCAGCAGGAGAAAAATGGTCCAACCGAAGAGGTTGTCCTGGTTTCCGCTGCGGTGCCGGTTGACCCTTTGCCTGATCATGGCACGAAGAGGCGCGGGGAGCGCGGCGTTGAGTCGTTTGGTCTGGCCATGTATGCAGGAACCAATGTCTCTAAACCACGGGCCACAGCCAAGTCAAACGACGGGGGTTCGCCATGGGTAACATACGTGTCCTGTCCGACGTCGTGGCCAGCCAGGTGGCGGCCGGCGAGGTGGTGGAGCGTCCGGCCTCGGTGATCAAGGAGATGATGGAGAACAGCCTCGATGCCGGGGCCAAGTCGCTCGAGATCGAGGTCCGGGGCGCGGGTTCCGTGCTCTTGCGGGTCACGGACGATGGGGCGGGTATGGATCGCGAGGATGCTCTCCTTTCATTGGAGCGTCATGCCACGAGCAAGATCGCCTCGGCGGCGGACCTGACCACGGTGCGGAGCATGGGCTTCCGCGGCGAGGCGTTGCCGAGCATCGCCAGTGTCTCGGAGTTCGTCCTGCGCACGCGGCGGGCCTCTGCCTCCGCCGGCACGGAGGTGGTGGTCAAGGGAGGCAAAATTGTCGCGGTGCGCGAGGCCGGATGCGCCCCGGGGACAACCGTGGAGGTGAAGTCGCTGTTTTTCAATGTGCCGGCCCGGCGCAAGTTCCTGCGCAGTGCGGTCACGGAGGCGGCGCATCTTGATCGCGCGGTGGAAACCGTGGCGCTGGCTTTTCCCGGCGTGGCGCTGCATTACCGCCGCGACGGCCGCACGGTCCACCGGTTGCCCGCGGCCACCTCTCTCGCGTCACGGGTCGCGGAACTTTACGGCGCGGAGGAGCGGGTTGCTTTGCTCGAGATGCCGGAAGCGGAAAGCAGAGGGATCCGCGTGAGCGGCCTCGTCTCGCGTCCGGGAGCCACGCGCGCCGACCGCGGGCGGCAATTCTTTTTCGTCAATGGTCGTGCGGTGGAGAATGTGTTTCTCTCCACCGGCCTGCGCGAGGCCTACCGTCAGATGCTCGAACCGGGGCGTCATGCCTCGCTCTTTGTCCATCTCGCGATGGACCCGCAGGCGGTGGACTGCAACGTTCATCCGGCCAAACGCGAAGTGCGGTTCCGTCAGGGTGGCGAAGTGCGCGATGCCTTGCGTTCCGCGGTCGAGGCCGCACTGCGTCAGGCGAGGGCCGATTGGCTGCAGCCGGTGCGCACCCATCTGGCGGCCCGCGCCGAGACTCCTGCCGGGTATGTTCCCGAGACCAAACCTCTCCGCCTCGCGCACCAACCGGAGCTGCCGCGGCCGGTCCTGCCCGAGCCCTCGCCTGCTCCCGGGGCACCGGTGGAAGAGGTGGCAACGCCCTGCGCGCGACCGGAGGAGTTCCGCTTGGTTGGCGCCTTGTCGCGTCGCTACCTGCTGCTGGAGGGGGGCGAAGGTCTGGTGCTCTTGGACCAGAGGGCGGCGCACCAGCGGATTCTTTTCGAGCGTCTGCAGCGCGGGGTGGCGGGCGGAGGGGTTGCAGCCCAGCGGTTGCTGGCCCCCGCCGTTTTCGAGTTGCCGGCGCGAGAGCACGAGGCGGTGGCGGAAAATCTCGCGGTCCTCACGGCGGCCGGATTCGGCGTGGAAGTCTTCGGTGGGCGGGCGTTGAAGGTCGAGGCGTTGCCTGATTTTCTGGCCGGACGCGATCCGCAGCGCGTGATGGAAGATTTTGCCGCGGCCTGCGTATCGGGGGGTGCGGCGCGGTTGCGCGGGCAGGCGGCCGGGGAAGCGGTGCGCCGGGCGGTGGCGCGTTTGGCGGTCGACGAGGGAGGCGCGAAAGACGAGCGCGAGCAACGTGCCCTGGTCACGCAACTGCTCGCTTGCGAGCTGCCTTACTGCGATCCGGACGGCCGCCCGGTCATGCTGCAATTCTCTTGGCGCGAACTGGACCGGAAATTCGGACGCGACTGAGCGGCGGTGTGCCTTGCCCCGCGCACCGGTTCCCCGCTAAAAACAAAGGATGTCCGACCTCCGCATCGAACCGGCCACCCTTGAGGACATGCCTCTTTTGGCGGAGTTGCTGGCGGACCTTTTTGCCCTGGAGCCGGATTTCCATCCCGACCAAGCCAAGCAAATACGCGGGCTGCGGCTGATTTTGGAGCAACCGAACCGCGGCCGCATTTTTGTCCTGCGCAACAATCTCCGCATCATCGGCATGATCAACCTGCTCTTCACCATCAGCACCGCGGAGGGCGGATTCGTCATCATGCTCGAGGATCTCGTGGTGCATGCCGACCACCGCGGTCAGGGACACGGCAGCCGGTTGCTGCATCATGCGATCGACTTCGCCCGGGAGAAGCAGTTCGTTCGCATCACGCTGCTGACGCCGGGCGGGGAGGGGCGGTTGCTCGATTTTTATGGCAAGCACGGTTTCCGGAAATCGGAGATGGTCACGATGCGCCTGCTCATTGGCGGGGAGGAGCCGGCGGCCTCGTGAGCGCGGGGGCCCGGACAGCATTTCTGCTTTGCGCGGGCTGGGGTGAGCGCCTGCAGCCGTTGACCGATCAGATTCCCAAACCGCTCGTCCCGATCTGCGGCCTTCCGCTCTGCGAATTTGCCTTGGCGCGCCTGGCGGCCTCGGGCGTCGAGCGCCTCGTGATCAACACGCACCGCTTACCCGACCAATTCATCCGTCTCTTTCCCGAATACCCCCAGCCCTCGTGTTATGCCGGGGTGCCTGTTTTTTTTCGCCACGAACCGGTCCTCTTGGAAACCGCCGGCGGATTGAAAAATGTCGAGGATCTCTTGCTGCCCGGTCCGGTGCTGGTGCACAACGGCGATATTCTGGCGGAGTTGGACCTTGCGGCCCTGATGTCCGCGCACACGAACAGCGGCGCACTTTGCACTCTGGCCCTACGGAGCAGCGGGGGACCTTTGCAGGTCGGCTTCGATGCGGCGAGTGGACGGGTTACCGATATCCGGGGTGAGATCGGTTCCGGCGATCCGCGTTTTCTTTACACCGGCGTTTGTGTCGTCGGGCCGGAGTTGCTCTCGCGTATTCCCGGCGGGCAACCGGTCTCCTTTGTTCCCGTCTGGCTCGAGGCTCTGCGTGCGGGTGAAGTCATCGCCGGTGTGGTCCTCGACCAAGGGGTGTGGCGCGACATCGGCAATCTCGACGAATACCTCCGCATCCATGCCGATCTGGCTTCGGGTGCAGTCGAAGTTGTCCCGCCGCCGACCGCACCAACCGGCTGGCCCTTGTGGCGCATGCCCGGCGCCCGGGTGGCACCCGATGCCGAGCTGTCCGGTTGGAATTGGCTGGGGCCGGATTGTGAGATCGGGGCGGGGGCCCGGGTCAGTCAATCGGTCCTGTGGGCCGGTTCCAAGGTGCTGGCGCATACGGTGGTGGCCCATGCGGTGGTGCGCGAGGGCATGCTGGCCGAAGGACAGATCGAGGGAGGGGCGGTATGAAAGAAATTTTCGCATGGGTCGAGTCCGTGCGTCCTTCCGCGGCGGGCGGCGAATGGACCCCGGTCAACCACGGCGGATCCGACCGCCGGTTCTGGCGTGGCTCCGGTTGCGCCGCGGGTCTGGTCGCGGTGCATTACGGTGAGGAAAAAGCCGAGAATGGCCGCTACGCGTATTGTGCGGATTTCCTCCATCGTCATGGGGTGCGCGTGCCGGCCGTGTTGGCGCATGATGTCTCTTGGCGGCGCATTCTCATGGAGGACGCCGGCATGGAAGATCTCTGGTCGCACCGCGATGCGACATGGGCGGTGCGGCGCGAACTTTACGGCCAAACACTCGTGCAGCTGACGCGTCTGCATGCGCTCGACTTGCGTGAAGCGGGTGCCGAGCATGTGCTGCGTGAACCGTTCGACGAAGAACTCTACCGCTGGGAGCAGGATTACTTTTTCGCGAATTTTCTCGGCGCGGAAAAAGCGGACGTCATGCGTGCCGCGGTGCCGATGGCGGAGCAGGCGAGGGAATTGGCGGCGCGGCCCCGTGTTCTGGTCCATCGTGATTTCCAATCGCAAAATGTCATGGTGCGGGATGGCCAAGTGACGTTGATCGATTTCCAAGGGATGCGCGCCGGGTTGGCGGGATACGATGTGGCCTCGCTTCTTTATGATCCGTATGTGGTCTTGAATGCGGATGAACGCGGGGAGTTGTCCGAATTCTACGCCGCCTTGGCCGGACGCCAGGATCGCGACGCCTGGCAGGCGGAACTGGAGGCCTGCGCCCGGCAGCGGCTGATGCAAGCCCTCGGCGCTTACGGGTTTCTCGGCGTGGCGAAGGGCAAGCCGGCCTTTCTTCAATACATTCCGGTGGCCTCCGAGCGCCTCGCCTCGTTGTGCGAAGAGAACGAAGAGTGGCGTCCGCTGGCGCCGGCGGTGCGAGCAGCGGCCCGGAGTTTTTCCCTATGAAGAAGACCGCAATTGTCATCGAAAATGTGCAGCCTCTGCTCGACTGCGGACGCTATGCGATCAAACGTCTGGTCGGCGATCCGGTGCGAATCACGGCGGACCTTTACAAGGACGGACACGATGTCATTGCCGCGGCACTCAAATGGCGCATGCGCGGGGCCAAGCGTTGGCACGAGGTGCCGATGCAGCACGAGGGCAACGACGTCTGGTCGGGAGTTTTTACGGTCAGCAAGATCGGGGATTGCGAATACACGGTGGAGGCATGGCTGGATGTTTACGAGACGTGGCGGGAGGAGTTCCGGCGCAAGCATGAGGGGGGTCAGGAGGATTTGACCTCCGAGGCGCGGGAGGGAGCGCATCTTTTGGAGCAGGGCGCGGAGCGCACGGCGGGCAAAACCGCGGCCTCGACCTTGCGGCAGGCGGCGAAGACCCTGGTTGCCGCTTCCCGTGATGCGGCGGCGGCGGTGGCCGCACAGAAGGATTTGTCCGGGTTGATGGCTCGCGGGCCAGACCGGGCGATCGGCAGCGAGTTTCGTCCGTATGGCAGGATCATGGTCGAACGCCCAGCAGCACTTTGTGCTGCGTGGTATGAATTTTTTCCACGCTCGGCGGAAGGGCGTGGCGATCAAGGTTCGACCTTCCGGGATTGTCTGCCGCGTTTGGACGACGCGAAGGCCATGGGCTTCGATGTGGTTTATTTTCCGCCCATTCATCCGATCGGAACGAGCAAACGCAAGGGGCGTAACAACGCGCTGGAGTGCCAACCGGGTGAACCGGGTGTGCCGTATGCGATCGGCAACCGGCATCAGGGGTGTCCGCACGGTGGCGGTCACCGGGACGTGGCCCCGGAACTCGGAACGCTGGAGGATTTTGCGTGGTTGGTGGGCGAGGCGAAGAAGCGGGGGTTGGAGATCGCGCTGGATTTCGCCCTGAACTGCTCGCCGGACCATCCCTATGTGGCGGACCATCCGGAGTGGTTTTTCCACCGTCCGGACGGGACGATCAAATACGCGGAGAACCCTCCGAAGAAATACGAGGACGTCTATCCGCTCGATTACCACTGCGCTGACTGGAAGGCGTTATGGGACGAGTTGAAGGGTGTGATCCTGTGGTGGGCGGAGCGCGGGGTGCGGACGTTCCGGGTCGATAATCCGCACACCAAGCCGGTGGCATTCTGGGAGTGGCTCATTGCGGAAACGCGCGCCAAGTTTCCCGACCTGGTTTTTCTCAGCGAGGCCTTTACCAAACCGAAGATGATGCGCGTGTTGGCCAAGGCCGGGTTCTCGCAGAGCTACACCTATTTCACCTGGCGCAATACGAAGCCGGAATTGACCGACTACTTCACCGAGCTGAGCGCGGCATGGTCGGCGGACTATTTTCGTCCGAACCTCTTCGCCAACACGCCGGACATCCTGCCCTTGTCCCTCCAGCAACCGGGCCGCGCTCCTTTCATGATCCGTGCCGTGCTCGCCGCGACGCTCTCGCCGGTCTACGGCATCTACAGCGGTTTTGAGTTGTGCGAAAATGCGGCGGTGCCCGGGCGCGAGGAATACCTCGACAGCGAGAAATACCAATTCAAGCAGCGCGACTGGAATGCCCCGGGCCATATCAAGGAATTGGTCACGCGGTTGAATGTTGCCCGGCAAAACAATCCCGCGCTCCGGCATCTGGCCAACCTGCGTTTCCATACTGCGGAAAACGACAAGGTCCTCTTCTATGTCAAGGCAACGGGAGACAACCTGCTCCTCATGGTGGTCAATCTGGACCCTGCCACGACCCAAGCCGCGGCCGTGGAGTGGCCGCTTTGGGAATACGGCCTGCCCTGGGATGCAGACTACGTGGTCGAGGACCTGCTCACCGGCGAACGCTGGACGTGGCACGGGGCGCGCAATTATGTGGCGCTGGATCCCGCCGTGCGGGTGGCCCATGTCTTCCGCGTGCTTCGGTAAGGGTCAACTCCGGCGTTGCCTTGGGATCCGTTTGACTTTAAGCAATTCTTTACTCAAACGCTGCAACCCATGGGTCATCTCTACAACAACATCGTCGAAACCGTCGGCCGCACGCCGCTGGTCAAACTGAACCGCATCAGCGAAGGCGCGGGCGCAACCGTGGCGGTGAAATGCGAATTTTTCAACCCTCTGGGCAGCGTCAAGGACCGCATCGGCAAGGCGATGATCGAGGACGCCGAGACCAAGGGCCTGCTGCAAAAGGGCATGGTTATTGTCGAACCGACCAGCGGCAACACGGGCATTGCCCTCGCCTTTGTCGCGGCGGCCAAGGGATACAAATTGATCCTGACCATGCCTGAAACGATGAGCCTCGAGCGCCGCACCTTGCTGGCCATGCTCGGGGCGGACCTCGTCCTCACCCCCGGCACCGAGGGCATGAAGGGGGCCATTGGCAAGGCTGAGGAAATTTTGCGCAACACGCCGAATGGCTGGATGCCGCAGCAGTTCAAAAATCCGGCCAATCCGGACGTCCACGCCAAGACCACGGCGGAGGAGGTATGGGACGACACGGACGGCCAGGTCGATATTTTTGTCTCGGCCGTCGGCACCGGCGGCACCTGCACCGGGGTTGGCGAGGTGCTGAAAAAGCGCCGGCCCGGGGTGAAAATTGTCGCGGTCGAACCCAAAGATTCGCCGGTCATCACGCAAACCCGCGCGGGCGAGGCGGTCAAACCCGGCCCGCACAAAATCCAGGGAACAGGCGCCGGTTTCGTGCCCGACAACCTGCACCTTGACGTGGTGGACGAAGTGCTCACCGTCTCAAACGACGATGCTTTTGCCATGGCCCGCCGGCTGGCCAAAGAGGAAGGGATTCTTGGTGGGATCAGTTCGGGTGCCAATGTCCATGCCGCGCTCGAGTTGGCCAAACGTCCGGAAAACCAAGGCAAACTCATCGTCACCATCGCCTGCTCGACCGGCGAGCGTTACCTCAGCACGCCCTTGGCCGACGAAGCACGGGCCGCCGCATCCGCCTGACGCCATGGAATCGCCCCGTCCATCCGTTCTTCTGCCCTCCGTTGATCCGGCGCTCGAAATGAGCGACGGCGATCTCTTTTGGCAGGAACATTGGAGAAAATTCGCCGGGGGACTCATTGCGGTTGTCCTGCTCATCCTGGCGGTCGGAGCTTGGACCTTTTGGCAGGCGCAACAGCGCAGTGCGGCCGAAACGCTCTACAGCGTCTCCGCCGGACCCGAGGGATGGCGCGAAGTGGTGGAAAAATTTCCCGGCACGCTTGCCGCGGGCAATGCGCAACTGCGCTTGGCCGAGGCTTTCCGCAACGAAGGCAAGACGGACGAGGCCGCCGCCACCCTGGAAACTTTTGTCGCGGCACAACCCGAACACCCGCTGGCCCCGGTCGGTTGGCTTTCTCTCGGGGAAATCCGGCAAATGCAGAAAAATGAGGCCGACGCCCTGGAGGCCTACCGCACGGCCTCGGGCCGCTATGCCGCTTCTTATGCGGCTCCCATGGCCCTGCTGGCCGAGGCCCGACTGCTCATCGCCGGCGGAAGCCGCGGAGAGGCCACCGCGGTGCTCGAGTCGATCGGCACGGCCTACCCGCAGACCCCCGCGGCCATGATCGCGGCAGGCGAACTTTCCCTCTCAAGGGCTGCGGCCGGAGAGCCTCCTTCCGCCCCGGGTCCTAATGAGCAGAGGCCGTAAGCAGGCAGGCTGTTTCGATTGAAGCGGTCTGCGGGAACATATCAACCGGGGCCGCCCGAAGGAGCTGGTAGCCGGCGGCCAAACGCGACAAATCGCGGGCCAAGGTCGCCGGATCGCACGAGACGTAGATGATGCGGGCCGGGCGGGCGCCGAGCAGGATATCGATGACGCCGGGCGCCAAGCCTTGGGCAGGCGGATCGAGCAAGACCACGGTCGTCGCGGCGGGGCCGAGTGCCGCTGACAATAATTCGGCGGTGTCACCCACACGGTAATCCTCGTGAGCCTCGGCATCTTGCGCCGCCGCCTGGACGGATCGTTCGTCCCAGTCGAGGCCGATGACGCGCGTGAATGCGGCCCGCAACTTCTTGGCGAAGAAACCGGCTCCGCAATAGGCATCGACCAGCACCTCGCCGGACCCGGCCATCCCGACAACCACCGCGGCGAGAACCTCGGCCGCGCCGTCGTTGACTTGGCGGAAGCCCCGCGCTTCGGGATTGGCGCGGAGGGTCGCGGGGCCCGGACGCCAGTATCTTTTCGCCCGCAAGCGGGTGAGGGCGGCATTGACCGCATCGTCGGCCAGCAAACAACGGTTGAGGTCGACGACTTGGCGCGGATCGGTGCCGCGAAATCCGATGTCGGGCGGTTCGATATGCACCGTGATGCGGTTGCGATATCCGTAGTCGAGCGGGGAGGGGAGCGCAGGTTCGACCGGCGGCGCGGCAAACTTGCCGATGCGGCGCAAAGCTTCTTCGACCTGCGCGCTTTTGATCCCGAGTTGTCGCGGGTAAGCGATGTGCTGGTAGGCGCAACCGCCGCATCGGGTGAACCAAGGGCAGGGCGGTTCCACGCGGTCCGGCGAAGGCGTGGTCACCGCCACGAGTTTGGCCTGCGCCCAGCCGCGACGGACGCGGGTGATGCGGGCGCGGACTTTCTCGCCCGGGATGGTGAAGGGCACGAAGACCACGCATCCCTCGTGCCGGGCGAGACCGGCGCCGCCGTAGGTGATGCTGACAATCTCCAGTTCGAGTTCCAGGCCAATCTTCACGGCCGGCATGATGGCCGGTGCCGGTCGCCATGGCGATGGACTTTGCGCGGCCCCGGGGCCAAAATTAGGCCATGCTAACAAAGTTCCCGCGCAGCCCTTACGACCGCGCAGGCGGTCTGGTTTATTTCCCGCGCCTGGTCGGGAAGATCAGGATGCACCAGGCCGGGGAGCTGCCGGACGATTACCATGCGAATCTGGGTGCCGGCTTCGACCTGCGTTGCTGCGAGTTTCTCCAGGTCGACTATGACACGCTGGCCGCAAAGGTGCGGGAAGGCGGTTCGGACGAAGATTTGCTCGAATGGTGTTTCGCCACCGGACGGCGTCCGCAGGAGAGCGAAATTTTCATGTGGAACGAATACCTGCGCAAATGCGGTTGGAATGACCATTACTCCGAGCGCCTGCGGACGCGTTTGGAGGGGCTCGGGATGGCGGGACGCAGCGATATCCAGACCATGTTCGACCTGATCGAGGTCGACGAAGGGCGGGAACCCGGGGGCGCCGAGGCCACACGCTGACGCCCCATGGCCACCGCCCGGTCCCTCTGGCGCGGGAGACTCGCACTGCTGGCCACCGTGGTCATTTGGTCGAGTCCCCCGATCTTCCAATACTGGCTGGCCCGTCCCTTTGATCCGTGGACCCAGAACTTCTACCGTTATCTGGCCGGCTTTCTCGTCATCGTGCCTTTCTTCGGGTGGAAACTTTGGAACGCCCCCCGGCGCATGCCGCTCTCCGATTGGGCGGGGTGCGCGGTGGCCGCGGTGCCGAATGCGGTGCACCAAGTTGCCCAGACCGCGGCAGTCGTCCTCCTGCTGCCCGGCGTCTACGTGCTCTTCGGACGCTTTTCCGTGGTCATCACGGCCGTGCTGGCCGTGGTTTTCTTTGCGGACGAGCGTTGGATGGCGCGCAGCGGAAAATTTCTCCTCGGCACGGGGCTGGCGCTGGTCGGGGTGACCGGGCTAGTTTTCGCCGCAGGGGGGCATTTCCCGGAGGACGTGCGGTGGGCCGGCTTGGGGTTGGCTCTGCTCGCCGCCTCGGGCTGGGCGGTTTACGGAATCCTCGTGAAAAAGTTCACCGCGCGCGCCGGTCCGACCACTGGTTTCGGAGCGGTCAGTTTATTCACCATCGCGCTGCTTTGGCCCGGGATGCTGTTCTTCGGCGACGCGTCGGCTGTGCTGCGTGTTGACGCCTGGACCAACTTCGTCCTTTTCGGCTCCGGTGTTCTTTCCATCGGTCTGGGTCACTGGCTCTACTACATCGGCATCCGCGAGGTCGGGGCCGCGCCTTCGCAGTCGGCGCTCCTGCTTTGTCCGCTTGGCACCATGCTCCTTTCGGCAGGGCTCTTCGGGGAAAATTTCCGCGCGGAACAACTGGTGGCCGGCGCTCTGATCCTGCTCGGTGCCTTCCTCGCTTTGTCCGCGCGGCCTCCGGTCATCGAGGAACCGGTTTGAGCCAGCGGTAAAATCGCTTGCCCCGGAGCGGGCGCGGACAGATTTTCCGGCATGGCCATTTACGTCTACCAAACGGTTCCGGCAATCGAGGGCGAGCCGGTCCAAACTTACGAGATCCGCCAAAGCATGAAGGATGCGGCTCTGACCGAGCATCCGGAGACCAAGGAACCGATCCGCCGCGTGATCACCGGCGGGCTCGGGATTATGACCTCCTCGAAGGGCGGTTCCGCGCCGCAACTGCAGGGCGGGGGTGGCTGCGGCGGGGGGTGCGCGTGCCACTGATCTCGACGCGGCGGAGCAGGGGCTTTATACCCGTGCGCATGATGACTCGTGCCCTTTGTTCCCTTTTGATCTTCAGCCTGAGCGCGGCGGCCGGGGCCCAGGATGCGCCGACCATCACGGTGCGCAAGGGTGACCGCGTCTCCTTGGCGGTCACGCCGCTGGGCGGGCCATCGGGTCCGGCGGTGACCAAAGTCCTGCAGAACGATCTCGATCTCTCCGGATGGTTCCAACTCGTGCCGGATGCCCGCGGATCCTACGTGGTCGGCGGCACCGCGGCAGGCGGCAGTTTGCAGGGGCGGGTGACCGACAGCAGCGGTGCGACCATTTTGGCCAAAGCTTACAACGGCAACGACCGCGAGGTGGCCCACCAGTTCGCCGACGATATCGTCGAGACCATCACGGGCAACCCGGGGATTGCCACGACGAAAATCGCCTTTGTCGGCACGGCCAGCGGGCCGAAGGAAATTTATTTCGCGGACTATGACGGTGCCAGTGCGCGGCGCCTGACCAGTGACCGCAGTATCAGCGTGGCGCCCTCGCTCGGACCCGGTGCGCGCCAGCTCGCCTACACGGGATACCACGAGGGGTATCCGGATGTTTATGTCATTGATGTCGCCTCGGGTGCACGGCAGCGCGTGGTCAAGGCACCGGGCACCAACTCCGGCGCCGCCATCTCGCCGGATGGCGGGAAGATGGCGTTGACCATGAGCAAGGACGGCAATCCCGAGATTTACATCACGGGTTTGCGCGGCGGTATGGCCCGACGTCTGACCCGCACCCGCGGCGTGGAATCTTCACCCACCTGGTCGCCGAACGGTAGCGAGTTGATTTACTCCTCCGATCAAGGCGGCAGCCCGCAACTTTACCGCATCGGTGCGGGCGGGGGAGGCGCAAGCATGCTTTCGACCGGCTTTGGTTATTGCACCGATCCGAGTTGGTCGCCGGATGGCAAAAAGGTCGCCTTCACCGTGCGCTCGGGCGGCGGGTTCTCCGTCGCCGTGATGGAACTCGGCGGCGGCGGCGCGCGGGTCGTCGCGGCGGGCCAAAACCCGGTGTGGGGACGCAACTCGCGCCACCTGATTTACAGCTCCGGCTCCAGCCTCAATCTCCTTGACGTGCAAAACGGACGGTCCACAACTATTGTCAGCGGCTTGGGAAAAGTCAGCGAACCGACCTGGTCTTTCTGAGTCACGCCCACGCCATCCGCCTATGAAATTGTCCCCAGCCCTACTTTGCGCGCTCGCCGCCGCCCCGCTCCTTCTCGCTTCCTGCAAGACCAAGGACCAATTCGCCGGGGTGGATGGTGATTTTGTCGATGGCATGCCGTTGCCGGAGCGCACGGACGGCGCAGCTTTCCTCGGCGGTGGCGTCGCCAAAGGACAATTCTCCCCGGTGCAGTTCGGATTCGACAGCGTCGAGGTCAGCGGATCGGAAATGGGCAAGGTGCAGGCCGTGGCCGACTTCATGCGCTCCTCGAAGAGTGATGTCATCATCGCCGGTTTCACCGACGAGCGCGGCACCGAGGAATACAACCGAGGGCTGGGCGAACGGCGTGCGTTGGCCGTGCGGGAAAAACTTGTCGGCCTCGGCTTGAGCGGCGGACGTATCCAGACCGTGAGCTTCGGCGAGGAAATGCCGGTCGCCCCGGGCGGCGGCGAGGCCGCGTGGGCCGCCAACCGTCGCGCCGAGATCGGCGTTGTCCGCTAACCCTCCTTTCCTCGTGGCGGTTCCTCTGCTGGATTTGCGCCTGCAATACGCGCAGGTGAAAGACGACGTGCAGCGCCGTATGGGCGCGCTGTGCGACAGCCAGCAATTCATCCTCGGGGCACCGGTGGAGGAACTCGAAACCGCCGTTCGTGACTACACCGGCTGCGGTCACGCCATCGGTGCCTCGTCCGGCACGGACGCGTTGCTCGCCGTCCTCATGGCCATGGGCATCGGGCGCGGCGACGCCGTGGTCACCACGCCTTACACGTTCTTTGCCACCGCCGGCTGCATTCATCGCGTCGGCGCGGAACCCGTCTTCGTTGATATCGACGCCGCCACCTACAACCTGGATCCGGCCAAGCTGGAGGAATGCCTGCGCAAAAAATGCCGGAGCGGCCCGGACGGACGGCCCGTCACCGCGGCCGGCAACCGCGTGCGCGCCATCATGCCTGTGCATTTGTTCGGCTGCGTGTGCGACATGGACCGCATCGGTGCACTAGCCAAAGAATTCGATCTGCCTGTCATCGAGGATGCCGCGCAGGCCATCGGGGCCGATTACCCGTCGCGCAACGGTCAGACCCTCCGCGCCGGTGCAATCGGCGAGGCCAGCTACTTCAGTTTTTTTCCTTCGAAGAACCTCGGTGCCTTCGGTGATGCGGGCATGGCCACGTGCCGCGAGGCGGACTTCGCCGCGCAGCTCAAACTCCTGCGCAACCACGGGATGGGCGCGCAATACCATCACGAGAAAGTCGGCGGCAACTTCCGCCTCGATGCGCTGCAGGCCGTCGTGCTCTCGGCCAAGTTGCCGCACCTCGACGCATGGCACGCCGCACGCCGCCGCAATGCGGCGCTCTACCGCGAGGAGTTCGAAAGGCTCGGCCTGCTCGATCGTGTCACCTTGCCCGTCGAGCCCTACGCCGCGGCGGGCGTGGCGAACCACCACATTTACCATCAATACGTGGTGCGTGTGCCGGACCGCGACCAAGTGCGGGAAAAACTCGCCGCCGCCGGCATCGGCTGCGCCGTTTACTACCCGGTGCCGCTCCATTTGCAGGAATGTTTCGCTTCGCTCGGGCATTCCGAAGGCGATTTTCCCGAGTCGGAGCAAGCGGCGCGCGAATCGCTCGCCTTACCCATTTATCCCGAACTTACGAAGGCGCAAATCCTCGAAGTGACTGCGGCTTTGGCCCGGATTTTGGCCTGATCGGACGTTCCCGGAAGCGGACAGAGAAATATTTTCATAAAATCTCTTGCCCTGAGCTTTGGTTTCTATAGTCTCCGCTGTCCCGCACACTGTCGGGGGTTCGCGAAGAAACCACGTTCGCGTGGTTTTTTTGTCGCCTGAAAACGGCGCGAAACTTCTACCAAGCAATGCCTACAATCAATCAACTTGTCCGCAAAGGACGCAGCAAAGTGACTTTGAAATCAAAGTCGCCCGCGCTCGTGAATTGCCCGCAGCGCCGCGGCGTCTGCGTGCAGGTCATGACCCGCACGCCGAAGAAACCCAACTCGGCATTGCGCAAAGTCGCCAAGGTCCGTCTGACCAACGGCCAGGAAGTTATCGCTTACATCCCGGGCGAAGGCCACAATCTGCAGGAGCACTCGATTGTGCTCGTGCGCGGCGGCCGGGTGAAGGATCTCCCGGGCGTGCGTTACCACATTGTGCGCGGATCGCTCGACACGCTGGGCGTTAATGGCCGCCGCCGCAGCCGTTCGAAATACGGCGCGAAACGCCCGAAGGCCGGCGCCGAAGCCGCCAAGAAATAAACCCTCACCCGATCTTTTCAACCATGGCACGCAGACGCAGAGCAACCAAACGCACGACCCTCGGAGACAGCCGCTACGGCAGCCTGATGGTCACCCGCCTGATCAACACCGTGATGCGCTGCGGCAAAAAGTCGACGGCCGAAGGCATTGTCTACACCGCGATCGAAAAATGTCGCGAGGGCAGCGATGCGGTCGATCCTCTCGACGTGCTGACCAAGGCGCTGGACAACGTCCGCCCGCGCCTCGAGGTCAAATCCCGACGGGTCGGCGGAGCCACCTACCAGGTGCCGATGGAAGTTCCGGCCGAACGCCAATATGCGTTGGCCATGCGCTGGCTCGTCACTTTCGCCTCCAAGCGCAAAGCCGTCCCGATGAAAGAGGCGCTGGCCATCGAACTCAAAGACGCGGCCGCCGGCCAAGGCAACGCGATCAAGAAGCGCGACGAAATGCACAAAATGGCCCAAGCCAACCGCGCCTTCGCCCACTTCCGCTGGTAGCCTGCCCTCACCGTTCTTTCTCATGTCCGCCACCGCCACCGCACCCGTTTCCGCCGCGAATCCGAATTCGCCCGATCGTGCCTTCCCGCTCGAGCGGACGCGCAACATCGGCATCTGTGCGCACATCGACGCCGGCAAAACCACGCTGACCGAGCGCATCCTTTTTTACACCGGCATGATCCACAAGATCGGCGAGGTGCATGAGGGCACCACCGTGACCGACTGGATGGAGCAGGAACGCGAGCGCGGCATCACCATCACGTCCGCGGCCACCACTTGCGCATGGTTGCAGAAGGTGGAGCCGGATATTTTCAAGCTCTACGACGGCATCAACATGCGGGTCAACATCATCGACACGCCGGGCCACGTGGACTTCACCGCCGAGGTGGAGCGCTCGCTTCGCGTGCTCGACGGCGCCATCGCCGTGTTCTGCGGGGTGGCCGGGGTGCAACCGCAGTCCGAGACCGTCTGGCGCCAAGCGACCAAATACAACGTCCCGCGGATCGCTTTCGTCAACAAGATGGACCGCACCGGCGCGGACTTCAACGCGGCCGTCGACAGCATGCGGGTCAAACTCGGCGCCAATGTCTGGCCCATCCTCATCCCGCTCGGCCGAGAGGACAACCTCCGCGGCCAGATCGACGTGGTCAACCAGAAGGCTGTTCTCTACTCCGACAACGACGTGATGGGCTCGACCTACGAGGTCGCCGAAATCCCGGACGACCACAAAGAGCTGGCGCAAAGTGCTTACGACGACCTCATCACGCAGATGACCGACCTCGATGAGGAAATCGGCATGATGTTCCTCGAGGAAAAGCCGATCAGCAAACAGGACCTCAAGGCCGCCATCCGCCGCCAGACCATCGCGAACCGCTTCGTTCCCGTGGCCGGCGGCTCCGCCTTCAAAAACAAAGGCGTGCAATACCTCGTCGATGCCGTGGTCGATTACCTGCCCGGCCCCCTCGACATCCCGCCGGCCAAGGGTCAAGACCCCGATGACGCCACGCCGATCGACGCGGTGGCCAGCGACAGCGCCAATTTTTCCTCCCTTGCCTTCAAGCTCTGGAGTGATCCGTTCGTCGGCAAGCTGGTTTTCTTCCGCGTTTACTCGGGCAAACTTTCCAAGGGCGACACGGTCTATAATCCCCGCACCCGCAAGCGCGAGCGCATCAGCCGCCTTATCCAAATCCAAGCCGACAAGCGCGAGGACATCGACACCTGTTACTCGGGTGACATCGCCGCGATCGTCGGCATCCGCAACATCACGACGGGAGACACCCTCTGCGACGAGGACCACCCGATTCTGCTCGAGCCGCCCTCTTTCCCCGAGCCGGTCATTTCCATGGCCATCGAGCCGAAGACCAAGGTCGACCAGGAAAAAATGGGTATCGCCCTCCAGCGCCTCGCCGAGGAAGACCCGACCTTCCGCGTCTTCACCCACGAGGAAACGGGACAGACCATCATCGCGGGCATGGGCGAGCTTCACCTTGAAATCATCCGCGATCGCATGATGCGCGAATTCAAGGTCGACGCGAATGCCGGCAAACCGCAGATCGCCTACAAGGAGACAATTCTGGCTCCCGCCGATGGCGAAGGAAAACTGATCAAGCAGTCCGGCGGGCGCGGTCAATACGGCCA
Source organism: Chthoniobacterales bacterium (assembly GCA_044359955.1). Taxonomy (GTDB): domain Bacteria; phylum Verrucomicrobiota; class Verrucomicrobiia; order Chthoniobacterales; family JACTMZ01; genus JACTMZ01. Next base: position 81,278 of record JBIKLF010000006.1, on the reverse strand, counting down.
CGTCATCGTCAAAGTCGCCCCGAACGAACGCGGCAAAGGCCTCACCGTGGAGAACAAAACCGTCGGCGGCACGATCCCGAAGGAATACATCCCGGCCTGCATCAAAGGCATCGAAGAAGGCGTGCTCAACGGCATCGTCGGCGGCTACCCGGTCATCGACATCCATGTCGACATCGTTGACGGCTCGTTCCACGACGTGGATTCGAACGAAATGGCCTTCAAGCTCGCCGCGATCTTTTCGCTCAAGGATGCGATGAAAAAGGCCAAGCCCATCCTCCTCGAGCCCATCATGAAGGTGGAGAACATCACGCCGGACGAATTCCAAGGCGACATCATGGGCGATCTCAACCGCCGCCGCGCCAAGATTCAGGGCATCGAGACCAAGGGCCACCTGAGCACCGTCAGTGCCGATGTCCCTCTCGCCGAAATGTTCGGTTACGCCACGGCCATCCGCTCCCTTTCCAAAGGCCGCTCTTCCTACTCGATGGAACCGTCCCACTTCGAACAAGTCCCGGCGCAGGTCCTTGCCGCCGTCATTGACAGCCAAAAGAAATAACGACCATGGCCGCCCCGCGCATACGCATCCGTCTCAAAGCATACGACCACACGCTGCTCGACCGCTCCGTCCTCGAAATCGTCGAGACGGCCAAACGCAGCGGTTCCGCCGTGGCCGGCCCCGTGCCGCTCCCGACCAAAATCGAGCGCTGGACGGTCAACCGCTCGCCCCACGTGGACAAAAAGTCCATGGACCAATTCGAACGCCGCACCCACAAGCGTCTCCTCGATATCCTCGACCCCACCGCCAAAACGGTGGATGAACTCCGCCGCCTCAACCTTCCGGCCGGCGTCGACATCAACATTCAAATTTAGTTCTCACCATGAGCCTCGGATTACTCGGTAAAAAACTCGGCATGACCCGCGTCTACGACGACAAGGGCGTGTCCACGCCCGTCACGGTCATCGCCGCCGCCGGGAACAAAGTCCTGCAGGTCAAGACCGCCGAATCGGACGGCTATGTCGCGGTGCAAGTCGGCTTCGACGACCAGAAACCCTCGAGGGTGGACAAAGCGCAGACCGGTCACTTCGCCAAAGTCTCGGCCACGCCGAAGCGCTTTATCCGCGAATTCCGCGATGGCGCAGCCGCAGCCGGCGCCGATGTCCCCGTCGGCACTTTTGAAGTTGGCCAATTCGTCGACGTCATCGGCCAGTCCAAAGGCAAAGGTTTTCAAGGTGCGATGAAGAAGCACAATTACCACGGCCAACCGATGAGCCACGGTTCCATGATGCACCGCCGCACCGGCGCCATCGGCAACCGCTCGACCCCGGGACGCGTTTGGAAAAACATGGGTATGCCCGGCCACATGGGCGACGAGCGGGTCACCGTGCAGAATTTGCAAGTGGTGCAAATCCGCGAGGAAGACGGCGTGATCCTCGTCAGCGGTGCGGTCCCGGGCGCCAAAGGCACCTATGTGGTCGTCCGCCCGTCGATCAAGAAAACCGCCCAAAAGAAGTAACTCATGAGCGCCAAAGTTCTCACCGCCGACGACGCCAAAAAGGCGAACATTGTCATCATCGAAAATGGCAAAGGCACGCAGGCCGTCCACGACGTGGTCACCGCCCTGCGCGCCAACCGCCGCACCGGCTCGGCCAACACCAAGACCAAAGCCGAAGTGAATCTTTCCGGGGCCAAACCCTGGCGCCAAAAAGGCACGGGCCGCGCCCGTGCCGGCTACAAATCCTCGCCGATCTGGCGGGGCGGCGGCGTGGTCTTCGGACCCAAGCCCCGCGACTATTCGAAGAAGACGCCGAAGTCGGTGCGCAAACTGGCCCTGCGCAAAGCGCTCAGCGCCCGCATTCTGGCCGGCGATGTCCTTCTGGTTGACGCCCCGGCCATTCCGGACGGCAAGACCGCCAAGTTCCTCGCTTACGTGAAGAGCAATGCGCAGGACGCCCGCAATGTCCTCCTCGTCTCACCCGCCTTCGAGGAAACCACTTTCCGCGCCGCGCGCAACGTGGGGAATGTCCTCCTGATCAGCTCATCGGACGTCAACACCGAGCATCTGCTCCGCTATGACAAAATTCTCCTGACCGGCGATGCCCTCGCCAAAATTTCCGAAAGGACGGCAGCATGAAAGAGCCCTTTGACATCATCCGCAGGGTCCGCCTGACCGAGAAGTCCACTCTCCTCACGGACAAATCGAACAAATACGTCTTCGAGGTCAATCCCGCCGCGAACAAGCTCGAGATCAAGGCGGCTATCGAGAGCCTCTTCCAGAAGAAGGTCGTTTCGGTCAATACCGCCAACTACGCCGGCAAGAAGAAGCGCGAACGTCGTGCGGACTTCGGACGCCGTCCCCATTGGAAGAAAGCGATCGTCACGCTCAAAGAGGGCGAAAAACTCGACCTCGTCTAACCGCAACCCACGCCATGGCACTCAAAACTTTCCGTCCGCTCACGCCCTCCGCGCGCTTCAAGGCTCTCCCGTCCTTCGAGGAGATCACCAAGAAGAAGCCGGAGAAGAGCCTCGTCACCACCCGCAAGCGCACCGGCGGCCGCAACAACCAAGGCCGTCTGACCTGCCGTCACATTGGCGGCGGACACAAACGCAAGCTGCGCCTCGTCGATTTCAAACGCCGCAAACACGGGATGATCGCCGATGTCATTGCCATCGAGTACGACCCGAACCGCACGGCGCGGCTCGCCCTCCTGCAATACGCCGACGGCGAGAAGACCTACATTCTCGCGCCCGACGGCTTGAAAGTCGGGATGAAAATCTCCTCCGGCCCCGAAGCCGCACCCGAAGTGGGCAATTCGCTGCCCCTCGAGCGCATCCCGCCCGGCTCGGCCATCCACAATATTGAACTCATGCCCGGCCGAGGCGGCCAGGTGGCGCGCAGCGCCGGCCAGCAGGCCGTGCTGAATAACTTCGAAGCCGGCTACGCCCTGGTCAAAATGCCTTCCGGCGAAATCCGCAAACTCAACGGCAAGTGCCACGCCACGATGGGTCAAGTCGGCAACTCCGAGCACATGAACGTCTCGAGCGGCAAAGCCGGGCGTTCCCGCTGGCTCGGCATCCGTCCGACCGTGCGCGGCATGGCCATGAACCCGATCGACCACCCGATGGGCGGCGGCAACGGCAAATCGAAAGGCGGCGGCGGACGCCAGCATCCGGTCAGCCCGTGGGGTCAGCTGAGCAAAGGATTCAAAACCCGCAAGAAACACAAACCTTCGGACCGCTTCATTATCGAGCGCCGCAAGAGCAAGAAAAAGAATTAAGCCATGGGTAGATCGCTCAAAAAAGGCCCGTTCGTCGAGGCCCACCTGCTCGTAAAAATCGACCGCATCAATGAAGGCGGACCGAAGAAACCGATCAAAACCTGGTCGCGCCGTTCGATGATCACCCCGGATTTCGTCGGGCACACCTTCCTCGTGCACAACGGGAAAATTTTCAATTCAGTTTTCGTCACGGAGAACATGGTCGGGCACAAGCTCGGCGAGTTCTCGCCTACGCGTATCTTCAAGAAACACGGATCGCATACGGCGAAAGTGACGAAATAAACGTGGCCTCGTTCGGCAGGCTGGTCCTGGCCGGGTGTCTTTTGATCACCCTCGCCGGGAACAGCTCCGCACAAAGCCGCAGCTCTTTGACAGACCGAGATTCTGGGGACGCCGCAAAAGTGGCGCGCCTCAACGAGCAACTTTTGCTCGCGCGGGAGTCCATCCGCAGTCTCACCGAAAGCCTGGCTCTCGCCAACAGCGAGGGTGAGGTCTTCAAGCGCCAAGCCGAGGATTTGCAGGCCAAATTCGACGCGCTCGGGCCCGGTGGTGACAGCGGCGGGGAAATCGGGGAACGCCTCCTTTCCACCGTCAACGAACTCACCCGCCAGCAAAAGGAAAACGCCCTGCTCATCGAGCGCCTGCTCGCCCTTGCCGAGGGAGTGCAAATTTTCCTCAAAACCGTGGAATCCACGGACAACGAGGAGCGCGCCGCTTTCGAGAAAGAAATGCAAACGAAAGCGGCCGATGCCTCGAACTCCGCCGCGCAAGCCGAAGCGAAAGCGCTGCTCGACGCCATGACCCGGGCCCGCACCGCGCAGGCCGAAGCCCGCGCCTCGCTCGAGATGGAACTCCGCGCCGCCGACCGTATGCTGGGGGTCGGCGGGGCCGACGACCTCGAAGCGCAGGCCGCGGGACCGTCCCTGACCGATGCCTCCGTCGTGGAGGTCAAACCCGAGTTCGCTCTCGTGGTGGCCAACATCGGACGCAACGCAGGGGTGAAGGTCGGAATGCCTTTCCAAGTGTGGCGTGACAACCGCCGCGTCGGCGACGTCCGCGTCATCGATGTGCGCGACCGCATCAGTGGTGCCGTCATCCAGAATCTCGTGTCCGAAGAGGACTCGATCAAAACGGGTGACCGCCTCCGGGTGGACGCCCGCCGTTAGCAAACAACTTTTAGAAACAATTTTAACAATATGGAAACCAAGTCGATTTATCGATTCGCCCGCATTTCGCCCTTCAAGGCGCGCGAGGTGACGCGCGAGATCCAGGGTCTGCCCGTGCAGAAGGCCCTTGATCTGCTGGCCTTCACCCCCAAGAAGGCCGCCGGCCTCGTGGCCAAGACGCTGAAGAGCGCCATGGCCAACGCGGAAAACAACCACCAAGCACGCGTCGAAGCCCTTGTCATCCGCGAAGCCGTGGTCGGCGAGGGGCCGACCTTCCAGCGTTCCATCCCGAAAGCCCGCGGCAGCGCCGGCCCGATCCGCAAACGCACCAGCCACATCCGCATCATCCTGACCGACGAAATCGTCATCGAAACCCGCGAGACGAGGAGAGCGGCCAAGAAAAAAACCAATTCCAAAAAACCCGCCGCGCAGAAAAAAGCCGCGGTGCAGAAAGAGACCAAACCGGCCGTCGAGGCCGCCGCGCCGGCCGCGGAGAAAGCCGAATAATACCATGGGACAAAAAGTTCATCCGATCGGCTTCCGCCTCCCCCTCACCCGTGACTGGGGCTCGAAGTGGTATGCCCCGCGCCGCGAGTTCGCCGACCACCTGCACTCCGATCTCAAGATCCGCGAATTCCTCAAAGGCAAACTCCGCCAGGCCGCCGTCTCCAAGATCGTCATCGAGCGGGCCTGGAACAGCCTGCGCGTCACCATTTTCACCGCCCGCCCGGGCCTCGTCATCGGCCGCAAAGGCTCCGAAATCGAGAACATGACCAAAGAAGTCTCCGCCCTCAGCGGTGACAAACAGGTCAAGATCGACATCCAGGAAATCCGCTCGCCCGAGACCGAAGCGCAACTGGTCGCCGAAAGCGTGGCCGGACAACTCGAGCGCCGTATCGGTTTCCGCCGCGCCATGAAGAAAGCGGTGCAAATCGCCATGGAGCAAAACGCGCTCGGCATCAAGATCCGTTGTTCCGGCCGCCTCGGCGGTTCGGAAATTGCCCGGACCGAACAGTATCGCGAAGGCAAAGTGCCGCTCCACACCATGCGCGCACCGATCGATTACGGCTTTGCCGAAGCCCGCACCACGGCCGGCATCGTCGGCATCAAATGCTGGATTTGCAAAGGCGAGGAAGCCGCCCCGAAAGTTTCGGTGCGCGAGGACAAACCCGCCGCCCCGTCCGCCCCGTCGCCCGAAGTGGCCGCGACCGCGGTGGCTGAATGATTTTTTAAGGAGATTTTGCCATGCCCTTGATGCCCAAACGCGTAAAGTTCCGGAAATCCCAGCGGGGAAGCCGCAAGGGAACCGCTTCGCGCAACACCAACATCGACTTCGGCGAGTTCGGTCTGCAGACCCTCGAACGCGCCTGGATCACCAACGTGCAGATCGAAGCCGCCCGTGTCGCCCTCACCCGCAACATGAAGCGCAAAGGCAAATTGTGGATCCGTATTTTCCCGGATAAATCCGTGACCGCCCGCCCGCCGGAAACCCGGATGGGCAAAGGCAAAGGCGCCCCCGAATATTGGGTGGCCGTCGTGCGCCCGGGCAATATCCTTTTCGAATTGGACGGCGTGCCCGAGAGCGTGGCCCGCGAGTCCCTGCGCCTCGCGGCCAACAAGCTGCCGATCCGCACCAAATTCATCACCCGCCACCACGCCGCCTGACGCCATGAAGACCAAGGAAATCGCCGAACTCAGCGTGGATGAACTCCGCGGCCGCAAACGCGAGCTGCGCCACGAAATTTTCAACCTCCGTCTGCAGCAGCAGAGCGGACAGCTCGAGAAGCCGTCCCTCATCCGCATCCTGCGCCGCGAGGCCGCGCGGGTGGAAACCTTCCTCTCGCAGAAAATCAAAGCAGGAGCAGTCAAATCATGAGCGACACCGCCACCACCACCGCCCCCGCCACCGCGCGCGGGATCCGCAAGTCCCTCGTCGGCGAGGTCGTCTCGGACAAAATGGACAAAACCGTTGTCGTCCGCACGGTCAGCCGCGTGCCGCACCCGCGCTTCGGCAAGATCGTCAAACAGACCGCCAAATTCCACGCCCACGACGAGAAGAACGAAGCCAAGACCGGCGACAAAGTCCGCATCACGGAAACCCGCCCGCTGAGCAAAACCAAGCGCTGGCGCCTCGTCGAAGTCCTCAAACACTAAGCACGCCATGATCCAGCTCCGCTCCCGTCTCGACGTCGCCGACAACACCGGCGCCCGCATGGCCACCATGATCGGTGTCATCGGCAAAAAATCCGCCTTCGCCCGCGTCGGCGATGTCATCACGGCCAACGTGAAAGAAGCCTCCCCCGGCGGCACCGTGAAAAAGGGCGAAGTCGTCCGCGCCGTCATCGTCCGCACCCGCCAGCCGCTCAAGCGGCCCGACGGCTCCGCGCTGCGCTTCGACACCAACGCCATCGTCATCATCGACAAAGATCTCAACCCGCGCGGCACCCGCATCTTCGGCCCCGTGGCCCGCGAATTGCGCGAAAAGAATTTCATGAAGATCGTTTCCCTCGCCCCGGAGGTCCTATGAGCCGCGCGAAAACCCACGTCAACAAGAACGACATCGTCCGCGTCGTCACCGGCAACCACCGCGGTGCCGAGGGCAAGGTGTTGCAAGTGATCCGCGGCAAAAACCAGGTCCTCATCGAGGGCGTGCGCATGATCAAGAAGCACACGCGCAAATCACAGGAACATCCGAGCGGTGCCATCGTCGAACGCGAGGGCCCGGTCCACATCTCCAACGTCAAGCGGATCGAAATCGCCGCCAAAGAAGAGGCCAAGCCGGCAGGCCAGGCCAAGTCGAAGTAAGCCATGGAAGTCGAACTTTACAAAGAATACACCGGCAAGGTCGTGCCCGCGCTCAAGACCAAGCACGGCTACACCAACCCGCACCAGGTGCCCCGCGTGCAGAAGGTCGTGATCAACACGTCCATCGGCTCCTCGCCGGACACCAAGGAAGCACTCGAAATCGCGGTGTCCGAACTCCAGACCATCACCGGCCAGACCCCCGTGCGCACCGTCTCGAAGAAGGCCATTTCGAACTTCAAGCTGCGCAAGGACCAGCCGATCGGCGCGAAGGTCACCTTGCGCGGACGCAACATGTATGAATTCCTCGAGCGCCTGATCAAGATGTCGCTGCCGAAAATCCGCGACTTCCGGGGCATCTCCCCCAAAGCCTTCGACGGCCAGGGGAACTACACCCTCGGGGTGGCCGACCAGAGCATTTTTCCCGAGATCGAGCTCGACAAAATCAAGCGCAACGTCGGTTTCGATGTGACCATTGTCACGACGGCCCGCACCGACGAGGAAGCCAAGTCGCTCCTCGGAGAACTCGGCATGCCGTTCACCGACCGCGCCAAGAAACCCGCCGCCCAAGCATCCTGATGACCTCCAACGATCCCATCGCCGACCTTCTCACCCGCCTGCGCAACTCCACCCGCGTCCGCAAGGCCGAGTTGCTCGTGCCCTACTCGCGCATGAAAGCCGACATCTCCGCCATCCTCAAAAAGGAAGGCTACATCACCGATTTCGAAGTGAAATCCGAGGGCAAGCCGCAGCTGCGCATCGTCAACAAGTTCGCCGGCAAAACCCCGGCCATCACCGGCCTCAAACGCGTCAGCCGCCCGGGCCTGCGTCGCTACGTCGGCGCCGAAGACATCCCGCGCGTCCTCGGCGGCATGGGCATTTCCATCATTTCCACGCCGCGCGGCGTGCTCAGCGGTCGCGAGGCGCGCCGCCAGAAGGTCGGCGGCGAGTTGCTGGCCTACGTTTGGTAAAAAGGAACGCATCATGTCACGCATCGGCAACAAACCCGTAACCCTTCCCGCCAAGGTGAAGGTGAATCTTTCACCCGACCGCTCCGTGCAGGTCGAGGGACCCAAAGGCAAACTCTCCTGGCGCCTGCCCGAAGGCATTGAAGGCAAAGTCGAGGGCGAGACCCTCACCCTCGAGCGCCAGTCGGAGACCCGCCAAGTGCGCGCCCTCCACGGCCTGGCCCGCGCCCTGCTCAACAACATGGTGACCGGCGTGCACACCGGCTTCACCCGCAACCTCGAAATCCAAGGCGTCGGTTTCAAGGCCGCCGTGCAGGGACAAAAACTCAATCTTTCCCTCGGTTTCTCGCACCCCGTGGTCTTTGATATCCCGAACGAGATCAAAGTCACGGTGACCGACAACACCAAGCTCCTCGTCGAGGGCATCGACCGCCAGTTGGTCGGTCAGGTCGCGGCCAACATCCGCGCCTACTACCCGCCGGAACCCTACAAGGGCAAAGGCGTGCGCTACTCCGACGAAAAAGTCCGCCGCAAAGAAGGCAAAACCGTCCAGTAATCGCCATGACACGCCACGACAGCATCAAACTCCGCCACAAGCGCCTCCGCAAAAAGGTGTCCGGCACCACCGATCGTCCGCGCCTCGCGGTCAGCTTCTCCGGCCGCCACATCCGCGCGCAAGTCATCGACGATATCAAGGGCGTCACCCTCGCCGCGGCCAGCACGCAGGAAAAAGCGGCCAAGGCCGGCGCCAATGTGGCCAACGCGACCAGCGTGGGCAAACTGGTGGCCGACCGCGCCAAGCAAAAATCCATTTCCAAAGTCGTCTTCGACCGTGGCGGCTTCCAATACATGGGCAAAGTCAAAGCCCTCGCCGACGCCGCGCGCGAAGCCGGCCTCGAATTCTAAAAACATCATGCCTCCTAATGCACGCAACACCGGACGCCGCGACAACCGCGGTCCTCGGGAACCCAAAGAACCTTCCGACACGGTCGAGAAAGTCGTTTTCATCAACCGCTGCGCCAAAGTGGTCAAAGGCGGACGCCGTTTCAGTTTCAGCGCCCTCATTGTCACCGGCGACCACAAAGGTCGCGTCGGCTGCGGTTTCGGCAAAGCCAAGGAAGTCAGCGAAGCCATCCGCAAAGCCTCGGACTCCGCGCGCAAGGCGATGAAGATTTTCTCGCTCGCCCAGAACACCATCCCGCACGAGGTGACCGGTGAATTCGGCGGCGGCCGCGTCCTGCTCCGTCCGGCCTCGCCCGGCACCGGGATCATTGCGGGCGGCGGCGTCCGCGCCGTGTGCGAAGCCGTCGGGATCCGCGATGTGCTGGCCAAGTCGCTTGGCTCGAACAACCACGCCAACGTGGTCAAAGCAACGATCGAAGCCCTCTCCAAACTCCGGCCGCGTGAAGAAATCTTCCGCGTGCGCGGCATCAAGCTGAAAACCACCAAAGCGGAAGCCGCGACCGAACTCGCCCCCGCCTGACCACCATGCGACTGCACACCCTTGCACCCCGACCCGGCGCCAAAAAACGCCGCAAACGTCTCGGCTCCGGCGAAAGCTCGGGCACGGGCAAAACCAGCGGCAAAGGACACAAAGGACAGAAAGCCCGCTCCGGCGGCAGCATCCGTCTCGGTTTCGAGGGCGGACAAATGCCGCTCATCCGCCGCCTGCCCAAGCGCGGATTCAACAACGCCGCCTTCAAACTCCGCATCGCCATCGTCAACCTCGACGACCTCAACGAATTCGCCGACGGCGCAACCGTCGATGAAGCCGTCCTCCGCAAGGCGGGCCTGGTGCGTGGCACGATTGACGGCGTGAAAATCCTCGCCCGCGGCGAGCTGACCAAGAAGGTCAATATCTCCGGGGCCAAATTCAGCGAGGTGGCCAAGCGCAAGATCGAAGCCGCCGGCGGCACGATTTCCTGACGCGATGAGCGCGGTGGCACAGGCGGAACGACTGGCGCTGCATCCCGCCTTCGGTAGGGACGAGCGGCCCGCTCGTCCGCCCGTTCCGTTCCGCACACGCGAGCCGCGTGTCCCTACCTTTGTAGCGTCGCCGCCTTTGGCGACGACTCGACTTTGATCAACACCCCATGATCTCCGCCTTCACCAACATCTTCAAAATTCCGGAGCTGCGGCAACGCGTGCTCTTCGTGCTGGCCATGATTGTCATCGTCCGCGCCGGCTCGGTCATTTCGACCCCGGGGATCAATGCGGAGGTCCTACGTCAGTGGTTCCTCAACGTGGCCGACGCCCAGGCCGGCGGCGGTGTGGCCGCGCTCTTCAACCTCTTCAGCGGCGGCGCCCTCGGCAACTGCGCCATCTTCGCCCTCGGCATCATGCCGTTCATCAGCGCGTCCATCATGATGCAGCTCATGACCGCGGTGATCCCGAAGCTGAGCCGTCTCTCGCGGGAGGATGGCGGACGCCAGAAAATTTCCCAATACACGCGCTACGTCACGATCATCCTCTGTTTGCTGCAGGGATATCTCCTCGCGCTCTCCTTCGAGAGCCCCGAGTCGAATCCGTTCCTGCCGGGCATCATGGACACGATCAACCGGCTCGGCATGCCGCTGGTCTCCGATCCCGGGCTGCCCTTCCGTTTGCTCACTGTTATCACGCTGACCGCCGGCACAATGTTCCTCGTCTGGCTGGGCGACCAGATCACCGAGCGTGGCATCGGCAATGGTATTTCCATCATCATCACCGTCGGCATCCTAGCGCAGTTGCCTGCCGGTTTGATCCAAGCCTGGCGCACCTTTGTGCCACAGGGTGGGGAAGCGGCCCCGGTCAGCCCGGTCGTCCTCGTTTTGCTCATCGCCTTTTTGATCATCGTCATTGCCGCGGTCATTGCCGTGACCCAAGCCACCCGCCGGATCAGCGTGCAATACGCCAAACGCGTGGTCGGACGCAAAGTCTACGGCGGCCAGACGCAATACATGCCGCTCAAGGTCAACTACGCGGGCGTCATGCCGATCATCTTCGCGCAGGCCATTCTCCTTTTCCCCTCGACCATCCTGAGCATGGCCTTCCCCACGCAGCGCTGGGCGAACGAGCTTTCTTCCATGCTGGCCAGCGGTTGGCTCTATTACACGCTCTTCGGCGCGATGATTTTCTTCTTCAGCTATTTCTGGGTGGCGACGCAATTCCAGCCCGCGCAAATCGCCGACGACCTCAAGAAATACGGCGGCTTCATCCCCGGTGTGCGTCCGGGCAAACCCACGGCCGACTTCCTCGACTACACCATGACGCGCCTGACCTTCGCCGGCGCCGTCTTCCTCACCCTCATCGCCATCCTTCCGCAGATGCTGACCGAAGGCATGAACGTGCCTTACATGACGGCACAATTCTTCGGCGGCACCGGATTGCTCATCATCGTGGGTGTCACCCTCGACACCATGCGGCAGGTCGAAACGCACCTTTTGCAGCGTCACTATGACGGCTTCCTCCGCCGCGGCAAAATCCGCGGACGGTTCGAGCGCACCGCCGGCGGCAGCGGTCGGGTCATTTCCTCCAACGCGCTGGTCTGGATCTGGGCCGTCATTGGCATCATCGTCATTGCCGGCACCGCAGCCTATCTGGCCAGCGGTAATTAGTCCGCGTCAACCGCCCGTGTTTGCCCGGTTTCCCTTTCTGTCGTCGATGATCCCGATCAAGAACGAGCGCGAGATCGAGGCCATGCGCACCGCCTGCAAGGTCGCCTCCGGGGTGCTCGACAAATTGGAGAATCTGGTCACTCCGGGCATGACCACGCGCGACATCAACGAGGCCTGCGCCCAATTCATCGATGAAGCCGGCGCGAAGAGCGCGTTCCTCGGCTACCGCAAATTTCCCGGCCACCTTTGCATCTCGGTGAACGAGGAAGTGGTGCACGGCATCGGCGGTGACCGCCGTCTGGCTTACGGTGACATCCTCAAACTCGACGTCGGTGTGAACAAAAACGGCTGGATCGGCGACAATGCCACCACCATCCGCATCGGCGTGGTCCCGCCCAAAGTCGATCGCTTGGTCGAAGACACGGCGCGCATCCTGCGCGATGTCATCCCGCATGTGACCCACGGACGCCGGGTGGGGGACATTTCCTCCTTCATCGAACAGGCCGCCCTGGCCCGCGGCTATTCGGTGGTCCGCGAATTTGTCGGCCACGGGGTGGGGCGCAAATTGCATGAGGACCCTCAGATTCCCAACTACGGCAAAGCCGGGCGCGGACCCAAGCTCAAAGCCGGCATGACCTTGGCCATCGAGCCAATGATCAACCTGGGGGTCAGTGCGGTGCGGGTTTTGGACGACAAATGGACGGTCGTGACGGCCGACGGGCTGCCCTCGGCGCATTTTGAACACACCGTGCTGGTTACAAAAGATGAACCGGAAGTTTTGACATGGCGAAAAAAGACGCTATTGAAGTAGAAGGCAAGGTTGCCGAGTTGCTGCCGAATACGATGTTCCGCGTGGATTTGCCCAACGGTCATCGCATCCTCGCGCACATCTCGGGCAAGATGCGCATGCACTTCATTCGCATTTTGCCCGGTGACAAGGTCATGATCGAGTTGTCCCCGTATGACTTGAGCAAAGGACGCATCACTTACCGAAAGAAATAAAAGGATCACACCATGAAAGTCAGAGCTTCAGTCAAACGCCTTTGCGAAGGCTGCCGGATCATCCGGCGGAACAACGTCGTGCGCGTCGTTTGCAAAAACCCGCGCCATAAACAAAGACAAGGATAACACGCATATGCCACGCCTCCTCGGGGTCGAAATCCCGCCCAACAAACGCATCGAAGCCTCCCTGCCGTATATCTACGGCATCGGACCGACCGTCGCCAAGCGCGTCCTGGCCGAAGCTTCGATCGATCCCAACACCCGCGCCAAGGATCTCTCGCCCGAGCAGATCTCCCTGATCGTCCAGATCATCGGCAACAACGGCGTCATCATCGAAGGTGACCTCCGCCGCGAATTGCAAGGCAACCTCAAGCGCCTGCAGGCCATCAATTGTCACCGTGGCATCCGCCACCGCCGCGGGTTGCCCGTGCGCGGTCAACGCACCCAGACCAACGCCCGCACCCGCAAAGGTCCGCGCAAGACGGTCGGCGTGCAGAAAAATCCCGATGCCAAAGCCGGCAAAACATAATCCCTACGAAGTATGAGCGACGAAAAGAAAGAAACTCTCGGCGAATCGCAAGATGCCCGCCGCCAGGACGAAAACGCGGAACACCACCCCGCCACCGAGGCCCGGGCCGAAGTGAAGGCGGCGGTGGCGGCGGAAGCTGCTCCGGCCACCGCCGAAGCCAAACCCGCCGCCGAGAAAAAAGCGGCCAAACCCAAAGCGGCCAAAGGCAAGACGGCCAAGAAAAAAGAAGGCGAAGCCAAAGCGGCCGAAGCCGCTGCCCCCGCCGCGGCCGACGACATGCTCTCGCTCGACGCCCCCATCGCCCCGGTCAAAGTGGTCAAGGCCAAGGGCAGCAAAAACGTCATCCAAGGCATCGCCCACGTGCTCGCCACCTTCAACAACACCATCGTCAGCATCACCGACCAGCGCGGTGCCGTCCTCGGCGCCTCCAGCGCCGGTAAAGTCGGCTTCAAAGGCTCGCGCAAGAGCACGGCCTACGCCGCCCAGCTCGTGGCGCAGGATGCCGCCCGTCAGGCCATGGGCCACGGTCTCAAAGAAGTCGAAGTCCGGGTCAAAGGCCCGGGGGCCGGACGCGAGTCCGCCATCCGCGCCCTCCAAGCCATCGGCCTCGAAATCACCGTGATCAAAGACGTCACCCCGGTGCCCCACAACGGCTGCCGCCCCCCCAAAGCCCGCCGCGTGTAGTGTCTTAAAACTTAAAACTTAGAAACTTAACACTCTCCACTCATGGCACGTTACACCGGACCCAAAACCAAACTCAGCCGCCGCTTCGGCATTTTCCTCGTCGGCTCACCCAAACATTTCGAGCGCCGGAGCTACCCGCCGGGTATGCACGGACAAAAAGGCATGCGCCGCAAGACCTCGGAATACGGCCTGGCCCTGCTCGAGAAGCAGAAGCTCAAAGCGCAATACGGCGTCCTCGAGCGCCAGTTCCGCCGCTACTTCGAGACCGCGCTTTCCCGCCGCGGCGTCACCGGTGTGACCCTCCTGCAGCTCCTCGAGACCCGCTTGGACAATGTTGTCTACCGTCTCGGCTTCGCCCGCACCCGCACCGCCGCCCGCCAAATGGTGGCGCATGGCCACGTCAAGGTGAACGGACGCAAGAACGACATCGCCTCGGCCAACTTGAAGCCCGGCGCCGTTGTTTCGATCAAAGATTCGCCCAAGCCCCGCGCTTTGGCCGCCCGCCAGATGGAAGCCACCCAGATCCGCACCGTGCCCGATTGGCTCGTGGTGGACCGCGACAACTTCTCCGGCACGGTCAGCCGCATCCCGACCCGCGAAGAAATCGCGCCGGTCGTCAACGAGCAGCTCGTCGTCGAACTCTACTCGCGGTAAACGCGGCATCCGCAAATATCAACAAAGTGAATCGCGCCGTCCCGGCGCGATTTGCTTTTGGTGCCAGCTCCGCCAAACCAGAGCGACCCGGCGGTCCGGGAAGCTACCGGAAACTGACCTGACTTTTTTGCACAGAAGTAGAAAGCCGATGACTTGCCGGTCATGAGTTGGTCGGCACGAGGGAGCACCATTCCCAACCCCTTCGTTTCCTTCGTTATCTTCTGTTCAAATCCGCCCGCGATCAGGCCGGCGCGAAGTCGAGCTGCTGCTTGAAGGGATCGACGCGGGCCACGATCACGTCCAGCTTGTCGCCGGCTTGGTAGACTTTCTTTTTCTTGCGTCCGATGAAACGCTGGCGCGCCTGGTCGAAGGTGTAGAAATCGTCGCCGAGGGCGGAGACGTGGACGAGACCGCCGGCCATGACGTCGGGCAATTCGATGAACATGCCGAAGTTGCGCACTTCGAGGACGACGGCTTTGAAAGTTTGTCCGGTTTTCTTGGCCAGTTGCTGGCGGAAGAATTCAAATTTCTTCAAGCGCACCGCTTCGCGTTCCGCTTCCGCCGCATTGCGTTCGGTCGTCGAGATGTGCCGGGCGATCTCGCCGAAGGGTATACGGCCTTTCGGCTTGGCGTAGCCGCAGACGTCGGAAAGGACACGGTGGACAATGAGGTCCGCGTAGCGGCGGATCGGACTGGTGAAATGCGTGTAGTCGCTCTTGGCCAGGCCGTAGTGTCCGGCCGGTTCGGGCGAGTAACTGGCCCGCTTGAGGCTCTTCAGGAGCGCGGTCTTCAGCGCGTATTCCTCCGGTTGGCCGCGCAACATTTTGAGGAAGCGTGTCAGCTCCTTGCGCACCGAGAGGTTGCCGACCTTGTGCCCGTGCATCTGCACGCGCTCGCGGTATTCGTTGAGCTTGGCTTCGTCCGGCTTTTCGTGGACGCGGTGGATCGCGGACGCCGGGGTCATGCGGAAGAAGCGGGCCACGGCCTCGTTGGCCGCGAGCATGCATTCCTCGATCAGTTGGTGGGAAATGTCGTTCTCGATCCGCTCGAGGCGCGCGGGGCGGCCTTGGTCGTCGAGCCACACTTTGACCTCGGGAAAATCGAGATCAAGCGAGCCTTCCTCGAAGCGCTTTTTGCGCAAGACGGAAGCCATGGCCCACGATTCGTGCAACATGTGGTCGAACTTGTCGGCCGGCTTGGCCTGCAAACGGACGAAAGCTTCTTTGTAGGTGAAGCGGCGGGCACTGCGGATGATGCACTTGGCGAAACGCGACTTGCGGATTTTGCCCTCATGCGAAATTTCCAGGAACGCGGCGAAGGTGAGCCGGTCTTCGTCCGGCCGCAGACTGCAGAGGCCGTTGCTCAAGGCCTCGGGCAGCATCGGAATGACGCGGTCGGGTAAATAAACGCTGTTCCCGCGTTGGTAGGCCTCGTGGTCGAGCGGGGTGGCCGGAACGACATAGTGCGACACATCGGCCACGTGGACGGTGAGCTTCCAGCCGTCCTTGGTTTTTTCGACATTGATCGCGTCGTCGAAATCGCGGGCATCGTCCGGATCGATCGTCACCACGAGCGTGCCGCGGCAATCCTCGCGCCCGCGCGCGGCGGTCTCCGGCACGGTGTCGGGAAACGACTTCGCCTCGGCGAGGACGTTTTCGGGAAACTTGGTCGGCAGGTCGAACTTGCGGATGATCGACTCGATGTCGATGCCGGGTTTGTCCGCCGGCCCGAGGACCTCGACGATTTCGCCTTCGGGATTGGTATGTCGGGAGGTCCATTCGCCGAGTTTGACCACGACCTTGTCGCCTTCGTTCGGACGCAGCGGGGCGGCCGGTTGGGGGACGTAGATGTTGTGGACGAAATATTTGTCGTCGGGCACGACGTGCCAGAAGCGGTCCGATTTCTCGAGCGTGCCGACCGCCATCGTGGTGCCGCGTTTGAGGATGCGGATGACGCGGCCGCACGGTTGATACCCGCGGTGCGGCGGCTGGTCGCGCAGATGACGAACGACCACGCGGTCTCCGGGCAGGGCCGTCGCGGTGTTCTCCGGGGTGAGATAAAATTCCGGGTCCCCCGGCTTGTCGCGCAGGAGGTGGGCTGATCCGTCGCGGTGGGTCTGCACCGAGCCAACCACGAGGTCGGCTTCCTCCGGGAGAGTGAAACGGTCCTGACGCACCCGCACGATGTCGCCGGCGATTTCCAAATCATGAAGAACGCGTGCCACGGAGGGTGCGTCTTTGCCGCGGGCTTGGAGGACCTGGGCGATTTCCTGCAGGGACGGCGGGGACTGGCGGCGCTTGCGCACGAGGTCGAGCACGCGGGCAGACAACTCGGGATCGGAAAGACCGGAGGGGGTGAGAACCGGACCAGGCGTGGGCGGGGTGTTTTCCGGCTTTTTCCGCGCCGTCTGGGGTTTGGGGCGGCGGGGGCTGGGTGCCGCTTTCGGGCGGGAGGCGGGCCGGCGATCTTTGGAAGCGGGCCGGCGGCGGGATCTTGGCATGTCGAGCCGTACCATCGCCTGCCCGCGCCCTCGGTGCAAGATGATTGCCAAGGGAGGGGGTCTCGGCAGGAGGCGGCCGAGCCCGGCTTGCGGCAGGGCGTTCTTTTCTGCTCTGCGCCCGGTGCACCCTGCGGGTATAAAAATCCAAGGTGCTCGTTCCGGTGTCATGGATCAAAACCGCGGTCATCGCGGCGGTGGCCGCGTTGGTGATTTGGCTTTTCCAACTCTGGCAGCTGGCCCGGCAGGTGGACTTGCACACCCTGAATTTGCTCCAACGCGCCTCGGCCCGCGATTGGCCGGCGGTCGAGCGGATGATGTCCCCCGATTACCGCGATGCGTGGGGGCATGACCGACCGCCCGACGTCGATCGACGAGGCGCGCTTGTTGTTCAGCCACTTCTTTGCGCTGCAAATCACGGCAACGGGGCCGCGGCAAATCTCCGGAGGCGGCGACGAATGGTCGGCGAGCGGACCGCTTGGCGTTTTCGGCTCGGGTTCGCCCGTCGCCCACGCCGTGATCGAAGAGGTGCGGGCGGCGCGCGGGGTGTTCGAATTTCGCTGGCGAAAAAGCGGCCGCTGGCCCTGGGCGTGGTTGCTCGTCGAGGTTCGCCACGAGGATCTCGCGGCCCGCTACCGGCGCTGAGCGTCTACTGGACCTGCGGGCGATTGGCCAGTCGCTCAAGCGCGTCGAAGTCGATCGCCTCAACCGCCGCCCGGAGTTGCGCCGGGTCAATGTTGTGGCCCTTGATCTCGACCATAAAGCGCCCGGCGATCATCACCGTGGCCGAGCCGGAGCGGTCAATCGTCCGGTATTTCTCCAGTCCCGTGCGTCCCTTGTATTGCGTGGTGCGCTCGTATCCGTCGTCGCCCTCGCTGTCGATTTCGGCCGCGGTCCAACCAAACCCGGCCATGGCACCCAATGGACCCATCGCGGCGAGATCCTTGATCTGAATTTCGAGTTGCGGGGTGCCGGCTTCGCCGTAGTCGCCCGTTGCTTCGGAAACACCCGCACCGAAAGCGCCGGTTTTCTTTCCACGCGCCGAGGTGCGGCGCAAGCCGGCCGCCTCCTCGGGAAGGAGGGCCCGCAATTCGCGGAAATCGACCGCCGGCTTTGCTCCCATGGCCGCCAGCGGGTTGTTGGTCCCTCCCTGGAAAGCCTGAAACAATTGCGCCGCCGCCGCCAGCGGATCCGGAGTTCCCTCCGGGGCAGTCCCGTCCGGAGAGGAGGCGCCTTGGAAAGCTTTGATCAGACCGGCCAAGGCCGCCATCGGATCGGGTTGGGGTGCCGGATTGGTGTTTTGGGCGGTAGCCCAGACCGGCCACGCCCCCAGCAAGATGGTCAGCAAACACATTTTCATGGCACGTTGAACCTAAGCCGTCCGGCCTCGGGGGCAAGTCCGCAGCCCCCCAATTTCCTTTGCGACAGGGGTCCGGACGGATAATTTGCAGGTTTTCCCGCCGCGGGGCGGACGCAGTTATGATCAATTTCATCATCAAGAAAATCGTCGGCTCGAAAAATCAGCGCGAGATCAAGCGCATGATGCCGACGGTCCGCCAAATCAACGAATTCGAGGAGCAATACCAGTCGCTCTCGGACGACGACCTCCGCCGCATGACCGCCGAATGGAAGGCGCGGATTTCCGCCATCGAGGACTACAAAGAGCAGCAGAAGGCCCTCGATCAAATCCTGCCCGAGGCCTTTGCCATGGTGAAAAACACGGCCCGCCGTCTCTGCGGGCGCAGTGTCAGCGTGGTCGACCATCCGCTCGAATGGCAGATGGTCCACTTTGACGTGCAACTTATTGGTGGCATGGTCCTGCATAGCGGGCGCATCGCCGAAATGGCCACCGGCGAAGGCAAAACCCTCGTCGCCACCCTGCCGCTCTACCTCAATGCCTTGGCCGGCCGCGGCGCGCACCTCGTCACGGTCAACGATTACCTCGCCCGTCGCGATGCCGAGTGGGTCGGTGAAATCTACCGCTTCCTCGGTCTCACCGTCGGCATCATCCAGCACGACCAGCCCCCGGAAGTGCGCCGCGCCCAATACGCCTGCGACATCACTTACGGGACGAACAGCGAGTTCGGCTTCGATTACCTGCGCGACAATGGCATGGCCACCTCCAAGGAACAGCAGGTCCAGCGCGGCCATTACTTCGCCATCGTCGACGAAGTCGATTCCATCCTCATCGACGAAGCCCGCACCCCGCTCATCATCAGCGGTCCGGCCACCGTTTCCACCCACCAATACGACCGCTTCAAGCCGCTCGTCGAGCAACTCGTCCGCAAGCAGACCATGCTCTGCACCCGCCTCATCACCGAGGTCAAGGAACTCCTCGAGAAGGGCGACACCGAGACCGCCGGGCTCTCGCTCTTCAAAGCCAAACTCGGCGAACCCCGCAACAAAGGGCTCCTGCGCCTCATGGAGGAACCCGAGATGCGCAAGCTCGTCGACAAAGCGGAACTTTCTTTCTACCAGGACACCAACAAAGAGGCGCTCGTCGCGCTCAAAGAGGAACTTTTCTACACGATCGAGGAGCGCCAGCACGAAGCGGACCTCACCGAACAGGGGCGTGCGTTCATGAACCCGGACGACCCCGATGCCTTCGTCCTGCCCGACCTGATCAACGAATTCACCGACATCGACCTCGATCCTTCGCTCTCCGACAAAGAGAAGATCGAAGCCAAGGCCGCGAAGCAGCAGCACTATGACGCGCAGGCCGAGCGCATCCACAACATCACCCAACTGCTCAAGGCTTATTGCCTTTACGAAAAAGACGTCGAATACGTCGTCGAGGAAAACAAAGTCCTCATCGTCGACCAGTTCACCGGCCGCAAAATGCCCGGCCGCCGCTGGAGCGACGGTCTGCACCAGGCCGTCGAGGCCAAAGAAGGCGTGCAGATCGACCGCGAGACCCAGACGCTGGCCACGATCACCATCCAGAACTATTTCCGTCTCTACGAGAAGCTCGGCGGCATGACCGGCACGGCCGAAACGGAGGCCAACGAATTCCACGACATCTACGATCTCGATGTCATCGTCATCCCGACCAACCGCAATGTGGCCCGCAAGGATTCGAACGACCGCATCTACAAGACGCGCCGCGAGAAATACAACGCGGTCATCGACCAAATCAAAAAGCGGCATGCCGCGCAGCAACCGGTCCTCGTCGGCACGGCCAGTGTCGAGTCCTCCGAACTGCTCAGCCGTATGCTCAAGCGGGAAAAAATCCCGCACAATGTCCTCAACGCGAAATTCCACCTCCAGGAGGCCGAGATCGTCTCCCGGGCCGGCCAACCGGGCACCGTGACCATTTCGACCAACATGGCGGGCCGCGGCACGGACATCAAACTGGGCTCCGGTGTGCAGGGCGTCGGCGGGCTCCACGTCATCGGCACCGAGCGCCATGAATCGCGCCGCATCGACCGTCAGCTGCGCGGACGTTGCGCCCGCCAGGGCGACCCGGGCAGTTCGCAATTCTTCGTCAGTTTCGAGGACGACCTCATGCGCAATTTCGGCGCGGCCGACCGCATGACCAAGATCATGGAGCGCTTCGGCATGGAGGAAGGCGAGGAACTCGAGCATCCGTGGCTCAACAAGAGCGTGGAAACCGCGCAGAAACGCGTTGAGCAGCGCAATTACCTCACCCGCAAACGCACCCTCGAGTTCGACGATGTGATGAACCAGCAGCGGGCCGTCATCTACGGCTACCGCAATGAGGCGATCGAAACCGACAACCCGCGGGCCATGGTCTACGAAGTCATCGATGAAATGGTGCCGAAAAAAGTCGCGGACCTCCTCGCGCCCGGCGAAGAAGGCGAGGCCGATTACGACGGGCTGCTCCAGTGGGTCAACCAGACCTTCCCGCTCGGCTTGAAAAACGACACCGCGCAATTCGAGACCCGCACCGCGGAGGAGAACGGACAGTTCCTTGTCGAAAAAATCAAAGCGGCTTACGAGATGAAAGCCGGGCACGAGCAGGCCGATGCGCTCAAGATGCTCGAGCGCTACATTCTGCTCAACGCCATCGACCGCCTCTGGCAGGAGCACCTCTATGCCATGGACGGCCTCCGCGAGGGTGTCTACCTCCGGGCTTACGGTCAGAAAGACCCGCTCGTCGAGTATAAGAGCGAAGCCTACAAGATGTTCGTCGAACTGATGGACCGCATCCGCGGCGAGATGCTGACCAACCTCTTCCGCAGCACCACGAACCTCGCGTCTTTCGAAACGTTCCTCTCGCAACTGCAGCAAAAGCTTTCCGGCGGAGAGTCGCCCGACGGGTCCGCCGGCGTGCGCCCGCCGGCCCGCGCCGCCGCCGCCGGGCAGGGCGAGTTGAAGATGGAACTGCCCATCCGGCGCGAAGCCCCGAAAGTCGGCCGCAACGAACCCTGCCCCTGCGGCAGCGGCAAAAAATTCAAATCCTGCTGCGGCCGCAACGCCTGATCCCTTTTGGAGCGCGGCGGCACAGCCGCCGCTTTTCATCGCGGGTAGATCCCCGTTCGCGTGAAGGCAAAAGCGCCGTCCAGCCGGCGCACTCCAAAAAGTTATTCCACGGCGGTCACACCGTATTCGTCCGGCACCTGAACCCGGTCGGTTTTGAAGCGGTAAATGGTCGCCACCTGACCTTTGGTCGCGGTGCGCTCAAACCAGCGTGCCGAGCACCAAGGGTAGTCCGCTGCCCCCCGAACCAATCCGTGGCGCATGGCATTCCGGTGCACGTAACTGAGGCGTGCCAAATACGACTTTTCGTGGGTCAGTTTCGTCTCGAAGAAATTGTGCCAGACTTTCCTTCCGGGTGTGCCGTCCAAGCGATTGACCCATGCGGCGGTTTTGGCATGCAACCCGCCGAGGGTCCGGGTCAGGGAGGAGGCGTCTTCTTGATCTCGAGGTGAAACGCCGATGAAGTGGTAGTGGTTGGTAAAAACCGCCCACGCCTCGAGTTGCCATCCGTTCGCTTGGCAAACCGCGAGGAGTCCGCGCTGCAAAACATCCAGGCGCTGCGGCGTATTGAAGTGCTGAACCTTGCCATAAGTCCCAGCGGTCACCATGTAGACACCGGCCTCACCCAAACGGTGGGCCGGCGCATGGGGCCATGCCGTCTCAAGCGTGCCCGACTTCATAAGTCCACCCGTGTCGCGACCAGCCGCCCATGCGTCAAGCCCTTTTGGAGTGCGGCGGCGCAGCCGCCGCTTTTCATCGCGGGCCGATCCCCGTTCGTGGAAAAGCAAAAGCGCCGTCTGCGCCGGCGCACTCCCAAGCGCTTCGCGCTCCTACCCGCCCCAAACAAACTCCACCGGCTTTTCCATTTCCGCACTCAAACTCTTGTGCACCGGGCAAGTCAGTGCGGCATTTTCCAACGGCGCGCGCTGCGGATGGTCCGGCGCCAGCGGAACCGTGATCGTCGTGCTCAACTTGGCAATCCGCCGCGGCAGGTCCGCCGACATCACCTTGCTCACTTCGATCTGCATCCCGCGCAGATCGATCTCATGCCGCTCGGCCACGATGCCCATGATGGTCGCCATGCACGCGCCCAACGCGGTGGCCACCAGATCGGTCGGCGAGAACGATTCGCCCTTGCCCTGATTGTCGACCGGTGCGTCGGTGAAAACCGTTTGACCGGACGGCCCGTGTGTGGCCGCGCAACGCAGGCCGCCTTCGTAGCAGATAGAAATTTTAACCATGGGGAAAGTCAGCGTTTTTTGGTGAGCAGGGCGAGGAAAAAGAGGCAGCCGACGGCACCCGTGACTACGCCGACGGGCAGCTCGGTGCCGGCCAGAATGGTCCGCGCGGCCAGGTCGGAGCCCACGGTAAGGAAAATCCCGGCCAGGACGCTGGCGGGAACCGATTGCCCGTGGGTCGAACCGACGATTTGCCGGGCCAAATGCGGTGCCATCAGGCCGACAAAGCCGATTGTTCCGCAGGTGGCGACGGTCAGAGCCGTGAGCACGGCGGCAAGGATGATGGAACCGATTTGCACGGCGACCACGCGCACCCCGAGGTGGTGGGCGCTCTCGCCACCCAGAGCGATCAGGTCGAGGGGTCGATGGAAGGTCCAGACGACGAGGAGTCCGATGATGGCCGCCGGCAAGAGCAGCGAAACTTCATACCAACCGCGCCCGGCAAAGCTGCCCATTAGCCAGAACAAAATGCTGCGCAGTGCGCCGGGGTCGAAGCGCAGGATGATGGTGGTGGTAAAAGCTTGGGCCAGGGCGCCGAGCGCCACGCCGGCGAGCAAGAGTGAAGGCAAGTCGGAGGCGATACGGTGCCGGCAGAGGAGCAAAACAATGGAGGCAATGACCAGGCTGCCAGCCAAGGCGGGCCAGATCACCGAGGAGGCGCCGGCCGCCAAGGCGATGACAGCGCCGAGCGCGCCGCCGGAGGACAACCCGAGCAGATAAGGCTCGGCCAGCGGATTGCGAAAGACGGCTTGCAAGAGAAGTCCGCCCAAGGCGAGCGAAGCCCCTGCGGCAGCGGCCAAGAGCACCCGCGGCAAGCGGAGTTCCCAGAGCACCAAGGCGGCCCGCTCGAGTTCGGGAGTGGACGCACCTTGGCCCAGCAGTTTCCAGAGGCTCCAACCGTCGAGCAGGGAGGTCGGGCCCAGGCAAATGGATGCGACGACCACACCCATGGTGGCCGCCATGAGGAAGAGAAAGCGTGTTGTGCTCTTCATCGCGCGTAGATCACGTTGGGGTTTCCCGTCAGGGCGTTGGTCGTGACGCGCAGTGCGGAGCAGGCAAACGTTTCCTGCAAAAGTGTTTCCTGCAAAACCTCGGCCGGGGTGCCGAAGGCGCGCAGGCAGCCGTGGCTCAGGAGGAGGAGCCGGTCGCAGAACTCGGCAGAAAGATTGAGATCGTGCGAGACGCAAAGGACGGAACGATCTTTCTCGCGGCTGATTTTCCGCAGCAGGGCATGTGTGTCATAGCCATGCCCGGGATCAAGGTGCGCCGCCGGTTCGTCCAGCATGAGCAACGGGGTTTCCTGGGCCAGGGCCCGGGCCAAGAGGGAACGTTGCCATTCACCGGTGCTGAGGGAGCGGATGCTGCGGGAAGCGAGCGGCAGCAGGTCGGTGATGGTCAGCGCGGCATCCACCGCTTGAAGATCGGCCGGGCCGGCCCTTCCGAGCAAGGGACGGTGCGGATGGCGGCCGAGGAGCACGAATTCCCGGATGGAGTAGTCGAAGAGGGGAGTTTCCACCTGGGGTTGCACGGCGCAAATCCGCGCGCGTTCGCGGAAGCCGAGGTTGCATAAATCTTTTCCGGCGATTTGCACCCTGCCTCCGAGCAAGGGGAGCAGTCCGGTCACGGCTTTGAGCAATGTGCTTTTGCCGCTGCCGTTGGGCCCGATCACCCCGAGGACCTCGCCGCGCTGGAGATCGAAGCTTACGCCACGCAACACTGCGCATCCTTGGTAACCGGCATGGAGACCGGTTGCTTGGAGGATGGGCGTCTTCACAGCCGGGACAAGCGGGCCCGCAGTTCGTCGGTGGCGCGCAAAGCTGCGGGTCCGGGAATACTGAAGGCCCCCGCCGGGAAAACCAGAACGTGTCCCGCGCGCACGGCCGAAAGATGGCGGCGCACGGGATGTCTGCGCAAGGTCTGTAAAATATCCTGCGGCGCGGACGACCCGTAGTCGGCCACGATGATGAGGTCCGGATCCCGGGAGAGTAAGAATTCCTCCCCCAGTTGCGGCCAGGGTCCGGAAGTTTCCGCCGCGATGTTCTCCAGGCCGACCGCCTCGAGAATTTCATGGGCATGCGTCCCACATCCGGCGCTGTAACCGGTTTCGGCGCCGAAAAGTAGGACCGCAGAGCGGGTGCGAGGACTTACGGTCGGGGGGTAAGCAACCGTTTCCTGGAGGTGCAGGAGGCTGGCGATGCGGTTTGTTGCGTTGGCGATATCGGCCAAGGAATGGGCGTCGATGACCTCCACCTTGAGGCCGAGTTTCTGCAGTTGGCTGCGGGTTGCTGCCGGGGTCATCGAGGTGGCCAGAATCAAATCCGGCGTCAAAGCGAGGACGGTTTCAGCTTCCGGTTGGATGCCGCCGGGCAGGCGAACCATGGTATCCGGCGCCGCGCAAAACGGCGTCACGGCGAGCAACCGGTCTGCTCCCCCGAGTGAGGTCACTATCTCGGTCAGATTGGGCGCCAGACTGACCACCCGGGCGGGGCTGGCATGTCCTGTCGCTGGCAGGCAGATCAGGACGGCGGCAATCCAAGAAAAAGTCGGCACGGCACCACTATGCCTGATTCGTCGGGGAACTCGACAGCGAAACCGAGGCACATTCGGGTTGAAAACGTGGGGAAATGCAGTATTGGTTTTGGTGTAGTGAGTTGTGGTCGAACAAAATGGGCAATAATGGCCCTCGGGTTGATTTGGGCCCAAGGAGCTGACCTCCAGGCGCTGCAAGTAGCCACCTACAGTAACACGGTCAATGATCGCTTCAGCAGCGGTTTCGCCACCAATCCGGTGGCCAACAGCAACACGAGCTTTGTCGGGGCGGGCTTTGACTGGTCTGGGGTGGGGTGGTCGGCGATGGACGGCACCAAAGGCTTCGGGTTTATCTCCCCGCAGCACTATTTGGTGGCCCGACACTACGGCGGCGCCGCCACGATCCAACTTGTGAGCCCCGACGGCACGCGCCGCGCAGCCACCCAAGCCGCCGTGACGGATACCACCTACGGGGTTGTCTTCGTCAACCAGCCTGTAGGGGACCTGTCGATCGGCCGGCTCACGACCCCGATGCCGGGTTCTTGGCAGATTGCCCGCTACGGCGTGCTCGACCTGAACTCCTCGTCCTCGGTGAATAATTCGTACAACGGCCAGCCGCTGCTGGTTTACGGGCGCGGCCCGGACGGGTCGAGTAGCCCGCGGATTGGAGCGGCCACCATCAACGGCACCGCGCTAGGCGTTTCGACGTCCCAAGTCACCTCGGCCTATACCGATCTCCAATTGCAGGTTGGCGACTCCGGTAGCCCGATCTTCATCCCGTGGACGAATCCCAACGGTGGCAGCGAGCTCACGATCATCGGCAACAACGCCGGCACCGACTTCAGCACTGTCAACGCCTACAACTATTTCGCCAACTCGACGGTCATGAGCGTCATCAACGGGCTGACGACTCCCGACGGCTTCGCCCTGCGGATGGTGGGCAACTCGAGTAACACTTGGGTCGGGAGTTCGAGCACTTCGATAGGCGAGCGGCAGGCGTGGGGCTTGGCCAGCGGCAACGCTCCCTCGGACCGCTATGTCACCTTCAACGGCGGGACCGCCGGCAACAACCGGGCTGTGAATGTCAATTCCGCCGCCAACTTGCGCGGCCTGTATTTCCGGAGCACAACCAACTCCTCGCTCGGCTTCACCTTGGCCGGCGACAGAACTCTGACCATCGGCCGCGGCGGTGTGGTCAACTATGACATCGCCCGCCAGACATTCACTGCCAATCTCGCGCTCGGTGACCACCAGTATTGGGACGGCGGAGCCGGGGGTATTACCATTTCCAACCTCAACAGCAGCGGCAAGCTGCTGGAAATCACCGGTGCCGGGACCAACCGGATCACCGGGAACATGTCCGGCACGGGTGGGTTGGCCGTCAGCGGCGGCCGCTTGGAGGTGACGGCCAGCAACTCCTACACCGGGGCGACGTGGGTGCACGGTGGACGCCTAGTGGTCGACGGCCGCATCGACGCCTCCTCCGGAGTCCGCGTCGGCGCCTACGGATCGCTGGGCGGCAGCGGACGCGTCGCGGCGATCTCCGGCGTAGGTTCGATCGATCCCGGCAACAGCCCGGGCATTCTCACCGCGCCTTCGGTCGATCCGGCGGGCGGGCTGGATTTCAATTTCGAGTTCACCGGACCCAATCCGGTTTATTCCGATGCCTTCAACAGCGTGAATGACCTGTTGCGATTGACGTCAGCCACGCCGTTCACGGCATCCTTGAGTGCGGTCAACACGGTGAATGTTTATTTCTCTTTCAGTTCGCTCGCTCCGGGCGACGCCTACGTTGGGGGATTTTTCACCGATCAAATCAACGACTTCCTCGCGTCGATCGACCAAGCGGTGTTCAACTTCTACATCTTGGCCCCAGTTGTCGGAACGGTGAACTACAATGGAACCGCGTACGATGTTCTCACAGACTATGACATCGAGGTCACCACGGAGTCGCAAATGGCCGATTTCGCCGGCGGGAGTGTCAGGGGACGGGTGACGCAGTTTCAGGTCGTGCCCGAGCCGTCCGCTTTTGCCCTGCTGTTTCTGGGGGTGGGAGTGGTCGCGGTGGCGGTGTGGCGTCGGCCGGCGGCGGGGCCGGTCAAAGACTGATCCCGGCCTTGGCCAACGCGGCCGACATCACCGCATAGCCGGCCGCCGTGGCCACGCAGGCTATGGCCAAGGCGCCATAAAATCCGATCTTCGGGAGCAGCCAAGGAAGCATGATAAAGAAAAGCAGACTCGGCAGCACGAACCAGAAAACGCTGCGTGAGAAGTCCGCGACCTTCGCCCCATCATGGGTCTCGAACCACATCCACCCGATGGCCAACAAGGAAACCAGCGGCAAGGAAGCAATCAATCCCCCGAGGTAACCACTGCGCTTGGCCACCTCGCTCACCGCGACAATCAGGCCCGCACTGACAAAAAGCTTCACCAAATAGTAGGTCATGAGACAACCCAACCTACAAATCCGCCCCGCCCACCGCGACGCAAAAACACCGATAGCAGCCCCGGAATCAGAGGAAAATACCCCAGATCGGGAATTTATTCCCATAAATCTGTCAGTTTCATTCACGATTTCTTGAATATTTCCCCGCATGGCGTTTCTTTGAGGTCTTGCGGCTGTTCAGTTCGTCGAAGTTCACGCCGTTAACCCAAGTTCCGCAGTTAGAAAGACCGTTTTATTGATTTGCAGTCACTTGCGTGGATTTTCAGGTGTTTTTCTCCACTACATTTTGGACAAGTTTGGAGCCCTTGGGCAGGCGGAGGCCGAGGTGGGTGAGCAGGAGGGCGACATCGGCGTCGGGCTTGGCCACGGTGCGCAGGCGCAAGGTGAGCACGCGTTCGGCGCGTTTGACCGGGACGGTGACATCCATGGAACGGATGGTGGAGAAGGCGGTGACGACTTTGCGGGCACTGGAACCGAGGCTTTTGGATTGCATCCACATTTCCAAGGAACGCCACAGGGCCAGGCTCAAAAAGCAGATGAGCAGATGGGCTTCGACCCGGTCGGTTTTTTGATGATAGACCGGGCGCAGGCCCAGATCGCTTTTGGCCGTGCGGAAAGCGGCTTCGGCCTGGGTGAGTTGGATATACCAGCGCCAGAGTTTGGCCGGGTCGGTTTCCGTGCAGTTGGTGCGCAACAGGTAGGCGCCTTTGGCCAAAAGGGGATGGCCGGTCTCGCGCACCGGGCAGCTGAGTTGGAGTCCGCAGACGCGGCCTTCGCCGTCTTGGCGTAAGGCGACCTCCAGCAAGCGTGCGGCGGCAGGATACTTGCCCTGCCAGCGGCCGATGCGGCGTTCGATCTTGCCCAAGTCGCTCGGAGCGCGACGCTGCAGAGCCCGGTCGATTTTCATCATCTGCTCGGTCAGGCCGGTCATTTGCCGTTCGAGCATGGCGCTTTCTTTGGCTCCCCGGGCGCTGCTGCGGCAGAGCACGTAGCGTTCCTGGCCATCGCCATCGGGATGATCGACCAAGCGGGCTTCGACGCCGTTTTCCACGTCGACCCAGTTTTCTTTCTCGGCCAACTGCGCCTGGTAATCGCGCAGCCGGCTTTTCGGGGTGCCCACGATGTAGCGCGCTTGGCGTTGCCGTAAAAACTCGATGTTGGCCTCGCTGACCATGCCGCGGTCCATCACCCAGATGCGTTCGGCCTGGCCGAAGCGATCTTCCATTTTGCGCACGATGTCCTTGACGGTGGTCACGTCGGCGCGGTGGCCGGCAAAGATCTCGAAGTTCAAGGGCAGACCCTCCGGCGTGCAGACCAGGCCGAGGCACACCTGTTTACAGTCGCTGCGCTGATCGCGCGAGTAGCCCCGGGTGGCCTTTTCGTTCCGAGCCGCCTGCCCCTCAAAATACGTGCTGGTCACATCGTAGAGCAAAAACTCGAAGCGCACCCCGAACCATTGCCGGTAGCGCTCCATCAAGTGCTCGCAGAGCCGGTCTTTGTGCGCGCCGACTTTGTCCAAGGCCCGGTAGAGCCGGTCGTCGTTGACCGACTCGACCGGAATGCCGCAGAGGTCCTCCAACGCGGTGCGCGCATACCACTCTTCGGCGATCCCCAACTCGGAGGCTTGTCCGCAAAACTTCCCAACCGTCAAGACCGCCGCCACCTCGGCCCACGCGATCTCTTCGCGCCCGGGCTCGATCAACTCGGACAGCAACTCGTGCAAACCCAGCCGCCGCCACAAGGTCAGGGCCAGAAAGACCGAACCAAACTCCCGCACCCGCTCCACCCCCAAGTTCTGCAGATCGGCCAACTCCCAACCCAACGCCGCTTCATCATCACCTTGCCGCCCGAACAACTCGCGCTGCCTGGGCCCCGGCCGCCGACCCTCAAGCAAGGCTTCCAGATCCTCCCAACCCGCCGCCAGATCTTCCTCGGTAAACTTGCCCAACGTAGCCACCACCTGCTGACGCGGCCCGCGCTCGGTGCGCACTGTCTGGCACAACGTCCAATACTCGTAGACCTCGCCGTCGAATCGTTTGCGGTTTTTGCGCAGAAACACGCCCGCATTTTCCAGCCCCCACGCACCATGAACAAGGGCCTCTTCTCCACTACACGCTCATTCCAACCACACCGACAGAGAAACGCACCGCACGCCGCCACAGAGCTACAGAGAAAATATTTTCACGCCTCGCGCAAACTGCGGAACTTGGGTTAATTTCATGCCGTCCTCCGGGGCTCCATCACCACGTGCTGACCAAGGGCGGCAGCCTGCCCGGAAAAATCCACTCCTGGCGTCCGCGGGACTTTCACCTTTCCAGATCCAAGCCGTTTCGCTCTTTCTCCGCGCCGCCGAGGCCCTGTCCCTGCCGCGCTCGGCCGGACAAGTCTACGGTCTCCTTTTCGCCACCCCCCGCCCGCTCAACCTCGACGAAATCATGGTCCTGCTCGGCTCCAGCCGCGGCGGCACGTTCGAGGGTCTCAAATGGCTCCGTCAGTTCGGCGCCGTCGAACGCGTCTTCCTGCCCGGCGTGCGCAAAGAACACTTCCGGGCCGAACTCAACCTCCGCCATCTGGCCAACGGCTTCCTGCGTCTCCGCATCGAACCGCACCTCGAGAATGCCACCGGCCATCTCGACGGTCTCCGCGCCGTCATCGAGGACAACTCCCCCGACACCGAATTCCAACGCACCCGCCTCGGCAAAGTCGAAACCTGGCACCGCCTCCTCAACGACCTCCTCCCCATGATCAAGGAAGTCGCGGCCGAGTGACAAAGGTCTTGCTTGCCGCTGAAAACCGAACACTGAAAACTGTCATTCCTTAACTTATGCGCAAGCTGCTCGTCACCGGATCCTCCGGCCTTATCGGCTCGGAAGTTTGTCTCCACTTTGCCGGCCTCGGCTGGGAAATCCACGGCCTCGACAACAACCAGCGCGCCGTCTTCTTCGGTCCGCAGGGCGACACGCGTTGGAACCAGGAACGCTTGGCCAAGCTGATCAAAAATTTCCACCATCACGAACTCGACATCCGCGATCGCTCAGGCGTCCTCGATCTCCTGGCCAAACTCAAGCCCGACGCCATCGTCCACACCGCCGCGCAGCCCAGCCACGACCGCGCCGCCGCCATCCCCTTCGACGACTTCGACACCAATGCCGTCGGCACGCTCAACCTCCTCGAAGCCGTCCGCCGCGCCTGCCCCGAATCGCCCTTCGCCCATATGTCGACCAACAAAGTCTACGGCGACCGTCCGAACTTGATCAAACTCAAGGAACTCGAGACCCGCTGGGATTATGACGATCCTGCTTACGCCGACGGCATCGACGAAGATTTCTCCATCGATCAATCCAAACACTCCCTTTTCGGCGCGTCGAAAGCCGCTGCCGACATCATGGTCCAGGAATACGGCCGCTACTTCGACATGCCCAGCTGCTGTCTGCGCGGCGGATGTCTCACCGGCCCGAACCACGCCGGCGTCGAGTTGCACGGGTTTCTCAGCTATCTCGTGAAGTGCAACCTCGAGGACAAGGAATACAAAGTCTACGGCTACCAAGGCAAACAGGTCCGCGACAATATCCACAGCCATGACGTGGCCCGTTTCATCGAGGAATTCCTCAAAGCGCCCCGCGTGGCCGAGGTCTACAACATCGGCGGCGGACGCGACAACTCCTGCTCCATCCTCGAAGCGTTCGCCATCACCGAGAAGTTCACCGGAAAAAAGCAGATCCACACCTACGTCAACGAAAACCGCATTGGCGACCACATCTGCTACATCAGCAACCTCGCCAAAATGCGCCGCGACTACCCCGCGTGGGACATCACCATCTCCCTCGAAGACACCATCCAACAAATCGTCGACGCCTGGAAAACCCGCGGGGCGTGAGTGTGGCCCCCTTGTCCTCATTGAGAAGCCGTGATAATGTCCGATAGAAATGGGGCTGGTTAGAACGATGCTGACTCTAAAAAACCCGCGCCATCCCGAACTCGAGGGCATTAATGTGGAGGCTCTGGCTGACACTGGCTCGGTCCACATGTGCATTCCGGAGCACGTCAAACTTCAGCTCGGGTTGGAAGAGTGCGACCGCAAGGAGGTCACCCTCGCCGGTGGTAGCACGCGCTTGGTTCCTTACGTCGGGCCGTTGGAAATCCATTTTAAGAATCGTGTCGGCTTCGGCGGCGCTATCGTCATGGGGAACGAAGTTCTTTTGGGTGCCATTCCAATGGAAGACATGGATTTGGTCGTCTCACCCAAGTCCCGCAAGGTCGATGTGAACCCGGATAGCCCGAACATCGCCTGCTCCATCGCGAAGTAGCGGCCTCGCGCGGGTTGATCAAGGGCATCGGCAGGTCCAAATGTGAGAGATGAAGGTGACTCGCGAGTCCGTTGCCCAGCACTTGGGGGCTTGCCTGCACGGCACCCTTTCTCTCGGCGGCTTGGTGGATTGGGCGGAGTCGGCCATGTGCGACGGTGATTTCGACGAAACTCAGGCGACGCTTCTTTCTGATGTGGTCGCCCGAATCGGCATCGCAGATGTCCGCGCCTTTGGTCTGACTTGGGAGGACTGCCGCGACCTGCTCCTTTCGCTCGGACCCTCGGCGAAGGTCGATCTCGTCGTGGTATAATCCGCTGGACTCGCTACCCGCCGCTCGGTTGCTCAATGGCATGAAATCGGCTCAGCCGTAACGATGCAGAAGCCGCGGCGATGGACGGGCTGCAGCAGGAGGAAATGTTCGTTCAGAAGGTAGGGACGAGCGGCCCGCTCGTCCGCTCCCCAACCAACGGACGCGCGAGCCGCGCGTCCCTACCTAAGTCTGCAAATTCTGAGCCCGTCACGATCAGACAATACGGCCGGGACGGCCGTGCCCCCTGGACAAACCGAGCCAAGCCGCACGTGAACCGGTTCATGGTCGTTGCTGTAAAAGCCGAAGCGGAAGCCGTCTTGTTCAAATACTTTGGGCATGGAGTCGGCCCGCTAAGCCGGATTCATGCAGTCGGAGACGCAATAAAAGCGCATGTTGTGAAGGCGGGCGCCGAGGCAATCTTTGACGTTGCGGACGACGTGGAACTGCGGGAATCCCACGGCTTCAGGCTTAATGATCTGGCCAAGGCCCAACAGCTTGCCCAGGAAAACAAACAGCTGATATTGAATAGGTGGCATGAGCACTTCGGCATCTAAAGCAAAGCGCGTTTACTACTCTGCTCCAACGATGGTTGTTGAGATGGAGGACGGTTCTGAATTGCGTTTCTCGGTCGGAGAAAATCCGCGGTTGAGTCGCGGATCCGAAGCCCAACTCAACAATGTTGAAATTTCCCCATTCGGTTTGCACTGGCCTGATCTTGACGAGGATCTCTCGCTCGGTGGTTTGAGACGTGGTGACTTCGGCCAGCGCCGATTCGCAACTGCCCGCGTCGCCGAAAAGCCCGCGTAACATTCGGGCTCGTCACACGTCACACGCCACACGTCACACGTCACAGCCGGCCCCGCCGGCCCGCACCATGCTCCACGCTCCCCGCTCCATGCTCCGCAACATCGACTGCCTTATCGTCGGTGCCGGCTTTTCCGGCCTGACCATGGCCGAGCGCCTCACCACGCAGCAGGGGAAGACGTGTCTCATTGTCGAAAAGCGCGACCACCTCGGCGGCAATGCTTATGACAAATATGACGAAGCCGGCGTCCTCGTCCACACCTACGGGCCGCACTACTTCCGCACCAACGCCCCGCGCATCGTCGATTACCTGAGCCAGTTCACCGAATGGCATCCGGTGGAATACCAGATCCTCTCTTACAGCGACGGCCGTTACTGGAACTTCCCGATCAACCTCAATACCTTCGAACAATTCCTCGGACGCCCTTCCACCTCGGAGGAAATGGAAGTGTGGCTGGCCGAAAAACGCGTCCCCATCGAAAACCCGGCCAACTCCGAAGAAGTCATCGTCAGTCAGGTCGGCTGGGAGCTCTACGAGAAATTTTTCAAAGGCTACACACTCAAGCAGTGGCGGCGTGACCCGAAGGATCTCGATGCATCGGTCTGCGGACGCATCCCCATCCGCACCAACCGCGACGACCGCTACCTGCGCGAGGAATTCCAAGCGATCCCCAAGGCCGGCTACACCGCGATGTTCGAAAGAATGGTCGCCGCCTGCGGCGACAAGCTGGAGATTCTCCTCAACACCGAATTCCGCGACATCCTCCCGCAGGTTGAATGCAAGCACCTCGTCTACACCGGCCCGATCGACGAATACTACGATTACTGCCACGGCCGCCTCCCGTATCGGTCCCTCCGCTTCGAGCCCGAATCCTTCACCCCCGAGCAGCTCACTGCCTATCACTCAGGTGTCAGCTCTCAGACTTCATCCCTCAAAAGCCCTCCGGGCTTTTACCAGCCCGCCATGCAGGTGAATTATCCGAACGACGAAGAGTTCACCCGCATCGTCGAAATCAAACACGCCACCGGACAGCAGTGCGACAACACGACCATCGTCCGCGAATACCCCGACGACTTCGGTCCCGGCAAAGAAGCCTACTATCCCATTCCCGCCCCCGACTCCGCCGCGACCTACCAGAAATATAAAGCCCTCACCGAAACCGATCCGTTCCCCGCCCACATCCGGTCACTCTCCTCTTCACTCGCCACTAGCCACCCGTCACCCGCCACTACGACACCTTCAGTGTCGTTCATTGGACGCTTGGCCACCTACCGTTACTACAACATGGATCAAGTCGTCGGCATGGCCTTGAAGGAGGCGGAGAAGATTGCGGCGGTCGATTAACCTGGTGTCTCTCGTATTGCGGCATTGCAGCATGACAGCAATGCCGGTCTCCAAGAGAAGGATGAACGCGACGCTTCCCGCTTCTGGGACCAAGCGGCTCAGCCGTATCCATGCAGTTGAAGACGCAATAAAAGCACGGCTTGGCTCGGTTTTTCCAGGGGGCATAGCCGTCCCGGCCGTGTTGTCGGATCGTGACGGGCGGAACGCCCGCGCCCCTTGGCCACGTGCCAACTCGCTCACCAAATAGTTAGTCAACTTTCGCCCAGGTGCGTCTCTGTGGCAGTGCCGGAAAGGGCAGAATGTTTTGCATGGTTCCGGCTGAGGTAGGGACGCGCGGCTCGCGCGTCCGTTTGTTGGGGATCGGACGAGCGGGCCGCTCGTCCCTACCTTCTGAACGAACATTTGCTTCTGCTACAGCCGGCTCCCCCGCGCGGCCATCCGCGCCGGTGGTCGGCGTGACAAGGGGCGGAGAGCGACTGGAGGGAAGGGGGCGTCGGGGGAGTGGAGCCATGGGGATTCGAACCCCAGACCTCCTCAATGCCATTGAGGCGCTCTACCAACTGAGCTATGACCCCTGAAAACGAACCGAGACTAAAGCATTCCTTGTGCGGGTTGGCAATGTGATTCGGTCGGGGCGTGTGGTGCCGGGATGCGGCGCGGTTGGTGGTGGAAAATTTCCGGAAGGCGGCGGGTTGAGGTGGCGCTGCTTGCTGCGCGGACGAGGGGAAATGTTCCCGGCGCGTCGGGGACGCCGCGCTCTACCTGGCCGGGGCGGAGGCGGGGCTGGGGGTGGCTTCGCCGTTTTCGGCGGGGCGGAGGTGTTGGACTTCGAGTTGGAGGCTGATACGCTGGCGGTATTCGTTGCGGACGAGTTTGAAGGCGACGTCCCACGGGGCGCGGGGGAAATCGTCGCGGGCGCCGTTGAAATAAATGGCGGCGAGGAGTTCTTCGCGTCCGCGAACCCGGAAGCGCACGTGTTTTTCTTTGAGCACGTCGGGGCCGTGCACGGGGGCGACGGCGCGGGCGTAGAAGAGCGGGGCGGGGTTGCCCATGCCGCAGGGTTCGAGGAGGGACAATTCTTCGAGGTGCGCGTGTTCCAGATCAGCGACGTCGATGCGGGCGTCGAGTCGGATGCGGGGAACGAGGTCCTGCGGCTGCAGACGGCGCGCGGCGGCGGAGGTGAATTTATCCCGGAAGTCGGCGAAGTTTTCCCGCGTGATGCTTAGGCCGGCGGCCATGTGGTGTCCGCCAAAGGGGCCGAGCAAGTCGGCGCAGTCGCCGAGGGTTTCGATGAGGGAGAGGGCGTCGATGCTGCGTCCGCTGCCGTGGCCTTCGCCCTTCTCGTCGAAGCCGACGACGATGGCGGGGCGGTGGTATTTGCGGCAGAGGCGGGAGGCGACGATGCCGACCACGCCGGCATGCCAGCCTTCGCCGCCCACGACGATGGCGCAATCGCGGTCGGGGTCGAAATCTTTTTCCAGCGAAGCGAAGGCGGCTTCGAGGACGTGCTGTTCGAGGTCCTGGCGTTCGCGGTTGCAGACGTCGAGTTCGCGGGCGAGGCGCCGCGCTTCGGCGGGATCTTCGGTGAGGAGCAGCTTGAGTGCGGCTTCGGCGGTGTTGAGACGTCCGGCCGCGTTGAGGCGGGGCCCGAGGCGGAACCCGACTTCGGCGGTGGTGATAACGGGCGGCATGACGGAGGAAATTTCCATGAGGGCGCGGAGTCCTTCCCATTTGGTCGCGCTGAGCCGGGCCAGGCCGTGGCGGACGATGACGCGGTTTTCGCCGCGCAGCGGGGCGAGGTCGCAGATCGTGCCCATGGCGGCGAGGTCGAGGAAGTCGCGGAGGTCGGGCTCGCGGCGTCCGCTGACTTTTTGGATGCCGTGGCAGACTTTGAAGACGAGTGCGGCGGTGCAGAGGTCGGTGTTGCCGCCGAGGGCCTTGGGATTGACCAGTGCGGTGCAGGGGGCGGCGCCGTGTTTCGGTTCGTGGTGGTCGATGATGACGAGGTCGACGCCGCGTGCGGCGAGCCAGGCGGCTTCTTCATGTGAACCGGTGCCGCAGTCGAGGGCGACAAGGAGGGTGGGCGAGCGGGAGGCGAAGACGCGATCGAGTCCGTCGCGGCTCAGCCCGTAGCCTTCGGATTCGCGCAGCGGGAGGAACCAGCCGGCCTCGAGTCCGAGCGCGGCCAGAAAGCGGTGCATGATGGCGAGGGAGGTCACGCCATCGACGTCATAGTCGCCGTAAAGGACGACATTTTCCCCGCGTTCCACGGCGAGGGCGAGGCGCCGGGCGGCGGCTTCGAGTCCGGGCGTGGCCAGCGGATCGGGGAGGGAGGCGAGGCGGGGGTGGAGGAAGTGGTCCGCTTCACCGGGGTCGGTGATATCACGCGAGGTGAGGAGTGCGGCGAGGAGTGCGGAGATGCCGAGTTCGCGGACCAGAGTCTGCGCGATGATTGGATCCGCGGGATCCCGGGTTTCCCAGCGGGGTGACAGCATGGTCGGAATGTTACGGCGGGCGTGGCGGTGTGGCAATGCGAAGGGATTTGCCCGCGGGGGTGTGCGGTGATTACGATGGGGTCCGCATGGGCAAGACGAAACAACCGGCGAAAAAGAAATCTTCGAAAGGCGGGAGTGCGCCAAAGGCGGCGTTCTCGGGCAAGGATCGTTTTTTGGTGACGGGCGGGGCGGGTTTCATCGGGAGCGTGCTTGTCGGGGCGTTGAATCGTTGGCACGGGACGGACCGGGTGGTTGTGGTGGATCAACTCGAGAGCGACGAGAAGTGGCGGAATCTTGCGCCCTTGCGTTTCGAGGAATTTGTCGAGGCGGACGAATTTTACGACCGGTTGGCGGACAAGGCGGGGGCCTTCGGCGAATTCACCCATGTGTTCCACCTGGGGGCGTGTTCTTCGACCACGGAGCGGGATGCGGACTATTTGCTGCGGAACAATTTCGGCTGCACGCGTCAGTTGGCCGAGTGGGCCTTGGGGCGCGGCGCGCGTTTTGTTTATGCGTCCTCGGCGGCGACCTACGGGGATGGTGCGGCCGGGATGGATGATTTGTCCGATGATTTGTCCGCCTGGCGCCCGCTGAATGCCTACGGGTATTCGAAGCAGCTTTTCGATCTTCACGCGCAGCGCGAGGGGTATCTGCGGCGGATGGTCGGGCTGAAATATTTCAATATTTTCGGCCCGAACGAGGAGCACAAGGGCGAGATGCGCAGTGTGGTGAGCAAGGCCTGGCGGCAGATCGAGGAGACGGGGCAGGTGCAGTTGTTCAAGAGCTACCATGCGGATTACGCGGACGGCGGGCAGCTGCGGGATTTTCTTTATGTCAAAGATGCGGTGGCCATGACCCTGCACTTGGCGGCGATGCGGAAGGCCGGCGGGTTGTTCAACATTGGATCGGGCCAGGCGCACACGTGGCTCGACTTGGTGCACCCGATTTTCGAGGCGATGGGGCGGGAGGCGCGCATTGAATTCATCGAAATGCCCGAGGCGCTGAGGAGCCAATATCAATATTTCACGCAGGCGGATATCACCAAGCTGAAGTCGACCGGTTACGAGGGGGGAGTGAGGGCGCTGCCGGAGGCGGTGCAGGACTATGTGGCGCGCTACCTGATGCCGCGCAAGCATTTCGGAGACGGGGCGGGGGACTGAACCGGAACGATGCCGTCCTCGGACGCGATTTCGCTTGCGCTTTGGGTAGTTCGGACGATCCTCATACCCGACAGTCGACAAGTTCAGGTCAGAAAGCGCACCCCCGGGTTGAGTTAACGTTCGTGGGATCCTGCGCAGGCACCGGACGGCTTGGAGCCTGGCAGTAAAACACAACAGAAAGATAATAGTATGGGTAACAAACTCTATGTGGGGAATCTCCCCTTCAGCACCACCGAAGACTCGCTGC
Source organism: Chthoniobacterales bacterium (assembly GCA_044359955.1). Lineage (GTDB taxonomy): Bacteria > Verrucomicrobiota > Verrucomicrobiia > Chthoniobacterales > JACTMZ01 > JACTMZ01. The sequence goes on along the minus strand of JBIKLF010000006.1, from coordinate 42,783 downwards.
GCGACGCCTTCGGACAATGTGGCACCGTGACTGACGTCATGATTGCCGTCGATCGTCAGACCGGCCGCTCGCGCGGTTTCGGTTTTGTCACCTTCTCAAGCGACGAAGAAGCCAATGCGGCCGTCGGCAAGTTCCATGGCCAGGACATGGACGGCCGTTCCATCCAAGTCAACGAAGCGCGTCCCCGTGAAGACCGTCCGCAAGGCGGCGGTGGTGGCGGCGGATACCGCGGCGGTGGCGGTGGTGGCGGTGGCGGTGGCTATCGCGGCGGCGGCGGCGGAGGCCGTAGCGGCGGCGGTGGCGGCGGCGGATACCGTGGCGGTGGCGGCGGTGGCGGTGGATACCGCGACCGTGGCAGCGACCGCGGCGGCTACTAAGCCGACTCGCACCAGCAATTCACCAAGGGCGTCCCGCGAGGGACGCCCTTTTGGCTTTTGGAGTGCGCCGGCTGGACGGCGCTTTTCGTTTTTTGTGAGGGGGCTCGCGGTGCGGTGCGGGCTGCGGCAAGATTTGGGGTTTCCACGCAAAAAAAGCGGTGGCTTTGCCACCGCACTCCAAAACGCCGGGCGGCGTTGCTACATCAACTCGGCGGCGATCTCGTCGGCGAGGAGGCGTCCGCGTTCGGTCAGTCGCACCCGCGGGCCATGGTCTTCGAGCAAGCCTTCCTCGCGCAATCCGGTGACGAGATCGCGCCGTGCCGTCAGCCGGGCCGGATCGATGCCGGCATTCATGCGCAGCCCGAACGCGATTTTCTCCGCCTCGCGCGTGGCCGGCGGCAGGATTTCCTCGTTGCGGAGCGGACGCACACCCGCTTGCACGGCGCGGACGTAGGCCGCGGTGTCGGGCACGTTCTGCCAGCGGCGGTCGCCGATGGTCGACCAGGCGCTCGGTCCGAGCCCGAGGTAGTCCGCACCTTCCCAGTAGGCGAGGTTGTGACGGCATTCGCGGCCGGGTCGGGCGTAGTTGGAGATTTCGTATTGCCCGTAGCCGGCCTCGCGCAGCAGGGCGGAGCCACGCTCGAAAAAGCCGGCCTCGCTTTCCGCATCCTCGGTGAATTCCCCGCGGGCCAGGCGTGCGAAGAACTCGGTATCCTCCTCGTAGGTCAGGCAGTAGGACGAAATGTGCTCCGGCTGGAGCGCGACCGTGCATCGGATGCTTTCCTCCCACTGCGCAAGTGTCTGGCCCGGCACGCCGTAGATGAGGTCGAGGTTGAGGTTGTCGAATCCGGCGCGGCGCAAGATGGCGAATGATCGCCGGACCTGCTCCGCATCATGGACGCGTCCGAGCAGTTTGAGCAGGTGAGGGTCCCACGATTGCACGCCCATGCTCACACGATTGACGCCGAAGCCGCGGAGCAATTCCGCCTTGCGTGTCGTCACGGTGGCCGGATTCATCTCGATGGTGAATTCCTCGACCCGGGTGAAATCCATGGGCCGCCGCAGACCGTCGAAAAGCCGTTTGAGTTGCGAGACGGAAAGCGCGGTCGGGGTGCCGCCGCCGATGAAGATGGTGCGCGGGGCGACTCCTTGAGCGAACCGTTCCGCCTCGCGCACCACGGCATCGACCAACGGGTCGGCTTTCCCCGGTCCCGCAAGGTCCTTGTAAAAACTGCAGTAAGGGCAGATTTGCAGGCAGAACGGGATGTGGATGTAGAGATGGAGGGCTTTCTGCGCCGTTGGCGCAGAGTTTTCAGTTTTCGGTGATTCAGTTTTCAGCAAGAGCGGCATGGTAGGGGAGCGCGGCCCGCTCGTCCGCTCCTTTTCCCGCCTCGCGGCAAAGGTGGCCTCCCGGGTGGGGCGGGGCGTCGCTGATCTGCCGTGTGCCTGGAAACAAAGGTGCCCGGCGCGTCGGGGACGCCGCGCCCTACCTGGTGCGGATTGAGAGAGGCGTGCCGTTGGTGCAGAGTTTTCAGTTTTCGGTGATTCAGTTTTTAGCAACGCATCCGGCGGTCATGGACCGCTGCTACAAACTGAACACGGCCAACTGAATACTGCCAACTCCCTGCTTCAGGCGCGCAGCGCTTGCAGCGCGGCGCGGAGATCGTCTTCGGTCACATCCTCCGCGACGAAGGCTTCGCCCAGATGGGGCACGACGACGTAGCGGATCTGGCCTGCGGCGAACTTTTTGTCGCGGCGGGCGGCGGCGATGAGGGCGTCCGCACCGAGATCGTCCGGCAGGGTGAGGGGCAGTCCGAAGGCGGCGAGCTTTTCGCGCACGCGGGCGGCATCCTCGGCGGACAGCCCGGCTTTGTGTTGGGAAATTTCCAAGGCCGCGGCCATTCCGAGACTAACCGCTTCGCCGTGCAGGAATCGTCCGTAGCCGGCCACATTTTCGATGGCGTGGGCGATGGTGTGGCCGAAGTTGAGCAGGGCGCGCTGGCCGGTTTGCTCGTGTTCGTCCTCGGCCACGAGGGCGGCTTTGATCGCGATGTTGCGGGCGATGAGCGGGGCGAGATTTTCGCGTGGGGTGGCGGGGTCGAGTTCGTCGAGCAGGGCGGCGTCGCGGATGACGCCGTGTTTGATCACTTCGGCAAAACCTTCGCGGTAGGCACGATCGGGCAGGGTGGCCAGCGTGGTGGTGTCGGCCAGCACGAGGCGCGGTTGGTGGAAAGCGCCGATGAGATTTTTGCCGGCGCGGGCATTGACCCCGGTTTTGCCGCCGATCGAACTGTCGACCTGGGCCACGATCGTCGTGGGGATTTGCACGAATGGCAGGCCGCGCTGGTAAATGGCGGCAACGAAGCCGGCCAGGTCGCCCACCACGCCCCCGCCGAGGGCGACCACAAAGGAACCGCGATCGAGTCCGGCCTCAATCATGCCATCGCAGAGGTCTTCGGCCGTGGCGAGGCACTTGGATTTTTCTCCGGCCGGGACGGTGAGGAGGACGGCTTGGAGGCCCGCTGCCTCGAGGGATTTCCGCACGGCCGCACTGTGGAGAGGTGCGACATTTTCGTCGGTGATGACGGCGGCCGTGCCGCGCAATCCGCAGTCGCGCGCCAGCTCTCCGGTGCGGGCCAGGAGGCCGGGGCCGACGAGCACGCGGCAGGTCTGGCCGGGGATGGCGACCGGGACTTCGATGAGCGGGCCGGTGCTCACTTGGACGTGACGCCTCCGGCCGCGACGAGGGCTGCGCCGATGAGGCCGGCTTGGTTTTGCAATTGGGCCGGCACAACCGGGACCTTGACCAGGCCCTGCACGACGGGGAGAAATTTTTCCGCTTTGCGGCTCACGCCGCCGCCGATGATGACGAGGTCGGGGTTGAGCAGGAAGGCCAGGCGGGCGATGACCTCGCCGACGCGTTCGCCCCATTGGTCCCAGGCGAGATCTTTTTCCTCGCGCACGCGGTCGGAGGCCCGGGCCTCGGCGTCCTTGCCGCGCACTTCCATGTGGCCGAATTCGGTATTCGGCACGAGCTTGCCGTCGAGAAAAACGGCGCTGCCGATGCCGGTGCCGAGAGTGAGCAGAATGACGGTGCCGCCCATGCCGCGCCCGGCGCCGAAACGCATTTCGGCCAGGCCCGCGGCATCGGCATCATTGACCACCAAGGCGGGGCGTCCGAGCTTGGCCGAGAAAAAGGTGGCGGCATCAAAGCCGATCCACGCCGGATCCATGTTGGCGGCCGTGATAACGCGTCCGCCTTTGACCACGCCGGGAAAAGTGATGCCGACTGGTCCGCCAGTGGTGCCGAAGCTGTCCGTGATTTGCCGGATCACCCCGGCCACGGGGTCCGGAGCCGAAGGCGAGGGGGTGGCGATGCGCAGGCGTTCGGCCGCGAGATTGCCGCCGTCAAGGTTGACCGGCGCGCCTTTGATGCCCGAACCGCCGATGTCGATGCCGAGAATTTCCATGCAAGGCGAATGGATAACAGCGGGCGCGATCGGGGCAAGAACGGATCCGCGCCGCGGCCGCAGGGCCGCGGCGCGGAGTGTTCAGTCTTTTGGAGTGCGGCGGCTGGACGCCGCTTTGGCTTCCGAGTGACTCAAGTTATGGCGGACCCCCCAGCTTGTGGTTCGGGCAGGGGACAAGGGCTTCCCGCCCGCATGGTTTTTCGGAAAACGGGCGAGATGCCTTTCCCCCGGGGCTTCGCCCCCCAGTTACTCCCGGCACACACCCGCCGACGCGCGGGTTGAAGGGCTCGGGGGTATCGGCTCCCCGGCGGGGAAAACAAAAGCGCCGTCCAGCCGGCGCACTCCAAAACGCCGGCGAGTCCGTCGCCGGATCCACTGGACACTGAAAACTGAAAACTGAACACTTGGCGGCCTAGCGCCGCCGTATGACCCTCCGTATTGATCTCCATGTCCATTCGTTCTTCTCCGCCGACGGCGTGAGCAGTCCGGAGGATTTGGTTGCCGCGGCGCGGGCCGCCGGGCTCAACGGTTTTGCCATCACCGACCACAACACGTGCGACGCGGTTGGTTACATGACGGAGCGCGGTCTGATGCGTGCCGACGGTCAACCGGTCGACGGCTTGCTCATTGTTCCCGGCATCGAGGTCACCACGGCCGACGGTCATTTGCTCTGCCTCGGCTGCACGCTGCCCTCGTCGTTGAAGGGTTTGCCCTCCGCTGAAGTTTGCCGGCTGGCCCACGAGGCCGGCGGGATTGCCGTGGCGCCGCATCCTTATGACTTGTTCCGGGCCGGCATCCGGGAGTCGGTGCTCGATGCGTTGCCGCTCGATGGACTCGAGGTTTTCAATGCGGCGACGACGCTCAAGCGCCACAACCGCAAAGCCTACAACTACGCGCAGCAACGCGGGCTCCCCATGACCGCCGGGAGCGATGCGCATCATGCGGGGGCGGTTGGCGTGGCCTGCACCGTCTTCGAGACCGCCGACTTCAGCGTGCGCGGCGTGCTCGAGGCGATGCAGCGCGGCACCGAGCTGGAGCAGCAATACCTCAGCACCCGCCAGACCATCCGCAAGACCTGGAACAATTGGTTCCGCCTGCGCCGTAAAAAACGCGCGGCCCACCCTGAGGAGGCCTCCTCCTAAGCCGGAACGATGCAGAACCCGCGGCGATGGACGGGCTGCAGCAGAAGGTAGGGACGAGCGGCCCGCTCGTCCGCTCCCCAACCAACGGAAGCGCGAGTCGCGCGTCCCTACCTAAGTCTGCAAATGCTGAGCCCGTCACGATCAGACAACACGGCCGGGACGGCCATGCCCCCTGGAAAAACCGAGCCAAGCCGCGCTTTTATTGCGTCTCCGACTGCATGAATACGCCTTCCGATTAACTCGAAGTGTTTTTAGGCACCGACGGTCATAGACCGCCGCTACAAGTTCTCGTCGAGATGTAGCGGCGCTCTATGAGCGTCGGTGCCTTTGCCCCTGGTAGTGATGGTAGCCCCAGTTACTCCCAGCACACACCTGCCAACGTGCGGGTTCAGGGACTTTGGGCAATCTCCGCTGCGTTCCGGTTCGGCGCGATTTGATGACGGCGGTCATCGCGCTCGGAGATCGCGATTCGCCGGTGCAACCTACAGCACCTGGCATTGGACGCCGCCCCGTTCCGGCGTAATGTTCCGCGCCCATGGTGAAGAAACCACCAACCGATCGCATCCCCCTGACGCCGGCCCAGCGGCGGCTGTTCATCGCCATCACGATCGCACTTCCTTTTCTCGCGCTGGCCAGCACGGAGTTGATCCTCCGTCTCTTCGGTTGGGGTGGCTACCCGGCTTGGATTCGAGAGGCGGGAAGGTTGCCGTCCGGCGCCCAGCTTTGCATGGTCGAACCCGCCGCCGCGAAGCCCTACTTTTTCGCCAACCCCACGCGGCCCGGCGACGCCGACCAGACAAATTTTCTCCTGCCCAAGCCAGCAGATACCGTCCGCATTTTTCTCGTCGGCGAATCCGCGGCCAAAGGCTACCCGCAGCCGCGCAACCTCGGAATGTCATCCTTCCTCCAAGCCATGCTGGCCGATGCGTGGCCGGAGAAGAACGTGGAGGTGATCAATCTCGGCACCACCGCCGTGGCCAGCTTCCCGCTCGTTTACCAAGTCCGCGACGCGCTGCGTTACGCCCCCGACCTCTTCATATTCTACACCGGCAACAACGAATTCTTCGGCGCCTATGGCACCGCCTCGATCAACGCCGCCGGTTCCCTCCCGCCGTGGGCCCTGCGCGGGCTGCGCGCCGCGCGTGGCCTTGCCCTCGTGCAGGTGCTCGACAGCTGGCTCTCTCGCGGGGCGGACGAAAACCAGAGCCTCATGGAAGAAATGATCGGCCAGACCGTCATCCCGGCCGACTCACCCTTGCGCGAGGCCGCGGTGCGCAATCTCGCGGCCAACCTCGGCACCATGCTTGACGAGGTGCGTGCCGCGGGTGTGCCTGCCATCGTCTGCACCACGGCAAGCAACGAATCCGGACTCGCCCCGCTTGGTGAGGACGACGTCGCCGGTCTCGATGAAAAGCAGCAACGCGAACTCAAGCGCCTCATGGGCGAGGCGGCCGAGGCGGCCGAGGCCGATGACTTCCCGCAGGCCGTCAATCTCCTCCGCCAGGCCGTGCAAATCGCCCCGCGCCACGCCCGCGTGCGCTTCCTCCTCGGCCAAGTGCTGGCCCGGGGCGGTCAGGCTGATCCCGCGCGCACGGCATTTCTGGCCGCCCGGGACCTTGACACCATGCCGTGGCGTCCCATCTCGCTGACCGAGCAGGCCATCCGCAATACGGCGCTGGTCCGTGGCGCGGTTTTTTGCGACGTGGCGGAAATTTTCCGCAAAGAAAGTCCCGACGGCGCGACCGGTTGGGAATTGCTCGACGACCACGTCCATCTTTCGCTCTCCGGCCAAGCCCGCGCCGCCCGCTCCATGGTCGGCGCGATGGTCAATCTTGCCGGACCCCTCCAACTCGGCCCCGACGAACTGGGTCTGGTGCAGGAGGACGAAGCCTACGCCACCGCCCTCGGCACCAACCGCTACGATGATTACCGCGTCAACCACACCCTGCGCGTCCTCTTCGGCGTGCCGTTCATGAAAAAAACCAATGCGTCCGCCTATGACGTCTTTGCCGAACTCTGCCGCGAGGCCGAAGAAGAAATGTCCTCCGGTGTGCTGGCCGCCGCCCGCGAGTGGCAGGCCCTCCGTCCGAATGCCGGCGGGCTCCGTCCGCTCACCGGCCTGGTGGCCCGCATTCTGCTGCGCGAAGGCCAAACCGAAGAAGCCCTCGACCTCTACGAAATCGCCGCGGGCCAAGTCCCTGACTACACCGCGTGGCATCTCGAATACGTTTACTTCGCCCTCGCCTGCCGCGAGAAAATCGACGGCGCACTCGACGAGTCATCACTCGCGGCCGCGGCCGAAGCCATGGCCCAGGGGAAATTTCTCCTCACTCACGGCTCTTCCGAAAGCGGACTGACCGAGCGCTACATCGGACGGCTCGGTCAGTTGCGCGGCGAATGGTCCGAGGCCATCCCGTTCCTCCTCGCCGCGCGTCCCAAGATGCAAGGTGAAGACCTGGTCGCCACCGACCAGGCGCTAGTTTTGTCCTACCTCAAGACCGGCCAAAAAAAAGAAGCCCTCGCCTTGGCCGACGACGGCCTCAAGAACGGCGGCCAGTTCGCCGAGGTTTATCGCCGCCTCCGCGAGGCAGCGGAGAAGTAAATGGATCGCGCCGCCCCGGCGCGATATTCAACCAGCTTCCACCGGCCGCAACCGTGATCCGGGGTCGGGGCGAGCGGCTCGCTGGCCCGCTTTAAAAAGAAACGGACGCGCGAACCGCGTGTCCCTACCGGGCCAATCACCCTGCACGGCGCTTTGACAAACCCGGGCTCCTGCGCTTGAGCACCGCTACACCTCGACGAGAAATTGTCGCGGCGGTCTGTGACCGTCGGTGCCTTCTTCCACCAAAAGACAAGCCACCGAGGAGAGAAGATAGGAGAAGAGGCGAACCGCCAGCACCCATTTTGGAGTGCGGCGGCTTGACGCCGCTTTTTCATCCGGCGCTCGACCAACCAAAAGCCAAGCCACGGAGGGAAGAAGTGACGTGTGACGTGTGACGAGTTTTTGTCGCGGCGCTCAGCCGAGGCTTGGCGAGACGGGCTGAAGCAAAGCGAAGCCAACTGATGTGAGCGCCGGAACCTTTCTCGAGCGAAAGACAAGCCACCGATGGAAGAAGATGACAGAGGATTGTTCGTGGCCGCGTGACCTCGGCCACGAACGAGTCTTTGCCGGCGGAATAAACTGTCACCCCGCCACCCGCCACTTTTCCGTGCCCCAGCGCGCGCCACACGCCAGAAACGTGGCATTGGCATCCTGCCAATGATTCCCATCACCATCGGCAAGATGCCGATGTCACCCCATGGTGCGGCACAGCCTGTCCGCCCGCGTGCGGATCCTCGGCCACGGCCGTTTGCCTCTGCGCTCCATACTATCTCGTCGCCGCGCGAGGGCACACGGCGCCACACGCGAGGCGCGTGTGCTCCCCGGGACCGCGATCCTTGACGTCAAACGACCTCTTCTCTGAACGGGCTCTGACCCTTGGAGAGAACTGTTTTCACCAACTCGCCTTCGCCGCAGATGGTCATTTCCGGAAGCCGCTTGAACCATTGGCCGGATGGCACGATGGGATTGGTATCCAGCCAGTCAGCTAGCAAACCGAGCTCTTCCGCGGGAATGGCGCGCTCTTCCACCCGATCGAGAAGATGCCTGAAAACGGCGCTCGGCAACGCATGCCGTCGGACTTCAGGCATGGGACGACGCGCCGTAAAATCCCTTTTCGATCTCTTCGCGCAATCGTGCCGCTTCCGCCGGATGCGTGCCGTCGGCCAGACGACCCGCGAGTTTGGACAACTCGGCGCCCGACAACATGGCGCTCTCGCCCAAGTGTTGCGCGAAGGCGACCACCTTGGCCCGCTCGTCGGCCGGTAGATGCTCGATCTCGGCAATGATTTCCGCCGCGGTCACAAAATTAAAGCTACGCCTGGCTCGCACCACACGCAAGATGGGGCGAGGGAAGAAGTGACGTGTGGCGTGTGACGTGTGACGAGTTCGGAGGCTCCCGGAGACCACAGCCGCCCTCGGCTGTTGCCACCGGCGCCCCCGCCGGTGGACGTCTGCAAACCACGCCCCAGCACTCGCAAATAAGAGGACGCGCCACCAACAAAAGCCCATGAGGGAGCAGGGGTAAGGCGGGTTGCAAAACCTTGAAAATTCGGTTGAACCAACCGAATTTTCAAGGTAGGCTTTGCCCATGATTTCCAGGACTGCCGATCTGGCCGAATTGCACGGATTGCTGCAGAGGCATCGCATTGTGGCCTTGGTCGGGGCGCGGCAGGTGGGCAAGACCACTTTGGCCAAGGATTATCTGCGCAAAAGGTCCCGCGGCGGACATTTTCTGGATCTGGAGAACCCGCAAGATGAGGCGCGTTTGGCCGATGCGATGCTGGCCTTGAGACCGCTGCGGGGGTTGGTGGTGATTGATGAAATCCAGAGACAGCCGGATCTCTTTCCGGTGCTCAGGGTGCTGGCCGACCGCCGGCCCAATCCGGCGCGTTTTCTCCTGCTGGGCAGCGCCACGCCGGAACTGTTGCAACGCACTTCGGAATCTTTAGCCGGGAGGATTTACTATCAGGAGTTGGGTGGACTCTCGCTGGCCGACACCGGGATGCGGCAGTCCGGGCGGCGGTGGGTGCGGGGCGGGTTGCCGCGTTCCTTTCTGGCCCGATCGGCTCGCGAAAGCTTCGAGGTGCGCTTGGGGTATATCCGCACGTTTCTGGAAAGGGATCTGCCGGCTCTCGGAATCCGCACTTCGCCCTCCACCATGCGCCGCTTCTGGACCATGTTGGCCCACTATCATGGACAGACTTGGAACTCCTCGGAGTTGGCGCGCTCATTCGGGGTGGCCGATACAACGGTGCGGGGCTACCTGGACCGTCTGGCCGCCGCTTTTGCGGTGCGCCTCCTGCCGCCTTGGCATGTGAACATTGCCAAAAGGCAGGTCAAAGCGCCCAAAGTCTACATTGCCGACAGCGGAGTGTTCCACGCCTTGTTGAATCTTCCGGAAGAGGCCGACGTCGAGGCTCATCCGAAGTGCGGGGCCTCGTGGGAAGGATTTGTCATAGAGCAAATCGTGCGGCGGCTGGCGGCGCGTCCGGAGGAGTGTTTTTTCTGGGCCACGCATGCCGGGGCCGAACTCGATTTGCTCGTGGTGCGCGGCCGGCGGCGCTACGGCTTTGAAATCAAGCGCACGGTCGCGCCCCGGGTCACCCCCTCGATGCAGCACGCTCTGGATGATTTGCAGCTCGTGCGTTTGGATGTCGTGCATGCCGGCGACCAGACCTTCGAGCTCGGCCCCCGCCTGCGCGCGGTGGCATTGACGAGGTTGCTCGACGATCTGCCGCCGCTTTGAAAAATTTCCACCGCACAAGATTGTCAGAGCCGCCGCATCGAGCGTGACCCTTGGCCCCGCGGCAAAACGTGGCATGGGCATCCTGCCCATGACCCCGACAACATCGGCAAGATGCCGATGCCACCACATACCACCCGCGCCCCCGCCGCGTTCCGTCCGGCTCCCTGCTCCACGCTCCCAGCTCCCTGCTATTTGTTTCCTCACTAGCCCGGTCAAGATTCCGCCCGAGCAGGACAGTTTATGGTGTGAAACGTTCGTCCCAATCGCCGCGAATCCTTTGCTCATGGGGCTTCAGGCGGGCTGTAAATGCCAGGGATAACCCCCTCAACCCGAGCGCTTATGTGACGATTCCGTCATATGTGGTTTTTGGCTTGCGCCAGCTTCGTGGTCGGTTGAGTTTGCACTTGGCCCGAAGGTTCTCTTTATCCAAAGCTCTACACCAAAAAAACAGCCATGAAAAATCTTCTTCCGACACTCGCAGTGCTCGCGCTCACAACTCTCGCTACTCGGGCGCAGACTATAATCGCAAGCTGGGATTTCGAACCTGACCCCTTAACTGTCAACCTGACCAACTCGACTTTTCCCTCTTCAGGGTCTTATTCCGCCGACAATGGTGGAACCGGTTTGTTAACCGCGGTTCACGCCTCAAACAACACCGTTTGGTCTTCTCCGGCTGGCAATGGCTCTGCAAACTCTTTGAGCGCTAACCGCTGGACTATTGGTGATTATTTTCAGTTTCAGTTTAGCACCCTTACTTTAAGCAATATCGGCATCACTTGGTCGCAGTTTCGAACCAGCACCGGACCCGCTAATTTTTCCCTTAGCTACAGCACGAACGGTTCGGCTTTTACGACATTCACCAATTATGCACCTGCGACAAACGAATGGAACAGTTCTACCACCAACATTGCCTCGGTCTTTACGGCCGATCTTACTTCCATAAATTCGATCGACAACCAAGCGGACGTTTATTTTCGGCTGGTAGCCGATTCGGGTCCCAGCAGCACTGCTGGAGCATCACGCATCGATGACATTACCATCTCCGCCGTGCCCGAACCCTCGGCCTACGCTATGCTCGCCTTGGCCGGAGCGGGTTTCGCCGGTTACGTCATCCGCCGCCGTCGCCGCTAAACGTGCACATACATCATTTCACTAAAACGCCCGCCTCGACGGGCGTTTTGCTTTCCGCCGAGTTCTCCGGGTTCCCCTTCCGCCGCATGCTCCGCCCGCCGGTGCCGTTTGCAAGAAAACGGGTGGAACGCCGTTCCCCATTGATTGGGCAGACGTCCATAAGCTTCAGGCGATGGGCCCTTGGTTTCATACCAAACCGGAAAAGAAAATGGACGGTCGGAGAAGGTTCCGAGGGTAGGGACACGCGGCTCGCGTGTCCGTGGGAGAGGGAGCGCACGAGCGAGCCGCTCGTCCCTAACTCAGCCGGCGAAGTCTGAAATCTTTCGGGACTTGGGATAAGGCCAGAGGTCGATCGGCACCAGTCACCCGGCCAAAAATAATCTTTTGCCAATTGAATGCTTCGTTCAGGTCTTCGAGCTGTCTGTTTGCCCTTGGGCCATCTCGCTTTTGCTCGGTTCCGCTACGGCCCCGGCTGTGGCCTGGCTTTTTGTTTGTGAGAGATGGAGGGGAACGGCCAGGGCGGAGACTTGAGTTTGAGTGTGAGTGTGAGTGAAGGGGTCACCGGAACCGTTGAGAGGGGGTCAGACCTTTCCGCTGGCGTTTTTTCTGCGCGACCACCAGCTCGTTACGGCGTGCGTTGCAGGTGGATAGCCGAACGGGGGTTGACCACTGGTTATACATGGTATAAGTTACGTTTATGGATTTCAGCTTCGTGGAACTCGATGCGTTCACCCGTGAATTGCTTCGCGTTGCCGATGAGGAAGTCCTGCGGGAGTTCCAACTGGCATTGGCCGGCCGTCCGGAGGCCGGGGATTTGATCCGCCACTCGGGAGGGCTGCGCAAAGCGAGAATGAAACTGTCGGGTCGCGGCAAAAGCGGCGGCGCCCGGGTGATCTACCTGTGGCTGCCGCGGGCGCGACGATTTATTTTCTTCATGCTCTACACGAAATCAACCAAAGCCAACATCGCGCCGGAGGACCTGGCGCGGTTGCGTGCCGCGGTGGAAACCATCAAGCAACAATACAACCGATGAAAAAGACCGAAATCGCATTCGACATCAATGAACTCGTGGGCCGCGTGGAGCGTTTTGCCGCGGGAAAGGAGCGGGCACGGGTCCGCCGCGTGACCATTCCGCCGCCGGTCAAAGCAATTTCCGCACGTGTCATTCGCGAGACGCGCGCCAAGCTCGGCTGCACGCAGTCGGAGTTCGCCGCGCTACTTAATGTGCCCAAGGTGACGGCGGTGTCGTGGGAGAACGGCACCCGTAAGCCGAGCGGCGCCGCTTTGCGCCTCCTGGCCGTGGCGAGGAAAAATCCGGACGCGTTGCAAGCGGCGTGAAGAATCGGCGGAGCGACACGCCGATTTGTGACGAGTGACGTGTGGCGAGTGACGGAATTTTTTTAGCCACGGATTGAAGAGGATTTAAGAAGATGGTCTCCAGCCGTGTGACCCCGGCTGGAGACTATTCGTTCCGGCAGAGATGACCTGTTTGTGGCCGGGGTCACCCGGCCAGAAACAATCCTCTTTCATCTTCTTTCATCGGTGGCCTGTCTTTTTTCCCGTTTACCAGGGTTGTCCGATTTTGCGGCCGGAGGCGGTGACGGTGGGGACTTGATCGACGGCGAGCGATGCTTGCTCGAGGAGGTGGCGGTCTTTCGCTGACAATTCCGCGAGCGCCGGATCGTCGAACCAAGTGAGGCTCTTGAGGCAGGCGGCGATGGGGAACTCTCCGCGGTAAACGGCGTTGGCGCCGGCCAGCAGATGAGCCAGGTCGCTCCCGTGACGCAGCAGGGCGGCTACGTCGAGGTAGTCTTTGAGTTCCACCCGGTTGACCAAGGCGGCCAACTTGCCGGCACCCAGATCGTCCAACGATGCCACGGGGCAGTGTCCGAGCAAATCGGGTGCGTGCAGCACGCCGAGCGAGAGGCCGCCGAAAAAGGAGAGTTTCACGCCGCGGTGCAGGACGCTGAGGGTGTTGGCCTCGGCTTGGAGAATGTCGCCGTCCAGCGCGTGCTCCTCGCGAAAGTCCAAGGGCATGAGGGGAGTGGCGGAAAAGAAATCGAAATCGACCGACGTGCGGTGTCCGAGCCGCAAGGCCAGAGCGGTGCCGCCATAAAGCACCCAACCGGGAAAGCCGGCCTGCAACTTGTACACCCACAGACCGCGTTGGTCGGCGGGGAGGATGTCCAGATGCCAATTCAGCGGCGGGGCCATGGCGCGGGTTGCTCCGGCAGGGGTGGCACGGGAACGCGTCCGGTCTTCTTGTGCCAGAACGACCAGGATTTCGGGTCGAAGAGCCCGCGCGGGGGAGCGGAGAGAACTTTGGCGAAAATGTCTTTCCCGTAGCGCCGCCGGGTTTCCTGGATGTCATCCCAAGTGCCCAGCACCATGGCTTGGGCGGCGATGCGCTCCGGCGGGAGTGAGGTGCGGTCCGTCCACCAGAAAAGGCGCTCCAGTGGGGCGATTTTCATGCATTTATTTTAGCGATTTTTCGCTGGGATCGAAAGGTTAAAGAGGAGGGGAACGGCTAGGGCGGAGACTTGAGTGTGAGTTAGAGTGGATGGGGCGGGGGATTTTTGGCCACGGCTGTGATGATGCCGTGGAAGGCATGAAGTAGAAGCGGCGTCCCCGCCGCTTCTACTTTTCTGAAAGACGCTTGGCTTTTTTTGCGAGAGCCGGAGGGAAAAGCGTCCCCGCGACGGGTCTGAACACGGAATCACTGAACGCTGAAAACTCCTCGCGCCGTCAGGCGCGAGGCTCATTTTCGATCTGCCGGCGGAGCCCCTGGATATCGCCTTCGATGCGGGCGAGGGCCTCAGCGAGGTCTTTCTTCGGGATGCCGGGTTCGGGTTGGTTGCTCAACTCCTGCATGGTCGAGACGATGATGCCGATGAAGAGGTTCAAGATGGTGAAGGTGGCGAGAATGATGAACGGGACGAAGAAGGCCTAGGCGTAGGGGAATTGCTCCATGACCGGGCGGACGATACCCATGGACCAGCTCTCCAATGTCATAATCTGGAAGAGGGAGAAGAGGCTGGCCCCGATCGTGCCGAACCAAGCGGGGAAGGCGGCGCCGAAGAGATTCGTGGCCAGCACCGCGGCGGTGTAGAAGAAGATGGCCATGACGGCGAGCACGCCGCCGAGCCCGGGGATGGCGTGGAGGAAGGCGGCGACCACTTTGCGCAGGCTGGGGATCATGGTGAGGAGTCGCAGGACCCGCAGGACGCGCAGCGAACGGATGACGGCCCACGGTCCGGCCCCGGGCACGCGGGCGACGGCGACCACGATGAAGTCGAAAATATTCCAGCCGCTCCGCCAGAAGAGTCCGCGGAAGGCAAGGAGTTTGCAGATGATTTCGACGAGGAAGACGGCGAGGCAGGCTTTGTCGATGGCGACAAGCAAGGTGCCCGAGCGGGCCATAAGGTCTTGGTTGGTCTCCAGTCCGAGGATGACCGCGTTGACGAGGATGACCGCGATGATGAACCCGACCACGCGCGGGGATTCGATCCAGCGGGCGAGCTGGATCCGCCACGCCGCCGCGCCTTGGGCGGCGAGGCGTTCGATGAGTTGCTGTTCGAGGGTGATCATGACGGAATTTTTGGACAGAAGATAACGAAGGAAACGAAGGGAAAGGAGGATTTTCCGACAACGACAGCGACGGCGGGTGTGTGCTGGGAGTAACTGGGGTCGGCGTCGACTGCGAGCTTGGGCAGGCAGAGGCAAGAAAGCCACGGATGGAAGAAGATGGCAGAAGATGGTGTTTGCGCCGCTGACACGGCGCAAACACAGTCTCCCGACTGAAGCTTTGAGCGGGGCGCGTGTCTGCGCGCCCCGCTTATCCTCTGCTATCTTCTTCCATCCGTGGCCTGGCTTTTTTTGCGAGAGCGGGAGGGAAAAGCGGCGTCAAGCCGCCGCACTCCAAAAGGTCATCCTCTTTTATTGGTGGCCTGCTCTTTCTTCGACGCGGAAGTTGGCCATGAGGGGGAAGCCGCGGACTTGGCAGCCGAGTTGGCGGAGCCAGTTGGCCGTGGCGTGGTTGGAATTTTCGAAGAGGTGGTAGCGGGCGGGGTCGCGGCTGACGGGGACGGCGTCCGCTTGGCGGATCCGCACGTCACCCTGGTTGCGTGCCCAACGGTCGTCGAGTTCGCGGCGGAGGGCATCGGCGGCGGAGCGCTCGACCTCCAGTCGCTCCGAGCGCGTGCCGCCGGTTTGCCGCGGACCGAGGGTGCCGTCGGCCGCGGGGCGCAAGGTGCGGCGGGAGAAGGCGCCGGAGCCGAGGCCGGCGCCGGCGCGGAGGGTCGAGAGCCAGTCGCGTTCTTCGAGGGCGTAGTAATGCCATTCGCCGAAACCGTATTCGGTGAAGGTGGAGTCCCCGGTGGGCAGGGCCACGCGGCAGTGCTTGCCGTATTCGGTGATCCACACGGGCACGGGATCGGCCACGGTGGAGGGCGCGCGCACGGTCCAGGCGCAGCCGGGGAGGACGAGGGTGAGAAAGACGGAAGAAATTTTTTTGGCCACGGATGGGGGAAGATAAACGGCTTGGATTATGTATGGGCGCGGGACCCGCGCCCATACAAGTTCGCATCTGAAGATATTTCAGGAGAACTGTTTCCAGCCGGAGCCGGAGGCTGCAAGGCCGGAGATAGGTTGCCGCGGCAACCAACTGATACCGGAGGCCGATAGGCCGGAGATGGCCCATAGGCAATCACACGGCCACGAACAATCTTCTGATATCTTCTTTTATCGGTGGATAGATTGCGTTTGTGAAGGGTTCCGGCGGTCACAGACCGCCGCGACAAGTGGTGGCCGACTGAAAACTGAACGCTGAAAACTCCGCCGCCTGCTTCAGGCGGCCGGTCAGGCGGCCGGTGCTTCTTTGGGATTGGGGCCGTATTGGTTGCTGCCGGGTTGGCTGTTGGTCACGAAGAAAATGAGGAGAATGATCCAGCCGAAGAGCGGGATGAGCCCGAGCAGCATCCACCAGCCGGTGCGGCCGGTGTCGTGGAGGCGACGGATGGCGAGGGCGAGGCCTGGGATGAAGACAGCGAGGCTGTAGAGTCCGCTGATGGGGCCATAGCCGTCTTTACCGGCGAGGCCGAGGACATTGTCGATGACGCCGGCGAGGACCGCGGCAATGATGTTGAAGAGGACAAACATCCAGTAAGCCTTGCGTCGGCTGCGGCCGGTGAAGGTGACATAATTTTTCCACGCGTCGAGATACCAGTTCATAAGGCTTTATTTCTTGTTGGGTTTGGGTTTGGTTTGGGACGACGGTTTTGGTTTAGGCGCTGACGAGGCAGGCAGGAAGGAAAAAGAACAAACAGGCCACAGCGAACGACGATCGTCGGGTAGGGACACGCGGACCTCCGGCTCGGAGAGCCCGCGGGTCCGTTTTCTCCCAGAGCGGACGAGCGGGCCGCTCGTCCCTACCTTAAGAGGCCGCCGCTTCAGGCGGCCGGCGTGGCCTTCGCGGCAGCGGGTTCGTGCGCCAACTCGGCGAGGATTTTTGTGACGGCGGCGGCGGCGGTCACCCCGTGTTGCGCGCGGAGGATGTCGACTCTGCCGTGGCCGATGAATTGGTCGGGCCAACCGATGCGGACGACGGGGGTGGTGATGCGGGCTTCGGACAAAGCTTCGATGACCGAGGCGCCGTAACCGTGGTGGAGGACGTGGTCTTCGAAGGTGCAGACGACTTCGGCGGCGCGGGCGAAAAATTCCAAGGTCTGCGTGTCGAGGGGCTTGATCCAGCGGGCGTTGATCACGGCGGCATCGATGCCTTGGGCGGCCAGGAGGTCGGCCGTTTCTTCGGCCATCGCGACCATGTTGCCGAGCCCGAGGAGGAGGACGCGGCGGCCGTGGCGGAGGACTTCACTCTGGCCGATCTCGAGCAGTTGCGGATGCTCCTTGGGCTGCGCCCCGGTTCCCGCGCCGCGGGGGTAGCGGATGGCGATGGGACCGCGGCGGTAATGGGCCATGGTCCAGAGCATGTCGACGAACTCCTCTTCGTCCTTCGGCTGCATGAAGACAAAATTCGGGATGTGGCGGAGGTAGCCGATGTCGAAGAGCCCGTGGTGGGTCGGCCCGTCGTCGCCGCTCAGGCCGGCGCGGTCCATGCAGAGGGCGACGTTGAGATTCTGCAGGGCGATGTCATGGATAATCATGTCATAAGCCCGCTGCATGAAGGTGCTGTAGATGGTGAGGAAGGGTTTGTAGCCTTGGGTGGCGAGGCCGCAGGCGAAGAGGGCGGCGTGCTCTTCGGCGATACCGACGTCGTGGTAGCGGTCGGGGTGGCGTTTCTCGAAAAAGTTGAGGCCGGTGCCCCCGGCCATGGCCGCGGTGATGGCGACGATGCGGTTGTTGTGGTCGGCGAAGTCGGCGAGTTTGGTCCCGAGGAGCTGGGAATAGGTCGGGTTGGTGGCGGGTTCGGTTTCGCCGGTGTCGGGCGAGAATTTGCCGAGGCCGTGGAATTTGTCCGGCTGCTGCATGGCCGGCGGATAGCCTTTGCCTTTGGTCGTGAGGATGTGGAGGAGGACGGGTTCGTTCTGCGTCTTGAGGAATTCGAAGGTGCGTTCGAGCAGGGCGGTGTCGTGTCCGTCGATCGGCCCGTAGTAGCGGAAGCCGAGGTCCTCGAAGATGACGCTGGGGAGGAGCATGTGCTTCATCCCGGTCTCGACTTTGTGGGCGAGATCGAGGGCCGTCTGTCCGCCGACGGTTTTGATGAATTTGGCGGCCTTCTCGTGGAGGTGGGCGTAGGCGGGGTTGGTTGTGATTTTGCTGAGGTAGCTGGCCACGGCGCCGACGTTTTTCGAGATGGACCATTCGTTGTCATTGAGGACGACGATGAAGCGCTTGGTTGTCTCGGCCACGTTGTTGAGGGCTTCGAAGCTGACGCCGCAGGTGAAGGCGGCATCGCCGGCTACGACGACGACGTGTTCGTCGGACCCGCGGAGGTCGCGGGCGGCGGCCATGCCGAGGCCGGCGGAGAGGGCGGTGCCGGCGTGGCCGGCGCCGTAGCAGTCGTGTTCGCTCTCGGTGCGGAGGAGGAAGCCGTTGAGTCCGCCGTGCTGACGGATGGTGTCGAGGCCTTCGCGCCGGCCGGTGAGCATTTTGTGGACGTAGCCTTGGTGGCTGACGTCGAAGAGGAGTTTGTCTTGGGGGGAATGGAAGGCGCGGTGGAGGGCGACGGTCAGTTCGACCACGCCAAGGTTGGGTCCGAGATGGCCGCCGGTTTTGGAGACGGCGCGGACGAGTTCATCGCGGATTTCCTGGGCGAGGAGCGGGAGGTTTTTCTCGGGGACGGCGCGGACGTCGGCGGGGCCGTTGATGCGGGAGAGGATGGAAGTTTTGATTTTGGCCATCTGGCTGCGGGGACGACGGGTTAGAGGAGGAGAGGGGTGTGGTTGGGATGGAAAGGACGAGCGGGCCGCTCGTCCCTACCGAGGGAGGAGTGTTTAGGTTTCTTCGCCGTCATCGAAGTCTTCCAGGGTCATGGTGCCGTCCGCCTTTTTGGCAATCAGGCGCACTTTTTGTTCCGCCGCCTCCAACTTCTCCCCGCAGTAGCGGGCCAGAGCCACGCCTTCCTCGTAGCGGGAGAGCATTTCGTCGAGCGGAAGTTTGTCCTCCTCGAGTTTGGCCACGATGGCGTCGAGGCGTTGCATGGCGTCCTCGAAATTCTGCGGGGCTTCGTCTTTTTTGCGGGTGGGCATGCGGGTTATGGGCGTTTGCTCCAGCGGTCGCGATTGGAGTAGAAGACGCATTCGTTGTCGATGGGCAACGGCGTGAAATACTGGAGGGGGAAGCGGGACAGGTCGGCGGTGCGCATGATGAAAGTGGCCCATGATCCGTAATCGCCCTTGGCGATTTGGGAGATAAAAGGGCGGTTGCCCGAGACCGGGGTGAGGTAGAGTCCATTGACCGGTCCGCCCAGGTATTCGTAGTCGTGGATGGCGATGAATTGCTGGACTGTGGCGGGGAGGAGAAGCGATTGGCGTCCGCCATACCAAGCGGTGGCCCAAGGCATATCAGAGCAAAGCACTTCGTTCGGGTCCATCCAGTTAGCCACCGTATGGATGAAGGGTGCGATGTAGGGGGGCCAAGCGACGCGTCCGGGTGGCGAGGTGAGGAGATTGATCCCCATGGGCAGGGCGGACAGGAGGAAGATGGCGGCGAGGAAGGCGACGCGGGCCGGGGCGAAGCGGAGGTTCATGCGGTTCCAGAGCACGATGAGAAAGGCCGCGCCGTAGGCGATGAAGAAGGGGAGAAAGAGAACGTGGAGTTGGTTGTGGGAAACGTCGCCGCGCGGGGCGAAGGCCGCCATGCCGAGCACGGCGAAGGACCACATGAGGACTAGGCCCCAGCGCAGCATGTTGGTCACGTTGACTTTGAAGACGTGGAGCAGCGAGAAGAAGAAGGCCACGGCAGCGACGTTGAAGCCGAGGTAGGAGAAGAGGTTTTGGAACTGGTCGAGCAATCCGCCGCGCAGCTTGCCGCGCACGGAACCGAAGGCGGTGAGGTCGGGCTGGAGGTTGCTCATGAAGGAGAGTTCGGAGCCCGCGGTGCCGTCGAGGATGCTGAAGAGGGCGAGCCCGAATGGATTGCCGCACACGAGGTAATTGCGAACCAGCCAAGGTGTGACGACGGCGGCGTAGAGGAAGAGGACGAGCAACCCGCTCACCGCATGCGGACGGAACCACGCAAACACAAAGGCGAGAAAGCCGAGGAAAATCCAGGATGCGAGCGGTTGGGCCAGCGTCATCAAGCCGAAGAGAATCGCGACGAGGGAGAGGAGCAGCAGCATGCGCCCGGTCCTTTGTTCCTCACGCGCGGCCATCGCGCGGTGCACGAGCCAGAGGGCCGCACTGAAGAGAAAGAGCATGAGCATCTGCGGGAGGCCGGAGAGGGAGAAACGCCACAGGAGGTCGGTAAGCACAACGAGGCCGGACGTCATCCAGGCGATCCGCGCATCAAAGAGAGCGCGCACGAGGAAGAAGAGGATGAAGACCGAGGCGAGAAAGAGCATGATGCCGGCGGCGGCAATGACGGTGTCGCCGGTGTAGACCATTTGGGTCGGTTCCATGGGCCACCAACGTTTGACGGGGCGCAGGAGGGCGGCATTGAGCAGGGGATTCAGCGGGAAGTTGTAGATCTCGGGCATGAGACCCGGCGGCAACGATTCGCGGTGCTCGAGAAACTGCCACATGGCGAGCGGCCGCACGTAAAGGGTGGTGTAGCCGGCCCCGGCGGCAATTTGCCGTCCGATCTGAGCTTGGTCCATGGCCGTCTCGGTGTTCAGCCCGCGGAAGTTGATCAACAGATAGGTGGTAGCCAGACCGGCAATGGCGGCGAGGAAGAGGACACGAACGATGAGCGCCTTGAGGCCGCCGATTTCGATATCGTGAACAAATTCCTGAACTTTTCTTTCTGCGGCTGGGATCATGCGCGGCGGCGGGGTAAAGGGCAGTTTAGCGGCGGGCGGGCGGGGCGTCGATGAAGAAGCGGGTCAGCGCCAGCGGGGGCGGTCGGCGAAGAAGATGGATTGGGCGTCGATGGGGAGGTTGATCGCGGAGCGGAGCATCCAGCCGGAGAGTTCCTCCTGTTTGACTTCGCGCAGGACTAAGCGGGCCCATTCGCGGTAGCGACCGTTGACGATGCCGGCGTAGGCGGCTTGGTCGCCGCTGAAGGGCGTGAGGTAGATGCCGACCAGAGGAGCGCGCAGGAGGTCTTCGCTGTGGATGCTTTCGAATTGGCCGATGCTTTCGGGCAGGAGCAGGGAGGTGCGTCCGGCATACCATGCGGTGGCCCAGGGAATGTCGGCCGCAATGGCTTCGTCCGGTTGCACCCACTGGCTGAAGCGTGTGATGAGGGGCGGAAGATAAGGTGGCCAGTTGACCTGCGGAGATCGCGTGAGGGCGGTGCTGAGCATCGGAACGGCGGCCGTGAGGTAGAGGGCCGTGATGAAAGCGCCGCGCAGCAGGGGTTGCTCGAACCCAAGGCGGCTGTAGAGGACGAGGAGAAAGGCCAGACCGTAAAAAATCATGACGGGCAGGAACAGGATGTGAAGTTGGTTCACCGAGACGGCGGCGCCGGTGCCGAAGACGGACATGCCGGTCGCCGCGCCGAGCCACATGAGGAGGACGGCCCAGCGGAATTGCGCGGGTTGCCAGCGGCGGAAGACGTGGAGGACGACGGCAAAGAAAAATGCCGCGGCGACCACACTGCCGCCGAGGTAGGTGAAAAGTCGCGAGATCTGCTCCATGGCTTGGGCGCCGGTATTGGTCAGGATGTGGCCGATATTGAAGTGCAGGACCGGTTCGAGGTCGGCGAGGAGGGCGAGCGGATCACCGCCTGGCTGGCGGTAGAGTTCGTAGAACGGCAGGCCGAAGGGGTTGCGCAGGGCCCGCCAGTTGTGCCAGGCCCACGGCAAGAGAGGCGCGACGAAGATCGCCGGAGCGGTGAGGGCAACGAGCCAACGGGGGCGGATCACAGCCACGGCAAAAATCCAGAATCCGGCAAAAATCCAGAGCCCGATGCCGTTGCCGAGGGTGACGAGGCCGAGGAGGAATGCGGCGAGCAAGGCGAGAAGGATGGATTTGGCACGACGGCGCGCCTGTCCGGCATCCAGGGCCGCGGCCAGCGCGAGCAGGGCGCCGGTGAAAAAGAAAAGCATGGCCATTTGCGGCAGTCCGGAAAACGAGAAGCGCCACATGAGGTCGGTGATGAGGATCAAGCCCACGCCGAGGAGGGCGAGGCTGGGATCGAAGAGACGGCGTGCGAGAAGGTATGAGAGAAACAACGATGCGGCGAAGAAGAGGAAGGATACGCTGGTGATGGCGCGCTCGGCCGGAGAAACGGTTTGGCCCGGGCCCAGGTCGGTGTTTGTTCCGGTGGTGTGCAGCACGAGGGCATTGAGGATGGGGCCGAGGGGTGCCTGGCTGGTTTCGAGCAGCGGCACTTCGAGGCGTCCGGTGCGGGCCAGCGAGAGATGCATGGCCAGGGGCCGAGCGTAGAGCGTGGTGAAACCCTGGCCGGCGGCCAATTGGCGTCCGATTTGCGCCTGGTCCATGGCCTCCGGCACGGCGAAGCCGTTGAACTTGAAAACGAACCACATCATGGCGAGCGAGGCGAGGATGGCGACAACGAGCAGACGCCGGATCCAGACGGCGGGCCGGCCCTGCTCGAAAGCGTGGAGAAAGCCCTGGAGTTTGGTCTCGATGCCCATGTGATGCTATGAGGCGTCCAATCCGGGATGCTCGCGCAGTTTGCGGTGCAGGGTGCGGCGGCTGATGCCGAGTTTCTTCGCGGCCAGCGTCCGGTTGCCTTTGCTTTCGGCCAGGGCGCGGCGCATGAGGGAGAGCTCGGTTTCCCCGAGATCGAGGGGCAGGGGGGCGCCCGGGTTGCCTGCGGCCGCCGCGGCCCGGACCATGGCGGGCAGGTCGCGCAGGGTGATCTTGGGTCCGCCGGCCATGACCACGCCATGCTCGATGGCGGCGCGCAGTTCGCGCACATTGCCGGGCCATGGGCAGGCCAGGAGAGCTTTCATCGCCTCGGAGGTCAGTTCGCGGAACGGCTTGTCGTTCTCCTGGGCGGACTCGCGCAAGAAATGCCGGGCCAGCAGTGGAATATCCTCGCGGCGGTCGCGCAGGGGCGGGAGAAGAAGTTGCACGACATTGAGACGGAAGAAGAGGTCCTCGCGGAATTTTCCTGCCTCGACCATTTTGGCGAGGTCGCGGTTGGTGGCCGCGAGGAGGCGCACCTCGGCGGCGAGGGTTTTGTTCCCGCCGACGCGTTCGAAGACGCGTTCGCCGAGGACGCGGAGGATTTTGACCTGCGTGGCCGCGTCGATCTCGCCGATTTCATCGAGGAAGAGGGTGCCGCCGGCGGCCTGTTCGAAGCGTCCGATGCGCCGCTCGCCCGCCCCGGTGAACGCGCCTTTCTCGTGCCCGAAGAGTTCGCTCTCGAGCAATTGCGGCGAGAGTGCGGCGCAATGCACCGCGACGAACGGTCCGCGATGGCGGGGGCTGAGCCGGTGGATGGCGTGGGCGGCCAGTTCTTTGCCGGTGCCGCTCTCGCCGGAGATGAGGACGGTGGCGCGGGATGGTGCCACCTGTTTGATCGTGTCGAGCACATGCGACATGGCGTGCGAGTCGCCGACGAAGTTGTCCAGGCCGTAACGTTTATCGACTTGCTCGCGCAGGCTGACGTTCTCACGCTCGATTGCGGAACCATGGAGGGCCCGTTTGATAAGGAGGTCGAGGCGGTCGATGTTGACCGGCTTGGTCACAAAGTCATAAGCGCCGCGTTTCATGGCCTCGACCGCGGCATCGACCGTGCCGTAAGCGGTCATGATGATACACACCGGCGGGTGACTTTGCCGCAGGGCCCAGGCGAGCACGTCCATGCCGTCGTCCGCCCCGAGGCGCAGGTCGGTGAGGAGAAGATCGACGCGGTCGGTCTCCATAACGGCGCGCGCCCCGGCGGCATCGGCGGCCACATAGACCTCGTAGTTTTCCTCAAGCGAGGTCCGCAGCCCTTCGCGGGTATTTTTCTCGTCATCGACGACAAGGATGGTTTTCTTCACGGGCGGCGTCAGGTGTGACAATTTTTCTCTACGGCCGGGCCGGAGATGGCAACACACAAGTTCGTTCCACGGCGCTTTGTGCTTGCCTGGGCGGCTGGGCTGCCTATGAGTGCTGGACATGAAAAAGGTCCTTTTTAGTTGCCTGATGTCGGTTTTGGCCCTCGTGGTTCTCACCGGATGTGAAACCACTCGGATGGGGAGCAACAATTCTTTCACGTTCGATCCGCCGGTCCGGCAGCCGCGCAACCCGTCGAATGTGCAGGTGAAATTGAGCACCGGCGCACAGCGTTTGTATGTGGTTGAGGGTAATGAGGTGTTGCTGGCCACGCCGGTCTCGGTGGGCACACCGTCCACGCCCACCCCGCACGGCAACTACAAAATTTACTCCAAGACGGCCAACCGCCGGCGGATCAGCAATCCCGGCGCGGGCTATCCGATGACTTATTGGATGGAGTTCAAGTCGGCTTACGGCATGCATTGGGGTTTTGTGAAGCCCCACCCGAGCACGATGGGTTGCGTGCGTATGCCGCTGAAGGCCGCGCAGAAAACCTTCAATCTCGTGCGGAGCGGAACGCCGATCAACATTTCGACCAGCCAGCCTTGGGACGCGACGGTCGGCAAATCGCTGCCCCGCCTCGACGACTCGGCGCTGCCGAACCCGCCGATGTCCTACATGCTCAGCCCCCAAGTCTTCGCCGACGCGAAGCAGGGCAAGCTGTGGAGGTTCTGACCGCGCCGCGCCGCTTGCGCGGCGCGGAGTGTTCAGTGATTCAGTTTTCAGTGTTCAGCCGGAGGTGCTGAAGTTTTTTCGGCGTCGCGGTTTGTTGACTCTGCAAATACTGAACACTGTGAACTGAAAACTTCACTCCGCGGCGCGGAGTGTTCAGTGATTCGGTGTTCAGTGTTTCGTCGGAGGGATTAATACCAAGGGCCCATCGCCTTGGGACTTTGTCCTTCGGCCCCGGGGTAGGGTCGAACCTCTGGGCCGACCGTGAACATTTTCTGGGATTCGACACGGCCGGTCCAACCGGAACGCAGTGAAGATGGCCCCTAGGCAAAGGCCCAGCCCTACCACTCGATGCATAGTCCCTGAACCCGCGCGCGGCGGGTGTGGTTTGGGAGTAACTGGGGCCGGCGTCGACTGCGAGCTTGGGCAGGCCAGAGGTCAGAAAGCCACGGATGGAAGAGGATGCCAGAAGATGGTGTTTGCGCCATTGACACGGCGCAAACACAGTCCTCGGAGAAATGCCATGAGCGGGGCGCGTGTCAGCGCGCCCCGCTTATCCTCTTTCATCTTCTTCCATCCGTGGCCTGTCTTTATTCCCTTTCGAGAGAGTAACTCTCATTGAGTTAGTGGGGAGTCGAAAAGCAAAAGGACGTTGGCATAAGTCGGAACGATGCCGGTATAGATGCGCTCCGGACGCGGCTGGGTTCGGTTTTTCCAGGGGGCACGGCCGTCTCGGCCGTGTTGTCGGGTCGTGACGTGCGGGACGCCCGTGCCCCCTGGTCTCGCGCGAAACTGTTCACCAAAAAAGTGGGTCGTGCTCCGCAAAAACTGAATCACTGAAAACTGAAAACTCTCACCTTACTCTTCCAGCAAGCAGGGCGTGAGGAGATAGAGAACGCCGCTGGGGGTGGTTGCCAATGGACGGGCACACGGGACCCAAGGCATGGGGGAGTCCGGCCAGCGTTCTTTTTCTTTGCGGCCCCAGAAAAGGTAATGCGTCTGCAATCCGCGGGCCGCATCGCGCCAACCGTCACGGCCTGACATCAGAACGTCCAACTTCGCGGAGACCGGCCCGTAGTCCAGGCCCTGACTGTAAAGGTGGCCGTCATGGCCCATCACGACGGGTTGTCCGAGCAGCAGGGCCGGGTGGTCGTAGGCCGGCGCGCAGGCCAGGCGGGCGTTGACCGGGAGGTGACGTAGCAGGAATTGAACATCGTCCAATTCGCCGCGATCGGCGATTTTGTAGCCATGCCTTGCGTCGAGTCCGCCGACGAGGGCCAACGCACCGGAAGTGAAGAGGCCCAGGCAGGCCGCAAGGCGCAGCCCGAGCGGCCAGCGCTTGACCAGTCCGTCCCAAAGGAGCGGCGCCAGGACGAGGTAACTCCAGACGATGAGCTTTGTGTTGTCCCAAGGCCAGGCGGCGAGGAGGAAGAGAAAGCAAAAAACGAGGGTGGCCGCCGCAACGCCGTAGAACACGCGGATGGCGGTGTCGGCCGCGCCGCGGCGGAAGATGATGACACCGAGCGCGGCGGCCAAGGGGAGAAAGAGTCCGAAATTGCCCAGCCAGAACCACCAGCCATCATCGCCCTGCATCCAGCCCGGCGCCCAGCGCAGGGCGTTCGGGGCGGTGAAGTTGCCGGTCACCACGCGGACCAGCCACGTGGCAGGAATCACGGCGAGCAGGGTGACGATGAGAAAGTCGCGCGACCGTCCGGTGCGCCAACCGGCGATAAAGCAGACGGCGAGGAGGACGCTGAGAAAGGCGAAGGCCGGTGCATTGAAGAAAGGCATCGACGCGTAGAGCGCCGCTTGTGCGGGCACGGGAAGACGTGGTCCGTCCGATCCGGAAAGTTGGGTGCGCCAGACGGTCATGAGGACAAACCCCGCCGGCAGCGAGAAGAGCATCCCGCGTTGAGTCACCAGCATGGTGAGGAAAAGATTTTTCCATTCCACCCCGTCCTGCTGGCCGTCGAGGGCGCCTTCCTGGAGCACAATAACGGCGCCGAGTCCTCCGGCGAAAAGGAAGGCAGCGAGGGCAAAGCCGCGACCGTAGCGCCAGAGGGCCACGGCCGTCGCGGCCGCGCCGAGCAGTCCCACCCAACGCAGCCCGGCGAGGACCGGCACGCCGAGCACGCCGAGGACGGCGTTCCAGAAGTCCATTCCCGGGTGGTAGGGAAAGACGGCCCCGGCGAGGAAAGGATTCTCCGGCCAGAAAGTGCCGCCATGGGCCCAGCGCAGGATGAGATTAAGGTGCAGGGCAATATCGCCGAGGTTGTGCGGCGAAAGAATTTTCAGGTCGGGTCCATGCGCATAGACCACCCAGAGGAAAGCCCGCAGGGAAGCGAGGCCGAAGACCACAAAAAGGATGGTGTCGGCGAGGGTGATCTTCTGCCGCGGGGCCGACGCACCGCGGGCGGCAGCAAATCCCGCGAACAAACCAAGCGCCAAGGCAATCCAGGCCCCCCGGGTCTCAAGTCGTCCGGCCAGGGTGGAGAGTCCGGCCGCCGCGATGGTCGCAACGGCGACAAAAACGAGACCGCCGCAGAGGATACGCCATCCGATCACAGCTCGTTCCTCCTCGCCGGCCGGAGCCGCGCCGTATTCTCCATCGCGGTGTGAAGTTCGTCGGTGATGAAAGCAAGGCACTGGTCAACGCCGCTGCGCAGGGCAAAGCGGATCTCGTGGTAACCGCCGCCCAATTGCCTGCGGAGCGCGTCCGCTTTGTCCGCCTCAACCACATGAAAGGCGACGTCAGCGGGCAGCGGATGCGGAATCTTGCCGCCGTAGTAGCCGATGTGCGGGAAATCCCCCAAGGTCCAGGGCAGCGGATAATAACTCTCGAGATAAATCGCCCCGCGCGTGTGGACGCGCCGCGGATCGGCGGCGGCCAACGCAAGGAGAGGGCGCGTGAATTTGTCCATCTCGCGCCGCGTCTGCACATAGACGTAGGGCTCCGTGTCGTCTTCGTAGCGGAAGAAGTTCAGGCGCACGGTCAGGGCCAACGAGACGGCAAGCAGGGCGGCCGCGGCGAGGCGTGCCGGGGTCCGGTTGGCCGCCGCGATGGCGGCTCCGAAGAAGAGGAAAAAAGGCCAGATGATCGAGGCGATGCACCACGGGGTTTTGTAGGGCACGACCGAGTAGGCAAGGAGGATGCCGCCGGCCAGGATGGCGAGCAGGCGCGGTGCGGCCGGACCCGGCCAGGCGTAACGCACCGCCCAGACCAACCCGACCAGCGCCGGCCACTCGTAGCGGGCGAGGAGGGCGATCCAGTAATAGTTCACCAAGGGCAGCAGTTGGTAGGCCTCCTTTCCGTGGCCTTGTCCGTCGGTCCCGGTTTTGGTCCAGGCCACCAGCGCCTCGAAAGGACCGAGCAAACCGCTCCAGTGGAAGAAATTTCCGGAATAGAAAAAAACCAGGAGGAATGCGGCGACGGCCGCCGCGGTGCGGGCCTCGCGTGGCGTCCATGGCCGTGGCGCCGCACGATGCCGTGGTGGAGCGAGTGGCGAGACACGGTTCCAGAGCAGCATGACGCCGGCGGCCAGCACCAAGGATCCGGCGTGGATGGTGTAGGTCTCTTTGTTCAGAATCATGCCGGTCAATCCGAGGACGGCGGCCCACAGGCCGGCGCGGTCGCGGTCCAGCCAAAGCGCGAGCGCGCCCCAGGTGAAGATCATGGTGAAAAGGACAAACCACGGTTCGTGGATCGAATAACGTCCGTAAAAGACGCAAGCGGGCGAGACGGCGAAAGCCAGCGCCGCCCAGCGCACCGCTTCACGTCCGAACCAGCGGGCGAACAGAAAAAAAACCGGAAGGCAGAGCAGACTGGCCAAAACAACCGGAAGCCGCAGTGCCCAAAGGTTGCGTCCGAGCAGTTCCTGCGAGAGAAAGACGGTGTAAAAATGCCATGGGCCGTGGAAATTGTCCGGAGTGTAAGCAAAGGTCCCTGTCTCGCGCAGGCGGTCGGCGAACCAGCCGTTGACTCCTTCGTCGAAATGCGGGGCCTTGAGGTCGAGGAGGACGAGGCGGAGGACGGCCGCGAGGGCCATGAGGGCGATGAGGTCCCACGGCCAAGAGCGCATTTTTCCGGGTAACCGCATAAAAAGACGATTGTATGGCAGAATCAGGATCCGATGACGTGACAATTGTGGTGCCGGCCTGGCGCGAGGAGCGCCGCATCGGGCGGGCGGTGCGGGAGTTGCGCGCTTTGGCGAGTTCGTGGCCCGGTCTGCGGGAAATCATGGTCGTGGTCGAGCCCGGCAGCGACGGCACGGCGCGGGTCGCTCTCGAAGCGGCGCAGGGTGATCCCACGGTCTGCGTGGTGGAGAATGCCGAACATCGCGGCAAGGGATCCGCAGTGCGCACGGGCATGCGACGCGCCACGGGCGGGATTATTTTTTTCATGGATGCGGACCTCAGTGTCCCTCTGGCCCACGTGGCGCCCTTCGTCGCGCATCTCGTGGCGCATCCGGAGACCGCGGTGGTGATCGGGAACCGTCGTCATCCGCAAAGTATCCTGACCAAGCGACAGCATTTTCTGCGCGAGCGCGCCGGCCGGCTTTTCAACCAGGTGGTGCGGGGCCTCGGTCTGAGCGTGAGCAAGGATACGCAGTGCGGCTTCAAGGCCTTCCGTCGCGCGGCGGCCCGGGAAATCTTTTCCCGGGCCCGGATTGACGGATTTGCGTTCGATACGGAGATTCTTCTCCTCGCCCGGCAACGCGGTCTGCGGGTCGATGAGCTTCCGGTGGAGTGGATCAACGACGAAGAGAGCAAGTTCCGGCCGCTGGGCGACGGATGGCGGAGCTTCTGGGACCTGCTTAGGATCCGGCGGTTGGTGGGGAAGGCTTAGCCGGAACGATGCAGTAGGAATCAAGCCGCGCACCGACCCATCAGGAAACTTCCGCGCAGGAGCGGGCCCACTATTCGGTGATGCCATTGCTGCGGCGGTTCAGAAAAGTAGAAGCGGCGTCCCCGCCGCTTGTCGTGCGAGGTTAAGCGGCGGGGACCCGCACACGGCGGACAGGCTGCCGCTTCTACTTTTGCCTTCAACTACATGGTTACGGCTTAGCGTCGGCCAGCGTCAGGCGCTGCGGCGCCACCAGGCAGCGAGAAGGCTGCCGAGCAGGGAGTGACAGACGCTGGAGAGGGCGGAGGGCACGGCGGTGAGCGGTTCGGCCGCGAAATGCGTTTTGGCCAGCACGGCGCCGAGTCCGGAATTTTGCATGCCGACCTCGATGGAAAGTGTCCGGGTCACGGCCCGGTCGAAGCCGCTAAAGCGGCCCAGCAGGTAGCCGAGGAAAAATCCGCCACCGTGCAGCAGGGTGACGGCCAGAAGGAGTTGTCCGCCGTGCGCGAAAATGGCTGCGGCGTTTTGTCCGATAATGCTGGCGACGATGAGACTGATGCCGAGCACGGAGACGATCGGTCCGGCCGGCAGCATGAATTCGGTGAGGCGGGGCGCTTTGTGGTGCAAGAAGAGGCCGAGCAGGACGGGGGCGAGCACCACCTGGGCCGTGGTGAGGAAGATTCCCCAGGCGTCGACCGGCACGAAAGCGCCGGCCAGCCACCCGGTGAGCAGAGGCGTCATGACCACGGCCGCCAGCGTCGAACACATGGTCATGAGGATGGAGAGGGCGACATTGCCCCGGGCCAGGTAGGTCACGACATTGGAGGCCGTGCCGCCCGGACAACAAGCGACGAGGATCAGCCCGACCGCGAAGGGCGCGGGCAAGGCCAGCATTTGGGCCACGCTCCAGCCGAGCAGGGGCATGATGGTGTATTGCGCGGCAAAGCCCAGGGCGACGGCACCCGGCAGACGTAAGACGGCGGTAAAATTCTCCAGTCTGAGGCTCAGACCCATGCCGAGCATGACCAAAGCCAACCCCCAGACGATCCATGGTCCGCTGAACCAGGTGAAAAGAGAGGGCTGCCAGAGGGCGAGGAGGGCGGCCGCAAGGACCCAGGCGGGGAACCAGTCGGCGGAGGCCAGTAGAAGGCGGCGCATGTGGGCGCACACTTCGAAGCTTTCGGAGCGGGTTTGACAATGAAAAACGGCCAGATTTACTAAAGGAAGATAAGTCTATGAAACTGACCTACTACGGACACTCCTGCTTCGGCGTCGAGGTGGACGGCACACACCTGCTCTTCGACCCCTTTATCACCCCCAACCCGAAAGCGGCGGCGATCGACGTGGGAAAAATCCCCGCCGACTACATCCTTCTCTCGCACGGTCATGCCGACCACGTGGCCGATGTGGCCGCGATCGCCAAGCGGACCGGTGCCACGCTCATCGCCAATTGGGAAATCGTCGAGTGGTTCGCCAAGCAGGGGGTGGAGAAGGCGCACCCGATGAATCTTGGCGGAGCGAAGCAATTTCCCTTCGGCCGGGTCAAGATGACCGCGGCGACCCACTCGAGCAGCATGCCGGACGGCAGTTACGGCGGAAATCCCGCGGGGTTCCTCGTCGAGACCGAGCAAGGTCACTTTTACTACTCCGGCGACACGGCTCTGACCCGTAACATGAAGCTGATCGGCGACAGTGCCTGCCTGAAGCTGGCCATCCTCTGCATCGGAGACAATTTCACCATGGGCCCGGAAGATGCGGCGCGGGCGGCCACCTTCCTTGAGGTGAAGGAAGTTGTGGGGGTGCACTATGACACCTTCCCGCCGATCGAAATCGACAAGAACCAGGCGGTGCGGGATTTCGCCGATCGCGGGGTCAAATTGAACCTGATGGAGATCGGGGCTTCGAAGGTGTTTTGAGAAAAGTTTAGTTTGCGGCAATTTTGGCGTCGTGGGGTTGTTCCCTGCGGGCCCATCAGACGAGGATCGGTGGGGAGGGACACGCGGCTCGCGTGTCCGTGGGGATGACCATGGACGAGCGAGCCGCGCGTCCCTACCTCTGGAGGGCCTCGGTGGTCTCGAGCGGGATGCCGCTTTCGCCCAGCTTGGCCAAGGTGAGGCCGTGGAAAGCGGGGACGGCGGCGGACATTTCCTTGAAGACGCCTTCGAGGGTCTGCGGGGCCTCGACGCCGAGGGCGCGGAGGAGGTCGGAGAGAATTTCCCAATCATCGCGGGCCTGACCGGGAGGATTGGTGGCACGGTTGAGGCGTTGGAGGCGGCCATGGACGTTGACCATGGATCCGCGTTTTTCGGCAAAGCCGGCACCGGGGAGAATGGCCGTGGCCAGCTTGGTCGCGGTGTTGGGCAGGATGTCCAAGCAGACGATGAGGTCGAGGTGGGCCAGTTCGGATTCGGTCAGTCCAAGATGGCGCGGGTCTTCGCCGAAACAGAGGAGGGCTCTGATTTTTCCGCTGCGCACCGCGGTGGCGATTTCTTGGGCTCGGGTGCCGGGCGGTTTAGGGGTGATGCCGAGGAGTTGTGCCCCTTGAGTGTTCGGGTTGCCGTCATCGCTGACCAAGATGCCATCGGCTTTTTGCGGACGCGCCACGACGTCGTGCAAGGTGACACCGAGGTGACGGGCGATTTTGCCGGCCAGCCAGAGTTCCTCGTTGGTCATGCGGGCGGAGGCGAGGAGCGCGGTCTCGCCGCGGGGGACGGCGGACAATTTTTCGGCCACTTGCTGGATAACGCGGGGCCAGGTGGATTTCTGCAATTGGCCGTCTTCGCGGAGTTGCGGTTGCACCAGACGGTCTTCGCGGTAGAGGTAGGCGTAGTTGAGGCGGCCGTGGTCGCACATCCAGTAAGAATTGACCGCATCGTTCTGCCGCGGGGTCTGGCGGATGATTTCGTTTTCGCGTCCGCCGATGATCGTGTTGCAACCGGTGCCGCAGGAGGTGCAGAGGCTTTTCGTTT
Source organism: Chthoniobacterales bacterium (assembly GCA_044359955.1). Classification (GTDB taxonomy): domain Bacteria; phylum Verrucomicrobiota; class Verrucomicrobiia; order Chthoniobacterales; family JACTMZ01; genus JACTMZ01. The sequence goes on along the minus strand of JBIKLF010000006.1, from coordinate 10,199 downwards.
CGCGCAGGAACCAGACGCGCATCTTGAAGCGGAAGTCTTTGCTGGTCAGGGCGCCGACCGGGCAGATGTCCACCGTATTGAGCGAGTAATTGCTGTCGAGGCGCTGACCTTCGTGGACGGTCAGCGTGGTGTGGCTGCCGCGATCGACGAAGCCGAGGACGTCGTCGTGCGCCACTTCCTGCATGAAGCGGACGCAGCGCGAGCAAAGGATGCAACGTTCGTCGTCGAGGACGATGTGTTGGCCGATGTCCTGTCGCTTGGGCTTTTTGACTTTTTCCTCGAGGAAGTTCGATCCGCCATGGCCGAATTCCACGGCGAATTCCTGGAGGCGGCATTCGCCGGCCTTGTCGCAAATCGGGCAGTCGAGCGGATGGTTGATGAGGAGGAATTCCATGACCCCCTTGCGGCAATCCTCGACCAGCGGGGAATTGGTGCGGGCGGCCATGCCTTCGGTCACCTCGAGGGCGCAGGAAATTTGCGGCTTCGGCGACCAGGAGATTTCGGGCCGTCCGTCAGCGCCAAGAACCGTTTGCCGGTTGGCGTCCATTTTCGGACCGCCGATTTCAAGCAGGCACATCCGGCAGTTGCCGGGCGTGCTCAAAGCCGGATGGTAGCAGTAGTGCGGGACGAAGCTGCCGCTCTGCAGGCAGGCTTCGATCAGTTTGGTGCCCTTGGGGAACTGGCGCCAGGCACCGTCAATCTGGACGTTGATCATGGTGGTGCCGTTGCTGCCGTTCGCGCTCATGGGTCGTTGGTGAATGCCGTGGAGATTAACGGGTAGCATGACGGCATCGGGTGCGCGGGGAAAGGAGGAAGTGTGAAGAAGTGACGAGTCACGTGTGGCGAGTGACGAGTGATGTGTGGCGGGTGACGAGAGATGAGTGGCGGGTTTGACTCGCGTGGCAAGGGGTGGTTTGCTCGATTTATGGATCGTCTTTCTTTTTGGCTGCTGCTGGTTGGTGGAATGGTTTTGTTTGGTGGTTGTGCGGCGAAGCCGCCGTTCAAGGCGGTTGACTATGTCGATCTGCCGCGGTTCATGGGCGACTGGTGGGTCATCGCGCATATTCCGTATTGGTTGGAACGCGACACCTATGATTCGAAGGACACCTACCGCATGCGGGCGGACGGCAAGATGGACAATATTTTCAGCTATCGTAAGGGCGGGTTCGATGGCCCGGAAAAGGTGATGAACGGCGTCGCCTGGGTGGTGGACAAAAAATCCAATGCCGAATGGCGGGTGCAATTCCTCTGGCCGATCGCCTTGCCCTATTACGTGCTCTACCTTGATCCGGATTACCGCTTTATGGCCGTCGGGCATCCTTCCCGCGACTACGGTTGGATCATGGCGCGCGACAAGCGGATGAGCGAGGCGGACTACGCGGCGGTGATGAAAACGCTGGCCGGGCAGGGGTATGATCCGGCGCGGTTTCGCAAGGTGCCGCAGAGTTGAACCGGTTGAGGGTTGAGGGATGAGAGTTGAGAGAAAAGTCACCCCGACAGAGCCGGTTTTTCCGGTCTCTCAACCCTCAACTGGCAACTCTCAACTGGCCCCCGGCCCATGATCGCTTATTGGGTGCATAATTTGGATCCGTTTGCGGTGCAATTCGGCGGCGGGTTGGGGGTCCGGTGGTATGGGTTGGCTTACTTGGCGGCCTTTGCCGCGTCCTTTTTCCTCTACCGCTATTTGGCCCAGCGCGGATTTGCGGTCATCCCGGCCGACAAGGTTGCCGATTTTATCACGGGTTGCGCCGTGTTCGGGGTGCTGATCGGGGGGCGCTTGGGGTATATTTTGTTTTACGATTTCGACGCTTTCTTGCGGGATCCGCTGATGTTTTTCCGGGTCTGGGAGGGCGGGATGTCGGCCCACGGGGGCATCCTCGGGGTGGCGGTCTACACGTTGTGGTATGCCTGGCGGCATCAGGTGAACTGGCCGGGGTTGGGAGACAATCTGGTCATCGGGGCGGCCCTGGGAATTTTCTTCGGGAGGTTGGCCAATTTCGTCAACGGAGAGCTTTACGGGCGACCGTCCGAGATGGCGTGGGCGGTGAAATTCCCCAAGGAACTTTACGAGGCGCCGGTGGAAACACAGCGCGAGGTGCTGGCCGCGGCGCAGGAAATGTTCGCGGCCCCGGTCGGGTTGGAGGAGGTGGTGGCTTCGGTGCCGGGGTCGGCGGAGGTGGCGGTGCTGCTGGGGCCATTTCTCGCGCCGCGGCATCCGTCGCAAATTTACGAGGCACTGCTCGAGGGATTGTTGCTTTTTGTGCTGTTGTGGATGGTGCGGACCAAGGTGCGGGTGCCTAACGGGGTGATTACGGGGTTGTTTTTCGTGGGCTATGCCCTGACGCGGAGCTTGGCCGAGAGTTTCCGCTTTCCGGATGCGGGGTATGTGGGGTTGCTGACCAGGGGGCAATTTCTTTCCATTTTTCTGCTCCTCATCGGTGTGGGGTTTTTGGTCGCGGCCTGGCGTCGGCCGGTTTTTCCGCGGGTTTGGTCGGACGGAGCGCCGCGGGCCACCAGGGTCCGGTAGTTTTCGTTGGTCAAAAATCGCCATGACCCGACCCCAAAAAATCGTGCGAGGTGCCGAGCAGGCAGCATCCTACGCGGGGGGCCTCTTTTGCCCATGGTTTTGGCACGCTTCGTGCTTCACAGTCCCTCCAGCGACTTTCTGCTTTGGCCTCGGGGCTGATGCTGGAAGTCTTTTCAGTCCTCTAACCAAAGAATCCATCATACTATGAGCAACATGACATCCCGTGCCGCGGCCATTGCCGCTATCGCCTCCCGTAAATCGCAGGACGCTTCCGTCAATTTCGTGGAGGAATCTCCCGAAACGGTCTTCGGAGCCAACACCTTCAACCTTGGCGTGATGAAGGAAACCCTCAAGCCGGCCACTTACCAAGCGGTGGTCGAGACGGTGCAAAACGGGGCCAAACTGCCCGAGGGCGTGGCGGATGAAGTCGCCGAGGCGATGATGAATTGGGCCGTCAGCCGCGGAGCCACGCACTTTGCCCACGTTTTTTATCCGCTGACCGGCTCCTCGGCCGAGAAGCACGATTCCTTTTACGATCCGGGCGCGGACGGCCGTACGAGCATTTCAAAGTTCAAAGGCAAGACCCTCATCCAGGGCGAGCCCGATGCCTCATCCTTCCCCTCCGGTGGCATACGCGCCACGCACTCGGCGCGCGGTTACACCGCATGGGATGTGACCAGTCCGGCGTTTCTCATGGAGAATGCCAACGGCACGACGCTCTGCATTCCGACGTCGTTTGTCTCTTGGACCGGTGAGTCGCTCGACACCAAGACGCCGCTGCTCAAGTCGATGCAGGTTCTGGACAAACAGGCGCGCCGTATCCTCAAGCTCTTCGGTCACCAAGACATTGCCCGCGTCGCCGCCACCGCTGGACCCGAGCAGGAATATTTCCTGGTCGACAAGATGTTCTACTACGCGCGCCCCGACCTGCTTTCGGCCGGCCGCTCGCTCTTCGGTGCCCCTTCGCCGAAGGGACAGGAATTCGAGGACCACTATTTCGGTCTTATCCCGGATCGGGTCATGGCCTTCATGTATGAAGTCGACCGCGAACTTTTCAAACTCGGCATCCCGTCCAAGACCCGCCACAACGAGGTCGCACCCGGGCAGTTCGAGATTGCGCCGCTTTTTGAGTCGGCCAACATTGCCGCCGACCACCAGCAGCTGGTCATGACCGTGCTGAAAAAGACCGCGGACAAACACGGTCTGGCTTGCCTGATGCACGAGAAGCCCTTCGCCGGGATCAATGGATCGGGCAAACACGTCAACTGGTCGTTGGGCAATGCCACGCAAGGCAACCTGCTCGACCCGGGCGACACACCGCATGAAAATGCGCAGTTCCTGGTTTTCGCCGGCGCGGTTATCCGCGCGGTGGACAAGTTTGCCCCGCTCCTCCGCGCGAGCATCGCCTCGGCCGGCAACGACCATCGCCTCGGAGCGAACGAAGCGCCTCCGGCCATCATTTCCGTGTATCTCGGCGACCAACTGGCCGATGTCTTCGAACAAATCAAGGCCGGCGGGGCGACGACGTCCAAGCAGCGCGGCACGTTGCAAATCGGCGTCGATGTCCTGCCCGAATTGCCGAAGGACGCCGGCGACCGCAACCGCACCTCGCCGTTCGCCTTCACCGGCAACCGCTTCGAGTTCCGGGCGGTCGGTTCGAACATGTCCATTTCCGGCTCGCTCATCGCGATGAACACCATCGTGGCCGACTCGCTCGAGTGGATGGCCTCGAAGCTCGAGGGTGCCGCTGACCTGAACAAAGCGATCCAAGCCGCGCTCAAAGAGGTCATGGACCAGCACGGACGCGTCATCTTCAACGGCAATGGTTACTCCGAAGAGTGGCATGCCGAGGCGGCGGAGCGGGGGTTGCCCAATCTCAAAACTTCGGCCGATGCGCTCCCTGCGCTGACCGCCCCGGAGGTGGTCGAGGTCTTCGAGAAATACGGCGTTCTTTCCGAAACCGAACTGAACAGCCGCTATGCCATCCTTTGCGAGCAATACGAGAAGGTGGTCAACGTCGAGGCCAAGCTGGTTGCCGAAATCGCCCAGACCAAAATCTTCCCGGTCGCCGCGGCTTATGCGGCCAGCCTCGCCGAGGGGGTGGCCAAGATGAAGGCGGCGGGAGTCGCGACCAGCACCGCGACGCTGGAGAAGGTGGCGGCCCTCGTTTCGCAGATGGAGAGCGATCTGGCCATGTTGCACGCCGTGCACGACAAGGCGCACGAGGTCGGCGATTGGACCTTCAAGGTTCTCCCGGCCATGATGAAAGTCCGCACCACGGTCGATGAACTGGAGGGTTGCCTGCCGGACGACGTCTGGCCGCTGCCGACTTACCAGGAGATGCTCTTCATCAAGTAAGAAAAAGTTTAGCCAAACTCAAAACAAGCGCGCCGCCGGGTTGATGATACCCGGCGGCGTTGTTTTTTGGGGGGCGGGCGTGAAAGGACCGGCGCCGCGACGGGAATAGAATGGTAGGGACGAGCGGCTCGCTCGTCCGTGTCATAAGAGCCGGGCCCGCGGGCCGCGGGCCCCTACCTATGGCTCGATCGGTCGCCCGGCGTCCTTCGGTTTGCGGAAGAGGGCGATCATCACGCCTTGGATGACGAGTTCATGGGCGGGAATAAGGTCCGGATACTGGAGATTTTCCGCGCGCAGGAAGGGGCGGCGGTTTTTGACGAGGTAGCGCTTGAGGGTGGTTTCGCCATCGATGAGGGCGGCGACGATGTTGCCGTGGTTCGGTTCGCGTAGTTCGAGCACGACGAGGTCGCCGTCGAGGATGTGGGCGCCGGTCATGGAATCGCCGCGCACGCGCACGGCGAAGGTGCGGGCGGTGCGGCGGATATCGAGGGAGTCGAGGTCGGCATAGATGCAACCATCGGGCCGTTGCTCGCGTGTGTCGGCAAAGCCGGCCGGGATGTCTCCGTAGATCGGGATGGCGGCGACTTCTTTGCCGTGGTCGCCGGTCACGCGCAAGGTGCGGGCCGTCCCCCCGGGATGGCGGTGCAGCAATTTTTTGCGCTCGAGGGCGCGGAGGTGCGAGGCGGCGGCATTCGGGCTGGCGAACCCGAAATGTTTCTGGATTTCGCGCACCGTGGGCGGCAATCCCTGCTGCACGCGGTGGCGGCGGACGTAGTCCAGGACTTGCTCTTGGCGCTTGGTGGGTTTGCTGGACATCTGTCCAGTATCAGGGGGGAGCGAAAGGGGGTCAAGCGCCGGGGGAAAGCGGTGGCTTGGCCACCGCACTCCAAAAGGGCGGGGGGTGGGATGGGGGGCTTTGGAGTGCGGCGGCTTGACGCCGCTTTTGTTCGGTGCGGCTTGCGGGGGAACGCCAGAGAGGCGCGGGGAGTCAGGCCGGGCGCGGTTTTGGGCCGGAGAGGAGTTCCTTCCGCCGCCGCTTGGCTTCTTTGCGCTCTTTTTTCAATTGCGTGTAGAGGTGGTCGCGTTGCTCGGCACTGAGTTTGGACACGACCTCCGGATCGCCGGCCTCCTCGAAGTCGACCGAGGTCACGGTGACGGGGCGCAGGGCGACAATACGGTTGCCGCAAATGATGCCGATATTGTCTCCGGCCACGGACTCCTTGAGGTAGGCCCCGAGGTGTTTTTTGGCTTCGGTGATGGTGACGGTCTTCATGACGGCGTGGAGGAAGGCCAGGCGACGAGGACGCCGAAGAGGGCCCCGAAGAGGGCTCCGCGCCACCATGTGGCGGTGAGCGGACAGGTGCCGGAGGTGCATTGACCGAAATAACCCAGCGCGGAGCCGATCGCCGCGCCGATCAGGATGGGGAGGATAAAACGGGTCATGCTTTGAATTTAACCCGCAGCGCCGGATTGCAAAGGGAAAGCGGACCAGTTCTTCTGGGGCCGTGACCAAAGCCTTGGCTCTGCAACCGAAGGGAAAGCATCCGCTGCATATTCTGTGGGAGTCGGAGGTTTGGCCCGGCGGTGCTGACCAGATGGTCTTGCCCGGCGGCCTCCGCGAACGGGTGCTCTCCGGCTTGCCGCGCTTGGAGCGGGCTGACCGGGCGTGGAGCACGATCGGGCTGCGCTCGGACAAAGTTTTGCAGGAAATTTTCCACACCGAGGAAAAGATCACTCCAGCCGATGTGCCGCGGTTGTGTTGCGATTTGCCGGGGATCGAAGGCTGTCTCTTGTCGCGCCGCCGCGAGGTTCTCTCCGCCTGGAGCATGCCGCTCGATCTCAAGCAGCCGGAGCTGCTCGAGGCCGCTTCCGGCGCGATGGACCGCGCGGCCGAGGCCGGCGGGGCCGGTTGGGGTGAGCCGCGGGGCATCACCCTGCATCTCGAAGTGGGCAACGCCAGCCTGCTGCGCTGCGACGCCTTGCAACTCCTCATCCTGCACGAAAAGCGCGGCTTTGCGCCCGGGGTGCGGGAGAAGCTGACCTTGGCCCTCGGGGCCGTGGTGCGGTCGTTGCGGGCCGGGGCTTAGGAGGCGGGCTTTTGCGCCGCGGGCGAAAATGCCTTTTGTCGCGCTGGCGAGGTTGGCAAGGTCGGTCAGATGAAAAAAATTCTCGTGGTGGCCATTCTTGCCGCAGGAGCCTATTTTGGTTGGGGATATTTTTTCGCCCCGGCACCCGAGGCGAGTCCGGTTGCCCGCTTGTCGCAATTTATCGATGCGCACGTGGACGAAATTCTCGGACCTCTTCCCTTTGAGATGCAGGGCCAGATCCCGTCCCCGGCGCAAAATCAACAGCTTCGCTTCCTGCGGGAAGGCATCCGTGACAGGCAGCGCGATGCTGCCCAGGATGAAAGTCGCCTCTACGAGACGGCCGCACTCTTGTGCGACGACTTGCTGCGTGCCGGTGAGGAGCGAAACCGGCACATCGGCCGGATCAACGATACCCGTGCCAAGTCGAGTCCTTCCCCGCTGGCGACCGATCCCGAGACGCACCGTCTTGAGCGGCTGGCCTTCTTTGAAAATGGCATCGCCTTGTCTTGGGAGGGGGCGAGCAGGAAGCTGCGGGCGGTGATTGACCAGCGCTACCTTCAGGTGCGCGAGTTGGAGAGAAACTTGTCGGAGCAATGAGGGTCCCCCAGCCGGCCGGTGTGGTCCGGCCTGCCCGCCTATTGAAACCACTCCGCCGGCAAGCGCTCTGCTTTGGCTCCGGGCATGCGGATGAGAGCGAGGGTTTGCCGGCAATCGGCCAGTTTGGTTCCGTCTTCCGGCCGGATGATTTCGAAGTGCACGCCGAAGCGGATGCGGGCCAGCTGGCAGACCCCGCCGCGGACGAGCAGGCGTTCGCCGATTTTGCCCGGCGAGAGGTAATCGATTTCGGTGCGCAGGACGACCGGGTAGAGTCCGGTTTCGACCATTTGGCGCAGGGGCATGCCCATTTTTTCGGCCATGATGGTCCGCGCTTCCTCGATAAAGCGCAGGTAAGCGAGGTTGTGCACGACGGCGGCGCAGTCCGTGTCGTAGAACATCACGGTGACCTCGTGCTCGATGCGGGGAAGGTTTGCGGCGGGCATCTCGAAAGTCTGACGGCAGGGCCGGCCCGGGGCCAAAGCAAAATTTTTGCGAATTCCATTGGCACGCGGGGTCAGATGGCCGTATTAGCGCGCTCGCAAATGAAAGACTGGGACACCTCTTCCGCGCTGGCGCTCTACAATGTGGACCGCTGGGGCTCACCTTATTTCTCGGTCAATGACCGCGGTCACGTCGCGGTGCGCCCCTGCGGCGATCCTCGTTGCGAGGTGGATATGATGGAGCTTGTCGCCGAGGCGCGCTCGCGCGGTCTGTCCTTCCCGATGACCCTGCGCTTCCAGGACCTGCTCCGCCACCGCGTCAAAACCGTCAACGAAGCTTTCGCCGAAGCCATTGCGGGTTCCGGCTACGCCAATGTTTACCGAGGCGTTTTTCCGATCAAAGTCAACCAGCTGCGCGAGGTGGTCGAAGAGATTGTCGACGCGGGCGAGCCCTTCCATTTCGGCCTCGAGGCCGGCAGCAAGCCGGAACTCCTCGCCGCGCTCTCCGTGCATACCGACCCGGAAAGCCTCATCATTTGCAACGGCTACAAGGATGCGGACTACATTCGCAATGCCATGCTCGGACGCAAGCTGGGCAAGCGCCTCGTCATGGTGGTGGAAAAAATCGAGGAACTCACGCAGGTCCTCGCCATCGCCAAGCAGATGGGGGTCGAACCGTGGATCGGCGCCCGCGTCCGTCTCGCCACCAAAGGTTCCGGCAAGTGGGCGACGAGCGGCGGCGAGGATGCCAAGTTCGGCCTCTCCACCGCGGAACTGGTCCAAGCCAGCGAACTCCTCCGGCGCGAAGGCATGGCCCATTGCCTCAAGCTGGTGCACTTCCATGTCGGGTCGCAGATCACGGACATCGGCACGATCAAACGTGCCGTGCGCGAGGCGGCGCGCTTCTACGCCAAGCTGCACAAGCTCGGGCATGAACTCGGTTACCTCGACGTGGGCGGCGGCCTCGGCATCGACTACGACGGGTCGCGCACGACCTTCGACAGTTCGGTCAACTACACCCTGCATGAATACGCCCGCGACGTGGTTGCCGCGGTGCAGGAAGTCTGCGACGAGGAAAAAGTGGCCCATCCCATCCTGGTCAGCGAGAGCGGACGCGCCATTGCCGCGCATCATTCGGTCCTCATCGTCGAAGCGTTTGGCACGATCGAAAAAGTTTCCCGCGGACCCGAGGTCAAGGCGGCCGAAGGTGATCCGTCTGTGGTCCAGGACATCCTCGATATCTACGGCTCGCTCGGGAGCAAGCACCGGCTGGAGAGCCTGCATGATGCGCAGGAAATCCGGGAGAAGGCGGATTCGATGTTCGCGCTCGGGTTGCTGGACCTTCCGGCCAAGGCGAAGATCGAAACCGTCTACTGGCGCATTGCGGCCAAGGTGGTCGAACTTTTCCGCGATGTGCGCTACGTGCCGGAGGAAGTGAAAGACCTGGAGGTTTCCCTCAGCGACCAGGTCCTCTGCAATTTTTCCGTCTTCCAATCACTGCTCGACCACTGGGCCCTGGGGCAACTTTTTCCGGTCATGCCCCTGCACCGTCTCGACGAGGCGCCGGACCGTCAGGCCACCCTGGTAGACATCACCTGCGATTCGGACGGCAAGGTGTCACGCTTCATCGATTTGCAGGACGTGAAACCGACGCTTCCGTTGCACCGTGCGGAGGAGGGGAAGCCCTACTACATCGGGTTTTTCCTGGCGGGTGCCTACCAGGATATCATGGGCGATATGCACAACCTCTTCGGCCGGGTCAACGAGATGCATATCTTTTTGGATGAGGACGAAGAAAGCGGCTACTACGTCGAGGAAATCATCGGCGGCAACACGATCGGCAATGTCTTGGCCCTGACCCAATGGGAGAAGAGCGAACTGGTCCGCCGCATGAAGGTGCAAGTGGATGCGGCGATCAAACAGGACCGCTTGAAGCCGAACGAGGGGATGCGTCTGCTCGATGATTACGAGAAAGCGCTCGAGGGGTATACCTATTTGAATTGTTTCGCGGGGACGTGAGGTTGTTTTCGGAAATGTAGCGTCGGCGTCCCCGCCGACGATCGAAGGCAACAACCGTCGCCGGGGACGGCGACGCCAGAGGGATGGATCGCGGTGGCGGCGCCACCGCACTCTAAGAGGGGTTTTGTAGCGGCGGTCTATGACCGCCGGAAACTGTGGAGGATCGGGCAC
>JBIKLF010000001.1:0-361282 GCA_044359955.1 Chthoniobacterales bacterium | reverse complement strand
GTTTGCGCCGCTGACACGGCGCAAACACAGTCCTCGGAGAGATGCCATGAGCGGGGCGCGTGTCAGCGCGCCCCGCTTATCCTCTTTCATCTTCTTCCATCCGTGGCCTGTCTTTATTCCCTTTCGAGAGAGTAACTCTCATTGAGCTAGTGGGGAGGCAAACGGCGCGATCCACCTTCTCACCATTTATCCGTGCCATCCGCGCCATCCGTGGTTAAAAACTCCTCCGCGCTTCACCCATCATGTCCCTTCCCGAATTTGACAGTCTCGACACCTCCGGGCTCGCGTCACGCCTGACGCAGCTGCGGAGGTTTCTTTGACTACGACAAACTCGCTTCCGAACTGACCGCGGTGGAAAGCCGCATGTCCGAGCCCGGCTTCTGGGACAACAAGGACAAGGCCCAGGCCGATGTGGAAAAAGTCTCCCGCTTGCGCGGGCTGATCGAACCCTTCCGCGGACTCGAAACGCGCACGGCCGATCTTTCCCTCCTCCACGAAATGGCCGGCGAGGAGGCCGCGGGCGAGGCCCGCAGCCAGGCCGAGCAAGAAGTGGTCAAAGAATTTCACGCCATCGAAAAAGCGCTCGATGCCTTTGAAGTCACCTGTCTGCTGGCCGGCGAATTCGACCGCAATGCGGCCTACCTCACCATCCATTCCGGGGCCGGCGGGACCGAAGCCTGCGATTGGGCCGACATGCTCATGCGCATGTATCAGCGCTGGATCGAGCGGCACGGCATGAAGTCCGAAATCCTCGACATCCAACCCGGTGACGAGACCGGAGTCAAATGGGTCACCCTCAAAGTCACCGGCGACTATGCTTATGGCTACCTGCAGACCGAACGCGGCGTGCACCGCCTGGTCCGCATCAGCCCGTTCGACAGCAACAAGCGCCGCCACACGTCCTTCGCCAGCATGGATGTGACTCCGGAAATCCCCGAGGACGCCCCGATCGAAGTTGACGATCGCGACCTCCGCGTCGACACCTACCGCAGCGGCGGCAAAGGCGGACAGAACGTCAACAAAGTGGAAACGGCGGTCCGCCTCACCCACCTGCCCTCCGGAATCGTGGTGGCCTGCCAAGCCGAGCGCAGCCAGCTGAAGAACCGCAACCTCGCGATGAAGCTGCTCAAGGCCAAGCTCTACCAGCGCGAGCAGGACAAAAAGCGCGCCGAAGTGGAGCGTCAATACAGCGAAAAGGGAGAGATTGCCTGGGGCAGCCAGATCCGCAGCTACGTCTTCCAGCCTTACCAGATGGTCAAAGACCTCCGCACCGGCGTGCAAACCAGCGATGTGCAGGGTGTGATGGACGGCGACCTCGACCCCTTCATCCACGGCAAACTCCGCGGCCTCACCTACAAAAAAGGCGCCGCCGACGAAGACGATTTGTAAGACCAACGTCTTTTTGCTTTTCGACTCCCGAGTAACTCCATGAGGGTTACTCTCCCGGAAAGGAATAAAGACACGCCACGGATAGAAGAGGACGAAAGAGGATGAGCGGGGCGCGCTGACACGCGCCCCGCTCATGGCATCTCTCCGAGGACTGTGTTTGCGCCGTGTCAGCGGCGCAAACACCATCTTCTGCCATCTTCTTCTATTTGCCTGTGGGCCGTCTCGCAGACTCGGCTGTGGCGTTCTTGCCTCTGCCTGCCCAAGCTCACAGTCGACGCTGGCCCCAGTTATCCCACCAGCACACACCCGCCAACGCGCGGGTTCAGGGACTAGGGGCCATCTTCACTGCGTTCCGGTTGGACCGGCCGGCGGCCTGCATCGGTTAAACAGGCAAACAGCCCACTCGTCCCGCTTTCTTTCGGACGGACACGCGGGCCGCGTGTCCCTACCGGCGCGACCGCGCCGAGGGAACCCCCTTCGTTCCCTTCGTTACCTTCTGTTCAAATCCCCTCCTCAACCCGGAAGACTTTTCAGCATTTCCGCATTGGTCGGATACTTCCGCACGAAATGGAGCAGGCGCTCGATCGCTTCGATCGGTTTGTGTCCGGCCAGGCCGCGGCGGATGACGTTGATCTTGTGCAGTTGCTCTTCGGGCAAGAGCAGTTCCTCACGGCGGGTGCCGGAGAGGAAGATGTCGACCGCCGGATAAATGCGCTGGTCGCTGATCTTGCGATCGAGGACGAGCTCCATATTGCCGGTGCCTTTGAATTCCTGGAAAATCAGTTCGTCCATCCGGCTGCCGGTTTCGATCAGCGCGGTGGCCATGATGGTGAGCGAGCCGGCTTCTTCCGTATTGCGGGCCGCGGCGAAAAGTTTGCGCGGAATTTCCAGCGCCCGCGAATCGACGCCGCCGCTCATGGTGCGCCCGCCGCCGCCCGTCGCGTTGTTGAAGGCGCGTCCGATGCGGGTCAGCGAGTCCATGAGCACAAAAACATCCTTGCCCATTTCAACCAGGCGCCTGGCGCGCTCGATGGCGAGAATGGCAATGCGCGTGTGGCTCTTGATGTCGCTGTCGTTCGAACTGGCCATCAGCTCGGCCTGCGGCACGGTGCGGCGGATTTCGGTCACTTCCTCCGGACGTTCATCGACCAGCAGGATGATCAGTTTCATCTCCGGATGGTTGCGTACCACGGCTTCGGCGATGTGCTGCAGAAGCGTGGTCTTGCCGGTGCGCGGGGGCGCAACGATGAGGCCGCGCTGGCCCTTGCCGATCGGGGTCATGATATCCATGACCCGCGTGGTGTAGCGCTCCGGATCGGTCTCGAGATTGATGCGGGAGTTCGGGTTGATCGTGGTCAGCTCTTCGAAAAACGGGATGTTGGTATACTTCGCCGGATCCTCGCCCTCGATCTCGGTGCAGCGGAAGAGTTGCGGACCACGGCTCCCCTTGCGGATTTCGCCTTTGATCCAGACGCCGTCGCGCAGGTTGAAGGCGCGCACGACTTCGGGGGTGACGAAAATGTCGTTGTTCGACTGGGTAAAGTTGCGCTTCGGGTTGCGGAGGAAACCGAAGCCCTTGCCACTGACCTCGACAATGCCCTCGGCAAATACCGGGTCGCCCGTCGGTTCATCTTCAAGAGGAACACCGGCGTCGGACGGACCATCCTGACTGCCGCCGCGAGGGCCGCGATCATCACCCGGACCACGGTCGTTTCGCGGTCCACGGTCGTCCCGCTCACCGCCGCCGCGAAAACGCCGGTCGCGTCCCCGGCGGAAAGTGCGTTGGCGACTGCGACGCGGGCCGGCGTCTCGCTGGGCGCCGCCGCCGTCTCGCTGACCGTCACCCTCGGGGGCAGGCAGCGCCGGATCGGGCCGGTGCGCGGGCAAAGCCGCTTCGCGTTCGTGAACCGGCAAAGCCGGGGGTTGAGGGGAGTTGGTCTCTTCCATAGTATTATCGGGAAATCAGTTGCGGCCGGACATGCCTTGGCAAGGGCCGGCAGAGTAGGTGAATTTGGAATGGACGTTGGACACGTCGTTGTCGTCGCGGGCGATCTCTTTCGCCGGCGTGGGAAAAATTCCCCCCGCCTGACGTCGAGCGCGCCCTGGGTGCGCTTAACTTTGGATCACTTGTGGTGACCGATCATGAGAGCTGTTCGAACCTTGGTCCGAACCGATTAAAAATACGTTATCGTTTTGTTCTTGGAGGATTGTGCGCCGCACTTTGGCAACCACTTGCCGGAATCGCCTCCAAGGGGAGCGCAACGAGCGGCGCGGACAATCGGAACAAGGGTCATAGAACAGTGCCTAGGCACCGGTGTCAACCCCCCTCTTGGCGAAAAAATCCGCGCCAGCGCCCTGAGCGGCGTCAAGCCGCCGCGCTTTACCCCCCAGTCTTGGAGGAGGCCCGTTTGCGGCCGGTCGCGTCGAGGATCTTCTTGCGCAGGCGCAGGCTCTTCGGCGTGACCTCGACGTATTCGTCGGGCGCGATGTATTCGAGCGAGCGCTCGAGGGTCATCTGCACCGGAGGAGCCAGCTGAATGCCTTTGCCGTCGCCCTGACTGCGCATGTTGGTCAGCTTTTTCGCTTTGCACGGATTGACCGGCAGGTCATCCGGTCGCGCGTTCTCGCCGACAATCATGCCTTCGTAGATTTCTTCCTGCGGGCCGATGAAGAGACGTCCGCGTTCCTGGATGGTATCGAGCGCGTAAGCCATGCTGGTGCCGCCCTCCATGGAAATGAGCACGCCTTTGCCGCGGTTCGGGATCTCGCCTTTGTGCGGTCCGTATTCTTTGAACAAGTGGCTCATCGTGCCCAAGCCCTTGGTCACGTTGACCAGATCGGTCTCCAGTCCAATGATGCCGCGCGTCGGGATGGTGGACTGCACGAGCACGCTGTGCGGATGGTGCTCCATGTTGGAGATGTCGGCCTTGCGCGTGGCAAGGGCCTGCAGAATGTCGCCGAGATTCTCGGGCGGGACATCGACGTAGAGGGTCTCCATCGGCTCGAGCAGGGAGCCGTCGGCCCCGCGCTGGAAAATCACTTCCGGACGCGAGACGAGCAACTCGAAGCCTTCGCGGCGCATTTGCTCGACGAGGATGGCAATTTGCATTTCGCCCCGGGCCTTGACCTCGAATTGTCCGGCCACGTCCGTCTCGGAGACCTGCAGCGAAACATTGGTGCGGGTCTCGCGGGTGAGCCGGTCTTTGATCTGGCGGGCGGTGAGCAGCTTGCCATCGCGTCCGGCCAGCGGCGAATCGTTCACGCAAATGCGCATGCTGATCGTCGGCGGATCGATCTGGATAAAGGGCAGCGAGGCGCGCTCCTCGTTGTCGACCAGCGTCTCGCCGATGAAGACGTCCTCGAAACCGGCCAGACCGATGATGTCGCCCTCGGAGGCCGACTCGATCTTCACTTTCTCGAGGCCTTGATGGCCGAAGATGGCGGTCACGTTGGCCCGCTCTTTGCGTCCGTCGGCATGGAGGCAGACGATGGATTGTCCGACCTTGACCGCACCGCTGATGACGCGCCCGTAGGCGATACGGCCGAGGTAATCGCTGTAGTCGAGGTTCGACACGAGCATCTGGAAATAATCGGCGTCCGACTTTTTCGGCGCCGGAATATGCCACGCGATGGCTTCGTAGAGAGGGACGAGGGTGTCACTCGGATCAACCAACTCGCGCTTGGCGAAGCCCGCCTTGGCGCTGGCGTAGATGTGCGGGAAATCGAGCTGCTCGTCGGTCGCGTTCAGTTCGAGGAAAAGCTCGAAGACCATGTCGAGAACCTTGTGGGGACGCGCATTTTCGCGGTCGATCTTGTTGATCACCACGACCGGCTTGAGACCGTTCTCCATCGCCTTGCGCAGGACGAATTTGGTCTGGGCCTGGGGTCCCTCGTAGGCGTCGACGACGAGCAACACACCGTCGACCATCTTCATGATGCGCTCCACCTCGCCGCCGAAGTCGGCGTGGCCCGGAGTGTCGACGATGTTGATGTGGTATTTGTCCCACTTGAGCGAGGCGTTCTTCGCGCGAATCGTAATCCCCTTCTCTTTCTCGAGGTCCATCGAGTCCATGACCCGCTCCTCGAGTTTCTCGTGGGCCTGAAAGGTTCCCGACTGACGGAGCAGCTGGTCAACCAAGGTGGTTTTGCCGTGGTCGACGTGGGCGATGATAGCGATGTTGCGAATATTTTCCATACGGATACCTGAAAAGGAGGGCGGACTATGGTGGCGGGGACGAGCGGTGTCAATGGCGCGGCGGACCTTTCTGTCACATTGCCGTTGGCCGTTCAGGTGGCACCGGCCGTCGGCCGTCTGTTTGGTCGTGACGGACGAGACGCCCGTGCCCCCTGGGGGAGCCATCCGGCGCGCGCGCCATGCAGTGAGGACTGGACCACCATCGGCAGGATGCCGATGCCACTGGGCCGCGCCATGAGATTTTCTACGCCACGATCAAGGGCACGATCGAATCCGGCGCCTGATGCATGATGTGCATGACGCGTCGGAAGCCTTCGTTGTTCACCGTGATGCAGGACAGCGAGTCCGGCACCCCGGGCCGGCCCTCCGGATGGAGAAGGATGGCGTCCGCCTTGTAACCGGGGCCCGGCTTGCCGACCGGCTGACCCGGACCGGTGATCGCCGGGGTTTGCGCCGGCCAGTTGGCTCCGCTCTGGCGTTTGGGTTACAGGGTGTAGTGGCCCAGCGGGATGCCGCGCGATTGGCCGATGAACCCGTTTTCGTTGGTCCGAAAATCCCCGAGGTAACCTTGCCGGCCGTAGACATACATCGTGCCGGGCGACCGCCGGTCGGTCGGATCATCACGCTCCACCACGACCCCGATCCATCCGTCCTTCGCCCCCTTGGGTTTCCTTCCCGGATCCGGCAGCGGCCAGTAACGGGGCTGGGGGCGCGGCAGGCGGCGCATGACGGATCAATCAGGGACCGGTGATCCGCAGGCGCCGGAACCGCGCCGCACCGTCCATGGGCAAGGAGAACGCTTTGCGCCGCTGGTTGGCCGGCCCGCCATTTGCCTGGACCGCGTCGGATGAAACGATGGGCGACCAGACGCGGCTCTTGGGCGAAGCTGGAATGGGGACCTCGGCCAAAGACAAAACAAAGCACCGGAATCGTGCGCGCATGATGAGGGATCAATGGCGGTTGGCGTCAACAACCGCGGGAGGAAGGGCTCACCAGAAACTTTGCGGGACTTCAATCTGGTCCCCGGGGAGAAGAATGATGTCGAGGGAGGGATTGTTGCGGACGGCCTTGACATCGACCATTTGCACACGGCCTCCGCGCATGAGGCGGACTTTGCGCTGGTCGGCGTAGTCGGTGAAGCCACCGGCGGCGCTGATCGCCCCGAGCACGGTCAGGTCGGAGGTGTATTCGACGCGGCGGGGTTGACGGACATCGCCGCTCACGTTGACGAAGCGCAGGGTGGTGGGAACGGTCACCGTGATGGACGGGTTGGTGTAGACGTCGCCTCCCCGGTAGGCCGCTTCGACGGCGCGCTGCAGGGCTGCCTGGCCCAGCCCGGCTGCCCGAACTTTGCCGACATGGGGCAAGTTGATGAAGCCTTCGCCGTCGATCGTGTAGGACCCGGTCACAAGCTGGGTTTCCTCGGCCGGCACTCCGCCGAGGCGCAGCTCGATGGTATCGCCGGAACGGAAAGGGGCATCCGACGCCAACAAGCTGCCGGCGGACGCGAGGAGGGCGAAAAGCAAGGCCAGAACTTGAATGCGGCTGGGCATATCAATAGTCGTCCTGCGGACCCACCTTGGCCGTGCGCCGGGCGCGGGTCGCGGTTTTGGCTTCCTTGGAGGCAGAACCGTTGACTCCCTCCGGTGCGTTCCGCGGCGTGTAATAGTAGTTATAATAATTCGTATAATACTCGTAATACTGATCGTGGCGCACATCGACGTTGTTGAGGACGACACCGAGGATTTTGCCGCCGACATTGAGCACGGCCTGCTTGACCCGCTGGAGCATGGCGCGCGGGAAACGACGGTGTTGCACCACGATGACGGTGAGGTCGAGGGCGCGCACCAGCACCGAGGCATCACTCACGCCGAGAATCGGGGGCGAGTCGAAGAATATGATATCGAAGCGGTTCTTGACCTGCGCGATGAGGTCCATCATGCGCTGCGAATTGAGCACGCCGACCGCATCATAAGGCAGCTTGCCACTGGGCAGGAGGAACAGACTCGGCACATCGGTGGCTTGCACGACGTCCTCCAGATCGACATCGGTGGTGAGAAAATCGGTCAGGCCGTAATCGCCGCTGAGGCCGAACATGCGGTGCTGCGAAGGACGGCGCAGGTCGGCGTCGACAATGAGTGTATTGTAGCCGCCCTGGGCGAAAGTGAAGGCGAGGTTGGCCAGCGTGGTTGATTTGCCTTCGCCCGCGCCGCCGCTGACAAAGGTGACGGTGTTGGCGTCCGGCGACTGGCGGTTGAATTCGAGGTTGGTGCGCAGGATGCGGTAGGCCTCCGCGTCGGCCATGGCATCCGGGTGCGAGTAGAGCAAGCTGATGTTTTTCGGCACGACGGCGAGGACGGGAACCTGCAGGAAATTTTCGACGTCCTCCATCGTCTTCACGCTCGTGTCGAGGTATTCGAGGAAGAAAGCGAGACCGACCCCGACAATCAGACCGACCACGACGGCGAGCGCCATGTTGACCATGACCCTCGGCTTGGAGGGGCCCGAAGAGGGTTCGGCTTTTTCCCAGATGCGGGCCGGGCTCATCGGCATGCTGCGTTGCATGGTCTCGGTGGAGAGACGCAACTCGGCCGCTTCGAGGACCTTTTTCGCCTGGATGTAAGCGTTCTTCGAGCGGCCGTATTCCGACCCGCGGGTTTTGGCCTCGCGCTGTTCGAGTCGGGCTTTTTCCAACTCCTCCTCCATCTTGGTCATGGAGCGCTCGGTGATCTGCAAGTTGGCCGCCAAGGTGCGGCGGATGCTGTTGATCTGCTCGGAGAGTTGCTGCTCGTAGGTCGATTTTTTGGCCGCGAGGGAAAGAATCGTCGGGTGCCGCGAACCGAGGCCGGATTGCAACAAGCGCGCCAGTTCCGAGCTGATCTCCTGGTATTGCGGCAGGATGGTGGTGATGGTCTGGTCTTGGATTTCGAGGGTCGGCAGCGAACGCATCAATTCATCGCCGGAGAGTTTTTCGATTTCGATGTATTTGCTGCGGAGATTCGAAGCTTGGATCCGGGCCTCGTTGACCAACCCCTCTTGCTGTTGCAGCACGGTCTCCTGCGACTGCATGGGATCCTCGAGGCTGTCGGGGTTGAGGTCTGTGATCCCCAGCTCCGTGCGGATACGGCTCATTTCCTCGTTGGCCTGCTGCACCTTGGTGCGCTGCTTGGAGACCTCGTCCTCGAGCGTGGCCAACGAGCGGGCGATAATCTTTTGCTGCTCTTCGATCCGCTTGCGCTGGTATTCCTGCGCGATGCTGTTGGCCAAGTCGGACGCCTCCTGCGGATCCGTGCTCTCGACGCTGATTTGGAGGAGGTTGGTGTTACGCACCTCGCGCACGTCGATCATGCTGCGCAGTTTGAAGTAGGCTTGCTCGGGGGTGCGGACACCGAATTCCTCGCTCCACCGCTGCACCAACTGCAGTGCTTCGATGACAGGATAAAGCATCTCCTTGCGTTGGATGATTTGAAACTGGGTGGTGGCAAACCGCGGATCCATTCCCATGGCACCTTGATAGCCCTCGGTGAAGATGCGGATCTTCTGCTCGTTTTGCTCGACCTCGATGATGACGTTCGACGCGTATTGGCGAGGCAGGAAGTAGGTCGTCACTCCCGCAGTGACCACGACCAGCAGGAAAGCCAGAATGATGATCGGGAGGCGCAGCCTGATAACGCGCCAGTAGTCGAGGAAATGCAGCTTGGCTTCCTGCACGGCATTGGTTTCGCGATCGGTCATGGTATTCCGGTATTTCTGATGCGTCTTTACAATGTAGCAAGCTGGACCCCGCTGCAAGGCAAAGCCCAAACCCCGGGCCGAATACCGTCGGGCAATACGGCTCGAGTGACCACTTCTACCCAGTGCTGCGGGACGAACTTGCCTCCAGCGTCAATATCTACGGACGCCCCGGCATCTTCCGGGTGCCCAACGTCGGCCGACTCACGGTTTGCACCGATTACCAACCGGTCCATGCAGGCGCCGGAAACCTTGGCAGGAACGTCCTCAAAGCCGACGGCCGCGTCATCCAGCGCTGACCGCCCCCGTTATCCCAAGGTAGGCCGCGGCGTCCCCGACGCGCCGAGAGGATGAAAGTAGGCAGACGCGCGGGTTCAGGGACTCCCGAAGAAATCCGCAAAAAAGCCGGCAGTCGGATTCGAACCGACGACCGCCTGATTACAAATCAGGTGCTCTACCAGCTGAGCTATGCCGGCGACTGCAGATGAGAAGAACGCCTCAGCCTCCGGGAGTCAAGACGCGGGGCAAACCCAACCACTCGCTGAGGGTATTTCCACAAAAAGCAGTGAGGATGACTTAACCTTAAACCGTGGTTGAAAGTTGAGTGATAAGAGCCGGAGCAGAGCGGAGACAGGTCGCCGCAGCCAAAGAAAAATTGAGCCATGCAGAGTATTTCCATCGCTGGAAAATAATGCGAACGCCCTGATAAACCCTGCGTGCCGCGAGGGCAATAATTACCTCCAGACTGCCGGGGACGCACGTCGCCGACGCGTTCAAACCAACGGACCGTTCGATCGGGACTGGTTGACGGCACTGCCCGTCTCCCTCAGTGTCGCGCCCGTGACTCGCGCCGCCTCCCGTCTTGTGTTGTCCCCATTCGAGGAGGGGCGGGTGCGAGCGGCGGCCGAGGAAATGCGGGCCGAATTAGGAACCGCCCCCACCCTGGCCTTGGCCTTTCTTTCGACCGGTTACTTGCCCCACCTTGCCGAATTCCAAGAGGTGGTCGCCGTGCACGGACACGCTGCCTTGCTCTGTGGTTGCACTGGTTCCGGTCTCATCGGCCCATGGCGCGAAGCCGAAGCAACGGAGGGCTTCTCCCTGCTCTTCCTTCATTCGACCGAAGCAAAAATCCGCGTGGTGCCTCTCTCGCAGGCCCAGGTCGAGACGTCGGACGGCGATGCTTTCTGGCGTGAGGCGGCCGGTGGCCCGGCCCAGTCCTGGCTTTCGCTGGCCAACCCTTTCCGCTTCGACACCGACACGTGGTTGCGCGAATGGAATAGCGCGTTTCCCGGCAGACCCGTTCTCGGTGGCCTGGCCGGCGGACCACGCGGCGACGAAGACGTGACCGTCTTTGGTCCGGGCATCGGCGATACGTCTGACGCCCTCGCCCTCGCCCTCGACGGCCTGCGCATCGAAACAGTGGTCAGCCAAGGGTGCCGTCCGATCGGTGAGGCGCTGCCGGTCACCCGGGCCGACGAACATCTCCTCTTCGAACTCGGCTCCCGCCCCGCTTATCAGGTGCTCGAGCAGGCCTTCAACACGCTGGCCGAGGCGGAGAAACAACGGGCCCGGGGCAATCTTTTCGCCGGCCTCGCGGTGGACGAATACAAAGAGCAATTCGGACGCGGCGACTTTCTCGTGCGCAACATCCTCGGGGCCGATCCCGCCACCGGCGCGGTGGTGGTCGGCGCCCATCCGCGCACCGGCCAGACGTTGCAATACCAACTGCGCGACGCCGCCAGCGCGGACGAGGAACTGAAAGCGCTCCTCGCACCCCTCGCCGCCCAGAATGAAAAGCCGGTCGCCTCGCTCCTCTTCTGCTGCAACGGACGGGGCAAAAATCTTTTCGGCAGCCCGGACCACGACGCCACACTCGTCGCCGATACGCTCGGCCCCACCGCGTCCGCCGGCTTCTTCTGCAACGGTGAAATCGGTCCCGTCGCCGGCGCCAACTTCCTCCACGCCTACACCGTCTCGATCGGGTTGATTTACTGAGCCAACGCTTGTCGCGGCGGTCTGGGACCGCCGGAACACAACCTCCAAAGGATCCGGCGGTCACAAGACCGCCGCTACAGCATCTCCACGTCATCGGCTGGAAGCCGATGCCACCAAAAAACCCCTCACAAAAACTTCCCCGGATTGAGCAAATCCTCCGGATCCAGCGCACGCTTGATCCGCCGGTGCAATTCATCCGCGCCGGCCTCCACCGCCTGCGGCCACCAACGTTTCTTGGCCAGGCCGACCCCGTGTTCGCCTGTGATAGTCCCGCCCATGGCCAGCACGCCTTGAAACAACGCATCGAGTGCGCGCTCCATCCGTTCCTTGGTCGCCGGATCATCCGGGTTTTCCACCATCAAGTTCACGTGGATGTTTCCATCCCCCGCATGACCGAAGCACGCCACGGGAACGTCATAGTCGCGCCCGAGTTGCGCGCCGAACTCGACCAGTTCGACCAATTTTCCCCGCGGCACCACAATGTCTTCGTTCAGTTTTTTCAATCCGGTCGCTCGGAGCGATCCGGAAAACCCACGCCGCAGCGCCCAGAGCCGCTCGCATCCTTCGGCCGTTAGCGCGCTCTCGACCGAGACCGCACGGGCCTCACGCAAGAGCGCCGTCAGTTCAGCCGTCTCCGCCTTCACGCTGGCCTCCTGTCCGTCGATCTCGACCAGCAAATGCGCCTCGCCCGGAGGAATCACCGTCTCGGCCCCCGCATGCTGGCGCGCCGCCTCGAGGGTGAAGCGGTCGGCGATCTCCACCGCGGAAGGCAAGTGCCCGTGGGCGAAAATCGATTGCACCGCAGCGGCGGCGGTCGCCATGTCCGGAAAGCTGGCCGAGAGCACGGCGCGGGCTGGCGGCCAGGGCAGCAGGCGCAGGGTTGCCTCGGTGACGACACCGAGCATGCCTTCCGAGCCGGTGAAAAGTCCGACCAGATCAAATCCCGTTTTGTTTTTGTGCGTGCGTCCGCCCACCCGTGCCACCGTGCCGTCGGCCAGCACGACTTCGAGCCCGAGCACATAGTTGCGGGTCACCCCATATTTCAAACAACGCGGACCGCCCGCATTGGTCGCGATGTTTCCCCCGATACTGCAGTCCGCCAAACTCGCCGGATCCGGCGGATAAAAAAGCCCCCGGCTCCGCGCGGCCTCCTGCAAATGTCCGGTAATCACCCCCGGTTCGACCACGGCGACGAAGTCCTCCGCACTCACCTCCTTGATCCGGTCCATCCGTGCGGTGGAAAGCACGATCCCGCCGCGCACCGGCACGCACCCACCCACGTAACCGTGACCCGCCCCGCGGGTCGTCACGGGAATCTTTTCCCGCGCCGCGATTTTCATCACCCCGGCAATCGACGCGGTCGAGCGGCCGAAAACCACCGCCTCGGGCATGGTGCGGGCAAACCACTTGTCGCCCGCCGCCGCCTCCCGCGAGGCCTCATCCGTGCGCACGCCGTCAATGCCGGCGACTCGGCGCAACTCGTCGATGATCCGCGCGACCATGCTCAGATAGCGAGACCAAGCGGGGTTGCGTGCGATCCGGCCAACCCGCCTCCTCGTAAAGTAGAGGCGGCGTCCCCGCCGCTTAACCACCGACGATAAGCGGCGGGGACGCCGCTTCTACTTTTTGTCTCCGGCTGCATGGCCATCAGCTTACATCCCCATGATCTCGTAGCCACCGTCCACATAAAGAACCTGACCCGTGATCGACGCCGCACCATCGCTGGCGAGGAAGACACCCGTGGCGCCCAGTTCGGAGGTCTCGCAGCTGCGCTTGAGCGGCGCGTGTTCCTCGTAGTGCTTCATCATGGAGGAAAATCCGGCGATGCCGCGCGCGGCCAGGGTTTGCACCGGGCCGGCGCTGATGCAATTCACCCTGATCTTGTGCGCCCCGAGGTCGTAAGCGAGATAGCGGGTCGACGATTCGAGCGCCGCCTTGGCCACGCCCATCACATTATAATGCGGCACAACTTTCACGCTGCCGAGATAACTCATGGCCACGATACTCCCCCCGCTGGTCATCATCGGCGCTGCGGCCCGGGAGAGGGCGACGAGCGAGTAAGCACTGATATCCAGCGCGGCGGAAAAGGCCGAACGCGAGGTCGAGACAAAATCCCCCTCGAGCGCTTCCTTCGGCGCGAAGGCCACCGAATGCAGTAGCAGGTCGAGCTTGTCCGTGTGGCCCTTCACTTTGTCGAAAAAGGCCGCAATTTCCTCATCCTTCGAAACATCGCACGGGTAAACGGGCACCTCGGTGCCGAACTCCGAAACCAGTTCCTCCACGTTCTCTTTCACCCGTTCGCCCTGGTAGTTGAAGATAAGTTTCGCCCCCGCCTCTTTCCACGCCTTGGCAATGGCCCACGCGATACTCCGCTTGTTGGCCACACCGAAAACCACCCCTGTTTTGCCTTCCAAAATTCCTTTGCTCATAAGCCCCGCAGCATCCCAGAACCCCCGCGCCAAGGTCAATCGCGCCGTAACCCCGCGACGCCCCCGGACGCAAAAAAGTGGCATCGGCATCCTGCCGATGACGACCCGACAGCACGGGCAAATGCCCGTGCCACTTTCTGCAGGAGGGGGCACGTGCGTCTCTCCCATCACGACCAGACATCAGGTGGATCGCGCTGTCCCCGGCGCGATTTCCCCCCGATCCATCGCGCCGGGGACGGCGCGATCCACCTTTGCCGCCACTCGGCCGCATTGCATGCCCGCACCCCCGGCCTTAAACTTCCCCTTCATGTCCGCCTGCTGCCAAAGCACAACTCCCGACAACCAGAGCGAGGAACTCGTTTTGAATCGCGAGGCCAAAACCTGGCTGCGCCTCGGCATGGCCGGCCTCCTCGCGGCCCAAGCCATGATCTTCAGCCTCGCGGTCAATATGTCACCGGTCGAAGGCAACGCCCGTTGGATGATCCACGGCGCCCTCGCGCTCTCGGCTCTCGGCGTATTCCTCCTCGCCGGTCTCCCCATCCTCCGCGAATCGTGGGACGCTCTCCGGCGTGGCCGGGTTGTTTTCGAGCAATTTTTTCTCGTCGGCATCCTCGGCGCCTTCCTCGCCTCGGTGCACAGCTCGATCACCTGGGCCGGCGGCGTCTACTACGAAATCGTTGCGGTCCTGGTCGCCATCTACACCTTTGGCACCATCCTCGCGCGCCAACGTCGCGATGCCCTCCGCCGCTCGATCGAAAAAATCGGCGCGGCCTTTGATTTCTGCGAGCGGGTCGATTCCGCCGGCCACCAAGAACGGGTCACCATTGACCGCATCGTGCCGGGCGACCAAGTGCTGGTCGGTGCCGGGGAAGGTGTGCCGGTGGACGGCACCGTCTCCGACGGGGTCGCCCTGGTTTCCGAAGCGGCCTTGACCGGCGAGCCGTATCCGGTGGTCAAACGCAACGGCGACCGCATCCTCGCGGGGAGCCGCGTGGAGGACAGCACCCTGCGTATCACCGCGGTCTCGCGCGGACGCTCCCGGCGGCTCGACGTCCTCCTCCGTTCCATCGAGGAAGCGCGGAAAAATCCCGGACGCATCCAACGCGAGGCCGATCGCCTCGTCTCGTGGTTTCTCCCGCTCGTCTTGGTTGTCGCGGCCCTGACCACCATCGCTTGGACCCTGCAGAGCGGCTGGATCACCGGTGTGTTCAATGGCCTCGCCGTCCTTCTGGTTGCCTGCCCCTGCGCCATGGGATTGGCCACTCCGGTCGCTATCTGGGCCTCCCTCGCCGCGCTGGCCAAGCGCGGGCTCTTCGCCCGCGGCGGCGATGCGATCGAAAGCCTCGCGCTGAT
Organism: Chthoniobacterales bacterium; assembly: GCA_044359955.1. Lineage (GTDB taxonomy): Bacteria > Verrucomicrobiota > Verrucomicrobiia > Chthoniobacterales > JACTMZ01 > JACTMZ01. Next base: position 346,189 of record JBIKLF010000001.1, on the reverse strand, counting down.
CGACACCGCGGTCTTCGACAAGACCGGCACCTTGAGCGAGAGCGACGCGCGCATCGTTGATTTTGTCACGGCTCCGGGCGTCGACCGCACCCTCCTCCTCCGCGAAATTTCCGCCGTGCAAACCGGCAGTTCACACCCCATCGCCCGCGCTTTCCGCGCCCTGCCCGGGTCCGGCGAACCTCTCCTCGCCCGCGGCATCCGCGTGCTCGCCGGCACCGGCCTCGAAGGCCTTTTGCCTGACGGCACCCCGCTGCGCATCGGCAACGAATCGCTGCTGACCAAGGATGACCACGTCTCCACCCTGCGCGATTTGCTCGCGGCTCCCACGGACGGTGGCCACGAAATTTTCGTCCGCCGCAATGGCCGGCTCGCCGGTCTGGCCGTGATCCGCGAATCCCTGCGTGACTCGGCGCGCGAAGCCCTCGCCCAAATGAAAGCGCTCGGCATCCGCACCATCGTGATGACCGGCGATCGCGAGGAAAATGCGGCGCGCTTCGGATTCGACGAATGCCTCGCCGGGCTCACCCCCGAGGCAAAATTGCACGAAGTGGAAAAACTCCGGGCGGCGGGACGCATGGTCCTTTTCATCGGCGATGGCATCAACGACGCGCCGGCCATGGCCGCCGCCACGGCCAGCATCGCCATGTCGGGCGGCAGCGAGTTGCCGCGCGAAACCGCGGCCCTCGAACTCAACGGCCAGGATCTGCGCGTCATCCCGCAGTCCATTGGTCTGTGCCGCGCCACGGTGCGCGCCATCCGCCGCAACATCGCCTTCGCCGCCTGCTACAACATTTTCGGCATCGGCCTCGCGGCGGCCGGCATCCTCCACCCCATCGCCGCCGCCCTCATCATGCTCGTCTCCAGCCTCACCGTCACCTGGCGCGTGCTGCGCGAAACGTCTGACACCGCCCTGCAAAAAGCCGCCGCGCCCCAGGCGCCTCTGACCGTCCGACGCGCTTGGGATTTTCCGCAGTTCGAACGTCTCGCCTTTGCCGTGGCCCTCGCCTTGCAGGGACCGGTTATCGCCTGGCTCGGTGGTTTCCGCGGGGCGGGGGCCGCCGGGTTTGTCATACTCTTCCTCGCGGCGGCCGGCGCCGTCTTGCTCTGGTCGCGCGACCGCATCTGGTCCCCCGCCGCCCGCATGACCATGGCCATGTTTAGTGCAGGCGGGCTGGCCATGCTTGCCGGATGGTGGGCCGACGCCGGTTTTGCCGCCGTGGTCCGCGACGGTGTTTGCCTCTGCGGTTGCGCCGACTCGAACATGGGACTCGGCCTCCTCGCGACCTTCACCTGGATGGATGCAGGGATGCTGCTCGCCGCTTTGCCCGGGCTTTTCGTGGATCGGGAAATTTTCCAGTCCGTCTCCTCGCGGGTCTGGTGCTGGTTGGCCGGGCTGGTCGGCATGTTCCTCGGAATGGAAGTCGGGGCCATCGCTCTGGCCGGATTGCCCATCACAGCCGCCTCGGCGCAGTTCTTTCTCACCTACGCCGCGATGGTTCTCGGGATGTGCCTGGGTATGCTCGCCGGTTGCGAAGGTGCCCGGTTCCTGCAGCGACGCGCATGAGCCGAAGCTGGGGATTCTGGGCGGTGTTGCTCCTCACCACAGCCGGTGCCTTGACCCAAGATCCCGCCGCGCAACCGGAGCCGTGGACGAAATGGGACCTGGCCACCGGAGACTGGAATCGAAACCGGCCGCTGGTCAAAGACCAAGGCGCAGACTTTTTCAGCACCTACACCTCCCAAGTCTGGGGCAATGTGGCCGGCGGTGCGCGGCGCGGTGCGACCTATTCTGGCGTGCTGCAATTCGGCGCAGACCTCGATTTTGAAAAGATGTTCGGCTGGCAGGGTTCCTCCTTCACCACAACGTGGGTCTGGAACGCGGGGGGAAGTCCGACCACCGATCTGACCGGCGCCATTTTCCCGAGCAGTGGCAGCGAAGGACCGGCCGGATTCCGGGCCCTCGACCTTTGGTTGCAGCAGAAGTTTTTCGACGACGTCCTGACCATCCGCGCCGGCCTGTTCAATGCCGATCGTGACTTCACCCTTTCGGAAGGATGTCAGCTTTTCCTCAATTCCGCCTTCGGCTGGCCCCTCCTCTACGATGGCTCACTCGGTGGTCCTCCAGCCTACCCGTTCGCCGCGCCCGGCCTTTACGCCGCGGTCGAACCCGGCGGTGGCTGGAAATTCCAAGCCGCGATCATGCAGGGCGTGGTCTGGCCGCCCGCGGAAAATCCGACCAACTTTTATTGGCGGCTGACCCGCGACAACGGCCTGCTCATCCTCAGCGAGGCCCAATACGGCTGGAGCAATGCGGCCTTGCCCGGCACGGCCAAATTCGGCGCGATCTTCGGGACCGGCACGCCGGACTACGTCGACCAAGACGGCAGCGCCTGGGGTGGAGCGTTTATCTACGGCATCGTCGACCAGATGCTCTGGCCCGAGCCCGACGCGGGCCATGATTCGCGGCAAGGCCTCGCGTGGTTTAACCGCACCGGCTTCGGCACCACCCCGGATCGCGACCCGCTCGGCCTGCTTTTCAATTCCGGATTCACCTGGACCGGGGCACTGCCCGGCCGGGACGACGACGCCCTCGGGATCGGCGTCGTCTGGACGAAGCTCACCCCGGGCCAAGCCGCGCAGCTCGACGGTGCCAACCGCGGCAACGAATTCGTCGTCGAAGCGACCTATCAGGCCCAACTCACCCCATGGTTCGAGATCCAGCCCGATCTCCAATTCATCGTCCAACCCGGCGGCAGCACGTCTATCCCGAACGCCCTGGTCCTCGGCCTGAGCGCCACCATCGATTTCTAACCGCGCCCCGACCGCCCGCAGCGCGCAGCCAAAAAAATTCTCTCCCGCCAGGTAGGGCGCGGCGTCCGGCGGGGCCTCCGGACCGGCCGTGTCGAATCCCAGAGAAGGTTCACGGTCGGCCCGGAGGTCCGACCCTACCCCGGGGCCGAAGGACAAAGTCCCAAGGCGAGGGGCCCTTGGTCTCAGGTGGTCGCCTTGGTCGACCCGTTTGCCTCGGGGCTATCTCCGGCTTCGCCGACGGTTCGCCAAGCCTCGGCTGACCGCCGCTCCAAAACCCTCGGCGACCCTCGGAGCCCCCGGCGCTTTACTTCATCACCGCCAACAAAGTGTCAGCAATAGTGCTCGGAGTCTCTGCCACGGCGATACCAGCCTCGCGCAGTGCATCCTTCTTGGCCGATGCCGTGCCCTGACCGCCGGAAATGATCGCACCGGCGTGACCCATGCGGCGCCCGGGGGGTGCCGTGGCCCCGGCAATGAAACCGGCCACGGGCTTGTCGCAGTTTTCCTTGAGCCAAGCCGCGGCCTCTTCCTCGGCACTGCCGCCGATTTCCCCGATCAGAATGATTCCGTGCGTGTCGGGGTCGCCGGCGAAAAGTTGCACCGCATCAAGCGTGGTCGTGCCGATGATCGGGTCACCACCAATGCCAATGCAGGTTGATTGTCCCACCCCGCGGCTGGTCAATTGCCAGACCGCTTCATAGGTGAGCGTGCCGGAGCGGGAGACCACGCCGATGTGGCCCGGTTTGTGAATGTAGCCGGGCATGATGCCGATCTTGCACTGGCCGGGAGTGATGATACCCGGACAATTCGGACCGATCAGGCGTGAAGGACTCGATTGGAGCAGTTCTTTGACCCGCATCATGTCCATGACCGGAATGCCCTCGGTGATGCAGACAATCAGCTCCACCCCGGCATCGGCGGCCTCGAGGATGGCGTCCGCCGCGAACTCCGGCGGAACAAAGATCATGGTGGCATTGCAGCCCGTCTCTTGGCGCGCTTCGTGGACGGTGTCAAAGACGGGCACCTTGTCGTCGAATTTCTCGCCGCCCCGTGCGGGAGTGACTCCGGCCACGACATTCGTGCCGTATTCCATGCAGTTGCGCGTGTGGAAGGCGCCGGACTTGCCGGTGATGCCCTGCACAACCAGGCGGGTGTTTTTGTCGACGAGAACGGACATGATTAGAGAGGAAGAGGTTTGACCACCGATTACACAGATAACACTGATAAGAATTCTTTCTGAGCCATCCGTGAAATCCGTGTCATCCGTGGTTGAATTTCAATTCTTCGGCGCCAACGCGACGATTTGCTGGGCGGCGTTATCCAAATCATTGGCCGTGACGATAGGGAGGCCTGATTCGGCCAATAGCTTGCGACCCGCCTCCACATTGGTGCCTTCGAGACGGACGACCAGCGGGATCTCGAGCTTCACCGCCTTGACCGCGTTGAGGATACCCTGCGCGATGACATCGCATTTCATGATGCCGCCGAAAATATTGACCAGAATCGCTTGGACCTTCGCGTCGGAGAGCAGGATTTTGAAAGCTTCGGTCACTTGCTCTTCGCTGGCCCCGCCGCCGACATCGAGGAAGTTGGCCGGTTCGCCGCCGTGGTGCTTGATGATGTCCATGGTGGCCATGGCCAGACCGGCACCATTGACCAGGCAGCCGATATTGCCATCCAACCCGATGTAGCTCAGGTGATGCCTGGAGGCGGCCACTTCGCGCGGATCCTCCTCCGCCACGTCGCGCAGCGCGACGATGTCGGGATGACGGAAAAGCGCGTTGTCGTCGAAGGAGAATTTGGCATCCAAGGCGAGGACCTCGCCGCCTTTGGTCAAGACGAGCGGGTTGATCTCGACCATCGAGCAATCGGACGAAAGAAAACAGCGGTAGAGGGCGGCGAACAATTTGCAGGCACCTCGCATTTGGCCGGGCGCAAAGCCGAGTTCTTTGGCCAATTTGCGGGTCTGGTAAGGTTGCAAACCGAACGCCGGATCAACGGCTTCGCGGAGGATTTTTTCCGGGCTCTGGGCCGCGACTTCCTCGATATCCATTCCGCCCTCGCGGCTGGCCACGATGACCGGCGCACCGGTGGCGCGGTCCATGAGGATGGCGAAATAAAATTCCTTCTCGATCTCGACCGATTCGGCGACCAGCACCTGGTTGACCAGGCGTCCCTCGGGTCCGGTCTGATGCGTGACCAGCGTCTGTCCGATCATCTTGGCCGCGATATCGCGGGCCTGGCCGGCCGTCTTGCAGAGATGCACCCCGCCCTGGAATCCGTTGGTGAAAGCGCCTTTGCCGCGGCCGCCGGCATGAATTTGCGCTTTGACCACAATCGAGTTGGTCCCGAGTTCGCGCGCCACTTTCTCCGCCTCGGCCGCCGTGCGGGCGACGGAACCGCGCGGGTTGTCCGCACCGAACTTGGTCAGGAGTTCCTTGGCTTGGTATTCGTGGATATTCATGCGTGGTGAAAGGTAGGGACACGCGGCTCGCGTGTCCGTTTCAATCGGCAGGACGAGCGAGCCGCTCGTCCCTACCTTCTTATGCTGCCTCGACCGCGTTCATCGAGGCAAGCGTGGCCTCCTCGATTTCCTTGTACAAATTTTGGTCGGCCTTGAGCACTTCTTTGGCCGCATCGCGGCCTTGGGCCAGCTGGTTGCCATTGAAGCTGAGCCAGCTGCCGCGTTTCTCGATGACGTTTTTTTCCAGCGCGATGTCGATGAGCGAGCCGACATTGGAAATGCCCTCGTTGTACATGATGTCGAATTCCGCCTCGGTGAAAGGCGGGGCGACTTTGTTTTTCACCACCTTGACCCGGGTGCGGTTGCCGGTGACGGTGCCGTCGCCCTGCTTGATCGCGCCGATGCGGCGGATATCCATCCGCACGCTGGAGTAAAATTTGAGCGCCTTGCCGCCGGGGGTGGTTTCCGGGCTGCCGAACATGACACCGATTTTTTCGCGGATCTGGTTGGTGAAAATGCAGCAGGTGCGGGCTTTGGCAATGAGGGCGGTGAGTTTGCGCATGGCCGCACTCATCAGGCGGGCCTGGGCGCCGACCGTGGAATCGCCGATTTCGCCTTCCAATTCCTGTTTGGTGACCAAGGCGGCCACCGAATCGAGGACGATGACGTCGAGCGCGTTGGAGCGGACGAGTGTTTCGCAAATGCGGAGCGCCTCCTCGCCCGAGCTGGGCTGGGAAACCAGCAGGTCGTCGAGATTGACCCCGAGACGCTGGGCGTATTTCGGATCGAGGGCGTGCTCGACGTCGATGAAGGCGGCCAACCCGCCGCGCCGTTGGGCCTGGGCAATGATGGTCAGCGTGAGGGTGGTTTTGCCGGAGGACTCGGGTCCGTAAATCTCGACAATACGACCGCGAGGCACCCCGCCCACGCCGAGCGCGCGGTCGATCATGATGTTGCCGGTCGGAATGACGTCGATGTTGGTCTGCGAATGGTCGCCGAGGCGCATGATGGCGCCGTCGCCGTAATCCTTGGCGATCTGCTGCAGGGCGAGATCGAGGTTCTTGTTGCGTTGGGAGGACGCTTTGTCGGTGGCGAGTTCGGTTTTCGGTTCGGCGGATTTGGCGGGCATGGGGACGGGTCTTTCTAGATGTCGAGGTTGCGGACGTTGAGGGCGTTGTCCTCGATAAAATGGCGGCGCGGTTCGACCACGTCGCCCATGAGGACGGTGAACATTTTATCGGCTTCGACCGCGTTACTGTCGTCGAGCCTGACCCGCAAGAGCCGGCGTTTGTCCGGATCCATCGTGGTCTGGAAAAGTTCCTTGGCGTTCATTTCACCGAGGCCCTTGAACCGTTTGATCTGCACGCCGCGGCGGCCGATTTCTTTGACCAGATCAAGAATGCGCGGGATAGCGAAGATTTCGTGTTTTGTCTCACGCTCGCCTTCGCCTTCGACCAAATGGAAAATCGGCCGGTCGGTCGCCGTATAATGATCGATTTCGAGGCCCTTTTTCGAGAGTTCCTTGACCAACTTGTCGACCGCGACCGACTCGTGGATTTCGAGGAGGCGCGCGCGACGGCGCCGCCCGGGGGTTTCTTTTTCCTTCGGCGCAGTCTCGCCCTCCGTGCTTTCCGGTTCTTCACCCTCGAACAAATTGAGGTCGTTGTTCTTCTTGGCGAAGGCCTGCAGCTCGTTCTCGTCGTGGAAATATTCGACCGACTCCGTGTTGCCGTCGCGGATTTTGATCAGGTAAATGGGCAGGCGGCCATCCTTCGGGTCGCGCGCCTCGAGGTAACTCTCGAAGTCTCCGCCCAGACGCTGGATCGCGTTGCTGTGCTTGTTCAGGCGTTCGAGGAGTTCGAGGATTTCTTTGAGCTGCGTCTCGCTGAAGGCCTTTTCGTTTTTCAGGTGGACGAGTTTGACCTCCTCCGCGCCGAGCGAAATGAGGATCTTGGTCAGCTGCGCGTCGTCATCGACGTATTCCTCGCGTTTCCTCCGCTTGATCTGGTAAAGCGGCGGCTGCGCGATGTAAATGCAACCGCGACGGACCAACTCGGTCATCTGGCGGTAGAAAAAGGTGAGCAGCAAGGTGCGGATGTGCGATCCGTCCACGTCGGCATCGGTCATGATGATGATCCGCCCGTAGCGCAGCTTCCCGAAATTGAACGCGCCCTCCTGGTCACCCTCGCCGATGCCGGTGCCGACCGCGGTAATCATGGTCTGGATTTCGGTGTTCTGGAGCACCTTGTCCAAACGCGCTTTCTCCACGTTGATCAGCTTGCCGCGAATCGGCAGGATGGCCTGGAAGCGGCGATCGCGCCCCTGCTTGGCCGAGCCACCGGCCGAGTCGCCCTCGACGATGAAGAGTTCGGTCAGCGATGGATCGCGCTCGGAACAGTCGGCCAGTTTGCCAGGTAGTCCGCCGCCGGTCAGCGCGCTCTTGCGCACCGTCTCGCGGGCTTTGCGGGCCGCCTCGCGGGCCCGGGCCGCGGTGATCGCTTTTTCGAAAATCTTTTTCGCGATGGGCGGGTTGGTCTCGAAAAAATCCATCAACCCTTCGTAGATGATCGAGCTGACAATGCCGTCGACCTCGGGGTTGACCAGTTTGACTTTGGTCTGGCTCTCGAATTTCGGGTCGGGGTGCTTGAGGCTGAGGACGCAGAGCAGGCCCTCGCGCACGTCGTCGCCGGTGATGATGGGATCCTTGTCTTTGACCAGATTGTTGGCCTTTGTGTATTGATTGATCGCGCGGGTCAGCGCCGAGCGGAACCCGGTGATGTGCGTGCCTCCGTCCGGGTTCGGGATCGAATTGGTGAAGCAGAGGATCTGGTCGGTGTAGCTGTCGTTGTATTGCAGCACGCACTCAACCAGGACGTCTTCTTCGACGTCCTCGCCATCCTTGTTCTTCATCTTCGTCTTCCGCGCGCCGGTCAGCTTGATCACCTTCGGGTGAAGGACCGATTTGCTTTCGCCCAATTCCTTGACGAATTCCTCGATGCCGAGCTTGTAGACAAAAAGGGTCTTTTTCGGTTCGCCCTCGACGCGCTCGTCGGTCAGGCGGATTTCGAGGCCGCAATTGAGGAAGGCCAACTCGCGCATGCGCGCCCCGAGGCGCTCGAAGACAAATTCCGTGGTGGTGAAAATTTCGGTATCCGGCAAGAACGTGATCTGCGTGCCAGTCTGCTTTTTGTTTTTCAGCTCGCTCAGGACGGTGAGTTGCTGCGTCGTTTTGCCTTTGGCGAACGACATGAAATAGACCTGACCATCCCGATAAACCTCCGCTTTGAACCACTCGGAGAGCGCGTTGACGCACTTGGCGCCGACCCCGTGGAGACCGCCGCTGAATTTGTAGGCGCCCTGACCGAATTTTCCGCCGGCGTGGAGGTTGGTCAGCACCAACTCGATGGCCGGGATCTTCCACTTCGGGTGCATGTCGACCGGAATGCCGCGGCCATTGTCGCGGACGGAGCATGAGCCGTCGGCGTGGATGGTCACGTCGATGTGGGTGCAGAAACCGGCCAGATGTTCGTCGATCGAGTTGTCGAGGACCTCGTAAACGCAGTGGTGCAGGCCGCGCTCATCGGTGTAACCGATATACATCCCCGGCCGCTTGCGCACCGCTTCCAAGCCTTCGAGTTTGTCGATCTGCGCGGCGCCGTAGGCCGTGTCTTTGGCCAGGGCCGTTTCCGTGATTTCCTTCTCTTTCGACGCCATAAAATATCGTTTCTTCCGGGATGCGCCCGGCTCAGCGGGTGCGTTTGTCCAAAGTATCCCGACACGCGCCCCGCTCCAGCCTTTTTTGGGCGCGGCCGCCGCTTTTCCGAGTCATAAGCGGGCCAGCGAGGTTCGATGCCTGCGCTGGCACGGCCCGGAAAAACGGGAGCGGCCGGGCACTCGCATCATGACCAACCCTGCCACGGAACGTTTTCCGGTTGGCTTTTTCCGCACCTCTTCCCGCACGATGGCGGCCCGTGCCGAAAATTGTCCCGCAACTCGCCGGCGCCTTCTTGCTCGCCGCCCTGTTCCTCGCCGCCGTGACCTGGAATCACGGCCAGGTCATGATTCCGCTCGCCGATGGCGGCACCTTGGTGGTCTTGGCCGACGGCGACTGCCACAGCCGCATGCAACGTGCAGCCTTGGTCGCCGCCCGGCCCGGCACCATCGTGCGCGCCCACGATTTTGAAAATCATCCCGCCGGCACCGTGCCGCATACCACCGCGCCGCTGGACTACCTCATCGCGGCCTTGGGCCTCTTCATCCATCCGCTCGAGGTCGCGGGCGCCTGGATCTCGCCGCTCCTCGGACTCCTCACCTTGCTCTTCCTCTTTTTTTGGTCCCGGACGATCGACCTGCGTCCGCGCGGGCCCATGTTATTTCTCTTCGCCGTTTCGCCGGCGCTCACCCATGCCTTCGCGCTCGGCCGTCCCGACCATCAATCGCTGCTCGTGGCCCTGACCACCATCGCGCTGGCCGCCAATTTCGCCTTTGTCCGCACGGCGCATCCGGCCTGGGCTTGGACCTCGGCCGGCGTTTGGGGCTTCGCTCTTTGGGTTTCATGGTTCGAACCGCTCGTCCTCCTCGCCACCCAGGAAGTGGCCCGAGCCATCGCCCTGCGAAAAGCGGCGTGGCCGGCGGTCTGGCGGCGGGCCTTGCTCCTGACCGCAGGCCTCGCCCTCGCCGCGTGGGCGTTCGAGGGTTTCCGCAACCCGTGGCCGGATCCGGTCGTGCGGGAATTTTTCCCGCGGTGGGCCGCGCTGCTCGGGGAACTGCAGGGCGCCACGCCGCAGGCACTCTTCGCGTGGACCGGATGGCTTCTGGTTCCCGCCCCGCTTCTCCTCGCCTGGAACTATCTCAAAAGCCGCGATCCCCTCGCCCTCCTCGTTCTTGTGCTCCTCGCCGTGGTCACCGCGCTGACCGGATGGCAGGCGCGCTGGAATCCGTGGTTGGCGGCCATCTTCTGTCTCGCCTTGCCGTGGATCCTGCGTCCGCTGGCCAAGCCGTGGCTGGTCTGGCTCCTCTTCTTGGTCAGCCTCTGGCCGGTCGCCGCGGCCTGGGAAGCACGCACTCTTCCCTCACCGCAGGAGGCAGCGCGGAGGCAGGAAGCAGTGAGAGAAGCCGCGCTCCTCGAGCAAACCGCCGAGTTCCTGCGCAGCCAACCGCGCGGGGGCGTGCTCGCGCCGTGGTGGATTTCGCCCGCGCTGGCCCACCGGAGCGGACAACCCATGGTCGGCGGCACCTCGCACCAAAGCCTGCCGGGAACGGCCGACACGGCGCGCTTTTTCCTCGCCGATGACGATGCCGTGGCCGCGGCGCAACTCCGTCTGCGGCAGGTGAAATACGTGGTGACCGATGCGCCGGAACGGGTGATATCCACCTCGGCCGCACTCCTCGGCGTTCCTCCGCCCGGCGATCCGCTCATCGTCCGCCTGGCCCGCGGGCGCGAGATCCCCGACTTCCTCGAACCCGTATTCGCCAACCCCTTCTTCCGCGTTTACAAGGTGCGGGATGAGTGAATTCGATTTTGTGGTCGTCGGTGGCGGGAGCGGGGGATACGCCGCCGCGCGCACTGCGGCAGGCGAAGGTCTCCGCACCGCGGTCATCGACGGCTCGGAGGAACTCGGCGGGCTCTGCATTCTGCGCGGATGCATGCCGAGCAAGACGCTCATCGAGTCGGCCAACCGCCTGCAGGACATGCGCGAAGCCGGGGAGTTCGGGCTGCACGCCGGGAATCCCGGATTCGACGGGGCGAAAATTATCGAGCGCAAAAAACGCCTCATCTCCGGGTTTGCCAAATACCGCGCCGAGCAACTGGAGAACGGACGCTTCGAACTCATCCGCGGACACGCCCGTTTCGCCGGTCCGGACAAATTGGTCGTGCGCCTGCGCCAGGGCGGGGAACAAATCATCACCGCCCGCAGCATCCTCGTCGCCACCGGCTCGGTCATCCGTCATCCGGACATTCCCGGACTGGCCGAAGCCGCGCCATTGGTCAGCGATGACGTCCTCGACAACCCGCACCCCCCCAAGTCGCTTCTCGTCTTGGGCGCCGGGCCCGTCGCCCTCGAAATGGCCCACTACCATCGTGCCCTCGGCGCGGAGGTCACCGTGGTCCAACGCAGCAAGCAGATCCTCAGCTCGATGGATCGCGATGTGGCCGACGCGGTGCAACACGGCATGGAGCGGCACGGAACCAAATTTGTCCTTGGCGGCAAAATCCTCCAGACCGGACGCAGCCCGCGCGGCAAATGGGTGCGCGTCGCGCACAACGATCGGGAGGAGACGCTCGAAGCGGACGAAATTCTGCTCGCGCTGGGACGCGATGCCGCCACCGCCGGGCTTGATCTCGCTGCCGCCGGCCTCGACATTCCGCCCGGCCGTCCCCTCGCCACCACCGACACCCAACAAACTTCCGTCCCGCACATCTTCGGGGCCGGCGATGTGACCGGGAAATTGGAAATCGTTCACATTGCCATCGAGCAGGGCGAAATTGCCGCCCGCAACGCGGCAAGGTTCCTGCGCGGGAAAAACGAACCCCTCGAAACGATCGACTACCGCCTCCGCCTCTTTGCCGTCTTCACCCAACCCGAGGCCGCCATGGTCGGTCTCTCCGCCCGCGAGGCGGCCGAACTCGGGCTCGACTTCGCTGCGGCGACCTATCCGTTCGACGACCACGGCAAATCCATCGTCCACGGCAAACCCGACGGCTTTGTCAAATTGCTCGCCGACCGCAAAACGGGCGAACTCCTTGGCGGGGCCGTGGTCGGACCCCACGCCTCGGAACTCATCCATGAAGTCGTCGTCGCCCTGCGTTACCGCGCCACCGCCGCCGAATTCGTCAGAATTCCCCACTACCATCCCACGCTGAGCGAAATTTGGACCTACCCGGCGGAAGAACTCGCCGGCTGACCCGGCCCGCGCATTTTTCCGTTCGCCGCTTTCCTTTTGACACCCCGGTCCCGTCCATTAACGTGGACGCTTCACCAAACAATGAATCTCAGCAATATCGTCAATCCCATGAACGAAACACCCACCGGCACCGCCAACCGCAACCACCTTTCCAGCGACGTGGAAATCAAAGGAACCCTCAAGTTCCAAAACGACCTCGTTTTCGACGGCAAAATCGAAGGCGAAATCCAGTCCAATGCCACCCTCACGGTCGGCAAAAGCGCCCACGTGCAGGGCGAATTGAAATCCAAGTCGGTCATCATCCACGGCTCCGTGCAGGGCAATATCGATGCCGCCGAGCGGGTCGAACTCAAAGCCACGGCACAACTCGTCGGTGATCTCCGCGCCGGCCGCATCATCATCGAAGACGGCGCCACCTTTGTCGGCAAATCCGAAGTCAGCCCGAACAAATCCGCCCTCCCGCGCACCGATGCGCGCCCGGCCGGCGGCGCACCCGGCGGCGACCCGAAAAAAGGTCTGCTCTAAACAAGCGGAGCTGTCATGCCGCCAAGGAAACCGAAAAAAGCGGTCTCCTGTCCGAAGTGCGCAGCCTCGCAGCAGGAAGTGCCGGGCGTCATCAGCACTTTCTGCCGGGCCTGCGGCAACCATTTCGAGTTGGGCGACAAGCCGCCCGCCGCCACCCAGGCCAAAGTCGCCACTTGGGGCGAACGCCTCGCCCCGCTGGCCGCGCGCTTGGCCCCGCTGACAAAGCGCGCCCTGCGACAGGCCGAGCCGTGGTTGCTCCGCTACGAACCGCAGATCGACCAGCTGCGCGAATACTACCATCGCTGGCGGCCCCCGGAGTTCAAACGTGTCCGTTGTCACGAGTGCGGCCGCCTCCACGAGGTGCCCTACCTTGCGGCTTCGACCTCCTGCCCGAATTGCAATGCACCCATCGACCTCTATGACGTTCTGGTCGAGAAGCGCATCAGCCGTGTCGTCCGCACCCGCGGCACATTGACCATCAAAAAATTCGGCTACTTGAACAACCAAGTCACCATCTGCGGCGCGGCCGACATCGGCGGCGGGGCGGCGGGGAAAATTTTTTGCGACGGCGAAACGAAGATCCGCACGGCCGGCCGGCTCAATTGCGAAGTCGGGTCCCGCCGCATCCGCATCGAAAAAGGCGCCGACGTGGTGGTCGCCCATCCGATCCGCGTCCATGACATGGTGGTCCGTGGAAAAATCACCGCCCGCATCTACTGCAACGGCACCCTGCGCATCCTCAAGCGCGGTTTTCTCCGCGGCGAGGTCCACGCCCGCTCCATCATGGTCGACAAAGGAGGCCTCCTCCAAGCCGAGCTCAACATCGGACGCTTCGACGAGGACGACCCCGAAATCCTCGGCACCCTGCAAGAACGCGCCTGCTATATGGCACTGGAAGCCATCACCCTGGGCGAGAAGCAGGCCACCTTGGAAATCTGAGCCGCTCCGGCTTTGGGATTGAAGAAGGCCGCTCGCGCCGCTAAAAATCTTGCTTCGCCGCGGGCACCCCGCCGCTCACGTCATGCCGAGCCTCGACCTCTTTCTTCAGCCCGAGATTTTTCTCGTCTGGACGTCGGCCCTCAAAACCATGGTCATCATGGGCGTCGTCCTCACCATGGTGGCCTACTCGGTCTGGGCGGAGCGCAAGGTCAGCGCCTTCATCCAGGATCGCGTCGGGCCGAACCGCGTCGGCTGGGCCGGGCTGATCCAACCGATCGCCGACGGAGTGAAGCTCCTCCTCAAGGAAAATTTCGTTCCCGCCGGGGTGAACAAATTCTTTTTCAGCATCGCGCCGAGCCTGGCCATGATCCCGGCCATCCTCGTTGTCGCCGTGCTCCCCTTTGGCAGTTCGCTCTTCGGGGTTCCCATGGTCATTGCCAATCTCGACATCGGCGTGCTCTGGGTCTTCGCCGTTTCCTCGCTCGGGGTTTACGGCATCGTCCTCGCCGGTTGGGCCTCGAACTCGAAATACCCGTTCCTCGGTGGCATCCGCTCGAGTTCGCAAATGATTTCCTACGAACTCTCGCTCGGACTCTCCGTCGTGCCCGTCTTCATGATCACCGGCACGCTCAACCTCGGCGAGATCGTGCAATACCAGGTGGACAACGGATGGATGGTCTTCCCCGCCTGGTTCCAGAGCGGCGGGGGGCTGCTTGAGATCACCACGGACAGCGGGAGCATGTTCGGGCTCGATCTCGCACAGACCCTCCTTTGGATCCCCATGATGATTTCGTTCGTAATCTTCATGATCGCCATGTTCGCTGAAACCAACCGGATGCCTTTCGACTTGCCCGAAGCCGAGCAGGAGCTGATCGGCGGTTACCATACGGAATACTCGTCGATGCGCTTTGCCCTCTTTTTCCTCGGAGAATACGCCGCCATGATCGCCGGGGCCGGAGTCATCGTGACCCTTTTCCTCGGCGGATGGAGCCTGCCCTTTATCCCGGACGGTTCGCAGGGCTGGTTCTGGGGACTGGTCAACATCGGCACGTTCTTCGCCAAAGTCGCCGCGATCATCTTTTTCTTCCTCTGGGTGCGCTGGACCCTGCCGCGCTTCCGCTTCGATCAGTTGATGAATCTCGGCTGGTATGTTTTCTTCGAGGTGGCGCTGGTTAACATCTTCCTCACCGCGGGCATCCTCGCTTATCTCCAATCCTGACATGGCCACGATCGTCCAACGCCCGAAACTAAGCCTTCTCGAACGCTCCTACTTTCCCGCCATCCTGGGCGGCCTCTGGATCACGATCATACATTTCTTCAAGATGCTCTTCGGTCAGACCAAGGTCACCATGCAGTATCCCGAGCAGAAGTGGGACAGCGCCATGCCCGAGTGGTATCGCGGTGCGCCGACCTTGGTGAAGGACGAGCATGACCGCGAGCGCTGCGTGGCCTGCCAGCTCTGCGAGTTCATTTGTCCGCCCCGCGCCATCACGATCAAACCCGGCGAACTCCCCGGCGACAGCCCGTGGTCCAAGGTCGAGAAATACCCCGAGAAATTCGACATCGACATGATCCGCTGCATCTACTGCGGACTCTGCGAGGAAGTCTGCCCCGAACAGGCCATTTTCCTGCGCAAGGACTACTCGATCACCGGCCTGACCCGCGCCGAAATGGTCCACGACAAGGAAAAGCTCTACGAATTGGGCGGTGTCATGTCCGGCCTGGTCCACAAGTGGAACGAAAAAAAGTGATCGAAACGGGCCTGCTCGCCTCCTAGGCTGTCGCCTTCCGGCCTGCAAAGCGGCGCACGAAAAGCGCCCCCGGCGCAAACCACCGCATGCTCACCATCCTGTTCTGGGTCTTCTCCGTGCTGATGCTCGCCTCGGCCGCGGCCGTCGTTCTTTTCCGCAACCCGGTCAACAGCGCGATGAGTCTCGTCCTCTCCTTCCTTGCCCTCGCCGCTCTTTTTGTCACCCTCGACGCCTTCTTCATCGGGGTCATCCAGGTCCTCGTCTATGCCGGCGCGGTCATGGTCCTTTTCCTTTTCATCATCATGCTCCTCGACCTCAAGGCCGAGACCCGCCGCCGCCTCAACATTGCCGCTCTGGCCGGCGGACTCGCCGTGCTCGGCGGTTTCGTGGTCCTCATCACGCACGTGGTCAAATCCCTCCCCTCCTCCGCCGATCACTTTCCCCCTCTGGCCCGCACCGGATACCCCGATGCTTACGAAATCGGCATGACCCTCTTCAGCGGTTTCAACCTCCCCTTCCAAGTCATCGGCGTCCTCCTCCTTGTCTCCACCGTCGGTGTCGTCATCCTCAGCCGCCGCAACCTGCGATGAAAACCTCTCCGCCCCAAAAGTGGCATGGGCATCCTGCCCATGACGAAAAGACATCATCGGCAAGATGCCGAGGCCACGGTCGGGCAGGGGGCACGGGCGTCCCGCCCGTCACGACCAAAACCACGGGCCTCCAGCCCGTGCCACCCCATCTCTCCTGACCATGCCCACCCTCGGCGATTATCTTTTGGTCAGCGGCCTCCTTTTTTCCATCGGCCTCGCCGGTGTCCTCCTGCGCCGCAACCTCCTCATCATCTTCATGAGCCTCGAACTCATGCTCAATGCGGCCAATCTCTCCCTCGTCGCCTTCGCCCGCCACGGCGTCACCACCTTCGGACTCCCCGACTACAACGCCCAAGTCCTCGTGTTCTTCATCATCACGGTGGCCGCCGCCGAAGTGGCGGTCGGGCTCGCCATCATCGTCGCCCTTTACCGCCTGCGCCAAACCACGCACGTCGAGGACCTCAACCGGATGAAATTCTGACCTGATGGACCCGCAACTTTATCCTTGGATCATCCTCTTCGCCCCGCTCGTCGCGGCCGCGTTCATTCTCTTCGTCCTCCCGCGCCGCAATGCCGCCGCCGGTGCGGTCGGCATCCTCACCGTCGCGCTGACCTGTTTCCTCAGCTGGAAAGTTTTCCTCAACCCGTCCCTCGCCGTCACCGCGCAAATCCCCTGGATTGAAGTTCCCGGCGTCTTCTCCGTCCCCATCGGCATCATCCTCGACAACCTGAGCCGCCTCATGCTCGTCGTGGTCACCACGATTGCCACCCTCGTCTTCATCTACTCCGCCGGCTACATGCGCGGGGACGAAGGCATCCCGCGTTACTACGCGTCCCTCTGCCTCTTCCTCTTCTCCATGCTCGGCATCGTCCTGGCCGACAACTTCGTCATGATGTTCATCTTCTGGGAACTGGTCGGGGTCAGCTCTTACCTGCTCATCGGGCACTATTTCCGCAAGGACTCCGCGGCGGACGCCGCCAAGCAGGCTTTCACGGTCAACCGCGTCGGCGATTTCGGCTTCATCCTCGGCATCCTCATGCTCTGGCTGGCCACCGGTTCGATCATGTTCGCCGGGATCGAAGAAAACCTGTCCGCCCTCACCCTCCACCCCGGCTACCTCATCGCCGCCTGCCTCCTCGTCTTCTGCGGCACTATTGGCAAGTCCGCCCAAATGCCGCTCCACGTCTGGCTGCCCAACTCGATGGAGGGCCCGACCCCGGTGTCCTCGCTCCTCCACGCCGCCACCATGGTCGCCGCCGGTGTCTACCTGCTGGCCCGCATTTTTCCCATCCTGCTCGCCGCGCCGGACGTCGTCCGCGAAGTCATCATGTGGGTCGGCGCCATCACCTGCTTTGCGGCCGGACTAATGGCCATCCAGCAGGACGACATCAAACGCATCCTCGCTTATTCCACCATCTCGCAACTCGGCTACATGGTTGTCGGCATCGGCGTCGGCGCCACGGGCGACGTCGCCATGTTCCATCTTTTCACCCACGCCTTCTTCAAGTGCCTCCTCTTCCTCTGCGCGGGTTCGATCATCATCGCCCTGCACCACGAGCAGAATATCTGGAAAATGGGCGGTCTCCTCACCCGCATGCCCATCACCGCGCTCTGCATGCTGGCCGGCGGACTCGCCCTCGCCGGCGTCCCCTTCTTCAGCGGATCTTTCAGCAAGGACAACATCATCGAGTGGGCCTGGCTCAACAACCGCACCGGATTCTGGATCACCGCCAGCGCCGTCCTCCTCACCGCCCTCTACACCTTCCGCCTTCTGCTCGTCGTCCTCCTCGGCAAACCCCGCGGCGACCACGCTGCCCGGGCCAAAGAATCCCCGCTCGTCATGACGCTGCCGCTCGTCATCCTCGCCGTCCCCGCGGTTATTGCCGGTTACCCCTGGTTCGTCAGCCACTTCTTCGAAATCGCCTACGCCGAAGCCCCGGCCATCGCGCACAAAATCGTCCTCGGCTTCCTCGCCGCCGGCGCCGTCCTTGCCGCGCTGCTTTATCTGCGCGGTCCCACCCATGATCCCGTCCGCATCCCGCTCTTCGCCAACCGCCTCTACATCGACAATTTTTACAACTGGCTCGTCGCCCGCGGGCAAGGCGGACTCGCCGTGCTCGCTTCGTGGTTTGACCGTTGGATCATTGACGGCGTGATCGTGACCGGCAGCGCCCGCACCGTCTGGGGCACCGGCTACCTCCTGCGTCTCCTCCAACTCGGCAACCTGCAAGCCTACGCCTTCTTCTTCGGCGCCGGCGTCTTGCTCGTCCTCTACTTCCTCGTTTTCCGATGATGAGCCCTCTCCTCTCCCTCATCCTCATCCCGCTGGTCACCGCCGCATTCTGCATGGCGGGCTCCTCGCCGCGCCGCATTTCGCTCTTCGGCGCCGGAGCCAATCTCCTCCTCAGCCTCTACCTCCTCGCATCCTACAACCTCGAAATCGGCGGCTTCCAATTCGTTAGCGAAAACGCGCTCTTCCCCGCTTACGGCCTCAGCTTCTCGCTTGGGGCGGACGGACTGAGCATGGTCCTCCTCCTGCTCGCTACGCTCGTCACCTTTGCCGCCGTCTGGGTCACGCCGCAGGTCGAAAAATCGCCCGGCATGTTCTACGCCTGCCTCCTCTTCATCTCCGCCGGCGCTATCGGCGCCTTCTCTTCGATCGATCTCTTCTTCTTTTACGCCTTCCACGAACTCGCCCTCATCCCCACCTTCCTCCTCATCGGCATCTGGGGCTCGGGCGAACGCCAACGCATCGCGTGGAAAGTGACCATCTACCTCGCCTTCGGCAGCTTCATTCTTCTGCTCGGATTGATCGGTCTCTGGCTCGCCGTCCCCGAAGGACTCCGCACCCTCGACATCCGCCTCCTCCAGCAACTCGGCTACGCCGGCCTCCTCACGCCCGGCCCCGTGGTCTACCTCCTCCTCCTCTTCGGCTTCGGCATCCTCATCGCCCTCTTCCCGTTCCACACCTGGGCCCCCGAAGCCTACGCCTCCGCCCCCGCGCCCGCCGCCATGCTCCATGCCGGGGTGCTGAAAAAGTTCGGACTCTACGGACTCCTCCGCCTCGTCGTGCCCATCTTCCCCGAAGAAATCCAACAGTTCGCCCACCTCGTCCTCGTCCTCCTCCTCGGCAATATCCTCTACGTCGGCTTTGTCACCCTCGCGCAAAAACGCCTCGACCTCATGCTCGGCTACTCGAGCGTCATGCACATGGGCTACGCCTTCCTCGGCTTCGTCGCCCTCAACCAACTCGGACTCGCCGGCATGTCGCTCATGCTCTTCGCGCACGGACTCACCGTGGCCGCCCTCTTCGCCCTCTGCGGGGAAATCAACAGCCGCACCGGCACCCTCGAGTTCTCCGAACTCGGCGGCCTTGCCGGTGTCACCCCGAAACTCGGACTCCTCTTCGGCTTCGCCGCCATGGCCTCGATCGGTCTCCCCGGCTTCGCCACCTTCGCCAGCGAAATCATGATTTTCTTCGGTGCCTTCGCCCGCGGTGCGGTCGACAGTTTCAACTGGTTCCAAACCGCCACCGCCCTCGCCCTCTGGGGCGTGGTCATCTCCGCCGTCTACATGCTCCGCGCCTACCGCAACATTTTCTGGGGCGCACGCGGATCAGCGGTTCAAGATGACACCGTCGACATTTCCTCCGGCGTCCGCTGGGCCGTCATCCTCCTCCTCGCCGTGCTCCTCCTCACCGGATTCCGTCCGGGCCTCCTACTCGATTACCTCAACCCGGTCTTCGCCTACCTGCCCTGATGAATCCGCTCTACCTCGAAGTCTCCGTCGTCGTCCTGGGCATCATCCTGCTCATGGCCGAAGCCTTCTCCGGCCCCGGCGCCAAACGCGGTATTGCCTACGTCGGCATTCTTGGACTCCTCGGCATCCTCGGCGCCACCTTCTTCGCCGACCCCGCCGCGATGAACGCCTCCGCCGCCTACGCCAAATTCTACAGCGCGGACACCCTCGCCCTCTTCCTCAAACAATTCGCCCTCCTCACCACCGTCGTCGTGCTCGTCATGGCGCTCGAATACGCCCCGACGGTCGAAGCCAACCTTCCCTCCGAACGCCGCGGCGCCGGACTCGGTGAATTCTACACTCTCCCCATCTTCGCCTGCGCCGGCCTCATGTGGATGGCCTCCGCCGTCGACTTCGTGATGATCTTCGTCTCGCTCGAACTGGTCACCATCACCTTCTACATCCTCGTCTCCTACCTCCGCCGCAACGAGAACAGCCTCGAAGCCGGCACCAAATTCCTCGTCCTCGGCGCCCTCTCGACCGGCTTCCTCGTCTACGGCATCACGTGGATCTACGGCGTAACCGGACAATTCAACCTCGCCGCCATCGCGGCCAAACTTCCCGCCCTCGACCAAGCCGCCGCGCCCGCCCTCCTCTTCGGCTTCGGCCTCGTCCTCATCGCCCTCGGTTTCAAAATCGCCGCCGCCCCGTTCCAATTCTGGGTGCCCGACGTCTACCAAGGCGCGCCCACCCCCGTCACCGCCTTCCTGTCCGTCGCCTCCAAAGCCGCCGGCTTCATCGTTCTGCTCCGCGTCGTCCAAACCTTCCTCGTCGTCCCCGCCCTCCAGGAAAAAATTCTCCCACTCCTCGCCGTCATAGCGGGCGCCACCATGATCTTCGGCAACCTCGCCGCCATCCCGCAGTCCAACCTCAAACGCCTCCTCGCCTACTCCAGCATCGGCCACGCCGGTTATCTTCTCCTCGGCATCGTCTCCATCGGCGCCCCCTTCGCCGGCACCGCCATTCTTTTCTATCTCGCCGCTTACCTCCTCATGACGCTGCTCGCCTTTCTCGTCATGACCATCGTCGCCCAAGCCACCGGCGGCGATGACATCGCGAATTTCAACGGACTCAACCAGCGCGCCCCCCACCTCGCCTTCGCCCTCATGTTGTCGATGCTCTCCCTCGCTGGTATCCCGCTCACCGCCGGCTTCCTCGGCAAATTGTTCATCTTCGAATGCGCCATCGAGCAGCAGCATTGGGGACTGGTCATTCTCGGCGTCATCACCGTCGCCGCCGGCTTTTATTATTATTTGAAGGTCATCCGCGCCATGTATTGGCAGCAACCCGCCGACCCCGACGCCCCCGAAATCGAAGTCAGCGGCCTGGCCAAGCTGACCATCGCCCTCCTCTGCGCCCTCATCATCTGGATCGGCGTCTACCCGGCCCCGCTCCTGGCGCTCCTGCCTTGAGGTAGGGACGAGCGGCCCGCTCGTCCGCTCGATTCCCACGGACACGCGAGCCGCGTGTCCCTACCTTTCCACCCCCTTGGAGCGACGGTCATAGACCGCCGCTACATTTTTCAATTTCACCTCCCACTCCCGCCTTCCGCTCCCCGCCGGGGGCCTGTTAACATACTCCCATGTCAGATCCCGACTATTTCGCCAAATACCGCGCCTACTTTATCAGCCAAAAAGACCGCGCCCCGCTCGGCACGACGAGCGGTCTTCCTTTCGTCACCCTCTCCCGCCAAGCCGGCGCCGGCGCGGAGACCGTCGCCCATCTCCTGGCCGAAAAACTCAACGCAGACCTGCCCGAAGACGCCCAACCTTGGACCGTTTTCGACAAGAATCTCATCACCAAGGTGCTGGAGGACGCCGACCTGCCGCAAGAAATTGCCAAGCTTGTCCTTGAAGACAAGGACACCACCGTGCAGGCCATCCTCGGCGAGGTGCTCGGCCTCCATCCCTCGATGTGGACCATCTTCCACCACACCAGCGACACCATCCTCAAGCTGGCCCGCCTCGGACGCTGCATCATTGTCGGGCGCGGCGCCGAAATCATCACCGCCAAGTTGAAGAGCGGAATCCACATCCGTCTCATCGCCCCCGAAAGCACCCGCCTGGCCCATCTCGAAAAGCATTTCCACCTGGATGCCAAAGCCGCGGGAAAATACCTGCATGAGCATGACGAAGGCCGCCGCCGCTACGTCAAAAGCAACTTCCAACGCGACATCGACGACCCGACCCTCTACCACGCCACGCTCAACACCGGCCTCCTCTCGTTCGACCAAACCGCAGGTCTCGTGGCTCGCCTCGTGGCCGACCAAGAGCACAGGTAAGCCCGGACCCGAAAAGTTGGCCGGCTTCCCGGAGCGGACGGATGTTGATCTGCCGCGCGGCTTGGCAAAAGACGCCGGAGCCTTACCATGTGGTCACCTTGAGCAGCGGAGCCAACATTCTTCTTGTCGGCGCGGGCGGATTCGCAGGCTCCATTGCGCGCTACCTCCTCGGTGGCTGGGTGCTGCACCACACGCTGGCCGGCAAATTCCCGTGGAGCACCTTCGCGGTCAATGTGCTCGGCTGTCTCCTCATCGGAGCACTCTCCGGAATGATCGAGCGCCTCGAATGGTTCACCCCGCAGATGAGGTTGCTGCTCCTCACCGGACTGCTCGGCGGCTTCACCACCTTCTCCGCCTTCGGGTTGGAGACCGTCTATCTCCTGCGCCGCGGCGAGTCGTGGATCGCGGGCGCCTACGTGCTGTCCAGCGTGGCGGCCTGCATCCTGGCCGTGTGGATTGGCCTGCGGGCCATTGAACTGCTCCCGCGGGGATAACAAAGTGACCGCGCCCCGCCAGTTTTCCCCCCGGGCGGCGGGTCCGGAGGCCCCGCCCCACCTTTGCGGGATTTTTCCTCATGGCCATTGATCTGCAGCGGCGGCCTGGCGCAGACTCACTTTCTTCTCCATGAAATCCGACAAACTGGTCAAACGCGCCCACGAACTGGCCGCGCCGTTCGCCGTCACCTCCGGGAAAAATTTCCGCCTCAAGGACTACAACCCGGCCGACACACTGAAGTTCGACAGCAAGGACAAAGACCGCGCCAAGGAGGCGCTCGCCCAGGGCGTGCAGGCGCTGTCCGCATTGCAGGACAAACTTTACGCGCAGGACCAGTGGTCGGTGCTGCTGATTTTTCAGGCCATGGACGCGGCGGGCAAAGACGGGGCGATCAAGCACGTCATGTCCGGCATCAACCCGCAGGGCTGCGAGGTCCACTCGTTCAAGGCCCCGACCAGCGAGGAACTCGACCACGATTACCTCTGGCGCTGCAGCAAGCGCGTGCCGGAACGCGGACGCATCGGCATCTTCAACCGCAGCTACTACGAGGAAACTTTGGTCGTACGCGTGCATCCGGAAATCCTCGGCAAACAAAAGATCCCGCGTCCCTTGCTGACCAAAGATATCTGGAAGCAGCGCTTCGAGGACATCCGTTCTTTCGAGCGCTACCTCGCGCGCAATGGCGTGCTCGTGCGCAAGTTTTTCCTCAACATTTCCAAGGCCGAGCAGAAAAAACGTTTCCTCGCCCGCCTCGACACGCCGGAAAAAAATTGGAAATTTTCCACCGCCGACTCACACGAGCGTCAATACTGGAACGATTACCAAAAGGCCTACGAGGAAACCATCCGCCACACCGCCACCGAAGACGCCCCATGGTATGTGGTGCCGGCCGACAACAAATGGTTCACCCGCGTGGTCGTCGCCGCCGCCGTCATCGAGGCTCTCAACTCGCTCCACTTGGAATACCCCAAGGTGGGCAAAGTCCAGCGCGAGGAACTCGCCGCGGCCAAGACGGAGCTCCTCGCGGAGAAGTAGCAGCTACTGGCCGATGATTTTGACCAAGACGCGCTTGCGGCGCAGCCCGTCGAACTCGCCGTAAAAAATCTGCTCCCACGGTCCGAAATCGAGGCGGCCGTCGGTCACCGCGACCACAACTTCGCGGCCCATGATGCTGCGCTTGAGGTGCGCGTCGGCGTTGTCTTCCGCGCCATTGTGACGGTATTGGCTGTGCGGTTTTTCCGGCGCAAGTTTTTCCAGCCACTTTTCCAAATCGGCGTGCAGGCCGCTTTCATCGTCGTTGATGAAAACACTCGCCGTGATGTGCATGGCATTGACCAGACACAGTCCCTCCCGGATGCCGCTGGCGCGCAGGCACGTTTCGATCTGCGGCGTGATGTTGAGCAGCCCGCGGCGGGCGGGGACTTCAAACCAGAGTTCTTCACGGAAGGATTTCATCGGACGGAACTTGAACAGAAGGTCACGAAGGCCAACAAGGGAAAACCGCCGACTTCGTTACCTTCGTTATCTTCTGTTAAAAAAAAATCAGGACACCGCGTAGCGGGCAAACTTGGCTTCCAACGCGGGCGGGATGTGCGCCGTGACCAAGGCATCGTCACCATCGTAGGCAATGTCAACCACGTGACCGGCCTGGTGCAACTCGGCCAGCGCGGCGCTGTCCGCCTGCGGGATGCGGAACTTCTGGCGCAGACGCCAGGCGGAGAGTTGGTTTTGCAGCTCGTCGACAAACTGCTCGAGGTTTTCCCCGGTCTTCACCGAAATAGCGACGCTGTGCGGATGGCGGGCCAGCGCGGCATCGATCGCTTCGGCATTGGCCAACCGGTCGATCTTGTTGAAGACAATCAACGTGTGCTTGCCGTCGGCTTCGAGTTCGCGAATGACCTCTTCCGTCGCGACGATGTGTTCCTCCCACTGCGCATGGCTGAGGTCGACGACATGGACCAACAGGTCGGCGGATTTCAATTCCTCGAGCGTGGCCTTGAAGGACTCAATGACGGTCGTGGGCAATTTCCGGATGAAACCGACCGTATCGGTGAAAAGGACCTTCAATTTGTTCGGCAGCACGAACTGGCGCGTGGTCGGATCGAGTGTGGCGAAGAGTTTGTCTTCGGCGAGGACGCCGGCGTTGGTCAGGCGGTTGAGCAGCGAGGATTTGCCCGCGTTGGTGTAACCGACGATGGCCACGACCGGCCACTGGTGGCGGGCGCGGCCTTCGCGCTGGATGGCGCGGTGTTTGCGGACTTCTTCCAAATCTTTTTGCAGACGCGCGATGCGTTCCTGCACGCGGCGCCGGTCGACTTCAAGCTGGGTTTCGCCCGGGCCCCGTGTGCCGATGCCGCCGGTCTGACGCGAAAGGTGGGTCCACATGCGGGTCAGACGCGGCAGGAGGTATTGCAGCTGCGCGAGTTCGATCTGCAGGCGTCCCTCCCGGCTGCGCGCGCGGCGGGCGAAGATGTCGAGAATGAGCTGGGTGCGGTCGAGGATCTTTCTCGACGTGATGGTCTCGAGATTGCGGCCCTGCGCGGGGGAAAGTTCGTCGTCGAAAATGATCGAGCCCGCGCCGCTCTCGGTGCAGAGCAGGGCGACTTCCTCGGCTTTGCCTTTGCCGATGTAATACGGGGCGGTCGGGTGCGGCAGTTTTTGCGTGACGATGTCGACCACCGTGGCACCCGCCGTGGCGGCCAATTCGCGCAATTCGTTCAAGGATTCCTCCAGATCCCACTTGGTCACGCCGTCGTGTTCGAGTCCGACCAGGATGGTTTTCTCGGTGGCGCGCGGGGGAGGCGTGGCGACGATCATGGCAGGCCCAATTGACGGGCGATGCGGTCCAAAAAGTCGGGCGTCACAGGCGAAAGATTCTCCAAGGGGAATGTGGATTTGGCGCGGAACCAGGTCAACTGCCTTTTGGCGTATTGCCGGGTCGCGGCGGTGACAAGTTCGACACAAGTGGCACGGTCGATTTTGTTCTCGAGCAGTGCGGTGATTTCCCGCCACCCGAGGATCTGACGCGCGGTGCGGCCGGCCAGGGCGCGGGCGGCGCGGACTTCCTCGATGCCGCCGCCGGCCAGACGGGCGGCCACGGCGGTGGCGATCCGGGCATTGAGTTCATCACGGTCGCGGGTCAGGACCACGCCGCGCAGACCTTCGGGGGCGGGCGGTTCGGTGAGAATGGCGGAAGCGGGCTGTCCGGTTTGCAGGCTGAGTTCCAAACGGCGGGCCACGCGGCGCGGATTGCGCGTGTCGATGGCGGTCAAACTGTCCGGATCGAGCTCACGCAACCGCGCGAGCAGGGCGTCGAGCTTCAGCTCCCGCACCTCCTCGCGGATAACGGGATCGATGGCGGGCAGTGGCGGGAGACCGGTCGTGAGCGCTTGGAGATAAAGTCCGCTGCCGCCGACGATCCATGGAGTTCGGCCGCGGGCGATGATGTTCTCGATCGCGGCGAGTGCCAGGTCGGCGAAACGCGCGGCATCCATGGCATCGGTGCACGGGATCGTGCCGAACAAATGGTGCGGCACGGCGGCACGCTCCGCCGCGGAGGGTTGGGCGCTAAGGACGGGAAACTCGCGGTAAAGCTGGAAGGCATCGGCACAAACGATTTCGCCGCGGTGTTTTTGGGCGAGGGCGAGCGCGACCTCCGATTTGCCGACGGAGGTCGGGCCGGCGAGAAAGACGGCCTGGCGGAGGATGGAGCGGTCGGGCACGGGGAAAGAAAAAAGTAGAAGCGGCGGCCCCGCCGCTTGTCGATCATTGGTTAAGCGGCGGGGACGCCGCTTCTACTTTTAAAACAGCACGGGCCGGCGTGAGCCGGCCCGTGGTTGGTTGGAATGTTCGACGCGGTCAGGCCTGCCGGTAGGATTCCTCGTCGCGGTCTTCGGAGGGCGCCTCCTCCTCGCGGT
Organism: Chthoniobacterales bacterium; assembly: GCA_044359955.1. Taxonomy (GTDB): domain Bacteria; phylum Verrucomicrobiota; class Verrucomicrobiia; order Chthoniobacterales; family JACTMZ01; genus JACTMZ01. Next base: position 319,711 of record JBIKLF010000001.1, on the reverse strand, counting down.
CACGGCCGATGGCGCGGTCGGTCGGAAGCTTCGCTCCGCTGACCACGAGTTTGCGGCCCATGTATTCTTTGTCGTGGAGTTCCTCGACGGCGCGTTTGGCCTCGGAGACGCTGTTCATCTGGATAAACCCGAAGCCTTTGGAGCGCTGGGTATGCTTGTTGGAAATGACTTCGACATTGGCCACCGTGCCGACGCCGGAGAACAACTCGAAGAGGTCACTCTCGGCCGCGTCATAGGACAGGTTGCCGATGTAAAGACGCGGGGTGGTGACTTCGATATTCTCCGGTTTGCGCGACTCGCGCGGTTCACGTGGCTCGCGCGGGGCACGGGTCTCGCGATTCTCACGGGGCTCACGGGGCTCGCGCGGCGGGCGCGACTCGCGGAACTCGTCGCGGGGGCGGTCGCGGCGTTCGTGGCCGTTGGCGGAGGGTTTGGCGGGCTGCGGCGCGAGGCCGAAGAACGCTTTGATCTTATCCCACAAGCCGGCTGGCTTGCGCGGTTCACGGGTGACTTTGAAATCGTCGCCGGAACGCGACGGACGGGATGAGGAGGTGCGGGAACGTCCACCGCGACGGCGGCGACGGGGACCCGAATCGGAATGAGATGAGTTCATTGGAACAATCGATATTGCTAGGTTGTGTGGACCGCGGGGCGCGCTCTTCGCGCCGGGGATGCTTCCCGCGGAGATGGAACGGAAGCGGCGCCGACATGGCGCCAGCTGCCCGGGCGGAGCGGACTCCGCAGCCGGATGGCGTTTCCGTGTATTTTCCGGTTACGACACGAATGCCGCGCTCGAGCCGGTGTAAAGCCGGCAGACTCCGCAGGATGGCTCGCAAGCCGGACCCAAGGCGCCCGGATGCATAAGTTGCCCGCAGACAAGACGTAACAACAATCATGGCTGTCGTGACCGAAAAGGACTCCTGCAAACTAAGGCCGCACTCCGGATATGCAATAAAGAAATCGCCACCCGAAGGTAGCTTGTGCAGCGCGGTTCGGGGTGCGTGAGGCTCCCGGCGCGTCAGGGATGCCGCGCCCTACCTTCGCCGCCTGCCCCTCCCAACCTGCGGGTCGGCAGATTGGTGCTATTCGTCCCCATCTTGCATCCCGGGCGGCGGCCTGAGTTGCTCGAGCAACGGGGCGAGACCCGGCTTTTCTTTGATCATGGCGGCTTTCATCGCCTTGCGCATGGCTTCAACGGCGTCGCGCCGGGCCTCGGGAGAGGCGGCGGATTTCATTTTTTCGCGCGCGGCCACGACTTCGGGATCGTCCTTGGCGGCTTGACGGGCGGATTTCAATTGTTCCCGCTGCTCGGGGGTCAGCGATGCAAAGCGGTCGCGCAGTCCTTGGGCGCGGCCGCGGGATTGCTTCACTTTTTCCAAGGCGGACGCGAGGCCGGGGTCGGCGGCGAGAATCGCGGCATTCATCGCGTTCTCCAATTGCTTGTCGACCGCATCGCGTGCCTCTTTGAGCGAGCGGACCGTCGGATCTTCTTTCGCTTTGTCGCGGGCGGCGGCAAGGCGCTGCGCCTCCTCGCGATCGAGTCCGGCCTGGGCTCCGTGCGGACCATCGGATTTGCCCTGCTTTTTCCATTTTGGCTGGTCGGAGCGTTCGGAAGGCGTCGCGGTTTGCGCTTGGAGTTTGCCGGGAGCAACACAGGCGAGGGTGGCGCAGAGGGCGCCGGAGAGGATGAGTGATTTCATAACAAAAGGTTCAACCCTCGGGCGTCCCATTGGTTGCGGTCTTTTTCGCGGCCGACCAAGGGGCGGGCGCCAGCGGGGCGGACTGCAGCAGCGGCAGAACAACGGTGAAGGTCGAACCTTCGCCCGGGGCACTGCGCACGGAAACATTGCCGCCATGCGCCTGGACCACATTCTTCACAATGGAAAGTCCGAGTCCCGTGCCCCCGGTCTCGCGCGAGCGATCTTTGTGCACGCGGTAAAAGCGCTCGAAAACATGCTCCTGGTCTTCGCGCGGGATCCCGGGGCCGTTGTCGGTGACCTGCACGTGAATATTCGGACCACCGCGCTCGACGTAAAGATCGATCGTGAGGCCGGGCCGGTTGCCGTATTTGAGCGCGTTTTCGAGGAGATTGAGGAAGACCTGTTCGAGACGCACGGCATCGGCCTCGAGCGTCAGATCCCCGTCGGCTGCGGTGATGCGCACCGTGGCGGCCTGGCTGCGAATCGGCTCATCGAACTGTTCGACCACACGGCGCAGCAAATCGCGCAAATCGATACGCTGAACCTCGAGCGGAACGGAGCGCGACTCCGCGCGGGAAATGGTCAGGAGGTCGTCGACGAGGCGCCCGAGCCGATCGGCGTGCTTGAACATGACGCCCAGCGCATTCTCCGCCATGGGCCGGTCGTCGAGACCGCCGTCGGCCAGCGTTTCGAGATAACCGCTGATGATGGTGAGCGGGGTCCGCAACTCGTGCGAGACATTGGCGACAAATTCCCGGCGCACTTGCTCGAGACTCTTGATCCGCGTGATGTTGTGCACCACGACCACCGCACCCGGGTGGTCGGACCCCAGTTCGAGCGGCGAGATGCTCAATTCAAAAACGCGGGTCGCTTCCGCCTGGTCGACGGTGATTTCGCCGCGATGCTGTTTGCCTCCCTGCAGCCCTTCCTGCACGAGGCGGTGCATGGCGGCATGACCGAAGGCCTCGACCACCGTTCGTCCGACCGGCGAGGCGGAAAGTTGGAACATGACCTCGACCCCGCGGTTGGCCTGCAGGAGGCAGAGGCGCCGGTCGACGGTGAAAATTCCCTCGGGGATACTGGCCAGGATGGCATTGAGTTCGGAGCGCTCGCGGTGCGCGGCGCGATCAAGCTCACGGGCCTGCCGCGCGATCGCTTCGACGTCGCGCTGCGCCGCGCGCAGACCGCGGGGGAGATCGAGGGTGAGCGGACGGCCCAGATCCCCGTTGGCCACGCGGCGCAAGGCGGCGCGCAGACGCATGATCCCGCCGAAGTAACGGACCAGGAAGAGCAAGAGAACTGCCGCCGCGAAAAGCCCGGCTATCGACGACCAGCTCACCGTTCCGTCCTTCCCGCCTTGAAGCAATAACCTTCGCCGCGCACCGTGGCGAGACAGTCGGCATAGCATCCGAGTTTGGCCCGCAACCGCCGCATGTGCGTGTCGACCGTGCGGCTGTCGATCGGATGGCGGTAGCCCCAGACGTCGCGCAGCAGGTCACCGCGCGTGATCGGGGCGCCGCGCTTTTCCATGAGCGCAGCGATGAGTTTGAACTCGATCGAGGTGAGATCGAGTCGCTCGCCTTCAAGGCGCACGTCGAAGGTGCCGCGGTCGAGTTCGAACGGTCCGAGGGCCAAGGTGTCCCCGGCGCCCGGCGCGCGCAGACGGCGCAGAAGACCTTGCACGCGGAGGACAAGTTCGCGCGGACTGAAAGGTTTGGCCACGTAGTCGTCGGCCCCGAGTTCGAGGCCGGCGACACGTTCTTCCGGTTGGGCTTTGGCCGTGAGCATGATGACCGGAATGGCGGAGGTGGCGGCGCCCGTTTTCAACTCGCGGCACACATCTTCCCCGCTCATGGCCGGCAGCATGAGGTCGAGCACGATCATATCCGGATTCTCCGTGCGCGCTTTCTCCATTCCGCCCCGCCCATCGCGCGCGACCAGAACGCGGAAGCCGGCCTTGCCCAGGTTGTAACGGACCAACTCGAGCACATCGGCCTCATCTTCGATGACCAAGACGGTATCTTTTGGGGCGTGGGCGACTTTCACCACACGGACGCTAAGAAGCGGGGCGCCCTGCTCAAGATAAAAAAAGTGAGCCGCCGGTGATTCCGGTCAGAAAACAAGAAAACTGACCGGCCCGGCGGCTCTTGGCGCAAACCAAACCGATTGTTTCGACCATGCCAACCGGCCGGCGTTCAAAAAACTTTTGGCTGTGCCTATTTGGGAATATATTCGCGTATCGGATGAACCTCTGTCACTCGCCCCGAGCGCAGGGCTGTGCTAGGGTGCCGGCTCGATGAGAATCACTCCGATTTTTTTTCTGCTCCCTTTATTTTTCGCCGGTTGCGCGCAACTCGATAACCGCCACGTCATGCACGTCAGCGTGGCCGATCAGAAGATGCTTGTCACCGATCAAGGCCAACCCGTGGCCACCTTTCCCATCTCGACCTCGAAGTTCGGGCTGAGTTCCCGGCCGGGCAGCTACGGCACCCCGCTCGGCAAACACCGCGTGCTCAAAAAAATCGGCCATGGCTTGCCCCCGGGCGCGGTCTTCAAATCCCGCCGTTTCACCGGCGAGGTGCTCCCGGTGGACGCACCCGGCCGCGATCCCATCGTGACCCGCATCCTCTGGCTCCACGGCAAAGAAGGTCACAACCGCAACAGCTTCGGCCGCTACATCTACATCCACGGCACTCCCGAGGAGCGCAATATCGGCAGTCCGGTCAGTTACGGTTGCATCCGCATGCGTTCAAATGATGTCATAGCCTTGTTCGACCGCGTGGGCGTCGGCGCCCGGGTCGATATTTTCCGCGAACCGCTGGCCGAGAAATTACCGAAGCTGGTCCCGGCCGTGGCGCAAGCCGCACCCGCGGTTCCCGTGCCACCCCCGGAAACCTTCGCCGGCACCCGTCCGGCTGCCCCGCGCGAACTTTAAGCCGCTCCGGCCCCCGGGGGCGGCGTGGTGTGGCGAATGTCTTCGGCCGACGACGCGAAGACGGCATCCTCGGCAATGTTCGTGGCATGATCGCCGACGCGCTCGAGATTGCGCGCCATCAGCACGAGATCAAGGTAGTCGCGGATGCGGCCGGTGTCATCGGCCATCCGTGCGGTCAACTGGTCGATAAAGGCATGATGCATGGCATCGAGTTCCCGGTCGCGCTCCTTCAAGCCGCGGGCCAGCACTTCATCGCGGTCGGCATAGCTCCGGATGCTGTCGCGGAAAATACCGGCTGCGACCCGGCACATTTTGACCAGACCATCGGTCTCGGGCAGCGCGCGGGCCTCGTTGAGACGACGGGCCCGGCGGGCAATCCCCACAGCTTGGTCACCGACACGTTCAAGGTTGGTGCTGACCTTCATCGCGGTGACCACCTCGCGGAGGTCGTTGGCCAAGGGCTGGAAGCGGACCAAAATGGCCACACCGGCCTCATCGACCGTTTTTTCCAAAGTATCAATTTCGGCGTCATCCGCGATAACCCGTTCGCAGGCCTCGAAGCTGCGGGCCGAGAGACTTTCGCTGGCCGAAGCGAGGAGGCGCTCGGTCAGTGAGGCCATCATCAAGACGGTGTCCCGCATCGAGCGCAGCGCATCGTCAAAATCACCCAAGATGTGTTTGGCCGTGGCGAGATCCATGAGCTCTGACCTTAAGCCGGTAGACGTCCGGCCGCAAGCCGGACCACGGACCTTTTAAAGTCTTGGAAGAAACCCGGAGACAAATTGTGACAAATCCGCCACGCGCATGCTTTTCGCTTCTTTCGCGCGGGTGGAGCGACGAGGCTTTTCATCTTAATTCTTCGACCATGAAAAAATCCTTCTTCCATCTGGCCCTCCTCGCGGCCGGGTTCACCGCACCGCTCCAAGCCCAGCAACTCTCCGGCGCGGGCGCCACGTTCCCTGCACCGCTCTACCAGCGCTGGGCGGTGGAATACAACAAGCAGGTTCCCACCATCAAAGTGAACTACCAATCCGTCGGCAGCGGGGCCGGGGTGAAAAATTTCCTTCAAGGGGTGGTCGATTTCGGGGCGAGCGATGCGGCCATCACCGACGCCGAGATTGCCCAGTCGCCGCGCGGGGCGGTCATGATTCCGGTCACCGCAGGCAGTGTGGTCCTGGCATACAATCTCGAGGGCGTGGCCGGGCTCAAACTGACCCGTGCCGCGCTGGCCGGCATCTTTCTCGGCACAATCACCCGGTGGAATGATCCGGCCATTGTCGCGGCCAACCCCGGCCTCCCGCTCCCCGCGCGGCCGATCACGGTGGCCTACCGGTCGGACGGAAGCGGCACAACTTATGTTTTCACCCAGCATCTGGCCGCGATCAGCCCCGCCTTCGATGAAGAGGTCGGCTATGACAAATCGGTCACCTTCCCGGTCGGGGTGGGCGGCAAAGGCAACGAGGGGGTCACCGCACTGGTCAAACAGACACCCGGCTCCATCGGCTATGTCGAATACGGTTACGCCGAACAAAACAAATTGTCGGTCGCCTCGGTCGAGAACAAGTCGGGCAACTTCATTCTCCCCACGCCGCTGAGCGGGGCCGCCGCGCTGGCCTCGGTCGAGTTGCCGGAAAACCTCCGCGCCTGGCCGGTCGACACCGCGGCGCCGGACGGCTACCCCATCGCTTCGTTTACCTGGCTCTTGCTTTACCAAAAATATGACAATGCCGAGAAGCTGAAAGCGCTCAAGGACTTCGTGACCTACGCGCTGACCGAAGGCCAGTCCTTCGCGGTGGACCTCGGTTACATCCCGCTGCCCGAGTCCGTCGTGGCCAAGGCCAACGCGGCGCTTTCCACCGTCGAGTAAGCGGGCCCGTCTTCCCATGACGACCGACACGGCCAGCACGGGCGGCATCCAGGGCGGCGTGGCCCGCCGGCTTCCCGATTTTTTCCGCTGGGTCACCGCCCTAGCCGCGGTCTCTGCGGTCTTCGTGCTCGGCTGGATTTTCTGGGAGGTATTCGAGGAAGCCAAACCGGCCTTGGAGGAATACGGGTTCGGGTTTCTCACCGGGGCCCATTGGCAACCCAACCGCGACCGCTACGGCGTGCTGCCCTTTTTGGTCGGCACCGTGGCCACGGCGGTCATCGCCCTGCTGCTGGCGTTCCCGCCGGGTTTGGCCATTGCCATCTTTTTGAGCGAGGATTTCCTGCCCCGGCACGTCCGTGATTTTGTCCGTTTTGTCGTCGAACTTCTCGCCGCCATCCCCAGCGTGGTCTACGGGCTGTGGGGCATCTTTGTCGTTGTCCCCCTCATCCAGTCCCTCGGCACCTGGGTCACGGAGCGCTTCGGCCATCTCCCTCTCCTGACCGGTCCGGCCTACGGCAATTCCCTGCTCACCGCCGGAGTGGTCCTGGCCCTCATGGTGCTGCCCACCATCACCGCGATCTCCCGCGCGTCGCTCGTCGCCGTGCCCCGGACCTTGCGGGAAGGTGCTTACGCCCTCGGGGCCACCCGCTGGGAAGCCATCCTCGGCGTGATTCTGCCCACGGCCGCACCGGGAGTGGTCGCGGCCACCATCCTCGCGCTGGGACGGGCCATGGGCGAGACCATGGCCGTGGCCATGCTCATCGGGAACAGTTCACGCCTTTCCTGGTCGCTTTTTGCCCCGTCCGGCACCTTGGCCAGCCTCCTCGCCAACCAATTCGGCGAGGCCGAGGGGATGCAGGTCGCCGCCTTGATGTATGCCGCACTGGTGCTCGTCGCCCTGACCCTCGCGGTCAACTTCGCCGGCGAAGCCGTGCTGCGTTACACCGAAAGGAGAACCGCGGGGATCCGCTGACGCCGTATGGACAACCCTCTCACGCACGCCGAAGATTTTTTCAAGGAGGACGGCATCGATTCGACCAAGCTGATCGGCCGTTCCCTGGGCAACCGCCTGCTCACCGGCCTCTGCATCGCCTTGTCCTTCGCGGCCCTCGTGCCGCTCGCCTCCATCCTTTATCTGGTGGCCAAAAACGGCCTGCCTTTGCTCGACTGGACGATCTTCACCCAGTTGCCGCCCGCGGCCGGCATGACCGGCGGCGGCTTCGGCAACGCGGTGGTCGGCACCTTCCTTATGGTGGGAATCGGGCTCGCCCTGTCCGGACCGCCCGGCATCCTCGCCGCCATCTACATTTGCGAATACGAACCGGGCGGCCGCCTGGCCACCATCACCCGTTTCACGGCCAAGCTCCTCACCGGCATCCCCTCGATCATCTGCGGCGTCTTCGCCTTCGCCGCGATCGTTCTGGCCACCGGGAAATTTTCCTCCCTGGCCGGCGGTGTCGCCCTCGGCGTGCTCATGCTGCCGACCATTCTGCTCACCTCCGAGCAGGCCCTCCTCGGCGTGCAACGCGCCTACCGCGAGGCCTCCTACGGCCTCGGCGCGACGCGCTTCCAGACGATCAGCCGGATCGTCCTGCCGGAGGCCATGCCGGCCATCATGACCGGAGTCATGCTCGCCGTGGCCCGCGCGGCCGGCGAAACCGCGCCGCTCGTCTTCACCGCGCTCTTCAGCCAATACTGGATGTCCTCGCTCATGGAGCCGACCGCTTCCCTCGCCGTGCTCATTTACAATTTCTCCATCGTGCCCTTCGAATATCAGGTGAAAATGGCTTGGACCGCCTCCCTGGTGCTGGTTCTCCTTGTCACCGCGACCAACGTGACCGCCCAACTTGTTTTCAGCAAAAAGCACTGACCTATGCCCGACGCGACCACCACCCTCCCCCGCCCGGCCCAAGCGGCGACCTCGCCTCTCGGGGAAACGCCCGGAGAGAGACCCATCATCTCGGTGCGCGACTTCAACTTCTTCTACGGGAAAAACCAGGCCCTCCATGAGGTCACCCTCGATATTCCCGAGCGCCAAGTCACCGCTTTCATCGGACCTTCCGGATGCGGGAAAACGACCCTTCTGCGCAATTTCAACCGGATGAACGAATTGATCGACGGCGTGCGGCACAGCGGGGACATCACCCTGGCCGGACGCAGCCTGTGGGATCCGGCCCTCGAAGTCATCGCCTTGCGCAGATTGGTCGGGATGGTTTTCCAGAGGTCGAACCCCTTCGCCAAGTCGATCTACGAAAACGTGGTCTACAGCCTGCGCATTTGCGGCCTGCGCGACCGGGCCCTGCTCGACGAGGCCGCCGAGCGCAGCCTGCGCGGTGCCGCCTTGTGGGATGAAGTCAAAGACCGCTTGCACGAGAGTGCCCTCGGGCTTTCCGGCGGACAAATGCAGCGCCTCTGCATTGCCCGCGCCATTGCCAACCGGCCCAAGGTTCTGCTCATGGACGAGCCCTGCTCCGCACTCGACCCCATCGCCACGGCCCGCGTCGAACAATTGATCAGCGAGTTGAAGAAAGAGTTCACCATTGTCATCGTGACCCACAACATGCAGCAGGCCACCCGCTGCTCGGACCAGACCGGCTTTTTCTATCTCGGCAAGCTGGTCGAATTCAGCACCACGGCGAAAATTTTCACCAGCCCCTCGGAAAAGCGCACCGAGGACTACATCACCGGCCGTTTCGGCTGACCCGTTACTCTGTCGGAAACGGCGCATGTGACGGAAAATTCACATTCCACGGCTGTCTTCCCGAACTCTTCCCTGCCTATTCTCCACGGTCCATGCCCTCGCCCGCCAAACCGGCACGTTTCGTGTCTCTTCGCGTCTGCCTTTTTGCGGCGGGCTTGACCGCGTTTGGGGCCGTGCCCCACGAGGCCGCGCGGGCCGTGCCGACCACGGACGCGGAGGGCGAAAACATGGACTCCGACCTGCCGCCTCCCTCCTTCCACATCCGCGAATACCGCGTGATCGGATCGCGCCACCTGCCACGCGACCAAGTGGACTACGCCGTCTACGCTTATCTTGGCCCGGACCGCACCGCGGAGGATGTCGAATTGGCCCGGGCCGCGCTGGAGCAAAGATACCACCGCGCGGGCTACCAGACGGTGGTCGTGGAAATTCCGCCGCAAGACCCGACCACCGGGGTCATCATCCTCAGCGTCCAAGAAATGCCGGTCGGCCGCCTCACCGTCCGCGGTTCGAAATACCACGACATCGAAAGAATCAAACGCCTGGCCCCTTCCCTCGCCGAAGGGTCCATCCCGAATTTCCGCGACGTGGAGAAGGACGTCATCCGCCTCAACCGGCGCGCCGACCTGCGGGTCACCCCGGAATTCAAACCCGGAGCTCTGCCCGGTTCGGTCGATGTCGAACTCGTGGTGGAAGATTCCTTTCCCCTCCACGGCAGCGTGGAGTTGAACAACCGCTACAGCGCCAATACCACGCCGTTGCGCCTCGACGCCTCTTTGCGCTATGACAATCTCTGGCAACTCGGCCACACCATCGGCGCGGCATTCCAGGTCGCTCCGCAGGACGCCGACGACGCCCTCGTCTACTCCGGTTACTACCTCGCCCCGGTGCCCCGCGTGGAGTGGCTCTCCCTCATGGCGCAGGCCATCCGGCAAAACAGCGACGTGTCCACCCTCGGCGGCAGCGCCTCGGCGGGCAATGGCGAGATTTACGGCGGACGCCTCATCGCCGAGTTGCCGACCCGCCACGCGGGCATGTTCCACAACCTCACCTTCGGGTTGGACTACAAAAACTTCGAGCAGTCGCTTTCCTTCAACAACGTGTTGATCGATTCCTCCCCGGTCACTTATTACCCTTTCCTGCTCAGCTACAATGGCTTCTGGATGGGCAAAGATTACCGCTTCCAATTCGATGGGGCCTTCAACTGGCACTTCCGCGGGATGGGCAGCGGGGAGGTGGAGTTCGACAACCGGCGCTACGCGGCCAACGGCAACTATTTCTATTTCCGCGGGCTGGCCAGCTACGAGCATGACCTTTGGCAGGACTTCCAAGTCAAAGCCCTCTTGCAGGGCCAGGCCACGGACAACCCCCTGGTCGACAGCGAGCAATTTTCGGTCGGCGGCCTCAATACAGTGCGCGGCTACCTCGAGTCCCAAGCAGTGGGCGACAGCGCCATCGCCGGCACGTTGGAAGTCCGCTCCCCTTCGCTCCTGCGCTGGTGGACGAAAAACGACCGCCATGAATTCCGCCTCCTCGGCTTCCTCGATGCCGGTTCCGTCTTCATCAATGACCCGTTGCCCGAACAGACCACCAACTTCAACCTGCTCAGCGTCGGCTTCGGGGCGCTGGCCAAGGTCATGGACTGGCTCAATGGCGCGGTCTACGTCGGAATCCCGCAAATCTCGCAAGGTTCGACCGAAGCTGATAGTTATCGTCCGGCCGGCAGCCCGATGCTCGTCTTCCGCGTCTGGGCCGAATTTTAAGATGAAACCGCACTCCTTGATCACCCGCTTCTTCGCCCTCCTGCTCGCCGGGCTGGCCCTTGCCGCCACCGTCTCGGCCGCCGCACCCGATTGGTGGAAGGAAGAATGGACCGGACGGACCAAATTCACCCTCAACCCCGCGGCCGAGGGAGCCGAAATCCAAGGCAAGACGGGCGAAAATGTCCTTCTCGTCCGCCTGCATCCGGGCAACCTGCCTTTTGAACTGGTGCAACCCAACGGCAGCGACCTGCGCTTCGTCACCGCCGACGGACAAGTCCTGCCCTTCCATCTCGAAAAATTCGACCCGCTCATGGCGGAAGGTTTCGCCTGGGTCAAGGTCCCGGCGGTTGGAGAATCGGGTTCCGCCGAATTCTACCTTTACTACGGCAATGCCGCGCCCGATGCCGAGGGCGCACCCGACCAAGCCAAAACCTACCCCGAAAACGCCGCCTTCATTTACCACCTCAACGAACGCGGCACCCCGCCCCAAGATGCCACGGCCAATGCCGCGCATGCCGGGAGCGCCGGAAGCATTTCCGAAGGCACCATCGTGGCGGACGGCTTGCGCTTGGTCGGACGCGACCCGGTGTCCATTCCCGGCTCGGAGGCCAATGCTTGGAGTGCCGACGGCAACCTCACGCTCATTTTCTGGGTCAAACCGACCGCCACGGCCAACGATGCCATTCTTTTCAGCCGCCCCGGGGCCGGCAATTTCCGCCTCGGCCTCGCGGCAGGCGGCGCACCCTTCCTCGAGGTCGACGGCCAACCGCGTGCCGTGGCCGCGGAAACTTTGTCCCCCGCGACCTGGCGCCAAATTGCCGTCACCACAACCGGCGGCAAAATGGTCCTCTACCTCGACGGACGCGAGGTCGGTGCGGTGGCCGCACCGCTGCCGGCCGGCGACGGGCCGATGTTCCTCGGCGGGCCCGATCCGGCGGTTTCGACCGAAGGCCGTTTCCTCGGGGAATTTGACGAGTTGCAGGTCTATCGCGCGGCCCTGGCCGCGGCGGACTTGCGCCTCCTGAGTGTCAACCAATCGGGCAGCGAGGTCGCCGGCAAGCTCTTGAGCTTCGCCGAGCGTGAAGGCGGCGGCGCCGCCGGGGGCGGACACGGGGGCGCGCTTGAACACGTCATGCTCTTCGGCGACATCGCCAAGGCCATGATGTTCGACGGCTGGATCGCCGTGGTGGTCTGCGTGATCATGATGATCATGGGATGGTCCGTGGCGGTGGGCAAATTCGTGCGCTTGCATGCCTTGATGAAAGGCGACCGCGAGTTTCTCAAGCAGTGGGGCGAAGTCTCGGGCGATCTCACCGTGCTCGATGGTGACGACCCGGACTCGCTGACCAGCCTTCGCATGGAAGCCATGGAGGCCAAGGGCGCCACCAAACAGCAAGAGGGCGTCCGGAGAATGCTCGATTCGCCTTGCTACCATTTGTATCACCTCGGGATTAAGGAAATCCGCCACCGTATCTCGGGCCCGGACCGCCACCTCGGGCTCTCCCTCCGCTCCATTCAAGCCATCCGTGCCTCGCTCGACGCCGGCATCGTGCGGGAACGTCAGCAGCTGAACAAGGGCTTGGTCATTCTCACCACGAGCATCGCCGGCGGCCCCTACGTCGGTCTGCTCGGCACGGTGGTCGGCGTCATGATCACCTTCGCCATCATCGCCAAGTCGGGCGAAGTGGACGTCAACTCGATCGCGCCGGGTATCGCCAGCGCCCTGCTCGCCACCACGGTAGGCCTCTTTGTGGCCATCCCCGCCCTCTTCATGTATAGCGTGCTCAGCTCGCGGATCAAAGACGTCATCGCCTCGATGCAGGTCTTCATCGACGAGTTTGTCACCAAAATGGCCGAGGCCTATCCGCCCCCCGGAGAAGGTCTGCCCCCGCGCTTCGCCCCGCCTGCCAACCAGCCCGTCGCGGCCAACCTGAACTGACCATGGACGCCGGAGGAGACGACAAGAACTACGACGACATCAACGTCACGCCGATGGTGGACCTCTACCTCGTGCTGCTCTTGATCTTCATCATCATGACCACCGCCGGAGTGCAGGGCATGAAGGTGGATCTGCCGAAATCCTCAAGCAAACCCGCCGACCTGAGCGGTCCAAAGAGCCGGGCCATCACGGTCAACAACCAAGGCCAGATCGCCCTCGACACCGTGCCGGTCAATTTGGTCGAGCTTGAAGCGCGGCTCAAAGCGCACAAGGCGAGCGTGCCGGATTTCCCCGTGGTGGTGCGCGGCGACCGCCAGACCCAATACGAAGTGGTCATGAACGTGATCGACGTCTGCGGACGCCTCGGCATCACCCAAGTCGGCCTGGCCACGGTCGCTCCGGACCAATAGACCATGGCCGGTTTGCCTCCAACCTCCGGCTCCCGCGAGACCGGAAACAGAAAGTCGCCCGCCCTCCGGCTCGTCGGCCTCGGGGCCGCGCTGCTCCTTATGGCCGGAGGCGCTTTTTATTTCCTCGGCGGCGAAAGCAAACCGCAAAAGAAAACCACCAGCGTGGTCAATGTCATGCCGGTGCTGCCGCCCCCGCCGCCCCCGCCACCACCCACTCCACCGCCCCCGCCGCCCGAGCAGGTCGAACCCCCGCCCGATGCCCCCGAATTTGTCGAAGAGGCGGCCCCAGATTCACCGCCCGAACCGGAGGCGGCACCCGATGCCCCCGAGCCGATGGGATCCAATATCCAGGGCGACGGCCCCCCGGACGGCTTTGGCCTCGTCGGCAAAGGCGGCGGTGGCATGATCGGCAGCCGCGGCCAGGGCGGCGGAGCCGGCACACGGTTCGGTTGGTATGCCGGAAGAGTGCAGAACGCCGTCTCGGCCGCCGTGCGCAATCATAAGCTGACCCGCACCTCACGCATGTCCGTCAAAGCCCGCATCTGGGTCGATCGCACCGGGCGGGTGACCCGGGCCTCCATCGAGGGATCCTCGGGGGATCCGGCGATTGACCGTGCCCTTGAATCGGAAATTCTCAACGGCGCCCAATTGCCCGATCCTCCGCCGGATGATATGCCCATGCCGATCGTCATGCGGATCAATACCTCACGACCGTGAATCACCTCATTTTCCAGACCATCCTGGCCGCCCTCGTCCTCGCGGGAACTTGGTGCCGCGCCGCCGAACCAGCCGCACCGGTTGAAGCCGCCGTGCCTGCCGAGGCCGTGCTTACCGCGGCCCCGATGAAGCCGGTGGTGGAGACCGCCGCCACGGCCGAAGAACCCGTGGCCGCAGCATCGCCCTCGGCGGAGCTTTTGGAGGCAGACGTGGTCGAAATGGGCGCCGTGGCCGTCGAAACTTCGACCGGGACCGCGGAGGTCGAACCAGCCCTGCCGACTTGGACCGTCGAGCCTTATGCCAAGGAAGCCGCCGCCCCATTGGCCGCTCCAAGCGGAAACGAAGCCGCTTCCGCCGCGGCCCCGCCGGAAACAACGGCGACCAGCCAGAGCATCGCGGCGACGCCGACCGGCAATGTGGTGATCAACCTGATCAACAAGCTGGTCGAACGCGGCGTGCTCACGGCCGGTGATGCCCGGTCCATGGTGACCCAGGCCCAAGCCGAAGCCGAGACCGAGAAAGTGCAAAACGAATCGGACATGTTTGCCATCGCCCAAATTGCCGCCGTCCAAACCATGACCGACCAGGCCCTCGCCGAACAAACCGGCACCAGCGCGGTCGACGCTTCAAGACGCGAAATGGAAGCGGACATGCGCGTCAGCCACATCCCCGCCCCCGTGCGCGAGCAACTGGTGGCCGACATCCGCCGCGAACTGACCGCCGGAGGGGTCTCCATCGGCGGTCCCGAGCGGGCGCCGCCCGGACTCCCCGCTCTCCTCGCCCAGCTCAAGCCCGAGGGTGAAATCCGCTTCCGCTACGAGGCGGATCTTTATCCTTCGAGTAATTTTGACGGACAAAACGCCTTCGTGAATTTCAATGCGATCAACACAGGATCGCCGCTCAATATTTTGCCCTCAGCCCTCGCCCTGAACCCGCCGCCGCAATACAACACGGACCAGAACCGCAACCGCTACCGCATGCTCGTCCGCCTCGGCACCGGCATCGAACTGGGAGACAACTTCAGCGCCGGCCTCCGCATGGCCACCGGCGACAACAACTCCCCGGTCACGGCCAACCAATCGATGGGCCTGGCCAATCAAGGCCAAGGCGGCCAATTCAGCAAATACGCCATCTGGCTCGACCGCGCCTACATCCGTTATGATATCGGGGGCGGCGGACCGGAGAGCGGTCTGCTCGCGGTGGGCGCCCCCTATTCGATGGTCGGCCCCGGCCAGACAACCAGTGCAGCCGGCGCCACCTTTTGGGTCGGCCGCTTCGACAATCCTTTCTTCTCCACCCCGATCATTTTCGACAATGACCTCGGCTTCGACGGCGCCGCCCTCCGCCTGACCTACAACTACAATGATGTTTTTCTGCCCTCCGTCGTGGCCGGCGCCTTCCCGGTCTTCAATACCGACCTGAACTTCTCCTCCAATCAGGCGGAGAAATATCCCAGCTATGACAAATATCTCTTCGCTATCCAGGGCGGCACGCAGGTCAACCTCACCCGCAATTGGAGCACGCAGGTCGCCGCGGCTTATTACTCCTTCTACAACATCGAAGGCCAGTTCTCCTCGCCCTACACCCAATATTCCGAGGACGACGCCGGCGATACCGACAATAGCCGTCCGTCGTTCGCGCAGAAGGGCAACACCTACCGCACGCTGCGCAACGTTGTTCCGCCGCCGGGTTCGTCCGAGCTACTCATGGATTACCAGTATTTCGGACTGGCCACCCCATTCCAGAATTTGGCCTTGACCGGCAAGCTCAGCTACGATGGATGGGACCCCATCACCGTTTCCCTGATCGCCGAATTCGTGCGCAACCTGGCCTTCAATTCGTCGTCGATCAACGAGGTGGCAGTGAACAACCTGAGCGTCGACGACAATCTGGAGAGCGACGGCACCTTCGAGGGCAGCGCCAACGCGTGGCTGGTTGACATCGAGGCCGGCCATGCCGAACTCGACAAGCTGGGCGCCTGGCAGCTCTCCTTCGGCTACCGTTATATCGGTTCTGATGCGGTGGTCGACGGCTTCAACGACTCCGACTTCGGTCTCGGGGGCACCAACATGAAGGGCTTTACCGTGGCGGGCCGCCTCGCGCTCACACCGAACGTTTACCTCGGCCTCCGCTGGTATGGCTCGGAAAGCATTGCCGGGCCGCAGTATGACATGAACATCTTCCAGGTTGATCTGGGAGCCAAATTTTAGCCTTCATTATGCGTACCACCGCCTTACTTCTCCTCCTGCTGTTCTGCTCCGCTTATCCCGTTGCGGCCGAGGAAGAGGGTGCCGTCGAGGCCCAGCTGCGCGAAGCCCTGCGCAATACCATGCTCCAATTGCGCGAGGCGCAGGCCAAAACAGCGGAAATGGAAGGCACGGCCGTGCAGGCGGAAATGGCGGCCGCCAAAGCCAAAAAGGAAACCGCCGCCGTGCAGGCGCAATTGGTGGATGAACGCAACACCGCGGCCAACCAAACGGCCGAGCTGCGTGCGGCCATGACCCAAATTGAAGACAAAGCCATCGCGCTCGGCGCGCAAGTGGCCAAGTGGGAAAAGGATTACCGCACCCTCACCGAAAGAACCCGCAAATCGGAGCACGAGCTGGCCAAAGCGAGGGGCCGCATCATCGTCCTCGAACGCGCCGTGGCCGAACAACAGGTCCGGCTGGCCGAGATGAAAACCCTCGCGGACGAAATCCTCGACCGCTACGCCGCGCACAGCCTCGGCCGCGCCATGCTCTCCCGCGAACCCTTCATCAGTGTCAACCGCGCCGCGCTCCAGACCATCATGCAGGATCTCGAAACGCGGGTCCGGGCCACCGGCTTGCCCCGCGCACCATCCACTCCCCCGGCGCCCCCCGCCCCTTCCAACCCATGAAAAACCCACCAATGCTCTCCCTTCTCACCCTCGCCATGGCCGCCTTCGGCCCGGGCTCTCCCTTGCAAGCCGACGATGCCGTGGTGGCCAAAATCGGCGACCGCGAAGTCAAAGCCTCCGAAGTCCGCCCCTACTTGGAGACATTGCCGGCCGCCGACCGCACGGCCCTGACCGGCGACAAAAACGCCCTGGCCCGCTTCGTCCGCTCGGTCTTGGTCAACGACGCCGTCTTGCAAGACGCCACCGGAGCCGGGTGGGACAAAAAACCGCAGACCGTCGCCGGTCTGGCCCGACTCCGTGACCAATACGTGGTCGAAAGTTACCTCGCCGAAGTGGGCAAGGTGCCGGAGGGCTATCCGTCCGAGGAGGAAATCGCGAAAGTTTACGCGGCGGAAAAAGAACGTTTGCAGCTGCCCCGCCGCTACCAGCTCTCGCAGATATTCATCGCTGACGACGGCGACAAAAACGCGGCGCGCAAGCGGGCGCAGGAAATTGCCGACACCTTGAAAGACGAACCCGGCGAGTTCGCCGCCCTGGCCAAGCGCAACAGCAACGACACAGCCTCCGCGGCACGCGGTGGGGAACTGGGTTGGCTGGCCGAGGCCGAAATCACCCCCGAAATCCGCACCGCCGTGACCGGACTCTCCAAGGGTCAGATCTCCGCGCCGGTCGAAGGCCGGGCCGGGTTTCATCTTATTCTGCTGCAGGATATGCGCGAGGCCGGCCCCGCGCCGCTCGACGAGGTGAAAGGCGAAATTGCCACCCTCTTGCGCAACCAACGCGCCGCGCTCAACCGCGAATCACACGTGACCAACCTCCTGCAGCGCCAACCCATCTCGGTCAACGAACTCGCCCTCGAAGCGTTGAAGTGACGTGGCGCCACCCTGTGGTGCCATGAACCTAAAACCGGAGTTGAAGGTTGAGAGTGGTAGGGCTGGGCCTTTGCTTAGGGGCCAAAGGACAAAGCCCCCATGCGAAGGGCCCTTGGTCCCAATTGTCTCCGGCTGCCTCCGGCTGTCTAGGCTTCGCTGCGGCTCTCAACTATAGACCCTCAACTTCCTTTCTGGGTTGAGACTTTCTGGGTTGAGAGGTTGAAAGCCAATGACTTTGCCGGTCCGAGCGCAGTCACTCCGAGGGTGAGGCAAGCGGATGACGTAAACTGCTCATGCTCGGTCCCTCAACTTTCATCACTCAACTTTCAACTACGTTTTCAGGGCTATTGCCGCAGCCCCCAAGTGCCCTCGAGCAGAGGGAAACTGCCTCTTGGCGTGATGTGACGAAAATTTCACCACTGCAACCTTTCCGACCTGTATGCAGAAAGGCGAAGTTTTTGACTGAAAAAGACAACCATGAGAGCCGATTCATTCCAACCAATGCTGCAGGGTAGACCTCGCATGACCGTGGCGCCATTGGAAGAAGTGCGGCGGGCGCGAAGCGCCAAGACCCAGCATGCCACTCCGCCCGCGACTCCCCCCCGGATCGTTGCTTCCAGCACCGCTGCGGCTCCCATCGTGCTGGAACGCAAGCAACCAATACTCCCTTGGGTGCTTGCCGGGGTGTCTTTTTGCACGGCCTGCGGCGTGGGCGCGGCGTGGTGGCTTGCCACTACCACAGCAACCGAGAGCAATCACCCGCCTGTCTCCGTGGCCCGGAATCTGGCACCCTCCAAGGGTACTCTCCTGATCACCCGCCCTCAGCAAGAGGCCATCGAACACGCCCTCACCGATCTGCGGGACGGGATGGCCGCGCACGCGCTTAGCTCATTGCGCCGGGTGCGCAGCGAAAACCCCCGAATTCCATCTCTTGACTACCTCCTCGGACTCGCGGCTCTCCAAGCTGGCGAAATTGAAGAGGCTAAAGAAGCTATTGCCATGACTCTGGCCAAAGGAGAGCGGGTTTCCGATGCGCTCGCGCTGCGGGCATCTCTTGAAGCCCGGGCGGAGGGAGGGGCAGGTTGGACACCGATCGGTGATGTCATGCCGGCTGCGGAGCGCTCGCTGCACGAGGCCATCACGGCAGACCCGGCCAATCCGTTTCCTTACTTTGAATTGGCCACGTGCTGGCGCATGCGCGGACACAACGCGCGGGCCAAGGAAATGCTCGAATCGGCACGCTTGCGTCTGCAACCGATCGACGCTCATGCCGCGGTGGATGTCGCCTTGCGCCTGCTCGAGTTACAAGAAATGCAAGATGACGCCCTCCCGGAGATGCCGCCGGAAGCCGCGACACCGGCTGAATTATTCGCCGCGGCCTACCTCGGATTTCGCCTTGGCGAGGAACAACAGGCCACCGCGTTCCTGCAGAAAGCAAAAGATTCCTTGCCCCCTGACCTGTTCACCTACCTCTCGGGGGATCCCGCTTTCGTTCCTTACCGAAACAACCCCGGACTGGGCGGCGCTCATTGAAGGCGAAGCCAATAAACACTAGCGCGCCAAAGGAATAAAGAAAAGGCCAGCCACCGAGGGGAGAAGGATGAAGTTTGAAGGATGAAGGATGAAGGGGAAACGGAAACCGCGCGGAGAGTCCGGATGCTTAAAACTTACAAACCTAAAACTTAAAACTCTTCCCAGGAGACCGGAGAGCGGAAAGCGGAGACCGGAAAGGACAAATATGAAGGATGAAGGAAGTCCGGATGCTTAAAACTTACAAACCTAAAACTTAAAACTCTTCCCAGGAGACCGGAGAGCGGAAAGCGGAGACCGGAAAGGACAAATATGAAGGATGAAGGAAGTCCGGATGCTTAAAACTTACAAACCTAAAACTTAAAACTCTACTTCCCCCCTCAGCTTTCAAGTTTGGCTTGGGCCTGTCTTTGCGGCTCCGGTTTCATCGCTCGCCTTCTCCTCTTCCCCTATCGGTGGCTAAATCCTCCGCAGGATTTCCGCGGCGAACGGATCGCCTTCCTCCGCCAGCTCCTGAAGAAATTTTCTTCCCAAATCCCGCACCTCCACGGACGCATGGGCCAAAGCCGCCTCCGCCACACGGGGCGTGAGAAAACGATCCAACATACGGATCGCTTCGTCGGCGGAAACCAGCGGCAAGCGCCGCAAATAGTCCGACTGAATTTTCGTCTCGAGAAAAACGATGTCCGCCACATCCTTGTCTCGGCCCGTCTCCTGCTTACTGACCAGCAAATCGACCGGATCCGGCAACCGGGTCCCGTCATCCATCGGTTGAGATCGCTGCCAAACGTCGTTGAAATCCGCCACATCGATCTGGTTTGGTTCCCGAAAAATATCCAAAGGACGCTCAAGGCCACTGATGCGAATCACCCGGTCACGGTCAATCACCTCGGCCAGTTGGGCACGCGCAATCCGAGTCCATGATCCCATCGCCACCGGCTCGGAGGTGCCGAAGTCGTAAATCAGCGGTGCAATACGATCAGACCACTCACCCGCTGAAGCCAAGGGCTCAACCCAAATATCTGCATCGCAGGTGTTGCGGCTCAACCCGGTGGCAATGACGGCCACACCGCCAAGAGTCACAACGCGAAACTCCAAGGCCAGGCGGCGAATTACATCGTCCGAGGTTGTTTTGGTCCCCATCGCTCGACGTCCTCCTTGATTCGGTCCGAAATCCACAAGGCATCAGCCACCGAGCGGACCCCGCCCGGCAACCAAGGCTCGGAATTGTCCTGGATCTGCGGGCCCGCCGTAACTCGGCTCTCGGGCTTACCCTGCCAGCGCCGCAAGACCTTGCGCGATTTTTCCATCGAGAAGAGCCACTTCTGGCGCTCGATGTTCGGCCGGTATTGCTTCATCCCGCAAAACCTACCTCTCCTCCCCCTCCCGAACAAGTGACATTGCCGATAACAGCAAGGGCGGGGGGCTGAGGTGGAGTTGGAAAACAAACCGGCCATTGATGGGAGAAGGATGAAGTTTGAAGGATGAAGTATGAAGGGGGACCGGAGAGCGGAACCGAGGGGAAAAGGATGCTTAAAACTTACATACCTAAAACTTAAAACTCCTCCCAGGAGACCGGAAAGGACAAATATGAAGGATGAAGGAAGTCCGGACGCTTAAAACTTACAAACCTAAAACTTAAAACTCCTCCCAAGAGACCGGAGAGCGGAAAGGGTAAAGTGGCGTGTTCGTTCTTTACTGTCCGGCTGAACACTGAACACTGAAAACCGAAAACTTCTCTCCCATGGGCCACCTTGGCACCCCTTGCGCCGGCCTTGACTGTTGTATGTTTTTCACGTATACACACTGACCATGATCGATTGGACCGGGATTGTCGGTTTCGATTGGGACGAGGGCAATGCGCTCAAGAGTATACAGAAACACGGGGTCAGCTGCCGCGAGGCGGAGGAACTTTTCCAGAACGCCCCGCTACTGGTCCTGCCCGACCCCCGGCACAGCACAACAGAAGAACGCCACCACGCCCTCGGACACACCGACGAGGGACGGTTGCTCCACATTGCTTTCACCATCCGCGGCGCGAAGCTGCGCGTCATTTCCGCCAGACCCATGAACCGCGAGGAAAAAAATATCTATGAAAACCAAAGTTGACCGCCTGCGCGTCCCCGCCATGCCGGCCCGTCAGGGTCGCACCCTCGATTGGTCCAAGGCGGAGCGCGTCGCGTTCCCGGACCTCAAGCTGACAACCGAGACCATCTCCCTGCGCATGCCGGCCCCTTTGCTCCATGCCATCAAACGCGAAGCCAACCGCCGCGACGTGCCCTACCAAAGCCTGATCAAAGTGGTGCTCGCCGAACGCTTCGCCCGCGCCTGAGTGGGGAGGAGAAAAAGGATGAAGTTTGAAGGATGAAGGATGAAGGGGGAAACCGGAACCGAGCGGAGCGAACCGGAGGCCGCCAGGCCGGAGATAGGTCGCCACGGCGCTCAACTGATACCGTAGGCAGAGCCGAAGATAGGTCGCCGCCGCGACCAAATAGACTGGAGCGCAGCGACAGCCGCGTAGCGGGATCGCCGGAGGGCGAGATCAAACCGCGCGGAGAGTCCGGACGCTTAAAACTTACATACCTAAAACTTAAAACTCCTCCCACGAAACCGGAGAGCGGAAAAGGTAAAGTGGCGTGTTCGTTCCTTACTGCCCAGCTGAACACTGAACACTGAAAACCGAAAACTTCTCTCCCTGATTCCGACCGTCTTGGCCAGCGGTATTGCCTCATGCGACATTACGTGATACCAGTGCAACCATGACGACCATCTCGCTTAAGATCGATGAGAAGCTGGCGGCCGGGCTCGAGGCCGAGGCCCGCGCGCGCCGCACCACGCGCTCGGAGTTGTGCCGTCAGGCGCTGACCAGCCTGCTGCGCAAATCAGCCAAAAGTAAACCAAGTCTGCTGCAACAAACCAAGGATCTGTGCGGCACCGGAGCGAGCGGCCTGGGGAATCTCTCCTCCCACCCTCGACACATGGCGGGTTTCGGAGGCAAACCCCGGTGATCATTGCCGACACGGGCCCGCTGGTGGCCTATTTCGACCGCAGTGACCGGCACCATACTTGGGCCAAGGAAGTGATGGGCACCATCACCGAACCTCTACTTACCTGCGATGCGGTCCTGGCCGAGACGTCGTTTCTGCTGCAGCGCGGAGATATCGTTGCCGATTTACCCCTGCAAATGGTTGAGCGTGGCGCGCTGATTTCCAGGTTCGACACCGTGCAGGAGGCGCGCTCGCTGCGAATCCTGATGGATCGCTACCGCAATGTCCCCATGTCATTGGCTGACGCCTGTCTGGTCCGCTTGTCCGAGTTGCATCCACCCGCCAAGGTTTGGACCACCGATTCCGATTTCACCATCTACCGACGCCACCGCCGCGCGCTCATTCCGCTAATCATGCCGGGGGCGTAGAATAAAAAGACCAGCCATTGATGGGAGAAGGATTAAGGATGAAGTTTGAAGGATGAAGGGGGAAACCGGAACCGAGCGGAGTGAACCGGAGGCCGCCAGGCCGGAGATAGGTCGCCACGGCGATCAACTGATACCGTAGGCAGAGCCGGAGATAGGTCGCCGCCGCGACCAAATAGACTGGAGCGCAGCGACAGCCGCGTAGCGGGATCGCCGGAGGGCGAGATCAAACCGCGCGGAGAGTCCGGACGCTTAAAACTTACATACCTAAAACTTAAAACTCCTCCCTCCCCGCGCCCGGGCCTATCCTAGCCGTTTATCTTCCCCCATCGGTGGCTAAAATTCTGCGTCTTTGCCTCCTGCCATGGCTTGCCTTTCTCCGTCTCCAGCTCAAGAAAACGTCAAGGGAGGAGCAATTTCACAATGGCTGCCGTGGCCACAGTCTGCCCGATCCAAAAAAGGAACATCCATTTGATAATCTCGGCTTTGAAGCCGTGCATTTCCGTGCGGATTTCCGCCTTGAGTTCTACTCCATCCTGTTTGGTAATGAGCCGCTTGGTGAGGTCATCCTCTTGATCGCGGAACGCAATCTCCAGGCTCTCGGCGATCGCCCGCGCTTGGGGAGGTTCGATGCTCGCAGCCTCCAAAATTCCGAGTATCTTTGTCGTGCTCACCAGCGGGTAAAATTCCCGTGCTCACAGGCCAAGTCAAGCGACAAGCGCAGTAAAACAAGCGAAAAGACAAGCCACCGATGGGAGAAGGATGAAGTTTGAAGGATGAAGGGTGAAGGAGAAAACCTGAGCCGCAGGACAGAAACCAAACCAGCCACCGATGGAAGAAGATAGAAGAAGATGAGTTCCAGAGAAGTCCGGATGCTTAAAACTTACAAACCTAAAACTTAAAACTCCTCCCTGGAGACCGGAGAGGGGAACCGAGCGGAGCGAACCGGAGGCCGCCAGGCCGGAGATAGGTCGCCACGGCGATCAACTGATACCGTAGGCAGAGCCGAAGATAGGGCGCCGCCGCGACCAAATAGACTGGAGCGCAGCGACAGCCGCGTAGCGGGATCGCCGGAGGGCGAGATCAAAGCGGAGACCGGAAAGGACAAGTATGAAGGATGAAGGAAGTCCGGATGCTTAAAACTTACAAACCTAAAACTTAAAACTCCTCCCTCCCCTACCACCGCCGCAGCAGCCCGTATTTCAGAATGCAGCGAATGGCGCTGACGCCGTCTTTCCAGTTGATCTTTTTGCCCTCGGCATAAGTGCGGCCGTAGTAGGCCACACTGACTTCGTAAATACGGGCCCCGGAACGCGCCACTTTGGCCACGATCTCCGGTTCGAAGCCGAAGCGCGGCTCTTCGATGGTGATCTTTTGCAGCAGGTCGCGGCGGAACACTTTGTAGCCGCATTCCATGTCGGTGAGGTTGAGGTCGGTCACCATGTTCGAAAGCAGAGTCAGAAACCGATTGCCCAACGAGTGCCAAAAATAAAGCACGCGATGACTCGATCCGCCGATAAAGCGCGAACCGAAGACAGCGTCCGCCGCATCCCGCAGAATCGGCTCGAGCAAGCGCGGATAATCGGCCGGATCGTATTCCAAGTCGGCATCCTGCACGAGGACGATGTCTCTCGTGGCCGCAGCAAATCCCGTGCGGAGAGCCGCACCTTTGCCCGAGTTCTGCTCATGGCACAGCACCCGCACACGGTCCGGGTGGGCGGCGACGAACCGCTGCAATTCATCCCAGGTGCCATCGGACGAGGCATCGTCCACCACGACCAACTCGGCCACTTCCGGCCGGGCCAGCACGACTCCGGCAACCCTGCCGATCGTTGCCGCTTCGTTGAAAACCGGCATGACTACACTCAACCTAGCAGAAGTCATTAGTTGTGGTGGAGCAACGAGGTCTATTCGATACAACCTCCGAGAGCGGAAGCCTTACCGCACGCGTCCGCTCACGCGAATAACCTTGGTTGCAGCCCCGCTACTGGAAGCTGTGATGTTACCCGACAAAGTTCTGGCTCGGGTCGCAGAAGCTAAACGGATCCAGATACGCTGCGTAGACAGTGTTTGATTGGCCGGATTCAGCTGCACTCTGCTAGCGAAATTCGCATTGTTTAACGAGACTTGGAAACCAGCAGGTGCCGTCACGGACACGACAGAATTCAAAGCCGATCCGGAGACGAGAAAACTCTGACTCGCGGAGGGCCGCCCCCTGGTCGTGTTGAAAGCTTTGATAGACCCGCTCAGCGACAAGCTGGGCACTGCCGATACCTTGCCTTGGACGGCTATCTGTTTCGCCGCCGCTCCGGCGCTCGTTACATTGATGTTTCCCGATAGATTACCCAAGCTCGCATTTCGGCTGATGCGAACAGTGACTGGCACATCGAGGCGACCCTGCGAAGGGGTCAGGATAATCGTCCGGGCGTAAGCTTTTCTTTGCCCCGTCACCTCAAAGCCAACAGGCGCGGCAACCGTGACGTTGCCGGTCAAATCTGACCCGGAGACCGAGAAAGTGCGACCAGTTGAAGCCGTGCCGAGTCGGGTAGTCAGCTCGGAAAGTGTTCCACTGAGCGTCAACAAAGGAGGCGGCACCACCTTTCCATTGACGGGCAACGAGCGCTCGGCCGCACCAGTTGAAGATATCCTCACCGCTCCCGAGGGTGATCCCACACCAGTGGTTGCCGCGATACGAAGGTGAACCTGCACGGCAACCGTGCCATTCTGCGGATTGATCGCTTGGGTCGAGCCAAACAAGCTGTTGTCGAGCGAGACCTCGTAACCGGTTGGCGCAGTGACAGTCACTGGCGAGGTCAAATTCGCACCCGACACCGAGAATGATTGAGAAGCAGAGGCAGATCCCTGGATCGAGTTGAAGGTGACAAAATTTGCTGATCCATTGACCGTCGGAGCAGGAACCACCGTGCCAGAGACGGCCACTTTGATCGCCGAGGCACCGGAAGTGTTGAAGCCCAAGTCTCCCGAGTAATTGCCGACCGGTGCTGCTGCCAAACGGACGAAAATGCTTTGGTTAATACTCCCAGAATCGGGGCTTATGGTCAGACTGCTGGCAAATGGTTGCCCACCGCCGCGCGATACCTCGAAGCGCGTTGGAACCGCAATGGTCACGTTACCCGTCAGGTTAGAACCCGAGAGCTGCAAAGTTTGCTCGGCTGAAGCCGTGCCGGCTATCGCACTGAAGGGAATCAAAGATCCCACCACATTGATTCGTGGCATCGCGGTCACCGTCGCATTTACTGAGACCGTTTTAGAGCTAACACCAGCAGTAGAAACCGAGATATTACCGGACAAAGAGCCAGAAGGCGCGGCGGCTGCCACACGGACCGAGATTGATGCCGAAACAGCTCCACTTGACGGCGTCAATGCCAAGCTGGAGCTGAAACTTGAGCCGTTGCTCGAGACCTCAAATCCAGACGGCGCAGTGATCGTGACATTACCGGTCAGGTTGGAACCGCTCACCGTGAAGGTCTGGACCGACGAGGCCGCGCCCTCCGTGGTGCTGAAAGAAGCCAGTGTTCCCGCCGTTGAGAGAGATGGCGGTGCCACCACCGTGCCACTCACGGCTATCGTTTTGCTGCTCGCCCCACTGCTCGACAACGTGATGTTGCCGCTGGGCGACCCCACGCTCGCCGCAGCCGAGAGACGCGCCGAGATCGTGGTGCTGGCCAATGTGCCGGCACCCGGAGTCAGCGTGAGACTGCCAGCGTAATTGGCACCGCCGTTCGACACCTCGAAACCAGAGGGCGCGGTCACGGTCACATCGCCGGTCAGGTTCGCCCCGCTCACCGTGAAAGTCTGTGTCGCCGAGGCCGTGCCGGCCGTCGTGCTGAACGCGGCCAATGTGCCGATGGTGGTGATCGACGGCGGCGGGGCCACCGTGCCGCTGACAGCGACTGTTTGGTTCGTTGCACCGGTGCTCGACACCGTGATATTGCCCGAGGCTGCACCGACTGGCGCGGTGGCTTTGATGCGCACCCAGACCGTCGTGACCCCAAGCGAACCGCCGCTTATCGTCAGGCTGCGCGAGTCGGCAAAGCTTGTGCCGTCGATCGACACTTCGAAATTAGCCGGTGCTGCAACCGTCACATTGTCCGTTAGGTTCGCCCCGCTCACCGTGAAAGTCTGCACCGCCGAGGCCGTGCCCTGCGTGGAACTGAAGGCAACCAAAGATGACAACACAGTCAGGGAAGGCGGCAATCCCACCGTTCCACTGACGGCCAAAGTTTGCGTTGCCACACCCGGAGACCCGATGTCAATCGCGCCAAGCAAACTTCCAAGAGGGGCCGAGGTGGCCAACCGCACCGAGATCGTCGTTGACGCCACCGATCCGCTGCTCTGGGCGAGAGTGCGCGAAGTAAAGAAGTTCGTGCCATCGGTCGACACTTCAAAATTAGCCGGTGCTGCAACCGTCACATTGCCCGTCAGGTTCGCCCCGCTCACCGAGAAAGTCTGGGCGGTCGAAGCGGTGCCTTGCGTCGCGGTGAATGCGGCCAGCGTGCCGGTGACGATAATTGCTGGTGGGGGCACGACCGTGCCGGTGACGCCCACCGTCTTGCTACTCGCCCCGCCGCTCGACACCGTGATGTTGCCGCTGGGCGAGCCCACGCTCGCCGCAGCCGAGAGACGAACCGAGATTGTGGTGCTGGTCAGCGTGCCGCCGCTTTGAGTCAGAATAAGGCTGCCGGCGTAGCTGCCGCCACCATTCGACACCTCGAAATCAGAGGGTGCAGTCACCGTCACATCGCCGGTCAGGTTCGCCCCGCTCACCGTGAAGGTCTGCGGCGCGGAGGCCGTGCCGGCCGTCGTGCTGAAGGCAGACAATGTGCCGGTGGTGGTAACCGACGGCGGTGGGACTACCGTGCCGCTGACGGCAACTGTTTGGCTCGTTGCACCGGTGCTCGACACCGTGATATTGCCCGAGGCTGCACCGACTGGCGCGGTGGCTTTGATGCGCACCGAGACCGTCGTGGCCCCCAGCGAACCACCGCTCACCGTCAAGCTGCGCGAGTCGGCAAAGCTTGTGCCGTCGATCGACACTTCGAAATTAGCCGGTGCTGCAACCGTCACATTGTCCATCAGGTTCGCCCCGCTCACCGTGAAAGTCTGCACCGCCGAGGCCGTGCCCTGCGTGGCGACGAGTGCCGAGAAGTTGGAAACTGCGGTAACCGCTGGCTGGGAACCGACAACACCAGAGGCCGGGAGCGTGCGTTCTGTGGCACCGGCGGAACGGATCTGAACATTGCCCCCTACCGGGCCGCTGGGGGCCGAGGTGGCTATCCGCACCGAGATCGTCGTTGACGCCACCGATCCGCTGCTCTGGGTGAGAGTGCGCGAAGTGAAGAAGTTCGTGCCATCGGTTGAAACCTCGAAGTTGGCCGGTGCCTCGACGTTGATATTACCGGTCAAGTTCGCCCCGCTCACCGAGAAAGTCTGTGGGGTTGAAGCGGTGCCTTGCGTCGCGGTAAATGAAGCCAGCGTGCCGGTGACAGTGATTGACGGTGCCGGCACGACCGTGCCGCTGACGCCCACCGTCTTGCTACTCGCTCCGCCGCTCGACACCGTGATGTTGCCGCTGGGCGAGCCCACGCTCGCCGCAGCCGAGAGACGCGCCGAGATCGTGGTGCTGGCCAATGTGCCGGCACCCGGAGTCAGCGTGAGACTGCCAGCGTAATTGGCACCGCCGTTCGACACCTCGAAACCAGAGGGCGCGATCACGGTCACATCGCCGGTCAGGTTCGCCCCGCTCACCGTGAAGGTCTGCGGCGCGGAGGCCGTGCCGGCCGTCGTGCTGAAGGCAGACAATGTGCCGGTGGTGGTGACCGACGGCGGTGGGACCACCGTGCCGGTAAGGGCGACTATTCGGCTCGTTGCACCGTTGCTCGACACGGTGATGTTGCCCGAGACCGCGCCGGCTGGTGCGGTGGCTTTGATGCGCACCGAGACCGTCGTGGCCCCCAGCGAACCACCGCTCACCGTCAAGCTGCGCGAGTCGGCAAAGGTTGTGCCATCAGTCGACACTTCAAAATTGGCCGGTGCATTCACCGTGACATTGTCGGTCAAGTTCGCCCCGCTCACCGTGAAGGTCTGCGACGCCGAGGCCGTGCCCTGCGTCGAACCGAAGGCAACCAAGGATGACAAAACGCTCAGGGAGGGTGGCAATCCCACCGTGCCGCTGGCGGCAAGCGTTTGGCTCGCTGCACCGGCACTCGACACTGTGACATTACCCGAGACCGAGCCATCGGGGGCCGTGGCGGCTATCCGCACCGAGATCGTTGTTGACGCCGCCGATCCGCTGCTCTGGGTAAGCGTGCGCGAAGTGGAAAAATTCGTGCCATCGGTTGAAACCTCGAAGTTGGCCGGCGCCTCGACTATGACATTCGCGGTCAGGTTCGCCCCGCTCACCGAGAAGGTTTGCGCGGCCGAGGCCGTGCCTTGCGTGGCGGTGAAGGAGGCCAACGTGCCAGTCACGGTGATTGCTGGTGGGGGCACGACTGTGCCACTGACAGCCACCGTTTTGCTACTCGCGCCGCCGCTCGAGACTGTGATGTCGCCACTGGGCGAGCCGACATCCGCAGCCGTGAGACGGACCGAGATCGTGGTGCCGGCCAATGTGCCAGCGCTTTGAGTCAGCGATAGGCTACCAGTGTAGCTGCTGCCGCCGTTCGAGATCTCGAACCCGGTCGGAGCAGTTACCGTCACGCTGCCGGTCAAATTAGCCCCGCTCACCGTGAAGGTCTGCGCAGCCGAGGCCGTGCCTTGGGTCGCGCTGAAACCGCTGAGAGATGCGGGACTGACAGTTAATGACGGGGCCGCGTTGACTGTGCCAGAAACCGAAAGTGTGGCAGGCGTGGCGCCAGTGCTGGCCACGTTGATTACGCCACCAGTCAAGGATCCGGCAGGCGTGGCCGCCGAGATGCGAATTTCCATGGATGTGGCGGCAACGGTCCCGTTGCCTGGAGGTATGGTGGTCGAAGGCCCATAGGAATCAGATCCAGCGAGGCGCAACTCGAAACCGGAGGGAGCGGTCACCGTAAGCGCGTCCGTGAGGCTGCTCCCGCTCACGGAGAAAGTTTGCGCGGCGGACGCAGTTCCGGCCGTGGTCTCAAATCCAGACAAAGTGCCGGAAATCGCCACCGAGGGGGCCGGTGCTCCCACGGTGCCGGAAATCTCCTTGGTAACTGGCGTGCCGCTCCCAGCGCGGACGGAGACATCTCCACCCAGCGACCCGATAGAGGCACCGGCAGCAATCCGCACTCTCACCGTGGCATTCACGGCGCCGTTGGTAGGCGCGATCGTTCCTGTATTGGCATAGCTGGTGCCGCCGTTGGTCGAGACTTCGAAACCAGCTGGCATCTCGATTGTCACGTTGCTGGTGCCAAGATTGGTCGCCGTGATGGTAAGGTTCTTAGGGGCCGAAGGGGCATTCTGGGTTGTGGTCATTCCGGTCAAGTCATCCCCCGAGAGAGCGATTACTGGCTCGGGCTGCCGGGCGACAAAGTTGACGTCGCCATTGTCACTTAGCGTAAGGGTGCCCAGGTAGTAGCCTTGCCCTGCCGTGAGCCCGCTGATGTTGTTGAGATTTTGCCAAGCCGTGGAACCGCTTGTGCTCGGGGTAACGCGGTAGAGGTCAAGCGCGTTGACCACATTGGAAACGGAACCAAGGTTGTATGGGGCATTGGTGGTTTCACCGACTACGCCGCCCTGGATGGCTGTGTAGGCTGTGGCCGGTGCGCCGGTGGGGCCGAAAGGATTTTGTGAGACAAGGGAAGCTGCACCCTCATTACCAGAGTTGGGTAAGTTAACTGGATTCGAGGTAACGACGTTGGTATTGCCTGCAATGGAATTCGCCGTGCTGATGGCACCCGCCACCCCAGCAGAGTTTCCGGTCGGAACGGCCGCAGCCGAGGAATTAGCCACGCCGACCGAACCTGCACCGAGGCGGGGCTTGGTGATATAGACGGTGCGGGCAAAGTCGCCGTTGTTGACCGCCGATGAGAGGCTCGACGTCGACCCGTTTTGGCCGACCGCCCCGAGGAAGAGCGAAGAGGACAAACCCGTCCAATCTGCCCCGTAGGTGGAGGTAAGAATGGTATTGATGTTGCCCAAGCTGATCACCGAACCAAACGTCGGGTCATTCGGAGTAGCTGCCTTGCGGAACACATTCCATGTGCTTCCCAGGCTGAAGAGGACAACTCTGTCGGTTCCCGTGGTGCCGGTCGGATTAAGTAAGAAAAGCAATAAATCGTTCTGCTGATAGCTGTCGTCTGGGGATGCTTTTGATTGTTCGCACAGGGGGGCCAACGAAATCGCCAAGGCGAGCAGCAAAGTAATGTGTTTTAACATTGGGGATGGAATAACTTATATAACCTTCCAGACTGGTGTATCCGAATCCAGAGATCATTCGTGAACTTTTTGTCACAATTCCACAGAGCTTCTGACTAAGAATTAGCCAGCGTTCGCAATCCCAATTTCGGTTATTCTCCGAGTGAATCTACAAAGTAATCGACAACCTTGGAGATGTGTCAAAATCGTCACAACACCAGAATTCAAACTTTGCTATACTTGCAAAATGAACAGGTCAGTTTTCACAATCGCCGTTTTAACACTCGCTCTTTTTTCCCCACTGCATGGCAATCCGGAGGCATCCAAGCAACCAGAATTACTGAAGACTGTAGCCGAATCGGGCGATGCTGTCTCTCTGTTTCAGCTAGGCCGCGACTATTACCGCGGGGAGAGCGTGCCAAAGGATGAAAAGATAGCCTGCGAGTTGATCGAAAAATCGGCGAACTTGGGAAACACCGACGCTATCACCAGCATGGGTTTTTTCTACGCTCAGGGAATCGGCGTGGAGAAAAGCGAAGCCAAAGCGGTGGAGTGGTTCCGACGCGGGGCGGAAAAAGGGTCGGCCACCTGCAAGCTCAACCTCGGGCTCCTGCTGCGGCAGGGCAAGACGATCCAGACCTCGAGCGACGAGAGCTTGCGCTTGATGCACGAAGCGGCCGAGATGGGGGCCGTCCAGGCGCAGTCTTATTTGGGACAGCTCTATTTCATGGGGGATCGTTTTCTCAAACCCGATTACTCCAAAGCCAAGCCTTATGCACTCAAGGCGGCCGAGGCTGGGGATCCGGCCGCGCAGAATATCATTGGCATTCTGTCCAGAGACGGCATAGGGCCATCCGCCGAGGGCCACGACCCGGCTGCAGCGGAGAAATGGTTTCGCCAAGCCGCCGAGCAAAATGAAGTCAAAGCGCAGGCCAATCTGGCACATCTGATGGGCGTGGCCTCGCCGGGCAGCACCAACCGCGTCGAGGCCCTCAAGTGGCTCCTTCTCGCCAAAGACCGCGAGGAGCCGACGGCGGAAAAGACCTACAACGAAATTTCGCCGACCTTGCCACCGGACTTGGAGAGGGAGGCGCGGGCCTTGGCCGCCCGGTTTCATTTCAAGCAGGCCGCGAAAATGAGAACCCAGCGGGAAGAGGTGACCGATTAATGTCGATGTGCCCAAGCTTTCAGACTACTCGCGGCAGAGTCTCCGTGGTCTCGTGGAGCACGCGCGCCCTCGCGCAGGGGCTTTGAGTCGAAGAGGTTCATCGGCGAGGCGCCGATGGTAAAGGCCGAGGCGGCCGTGCTCCCCGGGACCGGCGGAACGGCCAGAGGTTCGCTTCCCGGCAACAGACCGTAAGTCCACGATGAGGAACTGGTCCGCGTGCCAGGGAAGTGGCACGGCTTGCAGCCGAGGAGTCTGTGGCCGTCAATGACGGGGATGCCATAGCTACGCCAAAGGCAAGGCGGACTTCACGCCGGCCGAAGCCGCCGAAACGGTTAAGGCGGTGTCGGTGCGGCGGTGGCCCTTTGCTCGAGGACGGCCTCTTTCGCGCCCTGCATATGCAGGGCGTTGTAGGCAGCGTGTCCGTAAAGCTTGATATACTGCCTGTCGGCCGCCTCGCGGGCGGTCTCCCAAAGGACACGGTTCTGCCCCGAGGGGTCGCTGGCCACGGCATCGATGAACTCGTTGGCTACTCGGTCCAAAACCCGCCGCTGCGGCGGCGGCAAAGGCCGTTCATCGAGAAAAAGGGCAGGCAACCTAGCCCCGGCAGGAACGGCCAGCGGCGGACTGACGGATGATTCTCCGGCCGGCGTGGCCGGAATAAGCGACTGTGGCGGGAACTCGTTAACGGGAGCAGGGGCCGCGGTCCCGGCGACCTGACCCCGTGGTGCCGGGGCTGCCGGTAAAGGCATGGCTGGATCGTCAACCGCATCGGGCGCGTCGATCTGCGGCGAGTTGCCACTGATAGGTGCTTTTTTCGCTACCGACACGGCCCCCGCAGGCGCTGAGGTTACAATGGACGGTATTCCTTCGCTGGCTGTCTTGGGGATGTCGCCAAGTTGGTCGCCGAGGCCCGGAGCGTGACCGTCCGGCCCTGGAGCGAACCGCTGGTTGACGGGGTTGCGGTCGGCTGCGGCCGAACCGGCACTGTTCCCGCTCAGAAGCCATACGGCTGCGGCGAAAGTCAAAGTGACGATAAGAACAGAGGCTGCCAATTTCATAATCTTCACCGGTTCGGGTTTGTTTGAAACAAAATTGCCGGCGCCTTGCGGCGCCGGCAATGTGTAAAACGATCAGGCTGGTTGGAGGCTGATCAAAGGGCGCCGGGAACGATGGGGAAGCCATCGTCCGGACGCGACACCTGCATGTCGCCCAAGCGCAGACCGTTTGCGGTGGTCTGCAAGCCTTGCGGAATCCAGGTACCCTTCATCGCGTTGTACCAGGTAGTTTGGGTCGGGTTGAGCGAGCCATGGTAGTAGAGGTGCTGGTAGCTCCAAGCAGAGTAGGAGCCTTGCGCGATTTTATTGTAATCCGCTTCGCTG
The DNA here is from genome assembly GCA_044359955.1 of Chthoniobacterales bacterium. Taxonomy (GTDB): domain Bacteria; phylum Verrucomicrobiota; class Verrucomicrobiia; order Chthoniobacterales; family JACTMZ01; genus JACTMZ01. The sequence goes on along the minus strand of JBIKLF010000001.1, from coordinate 286,097 downwards.
AAACCGGAGCTATTGTAGTTGGCCGGGTTGGTGCTGACCAGGGGAGTGACTTTCTCGCCGTTAAAGGCGATGATCCGACCACCGGCGGCCGCCGCATCACGGCTGTCCGCCGTGGAAAGCCAAGTCATAAGATTGACCGGTTCGCCCTGCAGAACGGGAGTGGAATCCTGTCCGTCATAGACGGTCACGCTGGTGGAAGCGAGCCCCATCAAAGTGCGCAAGGCCGAGCTGCTGCTGTACCCGCCGTTGCCGACGGCATTATTGCCCCACAAAGTGGAAGCATCGCTGCTGCGGCCGGTGCGGAAAGGCACGCTGGTATTGGTCAGATTACTGCCAATCGGCACCAGAGTCAGACCGGTGATTTCGTTGCCGCTGGTGCCATTCTGGATGGCAACGTATTGGAACACGCCGTTAGCAACGCCGTAAGTCCACTCCGTGAGGTAGGCAGAGCGCGTTCCCGAGCCATCGTTACGGCCAGTGGCCAAAACAAGCGATGTGTCGTTGGGGTTACCGGTGATCAAGGAGGCCGGAGCAGCACCTTGCTGCCACAAGGCACGGGTCTGCTGGATGGTCGCGTTGGTTAAGTTGGCCGGAGCACCTTCATTGACAATCATGGCGAAGGTAACCACACCGACGGCCGAGGTGCCGACCGGGTTCAGCACTTCGTTGTCCACCGGCGAGGTGCTCTGGTAGACGTCCGAGAAGCTGAACTTAGGACGGAGGGTTTCCGTCGGGGAAGTCGTGCTGCCCTTGATCACGGCGCCGGGCGAGCCGAGCGCGGAGAGCTGCAAGAAGGTGGGGTCATTGTTGCCCGCGATAGCGTTCAGGCCTTCGGTGGAGCCGTTGAACGACGTGCGGACGACAGTGGTTCCCGTGATACCCGGGAAGGTCCCTGAGAATACCGCTTTGTTAGAAGCGATCAGCTGGGACAGGTTGTCGCCGGTGAAGTCATGGCACACATTAAAGCTGGTGCCGAGGGCTCCGACCGAGGCGTAGGCATTATAGATGGCCTGCATGGTGGCTTGGCGGAACGCCGTGGCACCGGTGATGGTGATTTCTGTCGTCTGCGCCATGGCCGACGAAGTGAAGCCAACCGCAAAGGCGGCGGCGAGGATTGTTTTCAGTTTCATGGTTTTGTGTTTTTAGATGTTAGGTTTGGTTGTGGGATTAGGACTGCTTTTGACGACGACGGAGGACATGTGCGCCCAAGCCGGCGGCGGCCAAGGCGAGCAATGCGTAGGTGGAAGGCTCAGGGACAGCGGCAAAGTTGACGTCGCCATTGTCACTCAGGGTCACGGTGCCGAGGTAATAGCCCTGACCGGCCGTGACTCCACTGATGTTGTTCAGGTTTTGCCAAGCCGCGTTGTTATTCGTGCTCGGGGTAACGCGGTAGAGGTCAAGACCCATGGCCACATTGCTGATGGAACCATAGGTGTAGGTGCTGCCGCCGAGAGCCCCCATAACCCCGCCTTGGATGGCGGTAAAGGCCGTTGCCGGAGCACCGGTCGGACCAAAAGGATTTTGAGCAACCAAGCCGACCGCGTCAGAAGCCGAGACCGCCGCCGGGTTGTTCGTGGTCGCAAAGGTCGCGGCCTGTGAGTTGGCACTGCTAATGGCACCCGCCACCCCAGCAGAGTTTCCGGTCGGAACGGCCGCAGCCGAGGAATTAGCCACGCCGACCGAACCTGCACCGAGGCGGGGCTTGGTGATGTAGACGGTGCGGGCAAAGTCGCCGTTGGAGACCGCCGATGAGAGGCTCGAAGTCGACGCGTTTTGGCCGGCCGCCCCGAGGAAAAGCGAAGAGGACAAACCCGTCCAATCTGCCCCGTAGGTGGAGGTAAGAATGGTATTGATGTTGCCCAAGCTGATCACCGAACCATACGTTGGGGCATTCGGAGTAGCTGCATCCCGGAACACACTCCATGTGCTGCCCAGGCTGAACACCGCGACTTGGTCTGTTCCCGTCGTGCCGGTTGGATTGAGGAAGAACATCAGCATGTCGTTTGCCTGGTAGCTGTCGTCAGTTGCAGCAGTCGCTACTGTGGCCGTGACCGCGAGGGTTCCGGCGGCAAGCGCGAGCGTGCGCAGCTTGTGGGTGATGGATTTCATGGTTTTGTGTAGGTGATTTTAGGTTTTGTTTATGGGACCCTCGGCCAAATGAATGCGCCTCGAATCGTGGACAATATGGGCAGCCAGCAGCCGTTGGTCCAAGGATTTGTTGTGACTTTTGTGTCACATTCTTGGGGTGCATTTCGGCTCAAGAAAACGGCTGCGAAGCCAGTATTCATGGGCCTTCGCGGGTTTTCTGGCGGTGCAGGCGGGAAGCCGCAAAATCCGCCGTTGGGCCATGAGCTGCTGGCCCGCGATGAAAGCCTGCCCCTTGGTCGATTTTTTTGAACAAAAGATCACGAAGGGAACGAAGGAAAAGCCCGCCACCGATGGAAGACGGGGCCTGTCTTGCGGCTCCGGTTTCCTCACTCGCCTCCTCCTCTTCCCCCATCGGTGGCTGGATTGATTTCCTCGGGGCCGATCCGACGATACATCGCCAAGTGGGCTCCGGAAACGGGCGCAGAGGGATGAAAACTGACCAAGCCGTAGTGCGATCCATGTAAGTTGATGGAAGACCCCGGAGGAACCGGGGGGTCATCCTGTGTAACATAGACAATCCATTGCGTGGTCTGATCAGCGGCTCGTGCTTGAGGCACCAAGGTCAGGGGGGCCAGCTCGGGGTGAAACTTTTTGTTGTGGCCCAGCACAAAGCCTACCTGCATTTCATTATTGGCCACGATGGATTTGTCCGGCGAAGAATCATCGGCAATCACCCGCAGAGCTGTCACATAATCCCCCCGCCCAGCGACGATCAGTTGCACCAAGCGGGGAAACTGACCAAGAACGACAGCCCCCAGCAAAACCGCAGCCAAAACCCGCCACCCACGAGGCCAGAGGTCAATCCGCTCCGCCAAGGGTGCGCTCATAAGATACACAAAAGGCAAGCTGACCAGAAAGTAGCGGAAGTAGAGATAGGTCGTGTCGGTGGCTGCCAACGAGAGAGCGGGGAAGACAAAGACGGACCCCGCGAAAAATATGCGCGTGGCGAGATCGGGAAAGCGGCCGAACGCCAAGGCAGCGGTCAGGGTGGCGAGGCCCGCCAAGGCGATTGGCCATTGACCGGACCCGGCGCCCGGGATGCCGAACGAATAGCCGAAGAAATGCGCCAGAACATGCGGGAGCGTGTATTCCGGGCCACCGGCAATGATCATCAGCCGCAAGAAGAAGAACCAATACAACGCGGCCGCGACCAGCGGCAGACCGAACCAGAGCGCGGCTCCGCCGAAGATCCGCAGCCAGCCCCCGCCCCGCGCCCGACGATCGACGAGGAAATACACGCCGAGCGCGGCCAGGATGACGAGAGATGTTCCATGGGCAAACATCGCGCCGAGGCAGAGCAGCCAAAAGACGGGAACGTGCCAGACCGCACTACAATCGGTCTTCGTGGAAACAACCAGCCAGGCTCCGAGCAGACAGGCCAGCACTGGAGCATAACCACGGGCTTCGCTCGCGTAGAGCACGAGCGGGAACGAGGTGACGGCCAGGAGGAGTGGCACCCAGGCGAATTTTTCCGAGAGTCGCCGCGCGGCGAGCCAGACCAGCACCAGCACAACAAAGCCCGAGAGCATAGAGAGCGCGCGGTAGACCCACGGGTGACGGTCCTCGCCGGCCAGCAGCAACCACAGCGTGTTGAGCGGGTGGTTGTTGTCGTGGCGGTAAAGCTCGAGGATGTGCCACGGATGCTGCGCCGAGCGCGCCCATTGCAGCGAGAGCAGCTCGTCAAACCAAAGCGTGCCGCGCCCGGCGGCGACAATGAGTGCGGCGCCGACCAGAAGAAGTCCGGCTATAACAAACCTTCCGTTCACGGTGCGGCGTCCAACTGCCGCAGGTAGGCTTCGACCCGCGGTTCACCAGGGCGCAGGGCCAGCGCCTCCGCTAATTGCGCCCGCGCTTTGTCCGGTTGGCCCGATTCAAAATGATAGATACCGCGATAAAAATGCCCCTCGAATCTGTTTTGCGCCGGAATGAAAGCCACCACACGGACAGACTGGACGTCAATTCCCGTGGCGGTGGGAATCGGATAAGCGAAGGGCCGCAGCCAAATGGGAAACTCTTCGGTTTTGAGCACGTTGTCTAAGTAAGAGGGGCCAGCCAAATCTTGACCTTGTGCTTTAGCCAGCAGTTTGGCATAGGCCTCGCCGAAGTTACTCCACGAAGGGACCACGATATGGGTCACCCCCGCCTCGGCCAGCAGTCGCTTGGTTTCTTCCTCCGTGGTCGCGGCGAACATCTCCGCCGCTTTTTTCAGACCCGGCATATTTTCCCAGTAAAGCGTGCCAAGCACGCGCACGCCACCGTGGTAAACCATTTCGGTCGAGGTGTTGGGTCCGGTCAGAACAGTTGGGACCTGTCCCGGGCTGGCCTGCAAAAGCCGGTGGGTCACGTCGCGAATCAGGAGGTTGCCTCCGACATCCTCGCCCAGCGGAGCGTCAAGGCAGGTTCTTTCCGCCTTCGTCGCAAAGGCCGCCGCCGGAAGCGGGCCAAGAAGAAGGGCGATCCAGGGAACCACCGCTACCACGGATAACACGACACCACGCCACACTCTTTCGGAATCCAATCGCAGCAGGGCGGCCACCGAAATCAAGCCCCACAGCGCCCAGAGGGCGAAAGCGGCCGACGACCAACGCACCTGCCAGAACGAGAGCACTTGCATAATCATCGTGGCCGGCAGCAGCAGTAAAAGCGCCCGCCGGAAGAGCCCGTCGCCTTTCCCGGAAAACCACAAGGCCAATGCCCCGGTGAAGATGACCCAGATCCAGAAATAGAGAATGATCCAGACCAGCGCGTTCTGCTCCTGCCCCTTCCATCGCAGGATGCCCGCGATGCTCTGGAACTCGGAGATGTATTCCTTGTGCAGGGCGAGGAGAAAAGTGTCGGAAACCCAGAAGACGCGGTCACCGGCCAGGGTGATCGCGGCGATCGGCGCAGCCGCCACCACGACGCAAAGGACCGCCTTGAGCCAATCTCCGGATTTGCGGAACAGAAATTTTCCATCGCGCCGGCCTTCAAGGATGCGGCAAAGGAGCCAAGAACCGCCGAGCCAGGCAAACGCGTAGAGCGGGTGGTTGACCTCCAAACGCCAACCCATGTCCCGCGGAAAATATTCGAGGAGATAAAAGGCGAGGCTGCCGAGGCATCCGGCTATGCCCCACGCAAGCCAGAGGTCTGGCCGCAGGGGTGTCGGTTCTTTGCTGCGAGCGAAAAGCCAACCCGTGAGCAAGCCCCCCGCCCCGAGTCCGGCCAAAATGGGCAAGGCGGTCGAAGCACTGACCCACAAAGCGGCGGCACCGGTCAGACCCGATGCAATAAACCAGCGCGAGGCCGTTGCGTCGGTGCGCCGTGCGAAACCTGCTCCTCCCGCAACCAAACAAAGAGCGCAGGCCGAAGCAAACGCCAGAACAATGCCGTGGTGGTCTGCCTCGCCGAGTTCGAAGGTACGCACCACGCCCTGCGTGGTCAGCAGAACGAGGAGGTAAAACGTCGCCGGCAACCAGCCGAAGGACCGCCGCGCCGTCCACCAGAGGGCGCCGAACAGCAGCACCAGCAGCAACGGCCCCGCAGCCACCGCGGCATCGGCCACAAACCATTCGGCCCGCTGACCCGTGCCCCACGAGCGCACCCAAGCGAGCAGCGCCAGCACCCACATGAGGAACGAACTCCAATGCACCTCGCGTCCGCCAGGCGCGTTATCCAAAGCCGTCCCACGCACGCGCCACGTGCCATCACGGAGCATTTTTTTGGTGTGGACCACCCACCAGCGGGCATCGACTGACGAATTCGGGAGCACCAGATGCTCCTCGCGGGTGCCGGGCGGCAACTTCACCGTGTGCGGAGCCACGTCGGTGAAACTGACCGCGGAAATTTTCCCGATAGCCGACCATTTGGCGTAGGCAGCCGCCCCCAAGGCCACAACTGTCATCAATAAACAAAGCAGCAGGGAAGCTCCCACCCAGCGCGGGATGGGATCTCGGGAAACCGATCGCGGGGCGGAGTTAAGCATGGTGCCCATGAGTTGGTTTCCTATGCGAAAGGCAAGGATGAAGTAGGAAGGTTGAAGGATGAGAGGGAACGCAGGAAGGGCGGGGACTTAAGACTTCCAAAATTACAGACTTAAAACTGCTTCCCGGCTTGGTCTCAGGGTCAAAGAACCGCATCGCCCGCTTCACCCGTAACGCGGGCCTCCCGCTCATCCTCGCGCTCTTCACCCCCGCCGTAGCCCAGCACCTCAACCGAAACGGTGGACGGCGGCTCTTGAGCGGAGGCTGTTTCGGGGCGCCCTTGTTGGGCTACATCGGAGGCTGCGGAAGTGGTGGCCGCGGTGCTTGAGGAAGCGGCACTCAGCCCCGCCACGTTGGGAGCAGCCGCAACCGCAGCCACCGGCACCCCAGTCGAAGCACCGCCCGAGGCGATGTTGTCGGCATTGCGCACCTGAGCGGCCGCGATCGTGATATTACCGGTCGCACGGATACCCGCGTCGCCCGCGTCCACCGTGCCGCGTGGAGCCAGCAGGGTGACGGCACCCGGGTCGACGCCGGCCACCGAAGCCAGCACGCCGATACCACCGCCGGTGGCCAAGCCGCCCAAGTCGGTCTCGATCTCGGCACTGATCGCATCGATGAGCACGCGCGTTGGGGGAGCGGTGACCACCGTTTTGGCCGCGGTGCCCGCGGCAATATCACCGCGCGAGGACCAGATGGTCAGATCGCCGCCGCGCAAGGTGAAAATACGGGCGCGGCCGATGTCGATGTTGCCGCCAGTGAGCATCGAAACCTCTCCGCCGTATTCGGTCACGATGCCGGGAGGCGTCAGCGGATTGCCGAAAATGTCCGAGGCCATGGTGACACCACCGCCCGGTGCCGCGGCGATGATGGAACCACCAGACGTGGTGCGCATATCGCGGGCCCGGGTGGAAATCGTGCCCGACGCCGGATTTTTGCCGAAGATGGCTTCCACCGCGGCGTAACCTGCGTCATAGCTCCCGGTCTGCGCTGCTTCCTTGCCGACTTGTTTCAAGCGGTCAAACAAACCGCGCACTGCCGCCACTGCTTTGTGCTCCGCAGTGTCACCCAAAAAACCGGTCGCCGGAAGATTGGCGAAGGCGAGCGAGCTGCCGGTCAGGCCGAGGGCCGGGCCGGACGATGCGCCGCCCACCCCGGCCATGACAACATAATGCGCACCCTCGAATGGCAGCGAGGGATTCCGAAGTCGGCCGATGCTGGTGAGGCCGACACCTGTGCCGTCGACGAAGTTGAATCCCGAACCGAAATCGATATCGCGACCAGCCAAGACCTGCATGATGCCTTGACCGCCGATCTGGATATCACCAGCTAAAGCTTTCGTTCGCACCGGAATGCCATCTGTGCTTTTCACCACCGTGTCATATTCAGGGTCCACGATGAGGTTTCCGGATGTCAAATTGCCGCCCAGGACGCGCAGCGGGGCGTTTTCATTGAACGGGATAAGATCGCGACCAGCGGAGATCAGTGAAATGTCCGAGGACGTAGTGTGCTGCAAATAAAAGGCGATGTCCGTAATGTCGCGGGAGGCGATAGCCCGGATTTTTTTCGGGGCAAAAAGTGTCATGTTGGCCAAGTCCCCGCCCGCAGCGTAGAGGCGCACCGGATTGGGATTCCCCGCGTGCACCGGCGTGGCGGCGTGCAAGGCAGATTTGACATCTGTGGTGCCGTACACTCCCTTGTAGGATCCGGACTCGAGGAACAAAGCGGAGCCTGACGACCAGGTGTCTGATGAGGTGCTTGTCGAAATAATCAAGTTACCTACTGGAGAAACTACAGTCGGCAGGCGCGCCGGATCCGCATCAGAGAGATTAAGCCGCGTGGAGGTCCATGCGGTGACATCGAGGGCGGAGATGCTGGTCACGCCCGAAACAGCCAATCCCGGGATGGCTCCGGCCGCAAGAAGTTCCAGTTCTCCCTGCGGGGAAGGGAACAGATTCAACTGCCCCACCACCGTGACGTCTCCACCGAAGGCCGTGGAACGCAAAGTCGGCAGGGCAACCGAGGCGATGGTGCGAAAGTTACCGGTCGCCGTCTCCGCCGACCTTAGCCACGGACGATAATAAGCTGCCGAACCCGGAGAAATGGCGGCGCCTTGACGATAAACCGCCTCCAGAACCGGCAAAGCCAAGGTATCGCCGGGGAGCGTTACGCCCAGACGATGGGTCACCGCACCGCCGATAGAAGCGGCCGCCATACCGGATGAGGGATCCACGGTCTGGAACTGCGTTTTATACCAGAATTTGTTGTTCAAGCCTTGAGGCAACAGGAAGGCCGCCGTGGTCGGTCCCAACAGCACGTCCCCGCGCGCGGCGACGTCGAACTGCGTGCGTCCACCGTAAAGAGTGACCGCCTGCCACGTGGAGGGATCGAGCAAACTTTGACTCGAAGTCAAACGCCAGGGAGTGAGCGAACGGGCCTCGTTGGTGGTGATTTCGTCGAGAGCCCGCAGTGTCGCTTCACCCCGTTCGGCATAATAGTTTCCTCCATCGAGGTTGCGCCCGGCACGAACCACCAAATCACCACCGCCATGCTCCAGAAGATTGGCTGCATCGGGAGCGAGATTTTGGCGCGTCGCGGCGGAAGCTCCACTGGCCGCGTCTTGGCCGGCCATGCGGGCCGAAGTTGGAATGGCGGCATCGGCATTGACCAGATCACGGGATGCCACCATGCGGATATCGCCGCCTCCCAACGCTCCAAATCCTTGGAAGAAATTGCTGTAATCTACCCACCAAGTCGTAGAGGCGGAGTGGTCTTTTGTCCGCCTGTTATCGGTCAGCTCAAGCGGTGAAAATAAGCCAGTCGAGGAGTCGACCAACCCACGCCGGTAAAGCCAATGCGTCGGCAGTTGCATCGAGGAATCAGCCACGATGGTGCCATCACCAAGGCGGGCGAAGCGTCCAATGTCACGACCAGCCGCCAGACGCAGATCCCCACCAGCCATGGCGTAATAAGCTTGGTAGTTTTGCTGCGCAGCCCCAAGTGTGCCACCTTGGGCCGGGTGGGTGGAAAATGTGGTGACCGGCAAGACGAAATCCCCGGAAGCGAATACTGCCGTGCGATCGGCTAAGCCGACACCTGCGGTGTAAATCGTGGCAAATGGGTTGCGTAACTGGATATCACGGCCTGCCGCCACCTCAATGCTTCCGGTTCCCGTCCGGATAACTTCATAGCGAGTTCCCCTTTCTTGGGGTGTGCGATCAGAACTGCTTATCCCCACCGTGTTGGCCGTAAGACCATTGACGCCTGCACCAGGCCTGGTAGCACGATCGTCACTCGGAACAGCAGCATTCATATACTCACCCACCAAAATTGACCCTTTGCTGGAATCCAGAAGATCAAGCGAAGCGATACTTTGAATTTTCCGGTAGTCGGCCGAACCAGCATCAGCTCCAGCGACTAGGCGATAACTCCAAGATTGCGTGTTGACGGGCAAAGAGCTGCTGATGGATTGCAGAGGAGCCAACCACAAGCGCGACCAACCGCTATCCGCAGAGGCAGCAACCGGAGTAAACCCGTCGCTTAGCGCATTGTTAAAAACCAGATCACCCGCAGCGCGGAGCGTAAGCACACCGGGAGCCCCGCGTAAACCGTAACGCCATGAGGAGAGATCCCAATCGGCATCAGACAACGCCTCGATGTTTTCCGAACCAGAGACATTGGCCTGCCCGAGGATCAGGTCACCATCCAAGTTCAGGATTTCCACACCCGGCGCCAGCACGAGTATCTTATCCAATGTGGTGTTCGGTCCGGTCAAAAGACGAGACCGGAGGGTAGCTTCGCTGTCATTGATGAATTGGGTATTGTCCGCATGGATACTATCCCTCAAGGCGATATTCATGATCCCGCCTTCGGGTTGATAAACCCGGAAGCCCTCGACCAAAACCGAAGAACCACGGTTGATGGTCGACGCAATGGGACCCATCCCGCCTATATCATTGCCGGTGCGCGGAGCGCGCAGATGCAATGTGCCCTCGACTTGACCGTAGAAGGCGCTGGACCCGGACGCGTTGTGTGGGCCGGGGCGGAAGGCGTCCACCGAGAGGTCCACAAGGGATCCAGGCTCCAAACTCAACCGGGGCGCTTCGTCGGCCCGGCCGTCGATCGCTGATCCTGCCTCCAAGACGACGCTGCCGCCCTTACCCGCATTGCTAAACTTGCGACCGGACACATCGAGCACAGCCATCGCTTCCAAAGTCAAATTCCCCGAGGTGACCAAGCGGATGCTGCCCCCGGTCTGGCCGGACGCATCGATGCGTCCCCGCACATTAATGTCTCCCCCGTCGGCGGAGAGCGAAAAGTTGCGCACCCTGGTCGCCCCGCCTATCAAGACATCGCCGTCCCGCACGCGGAGGGCGCGCTCTTCGCGGAAGCCGCCCGCATCGACCAGCGAGGATAGCTCATCGAAATTTTCGATCGAGCCGGCATCCAAAGCCAAGGTGCCCGAGATGTTGCCATCTTGGGCCATACCGACAATGGCACCACCCAACGAAAAAGTTCCTCCGGGCGATTTGATGTCAAGCGTTCCGGCATCGCCCCCTCCTTCGTCGGCAGACACCGAAACGAAACTCCCCTCCTGCAGAACCACGGCGCCAGACCTCGAGACCAACTCGATGCTACCGGCATTGGCGTAGCGAGTGACGTCGAAAAACTCCCGGGCTTGTCCCGCCACGCTCAGGTGACCACCCACCACGACATCGCCCTCCGTGGCCGTAATGCTTAAAACGCCAGCAGGCAAATCGATCGCTGTATCTACATTGACGGAACTACCGGTCAGCGACAGCCTCCCGCCCAGTCCGGCCGGGACGGCTTCCTCACCTTCCGAAGCCACCAAATCCAAGTTGCGCTCGGACGTGATGTCGTAGCGCACGCCCTGACCGGTCACGATCTGAGGTGCTGCAATGGCCAGCGAACCGGCAACATGCAAAGAACCGTCGTGGTCCATCAGCAAGCCACCGGCAGAGTTTAGGAAAAACTGACCATAACCCGATGCCGAAAATGCACCCGCGCCGAGGATGACGGAGCCAGCTTCGATGGTGAGAGAGCCCAGATCTTCAGCGTAAACCGGCAGCCCGCTGACACTGTTCGGGTTGGCCAAGACCAAAGTGTTGGCCGAGACAGACGCATTATTGTCCCCCGAGCCAAATCCGCGCAAACCCCCGCTCAACAATTCGAGCCTGCCAAGCTCGCTGCTGCCCAATGCGCCACTACCGTAGAGATCAATCGTCCGATAGCTGGCCAAGCGCAGAACTTCCAGGGCGCCAAGTTGACTGAGAATTTCGTCATCCAACACCAGATGGTTTTCCACAACACTGCCGTCCAAGTCGCCCTCATAGGGGCCCATCAGAACACTGATTTGTCCGCTGGACAAAGCAAGCGACCGTGTCGTGATGGCGGAGGTGAAATCCAAAGACAATGCCGATGAGGAATCCATCGTGACACTTGACCCAGTCAGAACCGAACCGGCACCGACAGATAAAATAGAGCCACCCTCCTCGCTGCCGACCCCAGAGCGGAGCGAAGTTGCATTCTTGTCGGCACTAACCCGCAACAAAGCGCCCTCACCCGCCAAAAGGAGAGGGTCAGCCGTGAAAGCCACACCTTTGTCGTCTGCCGCAAGGGCCGAACCGGCCTCGGTGACAACTTGGTCCGCGGCGGCCAAGATAATTTCCGGCGCCACAAACTCGTTGCCCGGGTTGTCGAGGATCACGGACGGGCTCCGCACATCCACGGCGGTGCCGTCGGTTGTTTCACGGCGCAGACCTCCGATCAACAAACTGCCAGCACCCCAACCACCCAATGTATCGGTGCGCAATGAGGTTGACTCATCAGCGGTGCCGTCACCTCCGACAAGCCGAATATTACCAAAACTGCTGATATCGATGCTCGCACGATTCCCGTTCGCGGCAACGCTCCGGGCCAGCACTGAACCCTCGAGCACAAGACCAGTATTTCCGTGAAACGCAGCACGGGCTGAGTCTTTCGGCAACAACTGAACCTTGGCCAGATCGAGACGTTTGGCGGCGGCCTCGAGAAAACCATTGGCCGTGTATTTATCGTATTGGGCCCGGGCAGCGATTTGCGCAGGCGTCAGCACAGCCATGTATTCGAGCAGCGCGCCGCTAGGTGAAGTATTCAGACCATTGAAGCTAAAGCCCTGAGCTCGAATGATTCCATCGGACAAAAGAGTCGAAGCCTCGAAGGGAAGACTGCCTGAGTTGAGCGAGGATGTGGCCACGACAGACCCGCTGGAGATGAACTTGTTTCCTTCGGGTTGGACCAGAAAAGCTCCCGGCAAAAGAGCGTAGCGTCGCGGCAGCAAGGTGTAGGAACCGGCTGGAAGGCCGGGCAAGCCCGCAAGAAACACTTGCTCGTTCATCCGCAAACCACTTGTGGAATAGCCGGTATCGCCGGACAAAGGACCTTTGTATGGGCCCGTGTTGAATTCATTGAGCGGCGCAAAGCCAGACTGGTAACCTGGCAGAACAGCGAAGGACTCGGGGAGCAGAGCCCACTGCATGTTCTTGGAGGGCTCGGGAGCAATGGCATAGTCGGCAGGATTAATATCCGTGCGGGCCGACCATGTCCCGCCCTTGTGTTGCACAAGATTTCCCGCCTTGTAACCTGTATTTGGGCTCCATTTGGAATTGGCCGTGCCCAAAAGATCTGCAGTGCCGCCTATTCCGGAAATCCACCGATAGGCCAGCAAGTCACCCCCCCCCCGAAGATCAACCGTTGCTTCGCTAGAAAGGGTCACCCCGTCTGCACCGATCGAAACACCTCGGGATGGCAAACCACCGGCCGTGACATCAACACCACGCGGATCAATCCATGAAAAACCGTTCGGGCTAAGTCCGTAGGGGATCAATATTCCTGCACCGGAGGACGGATCAACGGCGGAAACCGAAGTAACACTGCCATTTTCGAGACTGATCAGGCGAGTAGCGGGTGTGGGCAAGGATCGTCCAACCACAATATTCGAGGGTCCATCTGTCTCAACACTCGCTTCATCAAGATCCACCTCGTCCCAGCCCAGAGCAATGGTTCCAAGGGGTGCTCGCAGGGTGCCGCCATGCATGATGCTAGACGCCATAATGCGGAGACTACCTCCGGCCGAAAGCGGCAATGGACGGTTGCCGAGACCCTGAATCGTGACAGACCCAAGTGCCCCCTCTGGATTATCAAAGGCGAATAAATCAAAGGCCGAGAGTGTCGTCGGATAAATTTGGCCGGCGGCCAGAACGAGATCTCCGACCACATTCAAGCTGCCGTAACCGCGAATGTCCCATTGGGCCGTCAACTCTGCCCGGCTGATGCCTTGAAGCGAGAGATGCCCCACATCAATCAAAGAAGCTTGGACATCGAGCAAGCCGTCACCAGAGGTGGGTGGAACAAAGATCTGGGGAGTCCCTCCTGTGGAGGCGTTAAACTCGCGGAAAGGTTCGTTCGGGTCTGAAGGATTCAACGGCGCTTGGTATCTTTGGCCTATCGCTATGTAGGGAGCAGACAATGACACGGGAGCATCGGCTTTGATGATGCCACCACCGGCAACGCGGAGCGCTTGGTTAGCTTGGATGGAAACCGGATCACGAAACTCAATATTGCCCCCGTAGGGAGGACTGGCATCGCGTAGATAAAAATAACCAAGATTGAGGCTGTCGAATCCCCCGTCATCAAACCGATCAACCGCAAAGAAACCGAGGCCCGCTGCTCCTTCGGCAGCGCGGAACTCCGCAGCTGAACCCTCCTGACGAACAACCATGTTGATATCGGCTCCCGAGCGGTTAACACCTTGGGCGTAAAATCGTCCGGAAGAAACGGACAGTGATCCTCCCAAGGCTGAAGGTCCGCCCGCTGCACCGAGAAGAGTCGCATCCGAGTAAAGCATCTGCGATCCGGCCAGCGTGATACGACCACCGTCGCTGTCCACGCGGGTCGGTAAACCCAGCACGACCTTAAACGGCGCTTTGGGGTCACTTGGCGGAAGCCCCAGGCGCTGGGGGCTGAAATCAAAAACAACTGAGGAGCCACGCACATCAAACACGGCACCTTCTGCGGCGACAATATTGCCGGATATAGCAATCGAACCACCGGGAAAAAGTTTACCCGCCCGCAAGCCATTCAAGTCAGGCAAGGCCACTGCAGTTCCGACCGCCGAGAGGCGAGCGGACGATCCGATCTCAACGGTAGCTTGGGCCGCAGAGGCGGTTTGAGACTCAACCGTAGAGAGTCGGAAAGAATCGCGCCCCACAATTGTAATCGAACCGCCGGGCGCATTAATCGATCCATTGACTCTCACAACATTACCCTCGAGAGAAACGAATGCTCCGGCCTCCGTGGTGATGCGAGATCCCGCCAGCATTTCCACGATGCCCAAAGCTTCGACTTTGTTTTCGGTAAAACCGTCATCAAACCCTTTAGCCGAAAGATTCAATGAAACCGCCTGACGATCCCCCGCAAATTCAGGAACGAGAGGAATGAAAACATCCGTGCCAAAACGACGAAACGCCGGATCACTCGCGCTGGCGCGTGATTGCTGAACCAAAGTCTGGGCCAATGGTCGGATGTCACCCGCCACCACAACACCCGCCAAGTTGTTGTCTTCGCCGTCTCGTCCTCCGAGCCCGATGAGATTGTAGGTCGCAAAACCTCCAGATTGGAAGAAAGCAGGCGAGAGATTAATGCCGCCGGAAGGACGGTTAGCTCCGCCGAGATGGATAAAATTGGATTGCAAACTGAGCGCGCCTCCCTTGGTTCCCGAGTAAGCCTGCAAAGTGCCGCCCAGTTGCAATGTTCCGCCCACGGATGTAGCCAAATCCGGATCCCGGCCGGAGAGGATCGAAATTTCTCCCCCATCACCGTAACTGAACTTATTGCGTCCAAAGGCGTAAACACCGCCACTGGTATCAATAATCGAACCGAAGGGAAGTTGGACCGCATAGCCTTCCAGATGAGCCGATCCACCGTCGGTGAGGACGGGTCCGTAAGTTGGATTAGCCGCAAAACCGCGGTCATCGACCATCATGCCGGATACATCGATGCGCGAACTGTTGCCCAAGGCCACCAACCCGCGGCCCGGCTGAACAGCGGGAGCAGGTTGTGCGGCCAACGCGCCTGTTGCCGACAACTCAGCATAGAGGTAAGGAGAAAAGTTGTAAGCGGTCAAAGCGACAGACCCTGCCGGCGCCAGAATGCTGCCGTCCATACGGACATTCTTTGCCGTGGCTTTAATACTCCCTCCCGGCCTTGAGCGGACTGTCGTGCCCGCAGCAACAACGAATTCTCCATCGGCATTTTCCACGCTCAAGTTGCCGAATCCACCTTCTTCCTCATCAAAAATGGCCGTTCCGAGTGTGAATGTGCCACGCAGATGGGCCGGCAGTGCCGCAGGCGCGCCATTAACCAACTCAAATTCAGGCAACGCCAAAGTCGAGGCGCGGCCAGCAACCAAACGGAACTCGGGTGCAAAGGGGGATTGGTTGACAAATCTTGGGTCGATTACCGAGCCGGCGTTTTTCTCGCCGAGAAATGCCAGGCGCAATGAGCCAAGGGCGGGAGGTGTCTCGCGCTGGTTGGGCCCGACATAACTTTTGCCCACCAAATTGCCGGCCAGAGCCAACGATGGGGCGGTGAACGAAGCGGCGCCGGCCGGCGCCCCCTCAAAGTAGGAATCCTGGTTGTAGCCCTTGGCCGGATTGAAGATGCCTGACGAGTAGGATTGCGGACCACGCCATTTCGAAGTGACGGTTCCCATGCCGGTGTAAACCCCATCGTAATTGATATCGGCGTAAGCCGAGCTGATTGGTGTCGCGCGACCACCAAGCGAAAGCATGGAGGTCTGCACAAAGCCCGCGCCGTGCGTGAGCAAGCCACCGGAAACATCGACTGTTGCGCCATGGCGCATGACGATGGAATCACCAGCCGAAAGCGAGACCGTGCCACCGCGGGCCGTAAGCTGGGCAATGTCACGTTCAATGATCGCAAGATAGCCGGTGAGATCCCCGAGCGGAGTGCCAATCCAAGAGCGACCATTGTCGACGCCCGTCTGGCGCAGATCGACGATCAAGGGAACACCGCGGAGCTCCGAATTGCGCTGCAGCGGGGAATCGGCCAACTCGGAACTCCGCATAGCTACGGTGAGCAAATGCTGCGCCAAAGGAACGAAGCCGTCCACCGATCCGCTGACGTCGATCAGCGCACCCTCGTCGAGATAAACTTGGCCGCTTTCGAAGAGAAACTTTTGTCCCCCGGAGGTGAAATGCTGGCTCAGACCGGGCTGATCACTGCCGCCTACACCCAGCGCGGTGCCGTCACCATCGGTATCGACAAAAGGCCATACTCCCGCTCGCACGGAAACATCACCCGAAGGAGCCATGAGGATCGAGCCGCGACCAAAATAGATACCCCGCCCCTCGATGTTGAC
Organism: Chthoniobacterales bacterium; assembly: GCA_044359955.1. Classification (GTDB taxonomy): domain Bacteria; phylum Verrucomicrobiota; class Verrucomicrobiia; order Chthoniobacterales; family JACTMZ01; genus JACTMZ01. Next base: position 269,549 of record JBIKLF010000001.1, on the reverse strand, counting down.
TTGGGAATTTTCCGACAAACGTGAGCCGGGAAGTTTTTTGCCGTTCGCATCAGGCAAAATGGAGGTGATGCTCCCGGGCGCCATTTCGACCGTGCCAGTGAATTGTGAGAGGAAGGGAGGTTGGGTCGAACCCGTAAACCGGTCAAAATTCGGATTTGCCACCGCCCCGTAGCTGGCGAGAAGGTCGATGCGGCCGTTGAGGTTGACCGATGTCGTGCTAAACAGCACACCGCGCTGTAGGACCTCTTTGCCGGCCATGATGATGCTGCCGGTGGAAGATTGCACGAGGCCGTTGTTTTCGACGCGGCCGGCATAATCGCCGACTTGGCCGATCCAGACGTCGAGACCGCGCAAGCTGGGATCGTTCTCCGGGTGCGCGCGCACGCCGACTTGCAAGCCGGCAGCGAGGACGGTTTGGCCGGCCGGCGTGTCGATCGTGCCTTCATTGACAACGTTGGCGCCGACGAGCATGACGCGTCCGCCATTGCCATCCTGCCCGGCGGTCGCCTGCAAACGCGCCCCGCGCTCAACCACAATGTCGCCGTATTTTTCGCCGGGAGCCAGCGGAGGCGGCTCGAAAGCCGGCGTGCCATCACTGCCTCCGGGCACGCGGAGGCCGGAAAAAATAAATTGGGCGTCCTTGTTGTTGAGCAGGCCGGCCTTGACCAGATTGTCATTGACCGGCAACGAGGAGGCGACGAGGCCGCGCGTGTTGATCTGGCTTGTCCCGCCGAAGATCACGCCGTTGCGGTTGATGATATAGACCTGACCCTGCGCGTTGATCCGGCCGCGGATTTGCGATGGGGCGGCAGCGGGATCGAACACTTTGTTGAAGGCGATCCACTTGCCGGCATCGGCGCCGCCTTTCGATTGGTCAAAATTGACCGTCGTGTCGCGACCGACGTTGAAAGTTTTCCAATGCAAAACAGCCTGCGACTCCTTTTGTTTGATGTTCACGTTGTTGCCCGCCGCCACGGGGGCGTCCGCACCGTCCCAACGGGCCTCGCTGCCGGAGAGGACTTCGAGTCCGCCGGGAACCAGCCCGTTGGCCACATTATTGAGCGCCGCCGCCGAGGCCCGGGCTGCCGCCTGCGCCCCCTGCATGCCTTGGAACGCTGAGGTGGAGCGGGCCAACCTCTCGCGGGCGGAGGCCTGGATGCGCAAGGCATTGGCTTGGCTGTCGGCATAAGCCTGGGCGCGCACCGCATCGCGGTTGCCCGGAGAAGCCCCGCCCGCCCCGAAAACATTGCGGCCGGCATAGGTCGGTGAGGTCATGGTCAAGACCAAGCCGACCGCGATGAAAGCATGGAGCGAACTCTGTCTTTGCGCGGCTCGAATCAGACCGCGGTGGCGGCGGAGATGGTTTGGTTTGGAACCCATGATGAACCGGATGTCGCGTACTCTGGACAACCAGCCCTCCACACTACGCAGCACAGACCCGATTTCCAGTGGGGCCATGTGACATTTTGGTCACAATTCCGGGGAGTGAGGCCCAAGCCAAACTTGAAAGCTGAGGGGGTATGGGAGAGAAGTTTTCAGTTTTCAGTGTTCAGTGTTCAGCCGGGCAATAAAGAACGAACACGCCACTTTACCCTTTCCGCTCTCCGGTTTCGTGGGAGGAGTTTTAAGTTTTAGGTTTGTAAGTTTTAAGCATCCGGACTGGCATCGGCATCCTTCATATTTACCCTTTCCGCTCTCCGGTTTGATCTCGCCCTCCGGCGATCCCGCTACGCGGCTGTCGCTGCGCTCCAGTCTATTTGGTCGCGGCGGCGACCTATCTCCGGCCTGGCGGCCTCCGGTTCACTCCGCTCGGTTCCGGTTTCCCTCTTCATCCTTTATACTTCATTCTTCATCCTTCTCCCCTCACTGGCTGGCCTTTTGGCTTTCTCAGGCGCGCTTCAAGCGGCAAGTTTGGTGAAGTCGCTTTTGACATTGGCGGTGAGCCGCGCGGACTGCTTCATGATTCGGCGGAAATCGCAGGCGGTTTGCAAATTGAACCAAAACTGCGGACTCTGCTTGAAAAACTTTCCGAGTTTGAGCGACATCACAGGCGTAATGGCGCGCCGCCCCAACACGATTTCGTTGATGCCGCGTGGACTGACTCCCAAGGCGCGGGCCAAAGCATTCTGCGATATGCCCATGGGCTGCAGGTAGTCTTCGAGGAGGATCTCTCCCGGGTGGATCGGCGATTTCATCGTTTATATCCTATGGCGCTATGGGTTGCTGTCAATGGTAGTCCGTGATTCGCACCTCGGCCGGTCCTTGCGCCGTCCAACGAAAAACAATCCTCCATTGATCATTGATGCGGACCGAGTGCCATCCCGCGGCACGGCCTTGGAGTGCTTCGAGACGGTTACCCGGCGGCACGGCCAGATCCTGTAAAAGCTCCGCCGCATCCAGAGCCATGAGCTTGCGAAGAGCAACACGAGCAATCGGCGTCCAGCGTCTGTTCCTTTCTTTGTCGAAGAGTTCCTGGGTGTCGTTGTCGGAGAAAGAGACAATCATGGACCTTACACAGACTCTGCGAAGGTCAGGCTACTCTTGCCAGACGAATCTACCAGAGCCGGAGACGAAGAATTTTTAGCCACCGATTAAAGAAGATAAACGACTATGATAGGCCTATGCGCGGGACCCGCGCACAGGCCAAAAGCTTCTCCGGAAAAAATCTTCTGCCATCTTCTTCCATCGGTGGCCGGATTGGTTCTCTAACTCAAACTCAACCTTCCGCCTTTGCCGCTATCGGCGGTTGCGGAGCTTGAAATAATGTGTAAGGTTTCAAATGTGCTCTTTGCATACGATGTCGAAAAAAGCCGCACCAATGCGGCCAAGCACGGTATCGACTTCGAAGCTGTGCAGCAGATCTGGTGCGGGACGGTTGTGGCGGTATCGGCCAAATCGGCCAGCGAAGACCGGTTTTTAGCCATCGGTAAAATCGAGGGAAAATTTTGGACGGTCATCGTCACACCCCGAGGACCAGCCCTTCGTATCATTAGCGCAAGAAGAAGCAGAACCAATGAAATCAAAATCCACCAAGACCACGTCGGAAAATCTTGAGGCCCGTTTTGACGCGGGTGAAGACGTAACCGACTTCTTTGACACCAGCCGGAGTTTTGTCTGGGGCGGCGCACGCCGCGGCGCTGGACGTAAAAGCTCAGGAAAAGTCCGCAAACAGATCATGCTATCAGATGTGGTAGCCCGGAAGATCGGCCGTATCGCCGCGCGCCAAAAGCAATCGTTCTCGGCGACCGTTGAGGCCGCTTGCGCCGCTCTGCGGTAACCTAGACAACAAAGCCGCGGAGTTTTTAGCCACCGACGGGGGAAGAGGAGCGGGCGACCGATGAAACCGGAGCCGCAAGTCAGGCCCAAGCCAAACTTGAAAGCTGAGGGGGGAAGAAGAGTTTTAAGTTTTAGGTTTGTAAGTTTTAAGCATCCGGACTTCCTTCATCATTCATATTTGTCCTTTCCGGTCTCCGCTTTCCGCTCTCCGGTCTCCTGGGAGGAGTTTTAAGTTTTAGGTTTGTAAGTTTTAAGCATCCGGACTCTCCGCTCGGTTCCGCTCACCGGTCTCCATTCATCCTTTATACTTCATCCTTCATCCTTCTCCCCTCGCTGGCCGGCCTTTTTATTCTTCTGTCCAAGGCCGACTACCGAAAAAGCGGCGTGAGCTGCGGCTCGGCGGCATATGGGCGCAACGCGGGATCACCCAGCAGGTAGTAATACAGATTTTCCGGCAATCGTTTTTTGGCTGTGGCGAGCAAGCTGGCGGCTGCAGCGAAATCTCCCCGACGAAGAGCGACATAGGCGGCGCCGATCAGCGAGGCGGTATCTCGGTCGGGATCCAAATCGGCAGGCAGTTGGTCGTCGGGAAGATCTTGCAGCCGGATCAGGAGCAGGGTCGTGTCCACCACAGTCGAAGAGTCGACCGGATTGATCCGGGCTTTGGCCGCTTCCAGCAATCGCTGCGCCTCTTTCTGGTCACCTCCGCCGCGGTAACGCATGGCCAGTTCGATCTGCGGCGATGGGTTGGCCGGGTCGGCTTCAATGGCCTGACGCAGATAATATTCGGCGCGGGTTTTCAGGTCACCCATGGGTTGCCACCCAGCTTCCGAGGTTTTCACTCCCTCCAACGCCGCGCTCAGAGCCAGGGAATCGGACACTCGTTCGCCCTTGCCCAAGGAAGCTTCAATGGAGGACGAAGCCAACGAAATATCCCCGGCCTGCAAGGCCGCCAGCGCGGTCAGGTAGTCGAGCGAGGGGAGCAAAGGGTTGTCCGACTGGAGAAGCTTGAGACGTTCAAGGGCGCTGTCCGTGTCTCCACTTCGCAGCTTGATCAAGGCCAGATCGATGGCACGCAACTCTTCGCCGGTCACCTCAACCGCCGTTTCCTCAACCAGCGCTTCGCTGGGAGGAACGACTTCCTCGGAATCAAGCAGACGGAAAATGACAAAAACACAAACCGCGAGGAGTGCCGCCAGCATGACCACCAAGGCACAAAGTCCCACCGGGGCGCGTGACCGGGAACCTCCCCGGCTGCGGTCCTGCGCGGTGTCTTCGAGAGGCTCTGGATCAGACGAGCGTGATCGGCGGCGACGGTGGCCGGATGATTTGGGCGCAACATCTCCCGACGGAGCAGCCTCGGCCGCGGTTGGCGAATCGGGAACCACGGAACGCTCCGAAGTCGGGGACTGAGGTTCGGATGAGTGCGCCTGCGCGGGAGGAGGCGACCCGGCAGGTTTCTCCTCTCGGGAGGGAACATGCAAAACTGGCGAATGCGAGCGGGCTGATCCCCGCTGATCCAGAGCGGTTTGACCAAAGATCGGGGGGTGCAAAACCAGTTTTTTTTTGGGTGATTCTTCACCGGGAGCCATAACCAGACTCTAGACACAGAAAACAGAAAAGAAAGCCAGAGACGAAGAACCAGAATATTTAACCTCCGCACTAACTTGAAGTGTTTTCAGGCAGCGACGGTCATAGACCGCCGCTACAAGTTTTTGTCGAGATGTAGCGGCGCGTCGGTGCCTTTGCCCCTGGCAGTGTGGTAGCCCCAGTCACTCCCAGCACACACCCGCCAATGCGCGGGTTCAGGGACTAGGGGCCATCTTCACTGCGTTCCGGTTGGACCGGCCGGGTCGAAGCCCAGAGAAGGCTCGCGGTCGGCCCGGAGGTCCGACCCTACCCCGGGGCCGAAGGACAGGATCCGGCGGTGGGGACACCGCCGCTACACCTCGAAACGACATGGTCGCGGCGGCAGCCTGTCCGCCGTGTGCGGATCCTTGCCGTCGATGCCCTGCTCGAATCCGCGCCCGTTTGGAATTTTTACGGCTGAGGTAGGGACGCGCGGCTCGCGCGTCCGTTGGTAGGGGAGCGGGCAAGCGGGCCGCTCGTCCCTACCCTCTGAACGAACGTCGAAACACATTTCCTTCTGCCACAGCCCGTCCATGGCCGCCGCGCCCTGCCCTTGCGGGGTTTTCGCGCAACGCGCGCGGAAAAATCGTGATCGGAATGCGCTGGTGTGGTTATTTGCGGGCGTGAAAAAATCCATCTTCCTTCTCGCTCCGCTCCTCGTCATTTTACTCCCGGCTTGCCAAACCGCGCAATCGCCCACCGGGGGTCCCGGTTTCGAAGAGAATCCCACGGACAGCGGATCGCGCTACTCGCAGTTCAGTCTGACGGGTAGCCGCATGGGCATGCAGAATACCGATCTGGACGACTGAACCGGACTATTCGCGCTGGACACGTATTCGTTTGCACGCATATGTTCCCGGCGTGAACTTGGTCCGCATCCACGAGTGCCTCTGCCACCGCACGCGGTTGCGCCTCGTGCATTTGTTGCTGCAGGGGCCGCTCTGCGTCTGCCACTTGCAATCGGTCATCGGCGAGCCGCAGGCCAAAGTTTCCCGCCATCTGGCCTACCTGCGCCGCCATGGCATGGTGCAAACCGAGCGGCGCGGCAAATGGGTGCTTTACCGTTTGACCGAGAAACGACCGCCCTTGCTCGAAGCCAACCTCGCCTGCCTGCAGGATTGCGCGGGTGAAGAAGCCGTCTTCCGGCGGGACTTGCGGAAGCAGGCCGGGCTCGGGAAAAAAAACGGACCGGCCAACGCCTCCTGCGCGGCCCCCGTCCGCCCGGCCGGCGGCCGCCGCGCCACTGCCGCCGTATGACCGACTCGATCGCCGGACGGATGTCCTTCTTGGACCGTTACCTCACGCTCTGGATTTTCGTCGCGATGGGTCTCGGCGTGCTGGCGGGCAATTTTCTCATCGCCGATCCCGAGACATTCTTCGCCCCGGTCACGGTCGGCACGACCAATCTGCTCATCGCGGCAGGGCTCATCCTCATGATGTATCCGCCGCTGGCCAAGGTGCGCTACGAGGAAATGCCCAAAGTTTTCTCGAATCCCAAAGTACTCGGGCTCTCCCTGCTCCAGAATTGGCTCATTGGTCCGGTGCTCATGTTCGTCCTGGCCGTCCTTTTTCTCCGGGATCATCCGGACTACATGGTCGGGCTCATCCTCGTCGGCATTGCCCGCTGCATTGCTATGGTCTTGGTCTGGAACCAGCTGGCCAAAGGCAGCAGCGAATACTGCGCCGGACTCGTCGCGCTCAACAGCGTCTTTCAAATTGTCACCTTCGGCCTCTACGCGTGGATTTTCATCACATGGTTGCCCGGATTGCTCGGGATCGACCTTTCCGGGGTCCAGGGGCTGGGCGGCAAGTCGCTGGCCGATGTCACCATCGGGGAAATCTTCGCCAGCGTGATGATCTACCTCGGGATCCCGTTCGCCGCGGGCGTGCTCAGCCGCGTTATCCTCATCCCGCTCAAGGGCATCGAGTGGTATGACCGCAAATTCGTCCCCGTGATCTCGCCCATCACCCTCGTCGCCCTGCTTTTCACCATCGTCGTGATGTTCACCTTCAAGGGTGGCACCATCGTGAAGCTTCCGCTGGATGTGCTCCGCATCGCGGTGCCGCTGACCATTTATTTTATCCTCATGTTCGGCCTCAGCTTTTTCCTCGGGCGGTCTATCGGGGCGGATTACTCGCGCAGCACGACCCTCGCCTTCACCGCGGCGGGCAACAATTTCGAACTGGCCATCGCGGTGGCCATCGGGGTCTTCGGCATCGCCTCCGGGGTGGCCTTCGCCACCGTGGTCGGACCGCTCATCGAGGTTCCCGTGCTCATCGGGCTCGTCCATGTCGCGCTCTGGTTCCGGCGCAAATATTTCCCCCGCGAAATCATCGAGGAGGCCGACCGCCTCGGCGAGGGGGCGTTGTCCGGCCCGGACCGCGCCTTCCTGCAAAGCGAGGCCTGCCGCGTGGTGCGCCAGACCATGGAAAGGACAAGATGAGGCCCGATAAACCCCGGGTCCTCATCCTTTGCACCGGCAATTCGTGCCGCAGCCATATGGCCGAGGGAATCCTCCGCGCGGCGGCCGGCGACCTCCTCGAGGTTTGCAGCGCGGGATCCGACCCGGCCGGCTATGTCCATCCGCAAGCCATCGCCGCCCTGGCCGAAATCGGCATCGATCTTGCCGGCCACACTTCGAAGCACATGAACGATTTCCTCGACCGCAAGGTGGAAACGGTCATCACGGTCTGCGGCAATGCCGACCAAGCCTGTCCGGTTTTTCCCGGCCAAGTGAACCGGCATCACTGGCCGTTCGACGATCCGGCCAAGGCCACCGGAAGCGCGGAGGAAATCGCCGGGCAATTCCGTCGCGTGCGCGATGAAATCCGCCAAGTTTTCACAGCCTACGCGGCCGGACGCCGCGACGAAGCCAACCCCCAAGCAACCCCATGATCCGTAAACCCTGCGTTCTTTTCCTCTGCACCCACAACTCCGCCCGTAGCCAGATGGCGGAGGGCTGGCTGCGCCATCTGGCCGGCGACACCTTCGAGGTCCTCAGCGCGGGCACCGAACCGGGCCGGCTGCATCCGCTCGCGGTCGAGGCCATGCGGGAGTGCGGCATCGACATTTCCGGACATACCTCGAAGGGCCTCGAGGGCATCCTCGGTCATGTCCCCGTGCGTCATGCCATCATTGTCTGCGCACAAGCCAGCAACGAATGTCCGCGCATTTACCCGACCCTCGGCGAGGTGCTGCACTGGCCCTTTGACGACCCCTCGGCCGCGACCGGATCCGCCGCGGACCAGCTCGCCGTCTTCCGGCGGGTGCGGGACGAAATCGGGGAACGACTGCGGGCCTGGCTCCTGACCGCGCCGCAAACCCCGCCCACGCTTTCATGACCACCACCGAACTCACCGCCCTGCTCGCCGCCTTCGGCGACAAACCCGTGTCCTTTGTCCTGCCCGACGGCGGACGCATCCCCGCCCATGCGCACATCACCGAGGTCGGCCGCATCGACCGCGAGTTTCTCGACTGCGGGGGCGTCTTGCGTCGCACTTCGTTTTGCTGCTTGCAGGCTTGGGTGGCGGACGACACGGATCACCGTCTCGCCGCGGGCAAACTCGTGACCATCATCGGCCGCGCCCTCGAGCCGCTCGGGTTGGCGGCTCTTCCGGTGGAAGTTGAATACGAGGACGGCCTCATCTCGCAGTTCCCCGTGGTCTCGGTCAGTGCCGGTGATGCGGTCGTCCTGCACCTCGGCACCAAACACACGGACTGCCTGGCCAAGGAAGTTTGCCTGCCCGCGCCGGGTGCAGCGGAAAGTTGCTGCCCGCCGGGATCAGGATGCTGCTAAACCGCGGCGGGGCGGGTCGCCCTGCCCCAGCCAGTTCTGGTGGCAGAGGCCACCGGGACAGGGGATAAAGCGCTTGGCGTGTGACGATTTCGTCACAGATAATCATTGGCCCAGCGCTCGACCCGCTGATAGCCCTAACCTCGCGAGGAAGCTACCGAGCGCCCAACGACGCATGCCCGCCAAATCGCCCCCTAAAGAAGTTGTTCTGGTCATCGAGGACGAGCCCGACGTCCTCGACTTGATCCGTTTGCATTTGCGCAAAGAAGGCTTCGCGGTGGTCGAGGCCCACGATGGTATGACGGGCCTGAAATTGGCGCGCGAAAAATTTCCCTCGGCCATCGTGCTCGACCTCATGATCCCGGAAATGCGGGGGGAAGATGTTTGCCGTCAGTTGCGGGCCCGCGAAGCCACAGCCCAAATCCCCATTATCATGCTCACGGCCAAAGCCCGGCCCGAGGACCGCGTGGCCGGGCTTGAGTTGGGGGCCGACGATTACCTGACCAAACCCTTCAGTCCGCGCGAACTCATCCTGCGGCTCCGCCTGCTCATCCAAAAATCCCAAGCTCCGGGCTCGGGCGAGCAACTGCAGGTCGGTCCCTTCGAACTCAACCGCGCAACTTTTGAAGTGCGGCTGGGGGGGCGCAAACTCGATCTGACCGCCCTCGAGTTCAAGCTCCTCGTCACGCTGATGGAAAAACGCGGCCAAGTGCTGACCCGCGAAATCCTGCTTTGCGACGTCTGGGGCTACCGCAACATGAGCAACAGCCGCACGGTGGACACGCACGTGCGCCGCTTGCGGGCCAAGCTCCGCCCTCACCAAGATCGTCTCCAAACCGTTCACGGCGAGGGTTATCTCTTCCAAGCGGAGGAGTAGAACTGACCCCGCAGCATGATGCGGAACAACCCGGACGATTTCCGGCTCGGCGAAAACACGGCAGCCTGACCAGTCCCACAACCGAATTCCCCCCGGACGCGATTGACACGGAACCAACCAGGCTGCGGGGCCGTGGCCCTGTGTTTTTATCCGCCGAAACGGATGCATTTAGATAGAGCAATCAGCGTGCCAACTTGGAACACCGCCCCACTCCCCTTCTGTCCGACGCGCCGACAGCGCCCGCCCCTGCGCGAAAATCGCCACAGGCAATATCCTGCTTGTCCGCTCCAGCCCGTCCATGTTCGTTGTCTGGATGACATCACGCATCCTTGCCAGCCTTCTATGGTGCGCGTTGCTTGGCTGGGCGGCCGGTATTCTCGGGATATCGTCCCTGGCCCGCGAGGCGTTGCCTGAGGCGGCCTTCTTGCTCTCCGACAAATTCAACCATTTCGTCGCCTTCGCCGTCGGTGGTTGGTTGGCCGCCGCCGCCCTGCGGGTTTCTTTTCCGCACCTCCCGGTCGCCCGCGCCATACTCATCGCCGTGGCCCTGATTGCCGCGTTCGGGGCCTTCGACGAAATGTGGCAGACCTTTACCCCCGGCCGAACGGGGGGCGACCTTTATGACTGGATTGCGGATTTCCTCGGCGGCATCGCCGGCGCATTATTGACCCTTCTTACCCATGCCCGCCTCGAACGTCTCCTCACGCATCGGTGATCTCCGGCGACAGATCGCCTATCACGACAAGCTCTACTACGAAGAAGCGCAGCCCGAGATCACCGACCGGGAATACGATGCCCTCCTGCGCGAGTTGCAGGACCTCGAAAACGCCCACCCGGAACTCCGCACGCCGGATTCGCCGACCACCCGCGTGGCCGGCCGCCCGCTTGAAGGTTTCACCCAAGTGCGCCACCGCGTGCCGATGCAGAGCTTGGACAATACCTACTCGCTGGAGGAGGCGGACGACTTCCTCGACCGCCTGGCGCGACTGCTCCCCGGAATCAAGCTGCGTTGGACGATCGAACCAAAGGTCGACGGCGTGGCGCTTTCGCTCACCTACCGCGACGGCATCCTCGATCTGGCGGCCACCCGCGGCGATGGAACCACCGGCGACGACGTCACCCAAAACGTCCGCACCATCCGCTCGATCCCGCTCAAATTGTCCGGCGAGGTGCCCGCCCTGCTCGAAATCCGCGGCGAGGTCTATCTGCCGAAAAAACAATTCGCCGCACTCAACGCGGAGCGGGAGAAAGACGGCGAAGCTTCTTTTGCCAACCCGCGCAACGCCGCCGCGGGCTCGCTCAAACTGCTCGATTCCTCCATCGTGGCCCGACGCGGACTCCGCGCCGTCTTCTACGGACTCGGCGCCATCGAAGGCGGCGAGACTCCGCCATCCCAAGCCGGACTTTTACCCTGGCTGCAAAAAGCCGGGTTGCCCGTCGTTCCGAAATTCTGGGAAGCCGATGACGCCACCGGGGTGCGCCGGGCCATCGCCGCCTTGGCAAAAATCCGCCACGACTTCGCCTTCGAAACCGACGGTGCCGTGATCAAGCTGGATGACTTCCGCCGCCGCGAACAGGCCGGCACCACCGCGAAAGCCCCGCGCTGGGCCATGGCCTACAAATACGAGGCCGAACGCGCGCGGACGCGACTCAGAGACATCACCGTGCAAGTCGGCCGCACCGGCACCCTCACGCCCGTCGCCGAATTGGAGCCCGTTCCGATCGCCGGCAGCCGCGTGGCCCGGGCCACCCTGCACAACGAGGAAGAAATCGCCCGCAAGGACATCCGCATCGGTGACTGGGTCTTGGTCGAGAAAGCGGGCGAAGTGATTCCTGCGGTGGTCGGGGTCGATACCGCGGCGCGCACGGGCGAGGAGAAAATATTCTCCATGCCCGAGGCGTGTCCGTCCTGTGGAAGCAAAGTCTTTCGCGATCCGGAACTCACCGCCGTGCGCTGCCTCAATCCGGATTGTCCCGCCCAAGTCCGCCGCCGGATCGAACATTTCGCCGCGCGCGGCGCGATGGATATCGAAGGTCTGGGTGAAGCCATGGTTGATCAGCTGGTCACGGCCGGTTTGGTCCGGGCCCTGCCCGACATTTACGCACTGAAAGCAGAAAATGTTTCCGCCCTCGAACGCATGGGCGAAAAAAGCACGGCCAACCTGCTCGCCGCAATCGAAGGCCGCAAAGGGCAGCCGCTCTGGCGCCTCCTTTTCGGCCTCGGCATCATGCACGTCGGCGTCTCGGTCGCGCGCAAGCTCGCCGGCAAATTCCACACCCTCGAACGTCTGGCCGCCGCCTCAGTCGAAGAGTTGGAAAGCACCGAGGATGTCGGTGCGGTGGTGGCCAGGGAAGTCCACGCCTTCTTCCGCCTCGAGCACAACCGGCAACTCATCGAATCACTCCGGCAGCACGGCCTCAACTTCGGCGAACGCGACGAACGGGCCGCCCCCGCCTCGCAGGAACTGGCCGGCGAAACGTGGGTCCTCACCGGCACGTTGAGCCGCCCCCGCGACGAAATCGCCGAACTGATCCGCCGCCACGGCGGCACGGTGAGCGGCAGCGTAAGCAAAAAAACCAGCTACGTGCTGGCCGGCGAAGAAGCCGGGAGCAAGCTCGAGAAGGCCCAGTCGCTGGGTATTCCCGCGGTCGACGAGGCCACCTTGCACGGGAGGCTGGCGCCATAGGTCCCATAGGACCTATAGGACTTCTAAGACCCATGGGACCTATGAAACCAAGCGACAGCTTCCTCCCCAAGCACGGCAACTACCAAGAGCTGAAAGCTTTCCAGAAGGCCGAGGTCGTTTACGACCTCACGGTGCGCTTTGCCCGCCAGTATCTCGGGCGCGGCGACCGCACCGTCGATCAGATGGTGCAGGCAGCGCGCTCCGGGAAGAAGAATATCCTGGAGGGGAGCAAAGCTTCGAAGACCTCCACGGAAATGGAGATCAAGCTCACCAATGTGGCTCGCGCCAGTCTCGAGGAGTTGCTCGACGACTACCTCGACTACCTGCGCAGCCGCGATCTGCCACTTGGGCCCAAAGATTCCCGCGAGGCCCTCTACGCGCGGCGCCTCGGCCCCAAACAACCGCAGACTTTCGAACTCTACCGCGAGATCTTCGAGACCCGCCCGCCCGAAGTGGTCGCCAACATTGCGATCTGCCTGATCAACCAAGCCAACTACCTCATCGACCGCCAAATCGCCCGCCTCGAAAAAGATTTCCTCCAGCAGGGCGGCCTCCGCGAGCGCATGACGCGCGCGAGGCTCGAGCACCGCGCCCAACAAGATGGGACTCATAGGTCCCATGGGTCCCATAGGACCTATAAGTCCCATTCCCAAAACTCATGAAACTCATCTCCTGGAACGTCAACGGTCTCCGCTCGGTCCTCGGCAAAGGCCTCCTCGAATTCTGGGCCGCCGAAAAGCCCGATGTGCTCTGCCTGCAGGAAATCAAAGCGAAACCCGAGCAGGTTGCCGAGGTGACCTGGCCACCCGGCTTCGCGCCGCATTGGAACTCGGCGGAGAAACCCGGCTATGCCGGCACCGCCACCTTCGCCACAAACAAACCGCAAGGCACCACCAACGGCATCGGAATCGAGGAGCACGACCGCGAGGGGCGCGTGGTCGCCCTCGAATACGAGGAATTTTACCTCGTCAATGTCTACACCCCAAATTCCCAGCGCGAACTCACGCGTCTCGACTACCGGACCAAGCAATGGGAACCCGCCTTCCGCGCTTACCTCAAACAACTGGAGAAGAAAAAGCCGGTCATTGTCTGCGGCGATCTCAATGTCGCGCACACCGAACTGGATCTGGCCAATCCCAAAACCAACCGCAAGAACGCCGGGTTCACCGACGAGGAGCGCACGGAATTCCAAACGCTCATCGACGCCGGCTTCGTCGACACCTTCCGTCTCTTCACCCAAGGCAACGGCCACTACACGTGGTGGAGCTACATGAACGGGGCGCGTCCGCGCAACATCGGATGGCGCATCGATTACTTTCTTGTCTCGGCTTCGCTCGTGCCGCGGGTCAAAGCCGCCCGCATCCTCCCGCATGTGCCGGGCTCGGACCACTGCCCTGTCGTGCTGGAACTACGCTGAAGCAAAGCAATCAAACGGGAGCAGCCACAGATTGAAGAAGATTTAAGAGGATATGATCGTGGCCGGCTGACACCGGCCCCGCTCCACATTCTCCTGAGACGGACTTTTTTCCCGCCGGGTCCCGGCGGGAAAAATCATCTTCCGACATCTTCCCTAATCCGTGGCTAAGACTTCGTGTCTTTCAACGTCGGACCGATCAGGGGAAAAGACCACGGTCGCGCTTCGCTTCAAGCACACGTTCGATACCGATAGCCATAGCCGCCGTGCGGGTGAAAACATTGCGCTCCTTCGAGCGCTTGATCACCGCGTTGAACGCGGTGTCGAGGATACGGTAGAGGCGGTCGGTCATTTCGATGTCGGTCCAGAACAGGCTCTGCATATCCTGCACCCATTCGAAGTAGGACGTGATCACGCCGCCTGCGTTGCACAGGACATCGGGAATGACAAAAATTTCTTTCCGCCGCTGATCAAGCACTTCATCGGCCTCGGGTGTGGTCGGACCATTGGCCGCTTCGGCCAGCACGCGGCAGCGCAGCAAGGCGGCGTTGCTCGCGTGGATGACGCGCTCCACGGCCGCCGGCACCAGAACATCGCAGGGCAAGGTGAGGAAATCTTCCGCCTTGACCCGCTCGCCCTGCGGAAAATCTTTCAGTGTTTTATGCTCCTGCACGTGCCGGTCGGCGGCGGAAACATCGAAACCGTCCGGATCGTAAAGGCAGACCGTGTGATCGCTCAGTCCGGTAACTTTCATGCCCGACTTGTAGGCCAACCCGCAGGCGGTGACCGATCCGACATTGCCGAAGCCCTGCACGATGGCGGTGCACTTGGCCGGCTCGATGTTGAGATGATCCAGCGCCCGCTCGATGAGAAACACCACCCCGCGTCCGGTTGACTCACGCCGGCCCGCCACGCCCCCGATGGCCACCGGCTTTCCGGTGACGATCTCCGGCACGGCGTGTCCGGCATGCATGGAATAGGTGTCCATGAACCAGGCCATGACCTGTGCATTGGTCCCCATGTCGGGGCCCATGATGTCGGTGCGCGGGCCGACGAACGGGATCATTTCCTGCATGTAGCGGCGGGAAAGTGTTTCCAGTTCACGGCGTGACAATTTATTCGGGTCGACGGCCACCCCGCCTTTCGCTCCGCCGTAGGGCAATCCGACCAAGGAACATTTCCAACTCATCCAAATGGAGAGGGCCGCCGATTCGCCGAGCGTAAGATTCGGCGAGAAACGCGTGCCGCCTTTGGTCGGTCCGATGCTCAGGTGATGCTGGACGCGGTAGCCTTGGTAAACCTCGACCCGGCCGTCATCGTGCTCGATGGGCAGCGAGACGGTGACCGAGCGCTTGGGTTGGATCAGACGCTGACGGTATTGCTGCGGAATTTCAAGGTGATCGGCCAGCACTTCGAATTGCTGCACGGCCATGCGGAAGACCGGGTCCGAGGAGTAAAAGCTTTCCATAAAAATAGGGCTCAAGGCGCAATCTGCAGGGAATCTTTCAGCCCGGCGAAAACTTTTTCCCCGATGCCGGGAACACGGCGCAGGTCGTCCACGGATTTGTAGGGCCGTCCCTCGACAATCCGCTCGGCCAAGACCTCGCCGATCCCGGGCAGGAGCATGATTTGGTCCACCGTGGCCGTATTCGGGTCGAGCGGCTCGCCCAAGCTCTGGCCGAACGCCTCCTGCAACTCCCGTTCCTCCACCCTCTGCGCTTCGCGCAAAGAGACGAGGCGCTGCGCATCCGTCTTCGCCCAAATGCCGCGCCGTGCGATCGCGGCGCCGAGTTCGAGATCATCCATTTGGGCCTCGGCTGCAGCGGTGGTCAGGCCGTCCGGCGTGCCCCGACGGACACCGAAACTCCGCGCCAGGCCTTCCCCGACGAGCACTGCGCCGAGGTCTCGTCCGTCGGACAACGTGACGAAACCGTAAGTGCGCGGCTTGGCCGAGCGGCCCGGGGCGGAGGCGAACGCGGTGTGCACGGTGAATGGTTTGGCCAGCAACTTGTTCACTTCCTCAGCCGCGCGGCGTCCGGAGGCCAAGGTCACTTGATGGTCATCGATCCCGAAATACGACGACTGGTCGCGCACCCGGCGCTGGTCGGTTTCCGTCGTGGCCGATGTCTCGTTGCAGTCGACGTAATACAAACGGAGGACGATTTCACGGCCGTCAGGCAGCTTGACCGGAAAGCTGTCGCCGTCCGCCCACTCCGTCGCCACCACGCGGCAATTTTCAAACTTCTGCAATTCCTGCGCCGCGGCGGCCGTGGCGAAGCCGAGGAGCAAGAAAGCGGCCAAGCGCTTCATATTGGGTAAACTAGCACCTTTCCCCGCAACTGGCCAGCAGGACGCTCCGCGCCGCAGCAAGGTCCTGCTACGGCTCGACGTAAGTTGTTTGCAAACGGAGGAACTTCTGCCCGGCAGTGCCGCGCGGAGTGAGGAAGTCGATGAATTGCGTTCCTGCGGGTGCGTTGGACTGGTTGACGCTGATCGTGCTGGTCACGTCGGTGTCATTCCATCCTTGGTTGGTCAGTATGATTTTGGACTCACCCCAAATGGCGAGACTCGGGTCGTCGGTGCGGATATTTTCGGTCAGGACGAGAAAATCACTGTCGCCGACTTGGCGCAACCCGGCCGATCCGGAAGCATACGATGTGCTGCCGGGGCCTTGGTAGGGTCCGCCGCTGAACGCGTAGGCGAAGAGTGCTTCGGCGTAGGCTGGTGTCCCCGGCGCGGGCAGACCGCCCCCGTCTTGCGCCCAAGTCGCGAAACCGGACAAGCCGGAGGGATAAGTCCGCGTATTGCCAATCGCGTTGTTCCAGACCGGGATCCCCTTGATCTCCCCGGGGGGCACATCCAACACCTCGTTCCAATAAGAACCGTAGAGAACGCGCACCGTTCCTTCCGGCAAGAAAGGCACGGATGGTTCGACGAGGAAGTCAGTCATACGGTTGCTTATCATGGTCGGCGTATACCAAGTGGAGTCTTGGAAGTTGAAGGTATCGAAGCCGACGTCGCAGAAGGATGCGGTGCAAGCGGTGAAGGTCGCGCCCCAGGCCGGATATTGGTAAACGACGCGGATGTCCGGCGCCCAAGCGAAGCCGTAGCCGCGGCCCGGCGAAGCGCCGGGTATGAGGCGGTTGGTTCCGGTCACTCTGACGTTGGAGGCGGTGCAGTTCACAAAGTTGATCCCGCCCCCCGCCGCGGAAAATCCGATCGCGGCGAGGTCACCGGGACTGATCGCGTGGATATCATCGACGTGCGAGTTTTGGATGAGGAAATTGGCGTTGTCCACCGTGGGATTGCCGTAGCTTTCGATGCCCGTGGCTTTGGAGCCGCCGAAGTTGGATCCGCCCGGGCCGAGGGTATTGGTGCCGTCGAGCACGTGGTGCACGCGCACCTTGTCGACGACCACATTGGTCGCGACAAAGAAACTGATGCCGTGGGCATCGTCGATTCCTCCGACCACGTTGGAAATGACGCAATTGCTCACCGTGATGTCGCCGCAGGGGTGAGTCGTGTAGGTCCAGACATTGTGGGGCATGACGAGGCCCGCGGCATTGCTGCCGCCCCCGCCGGTGAAAATGACTTTGGGCGCGGCGATGTAGTCGGATCCGCCGTTGAGCATCCATGTGCCGGTGACTCGTCCGCCGGCGACCACGGCGCGGGCCGTTGCATTGGTGCCCGGATCGCCGGATAAGGTCTGCAAGGTGACGATGGGTGCCGAGGTGTATCCGCTACCGCTATTGGTCAGGGTGATACCCGTGACATAAGAACGCACCGGGCGTCCCGAGGGCGTGAAAACCATGCCCAGTGCCGTGTGCCCGAGCGGATTGTTCGTCCATTCTTGACCCGTGCGGATATGGGAAACCCGGGAATCCACGACCTTCATGTGGACCGTGCCGAAGCTGCCATTGATTCCCTGCGCCGTGCCGCCGTCGTTGGTCACACCGGTCACCGTGCTGGTATAGACATGGCTGTGCGAGGATCCGAGCATGGCGATGCCGGTGACATCTTTGTAATAGCGGAAGCCGGAAATCGAACTGACCGTCAGGTTGGAGCAGACCGCTCCGGGGGATTCGATGGCGATAAAACCGAAGATCGCGTTGTTGGTCTGGAACACGGGAACTTCGAACCCGTAGACGCCGGTGATGGTGCCGTCGACCGCGGTGAAGTTGCTGCAACCGAAAGCACCCACACCGGCCACGAGGGACGAATTGACACCGGACAGCACGTTGCTCACCACGACATTGGAGAGCGTGACGTTGGGCGAAAGCATGGCATAGAAGCCGGCGGGCAGCGGGCTGGGCAGCGGCGATGTGGCAGTGTCGATGCCGCCGGTGTTGAGGATTTGCAGCGCCGAGAAATTCGCTCCCTGCACTTCCTCGACGAAGACGCCGTATTCGCTGAAGCCGTCGATCACGCCGTTGGAAATGACGAGGCCGGTGTAAGCGGCCGACCCGTCGCCAACGACAACACCGGCGTCGGTGAATGATGCGTCAAAACCAATGATCGCGTTGCCGCCGAGATCGAGAGAGATGTTGTTCCCCGCGAGGACCAGAGGCGCGGTGGCGAAGGGGTTCACGCTGCCCCAGAGAACGCTGTTGGTGAGATTGTAACTGCCCGGCACGCGGACGGTGTAGGTCGTGTCGCTGGCGATGAAAGAATTGAGCGGAACGGCCGGGGCCGATCCATTGGTGTTGTTGTTTTGCGCCGTGTTCCAGACGGGCACGGGTATGGGGCCGTTGGTCGCTGCGTAGACTTGGTTCCAGACCGCGCCGAGGAAGATGCGCTCCGTGCCGCCGACTTGCCCGGGCGTGGAGGGTTGGACGAGGAAGTTGGTGATGCGATTGTTGATATTGGTCGAGTTGAGGTAACTCGCGTTGCGGTGGTTGAAAGTGTCGAAGCCGTAGTCGCAATCGATCGCCGTCGAGTTGCTGTGGACGACGTTCCACGCGGGGTATTGGTAGTTGAGGCGGATATCCGGAGCCCAGCCGAAGCCGTAGCCGTAGGCCGGCTGACGGCCCGGGATGGTGTTCGTCGCCGAGACGTTCGAAGCCGTGCAGTTGATGAAGGTGATCCCGCCACCCGCCGCGGAAAATCCGTTCGCGGCAAGGTCACCGGGACTGATGGCGCGGATGTTCTCCGCGCGGCAATCGATGATCTTGATCTTGGAATCCGGCACCATCGGGTTTCCGAAGACCTCGATGCCGGTGGCTTTCGATCCGCCCAGGCCCAGCGTGTTGGTGCCGTCGAGCACATGGCGGACCACCACGTTGCTCGCCACCACATTGGTCACCCCGAAAAAGCTGATCCCGTGCGCATCGTCGATCGAGCCGGTGACGTGTTCCACGAGGCAATCCGCCACGACGACATTCCCGCCCGTGTTGGTGTTATTGGTGTCATAAAGCACATTGACCGGCGCGAAAGACGGCGTGGAAAAAAAAGGCAAAACGATGGCCGCGGCGTTGCTGCCCCCTCCGCCGGAAAAGGCGATCGAGGGGAAGGTTTGGAAGTTCGATCCGGTCGCGGTGACCCGCACCGAGACCACGCTGCCGTTGCTCACCGTGGCCACCGCCTTCGCACCCGAACCCGAGTCGTTGGCCACATTGCTGATCGTGACCGTCGGGGCCGACGTGTAGCCCGAACCGCCATTGGTCACGGTGATGGCGGTGATACCAAGCGGGTAACCATTGAGCGGCGCAAAGACCATGCCCATCACGGTGTGGCCGATCAGATTGTTGGTCCAATCCTGGCCGGTGAAGAGGTTGGAGATGCGGGTATTCCGCACCGTCATACCGGACACCTGCGTCCCCGAGATACCTGCGGCCACGGCGCCATAGTTGGTTATTCCGCTGATCGAATTGCTGGCGCCGGGAGAGCCGAGAAGTTGGAAGTCGGTCGATGCGTAAGTCACCAGCCCGTTGACCGCCGCGGTGTTGCTGTTGCCGACCACGTTCGCGATGGTGACGTTGGAAAACACGACGTTCGGCGAAAAGAGCACCGACATCCCGTTGCAGAGATTTTTCGCGTTTCCGACCGCGACGGAGTTGGACACCCCGGTCACCGTGGTGCCGAAGACCTGCAAGCCCGGAGCGAGGAGAGCATCCAGCCCGGCCACCGACATGACGTTCGGGCCGCCGGAGACATTGCTGATGACCACGTTGGACACGGTCACGCCACCCAATCCGGCCTCGATCGAAATCCCGGCGGTGGGGTTAAGCAGGGCCTCCTCAAAGTTCGGCGCGTTGGTCGTCGGGTTGTGGATGTCGGCGATGGTCAGATTTCCGAGCCAGATCTGCGTCCCGCTGACCACCGAGACGCCGTTGCGGCGGAAGCCGCGGATTGTCCCGTTGGTCACCGCCACGGTTGCGGCGTTGGAAATGATGATCCCCGCGAGATTCCCCTCGCTCGTCGCGGAATTGGTCGCGCTAATCGTGAAGCCGTTGAGATTGAGATCAACATCGTCCGCCACGATAGCGATCGGCGTAATGGCATTGGTGTTGGTGCTGGACCAGACGACATCGTTGGTCAGGATGTAATAACCCTCGACGAGAATCGGCAGCGTCGCATTGTTCGAGATGAGTGAATTGAGCGGAACAATCTCCGCGCGTGCAGCAGGCAAAGCGAAGGCGAAAGTCGAAGCAGCGCAGGCCAAGGCGAGAAAAGCGCGCTTGGGTTTCATTGGGGGGGCGAACGGGCGCTGCTTCTACTGATTGCTGAAGATAACGCGGTAAAAGTTGTTCGTGCCCGCAGTGATGGGAACGGTGAACTCTTTGCGCTGGTAGTAGGACGGCAGCGGGATGTTCAGCTGATTCGTCGCGTTGGTCACTGTGGCGGTGTAGTTCGTCCACGGCCCGGTGGAGAGGTTGGTCGTGTTTTGCACGGTGTAATTCGTGCCGGCGTTGGTCAGACCGATGTAACTGATGTTGGAGCCGGAAATATTCAGCAGATAGGGTGTGGGATTAGTCGGGTTTCCCCCGAAGGCGTATTCGTCGTTGTTGTCGAATCCGTCGCTGTCGGGATCGGCTGTGCCTCCGGAGATGGCGGGAGGCAGAGCCCATGCTCCGACCCACCCGCTGTAGCTGAGGTAGGACGGTGACGGCGCGCCGAAGTTGAAGGTGATGGTGTTGGTGTTTGTCGCCGGCAGGCTGTCGTAGGGCGAATCGCTCTTGAGCACATTGACAGCCGCAATGGTGGCCATCATGGTGCCGCTGCCGTTGGTCGGCGTGCCGACAATAGAGGCCTGCACATCGGTGCCCCCGGGGTTGAGGTCGACGCTTAAGGCCAGACCGGCGGGTAAGCCGGTGACTTCCCAATAAGACGGGGTGTTGGAGTAGAACAGCGCGTTGCTGAAGACTTGGTTGTTCGTCGCGTTGAAGGTCGTCACGCCGTAGGGCACCGGGGCGTTCGTGTTCGTGCTGCTGTTGGGGTAGGAACCTGCACCATGCTCCAAAGTCAAAACAAGATTGGTTTGATTGGTTCCCACGGCATTGAAAGCGGTGATGGTCGAGGTGTAATTATAAAAGGGTGCCGTTCCAGGGATCGGGTCAACCATCCGTCCAACAATATAGCCCTGCCACGAGTTGGTGATCCCGCTGAACTGGTTGTTGGTAATCCAACGGTTCACCACATGCAGACCGCGCGGGAGGTTGGTCGATGCATAGCCGCTCACACCCGGCGTCGGATCGGTCATGGATTCAATATAATTGCCAACCGCGAGTTGCAACGTCCCGTTCGCGTTCCAGTCGGTGTTGGTCGTGTTGAGCAAAGCCCCGCCCAAACTCCAATTCGCTGAAATATAAGATCCCCCGCTTGGGACTTGCCAGCCGAGCGGAATCCAACTGGGAGCGGGCAGAACCGTGAAGACCTGTTTGCTTCCCACACCCGTGAGAGCGCCCGCATTGTTGCTGGCTACCAAGACAGAACCCGTGATGGCGCCCACCGGAACCGTCGCGGTGAGGGCATTGGAGTCGACCACCCCATGTTGATTGGTGTGGGGCCATGTGTATTGCGCTTCGACCCAGTTGCCGCTGAAAGCCGGATCGTAGGAGTTGCCGGAGAAAAGCACGGTGTTGAAATTCTGCAATGCCGGGCCGCTGCTTTGCTCCTTGATGAAATTGGCGCCCCATATTTTGACCTTGGTTCCGGGGCCGCCCTCCATGGGATCGAAACTAAGGACGGTGGGACCGGGTTGCGTCCCGACCACGAAAATCGGGATTTCGTTGACGGTGACATCGAGCTCGCCCGATGAGTTGGTGCCGTAGGTCATCAATCCGATGCTGGCGATGGGTGCGGCGCCATTTGGTCCCATGCCGCTATAGTTGACCACGGAGACGGGACCGAACTCTGATTGTTCGACGAGGGCTTGGGGAATGAGGCTGCCGGAGAAGGTGAGTGTGCCATCACCGTTGTTCGTGGCCGTGACGCCGTAGGGCAAAGCGCTCACCCAGACGCCGCCGTTGTTTGTATTTGTGAAGGCGACAGTGATCTCCGGAAGGGGCACATTGGTGAGCCCCGTGCCGACGGGCACTTGCTGCGAGGAGTTGGTCAGCAAAATCATGTTGTTCTGCCAGAACGCGGGCGAACTTCCTGTGTTGTTTTCGGTGGGGACAAAACCGAACGGGAGGGTGTTGGTCGGGATGATGCCTTCGGCGTTGGTGTTGGTGATGACGGTGCTGGTGCCCGAGGGCGAATAAAGCAGGCCGATGGGGAGGTTTGCGTTGGGGAAGGAAACCGAGGAGATGCCGGGGCGAGACGCGCCCGGAGTGATGGCAGTCACCGCATTGGTAAAGCGGACCTCGAGCCAGACATTGGTGTTGGTATGGGCTTGGGAGAGCGGAACACCGGGGGTGTAAGCGACGTAGTTCATGCGGTCGCTGATCGGATGACTGTAAAGCGTGGGGCTGAGCAAAAAGATCTGGTTACCCCACGCGGAGTAGAAACCGTCGTCCGTGGTTCCGCGGTTGCCGCGGTAGAGACCGTTGGTTTGGTCCCACCACTGGGTCGAATTCATCCGTCCGATAAGGACATCGGGTGATCCGGTGTTCGAATTGTTGGTGATTTTTCCGTTGGCGGGATTGTATTGCCATCCGTTGGTCCAGCCGTTGACCGGGCTTTGCACAAAGCCCGCGGCGAAGCCGAAGGCGATCTCGTTGAGAAAGCGGTCGAGCACACTCGGGTAAAATTCGTCACTGCCCAAGGCGGCGACATTAGTGATCCAGTTGTTGGCCACGCCATTGGACGAGAAGCTGACATAGCCTTGGTTGCTGTCGCCAATGAAGCTGGCCGGCGCGCTATAGATGTAGCCGGAGAAGATCGCGTTTTGCGGATTGCCGGAATCGGGCGTGTATTGGATGGTCCACCCGAGGCTGGCGGGGAAGTTCGCGACGGGCGCGGTGCCGTTGGTGTAGTCGCCGTAGTTGGCGTAAACGCCGACGGACACATTGGTCAGCACGGGCACAGGAGTGACATAGTTGGTGTCGGCGTAGGAGGCCACGGCTTGGGCATTGGTGTTGGGCAAGAACGTGAGATCGGCGTCCCACACAAAGAAATAACCACTGCCCGAAGGATCGCCCACTTCGGCGTGGATCTTGGTCATGCCCCACGGTTGCCCGTCGGGTGCATTGACGTTGTTGTTGGTGGTATTGGCCGCGACTTGGCGGACGTAACGGGAAAGTGACGGGGCGCTGAACCCGGGCCAGCCTTGCAGGAAATTGACCGTGCCCTTGCCGTCGGAACCGAGATACGAACCCATGGGCATGGCCAATCCGGGGGCCGCCGCACTGCTGGGGCCAACGAGACGGACAGCCGTGTTGTTGGGCGCCGCGCTGAACCAGTTGACGCCGGGGATCTGACGCAGATTGGCCAGGACAGTTGGCAAGATCGCGCTATTGGTCGCGCCGGCCGGACCCTGCAAGGTCACGGGCGAAGTCGCATTCGAACGCAGGACAACCGAAGTCGGCACGGACAATTCATTGATCGCGGTCACGTCGACCGTGTCGAAGCCGCTGTCGAAGTAGGCATATTCCACCTGCACGAACGGAGCTGTGCCCCACTCGTTGGTGGATGGACCGACCGCCGACGGATTGCCACCCTTGTTGTCGCCTGTTCTGAACGTCTGGTTGGTCAGGCCGATCCAGAAAGAGCCGCTCTTGGTGTATTGCACGTAGAGCTGGCGGTAGGTTCCGGTCGTGTCGGTGACTTGCGCCAGACTCGCCAACGAAACGGACGTGCCATTGGTCACCGGGGTGACGACTCCGTTGGAGACGTAAACGTTGAACTTCGTGGCATCATCCCGGTCGGTTCCGGTGACCAAAACTTGCACATCGGCGTCCGCATTCTGCGTGTCGTTGTAAAAACGCACTTCGAGCGGGTCGTAATCGTAGGTTGTGCCGTGTGCTTGGGTGAAGAAAAGGAGCGAAGCGAGCGCCAACAAAAAAGCCGCGTGGATACGCGGCCGAGCTGATGCGATGCGGTTCATGGCGACACGAGTTGCCGCCGGGAGAGTGCCAGGTAGTTTCACGATTCGTTTGTGGGGTGGCCGCTGGTTTCGCCGGCAAAACTGCTCAGCTACCAACAAGACAAGAGCGCGGCCCGAACCTGAGACGTTGATAACTGTAATAACTCATAGTCAAAGCGTGGCGCGGCGCAAATGAATTCTGCGAGAAGACTTCCCGAGCTCGGGGCAGCTCTGGACAGAACTCCCCGGAAAGCCCTTTGTTTCCTTCGTTTCCTTCTGTTCAAGCGACTTCCCTACCGCCTTGGCATCCAGGAACGCAGGCTCTAGTCTTTCGCCTTATGAACATGCCTCGCATTATCTTCACCTTCGCCGTCATCTTTGTCCTGCTGGGCATCGGGGCTTATCTGATCACCGGAGCCCAGTCCTGGACCGCTCTCATTCCGTCCATCTTCGGTCTCCTCCTCGCCATCGCCGGCGCGGTGTCGCTCAAGAGCCTGAAGCACGGTGGCCACATCGCCGCGCTGGTCGGACTGCTCGGGTTCCTCGGCACGGCAAAAAGTCTGGGTAAAGTTCCCGCCCTGCTCTCCGGGGAAGCGGTCGATCGCGCCGCGGCGGTCGGCGTGCAGGCGGCCTTTGCCGTGCTGTCCCTCATCTTCGTCGCCCTCTGCGTGAAGTCGTTCATCGACGCGCGCCGCGCCCGCACTTCTACTCCTTCCTGATTATGAAACATTCCATCTCCGGTTCCGCCGACCCCACGCAGTTGATCGGCAAACTTGCTCCGCTCCTCATCGTCGTCATCCTGCTGCTCGTGGCGGCGGCCGGCGTTTTTGTCACCGTTGATGCCGGCACCGTCGGCGTGGTCAAACGCTTCGGCGCGGTCAAAGACGTGGCCCTGCCTGAGGGGTTGCATTTCAAAATGCCTTTTGCCGAGGAAGTCGTCCCCATGACCACGCGCCTCACCGCGAGCGAAGCCAAGGCCACAGCCGCTTCGCGCGATTTGCAGATTGTCACGACCGATGTCACCACCACCTACGCGATCAACGGTGACCTCGCCCCGCTGACTTTCCAGCGGGTGGGCACGCCGGAGAAAATCGCCGTGACCATCGTCAATCCCGCCGTCCAGGAATCAGTCAAAGCGGTCACCGCCAAATTCACCGCCGAGCAACTCGTGACCCAGCGCGAAGTGGTCAAACAACAGATCCAACAAGCCATTGAATCCTTCATCAACACGACCCTCGGGGAAAAGGATGTCGAAGGCGCCCTCAACATTGCCAACGTGGCCATCACCGACTTCAAATTCTCCGAAGAATTCAACAAAGCGATCGAGTCCAAGGTGCAGGCCGAGCAGGCCGCCTTGCAGGCCAAGAATGAAAAGCTCCGTCGTGTGACCCAGGCCGAGGCGGCCAACGAGGAAGTCAAACTCGCCGCCGCGGCCCAAGCTTTCACCATTGAAGCGGAGTCGGTCGCCCGGGCCGAAGCGATCACGCGCGAAGCCGAGGCGCTGAGCGGACGCCCCGAGGTCCTGCGTCTGCGCACGATCGAACGTTGGGACGGCGTGATGCCCCGCATCACCAGCGGTGACGGCGTGATGCAGATGCTCCAGCTCGATCCCCAGATGCTCGAGGGATCCACGAAGAAACCGTGAGCCCCGCCGGCGAGTCCTGGCGCCTCCGCGCCGAGATCGACCACGGCGCCCTGCGCCACAACGCGGCCGCCGTGCGGAAGGCGGTCGGCGAACGACCCGGTCTCATCGCCGTGGTCAAAGCCGACGGCTATGGCCATGGCGGACCCGAGGTGGCGCAGACCCTCGCGCCCTTCGCCGTGCAATTCGGTGTGGCCACTTTGCGCGAAGCCCGCGCCGTGCGCGCTGTCGTGCCGGACAAGGATCTCCTGATTTTGAGTCCGTGCCTGCCGGAGGAACGGGAAGCGGCGGTGCGCGAGGGTTTCATTCCCGTGGTCTCGAGCACGGCCGAGGCCAAGGCCTATGCGCATTTGTCGCAGGGAAAGTCCGCGCGAATCCATCTTTGCATCGACACCGGCATGGGTCGCATCGGTGTCTGGCAAGACGAAGCGCTCAACACGGCGCAGGAGATCGCGGCGATCGAAGGTCTCGACATCGAGAGCGTCTCGACGCACTTGCCGGTGGCCGACAGCGACCCGGATTTCACCGCGGAAGAATTGCGCGAGTGGGAAACACTGGTCGGTCAATTGCGTCCGATTTTACCGAGATCGAAATTTCACGCATTGAACAGCGCGGGTTCGCTCCAGCGGCCGGAACATGCCGCCGACCGCGTGCGGCCCGGTCTGGCCCTCTACGGCATCTCTCCCCTCCCCGGCTTTGCAGAACTTTTGCGTCCGGTCATGACACTCAAGACGCGCATTACCTTGGTCCGCGATGTCGGGCCCGGACGCGGGATCAGTTACGGACGCGATTTCATCACAACGAAGCCAATGCGCATCGCCACCTTGGCCATGGGCTATGCCGACGGCTACCCGCGGCAGACTTCAAACCAGGGCGCACAGGTGCTCATTCGCGGAAAGCGCTGCCCGATCCTCGGCCGCATCACGATGGATCAATTCATGGTCGATGTGACCGGTCTGCCGCGCGATGTGGCGCCGGGCGAAGAGGTCGTGCTTTTTGGGAAACAGGGAGATGGGGAAATAACCGTCGGTGAGGTGGCGGCTTGGGCGGGGACGATTACTTGGGATGTTTTAACGAGGCTGGGGAAACGGATGGTGGTGGAGCATTTGGATTTTTTGAACAGAAGATAACGAAGGTAACGAAGGGTTCGGAAATGCATGTTCTCTACGCGAAAGCTGATGCGTTGAGCCGAGAGGTTATCGGGGCGGCCATCGAGGTGCACCGGATCATGGGACCCGGGCTGATTGAATCGGTTTATGAGAGGTGCCTGCAGCGGGAACTTGAATTGCGCGGCATCGCGTTCACCCAACAAACGGCCGTGTCGGTCGAATACAAAGGCCTGATCTTTGAGGACACCCTGCGCTGCGATCTCCTTGTGGAGGACTGTCTGCTGGTTGAACTCAAGGCCGTCGAAACGCTCCACCCCGTGGGCAAAGCGCAACTCCTCAGCTACATGAAGCTTCTCGATATTCCCCTCGGTCTGCTGATCAACTTCCACGAAGCACTACTCAAACAAGGCGTCCACCGACTTATGCTACCGGGCGCCAATTCACCTCCGTAACCCCTTCGTTATCTTCGTTACCTTTTGTTAAAAAAAAATCCCCACGCTCCCTCACCCCGCCCCGAGGTAAGCCTCGCGGACGCGCGGGTTGGTCAGCAGTTCCGACGCCGGGCCTTCCAGCACGAGGTTGCCGGTTTCGAGGAGGCAGGCGCGGTGGGCCAGGCGGAGGGCCATGTTGGCGTTCTGTTCGACAAGGAGGATGGTCGTGCCTTGCTCGTTGAGGCGGCGGAGGACGGCGAAGATTTCCTGCACGAGTTTGGGGGCCAGTCCCATGGAGGGTTCGTCGAGGATGAGGAGTTTCGCCTCGCTCATCAGGGCGCGGGCCACGGCGAGCATTTGCTGTTCGCCGCCGCTCAAGGTGCCGGCGACTTGCGCCACGCGTTCGCGCAGGCGGGGGAAAATATCCATGACCATCTCCAAGTCGCGCGCGCGGCCGGCTTTGTCGCGGCGGATCCAGGCGCCGAGTTGCAGGTTTTCCATCACGGTGAGTCCGCCGAAGATGCCGCGGCCCTCCGGCACGTGAGAGAGACCGAGCCGGAGAATGCGGTCGGGGGACAACCCGCTGACGTCGCGTCCTTCGAGAAGGACCGAACCTTCGAAGGGCAGCATGCCGGAGAGCGCGCGCAGGGTGGTCGTCTTGCCGGCACCGTTGGCGCCGACCAAGGCGAGGATTTCGCCCTGCTGCACGTGGAAGCTGATCCCTTTGACCGCGCGGATGTCGCCGTAGCGCACCACGAGGTTTTCCACCCGGAGCATAGAATCACTCATGGTTTTCCTCCGGTCCGAGGTAGGCCTCGATGACTTTGGAGTTGCTACGCACTTCGGCGGCCGTGCCTTCGGCGATGGTTTTGCCGAAGTCGAGGACGGTGATGCGGTCGCAAAAGGTCATGACCAACTGCATGTGGTGCTCGATGAGGAGCATGGTCACGGAGAAATGGTCACGCAGCCAACTGAGAAACTCGACCAGCTTGAGGGTTTCGGCGGAGTTCATCCCGGCGGCGGGCTCGTCGAGGAGCAAGAGTTGCGGTTGCAGCGCCATGGCGCGGACGATCTCCAAGCGGCGCTGCGATCCGTAAGATAAATCGCCGGCCCGCTCGTATGCGGCGTCGCCGAGGCCGAATTTTTCCAACAGGTCCAGGCAGCGGGTGATGGTCTCTTGCTCCGCGCGGCGCGCCGCAGGAAGTTGGACCATCGCTCCGGGCAGCGCGTAGCGGGCATGGGCGTCGGAGGCGACGCGGACGTTGTCGAGCACGGTGAGATCGCGGAAGAGGCGGATGTTTTGGAAGGTGCGGGCGATGCCGCGGCGGGCGATGTTGCTGGGGCGCTCTCCGGCGAGGGATTCGCCGCGGAAAAGGACATCGCCCGCGGTCGGGGCGTAGATGCCGGTGATGATATTGAAAGCGGTTGTTTTGCCCGCGCCGTTCGGTCCGATGATCCCGTGGGCGTGGCCCGGGGTGACTTCGAACGAGAGATCCGACACCGCCACCAAGCCGCCGAAGCGCATGGTCACGCCGCGGACTTCGAGCAAGGGTTTCATTTTTTCTCCTCCTTGGCGGGGAACTCGCGGCGGGGAACGAACCAGGAGAACTCGCGCATCCCCATGATGCCGCGGGGACGGAAGATCATGAGCAGCACGAGGAGGAGCGGAAGAATGACCATGCGCCACGTGCCGAGGGGTTGGAGCACCTGCGAGAGGAAGGTGAAGGCGGTGGCGCCGAGGATGGACCCGGCCAGCGAACCGACCCCGCCGAGGTAAACCATGACGAGGATCTCGGTGGATTTGACGATGTCGAAGACGCCGGGGTTGATGAATTGAAGTTGGTGGGCGAAGAGCGCGCCGGCCACGCCGCCGAAGAAGGAGGAAACAACGAAGGCGGCGAGCTTGGCTTTGCGGGTGTCGACGCCCATGGCATTGGCCGCGATTTCATCTTCGCGCACGGCGACAATGCCGCGCCCGAACCGCGAATAGACCAGATTGCGGATGGCCCAGAGCGTGAGGACTGTCCAGATGGCGGTCCAGAGGAGCGTTGTCTCGTTGCCGATGCCGAGGAAACCACGTGCGCCGCCGACATACGGGATGTTTTCCAACCCGGATTTCACGATCATGAGAAAGGCCAGCGTGATGATGGCGAGGTAATCGCCGCGGGTCTTGAACGAGAGCAAGCCGAGGAGGAAGCCGACGGCGCCGGCCATCAGTCCGCCGCCGATGACGGCGAGCGGGAACATCCAAAGCGGGTCGCCCCAGGCGAGCCATTTGACCGAGACGCAGGCCGAGAGGTAGGCGCCGAGGGCCATGAAGCCGGCGTGGCCGACAGAGAACTCGCCCATCCAGCCGTTGACGAGGTTCAGGCTGACACAAAGGATGATGTTGATCCCGAGGGTGATGAGGACGAAGCGCACGTAGTCGTCGACCAGACCGAACTGCTCGATGACAAAGCAAGCGGCCAGACCGGCGGCGAGCAGGGTGAGCAGCACGCCGCGCGGCGGGGGTTGTCGGAACCACCGTGTCATACTTTCTGCACGGCGGGACGCCCGAGGAGTCCGTAGGGTTTGAAGATGAGGATGACGAGCAACAGCGTATAGACGACGAGGTCGCGGTAGGTTGAGGGCAGCACCGTCACGGTGAAGACTTCGACCGAGCCGAGCACGTAGGCGCCGAGCACCGCGCCGCGCACGCTACCGATGCCGCCGATGACCGCGGCAACAAACGCCTTCCAACCGACGAGCACACCCATCGTCGCGCTGATCACCGGGTAGGCCGAGGCGTAGAGCACGCCGGCCGCGCCGCCCAGGGCGGCCCCGATGGCGAAGGTCAGGGCGATCATGGTGTTGACCGGGATGCCCATGAGCGGGACGGTGATGCGGTCCTGCGCGATGGCTCGCATGGCCATGCCGTAACGCGTGCGACGGATGAAAAAGTCGAGCCCGATCATCAGCCCGACCGAAACACCGATGATGAGCAGTTGCAGGGAGGAAACAGTGACGCCGCCGAAGTTCCAGGTGACGGGCACGAAAAGCTCCGGCATCCGTTGCGAGTAAGGGCTGAGGCTCAGGGTGGTGTTTTGGATGATGAGTCCGCAACCGAGCGCGGTGATGATGGCGGAGACGCGCGGGGCGTTGCGCAGCGGGCGGTAGGCCAGCCGCTCCAGCGCCACGCCAAGGATCGCGGTGGCCAGCATGACGATGATCAGAGCAGCGACAAAGGGGACGGGCAGAAGCAGGAGGAGGAGAAAACAAAAGAACGAACTGACCATGAAAACATCGCCGTGGGCGAAGTTGATCATGACCAGCACGCCGTAAACCATGCTGTAGCCCAGCGCGATCAGCGCATAGATCGAACCGAGTTGGATGGCGTTGATCGCCTGCTGCGCAAAGTAGTCCATGCGCGCGCGTCAGGCGGTCAGGGCTGGGCGTTGGTCACCCACTGGAAGGCGCCATCCTTGATCTGCAGGACCACCGCACTCTTGATCGGGTCGCCCGAGCCGGGCTCGAAACGGAAGGTTCCGGTCACGCCTTTGTATTCGCGGATCTTGGCGAAAGCTTCACGCAGGGCCTCGCGGTCGTTCTTGCCGCCCGCTTTGAGCGCCTCGGCGACAAGGCCGCAGGCGTCGTAGGTGAGCGCGGCCACGTCGTCGGGGGCCTGACCGTATTTCGCGGTGTAGTCGGCGATGAATTTCTTGGCTTCATCGGTCGCAATCTGGGTCGAGAAGTGGTTGCAGAAATACGAGCCGTCCACATCGGCCCCGCCGAGCTTGATGATCTCGGGCGAACTCCAGGCGTCGCTGCCGATGAATGTCGCAGTGATGCCGAGGCGGCGGGCCTGCTGGGCGATGAGCGGGACGTCGTTGTAGTAGGTCGGGAGGAAAATGACGTCCGGGGCGGCCTCGCGGATATTGGTCAACTGGGCGGAGAAATCTTTGTCGCCGGTGGTGAAGGTTTCGAAGGCGACGATTTCGCCGCCGGCCGCGGTGAAGGTATCGCGGAAGAGGGTGGCCTGACCGAGCGGGGCTTCAGAGGAGACGTCATAGAGAACGGCGGCTTTTTTCGCGCCGAGGTCGTTGGTCACGAACTTGGCCAGCACAATGGCTTGGAACGGATCGGTGAAGCAGCCGCGGAAAACGTAGCGTTTGGGCACGCCGGAGGCCTGGTCGATGGTGGTCTTCGGGTTGGTCGACCACGGGGAGATCATGACGCACTTGAGGCTCTCCGCGATTTCGCCGGCGGGGATGGCGCAGGCGCTGGAATTGGGGCCGATCATGGCGACGACGTCCTGGCTCGAGATGAGTTGCTGCGCGACGGAGGCCGACTGGTCGGCCTTGGCGGCGTTGTCGCGGATAATCAGGGAGATTTTTTTGGGACCGTCGGCGAGGGTGACACCGCCGCTTTCGTTGAGTTGGTCGAAGAAAAGTTCGGCGGCGTTTTTGCTCGAGGCACCGACGGCGGGGATGTCACCGGTCAGCTCGATGTTCATGCCGACTTTGACCGTATTGGCGTCCGGACCGCCGCAACCGGCGAGGAGGAGAGGAAAAGCAGCGGCGACGGAGAGAACGAGGGTGGGAGCTTTGAACATCAGTGGTGTCTACGCGCCAACTCTGCTGGCCGCAAGGGAATTAGCCCGAATCCCGGAACGGGACGCCGACGCAAAAGGCGGGTCATTTCCCGCGGGTCGGGCGGGGCCTCCGGACCCGCCGCAGGCAGAAAAGCCATGCGGACGGCGCGTCGGGACGCCGCGCCCCACCTTGGGGATGACGGTAGCGGGCCCGCGGACTAAAGCGGGGGGACGAGCAGGCGGACCTTGGGATCGAGCGCACTGCGGTCGCGGTAAATAAAGGGCGGGGTGGTCGAGCGAACCTCGTAGCCCGTGAGAACGAACTCGGGGTAGAAGGCGTTGCTGGCCGGTTCGTAGACCTTGCCGCCGGTGAAGCGTCCCTGCAGGCGGTATTCGGTGTTGTGGTCGATGCCGAGCGTTCCCGCCGCGCGGTCGGGCGCGAGTTTGGTGTTTTCATTCAACATGACCAGTTGGGCGGTTTTCCAAGGTTGGCCCGGCTTCCGCACCCAGCCCCACATTTTGTAGTCCTTTTTGTAGTAGCGGCGGCCGATGAAATAATTGCCGGGCGCTTCAGCGGCGATCGCGGCCGCCAACGCGGGGTCAACCCGGGTGACCGTGGTGGTTTCGCAACCGGCCAAGAGGGCCGCGCCGAGGGTGGCAAGAAGGAGGCGTCGGACGAGCATGGGCGTCAAGGTAGATTCCTCCCGCGGAGGGTCAAGGCATCCCGCAGTGGATTCCCCCGCCCGGCCATGGCATGGTGCGCGCATGATTTCTTTGTTGGGAGAGACCCTCGGCTCGCTGACCGAAAAGCTCGGCGCTCTGGGACACAAACCTTACCGCGCACGACAGATTGCCGATTGGGTGCACGAGAAGCGGGTCGATGACTTCGCCGGCATGACCGACTTGCCGGCGGAATTGCGGGCGCAGTTGGCGGGAATGTTTCCGCCGCAGCAACTCGAACAAGTGCGCCTGAGCGGATCAAAGGACACCACGCGCAAGTTTCTGTTCCGCCTGCCCGACGGCCAATTCATCGAGAGCGTCTTCATCCCGGCCTCGCCGGCGCTTTACGGCGAGACCTCCGACCGCCGGACGCTCTGCGTTTCGACCCAAGTGGGCTGCGCTTACGGGTGCAAATTCTGCGCGAGCGGCTTGCGGGGTTGGAAACGCAACCTGTCGGCCGGCGAGATCACGGCGCAGGTCATGGCCGCGGAAAAAGCCACCGGTGAGCGGGCAGACAACATCGTCTTCATGGGCATGGGCGAGCCGCTGGCCAATTGGAAAAATTTGTCCATCGCCATCGAAATCCTCAATGCCCCGTGGGGCTTCGAGATCGGGGCGCGTCATATCACCGTGTCAACCAGCGGCCTCGTGCCGCAGATCCGGGAATTGGCCGAGCACCCCGTGCCGGTGCGCCTGGCCATCTCGCTGCATGGCGCGACGGACGAAGTGCGCGAGCAAATCATGCCGGTGAACAAGAAGTATCCGCTGCAGGAACTTTTCGAGGCGTGTGCTTACTTTTCCTCCCGCCGCAAACAAAAGCTCGGCTTCGAATACATCCTCATCGCCGGGGTCAACGACGCCCCGGAACAGGCGCGGTTGCTCGCCGCCCACGCGCGCCGGCTCGATGCCAAGGTAAACCTCATTCCCTACAACACGGTCGAAGGCCTGACCTGGGAACGTCCGAGCGAGGCACGCCAGCAGGAATTTGTCCGGACGGTCCGCGCCGGCGGCGTGGTGGCCACCATCCGCCGCGAAAAGGGGCACGATATCGATGCCGCTTGCGGTCAGTTGCGCCTCCGCGCGGAGGACGAACTCGCCGTGGCGCCATGAGTTGCCAAAACGGCCGCTCAAACGTAAAGATATCGGCCATGTCCACCGTCATCGAGTCACCCGATCCCGCCGCCCGCACCCTCGCGGCGGAGAATGAAGCGCGCCACCGGGGTGAGCTGCTCGGGGAGACCCTGACCATCAATATGGGGCCGTCCCACCCGGCAACCCACGGCGTCTTGCGTATCGTGCTTGAGCTCGACGGGGAGATCATCACCAAGGCGGACACCGACATCGGCTACCTGCACCGCGGCGACGAGAAGATCGCGGAGAACATGCAATACAACCAGTTCGTGCCTTACACGGACCGGCTCGACTACCTCGCCCCGCTGGCCAACAACGTGGCCTACGCGCTGGCTGTGGAGAAACTCATGGGCTGGGAATTGCCGCCGCGCGGTCAGGCCATCCGGGTGGTTTGTTGCGAGTTGGCCCGCATTTCATCGCACCTCCTCGGCATCGGGGCCTACGCCATGGATATCGGGGCGATGTCCGTCTTCCTCTATACTTTCAAGCACCGCGAGGTGATTTATAATTTGAGCGAACAGCTGACCGGCGCCCGCTTCACCACCTCCTACACGCGGATCGGCGGGATGACGCGGGACCTTCCTCCGGGTTTCGAGCAGCAGGTGCGCGCCTTCATCGACGACTTGCTGCCCAGCCTTGACGAGGTTGACAGCCTACTGACCAGGAATCCGATCTGGCTCGACCGCACCAAAGATGTGGGCGTGATCTCGCGGGAAGACGCCATCGCTTACGGTCTGACCGGCCCGAACCTGCGCGGCTCCGGCGTGGATCACGATTTGCGCAAAGCGCATCCCTACCTCGGCTACGAACAATACGATTTCGACGTGCCGGTCGGCTCGGTCGGCGATTGTTACGACCGCTATCTCGTCCGCATGGCCGAGATGCGGCAAAGCGCACGCATCCTCATGCAAGCGTTGGACAAAATGCCCTCCGGCCCGATCCACGTTGATGATCCGAAAAATATCCTGCCGCCCAAGACCGATGTGATGACCAAGATGGAGGAACTCATCCACCAGTTCATCATCACCACGCAGGGCATCGACGCGCCCGCCGGGGAGGTTTATTTCGGCGCGGAAAATCCGAAAGGCGAACTCGGTTTTTACATCCATAGCAAAGGCGGCGGCGTGCCCTACCGTCTGAAAATCCGCGCCCCGAGCTTCGCCAACCTGAGCATCGTTCCGTCCCTCCTGCCCGGCCATTATGTCAGCGATGTCCCCGCCATCCTCGGCAGCATCGACTTCGTCATGGGCGAGTGTGACCGGTAGTGGTCGCACCCTGCGCCCGCCCGCTCTCAAGCTCAAATTCCGGCCGCCTCGCTGCGCAATACCGGTTGTCGTCTCCAGAGCCGGACCGTAAAACCGCTTGATGCTGTCCGGCCCGCCGCCCCGTCTCCCTCTGGCCGGGCTCGCCCTCTCGGCCGTCACCGGCATCTTGCTCGCGGAATTTCTCGCACCCGATACACGTATTCTTTTTATACTCTTCCTCGCCGCGCTCCCCCTTGCCTTGTGGCGCGGCGGCACGCCGGCCCTCTGCGTCACGGCCGCCTCCGCCTTTGCCTTGGCGCACACTTGGCAGTGGCGCGACGACCCCGGACTCCTCTGGGCTGAACATATCGCCGATCAACCGCGGGAGGCGCGCGTGACCGGTATCCTGACCGAAGAGCCGAAAGAAAATCCTCCCGGCGTCTATCGCGCGACCATGCGCGTCGAGCGCTGGGACTTGGAGGGCCGCCGCCTTGCCCTCCCGGGCAAGGTGGTCGTCCGTTGGTCCACCCGAACCCCCCCGCGCTACGGCGACCGTTGGGCCATCAGCGGTCTTCTCTCCCGCATCGCACCACCGCGCAATCCCGCCGGATTCAATGCGGCCGAGTGGTGGGGGCGTCAGGGCGTTTTCCTCGAATTGCGGTCCGGCCGCGATTCAACCGCCCGCCGGCTCGACCGCGACCAAGGCTCGCCGCTGCGCAGCGCGGCCCTCGGGGCCCGCGCTTGGATGCTGGGTACCCTCGGGGTCGGACTCGCGGACGCCCCGCACATCCGCGCCCTCATCGCCGGCCTCACCCTCGGGGCCCGCGATACGGAAGCCGACGAATATGCGGACGCCTTCCGCCGCACCGGGACCTACCATTTGTTCAGCGTGAGCGGATTGCACGTCGGCATGGTGGCCCTCCTGCTCTGGCTCCTGCTCCGTCCGCTCGGCTTGAGCCGGCGGCGGGCGGTGCTCGTCATTATCCCTTCGCTTTTCTTCTACGCGCTCATAACCGGCGCTTCGCCGCCGAGCGTCCGCGCCGCCGTCATGCTCTCGGTCGCCTTTGCCGGATTCCTCCTCGACCGCCCGGTTTCTCCGGCCAACAGCCTCGCGGCGGCGGCCCTGCTCCTGCTCGGCCAGGACACCAACCAGCTTTTCTCGGCGGGATTCCAAATGTCTTTCAGCATCGTCGCCGCCATTTTTTTGCTTTCGCCCCCGCTCCAGGAATTTTTCTCCGCGCGTCTGCGTCCCGATCCCTTTCTCCCGCGCCAGCTTTACACCAAGGGGCAGAAAATGGCCTCCGAGACCGGCCACGAACTCGCCTCGACCCTCGGCGTTTCCTCCGCGGCATGGCTCGGCAGCCTGCCGCTCACCATCGCCGTCTTCCATCTCCTCCCGCTCCTCGCCATCCCGGCCAATATGCTCTCGGTGCCCCTCGCCTTCGCCATTCTCGCCGTCTCCATGCTCGCCCTCGTCACCGGCGCGGTTTCGCTCTGGCTGGCCGCCGTCTTCAACAATGCCTCGTGGGGACTCGCCACGCTCCTGATCGGCGTCGTCGAGGGCACCGCCGCACTACCCGGATCCTACCTGCAATTTCCTCCCGGATGGATGCAACCCACCGCGCAGCTCACCGTGTTCGACCTCGGCAACGGAGGGGCGCAACTCGTGCGCACCAGGGAACAGGCCTGGTTGCTCGACACCGGGTCGGAAAATGATTTCCGCCGCATCATCGAACCCTCCCTGCGCGCCGCCGGCGTCACCCGGCTCGATGCGCTCCTCGTCACCCACGGCGATGCCGATCACCTCGGCGGCGCGGTCCTTGCCCTCGAAGCCGCCCGGCCATGGCGCGTCATCGACTCCGCCCTGCGCGACCGATCCCGCACCCGCAAAAATTTCCACACGGCCCTCGCTTCGTCCGGACGCGGAAAATCCTTCAGCCTGCCCGGTGATGTCGACCACATCGGGAGAAACACCACGGTTCGCGTTCTCCACCCACCACCCGGCGAAACCGCCCGCCAGGCTGACGACCAGTGCATCGTCGCCCGCGTCGACCTCGAAGGTTTTCGCGTCTTGCTCATGTCCGATTCCGGCGCCACAACCGAAGACGCCCTTGTTCAGCGCTACGGCGATGAACTGCGCAGCGATGTCGTGGTGATCGGACGCCATGACGCAGACCTCGCCGCGACCGAACCATTTCTCCGCGCCGTGCGTCCGGCCGTCATCGTGCTCAACCGCGCCGATCCCTTCCGTGAAGGATCGGACGAACCCGCCTTGCGCGCCCGGCTCGCCGCCACCGGCGCGGAAATCTTCGACCAAGAACAATGCGGCGCCGTCATCCTCACCGCCATCCGCCACGGACTCGAAATTCGCGGCTACCTTGATCAGCAGAGCATCGTCCTGCCGGTCCACTGACCTGGACCCCGAAAAAAAATTGCAAACGCGCTTGACGCAGTAACGGGCCTGCCATTACTAATTAATGGTATTGAATTATGAAAATCAAGTCATTATTAGTTTCCGGCGTCTTAGTGGTCACAACCTCTGACCTCTGGTCCCACGGACCGGCCCACGCCCATCGTGCCACCGAGCGCGCCACCGTTAACGAAACCCTGGGCCTGCAAGAGACTGCGATCCCGGTCGAGGGGGCGGACAACGCCGACCGCTGGTGGGGCGTCAATGCCACCACCGGTTGGGAAAGCCGGCACGTCCACTATGGGGTTGATGAGACAGGACCGGATGGCGCCTACGTCAATGAAGTCGGAGTGCAAATCGGCGACTTGGCCATCAGCGCCTGGAACGGCATCGGCACCGGCAACAGCTTTTCCGAATGGGATTTCACCGTGGCCTACAACATTGAGATCGGACCGGTCTTCATCGTGCCCGGCTACAACTTCCGTTACGTACCCTCCTACGCGGGGGGCGCAGATGACCACGGACACGATGACCACGCCGAGGAAGAGGGACATGACGACGAGCACGAGGAAGAAGAAAGCCACGACAGCCACGTGCACAACACCTTCGGCCACGAACTCTTCATCGCCGTCGGCACGACCCTCATTCCTTACGTCATTCCCAGCGCCAACCTCATCTGGGATCTGAACAACAGCAATCCCGGCGGCTTCATGGAGTTGCGGCTCGACGGCGACGTGCCGGTCTACGAAGACCTCGTCAGCCTGCAACCTTACGCGCTGCTCGGCCTCAACTTCGGCTACAACACCGCCGAGTATTACGGATGGAACAACTTCCAGTTCGGCCTGCAAGCCACCGTGGCGCTGAACGATTACGTCTCCGTCTTCGCCGGCGTGAACTACTCGGTCTCCTTGGAGGCCATGCAGCAAATCGACCAAGACAATATTGTCTGGGCCAACGTCGGCCTCAGCTTCGCTTACTAAAAACAGTGCCCATGCATCCCTTCAGTGCCAATTTTTTGGGCCAATCTGAGAAAATGCGCACTCCTTTTCGGTATTCGGCCGATTCTCACCGTGCTTTCAGCCTGGTGGAGTTGCTGGTCGTCATCGCCATCATCGCCGTGCTGGCCGCCTTGGCCGTCCCCGCCATCGGGGGGGCGATGGAATCCAGCCAGCGCTCGAAATGCGCCTCCAACATGAAATCCATCGGCGCCGGCATCCACCTCTACGCCGCCGAGAACAACGGAAAACTTCCGGGCACACACCATGGTGGTACCAACTATTGGATCAACGAGCTTCGCGGACCACTCGGCAGAAATTACGACCGCATCCGGATTTCCCCTGTCGATCCCAAAGGTCCCCAGCGTTTAGCCCAAGGAGGCACCAGCTACCTAATGACCGCGCGGGTCAACGAAGCGGCCTACGCCAACGAGTTCGGCGAGGTTGATCCGAACGAGCCGGTCTATAACAACATCAACCGCATCGCTTCGTTCTCGCGCGTTATCTTGCTCTTTCTCGCCTCGACGAACAAAGGCACAGCCCCGACCGAGGACCACATCTGCGGCGATATCTCCTCTTGGGACGGCTTCCGCGCAGAGACTTGGCCGGATGCTTACGGTGGCGATCCGGAGGGCGAAGGCGACGCTGGTTCTTCCAATTACCTCTTTGCCGATGGCCACGTGCAAAACATTGCCGCATCGGAAATCAAACGCCGCATCGAGAACGGCGACGACATCTCGAAAGTCTATTGATGAAGCGGTTAATGTCGGCACTCGCTGTATTTGTGTTTCTGGTTCCGGTTCGCGCCGCGGCCCAGACCAATACCGTGCTTGTCGCCAACACCGCAGGCACGCCCGTGCCGACCGTAGGTCCCGGCTACGCGGTGGTCCAATCGCCGCATGTCGACATTAATGTCTCCTATAACACGACAAGCCGAACATTCTCGCTCGGATTCCGCAATGATTCCGGCGGAACACAATACAACGGCACCAACGCAATCGCTTACGCTGTGACCAATCAGCGCACCGCGGTCCCAATGGGCGACCAATGGTCGTTCCTCGGACCAGTCGGCGGGACGTTCTGGTCCTTTCCGTCTTCGCAGAGCAGCTCTTCCACCAGGAGAGCCCTCTACCTCGGTTTCGCTGCGTATGGTGTCCCGGCAAATACTTTCACCGGGGCCGGCCCCGACGACCGGCAGGTGCGTTTGCGCGTCCACTCGATTGAAAATCTGACCAGTCCCGGCGCCGGGCAATTCTTTGGTTACGAGGTGCCGCCGGGCACTACCTCTCCCCTGCTCCAACTCTCTTCTGTTCAAGGCTACACCAATGATTACTGGCTTTTCTCCGGCGGACACGGCCACCTCAACCTCGCCCTGACCGCCTCCGGGATGTTCCGCGTCTGGCTCGTCGTCAGTGGCACCCTCGTCTCTGGAGGCCAGACCATCGAGAGCCAGCCTCTTCCTCTCTATTTCGGCGTCGAGCAGTGGCAGATTCCCTCGCCGTCCTTGATGACCTACGCCTCATGGCGCAGTTCGTCGTTCAGCGCATCGCAAGCCGCCGATCCGGCAATCAGCGGCCCCGGAGCCGATCCCGATCTCGACGGCTATGACAACACCGAAGAATACGCCTTCGGCGGAAATCCTCTTGTTCCCGATGCCGCGCTCATCAGCCCGCGCCTACAGACCAGCGGCAATGCATGGCTTTTCACCGTGCGCCAGCGCACCAATGCCTCGGACCTCTCCATCGCTCCGCAAGCTACGACCGATCTGAACGTGAGCTGGAGCAACAGCCTTCTCACCACGCAGGGTCCACCCCGCAATGTGGCTGCGGGTATTGACGAGTTTGATTACCTGTTCAATGGCAGCCTGACCGATCGCGCCTTCCTCCGGGTGCTAACAGACCTGACCTCACCCTGACCTTCCCGGCCGTCGCGTGACGCCCGGAAAATGCAAAAACCAAAACACACACGAAAGACAACTAATGAAAAAACTAACAATCAGTTCGTTCGCGCTCGCGGCTCTCGCCGCGGTTGCGATGATCCTGGGCACAAGTTCCGTATTTGCGCAGTCCGCAAGCGGCACTTTCAACTTCAGCCTCTCGGCAACCGCACCGACCAACGCCTACTGGCAGGGCGGCCATGGCGACATCGATTACCACGAGCACGAGCCGGGAGACTGGGAGATTCACTACCATTTCCACGCGGCTACAAACGCGCCGGGTCCAATTGGAGGGAACGGATTCCCCGGCACACCTGACGTACACGATGGCGAAAACGAATGGAAATGGGAACCGGGTGATCTCACCACTTGGATCGATACCGGTGTGCCAAGCCTCACCCTGACACGCCCGGGCGGCACTCAATGGGACTTCACCGGCGTGGGCTCAGGCCAGACGCTTTACGTTCTGCCCACCACCCAGGTGGCCGGACTTCCCTTCATCGGCTTCTCTGCGGAAGACCATACCTTCGACGTCATCTACACGCTCGGTGCGGTGACCGGCGGCACGATCTCGGCCTGGACCGCGGACGGCTTCGGCAACCCAACCGCCCTCTGGTCGAGTTCCTCGCCCGGCGACACTCTTGATAACAACAGCCTTGCTGTTCTCGCCGGCGGCCATGAGCACGTCTTCGTCGGCTTTTCGCAAGTCGGTGACTACACGG
Organism: Chthoniobacterales bacterium; assembly: GCA_044359955.1. GTDB lineage: Bacteria > Verrucomicrobiota > Verrucomicrobiia > Chthoniobacterales > JACTMZ01 > JACTMZ01. The sequence goes on along the minus strand of JBIKLF010000001.1, from coordinate 228,497 downwards.
CCGAAATCTCAGCCGTGCCCGAGCCTTCCACCTACGCCCTGCTCGGACTCGGCGCCGGTGCCCTCGCGCTCCTGCGCTGGCGCAAACGCAGCCGTCAGAGCTGATCGCCACAACGTTGGTTGTCGGGCGGGAGGCACCAGCCTCCCGCCCCTCCAACCTGATCCATGAGCATCCCTGACTCGCGCCTGCGCGGACTCATCCGCGACCTGACCGACGGACTCGCCCAGCAGATGTATCTCTGGGGCCGCGACGTGCGTCACCCCGAGGGCAACGCACTCCTCCGGTCAGGAATGCAACGCATCGCCCGCACCGAAACCGGCGGCGAAGGCACCAGCCTTTACCGCATCGAGCGCGAAAACGGGTGGATCGAACTCCACGGCTTCTGCGCCGGATGGCGTCCGCACGATCCGCGAGCCACCGGCCTGCTCTACATCCGCCGCTGCCACCGCATCTTCCTCGCCAGCGGGCAAATGACCCCCGGACGTTATGACATGTCCCGCCTCCGCAGCGGCAGCACGGACGAACTCCTCATCGCCAGCGAACCCCTCCTCCGTTGGTGGGCGGACTACGAACAGTGGGCCCAACAAGAACTCGGCGCCGTCTGGCGCCAAGAATGCTGGCGCGACTACCTCAAACTCCGCCGCGCCCGCCCCTGGCTCTCACCCGCTCAAGCCGTCGACTGGCTCCTCCATTTCCTCGAAAACCCCAGCACGCAACAACGCCCCCGCGAAATCCTCCGCGCCCCCCACCCCACCCTTCCCCGTTAGGCTCCGGTCGCCGCAGCGACCGGACCGCACCCTTTCACTCAAGTTTCAAGTTTCAGCCCTCATCCCTCTCTTCCACCCCTCTCCCACGCGCCATTCCCTCCGACTCGCCACTTTTTACCAGCCACCCGCCACCGGGCGCGTCGCGCCCTCACTCCCTCCCGCTCCTTCCTTACGTTGACTCCCTCGCTCCCGCTCATCTCCCCCGCGGTGGCTTGTGGCTATCTGCCCCAAGCGCCCGCGCGCTCCGATGCTCGTTACCTTCTGGGCAAAATCCTCCTCATACCAAGTCCCAAAAGATTTTAGACTTTGTTGGCTGAGGTAGGGACGAGCGGCTCGCTCGTCCACTCTCTTTCCAACGGACACGCGAGCCGCGTGTCCCTACCCTCAGAACCTTGTCCGATAGTCCAGATCCTTTTCGGGTTTGGCATCACTAATACTCGACCAACCGGTAAAACGCCCGTGGTCGCCCCGCCACCGGGTCGCTCATGTTTTTCACATCGCCATAGCCATCGATGAATGTGTGCAACTCAACACCGGTCCAGATGCCGGACGCCAGATCCGTGCAAACCTGCAGGTCATAGGTAAGATTCGGACGGCTGGTGAAGGCGAGCGACACATCCAAGCCCACCATACCGATGGACAACTTCGGCGGCTGCTGCGCGGTGAAGGTAATGGTCTTGTTCGCGCTCGGGGTGAATTTTCCCGCCATATCCACCGCCCGGAAGGTCACGGAGTAAGTGCCGGCCTTATCCATGGTGAAGGCCCGACCATGCGCGTGGTTGTCGCCGTTCAGAATCACCGGAAATGTTGCACCGGTCCCGGTCCAACCCGCCGCACGTAACCAAGTTGGCGCGACCGCCCCGACCTCCCAGAACGCGAAATTTCCGCCGGCCGGCCCCTGCACGGAAACAATCTCGATGCGGGGATTGGCCCCGACCGCTTCATAGAGCGCGTTGACTTCCGTGGTGAAGGTCAACTCACAGGCATGCCATCCGCCGGGAAACTGCGGCAGATACCCGCTGAAAAATTCCCGTAGCGGAACGTAAAGCGCGAGTTGCTGCGAAGGACCCGATATGGCCAGTTGGTTCGACGACGGAGAGACACGTCCGACTTCCACATGTTCATGAGCATGGACGACCGACAGAGCCGTGCAGAAAAGCAAGATCCCCATGCGCAGCAAATTCCTTACCCAGATAGGGACGGGTGGCTCACCCGTCCGTCTGCCTTTGCCCGGACACGCGAGCCGCGCGTCCCTACCGTCCGAAGTCATGGCGAATAGATTTTTCATGGCACAAGAAAAGTTGTTCCCGGCTGACGCAGCCGCCGCTGCACTTCGGTCCACGCGAGATTCTCCGCGTGTCCGTCGACAAAGAGATAATTTGCACTGCCGTTGTGCACCTCGACATTGACCGCCGCCTTGAATTGGTTTGGCGTAACCCGCCCCCCGCCGCCGCGTCCGCCGGCAAAGTGAAAATGCTCACTGCTTTGGTTTGTCGCCAGTTCCGCGGAGGCCATCGTGGCACTTGGGGTGCGCGAGGCGATCATGCGTATTCCTTTTCCAGCCGGAGCCAGACTGTCATTCCATCCATAGCTCACCCGCGCTCGATGCTCGGGCACAGCCGGACACTTCCCGATGAAGTTGGTCCCGAGATACGCGCCCAATGAGTTGGTCCATGACACGCCGTGCGAAGTGCCGGGCAGTTTTCCATCATTGTCGCCGACAAACATCTGCATGGCTGCGCCGATCTGCCGCATATTCGACAGGCACTTCGTCGCATGCCCCTTGCCGATCATGGCCCCAGCTCCCGCGTAAGCGAGCGAAGCCAGAACCACGATGATGGCTATGACGACGAGCAACTCGATCAGCGTGAAAGCCGGGGCCGTGTTTTTCATCGGCGCAGTTTTCTCCTCAGAGCGACACCCAGAGTCGCGCCACCCAATGCCAGCAACGCCCAAGCGGACGGTTCCGGAACCGCCTGAACGGTCACATTAGCGCCGTAGCTCGGATAAGTCGGCCCCGGCTCGGCGGTCTGTGCCGCATAGTTCGCCCCGCCGACGAACAGCGAGTATTGGCCCGGCGCCAGCCCATGGATGGTTGCGGTGACGTAGCCATCCGCATTGCCATCGCCAAGGATCCCGGGGGCGAGACCGAAGTTGGCGCTGGTGCCGTCCGCCGCATGACCAATGTAGGTGAAGGACGCTAGCCGAGGCTCGATGAGGATGCCGCTCGTCGGATCATTCGCAGTGACATAGGTCGGATCATTACCGATCGACCAACCGGTCAACGCGCGGAACGATCCTTCCGTGCCGGCCGGACGCGAATTGGTGGACAAGGCCGCATTGTCATGGGCCAACGCTTCGGCGCGGAAGACCGCGCCCTGTTGCACACCTTCGTTGTTGCCGCGCTGGGCAAGTCCGGAGAACAGCGAAAAAGCCGGCAGGAAGGTTCCCGCCGCTCCGGTGCCACCCGCATTGCGTTCGACGCTGATCATGACCGAAGCAGACGTATTCAGCGTGAAGCGGAAAAACCGCCCACGGTGACTGTCACCCCAATCGTCATCGGTCGCATCGGCCCAACCGAAGGAACTGCTCACCGTTTGCGTGAGATTGCTCGTGGCCGGATTGCCGACCACAAGGGCCCCGAAATCGCGTCCGCTGTAACTGATATGGGCCTGCAGACCCGAGGGCACGGCACACGCCGCAGCCAGACTAAGGATAAGATATTTTGAAAATTTCATTTTTTGGTTTTGTGAATTGCTTGATTTCTTTCGCACCGAGGGGCGCACGAAGGGTGCGGGTGAAGCGGCGCGAACCGGCCGGATGGCCGTTCGGAAAACAACGCGGAGACACTCCGCGTCGCGAACTTAGACGAGGTCCGCGATGGGGACCGGCACGGGCGGCGCGTCAGCACGCGCCACAGGCCTCACGTCCGCCGCATCGGGAAAAACAAATTCACGGCAATCAGGCGGCGGCAAAGCCGCACGCAAAGGCGCGGGAAAAGCTTCGAGTTTTTTCAAGGCCACCACGGTGACCGGAGACGTGCGTTCTTTTTCTTTCGCCGTCTTGATCGAGGTGCACATCGTGCACGGATGCGCGCCGTCGAACGTTTTCTTCACCCCGGAAAGCAAGGACCCGTCTTCCTGCGAATACGTCCACAACATCCCGGCCCAAGCCACGGTCTGCAATGCACCCCAGTGCCCGCCGGCCACCAAAAACATGGCCGCCGCAGCCACCAGGTGGCCGAAAAATCGCAGGCGCCGACGGGAAAACATCGCAGGAAGCCTGCCCGAACGAAGGCCCACGGTCAACCTTCGCCCGCAGAAGCCGCAGCCATGGACAGGCTGCAGCAAAAGGTAGGGACGAGCGGCCGGCGCGGCGTCCCCGACGCGCCGGGAACCTTTACTTGAACAACGTCCCATTCTCCCGCGCCGCTTCCACATAGATCGGCGGCAAGACCACGCCGCGACCGGCCAACTGGGCCTGGCGGATGGCCACCTCGAAGTGCGACGACTCGACCGGGGGCGGAGCACCCGGCGTGTCGCGCTTGTCGAGCCAATCGAGGGCCAGTGCGATGGCTTTCGCGCCGTAATCGTCTGGCGGCGGAGCAAAACTGAGCGCTCCCCCTGCCGCGACAAAGTTGACATTTGTGCCCACGGGCAATGCCGCCGACTCTTTTTCGGTCCACCGGATAAGGTCATCTGCCGGCACTGGCGTTGGATCATTCGCGCTGCGCGGCAAATTGCCGGAGTCGAGCACAAGCAGAATATCCGCCTTCGTGCCGAGCACAAATTGCTCCCATTCATCCACTGTGGCGACCGTGGCAGAGGCGACCAAGACATGCGGCGACCAGTCATAGGCGCGCAGTTGGGCCAACTCCGCCTGCGCGGTTTCACTGTCGACTCCGATGGCCGCGATGCGCAGCGGCTGGCCCGGAGCGACCACACCGGCCAGATCGCGGAACGCGGTGAGCGGCAAGCGGTCGGCGATTCCCGAAACATCAGACGCGCCGGTGTAGCCGTAGTGCGCGGGTTCACGGTCGATCGAGACGTAGATGATGCGCGGACCCCCCGGAATGGCTCGGTCGCGTGCCGCCATCACATTAGCCTCGTCATCCACCGCGATGAGCACATCGGGCTTGAAGCGTCGCATCGTGCGCTGCACCTCGGCCTGTTCGACAGCAGGCGAGAGACGGCCGCCCTGGGCGGCGAAGTCGAGATAAGTCCATTCGACGCTGACCGGACGGCGGTTGCGCTTCATTTCCTCCATCGCGCCCTCGCGGAACTTTCGCGACCACACGGAATCCTCGGGCTTCGAATTGAGCACGAGAATGCGCGGCTTGGTCGCGTTGAACCCGGCGAGCATGACAAAAAACGCGACGATTGCCGCACCGACGAGAAAATGGCGCCAGTTGCGTGTCATAAAATTTCCAGCCAGTGCCACCATGGCACCGAAGCAAAGGCGGCCGCCACACGGGCCAGATTCATCCAGTGCGTGTAGCGCATGAGGCCGCGCTCGTCGAATCGGTCGGCGTCGTCCGAGGCGCAGATTTGCAGGTAGCCGTTGGTCCCTTGATAGCGCAAGAACCAAACGTCGCTGAAAAGCGCGGCGAGGAAAATGCAGACCCAGGGGTGGATACCGTTGGCCGCGGCAACCGGCAGGAGGATGATCGCGGTGGTCAGCATGCTCGGCGTGGTCGGGAGGAAGAACCGCAGCACGACCGACGTGGCCAACGCGGCGAGAATGAAAAGCGACGTGCTGCCGCCGACAAACCCGAAAAGATCGGACGCCGCCACCGCCAGTGACTGGTCGATCTTCAAGTATTCCATGATTCGCGTGATGCAGTCGATCCCGAGGAGAAAAAGCAACATCGGCCAGTCGACCTGACGCTGAAAATCCTTGCGCACCAGCGTGCCCGTCACGAGCAGCAAAAGCAGCACGCACCCGCCCAGCAGCGCCGGTGAAATGTGGTGCCAGGAAACGGTCGCGCAGCCCGCGAGGAAAAAAATGAAACCGCCGGCCGCCACTTTTTCCGAGGGCTTGACCGGTCCCATCGCCTCCAACTGCGCCCGCAACGTTTCCCGCGGCATGGCCGGTTGGTCGTGCACCGGGAAAAGTCGCGGCAGGACGAGCAGATGCAGCACGGTCACGGTCAACGCGGCCGCGCCCGCCGCCCACAACCAGAACAAACCGCTGAATTCCGCCTGCATCTGCTGGGGGAGGAAACCGATGGCCGCGATGTTGGCCGATTTGCTCGTCGCCATCATCGGAGAGAAAAGCGCGCCGCCGGCAAAGGTCGCCGCGGCCAGGGCCGTGATGGCTGTGCCGCGCGACGGCAAACGCAAAGCCCCGGCCATGTCCTTGAAGACCGGCAGCAGGAGCGAGATGCGCGCATTGGCCGAGGGCATGACGGGTGAGAGCAGATAGCCGCCGGCCAACATGCAAAATTGCTGCCAACAAGGTCGGTCCGGCAAACGCAGGAGGGCCCACAGCATGACGCGTTGGCTCAGGGCCGACATGGTCATGACGGCGGACAAGGCAAAGACTCCGATGAGGAGCAGAAGTTTGCTCGAGGCGAACCCCCCCAAGGCGACCGATGACGGTGCCAAGCCGATGAAAAGCGTCGAGACCACGGCAAAGAGGACCGGAACAAATTCGTCAACCAGAGTGAACATCCACATGAGGATCGTCGCGCCGAGAATCGCGGTGAAAAGCGCCGCCTCCACGCTGAAATTCCCGGCCAGTGAAGCGAGATAGAGAAAAGGCGGCAGGATCAAGACAAGCGTCCAGCCCGCCACGATGCGGATATTTCCCGGTGGGAGTGTCCCGGGTTGCCGGGGCCCGCGCCTGGAGAAAATCGCCGCGGCGACGGCAAGCAGCCCGTAGAAGACCAGCACCGCCCAGTGTTCGATCGATACGGAAACCAATTTTCCAACCATCACCAAACATTGTGGACGGCGAGGAGACGCGGCAACAACATAAAATCCGACGGCCGCTTTCCGCTTGAATTAGCAGACCGGCGGCAAAAAAGTCGCGCCCCATGCACAGCAATTCCGGTTCGAGAAGGGGTTGGGTTTTCGTTGTGCTCGTCGCCGTGCTTTATGCCGCCGCCTACGTGTGGACCCTGACCACCTTCCGCGGGGAGACCTCGCTGCAGACCGAAATCTTCGGTCAACCGCACGCATCGCCGGACCATGTCGTCCTCCGCCTCGACGTGATGGAGATCGATCCGATCGTCCAGGAGATCTCGCTGCGCATCATCCCCGAGGCACGCGGACAACTGCTCGCCGCAGACGGCGTGTCCGTTGCCCATACTCTCGTGCTCGATCTGCAGGATGCGCGCGCATCGTTCGGCAGCCGTCTGGCCGAAGGTCATTCCGAAATCGTTTTCCCCGCGGGTCGCGCCATGGCACCGCTCGATGTTACCGTGATGCTCGAGGGCGGTTCGGTGGACCGCTACCCTTTCGACCGCTACCTGGTGGATTTTGTCGTAAACGTTTCGCGCCGCGACCCGGAATCTCCGTCGGGATTCCGCGGGGTGCCGGTGGTGATCAGGGCCGGTCTCGCCGTGGCCGGTTTTGCCCTGAAAGGAAGGGAGAGGACGGCGACCGGCACCGGACGCGACGGCGTAGCCGCAGTTTCGGCCGACTCGGTCTCGCTTGAGCTCGAGGTGGAGCGCTCGGCCACCGCTTTCTGGTTTTCCATCTTTCTCATGCTCATCGTTGGCGCGCTGGCGCTGGCGTGCGCGGCTGTCTCCGTCTGGGTGGCCGTGCTGGGACGAAGGCTTGAACCGCAATTCTTCACCTGGATGGCCGGAACACTTTTTGCCATCGTCGGCCTGCGCAGCGTGCTCCCCGGGAATCCGCCGCTGGGCGCCCTCCCGGATTTCCTCGTTTTCATTTGGGCGGAGTCGATTGTCGCCCTCTCCCTGCTCTGCATCGTGGCCGTCTACCTTCGGCGCAAGCCGTCCGCTTGACACCCGCCAGCCGCTGATCATATGCATGCGAATATGAAGTTCTTTCTCCTCGCCCTCGTCCTCCTTCCCGCCTGCTCCACGATACCGCTCCACCCATCAGAGCAAAAACCCTCTTCCATCCCGGCCCGCTTCGATTATGAGAGGGATGACGAGCTGGACGACGATCTTTCGCGCGCGGAAAATCTTCCGCGAAGCGAGCAACCCGCTTGACGTCCGGTGCACCACGCCCTCAGACACTGCGTTGTCGTTGGCTGCCTGCTTTCGGCCTCCACCGTTGCCGCCCAGCACGACACTCTGGCCAAGTGGTGGGACAACAAACTCGCCACCGGCAGCCTCTTCGGTTTCCGCGATGCGCGCGACGACCACGGACTGACGCTCGGCGGCCGCTGGCGCGGACTTTATCTCGGCGTGGTATCCAGCGAGAACGGCTCGGGAAGTTTCTTCACGCAGGAGCTGAGCTTCGCCGGCCGTCTCGACTTGGCCAAGCTGACCGATCTCGCCGGCCTCGAGGGTCTGGTCGCCTTCGGCAGCACCCGCTACCGGGAACCGGGCTACTGGACCGACCCGAACAACGACGTCGACGGTCTTTCCCTTTTCAATCCCTCGCGCTTCGCTGGAGGCACCGGCTGGCGGCTCCTCGAATTCGGGTTGGAATACACCACACCGGAGTTGTTCGGCATCGAGGAGTTGCTCGAGTTCAAAGCCGGGTGGCTCCGTCCCCGCACGGAATTCATGGACCAGCAATACACCAACTTCTTCGTCAACAACGCGACCGCCACCGGCGATAGCGTCGGGGCCAACATCCCGTTCTCGACAAGCTTCTCAACCTGGGGCGGCACGGTGGAAATCAAGCCGGTCGACTGGCAATACACGAAGTTGGCGCTGTTCATGTCCTACCCTCAGGGAACCGACTCGAACAACAACGGTCTCATGTTTCAGGGCTACGCGCCGGACACCTCGCAAAACGGACTCTGGTTCATGGGCGAGACGGGCGCGCTCACCGAGTTGGGTGCACGGAAACTGCGTGGCGAGTATGCGGTCGGCGCCTATTTGTACCAGAACGATGCCAGCGGCTCGGGAGGCAACGAGACCGGTTTGTATCTTGATGCCGACCAACTTCTCTACGCGGAACCGGGCGAAAATCCCGCCTCGGCCGAAGCGCAGGGTCTTGCCGCCGGCGCGCTGCTCGCCTTCGCCCCTCCTTACAACAACGAATTCCCCATCTTCGTGGAAGCCGCGCTCATCTATCAGGGTCTCATTCCGGAGCGCGATCGGGACGAAACCATCATTGGTTTCGCGTGGGCCCCGGCGCAGCAGACGGAAGGTGCGAGCTACGGCGCGGCGTTGGAAGCCGGCTACCGCTTCCGCTTCAGCGGCTGGGGATGGATCCAGCCCTATGCCCAATACCTGATCCAGCCGGATGGTACGCCAGACGTGGCCAACGCGACCGTGCTCGGCATTTTCGCCGGGATCGATTTTTGAGGCAGATTTGGCCTTGCCTTGATGGCACCCAGAGGAAAAATTAATCACTCATGAAATCGTTTCCGGTTATCCTCCTCGCTGTTTCCTTCGCCGGCCTTGCCGCCTGCGACCGCCCCCCAACCGAGACCGTCGAATTTCCCGGCGACAAAGAGCGCCTCAAAGCCGCGGCCAATGCGGCGGCCCAAACGGCCCAAGCCATCACCGCGAAACTCGGCGAGACCTACGGCACCAATCAGGCGATCAACGTCCACGTGCAAGTCGGCGACATTGTTGTGCTCGGGTTCGATGAAGGCATCGACGCTGAAGAATGGGGGATGACCGAAATTTCCAACGAGGGTGGTGCCGCCCCGGCATCCGGTGCAAAGAGCGCCGCCATTCAAGCCGACCAAGCCTCCGCCACGGCAGGCAAACGCAAGGTTGCCCGCTCGATCGATCTGCGCAAAGGCTCCATCTACCTCGTCGCGGCGGAAGAATCCGAGGCCACCGCGGAAGAGGTCGCAGTGCAGGAACCTGCAACCCCGGTAGCACCCGCCGGCCAGTAAAACATCCGCGCCAACGCCATGAAACGGCTCCTCCCGCTGGCCGCCCTCATTTTGGCCGGCTGCGTCAGCATCACGACCGAAAACGACTCTGGCGACGATCGCGATGACGACCGCGAACAACCGGTTGCCAGCGTTCCCGCGAAAGTTCTTTCCGCCGCGCGCGACCGTATCCCCGGCTTCACGCTCACCGAGGCGGTCCGGAGAGAAAATGCCGGTGTCTCCGTCTACGAGTTGGAAGGTGTTGCCCGCGGCCAGGATTACGAAATGGACGTCACGCCCGGCGGGCGCGTCTTGCGCGTTGACCGCTGAGCAGATGCGCCCGCGGAAAGCCCTTGGTCGTCAGCGGTCACCTGTGGTTAGTTGAGGGAGAACTCCGCGTCCCCGTAGTTCAACGGATAGAACGAGGGTTTCCTAAACCTGTAATGTGCTTATTCTCAAAAACACAATATTCCTTTAAATCATTGATGGCAATACTTTTCTTCTGTTTTTGTGAAATCTTGTTGGGAATAAATTATCGCACTTTGAGGGTATCTGAGCACGTTTGTTTGTGATTTTTTGTGATTTCTGGGAGAGACATCTCGCCGTTTATCGGTGCCGAAACCGCCCTAAAATTGCAGTTCGTAGAGACCGTCGGTCACTACTCAATGTCATAATCGAACGAGGCCATCACCGCCTTTGGCGCTGATCGCCTCGCCTCCGCAACAACGTTTCAGGAACAGTCGCCGCTTTTATCTCCCGTTTCCGTCAACTGAGCCAATTCGTGACTCGCCCTGTTGGCCATTTAGCGAGGGCTTGCAGCCCTCACATCATTGGCCATTGGCTCGATGTCGGTTCAATTCGGCGCGGCATCCTCTGCGTAAAGCGATACAACAGCATAAGTATTCAGCAAGTAGCTGCATACATTCTGCGAGTTGTATCGCATTACGTTTGTCTTTGCGCCGAAAAACAGAACTGCTGCGCAGTCTTGGCAGCAGGCCATCGGGGTGCCGTTATCTGTGCAGACGCGTCTTGCTCGGCCATAAAAACAACAGCAGTGAATTTTTTTCACAATTCCCCCACACAAAAGAAAGGGTGCGCTGGCGCGGCAGTAGTCACGAACGCTACGCCGTGGCGTCAGGCCTTCAGGGCGATTGGCTTTGCCAAATGCCCTTCAGTCCTCCCGCCACGCCTTCGCTCGTTTTTTTGTTGTTCGCATCGAGCGGCGACTTCATCGCTCCATACTCAAAGTCTTTCACGAGGCAAGAGTGTGCGGCCACAGGCTACTCGCTGTTGGCTTTGCCAAACGCTCGTATCCTGCACCCTCACACCCTTGTCTGGCACCTACCAGATCAGGTGCTCATGAATCCCAAGCGTAACCTTCTAGTAGCTGTCCAGCCGCAAATGTGAGTTGGCCTTCCCATACAGCAGGATGAAACCCACGATATCCTCGTTTGGGATATTCTGAAACGGGATTTATACAGAGGGTGTGCTAGAGACCGCTCGCAAAACAATACACACAGCCAGATATGATCGTCTTCGGCGCATGCTTATCGCAGCCCGTGAAACCACGGGTCTTACACAGATTGAGGTTGCAGAGGCACTTGGTCGTCCTCAGTCATTTGTATCCAAATATGAAATAGGTGAGCGTCGTATCGACGTGGAGGAGTTTTTACAGATTGCAGACGCGCTGCAGATTGATGCCGTGACGCTTTTGCGATCTCTGCTTAAGAACGTCCATGAAAGTTGAGTTCACGGATTACAATAGCGCTGGCACGCATGTGGCTAGTCTCTGGTCTTCAGTCGAAAAACTTATTCAAGCTTTGTCATTGAGGCTCAAGGCATCCGATCAGTATGGTCTACAGGGGACTCCTATATTTGATCCTGTTGGCACGAATAGTGCAATCAAGTCAGCTCTGATTGAGTCAGGGTGGTCATCGTCAGTTCCGATACCAGATGAATACAGTTTTCTGGGCACCAATATTGATTTTGAAAAGGAAGGCGTCGTTTTGGAGGTGCAGTTCTCAAACTACCCTTTCCTTTTGAACAACGTAGTCCGGACCTACCTCTTCTCTCGGCAGAAGGTTCAATTCAATGGTTCTATCCCCAAAGCTTTGATCGTCGTAACGAAGTGTAAATTGTTTCCTGCCTCAAATAGCACCCTCTATTACGAACAGGGAAAGAATCAACTCGACGTGCTCGCGTCGCCTGATGTTTTCGACCTGCCTATCAGGTTGGTAGGTTTATCGGAAGACGTGGATACCCGTGTTCCGTGCGTTTACACAACGTATGAGAGTGCGAGATACTCCCGAACAGTGGTGCGAGAGGAGACTAAAAGTTGTAACATCCAAACGAGTGGAGCTCGTGCCAAGCTCACAGTCTACTAGCTATCCTGCAGCGTCAAACAGCCGCATTTGTTGTCGGTCTTTCAGAGCAATTTTCCCTCCCGCGAAGTAGTCTTCGGGAGGTTCGTCGTTCCTTCGCTTGGCTGCAAAGCTAGCCTCTTCAAAGCTTAGCCGCTTATGAAGTTCATCGAGATGGTGTTCCTCTGAATGAATGCGCGATGCACTCTTGTCTGTCGCCACCAGAGTAGTTTGAACATCAAAACGATATTTATCAGTTGATTCACCAGTTTTTTCGCAATGTTTACGCAGGCACTTGAGGTTAGCAAAAAAGCCCTTCCCATTCGGTTTTCCGGAGATGCGCCTTTCACAGATGTCGTAGTAACCCTCGTCCAACTCTGCACCTAAGTATGTGCGACCTTCTTCTTTGGCTACGACGGCGACTGTCCCTGTGCCCATGTAAGGATCGTAGACGAGATCGCCCTCGTCTGTAGTGGAGAGAATCACTCTGGCGATTAAATCCTCTGGGAACTGACATGGATGTATCGTCTGTTCCTCGTGATTATGCTTAACGTTGCGAAACGCCCAGATGTCGCCTGGATTTTTACCGTCCGGATTACAGGACAATGCACCCCGCTTGTCTCCCTTGTGGTATTTCTTGTTTTGATACTTTTGCGGAACCCGAATTTTTTCCAGTGAGAATTTATACTCGTCCGATTTGGTGAACCACAGCAAAGTTTCATGCCTTGCTGAGAATTTACGTCGCGCGTGGAGTCCGTGCTGTCGAATCCATACTATTCGATTTCTTGGCTGCATTCCAAGGTTCTCAAGTATGGGAAAAAAGCGGATGTCCAGCGGGATGAGTTGACCATTTTCAGAGTAGGCTCCAACTTGCCAAAATATTGAACCAGTAGATTTAAGGACCCTACAGCACTCTCGAAGAACGGCAGCTTGTTCCTCCATGTAGTGCTCAAGCGCACGTTTCGCCTCGTATTCCTTACCAAGATTATAAGGCGGCGATGATACAACCAGATCAATGCATTGGTCAGGCAGACTTTTGAGCTGGGTCAAGCAGTCCCCCCTAAAAATCGAGTTCACAACCAGATCCATCGCTTCCGAGGTTCGTCAGTATTTGCGCAATGGTCAATCCGAAATATCCCAAAAGCGAATACGTAGCGATGCCTCGTGAGCTGCTTCGCGTTCGACGAGTCGACAAACGCAGCGGCAATAAGAGCCATGCAATGACTACCCTTCAAAACGGTCACGCACTGCTTCTGGATTGTTTCGGACCAATATGACTGCACTTGAGTCCCCTCCCCCCTTTTGCCGAGAAGCTGTTCGTGTTGCTTCAAGATTAAGGCAAAATTTTGCAGCCTGTGTGCGTGGTAGCCGTGAGAACCACACTCCCTTTTTTTAGAAAAGTGTAATGCGTATTCGTATGATAATGCAAATAAGGCAAAAAGTCTTTGGGTTTTAGAGGTGTTCGAGCCTTTCGGTGGCCCATTGCTTGCGTCTGTTGAATACGACAAGGGTTGAAACCAATTCCTAGTCTACTGACTTGGACTAATTAAAGGAACAATGAATAGTATTATTGACTTAAAGAAAAGCAAAATGATTGAAGCAGCCAAGACAATAGGCATCCAACCATTACCAATCAAACTATTTGAAGATAATTATTTATATCAATTTGGTCGTTTTCTTTATTATGGAGAGGATGAAGTCCATTCAATATTTTACAATTTAATGCACATACCTTTTCAGCTTTCTGTGAGCATTACTTTTACGGGGTTAGAACCTCGATATTCGGTCTCCGAAGCTCCAAGGCGTCTCGTTGTCACCAAGCTTCTGCGTATTTTGAATGGTTTTCTTGCCAAGAAGTATCCCTCGCTCGCTATTGGTCGAAATATGCTTCGTGCTGCATGGGTGGTTGAGCTCGGTAAAGACCCCCAATCCAGTGAAAGGCATCTGCATTTGCTCCTTCACTTCCACAAAGATGTGCCTTCGGTGGCCTACGGCCAAGTGCTTGAAGAGTTAAAGAGGTTTTCCTCTTATCAACTGAGCAAGATCGGCATAGCAACCCTTGACACTCAATCTCTTGCCAAGGGTAAAGCCAAATGTGTCTCTTATTTCTGTAAAATTGAAAAGGGGCGTGAGTTCAAAAAGTTGGATTTCTCCAAAGGGTTTTATCCCATTGTCCGCAGTAGGTTTGTGCCAGAGACACCCTTGGAATTAGGCCGTGCAACTTAAAGAATTAAATTCTGTCTATTCACCCCCTCATTACCCTTACCTCTGCAAGGTCAGAATCTACTCATATTGTGAATTTTAATTAATTTTTATTCATTGTTAGGTGATTTTCCTACCCTCCATTTTTTTCAAAATATCCTGCTTATCACTTTTAGAGCGGACCCTATGAGTATCCGCCTTATATATCAGCGGCAAAATATGCCCTGCGATTGGTGACTCTGTGCAAGCGTGCATTCTTTTTCTTATCCATGAGCCGTCTTCTTCTTATGAATAAAAATGCGTTTTTATTCGAGGACCACCCTGCCAATTCATGAAAATTGTTGCGTCGTCAGTCTGGGCCTCTGCCACCAAGGGTGTCCGCACTCCAATTTTACAGTTTCTGCCGCTGGACTCTCTTTTGCTTACACTGCGAAAAGACCGTTGCTCGTCATGACCAGTTGCGCCTGGGGTTCTAAGCTCGTCGTGTAGATTCTCGTCCCAATTTTCTGCCCTTGAATGATCCGTCCCTCAATTTTCCAAATCCTCATGCGGTTTTGTGGCTCCCCGGAATGGGCAATGTAGTAGTCCTTTTGGAGGAAGCTGACCTCGTGATTCGTCGTGATCGTCCGATTCGTGTAATTGCTAAAGGCTTCGTCCTTCGATAGCCCCACAAAGCCCGAAGGCAGCATCTCGCCCGTTGTATTAAATGCGACAAACGGATTCCCCAGCCTGTCCTGCAACTCAGCATGAGAATCTTTGAAGGCGTTCGCAATATCGTAGGGCATTCTCATGATTACACCTAAAATTGTTCGTTATTCCTCTAAATGACTGATTATCAGAGGACCATGGATATAGGATCTCATTATGCCGATTAGGTTCATTGCATCAAAAAAACGATGCGATTAAGTATTTTTTAACTCATTGTCCATGAATTACTTATATTAGTAATAAATGCTTGCTTTTTATTTCAAAACTTGATGTAATAGGTATAATGGCGACGGGACTAAAAGACATTGTTGATGAGCCGAAACTCACTGTGGTCGGCTCTATCCACCGCCATAATCCGATAAAGAAATCTCGTCTTGCTTTCTTCATCAATGAAAACGGCGATCTGTCTATTCACCGCGAATTAGCGAGCGGTCTCCACAAGCTTGCCTTCTCCGCGCTGCTTGAGAACGAGGCAAAGCTTCTTCGGGCCGAAGCAGTCAGCGAGTGCGGTTTGGGCGCTTATTCAGCGGCCTAGCAGCTGCCTCCATCTCGTCCAGTTCCTTCCTCGTGGCAACCTGAATGAATTTCGGCTTAATCGCCCAGTAAGCGTCTAACTCGTCTCCCGTGATGTGCGGGTTCAAGTAGTGCTTACGAATAATCTCGACTGAGTTGCCCATCAATTCCGCGAGGAGCGCTCTGTTGTTGTATTTCTTACGGTGATACGAACCGTAGGAGTGTCTCATCAGATCGTGTGGATACTTCGCCGCTTTCTCGTTTTTGCCCATGACTTTGTAGCCTAGTTGTGCGCGAAGTTTTTTGATCTGGTTCGTGAAGTTCTTTGAGCGCACCGCTTGGAGTTCGTCTTTGTCGAGATAGCGTTCAATCCAAGCTCGCAGGTTCGGCTCGATCCTAACCTTGCGCGTTTCCTTCGATTTCGATGTCTCGCCTCGCACGGTGATTTCGTTGTGCTCAAGACTGATATCCTCCCGCCTCAGCTTCGCAGCCTCAAACGGCCTCAACCCCGCGAAGAATCCGATAGCGTGATAAAGAACGAGGTGCGGATATTTCCTTTCGCAAATCCTCATGCAAAGTCTGGCTTGCCTCGCCGTTGCGATGTCTACCGTATCCTTTTCCGCTGGCACGTATTCATCCAGAGGACAGGGATTTGTCACGCAGTGTCCGTGCTTGATGCACCAGTTAAAGAACTGTGACATCAAAGAGCACAAATTGAATTTCCTTCGGATCTTGGAGCCGTGCTTGTCCAACTCCCGCCGAATATCGTCTTTCGTCACCGCCAAGATCCGTTTTTCTCCGAATCTTTCCACGAGGTATTTCTTGCCGTTCTCGATGGAAAGAATGGTCGCCGCTCGTAGCTCCCGTCTTGCCCCTGACTTTTTGTTGGCCAGCCAATCTTCGGCAAGGTCTTTGATGAACTTGCTGTTCTCCAACTTCAGCAGTGAGTCCAAATGCGCGGCATAGTGTCGCGCCGCCTCAACAATGTCCTTGTCGTAGGGCGCGAGAATGTTCGCCGCCGTAATCGCCGCCACTCTCAGTTCGGATGACAGTCCCGCCCCATCCGTTCCCTCACGTGCAAAGTCCTCTTCCAGCTTTCTCGCGCGATCCTCGGCATCAGCTTTCGTGTCGAAACTCTCTTGCTTTGAGTTCGTGCCTTTACGCCTTCCATCAACCTGATATCTTCCGTTTGGCAACAGCCGAATTTTGGGCCATGTTTTCCGTATGAGTTTAGACTTCCGCGGTTTCATGAGATTTTGCGGGGAATTTTGTGAAGTTTTTGTGATCAAAGTCTCCCGTGATGTAAATGAGATTCGTGTAAGTTGTTCTCAATCAGTATTTAGTCCCTGTAGTTCAACGGATAGAACGAGGGTTTCCTAAACCTTAAATCTGGGTTCGATTCCCGGCGGGGACAGATTTTCGAGGGATGAAGACGGAAACCTGAGGCCTGAGTGATTTCGCTGCGGCCGGAGGCCGGAAGCCCTCCACTCAAGTTTCCAACGCAAGTTTCATCCTTATTTTTTCCACCCTCCCCCCGCCGATGTCCTACCCCCCGTGTTCCACTCGCGGGCGTGAACACCTTCATCGACCTCCTCTTCATCACCCTCAGCGCCACCGCCGCCGTCTCCGCCCTGCTCCTGCTCGTGGAGTTGTGGGAAACATCCCGGCGCTGAGCCCCCGCAGAACGCCAGCAACCGGTGAGGTCCGCTGGTCTTGGCGAACTGCCGTCTTTTTCTTTGCGGCATGGCTCGGACGTCAAACAGCATCCCTCTGCTCACTCTAAATTTCTCGCGAAAGCTTCGACCTCGGGAAGGCAGGCGGTTTCTTCGGAGACCACCCTTGCATTTTTCAATAATCGTTAGCCAATCTAAGCTCAGTTATCGCCATGTCTAAAAGCGCTTCCGCAACCATTCACTCTGTCATCCGCACGATCCGCGGCCGCAAGGTCATCCTCGATACCGACCTGGCCGCAATCTACTCCGTCACCACCAAGCGCCTCAACGAGCAGGTCAAACGCAACAAAAGCCGCTTCCCGGAAGACTTCATGTTCCGGCTCACACCCGCGGAGAAGCGGGAGCTGGTCGCAAAATGCGACCACCTCGCCACCCTCAAATTCTCCAAAAGCCTCCCCTACGCTTTCACCGAACACGGCGCGATCATGGTGGCCACCATCTTGAGCACCCCGCAGGCTGTGAAGATGAGCGTCTTTGTCGTGCGCGCTTTCGTGCGCATGCGCGAGCAACTGACCGCGAATGCCGCCATCCTCCGCCGGTTGGCAGAGATCGATCGCACGCTTCTCCTCCACGATAAGGATTTGTCCGCGCTGTGGGATCGCCTCCAGCTTTTGCTCGAGCCGCCCGATGACGAAGCGGCCGATGAGTCGAAAACCGAAATCGGCTTCCACGTTCGCGAGAGGGCCGCGCGCTACACAGTAAAACGCACCCGACAACAACGCTGACCACCTCCCATGACGGCCATCAGAGCCTGAACAGCAAACCTCGCAAACGCTTGCTGCCGCCTTGCAGCCCGCCCGACCGTGGTGTTTAATTCTCCCTGCTCCAGGATGGGTGGCAGAGTGGTCGAATGCGCACGCTTGGAAAGCGTGTGTGCAGCAATGCACCGAGGGTTCGAATCCCTCCCCATCCGCCATCTGCCGAAGGCAGCTTGAAACTTCTCGGAGGGATGAGAACGCAGTTCGAGCCGTTAGACAGGTCGCCTCAGGCGACCAATCCCTCCCCATCCGCCATTTCGCCGCAGGCGCTTGAAACTCCTCGGAGGGATGAGAGCGCCGCTCCGCGGCACAGACCGACCGCAGGTCGGCCCCGCAGGGGTGAAGGCCGAAGGCCGAAATCAACATTCGCAGTTCGAGCCGAGCGAAGCGAGACAGCCGGAGCGCAGCGCAGGCAATCCCTCCCCATCCGCCACTCCGCCGCAGGCGCTTGAAGCCTCTCGGAGGGATGAGAGCACCGCCCCGCGGCACAGACCGACCGCAAGTCGGCCCCGCAGGGGTGGAGGCCGAAGGCCGAAATCAACATTCGCAGTCTTCGCAGTCGGCGGGTCCGGAGGCCCCCGCCCTACCCACAACCGCCAGGTAGGGCGCGGCGTCCCCGACGCGCCGGGAACATTCCTTTCGTGCTCACGGTAGGGCCCGGATGCGGTTGGGATCGGTTTGTCCAGGGGGCACGCGCCATCTCGCTCACCTCATCGTGAGCGAAAGTCGAAACACATTTCCTTCTGCTACAGCCCGTCCATGGCCGCGGCTTCTACATCGTTCCGGCTCACACCGCCGCTTGGCGGCGGATGCGGCGCTCGAAGCGACCGGGCGAGGGAAACAATTCGGCCATGCGTTCCATGGCCATATCCGCCAGCGGGCCGGGTTGACGTCCGAGCGCGCACTGCAAGTAGACCGATTCTTTGAGCAGTTCGGTGAAGTCATTTCGCACCTGCTTATCCCACTCCTCGGTGGTGAGATCCTCCTTGCGTTTGGCCAGTTCGAAATCGATGAGCACGGCCTCGGCCGGCGATGGCGCCACGGCGATATTGTGCAATTCCATATCGCCGTGGACCAGACCCGCTTCGTGCAGGCAGACCAGTTCGTCGAAGGCCTGACCGCAGAGCCACCACAAGCCGATGGCGGTGGCGAGATTGATCTCTTCCGCGATCTGCACATTGTTTTCCACCGGTTCGATCCCGAAGGGCGTGAGGCGCGAGTAGGGTTTGCCCGGCACGAAGCAGGAGCGAAAGGTGTCCGTGGTAAATCCGATGGGCGGCGGGGCATCGAGAATTTCCGAGGCACGCTGCTGGTTGGCAAACTCGGCGGAGGGATCGCCGCGCAGGCGGCCGGGAAAATACGTTTTGCGGAAGTGCATCGGGTATTTTTCCGCGAGGGGGAATTCCTTCCTCGTATCCTTGCCCGCGATGACCATTTCGGCGGACATGAGTTGCAGGCCATTGGCCTCGCGCCGCGTGATGGTGCGCATGACGAAATCATGCTCCGGTGCGTAGCGGATCAGTTGCGCGTATTCCGGCGCCAGCAAGACCTCGTGCCGCGGGGACACGGGGACCATCATTTGTTCCGGAGTCTGCATCAGCCCACATAGTTTTTCCCAGCCGGCGTCCGTTGCCAACCCCGAAGGCTCAGTCCAGAAGCTGCCGCACCTGCGCCCAGCTCTGTCCCGCCTGGTCGCGGTCGGAAAGCACCGGCACCTGCCCGGCCTCGAGAGGCCACGGAATACCGACCGCAGGATCATCCCAGGCCAGGACCTGCGCGCGCGGCGGATCCCATGGTGCGGTGACTTTATACGAGTAGATCACGTGCTCGCTGAGCGAGAGGAACCCGTGGGCGAAGCCGGGCGGGAGCCAGAGGCTGGTGTGGTCGCCGGCACGCAAGACCAAACCCTCGGCGCGGCCGAAAGTAGGCGAGTCCGGCCGCAGGTCGACGGCGGCATCGTAGACTTCCCCCTCCAGCACGGTGAGCAACTTGCCCTGCGGGTTTCGCGTCTGGAAATGCAGACCGCGCAGCGTGCCGCGGTGTGTTTCGATCAGGTTGTCCTGGATAAATTCGGCCATGATTCCGGCCTCGGCCAGTTCATCACGGTTCCAAAGCACGTCGTAGGTGCCCCGGGCATCGGCATGCACCGGACGGGACCATAAGGTCATGCCCTCCAGACTCGTCGATCGGATCTCCATCGATGCAAAGATAGCAGGCGCAGACCCCCCGAGTCACGGCGCGGTTATCCTAAAACCGTAGTTGAAAGTTGAGTGATGAAAGTTGAGGGACTGGGCGTGAACATTTTACGTCATCGGCTTGCCTCATCCGCGCGGTAATTGCGTCCGGACAGACAAGTCGTTGGCTTTCAACCTCTCAACCTAGAAAGGAAGTTGAGGGTCTATGGTTGAGAGCCGCAGCCAAGCGCAGACAGCCGGGGACGGCGACGCGAGATCGCGTTCGGCGCGGACACGCGTGTGGAACTCCCCGATGGTTACGTCAAAGTCCGCCGCATCCCCCAGCAGGTTATCACCGTGACCACCGGGGAACGCACCGTGGACTTCGGCGCAAAATTGCCCCATGACGTGCGCTTGTATATCGCCGGCGTGCTGCGCGAAGCGGTCGGAAAAATCTGACCGGCTCAGCCCTCGACGGGCTTGATGAAGACCCCGATGAGGGGGCGGGGCGACGGTTGGCGCGAAGCGTGATCGCTGACGAAACCCGTCTTCGTGCGGAACTCCACATGGCCGGCCCCGCGACCGCCGTAAACGAGCACCGCTCCGACCGGAGCCTCGAAGGGATCATCGACATCGAGGCGCTCGAAGCCGTAGCGATTGGGCAATTCCACGGCAGCCTGCTTGGCCAGCGCGGTCTGCGGATAGCACTCAACAACGTCCGCCGCCTGCAGGGCACGCTTCACGTAGCGCCAGCAACGGTGAATAGACCGCGAACGGGCACCCCGCTCGGCCAAATGCATCGCCTCGATCATCCGCTCGTCCATTTCGACTTTTTCGCCGTCCGCTAGGCGGACCACTTGATGCTGCTCCGAGTCGTCGCCACGACCAAACGCGCCGAACAAACCGCGCCGGGGTTCCGGCGGAGCCGTCCGAACGGAAGCCGGGGTGTCAAAAGAATGACGGCGACTGCCCTCGGCAGGCAGCACCGAGACCAATAAGGCCAAAGCCAAAATCCATTTTAAGTAACTGGGCATCATCATAATGCAAAAGAAGCCGGGTCCCTTCCGGCCGAGGCGAAACCACAAAAAGTAGCGGAACGACACGGGATGGCAACCCTAATATGTCGATTCAAGGCTATCAGAGATCACTCGCTGAAAGTGCTGGCCACCGTGGACCTTACGAGATCCTCCGCGCTCGCCACCCCTAAACGGGGCATATAGGTTTCTCTGCAAGCTCGGGTGGCGGAACTGGCAGACGCGCCAGACTTAGGACTGCCATTTTACGTGTTTTTCGGCGTTTCTTCGCGTCAAACAAAACACCCGCGAACCCAGTATTCATGCGGGTTCGCGGGTGTTTTTACACTTTTTCCAGAGTCGAGCTGGCGGAGGGCAAAAGTAGAACAAAAGTAGAACAATTTATTAGGGCCCTAGGACAGCAGATGTCCCACCCCCTGTGTTGAGGTGGAGGCGTGAAAAATAAAAATCACAATCCCAACCACAACATCTGGAACAACAGCCGAGTCCGCGAGACGGGTCGCCGAGGCGACCAACTGATATGGCACTTGGTGGTGCCACTACACGGTCCACAAGGACGATTACACCAAGGAGCGCGTTCGGGTCTCCCTCGGCACGAACGATGTGACAATCGCGCGTGCCCTGCGCGACTTCCTCATAGAGGCGACGCCGAAAATTGCCAGCAACATCCCTCGCGTGCGCGGTCAGGCTATGCCCGATGTCGGACCGAGCGTCTGCGAAAGCCGTGCCGTCGCCAGACCGCATGAATACAGGGTGGGAGCTATGACGCATTAGGCGTTTGAGTCCCCTGCCCTTTTGGTGTATTGGTATTATCAGCATCAAGAGTGTCCTGCCGTAAAAGGCAGGGCTGCCAACCGAGGAGGAGAACCCACGGTGGCTTGGTGCGGGAGAGCGAGTCTTTCCCGCGCTAATGCGCTGGTCGATCGGATCGACCGGAAAGCAAAGCTCCCTTGGTGCGTTTAAGGAAACGCCCAAATGACCAAGAAAAATAACGCCGCCCTCGCGGCGCTACCCGAAAGTTGCGTGCTGTCCCTGCGCACGCATCCCCGCAACCCCAACCACCACCTCTGGTGGAACAACGGCACCTGGTGGCTCCACGCCACCGTGCACCGACCCGACTACACCAAGCAGCGCCTCCGTGTGCCGCTTGAGACCAAAAACGTGGGCCTCGCCCGCACCCGCCGCGACACCTTGCTCGCCGATCTCGGTGGCACGCGAAAGGAGGCCGCGTGAATTTTCCGTGTGCCTTTCGCGAAGTCCGGTTTGTGCCGGTGTCAGCCGGCGTAAACCAATCCTCCGTCATCTTCTTCGATCCGTGGCTAAAATAACCCGCCGAAACTTTCTCATCACCGGTGCGGCGGCCGTCGGCTCATGCTTCGTGCCGTCGTGGTTGTTGCGTCGCGCGGCCGATTACGAAAAGACGACCGGCGGCATCTTCATCGATCCGCCCGAGTCCGCGCGCAACATCCTCTACGCCGTCGATCAGGACTACCATTTCCAATTCGCACTCAACGGACGCACAGACGAGCTGCCGGCACAATTCACCTGGCGCGAATACTTCCGCGACCACGTTTACATCGATCCGGATGATCATCTCGACGTGCGCAAATGGCTGCGCGATGAAGGCGCTTTCTACTTCGACCGCGACAACCTTCGTTATGCCTACCGGCATCTGCATTTCCTCGACGATCAGGTCGACGATCGCATTTGGGAGAACTACCTCGAAGGTCCCTATGCCGTTTACAGCTCACCCGAAGCACAGGCCCTGCACTACTTGGCGCCTCTTCCGCTATCCAACGGCACCGGAGCCGGCAATCCGCTCGGTGACTTGAAGTTCTACTACGGCACCATGCCCGGTGCGGACTGGCATTTCGTCAACGCCGAAGGCCGCGAAGTCCTCACCGCCTTGCAACACCGTCTGCGCGAGCTCGGCGAATCCACCGAGATCGTCATCGTCAAATGATCCTCCGTAGCGGAAAGAAGCAGCCCCATCTTTGACATTTTGTACAATTTGTCGTAAGTTAGCTCTTATGAAAGCCATGACCGCTTCCGAAGCCCGGCAAAATTTCGGGCAGTTCCTCGATTACGGCATTCAAGAGCCGGTCGTCATCAAGCGCCACCAGCGCGACCTTGGCGTCTTCCTGCCCATGGCCCTCTACCGCAATCTGGTCTCGGCACAGAATCGCAAGATCACGCGATCCATGGACAAGCTCCAAGCCGAGGCGCGCAAGAACGGCCTGACTGCCGCAACTCTGGATCGCCTGCTCGCCGCCGAGAACCCCAGCTGACGGGTGGTCATTTTCGATACCAACATCCTCGTCAGCGCCGCATTGCTGTCGGGAAGCCGGGCTGATGTGTGTGTCCGCGCCGTGCTCGCGCGCCAACTCGCGCTCATCTTCTCCACGGCTACCTATGACGAGTTGGCTGATGTGCTCATGCGGCCCAAGTTGGATCGCTATGTGTCCCGGCGAAGTCGCGAATCACTACTGCGAACGTGGCGCAAAGCCGCGGTGATATTTCCCGACGCGGCTCTGCGTGAAGAGGTGCGTGACTGCCGCGATCCCGACGACGATAAATTTCTCGCATTGGCTCTGGCCAGTGGCGCTAGCGCCATTGTCACTGGCGATGCGGATCTGCTGGTGCTCGATCCGTGGCGCGGCCTCCGTATGGTCAAGCTGGCCGACTTCGAGATGGTTGTCCTGCCGCTTATAGATGCCGAGTAAGGCGTTCCACGTTGACATCGCGCGCCTCGGAGGCCGGGCCGACGGATGGTCGCGTGGTCGATGTAAGGCGTGATGTCCTTGCCCTCGTCGAAACGCCGCTCAAACTCTTTCGCTGTCATGGTAGATTGCTTCTTTATTTTTTCTCGCCGCACATCACACCGGATCGAACCTCCCGCTCTCTGCAACGCGGGCAACTTGCTCCTGCCAAAGCTCCGGGTAACGCGTCGAAAGTCTGCGAGCCAGTTCGAAGAACTCTTCTCTCGGCAGCTTTTCGATGGCTTGCTTGATTTCCTCCAGCGTGCCCATGGGAGTATATTAACTCACGGGTTTTGTCCCCGCAAACCGGATTCCGCCCTCTGTCCCCTAGCGCCCCGACTCCTGCCCTTCCTCCGACCACCAGTCACCCGCCACGGCTGTGCATCATTCGCCGGAAGGCGGTGGTGCTATTTCGATGTAGGAGCCCGGCAGGGATTGCTCGATGGCGAGAAGAATTGCCGGCGCCAGCGGGAGGAGTTTTGCTGAATCGTTAAAAGGGACTTCGATGATGGAGATTTTTCTCCCGTCGAGGTTCTGTTGGTAGCGAAGGTTTTTGTCAGCGGTGACGAACACATCGTAGCCCCCGTCGATCAGAGCCATGAGACGCCCATTCTTCACGCCGCCCCATCCTCGTTCGGGCACTGTGGTCACCCGGTAGCCGGACAATCTAGTTCTCAGCTTCCGTGGAATGTTTTCGTCAAGAATGATGCTCTTCACGGGCGAGTTGCAAAAACTCCATCGCGTCTTGGCGCTTTACCGTCGGGAAATCCTCCAAGAACTCCTCGAGTGATCCACCTCGGGAAACATAGTCCAGCAGGGTTTGCGCGGGAACGCGCGTCCCCACAAACACGAGCGTCCCACCCAGAACCTCCGGGTCCGAATGAACAGGGCTGTGATCGAGAACAGTCATGGATCTCATCTAGCACGCCATTTGGCTTGAGACAAACGGTATCGCAAACGCGCAGTCGGGGCGGGAGAGATTGAACAAAAGGCAACGAAGGTAACGAAGTCCGGTGGGAGCAGACTGCCGCCTGTCCACTGTCCACTAATTACTCCGGCCTGCGGCCGGCTTTATGACGCACAAAGGCCTTTCGGCTGACCACGGAGAACGCAAAACTGTCCCCTGCCCGCTTGCGGGCTCCCATGACTATCCAGGAATTCCGAAATCTTGCCGTCGGTGATGCGCCAGTCGTCCTTCTTGAAGGGCGGCGGGCGATTTCAGATTTGGACGCCTCCTTGGCGCGTGGCTTTGCCAACCGGTTGGCTCGGGAGTTCGTCTCCTTGCGATTCCGGTCCGGCAATGCCGAGGGCAGCGATGAGGCGTTTTCCGCAGGCGTGGCCGAAGTTGATGCCTCGCGTCTGCAGGTCATCGCACCTTACGCCTCGCATCGAAAGAAAGTGCGGTATGCCGATGCGCTCTACTCCTCGCCCGAATCTCTCTCCACGGTGCAGGAAGCGGCGATCACCGAGGCGACGGTTGCCGCCACGCCGCGCAACGCCAATGTGGTCTACAAGCGCACCGGTTCGCCCAAGCTCGCGGCCAAAGCTGCTTACCTTATCCGCGATACGATGAAAGTGGTCGGTCACTCCGAGGAGTTCGGCCCACCCGTCTGCGGTTTGTTCTACGTTGATCTCTCCGATCCCGAAGCCGGCGGCACCGGCCATACCATCCGCGTCTGCCGTCAGCATGGTATTCCCGTTGCTTTCCAAGATTCGTGGATGCATTGGTTTCCCGCTTGAGCGCAACGCTTTGGCGAGGCTCCGACCGAAGGTAAGGTCCAAGCCAAGATCGACGCGGTCCGGGAAAAGCGCCGCGCTGCCTGATTCAGATTTCGTCGCCCGGCATCGGCGGCACGTCGGGCGATCCTTCGAGGAAATCGATGAAGTCTTGCCGGTTGGCCCGTGCAGCGCGTTCGCGGAGATGATCGAGAGTCATGAGCGCACTGAGCTTCTCGCCCGCAGCCGAGGCGATGAACTGGTCGACCGTGACGCCCTCCTCGGCGGCACAGACTTGCAGTTGCTTGGCCAAACCCTCGGGCATGCTGATGGTCAATGTGCTCATGTCTTTGCTTTGATTTTTCGCAGGAAGTCTGACGGAGTGACCGCGCTTACTCCCCACTTTTCCGCTCCCCGGAAGTCGCGGATGTTGTGGGTGACAATATAGGCACATCGCGCGGCGACTGCCAGCTCGAGAAAGAGGTCGTCATCCGGATCAGGGAGGGCGGGTCGCCAGAGGAAGTGAATCTTCTGCAAGCGACTGGCGGAAAGCAGGAAGTCCAGAAACGCCTCGGCTTGGCCGGCCGTGCGGTGCAACAGATTCTCCGGACGAAGGAGCACATCCCGATACTCGATGAAGGCCGAAACCGAGACGGCGGGCGAGAATTCCTTGCAAGGCAAGAGTTCAAGCAGGGCATTGGAAGCCCCCCGCTTCGACCGGGCGGCAGCGACCAACACGCTGGTGTCCAATACAACACGCATCAGTAGGCAAACTACCCGCCAGGGTGCGTGGCAGCAAGGATGCCGCGAATGCAGATACAGGTTCCATGTGCGCGGAGGGCAGTTGGACAATTTGCCAATTGTCCAACTGTCAGCGAGGGCGGCAGAGACGCGGATGGAAAGCAAAGAGCAGGTCCTGACCCTTCAGCTGAAGGTCAAGCCCCGGCGGATGCGGGTGAGGCAAGCGTTGGGGGATTTCTTGAGGGAATGTTGCCAGACGCGGATGACTTTCCAGCCTTCGCTGCGGGGTTGGCGCAGAGATGCCTACCGCCATCGATCAGATTCTTCCGGCAGCGCGCTCGCGGGTGAAAAACTCCGAAGGCAGCATGATTGGCATGCCATAGCACGCGGATCCGAGAAGACCGATAAAGTCGGCACGGTCCAAGGTAAGCAGAACGTCAGCCCATGCCAGCGCGGTGACCAAGACCGGCCGATCCTTCGCCACGGGGAACACCAAGGCACGATCCAGACTGACCACGTCGGCGACGATGGATAGTTGTGGCTCGAGTCTCTGCCAAGCCTCACTCACCTCGGTCCCGAACTTTGGGAGGGGCATAATCAAACAAGGCGCGCGAGGCGCCTGCGGAAGACTTGGCAGCGGCCAGCAACACGCTCGTGTCGCAGAAAATGTTCACGCGCCGGCTTTGAACTTCCGGAAGCCCTCTTCATCCTCCGTGACCCATTGCTCAATGATGGCCTTCGGAATATCACGCGGCGGCGGCAATTCGGCACCGCCCTTGCGCAGACCGGTCAGCAGAGAAAAGAGCAATCGCTGCTTCTGCTCGACCGGCAGGACCTCGGCAGCTTGTTCGATTTCGGCCAATGTGCTCATGGGTGGACCATAACCCACACGGGCTGTTCCGGCAAATACGGATCTAAGCACCTGGTGCGCTGGCTGAGGACTAAAGCAATTCGACGTTTTGCCAATTGTCGAAGTGTGGCCGGGGTGGAATTCAAAGGTAAAGGTCTGACCCCCTTTACTGCGCGGACGCAAGCTTGTGGTCCACGATGTGGATAATCGGCTCAAAGATATTCTTGATGCCTTGCAGGGGCGGATGGGCGGGAGCAAGGCAGTTCGAAAGTTTGCGCCCATCATCCAAAACGATCGGCAGGTTTTCCGCGTAGTCATCACCAAGTCCCTACCTCCGAAACAAAGTCTCGGGCTCGGGCATGTCATCCTTAGTGGTCTCTGATGCTTTATGACGCGAAAAGCCTTCAATATTGCTTTGACCACACCGGCGAGAAGTATTCACTGAACACATGAATCGGGATCTGATGCGCCATCTGGGCGAAGACGGAAAAGTGCGTCTTCGTGTGTATTGGCCGGACGACTGGCATGAGCTTGTGCTCGATGAGGCGGACTGGCGACTAGTCGCCGAAGGAGAAGAATTCTCCGAAGTTGGAGAGCAATATTGGTACGACGGAAAGGAGTATGAAGCTAATTGGATTTTTAACGCGCGCCGCCCGGGCTCACTTTTAGTTACCTACCAAAGCTTAGCAGATGACGAGGGCGGCGAAGGAGAGGGCTTCATCGGGGATATCGAGGATGCTATCGCGCAGGACGAGCCATGAGTGATATGGACGAGCTGAGCTACGAAGAACTTGTCGACCATGTAGTCGCGGTCGCGCTTGGCGAGAAGAGTGACAAGCTGCCGCCTGCCGAGGAATTGATGACGAAGTTGGATCTTGGTGATGCGGTTGCCACGGAGTCCGTGACTTCACCGGTCGATCCCGATGATCTTGATCCAGAGTCATGCGCTGGGTATCTCGAAAAATTTGCGAGCCCACAGCGCTGTGCCGAGGTTGCCGAGGGCGCGAAGCTTTCGCTAGAGGAGCATCTCTTAGTTACCAAAGTGGCAACATTAGACGCAGAGGAAGGAGGCACGTTTGATTTTGTCCGCTACTACCGCGTAACCGATTCCAAGGGACGCTCGGTGTATTTTTCTGACGTGAGCGGTGACGACCTGGGCAGCTACGGCCCAAGCTCATGCCATCGCGGGCCTATTTTGGAGCTACCCTACGCTGCAGATACCAGCACGCAGCTTGAGGATGGAACGGTCAGCAAATTTTACATCGTGGAGTAACAGCTTTTGAGTCACCCAAATCAACAGGCATTCCCTTGAAACCCAAATCAAAGAAGTCATCCGACCTTTTGCTATACCAGCATGAGGGCCAGAATCCCTTTTCTGGGGACTACACGAACGCGATCTACGCGCGTCGTCGTGCAAATGGAAGGTTCACGGTGTGGGTAAAGGCTTGGACCATGGATGGTGCCGCCGAGGACTGCTGGCAAAAGGATCTTGCGTCAGCAGCCGAGTTTATCTCGGCATGTGAGACTTGCTTGGATTTTGTTGAGTTTGGCGAAGCCGATGTCGTTGATGTGGTCCGTGGCGGATTCGAGGAACTCAGGAAGCTCGATCTCGCGTTTGCCAACGCGCTTCGGACTGCCTTGCTCGGGCAGTTTTCGGAGGATTGTGCTGTGGCTCCAGCTGATCGGTCTGCAGTGAACGATGAAGGAGCGAAAGTCACACGTCTGAGCAATGAAGAGGCCCGACAAAAGTATGGATCGGCGATGATTTTCATCCATGGGCCATCTGCCGAGTCCGCAGAGGACGATCCGAGCGAGGCGATACCGGAAGTTGGCGATAAGCGCGAAAAGCTCACACTGGTCGCTAAAGGCGATGATTTTCCTGACGAATGGGACGGGTGGCTGGACGAGCTTGTGGATGGCTACAGCAGCCTTGTCACAGAGGCTTTGCGAAAGGAGGTGGATCCGGAAGCGCTTGGCTTAGTTGAAGGTCCTGAGGGCTTGAAAGCATTTGCCGAGCAACTCGGTGTCGAGTTTGAGCAGGAGTTCTGGGAGGGCGAGTGTATTAGCGGACAATACCAACTTGGCTGGATCAAGACGTCGGATATTCCGAAAGCACGAGTCCAGGGCTTGAAGATTATCAGCGAGCTGGGCTCTAGCCTCGCCCAGAGTTAGGATCCTCCAGTAATCGCACTTTTTGGATCCAAGCCTTCGCGTCGAAGGGCTGACCGAGTTCTTTGAAGCTTTCTGCGACGGTTTCAGTCATTAAGCCGCGATCAAGTAGAGAAAAGTTGACCTGGCCGTCGGAAAGGATCACGGCCCAATCGGTCGGCTTCATATCCCACAGAGAGAGAAATTTCTTGGTCAGTTCAGCTGCATCGCAATCTGTTACGTCTTCGCGGTGCGTCACTGTTGTCAGCCGCGAATCCGGGTCTGTATCGACCAGGAGCATGACGCGCTCTTCTCCGTATTCCCGGTCAACAAGATACCATGCATAACTCGTCGCCTCCAATTGCCCGCTGGCGAGCAGCGACACTTTGAGATCCATTTCGGAAGCGGCGACTGCACCGGCAAGAAACTCGTCGGTTAATTGGCTCATGCCTCTTTTTCGTCGAATTGCTCGGCTTCGAGGCGGCGTCGTCGCTCATCGAGGAGTTCGCCGTCGAACATCCAGTAAGCGGGTCCTTGCGCGGAAGGTGTGGTGTAGCCGAGTTCCTGCAAAATCTTAAGCGCGGCGGCCGACAAGCTGGTCTCCTCTCCATCGAGCAGGATTTTGTTACCAGAAAGCACGGTCGCCGTTCTTGCTTCATCGCGGGAGAAGGTGAGCACGTCTCCCGGTTTGATGCCGATAGCTTCGAGGCTGAGGCGTGGGCGGCGGGCTTTGGCTTTGTCGAGGGCGGCTTTCTCGTCGGCGTCCACTTCGACTTCGCCCGGCGTGACCTCTTTGAAACTGCCGATACTCAAGGCGAGCACGACTTTTTCGGGGTCGATCTTGAAGAATTCGCGCTTCGGGTTGATGCGGTGCTCTGAGAAGAGTTGATGAAGTAGCGATTCAACACGCTTCATGTCATCTACCTCTGCGGCGTAGTAGCACTCAAAAGGTAGTGGCACTCCAGGCACCGCGTTGAGCTGAGCTATGCGGCTTTCAACCTTGTCGCCAGTGAGCCCGACTTTTACCAAGCCTGGCATGGCTTCATTGGTCAGGACGTAAACAGTATTGGCCATGGTTAAGAGGCTTGGTCGTAGGTCATCCCGAACATTGTGTTGGTCAGCCACCCACGAAAAGACTCGTTGTCTTGGAATTGCTTGAAGAGCTGGGCATCGTCTTTGAACATTGCCATAATCACCCGTTTGAGCGCCTTGTCATGCTCGATACGGGCATTTTGTGGGTCGGAGTTTTCGCGGGCGTTTTGGTAGGCCTTATCAGCCATGACCTTGGGTGGGATGACTTCCACAATCCGTTTTTCCACCGCCTTGGAATCCAAAAATAGACCACCGAACTGATCGTTGAACTGTTTTACGATATTCGAAAGCCGGTCCATTTCTGTTTCGGCTTTGCGCCCCCCACCGGAGGTCGGCACGGGCTCGATCTCCGCATCCGCGTCCGGCAGGGCGATGGCCATGGTCGTCTTTTTCTCAGCCCGGTAGCTGTCCATGTCGATGGCATCAAGAATGCCTTTGGCGAGATCTTCCTCGATGGGCGCGGGTAGTTTGCTAATGAGGAAATTTAGGAAGATGGACAGCTTCTCCCAGTCTTGCACGCCATACGGAAGGATCGTGGCGAGGAAGTCGTAGGTGCGAGTGAAGGTCTTGGCTTTGCCTTTGAAATCCACCTGCTTGTCTTCGTCGAGTTCGGTCACATAGACGGCGACGCATGCGTCGAGAATCGGGTCAAGTTTGTCACGGTCGGCTCCGCCCAGATACAACTCCACCAACGCGTTGATCTGCTCGGGCGAATAAACCTGATGCTGGTCTAGTTCTCCCTTCAGCGTGTGCAGTGTGTTCGGGTCGGTCTCCTTGCTGAGAATTGTGGTGCGGTAGTAGTCAGCGAAGGATTCCTCGATCGTCTTAGTGTCATTCTGGAAATCGAGGACGAAAACATCGTGCTTCTTCGGGTGCGCCCGGTTTAGACGGGAGAGTGTCTGCACGGCTTTGATGCCGCTCAGCACCTTATCCACATACATCGTATGCAGCAGCGGTTCGTCGTAGCCGGTCTGGAACTTGTCCGCGCAGATGAGGAACCTATACGGGTCTTCCTTGATCCGATCCGCGATCTCGCCGCTCGAAAATCCGTTGAGCTTGAGCTCGCTCACTTTCTCGCCCTTGTATTCCGGTTCGCCGGAGAAGGCCACGATGGGGCGGAAGGGGCTCTTGATTTCCGTGAGATAAGCGTTGAAGGCCATGAAGTATTCAATCGCCCGCTGGATGCTACCGGTCACCACCATGGCCCGCGCCTGGCCGCCGATCTTGTTCTGGCCGATCACCTGTTCGAGGAAGTGGTCCACCATGATCTCCGCCTTGTCGCGAATGGCTTTGCTGTGGCTCTCCACATAGACGCGCAGCTTTTTACGGGCCTTTTTCACATCATACTCGGGATCGCCTTCTATGGTTTTGGCCAGACGATAGTAGCTGGCCACCGGCGTGTAGCTCTTTAGCACATCAAGGATGAAACCTTCCTGAATGGCCTGCTTCATCGTGTAGCCGTGGAAGGGTTGGCGCTTCACCTCACCTCCTTCGGAATACGGCACACCGAACATCTCCAAGGTCTTGTTCTTCGGCGTAGCGGTGAAGGCAAAGTAGCTGGCGTTTTTCGCGAGCTTTTTCTTTTTGATGCGCTCGTCTAGCGCGTTGTTGATCTCGTCTTCGTTGTCCGCCACCACCTGGCTGACAGCAGACGACGTCTTGCCGCTCTGACTGGAGTGCGCCTCGTCGATAATGATAGCAAACCTTCCGCCACGATGTTCGTCGCCGATGGTGTCGAGCACATGGGGAAAGGTCTGCACGGTGGAGATGATCAGCTTCTTGCCGTCCTTGAGATACTTCGTGAGCTGCTCGGTTTTGGAGGCGCCCGCACCTTCCTTCACCGCTCCGATGATGCTGCCGACCTGGGCAAAACCCTTGATCGTCTCGCGGATTTGTTTGTCGAGAATCCGGCGGTCTGTGATGACGATGACGGAATCAAAGACCGGCTTCCCGTCCTTGGTCAGGCTGATCAACTGATGCGCCAGCCACGCGATGGAATTCGACTTTCCGCTGCCCGCGCTGTGCTGGATGAGGTAACGCTTGCCCGCCCCGTGCTCCATGACATCGGCAAGAATCATCCGCACCACATCGAGCTGATGGTAGCGGGGGAAAATCTGCACCTGCCTCTTCTTGCCCGTCTTCGGATGAATCTCCTCCACGACCTGGGCGTAGTTCTCCAGAATCTCCGTGAGCCGCGCCGGGGTGAGGATGCGCTTCCACAAGTAGTCCGTCTTGAGGCCCTTCTCGTTCGGGGGGTTGCCGGCACCATCGTTCCAGCCCTGATTGAAGGGCAGAAACCAAGAGTCCTTGGCCGTGCCGCCCTTGCCCTTGAGGGCTGTGCACATCGCCACTTCATGGTCATCCACCGCGAAGTGAACAACGCAGCGGCCAAATTGAAACAGCGTCTCGCGCGGGTCGCGGTCGCGTTTGTATTGCTCGATGGCGTCATCCACCGTCTGCTTGGTCAGACTATTCTTCAGTTCAAAGGTGATGACCGGCAGCCCGTTGATGAAGGCGCACAGATCGAGCGAGCGCTTATTATCCCGGCTGAAGTGCAGTTGCCGCGTGATACTGAACCGGTTCATCGCATGGCGCTCCACCGCCTGTGCGTTCTCCGCTGAGGGCCTGCCGTAGAATAAGTCGAAGCTCAGCGTCCCGTGCTTAATGCCGCGGCGCAGCACATCAATCACCCCGCGCCGCGTGATTTCCCCTTGCAGGCGGGCGAGGAATTTCTGCCGCGCCA
This sequence comes from Chthoniobacterales bacterium, assembly GCA_044359955.1. GTDB lineage: Bacteria > Verrucomicrobiota > Verrucomicrobiia > Chthoniobacterales > JACTMZ01 > JACTMZ01. The sequence continues at coordinate 195,223 of JBIKLF010000001.1, read as the reverse complement.
TACCTTTCTTGGTCTCGTAAGTCGCGATACCCAGCTTGGCCCATTCCTCCGGCTGCGTGACCGTGAGAAAGGCGAAGAGCTGCTCCGAATCCACCGCAAACTCACGGTCATAGGCCGAACGACTTCCAGCGAACCATCCACTGCCATCTTTGGCGACCTCTGGCTGGGCGACGATTCCAACTGCGCCGTCAGCCAAACCATCCGTCCCTGTCATGTGGCGCATGATCAGGGTTTCGAGACCTTTCTCGGTCGTGTCGGTTTTACTCATGATTTTTCTTGGTCGCCGGGGTTAGGCTTTGTTTGAACCTGGGTTAGGCCTTTGCTTTTATCACCGATCAAACAAAGACCAAATCGCCTGTAATCAGGGACCTTCACGCTTTTACCTCGGTCGTGTTTGGGTGGAATCATGGCTTTTCTCTGTTGAAATCGAGCGGTTCCGCTGTGTGCCATTTCGATAGTGCCGGTTTTTATCCAGCTCTTGATGTGAACGTTTTCCATTCAAATAATAAATTTCTCACCATACGCAACTTATGTCGTTAGGCCGCCAGCCACTCAAATAAGATTTTGGCCGCTCTGCAGTTCGGGCTCCGAGGATTCATGTTTCAGTTTCCTTGGATGCCAAACATTGGGCGCAGTTTCCCTGTGCCGATCAGCGGCTTGAAAACGGTGTAGCTCTTGCACTCGTAGCGCACACGTCCGGCGGGAATGGCCGGGCTGATACGCAGGGACTGGGCAAAGGCCAGCACGGCACCGGGCGTAGATTTTTTGCTTAGCTTCGCCGCCTTCCACTCCGCCTCGGGGATCAGCGCTTCGGCGGCCAGTTTGTCCGCTTCCTTCTCGCACCTGTCATTCTTGCTTCCTTCGGTCAGGTCGTCGAAGAAGGCCTCCAACCCGTCCTTGTCTAGGTGCAGGGCCACATGGGCCAGCTCGTGAAACAGGGTGAACCAGAAGTTGTCCAGCCGGTCATGCCGCAGCGACAGCGCCACCACCGGGCAGCCGTCTGGCAACTTCAGCGCCGCTCCGTCGAGATGCGTCTTGGGCAGGTGGCGCTCGAAGATGAGGTGGATGCCGCTCTTGTTGAGGAATTCCTTTGCCAGCTTCGGCCCATCGGTCAGATAGCTCAGGCGGGCCAGTTCTTTGAGGAAGTCCGCATTGACCGTGCCGGGTTTGTAGGCGGGCAGTGACTCCCGCAGCGCCAGCGTCGCCACGCGGATACGCCATGCGTTCAGTGCGTGCTCGTCATGATTGCCGCCGTTGCGCACATGCTGGCGGTTCAGGGCGGGGATCAGGGCATTCGGCCCCAACCTGCCTACAAAGGTATTCAAGAGGTCTTCGAGCTGGCTCTTGGCCTCCGCCACGGTGCCTTGGAAATTGGTGAACCACCCACGCTTCACCATTTCGGCCACCGGGAAGTGCCTGCCTTGCTGGATGGCCGCGTCAGAGGGCAACTTGGCTCCCTCATCTTGCAGCAACACCTCGGCTGGAATGCCCAATTCATTCACCAGCTTGCGGATCATCGTTAGGCTGAGCGCGCGTTTGCCCGCCAGCACCTCGGAAACCTTTGGCGCGCTGCCAATGTAGGGAATGAGGTCTTTTGCCTTCAGCCCTGCCTGTTCCATGCGGAATTTGATCGCCTCCAGGGGACTCGGCATATCCATGGGGTAGTGGACTGACTCGTAGTTCCCTACCAGCAGGCACAGCAGTTCCAGTTCTTCACCAGCCGCGGAGGTTGGCTCGGGATCGCCGTCCATGAGCACATCGATCCGCGCCAGCGCGGTCTCGTAGTCAGCTTCGGTTCGGATGATCTTGGGTTTCATGGTTGTGTCCTTTCTCAAATGGTCTTGGCGTCTATCTTGTCGTATTCTGCATGGGTTCCCACAAAGCGGACAAAGACCTTCCCGCACTTGTAGGCCACCTTCACCACCAGCCGGTATTTGTTCCCGCCAATGTTGAAGATCACCCGGTTGCCTGCCACCACATCCGCGCTCCCGTAGGCGGCCCTGATGTCGGCAAAGCTGGACCACTTGGCCCGGTTCACTTCTGCGAACCAGCTGTCCAGTGGTGTCTTTGCCGGAGGGTGCTTCTCCGAGAACTCGCGCAGTGGCTTGCGACTGATGATATGCATAGTTCCCTAAAGCTGGATCAATGACAAGTTAAACTTCCCATTTTGGGAAGTTTTTTCCCTCACTCCTCTTCCTCCGCTTCAGGCTCTTCCAGAAGCTCCCCCAGATTCTCCTCGGCGGCGGGATCGGCGGGTGGGGCGGGGAGTTGGGCGGCGGCTTCGCGCACGTCCAGCTTGCCCGTCACGAGGTCGGCGGTCAGGCGCGTCCGGTATTCCTGCATCAGCGCGATTTCTCGCTCGGTGCGGGCGATGGTGGTGTCGCGGGCAGCCAACTGCGCATCCAAATAATTGACGATGTTCTGCTGTTCAATAGGCGGAGGTATTGGGATCGAGACACCAAGAATCGCCCCTTGAGAAAGGCCATAGCGGGTAACACCATTGGCCTCCACATGGAACTGCGTCGCGATGAAGCGACTATCGAGCGCCCGATGAAGAAAACTCCCGAGTAAGCCAGGGCGCGGACGTAAAAGTGCGAGGTGGTATCCGCAAACCAAGTCCGGGGCTTCATACTCCACAAGCGCTGGCACGCCGATGTCGTTCCACTCCTCAGAGTCCTTCGTGATCAGCACATCGCCCTTGCGAAGCCTGAATCGAACGCACTCATCCTGATTTGCCGTAGCGGCCATGAAACGGGTCGATTCGCTTATACGCTCGTTCTTATAGACCTCAACGTAGTTGCACAGACGCACAGGAGTTTCGCCCTGTTTTGTGTGTTTATCGACGTTGCTCACTCGCATTTCACACGCATGTCGCAATCGCTTCACCTCCCAATGCTTCGGAATGTCGCCGAGCCAGGGGATGCCAGAGGGCTTGAGGGGGACGTCGGGGTGGAGGCCGCGGGTGACGGCGCGGTGGATGATGGCCTGCTTCTGCTCGTTCAGCAGCCCAATCAGCTTCCGCTTGGCACGGATGAAGCTGTCGATCTTCCGGTTCGCATGGTCCAGAAACCGCACGATGGCCGCTTGTTCGTCGGGCGGTGGGAGGAAAATCGGAAGGCGTTTGATTTCGCCGTGGTCGAGATTCTGGCGGAGGCCAGAGCCGTAACGATAGATCGCCTTCGTGAGATCGAAGACGTTCAGGATTTGATAGCCGTAGTCGGGCGTGACCACTGGCTGGGCTTCAAGGCAGAGATAGGCAGACGAGATGATTCCACGATTGCGCGACAGACCAATGCGCAGGCTGGTGTGGTCGTTCTGAAGGTCAGTTCCTCGGATAATGACGTTGCCCTCGTTGACGACTTGATACGTCTCGTAGGACTCGGGAACCAATCCGTGCTGCTTGTCGGCCGCCTTCACCTTGATGCGCCCGTAGCTGAGCGAGAGAACGATTTTCTCCTTCATCCCACGGTTGGGTTCCTTTCGCTTCGCGAACGCAGCATGTCCGAGCTTTAGATCCCAATGGGCAGGAACGCCGCCGAGCCATTTCTGCCCCGACTCCTTGTATTCCGCATACGGCTTGAGTCCCTCGATCATGCCGTGGCTCCTTTCGTGATTTCGTGGAGCAGGCCTTCGGTCTCCTGCTCCAGCGCGAGGATATCGGCGCTGATCTGGCCGAGGGTGCGGAGCTGGGGCGGCTGGTAGAAGTGGCGGGTGAAGCTGACTTCGTAGCCGATCTTGGTGTCGGCCTCGACGAGCCACGCGTCCGGTGTGTAGGGCAGGACTTCGCGGCGGATGAAGGCTTCGATGCCGCCCTCCTCCAGCAGCGGGATTTGTTCGAAGTCGCGCAGTTCGCTGTCGGGTTCGTATTCGACGACGCAGGTCTTGCCGTCGATCTTGGCCTCGAACAAGCCGCGCAACGAGTCGGGCTGGGTTTTGCCGGGTTTGTGGATTTTCTTGATGACGCGGGGCGCATCTTCCACGCGCCAACTGACCGCGCCCACGATGAGCTTGAGTTCGGCGGCGCTGGGTTTGAGGTTGAGTTTCTTGAGCGCGGCTTCGACTTTTTCCAGAAAGACGTTGTGGTCCTCAAAGAGGCCATCCCCGAGGGTCTTGCGGAGCTGGTTCGCGACATCAAGAAGCATGGCGTCGCGCTTCCAGGTGGCTTCGCTGAGGAGCTTCTTTTTCTTTTTGTCGGAAAGGGTCTTTTTCGGCGTGTCAGCTTCGCCTTCCTCGTCCTCGTCGCCGTCGCTGTCGGCTTTACCCCAATCGTTGACGAGTTTCTCTAGTTGCTGGCGGACGGAGGCGGGATCGGTGAAGAGGGCGTCGCCGAGCTCGGCGTAAAGCGCGGCGCGGATGTCCTCATCGCCGGAGGCGAAGCGCAGGGGCTCGATGCGGGCGCGGGTGAGCTGGCTGTGGAGGCGGAGCGGGCGCTCGACCTTCACTTTCCAGTAACCGAAGGCGGCATTGGGGAAGATTTTCGACTGCGACGTTTCCTCGAAGGCGAGGAAGGTGTCGCAGATGCGCTGGATGTCCTCGGGGGCGAGTTCACAGTTCTTTTTGCCCATGTTCTTGCGCAGGGGCCGGAACCAGTTGGTCGCGTCGATAAGCTGGACCTTGCCCTTCCGGTGCTCGGCCTTGCGGTTGGTGAGCACCCAGACGTAGGTGGCGATGCCGGTGTTGTAGAACATGTTCAGCGGCAGGGCGACGATGGCCTCCAGCCAGTCGCTCTCGATGACCCAGCGGCGGATGTTGCTCTCGCCCTGCCCGGCGTCGCCGGTGAAAAGAGAGGAGCCGTTGTGAATCTCCGCGATGCGGCTGCCGAGCGGGGTGTCGTGCTTCATCTTGCTGAGCATGTTGGCCAGAAAGAGCATCTGGCCGTCGCTGCTGCGGGTGATGAGGGAGAACTCGGGATCGCCGGCGTGCTCGATCACAAAGCGAGGGTCTTTAACGCCCTTTTTGCCGCCGTCGCCGCTCATGCGCTCCAAGTCGCTTTTCCAGCTCTTGCCGTAGGGCGGATTGGCGAGCATGAAGTCGAAGCTGCGGGAGCGAAACTGGTCGTTCGACAAGGTGGAGAAGGCAGGGCCGCCGACGATGTTGTCCGCCGCATCGCCGTCGCCTTTGAGCAGGAGGTCAGCTTTGCAGATGGCATAGGTTTCGGCGTTGATCTCCTGCCCGTAAAGATGGGTGGCGACCTGCTTGCCGTGCGCGGTGGCGATGTGCTGGAGGGTTTCCTCGGCGACGGTGAGCATGCCGCCGGTTCCGCAGGCGCAGTCGTAAAGCAGGTAGGTGCCGGACTCGATCTTGTCGGCCACGGGTAGGAACATAAGGCTGGCCATGAGCTTGACGGCATCGCGCGGCGTCCAGTGCTGGCCGGCTTCCTCGTTGTTGTCCTCATTGAACATACGCACGAGGTCCTCGAAGACGGTGCCCATGCTGTGGTTGTCGAGGCCGGGTAGCTCGCCCACGGCGCGGGGGCTGAGGTTGATGTCCTTGTCGAGGAACTTCTCGATAAGCTGGCCGAGGCCGTCGGACTCGGAGAGCCGGGGGATTTGATTGCGAAATTCGAAGTTTTTCAGAATGTCCTGCACGTTCGGCGAGAAGCCGTCGAGGTAGGCCATGAAGTCGTCCTTGAGCGTCTGCTGTGTCTTGCGAGACTTGAGGTCGCGCAGGAGGAAAGGTGACGTGTTGTAAAAGGCCTCGCCGGAGGCGGAGCGCAGGGCATCGTCCTGGTTGGTGATCTTTTCTTTGTCCAGCGCGGCCTTCATTTCGAGCACGGCGGCTTTGGTGGGCTCCAGCACGGCGTCGAGACGACGGAGGACGGTCATCGGCAAGATCACATCCCGGTATTTGCCGCGCACGAAGACGTCGCGCAGGGTGTCGTCAGCAATGCCCCAGATGAAGTTGGTGATCCAGTTAAGTTGGGCTTGGTCCATAGGTGTGAATTTCTTTTTAAGCAGCTAGAGGAGAATCCATGCATCTATCAGCAGACGTGGGCAACTCGACATCAAATCAGCGCGGCTGTCTGAATTCAGGTAGGTGGCAACAAAGGCGGGTTTCATCCTTATTTCGGCGCTAAGCTTCATCTGTTTTTAGTTTTAGAGCCCTTCCTTAGCACAGCTTGCGCGTAACTCCTTAGCCACTTGAGGGCAGATAGTTTCCAGATTCGCAATCACCTCACCGTCAACCTCGGCATCAATCGACATCAGATCGCAGCACTCGTGCCACGCAGACAAAAAGTCCTGCTTTGTTTTGATAGGCTCCGAACAAAACTCGAAGTAGTCGTCCTGATCTTCGTCCAAGTCGGGACCGCTGACATTTGTCTCGAGCGTGCAAGCCCCACCACGCGCAGCCCTACAAATTATTTCGGTCGTCCACGTAGACACCATGGTGGACTGCTCTTGAGAGAAAAGTTTGACCCTCTTACTCATCGCATTTCACCGTCGTCATCTTTCACGATATTGCCGCAGCCCGTGGTGCCTGCGTCTTGTAGGCGTGCCTCCATGCTATCAGTTGTAAAACTGTAGACTCCCGCCGAATCCCAAGTGAGCAAGGATCGCGGCAGACATGATTTTGTCGGACTTGGAAAGATTGTGCCGGGCACAAAGTAGGCGGACATTTTCGGCAACAATGCTGCTGCCGCCGCGGGAGAAAGGAATGTCGTGGTCGTAGTGCAGATTGTGGTTGGCGCCGCACTCAACGCAACGTCCCCCATCCCGCTTCCAAACCGCCCGTTTCACTTCGCTCGGGATGAGGCGGGTCACCGGCACCTCAACGCGGCCGCTGAAGACCGTTTTCTGGACTGGGTGCAATTCGTAGCGGAAGACCTTGCGCTTGCCGTCCGAGACGACTTTTGCATCGACCAGCTCGAAAACACCCTTGTAGCACCAAGTGCCAGCCTGAATCTTTTCGTAGATACGGATGAGGTGCGGTTCTTTCAGTAACCCACTCTTGTAGTCCACGGCCGCTCGGAAAAACTTGCCGTTTTCTGTCCATCTTCCGGCCGGTGTGGTGAGTGGCTGATCGATCGCCTTGGGATCCACGCCGGCCTTCTTCGGCGCATCATGGCCCTCATAGATGATGCAACCCGTCGCCGGATCGATCTCATCGCGATACGGAGCTCCGGGGCGGACGGACATGAGGAACACCGAATACTTCTTTCCAATCCCGAAATTCATCCCCTTCTGGAGGTTGGCCTTCTCCTCAGCCACAAGTTCGCTGTAAGAGATGATGTCGTCGGGCTTCATGGGGTGTGTAGCGTAGTTTTAGGGAATCGAGACCCCACTGACCAGCCCTGCAGAGAACTTTGTGAGTCATAAGGCCGCGGGGCGGCCGCATCAGGCATACGGCTGCCGGCAAACGGTTCAGAGCGTGGGGCTTGGAGCGATTCACTCCAAAATCTTTTCATCGATCGGATCACCGATGGGCATGCCTTGGTCGCCGCGGCGACCTGTGACGAGTGGCTTGTGGCGGGTGACGAGAGCGAAAAAAGCAAACAGGACCCAGAGTCGGAACCAATAGGCTGCGCATCTCTTCGTTCGCTTCGTTGCCTTCTGTTTAAAACTCCTTAAGTCACCACTTCCGGATCTCGATCGCCAGATTCTGAAACCGCCGAGGGCGGAGTGTTCAGTGGACAGGTGGCAGTTTGCAGTCGAAGCAGAGGAATCTCACGGAGGCACGGAGAGCGCGGGGCTAAGCCGCGACTAACTCGCGGACGTGCGACACATCGCGTTTGCTGACCGGGCGGCATTGACTGGCCAAAACCGTGGCGACGGCGAGGGTGTTGCCCGCGAGCGTCATGAACTCGACTTCATAGGCTTCGCCATCGCGATGGATGTGCACAACGGTGCCGACATCGCCGGCTTCCAAGCCATCGGCCGGAAGATCAGCGGTCAGGACCACACAATCGTGTTCGTGAATGTTCACTCGTTCAAAGGATAAGCCGTGATCAGGCGGGGCGCAACTTCGCCGTATCAGTTGGTCGCTGCAGCGACCCGTCTCGCAGACTCGGCTGTCCATTTGCCAGACGGTCCTCACATAGGGATTCCGTTGGTCTGGTGTTTCGAGAACACCTTCAACTGCGTAGCGCGGACCGTATCCCGTCTGCACCACCCGCGCGACGTCGTACGAGCGACCGTGCTTCAATAGCGCACTGCGCGCGGCGGCCAAGTTGTCCGAGCTGAAACCAAACCGGCCCAAAAAGCGCGCTTTGTGCATGCCATGCGGATGATCGGGATTGAGCAGGTAACCCAAAAGTTTCACCTCTTCGACGAGAGCGTTTTCCGCATTGGGCAGCTTCACGCGTGTCTAGATAAGCGGCCGATCTCTGTTCCGAAAGACTTAATGAGTTTCACGACACTCACCATTCGCGTATTTCAATGGCGAGGTTTTGATCGAGTTCGTTGAGGCGATTCTGCAGGCAAGCCAGCGCTGCGAGGTCGGGAGCCTCGACCGGCCGAGAGCCGGAGTGTTCAGACGTCGGCGCGCAGGAAGCGATCGGACCAAATGCCCATCAAGGGGCGCCAATCGGAAAGGTCGGCAGCCTCCAAAGCACGAAAGTATTCGTCACGCGCCTGAGCGTGCTCGGGGGCAAGAACAACACGCGGCAAATCCAAGCGTTGCAAGATCTCCAACAGGAAGAGGCGGATCGTCCGACCGTTGAAGTCCTGAAAAGGGTGAATCGACAGAAACCGACCTTCGGCGAAAGCGAGAAACTCCAACGTCAAATCGCCCGTGACCTCGGAGGCATGTTGCCATCTGGCAACCAAGTCCCTGCCGTAATCCCGCATGCGGAGCGGAACTTGGGACGGCAACGGCGGATGGAGATTCCCGACCCTGATCTCGACAGAGCGCCAGCGTCCCGCCCACTCGGGAACAAGCTCAAAGCAAATCGCGCGATGAAAATCGGCGACAAGGTTTTCATCGATAGCGCGATCGGAAAATTCACCGGCGTATATCCGCGCCTCGAGCCGGACGACTTGCTCGGCGAGCAAAGGAGCTACTTGCGAGTAGGAGAGAATACCTCGCGCGGTATCGAGATATCGGGTGGTACGATCTGGGCGAGCAGGCTCTGCAGGCTCGCCAAGTCCACCGGCTCCCGCTCGAAGGACATGCTCTGGGCGACATCCAGCGGGATCGCTTCCCAGCGGCGCAGGAGCTTCTCCTGCGCTGGAAGGCGACGCCACTTTGTCACTCGGTCTGTCCAATTCATCTCCCACTGCTTAGCACTGACTAGTCAAGGCAGCAAGCAGGAGCAAGAACACGCTGGCGATTTTGCCCAGGAGCCGTTTGCCTGAGGGCCATCTACGGTATCTGTTGTTCGCGTCAAGCGACCCGTCTTCGCTGCGCTTCGGTATCAGTTGATCGCCACGGCGACCTATCTCCACTCCGTTACGGTTCAAAGACTCGGCTCAGGTGGCAGGCGTCAGTATCGGTTGGTCGCAGCGGCGACCTGTCTCGAAGACTCGGCTGGCAGATCAGAGAAAAGCCAGGCCACAGCCGAATGCTTAGCCACAGCCGAGTCTTCGAGACGGCCGAGGCCGGAAGGTCGCAGGCAAATAGAAGAAGATAAACACGGATAAGGGTCCGGTCGGCGGCGCCGAACGGACTGAGAGAGGTGCTCATGCCCGGCGACCCCGGGCAATCGCGGTTGACCGTCAAAATGCCGGGAAGTTTGCGGAGAGCGCGGAGGAATTTTTATTTAGCTTTTCCTCCTCCACGAAGTCTCGGAGTGTGATCCACGGCGGTGAGCAATTTCATCTGCTCGATGGCATTGGCCGCTTTAGCGGCCTGTGACGAGTGACGGGTGACGAGTGACGAGAGCGGAGAGATGGCAGTTGCGGTCTTTCGGGTGCGCGGCGCGCCACTGGGCGGCGGTCTCTCCGAAGAGAGCCATGTTGAGCACGTCGGCCTCGTTGGCATAAACGAGGTTGGTCTGGGCTTTGCTCAACTCGGGCGGAATGAGGTGAGTCTGGATGGCGTCGGTGTGGATGCGGTAGTTGATCCGGGCGAGGTTGCGGCGGATGTCCCAACCGAGCGTCTGACGCTCCTGCTCCTTGAGGCGCTGGAATTCCTTGATGAGGTAGAGTTTGAACTCGACCGAGATCCACGAGGCGAACTCGAGGGCGATGTCGAGGTGCGCATAGGTGCCTCCGTAGCGTCCGGCTTTGGACTGGATGCCGATGGCGCCGGTGCGCTCGATCCATTGCTTGGCGGTGAGAATAAAACTATTGAGGCCCGCCTGCTTTCTAATCCCATCGAATTCGATGGGATTAAAACCGGGGTTGTTGATCTGCTCCCAGATGCCGAGGAACTCGATGGTGTTGCGGTTGCGCAACCAGTTAAAGATGAGGTAGTCAGTGCGCTCCGGATCCTTGTATCGGGCGATATCGGTGAGGCAGACGTAGTCGTGCCCTTCGACGCCGGTGATGCGGACTTCGCGGGAGAGAACTTCGATCTTCTTGCTCATGGTTTGGGCGGAGTTTGAATGAGGCGCTGGGAAGCCGGTGCCAACATGGGACGGAAAGTATTCCCAGATTGCTGAGTGGTGGCGAGCCGCTTCAGATAACTTTGTGAGTCATAGGCCCGCCGGGGCGGGCAGTGTTAAGTCTGTAGGAATAAAGTTTTAAGGAAGCGACTGCCGGCAAACGGTTCAGAGCGTGGGGCTTGGAGCGATTCACTCCAAAATCTTTTCATCAATCGGGTCGCCGATGGGCATGCCTTGGTCGCCGCGGCGACCTGTGACGTGTGGCTTGTGGCGGGTGACGAGAGCGAAAAAAGCAAACAGGACCCAGAGTCGGAACCAATAGGCTGCGCATCTCTTCGTTCGCTTCGTTGCCTTCTGTTTAAAACTCCTTAAGTCACCACTCCCGGATCTCGATCGCCAGATTCTGAAACCGCCGAGGGCGGAGTGTTCAGTGGACAGTTGGCGGTGGGCAGCGACCAGAGGAACTCTCACGGAGACACGGAGAGCGCGGGGTTAAGCCGCGACCAACTCACGGACGTGCGAGACGTCGCGTTTGCTGACCGGGCGGCATTGACCGGCCAAGACCGTGGCGACGGCGAGGGTGCCTCAACCGGCCGAAGGCCGGAGTGGGCAGTGTATCAGTTGACAGTGTTCAGCCAGAGATCCCGCAGCCAGCCCGCAGAGCGAAAGGAAGTCGCGGCGGCGCATGACGGGTTTAGTCCCCGAAGAGCAACGGTGCCTGCGTGGCGTAGGGGTTGTTTGGACTTTGGGGGGAAAACCGGCTCCCGTAGGTCGAATACGGATTGTTGATGGAAGTGGGAGAATACGGACTGCCGTAGCGCCCGTAAGGATTAGAAACGGAGTCTGGGTCGTAGCGATTCTCACTGAGCTTCCCGAGGTAGGTGCCGTCCTGCGCCACGATCTTGGGAGCGTCGGTGGCGTAAGGATTGCGGGCGCTGGTCGGTGAAAAAGGACTCCCGTAAGAGCCGAAGCGGTTGTTGACGCTCTTCGCCGAATACGGACTGCCCGCCGAGCTGTAAGGATTCGCCGTGGAATCGTCTTCATAGCGATTGGCACTGAGCCTCCCCAGAAACTGGGGGCATTCCTCATCATCCCATTCGGATGCCCGAAGGGCTGCAGCGACTTGAGGCTCAATGCCACATTCATCAACCAGCGGATCGGCATCGAGCACCGGGCTAACGAAGGGCTGAAAGACAGCCACCACCGGATCGACGACCTGCTCGATTGGCTCAATCGGCTCGATGACCGGCGCCCGAAGCACCGCATCAAACTCGTCCAAGGCGGATTGCTCCGATCCTGCGGCTGGCTCGTCGTCCCAGCCGAACTGAGCCATCGCCGAAGACAGCGAAAGTGCGAAGATGAAGAGGAAGGTTTTTATCACAGCAAGGAGCATAGAGCCGGGAGCGTGGAGCCGGAAGAGTGCTGTGTGTCATAAAGTACAAGCCACACGGAGCGAAGGCATTAGCCACAGCGAGGCCAAAAGGCAGGCCACGGACGGCGGAAGATTAACACGGATGATTTCCTACCGTCTGACAACGGCAGGAAATAAGTGTCGCCGGATGAGAGAAAGCGCCTGGGATTAGGCGGCTGTGAGTTCGTGCTGGCGGACGGTGAGCAATTCGTCGTCGCGCAAGGCTTCAAGTTGGGACTCGAGAACATTGACCACGGCCACCGTATGGTCGAGAGCATTGAAGACCTCGAGGTCGTAACCATTTTCCGACCCATCTCCTTCGTAATACTCCACCGTTGTCGCCACGTCGCCGCGGCGCAAACCGGCACCCGGCAGATCAACCGCCAGAGCAACTCTGCTGTAGAGAGGAAATTTCACGCGCTTTTAGATACGCAGAAGCTGTCGTGCGGAAAAGCAGCAACCAACAAGCAGTGCAGCTCTTTCTTTGCTTTGTTAGCTTTTGTTCACGATTTCTTGAGCGCGTAGCGGCCGGTTTTCTTTGTGCCAATTTTTTCGACCAGACCCGCGGAGATCAAAGGACGCAGAAGGTCCATGGCTCCTTGCTTCGAGATGCGGAGCGCGGACCACAGCTCGGATGGCGCCATGCTGCCGTGGTCGCGCAAGAGGTGCAGGAGCTTTTCCTGCCTGGGACGCAGCACAAGTTTGCCGGTTGATTTCACCTGGTAGGATTGCACGCGAGTCCAAACCCTATCGAGCGTCCGGCAGAGACCTTGCGCACAGTATTCCAACCATCCGGTCAAGTCCCCGCCGTCATCGCGCACGGCATCGAGAGCACGGTAATAGGCGGGGCGATCTTCCCAGTAGTATTCATCAACGGAGAAGATGTGATGGCTGTCGAAACCGCGGCGATACAACTCCCAAAGGGCGAGCGCACGGCCGGCGCGTCCGTTGCCATCGGCGAACGGATGGATCCATTCGAACTGGTAATGAAGGATGGACGAACTGAGCGCCGGCGAAAGTTCGGGCGCTTTTTTGTTCCACCATTCGAGCAACTCGAACATGAGACCGGATACGTCGGCGGCGGCAGGCGGGTAATGCCGGCCGACGCGGACTTGAATGGTGCGATAACGTCCCGCCTCGCCTTGGTCCATGACTTTGCCGGCCAGCAAGCGGTGCAATTTGAAGATGTCTTCGTGCCGCAGTGTCTTCTTTTTGGCGTGTTTCTCGACGTAGCGGAGGCCGGCGAAATAGTTGAGGATCTCGCGCTTCGGGCGCGTCTCGACGGCGGATAACTCGCGACCTTCCTCAAGTGCGCGGACCTGCTCGAGGGTCAGCGGGTTACCCTCGATGGCGGTGGAAGCGTGGCTGTTGCGCGTGCGCGTGTCCTTCTGCAGCGCCGGAATCCATGACAATTCCACCGCGGCGCTTTGAATACGCTCCCGCAAAGCTGCAGCTTGCTCGACCAGCGTGAGCAACTGCGGCGTAATGCTGAATTGGGGCTCGTAGGGCATGGGAATGAGTCAAGCATTAGTCAAGTTATGAGTCAAGTCGTCGCTGAAGCATGCTATCCACGACCGGAAATGTTGCTTGGTTAGTCCCCGAAGAGCAACGGTGCCTGCGTGGCATAGGGGTTGTTCGGACTCTGCGAGGAATACGGGCTCCCGTAGGTCGAATACGCGTTGTTGATCGAGGTCGATGAATTGACTCCTTCGCTCACGCTCATGTCGCCCTGCGGGTCCCGCATGCGGGATCTATCCCGAGCGCTCCGCGCTCCGGTGTTCGGGCTGCCGTAGCGCCCGTATGAATTCGCCGTGGAATCCGAGGAGTGGGGATTGGCGCTCAGGCGTCCGAGGAATTGACTCCTTCGCTCGCGCTCATGTCGCCCTACGGGTCCCGCTTGCGGGATCCACCCCGAGCGCACCGCGCTCCAGTGTTCCGGGTAATCACCAGATTAGACAGAGGAAACTTTCCGCGAAATCAACCGGCCATTTTCCCCGTCGGCTTCCGCGCTGGTCTCGCGAACGCATTAACTATATGGTTCCAGAGCGCTCGGGTGGCGGAACTGGCAGACGCGCCAGACTTAGGATCTGGTTCCGTAAGGAGTAAGGGTTCGACTCCCTTCCCGAGCACACTTCTCAGCGCAGGCGCTCGAAGATTGGTGCCAAAGACGAGGCCGGATTGAAAACAGTGTCGGCCAACTCGCGCGCACCGGCGCTTTGCGCGTCCAAGTTTTTCTCCGCTTCCGCGATGCGCCTTGCCGCCCCGTTCACATCTTCGAAAGGCAACAACCCCGGACGCGGCGGCACCACTTCGGGCCAACCGGTATCCTGCAAAACGACGGGGCGCCCAAGGGCGAGGTAGATCACGCTCCGATCACTGATCCATCCGCCGCGCGAAACGACATAGCCGCCCTTGGCCACGCCGATTTCGCCGCGTGACCCGGCGATGAAGCGCAAATAAGCGGGCACATCGCGGCAGACATCCGCGGAGGAAACCAACTTCCATCCGCCATTGATGAAAGGATCGTAGTCTTCCCATCCCGGTTGCAAATCGCTGGCGATACAAAAGGGCGCTCCGCTCAGGCGCGGGAGGTCGGCCAAGGCATGCAAACTGTCACGTTTGCCGCCGTAGGTTTTTCCCTCCCAGACGAGGTCGTTGTAGCCATACCAGTGCGAGACGGTGGTCCAGGCAACGCGGTCACCCGCACCACCGGCCGCCGCGAGACGTTCGCGCCAGTAGTCACCCGGCACGGGAGGGACCAACGGGATCCAATCCTGCCCGGTGCGGGGCAGACAAAGATGGGGAGAATGAAAATTCGACCCGACGGTGAGGAACAAATCGTGCCCCGCGAAATTCATATCCGTGCCGCACGTCTCGACCCACAACTGGGTGAAACCCGGATCGACATCGAGGTAGCACTTGGTCGTGCGGTCGCCGAGCAGATCGAGGCGTTTGAATTGACCCGAGTAATTCAAAAACAAATCCGCACCCGCGCAAAAATCGCGGAAGGCGTCAAGGTCGGGACTCTTTCCGTCAATGATCAGGCACTGGCGAGCAGCCAAACCGAATTCTGCCGCCGTCTCGTGCCAGAATTCTTCCTGCGGGCTGCGCGCGTGTCCGGGTTCGGGCGCGTCGAGTTCGTCGGACGTGAGATGCTCGGTGATCCAAACTTCCCACCCGAGCGACTCGAGGCCTTTGACCCAATTCATGACCGCGCAGGTGTGTCCGGCCGAGGCCCGCGGACAACGTGCCAGAACCGCGCCGATGACAGCTTTCATGGTTGCGGGTGGCGGATCAGCGGGCGGTGAAGGTAAAAACAGCGGGCAGAGGGAATCGAACCCTCATAGCCAGCTTGGAAGGCTGGAGTTTTACCACTAAACTATGCCCGCGATTCGCTATTAGTGATCGTCCGCGAGTGCTTGCCCGTCAAGGCGGTTTTACGGCACAAAAGCAGTGGCATGAGCAATCCCAACCCCTCCCCGGACCGGCACACCCTGTGGGCCTACGTCCTTCCCTTCGCTGTCTTCATGGGAGGATTGGCCCTCATTTCCTTGGTGCAATCCTTTGCCCCGGCGGAAAACGCCCCGCTTTGGCTGGCCGAACCCAAATACTGGGTCTTCCCGCTGCAGGCCATCCTGTGCGGCGGCCTCGTTCTCTGGTTCTGGAAAACTTACGAGTGGGGGGCTCAATGGCACATCATCACGGCGGTCCTCGCCGGACTCGTGGTCCTCGCCGTATGGATCTCGCCCCAGCTGCTCCTCGGGGCTGAACCGCGCATGGAGGGATTCAATCCGGATATTTTTGCCGGATCGGCCGCGCTTTACTGGGGAACACTCGTCTTGCGGTTTGTGCGCCTTGTCGTGGTTGTCCCGCTGCTCGAGGAAATTTTTTGGCGCGGATTCCTCATGCGCTACCTGATCAAAGAAGATTTCATCAAAGTGCCTTTCGGCACCTTCTCCTGGTTTTCCTTCGGCGTGGTCACCGTGATGTTCGGCCTCGCGCACTTCGGGCCCGACTTCATCCCGGCCCTCCTCACCGGCGCCATCTACAATCTTCTCGCCATCAAGACCCGCAGCCTCAAATGCTGCGTGCTCGCCCACGCCGTGACCAACCTCGGCCTCGGCCTCTACATCATGCAAACCGGGCAATGGGGGTTCTGGTGACCCGCCGCGGAGCGGCGGGAGTGTTCCGTGTTCGGTGTTCAGTTTTCAGGATAAGTCACTTTTGCCCTCAGGTTTCAAACTCAAGTCTCATCCTTCGCTTCTCATGAACGCCGGTATTGCCCAAATCAACACGACGGTCGGGGACTTTGCCGGCAATACGGACAAAATTCTCCGCGCCTACCGCGAGTTGGTCCAAGCCGGGGCTGATTTTGTCATCACTCCGGAACTCGCGGTCTGCGGCTACCCGCCGATGGACCTCGTCTTCCGTTCGGGCTTCATTGCGGCGGCCGAGCGTCACGTGAACGCGTTGGCGGCCGAGACCGGCGCCGTGCCGCTCATCGTCGGCACAGTCGAGCCGAACCCCGCGCCGCACGGTCGCCCCTGCCACAACAGCGCGGTGGTCTTGCAAAACGGACGCCGCCTGGCCACCGCGCACAAGTCGCTCCTGCCGACTTATGACGTCTTCGACGAGGGCCGCTATTTTGAGCCGGCCTCCCGCGTGACCGTCGCGGACATTGCCGGGCGCCGGACCGGGATCACGATCTGCGAAGATCTGTGGACCGCGGAATATCTACCGCGTGACTTTTACGGACGCAGCCCGCTCGACGAGTTGGCCGGGTCCGGCATTGACCTCCTGCTCAACTTGAGCGCCTCGCCTTTCGAAGCGGGCAAACCGGTCAAACGACGCGCCATGCTCGGCGCCATCGCCCGGCGGCTCAAGGTGCCCCTGGTTTACGCCAATCTGGTCGGCGGCAATGACCAACTTGTCTTCGACGGGCACTCGCTCGCCTTCGCGGCCGACGGCAACCTTGCGGCCGAACTGCCCGGCTTCCGCGAAATCAACGCGCTGGTCACCATTCCGGCCGCGGTTCCTTTTCCTCCGGCCGAACACTCCGATGTGGCCGACATCCATGATGCCCTTGTCCTCGGGCTCCGCGACTACCTCGGCAAATGCGGTTTCAAACAGGTCGTCATCGGCCTGAGCGGCGGCATCGATTCGGCGGTCACCGCCGCCTTGGCCGTCGCGGCCCTCGGCCAGAACAATGTGCTTGGCGTGACCATGCCCGGACCCTTCTCGTCCCAGGGCAGCATCGACGACTCGATCGGGCTGGCCCGGCAGCTCGGCATCACCTGCCTCACCGTGCCGATCGGCGGCGGGTTTGCGGCGATGGAAAAACAGCTCGCGCCGGTTTTCGCCGGACACCCGCCTGACGTGACCGAGGAAAATTTGCAGTCCCGCCTGCGGGGTATGACACTCATGGCGCTGTCCAACAAGTTCAACCGCATGGTCATTTCCACCGGCAACAAAAGCGAATTGGCCGTCGGTTATTGCACGATCTACGGCGACATGGCCGGCGGCCTGGCCCTCATTTCCGATGTGCCCAAAATGATGGTTTATCAGCTGGCCCGTTATATCAACCGGCACGGCGAGATCATCCCGCGCAACACGATCGACAAGCCGCCCAGCGCGGAATTGCGGGCGGACCAGAAGGATGAGGACACGCTTCCACCTTACGAGGTGCTTGACGAAATCCTGCGGCTTTATGTCGAAGAGCAGCTGACCACCGACGAGGTCTCGGCCCGGGGATTCGCGGCGGATACCGTCCGCTGGGTCGCCCACAAGGTGGAGACGAACGAATACAAGCGCCAGCAAGCCGCGCCGGGCATCAAGGTGACGTCGAAAGCCTTCGGCATCGGCCGCCGCGTGCCGATTGCCCAGAAGTTCCGGGCCTGACCCCATGCATACGGTCCTCTTCATCCTGTTGGCTTTTCTCCTCGGATCCATCCCGACCGGATACCTCGTGGCCCGGGCCAAAGGCGTCGACATCCGCCAGCACGGCAGCGGCAATATCGGCGCGACCAATGTTTTCCGCACGCTGGGCAAGCCGCTCGGCATCCTCGTCTTTTTCATCGATGCGCTGAAGGGTTTTGCCGCGGTCTGGCTCGCCCTGCGTTTCGGCGGGTCCTCGGCCTGGCCCGGCATCCTCGCGGCGGTTGCCGTCATCGCGGGCCACAACTACACGCCGTGGCTCGGATTCAAAGGCGGGAAAGGCATCGCCACCTCGGCCGGCGTCCTCCTCGCTTTGATGCCTTGGGCCGTGCTGATCATCGCCGCCGTGTGGTTCATCGTTTTCCCCATTACGCGCTACGTCTCCCTCGCCTCGATCTGCGCGGCTGCAGCGCTTCCGTTGGCGGTCGGCGGCCTTTGGTTCGCCGGCTGCGGCGGCAACGCGCCGCTCCTCGGTTTTTCCCTGGTTATTTCCGCGCTGGCCATCTGGCGCCATCGCTCCAACATGGGACGCCTGCGGAACGGCACCGAACCCCGCATCGAACGCAAAATCCCGACGTGAAAAAACCAGAACGCATTTCGGTCATCGGCGCCGGCGGTTGGGGCAGCGCGCTGGCCCAGTTGCTTTCCGGTCATGGCCGGCCGGTCACCATCTGGGCGCATGACCCCGCCCAGGCGGAGGAAATCAACACCGCCCATTCCAACCGCAAATTTCTCCCCGGCGTCACCCTCGCGGAAAATATCAAAGCCACGCCAGATCTGGCCTTCGCCGCGCAAGGCGACATCATCATCGTCGTGCCGCCCTCCCAATTCCTCCAAGGCATCTCCCGCGATCTCGCCGCCGCCGGGGTTGCCCCGGGTGTTCCCCTCGTCTGCTGCACGAAAGGTCTGGAACACCATACCGGACGCCTCATGACGCAGGTGCTCGGCGAATTTTTTCCGGATAATCCCGTGGCCGCTCTTTCCGGACCAAACCATGCCGAGGAAGTCGCGCGCGGCACGCCGGCCGCCGCCGTGCTGGCCGCGGACCAGCATGCTCTTGCCGCGGAGCTGAGCGAATTTATCGGGACCGGAAGTTTTCGCGTTTACTCGAGCGACGACGTGGCCGGTGTCGAGTTGGGCGGGGCGCTGAAAAATATCTATGCCATCGCCGCCGGTATCTCCGACGGGCTCGGACTCGGCGACAACGCGAAGTCGGCCCTGGTCACTCGTTCGCTCGCGGAGTTGGTCCGGCTCGGCACGAAACTCGGCGGGAAGCGGGAAACTTTCTACGGGTTGAGCGGCCTCGGCGACCTCATCGTCACCTGCTTCAGCGTGCACAGCCGCAATCGCGGACTCGGCGAGCGGCTGGGACGGGGCGAGTCGCTGGCGGAAATCCAGAAGTCGATGGTCATGGTGGCCGAAGGCGTTCCCACCGCGCGCAGCGCCTACGAAGAAGCCCGCAAGCTTGGCGTCGAAACACCTTTGCTCGACACAGTGCAGGCCGTGCTCTTCGACGGACTCGCCCCGCGCGACGGCTTGCTCCGCCTGCTGGCCCGCGACACCAAACGCGAACACGAACCGGCCCCATGATTGGCCAACATGTGACCAGAGCCCGGCACGGCTGGCACCAGTGGGTCGACTCCGACCACGGTCTTGCGGCGCTCCTTTTTTTTCTCGTTCTCTACGGATTCATCATTTACCCGCTGGCCGGGGAAAACGGAAAAACCGACACCCTCGCCGCCTCGTCCTTTTCCATCGTCTTGCTCCTCGGTGTGCTCGCCACGACACAACACAAGGGGGCCCGCATGGGCATGGTGGTGCTGGCCGGGATCGCTTTCACCTCGCATTGGCTTCACTTTTTTATGCGCGAGCACGTGGTCCATGTCATCGCCGCCGCCGCCGCCGCACTTTTCTTCGGCTTTCTTTCCATTCTCATTATCGCCCGCGTCTTCCGCAGCGGGGGAATCACCATCTACCGCGTCTATGGCGCGATCGCGGTGTATGTTCTTCTCGGGATCCTCTGGGGCGAGTTCTATATCCTGCTTTATCTTTTCGAGCCATCGGCCTTCTACTTCGACCCCGCGACCCAGTCCGGTGAACCGCCGATTTCCGAACTGATCTATTTCAGCTTCACCACCCTCACCACCTTGGGGGTCGGCGACATCCTGCCGGTCCATCCCATGGCCCGCTCGCTAACCACTCTCGAGGCGCTGGTGGGACAGCTTTATCCGGCCGTCCTCCTCGCCCGGTTGGTCACGCTTTACCAGAAGTGACCACATTCGCGGTTGCGCCCCAGCGCAAGCGGACTTAGCGTTTGCTCATGAGCCCCATTCTCGCCTTCACCGCTCCCGGATGGCCGGAGATCCTGTTTATCCTGCTGATCATTCTGGTCCTCTTCGGGGCCAAGCGCCTGCCGGAGTTGGCCAAGGGCCTCGGTCAGAGCATCAATGAATTCCGCAAAGCCCGCGAGGAACTCGACCGCGAAGTCAAAAAAACCGCCGCGACCCTCGAAGTCAAAGAGGCGCCGGACAAAGAGCCGCACAAGCCGGCCTGATACCCCGTGCTTCCGCCGCGCGCGATCATCGCGGCCGCGCTGCTGGCCCTGCTCCCTGCCCCCGGCCATTCCGACGAGGCCTCGCCCGACCGCATGGTTTTCGCGGCGTGGAATGTCCGCAATTACCTGCTTGCCCCGTCCCGCGAGGGCACCTCGTTCACCCCGCCGAAGCCGGCGGAGTCGATCGCTGCGGTCGTTTCCACCCTGCGCACCATCGCGCCCGATATCCTCGGGCTGTGCGAGATCGGCACCCGGAAAGACCTCGCCGATTTGCAGCGGCGCCTGAAATCAGCCGGGCTCCATCTGCCCCATAGCACTTGGGTCGACGGACCCGACAAGCAAAGGCATCTCGCCTTGCTCAGCCGTTTCCCTCTGGCCGACGTCCGGCACGACACGCGCACCGAATTCCGCCTGGGCGCACTGCCCCGCCGGATGCAGCGCGGCATTCTCGATTGCACGGTCCAAGTGCGGCCCGGCTTCGCGCTGCGCCTCCTCGGCGTCCACCTCAAATCACCGCGCGTGGTCCCCGACTTCGACCAGGCCGAATTCCGCCGCGCCGAATCACTCGTCCTGCGCCGCCACGTGGTAAACATTCTCGAGTCCGCCCCGGAAACGCGGCTTCTCGTCTTCGGCGACTTCAATGACAGCAAAAATTCCCCGGTGGTCGCGGGCGTCCTCGGCCGGGCCGGAGCGGGCACGTCTTTGACTGCACTGCCCCTGGCCGACCGGCAGGGTGACCAGTGGACTTACCGCTGGAAGGAGAGCGACGAATACACGCGCGTCGATTACGTCATGGTGAGCGAAAATTTGCGTCCTCTCGTCCTGCGGGGCGGCACCCGCCTCCACCGGGCCAAAGATTGGTTCGAAGCAAGCGACCACCGGCCTCTCATCGTCAACCTCCGCCTCCCCACGACACCATGAAGCTCCTCCTCCTGCTTGTTCTACTTCTCCCCGCCACCGTTCACGCCACACCGGAAGCGGATGCCGCGTGGGCGGCCATCGGGCAACTGCGGCAAGGCCCCGGCCAACCGGATTCCGAGTCGCCCGAAAAAATCGTGCAAACCGCACGGGCCCACCTTGCCGCCCAGGAAAAAGCGCTCGCCGCTTTTCTGCAGAAGTTTCCCGACGATCCGCGCCGCTTCGACGCCGAACTCGAATACACCTCGGTCGTCTCGACCCTTGGCGCATCGCTCTCCGACCGCAAGCGCATTGAGAAATCCCTCCAAAGGTTGGCCGCCCTCGAACGATCGAAGTCGGCTCCTTTGCGCTACCGGGCAGACGCCGCTTTCCAGCGCATCACCATCACGATGCAGACCGTGAATATCGCCGCCGCCGCGCGGCCGGGCGAAACGGCCATGGCACGCAATACCATCCTCGAATCGGCGCAGAATTTCGCGGGCAATTTCCCGGATGACCGCCGCGCGGCACGCTTGCTCGCCGAAGCCGCCACCCTGCTCGACGCCCAACCGGCGCGCAAGCGCAAGGTCTTGGATCAGGCGGCACAATTGGCCCGCGACGAAGGCACGCGCCAAAGAATCAAGGACGACTTGAAACGCGTGGATCTGCTCGGGAAGGAAACAGACGTGTCATTCTCCACGGTGCAGGGAGACAAATTTTCGCTTACCGCGCAGAGGGGACGCGTGGTGGCCTTGGTTTTTTGGGCCGGATGGTCACCGCCGTCCGTGGCCTGGCTCGCGGAGTTCGCCAAATTTGTCCGCAGTCTGCCGCAAGGAGTGCTTAGCGTGGCCACCGTAAGTTTGGACACCACGGAGGCGAACTGCACCCAGACGCTGGAAGCCCTTGGGTTGTCTTCCTGGCCGACGGCGTGCAGCGGATCGGGCTGGGATGACCCCCTCGCCCGCCGGCTCGGCATCAACGCGCTGCCCACCGTCTTCGTCTTCGATAAAGCAGGACGCCTCCGCTCGCTCAATGCCCGGCGGGACTACGAGCCCTTGATCCGGCAATTGTTGGCGGAAGAAACCGATCCACGCTGACGCCATCCGGGCCCGCCTCGATGGAAGGCCCGGCTACGTGCGGCGCTTTCCGTTCAAGCGCCGATCTCCCAGAAACGCCGCGCTGCATTCGGCCAGCTCCGGTCTTCCACCTTGCGCCGAGCCGCCGCGCCGAATTGGCCGCGCAGTTTTTCGTCGGCGCACAATTGACGCGCCGCCTGGCCAAGTTCGGCCAGATCGCCGCCGCGGGTGACAAAGCCATCCTCGCCATGGGCCACCAACTCGCGCGGCCCCCCTTGGTCGGAGACCACGCAAGGCAAGCCCGAGGCTTGTGCTTCGAGGATGACGTTTCCGAAAGTGTCGGTCGTGCTGGGGAAGACGAAGAGGTCCGCCGAAGCATAAGCGGCCGCCAAATCCTCACCCGCGAGGTAACCGGTGAAAATCCCTTCGGGAAAGGCTTTTTCGAATTCCGCGGAATACGGACCGTGTCCCACAACGAGGCCTCGCACCGGGAGTCCGTCCGCCCGGAGTTTCCGCACCACGGCGGCGAAGAGATCAAGTTTCTTTTCCTTGGAAACACGCCCGGCATAGAGCAAGCCGATCTCGCCGTCTTGCCGTCCGCGTTGCTTCCAGAAGTTTTCGTCACGGCGCGATGGCGTGAAAAGTTCGGTGTCCAATCCGCGCGGCAGGATATGGATCCGGTCCCCCTTGATCCCGCGCGCCTCCAACGCCTGCCGGTAGTCGCCGGAATTGACGTAAACGATGTCCATCTGCTCGTAGAACCACTGCATGTAGTTCCAGGTGAGCGTCTCCATCCATGAGTCGTCGGTCAGAATGCGCACGTATTGCGGGAAGTCCGTGTGGTAAATGCCGCTCGTTTTCAGTCCGAGAATTTTCGCGGCCAGCAGAGCGCAGAGCCCGATCGGTCCGGGCGTGCTGATGATGACCTCGGTGAATCCCCCGCGCTGCACGTAGTCGACAATTTCCAGCACGGGCGGAAAGCTGAGCTTTTGCAATTCGTATTCGGGCAGTTCGAATTCGCCGACCGGGGCAAAATTCATGATCGGAATGTCGCTCGGGGCCACCTCGCCGCGCGAGGTGGCCACGGTCAGGTCGAATCCCTCGGCACGCGCCGCCGCGGTCATTCTTCGTATGGTGGTCGAAACCCCGTTGACGTCTTCCAGCGTGTCGGTGAACCAGATGCGCCGGTGGTTGCGCAGGCTCTCCGGGACTTCCCCGCAGGTTCCTTCGCAGAGGGGTCGCAACTCCCCGCGTCCGGGCGAACGGAAAGCGTAGAAATACGGGGCGAGACCGAGCGCGAGGGGCACGAGCGAACCAACAAATTGCAGGCTTTCGATCAGCCGTCCGGCCTGCAATTGCGCGATGAACTGAGAAAAGAAGCGGAAGGCAAGCTGGTTGACCAGCAGGTTGGCGGTGAGGAAGGCGCGGCGTTCCGGTGCCACCACGCCCTCGGTTGCTTTCTCGATGGCCGAGCGCAGGCCCGGCTTGCCCACCGCATCGGCCAACTCTTTCCACAAGGACGCATTGCCCGGGAGCGCCACCTCCCAGATCTTTCCGGTGGCAATGCCCTGAGCAAGAAAACCCAACTTCTCGGTGAGGGTGAACCGCGTGGGATCTTTGCCCTCCATGAAACGTCCGGCCATTTTCTCGAGCAGGGCCGCAGCGGGCTTCTGGGCGTTCTGCGACAGACGCTGACCGGCAAACTCGAATATGACACTGTAGAGGCTGTGGGCCATGACGAGCGGACCGCCCCCTTCTCCGCCGGGAAGGCACCGGCCCTCGCGCACCGCGGCGAGGAAGGCGCCGGGCGAATCGCCGGCCGCCTCGGTCCAAGCACGCCCCTCATACATACCCCCTTTGTCGTCGGAGCCGCCGGTGAACACCTTGCGCCACGGCTCGTCCCAGAGCGGTTCCAGTTTGAGCCGTTCGGCAAACCGCGTGATGTCCCCCGGAGTCAGTCGCAAGAGGGCAAATTCGGCCGCCTCGCCAAGCAACGGATCGCGCAATCCATTGATCGTCTCAAAGTGCCGGAAGAGAAGAATCAGGCGTTGCCAGTGGTCGAGGGAGAGCCGTTCGTCAACCGGCCAGAAAGGATGCGCCACGGCGTGCGCGATATCCTGCGCCTTGAGCCACGCGGCCAGCGCGTAAATGTCCCGCCGCAGGGATTGTATCTCACGGTGCTGCTCCTCGGTGATCCCCCAGGCAAGGAGGTGCACTTTGACGTCATCCTCGGGAAAAAATGCGGTAATTTCTTCGCTGATGAAGGCCCCCGGCTGCCCCGCGATCTCGAGACAACCGTCAATCGTGTCGTGGTCCGTGAAGGTGACAAAATCAAAACCCTTTGCCCGCAAGACGCGGTAGAGTTCCCCGGGCGCGGAGCAACTGGCCGGAAAGTCGACCTTGCGCAGGAGCCAGTCGGTCGCCCGCGCACTGTGCCGGGTATGGAGGTGGAGATCGGCGCGCGCCATGTGCGGGATTGACCTTAGACCGACCCGGCCGCTTTTTCACTCCCCGATTCTTCCCGTGGCCGCACGCTCCAGACCCAGCAGGCCACCGCGAACAGGGCGGCCAGTCCCGCATACAGGCCGAAACGCTCGGGCTGGGCCGGAAAAGGAACAAAGGTGCCGTAGAGGGCGAGGAGAGGGACGACCGTGGCCAGCGGGAAGACAACCCAGCGCCACCAAGGCTGACGGCGCCCGCCGCGCCACATGAGGCGCAAGGCGCCCAAGGCCAGCGCAGTGTAGACCAGCACCAAGAGCAGCGCTTGTGCCGTGGCGGCCACGAAAAGGGTCTGGAAACGGTCGGCCGCAGGGACGAGCAGGCCGCAGGCCACGACCAACACGGCGCAGGCGAGAACCAAGGCCGCGGCATGATGCGGGGCCCCGCGCCGGTTGGTCGCGGCCAACCACGACGGCAACCGGCCGGCGCGGGCCAGCGCATAAATGCCGCGCAAGGCCGCCACGGTGAAGCCGATGCAGGTCGCCGTGAAATCAACGAGCACGGCCAGTCGGATCCACAGTGCCGCCCACGGCCCGAGTAACTCCCCGCCCATCACGGCAAAGCCATCGATTGCCTCGCCCCAAGTCTTGGCCGCGCGGTCCGGACCATAATAAACCGTCCCCGCATAGGAACAGAAAAGCAGAAGCAGGGCGGCGGCCACCACGGTGCCGACCAGTGCCCGCGGGATATTGCGGCGCGGATTGCCGGTTTCCTCCGCGAGAGATCCCGCCGTTTCGAATCCACCGAAGAGGAGGATGCAAAAAAGCAGGGCGCCGAAGAGATCGCCACCGTGGGGATTGCTCCAGGAGAAAACCGACCAGGTATTGGCCGGACCGGCATGGATGATCGCCGCGGCGGCGGTGAGCAGGAACGGAATGACCGACACGCCGACGATGAGTAACTGAACCTGCGTGGCTACCGCGGCGCCGCGCACATTGAACCACCACGCGGCCCCGCAGACCAGCAGGGCACCGGCCCACCACGGGAACTCGGCCCCGAAATAAAGCTCCACGAAACGCGAAGCCAGGTCCCCGACCACGATGGTGAATCCGGCGGCTCCCGCGAAGAGCAACGAAATCACGTAGACGCCGAGTGCGGCGAGACCCGCGGTGCGGCCCCACGCGCGCGCCACGTAGTCGCCCATCGCCCCGGCCCCGCCCGTCTCCGACGCGTAAAAAGCCACGACGAGCGAGAAGGCGATCATGCCCAGCGAAGCGAGGAGGACGGCGAGCGGACCGATCGCCCCGGCCAGAGCGGCGACGATGCCGAGGAAGAGCGCGATATCGATGAGCGGGCCGATACAAAAGCACTGCCCGACCAGTTGCATCAGTCCGAGGCGCGCGTCGTGCAGCTGGCCCGGTGGCGGATTCACAGAGAACGGAAGGCGGAAAGGAAAATGAAGAAGTTCACCACGGCGAGGACAAAAGCGGGCGCCATGGCATACCAGGGATCACGCACCCGCCAGCGGGCCCACAAACCGCAAAGCATGAGAAGGACCAGCCCCACGGCCGCCGCGACTTTCAAGAGGGGAAACCATTGACCGACAACCAGGCCCAACGCGCCGGCAATCTCCAGCCAGCCGACCAGCACGCGCCAACGCGCCAATTGGTAACGGGCGAACTCGACCTCCAACTTCGGGGAAAGCAGACAGGCGATTCCATAGAAAAGGAAGGCGACCACGGAGAGGGCTTCGAGAACGGGAACAAGGGTCGGCACGCAGATTTCTCCTGACCCCGAGGCTAGGGTGTGCTTAGGCTGACGTCCAACCACCAATTCACCATGGAAATCCTTGTCCAAATTTGCCAAATCGTCGTCGGTTGCGGCCTGCTCAACGTCTGGCTGCTGCGCTTCAACAAAGCCACGGCCTACCGCGGAGGCAAGGCGTCGAGCATGCTGGAGGAATTTGCCGCTTACGGCCTGCCCGCCTGGTCATGTTACCTGGTCGGATTCCTCAAAGTGGCCTCGGCCTTCGCCTTGCTCGCCGGGCTCCTTTATCCCGTCCTTATCCTGCCCGCCGCCTCCATCGTCGCCGCGCTCATGGTCGGAGCTATCGCCATGCACCTCAAAGTGGCAGACCCGTTCAAGAAATCGCTGCCGGCGATTTCCATGCTCGCCCTTTCCCTGCTCATGATGGTCGGGCGTTGGGGCGCGTAAACTTCTTCAACGAACCTCAGACAATCATCCCTGCCGCCACCGTTTCATGGGTGCCGGGATCGACCAGGATGAAGGATCCCGTCAATCGGTTGCGACGGTAATTGTCAGAGAAGAGGGGCGTCGCGGTGCGCAGGCCAACACGCCCGATATCGTTCATGGCCAAGGTGGGTACGCCTTCCTTTTTGTGCAAGGTCTCGATGTCCACCTGGTAACGCAGCTCCTGCACGATGGCTTTCGTTTCCTTGGTCGTGTGCCGCAGGAGGTATTTGCCGCGCACTTCCATCGGTTTTTGGGAAAACCAGCAAACCATGGCCTCGACGTCCTGTCCGACATTCGGCGGATTGTTCGCCTTGACCAGCATGTCGCCGCGCGAGATATCGATCTCGTCCTTCAATGTCATCACCACCGACTGCGGGGCGAAGGCCTCGGCAATTTCCTTGCCGCCGGGCAGATAGATTTTCTCCACCGTGGTGGAAAATCCGGAGGGCAGGACGGAGACTGTGTCGCCCGGCTTGAACACGCCGCCGGCCACGCGCCCGGCATAGCCGCGGAAGTCGTGGTGCTCGTGGGATTGCGGCCGGATAATCCACTGCACGGGGAAGCGCGCATCGACATGGTTTTCCGTGCCGCCGGTGTAAACCGTCTCCAGATGGTAAAGCAGCGAGGGACCTTTGAACCACGGCATTTTGTCCGACTTCTCGACCACATTGTCGCCGTTGAGCGCAGAGAGCGGGATGGCGGTGATTTCCGCAATGTCGTCGAGGCGCGAAGCGAACTCGTGGAAATCCTGCACGATACGGTGGAAGACCCCTTCGTCGTAATCGACAAGGTCCATTTTGTTCACCGCGACCGCGAGGTGGCGGATCTTGAGCAGATTGGCCACGAAGGAATGGCGCTTGGTTTGTTCGATGACACCTTTGCGCGCGTCGATGAGAATGATGGCAAGGTCGGCGGTGGAAGCACCCGTGACCATATTGCGCGTGTATTGGATGTGGCCCGGGGTATCCGCGATGATGAATTTGCGCCGCGGTGTGGCGAAATAGCGGTAGGCCACGTCGATGGTGATGCCCTGTTCGCGCTCGGCGCGGAGCCCGTCGGTGAGCAATGCGAGGTTGACCACGGCATCGCCGCGGCGGCGGGAACTTTCCTCCACCGCGCTCAACTGGTCCTCGAAAATGCTCTTCGAGTCGTAAAGCAGGCGGCCGATAAGCGTCGACTTGCCGTCATCGACGGAACCAGCAGTGGCAAAACGGAGAAGGTCCATCAGAAGTAACCCTCTTTCTTGCGATCTTCCATCGCGGTTTCGGAACGCTTGTCATCCGCACGCGTTCCGCGCTCGGTCTGACGCGCCGCGGCCACCTCGGCAATGACCTCGTCCAGCGTGGCGGCGCTCGATTCGACCGCGCCGGTGCAGGTCACATCCCCGATGGTGCGGAAGCGGACGGTTTTCCGTTCCGGTTTCTCGGACTCGAGCAGGGTGATGTGCTCGGTCACGGCAAGGAAGGAGCCATGGCGGGCAAACACCTCGCGCTGGTGGGCGAAATAGAGCGAGGGCAAGTCGACCGCTTCACGCTGCAGATACATCCAGATGTCCATCTCGGTGAAATTGGACAACGGAAAAATGCGGAAATGCTCCCCGGGGTGGTGGCGTCCGTTGAAAAGATTCCACAATTCGGGACGCTGGTTTTTCGGATCCCACTGGCCGAAATCGTCCCGGTGGGAAAAGAAACGTTCCTTGGCACGGGCTTTTTCTTCGTCGCGCCGCCCGCCGCCAAGGCAGGCGGTGAATTTGTGCTCCTCGATCGTGTCGAGCAAGGTCACCGACTGGAGCGCGTTGCGCGAGGCGTAGGGGCCCTTCTCTTCTTTGGCCCGGCCCTGGTCGATCGAATCCTGGACCTGACCGATGACCAGGCGGGCGCCGAGTTTTTCCGTGAAGGCATCGCGGTAAGCAATCGTCTCGGGGAAATTGTGGCCGGTGTCGATGTGGAGGAGCGGAAAGGGAATCTTGGCCGGCCAGAAGGCCTTGGCCGCGAGGTGGGCCATGACGATCGAGTCCTTGCCCCCGGAAAAAAGCAGCGCCGGATTTTGGAACTGCGCGGCTGTCTCGCGCAGGACAAAAATTGCTTCGGCCTCGATCTGGTCGAGATGGTCTAACTGGTAATGCGGCATGAGTGCTTTCCCTCGCGCGGGCTTTTCCGGTGAATCAATCCTTCCGGTGGCCGTCCGCCACGGACCGCCAATACCCAAGCAAATCGGCCGAACACTGAGCAACGGAACGTGCCTGGGTGTCAAGCACAAGCGCCGCCGCCCCGGGTTCCTCAAAGCCGCTGTCCTGGCCGGTGAACTGGCTGATTTTCCCCTCCTTCGCTTTGGCGTAGAGCCCCTTTGGATCGCGACCCGCGCAAGTATCGAAGTCCGCCTTCACATAGACCTCGTGAAAGTCAGGACCGATAATTTCCCCGGCAAGCGAGCGCTGGCGGCGCAGAGGGGTAATGACCGAAACAAAAACGATCATGCCCTGCCCCGCGAGCAGCTTCGCCGTCTCGGCCACGCGGCGGACGTTCTCGGTGCGGTCATCATCGGAGAATCCGAGGTTGCTGTTCAGTCCGGTGCGCAAATTGTCACCATCCAGAATCACGGTCATCCGCCCCTCGCCGTGCAAGGCACGTTCAGCTTCGTTCGCGATGGTCGATTTGCCCGATCCGGAAAGACCGTAAAGCCAGAGAACGATCCCCTTTTGCCCGAGCAATTCTTCTTTGGCCGCGCGGTTGAGAAAGCGGCGCGTCTCAGGGTGGATGTTGGTCATGATCGACGTTGCTTTTACGCTGATACCTCGTCGAAGTGAATTTCCGATCGGGCTTCGTGGGTTAAAATTGCGCCCGACGAAGTGTCATTTCGCTCGGGAAGTGGGCCCTCTGGGATTCGAACCCAGGACCTGGCGATTAAGAGTCGCATGCTCTAACCAGCTGAGCTAAGAGCCCTTGGCGCAGTCTTGGAACTGAACGGTAACGTTCGCAGGGATCACCTGAAGACTCAAGGACTTTCACCAAAGATGATCAGGGTTGGGCGGCCTTTGCCTCTTCGGATGAGGCAGCCTGGCCCGCGCGGGCAGCTTGCAGCTTGCCGGCGATTTCCTCCGAGGCGCCTTCGAGTGCGGCGGCGCGCTCCCACGCTTTGACCGCCTCTTGGCGGCGGCCGAGTTTTTCGAAGACATCGCCGAGGTGCTCCTCGATCGTCGGGTCCGGATTTGCGGTGGAAATTTTCGCGGCACGCTCCAGCGGTTCGAGCGCCTCGTGGAAACGGCCCTGCTGGTAAAGGGCCCAGCCGAGACTGTCCAGATAAGCGGCATTGTCGGGCTCCGATTCGAGGGCGCGACGAATGAACTTTTCCGCGTCGGCCAGGTTTTCTCCGCGCTCGGCCCACATATAACCGAGGTAATTGAGGGCGGCCGCATTACGGTCGTCCATTTCGAGACACGAGAGAAAATGTTTCACCGCGTCCTCGTGCTGGCCGGCACGTTCGGCGACCACGCCGTGCTGGAAATAAAATTCGGCGCTGAGGAACGATGGCTGATACCGCGCGGCGAGCGCGGCGGCGACGTCCATGGCATTGAGGGCCTCGCGCCAACGCTTGAGATGCCCGAGCAATTGCGCCTCATAGAACGGCAGGTCCGGAAGGTTGGTGAATTTCTCGCGCGCACGCGACAACCACGATGCCGCCCGCTCGGGGTTCTCCGTCTTCACGCAAAGATCGACAAT
The DNA here is from genome assembly GCA_044359955.1 of Chthoniobacterales bacterium. GTDB lineage: Bacteria > Verrucomicrobiota > Verrucomicrobiia > Chthoniobacterales > JACTMZ01 > JACTMZ01. The sequence continues at coordinate 164,457 of JBIKLF010000001.1, read as the reverse complement.
CTCGAGGTAAAGCCGTGGATCTTCATCGTGGAGGAGGAGGGCTTTTTCAAATTTTTCGAGCGCACCCGAGGTATCGCCGCGCTTGAGCAGGAGTTCCCCGTGCGCGCGGTAGGCCAGCAAACTGGCCGGATTTTCGGCGGTGACGGCCTCGAGTTCGGCCTGCGCCTCGTCTTCGCGCCCGAGCGCGGCGAGAGCCAGCGCGAGTTTCTCGCGGGACTGTGCGTCGGAAGGTTGCAGGACAAGCAGGCGGCGGGCGGTGGCAACCGCATCCTCGAGGTGATTGCCGGCAAAAAAGAAATTCAAAGCGCGCAACAAGACAACCGGATCCTGCCGTCCCAACTCGGACGCCTTCCGGTAGTGCCCGAGGGCCACGGCGGCTTTGCCGGAGTCACGCAGGTGGCCGTCCATGACCAACTGCCGGACCGAGAGGTCGCCGAGACCCGCCCAAAAGGCAGCGCTCTTGTTGTCACCGCGCCGGGCCGCCTCCCGGAGCAAGGAAGCCGCTTCGCCGGGCCGGCCGTCCGCGCGATAAATGCTGTAAAGCATCTGGTAAGGCTCGATGCCGTCGGGATCCGCTCCCAAGGCCTGACGCGTGTAGCGCTCGGCCGGTTCGAATTTGCGCAGGCTCACGACATAGATGCCGGCAATGCGCAGGGCGAGCGACGAGGACTTCGGATTGAGCTTGAGCGCATCCTTCAGCACGGCGAGAGCCTCGGGAACTTCCTCGCGTTGCAAATGCACGCGCGCAATTTCCTGGGACAAGGACACATTGGACGGATCCAGATCGAGGGCGCGGCGGTAGTGGCGGAACGACTCGTCCGGATCGTTCTCGGCGACGAGAAGACCCGTCGCCACGCGGGCCATGGATTCGGCCCGGCGGTCCGCCGATTCGTCGAGGACCGCGGCACGGGCTTGGGGGGAGGAATCGCCCCCGCCCACATCGACGGTCAGCGCCAAAAGGGCGTGCGAGCCGTGGCCAAGGGCGACGGCAGAGAGCGACCAGGCAGCGAGGGGACGCAACCGGAAACGCGCGAACATGGGGCCAAAGATAGCCTTTAGCTCTTGTAGCGCAAACGCTTCTTGTGGCGGTTAAGCTTCATGCGCTTGCGGCGCTTGTGCTTGGCGATTTTCGCCTTCCGCCTCTTTTTGATTGATCCCATGTGTTGCCTTAATAAACCAGCTTGTTGAGGGGATATTCTATAATCCCCTCGGCCCCGAGCGCTTTGAGTTGCGGGATGATCTCGCGGACAACCTTCTCATCGATGACTGTCTCGACGGCGACCCAGCCATCATGCGCCAGAGGCGAAACGGTAGGATTCCGGAGAGCGGGCAACTCCTCAAGCAAATTCTCCAAACGGGCCTGCGGAAGATTCATTTTCAGCCCGACCTTGCCGCGGGCGGCCAGGGCCCCCTGCAGGAGGAGGATGATGCGGTCCATCTTGCCCCGCTTCCATTCGGCGGAGTAAGCCTCGCGGTTGGCGATGAAAACGGGATACGACTCCATGATGGTCTCGACGATGCGGAGATTGTTGGCCCGCAGCGAGGAACCGGTCTCGGTGATATCCACGATCGCATCGACCAGATCCGGCACCTTCACCTCGGTCGCTCCCCAGCTGAATTCCACTTCGGCACTCACCCCGCGGCGGCGGAAAAATTCTTTGGTCAGTCCGACCGCCTCGGTTGCCACCCGCTTGCCGGCCAGATCCTCGACGGACCGCACCGGAGAATCTTCCGGAACAACCACGACCCAACGGGTCGGAGCCGAGGAGACTTTGCTGTAAGGCAAATCGCAGAGCGAGGCGACATCGGACGCATTTTCGGCGACCCAGTCGCGTCCGGTGATGCCGCAGTCGAGAAACCCCTGTTCGACATAACGGCTGATTTCCTGGGCGCGCAAAAGGCGGACCACCAACTCGGGATCGTCGACCGCGGGCCGGTAGGAACGGTCGGCCCCGGACACAGTGAAGCCCGCCTTGGCGAAGAGGGACAAGGTCTGATCCATCAGGCTGCCGGAGGGCAGACCGATTCTGAGGGTTTTTTCAGGCATAAACCGGAGGGGCGAACGTAGAAGAGAGAGCCCTGCGGTCAAGATCTTTGGCGCCTACAGGTTTGCATCGGAGGCCGGGCAACTTCATCTTCGGGGTCGATGGACCGCTCTTCGCTGCTCGACGAACTGGAGGATGAACCCCTCCGGAAAGAGCCATGGGGCCGCTGGGTTCTCCTCGCGCTGGTCCTTTCTGTCGCCGCACACCTCGGTTTCATCTGGTGGGCCCGGTCGCACGCGGTCAACACCTTCAGCGATTCCTACTACGACCAGATGGTGCCACGCGCCTTCAAGGTCGAACGCGTCGAGATCGACTCCCGCCTGCTCGACGATACCCCGGAGCCCGAAAACAAAGCGGTCCGCACAATCACCCCCGCACCCGTCGATCTTCCCGCCGAGGACATCTCGGCTGAGAAAGCGGAAGTCCGCGCCGCCCCCGCCAAACCGGGCCAACTCGGCATCGACCAAGAACCCGCTCCGCAAATCGGCCTCGCAGCCAGCGAGGCGGCCAATCGCCTGGAGTCGGCAACCGCAGCCGCGCTCGAAGAAGACCTTGCCTCGATGCGCGAGGCCCTTCTTGCCGACGTGCCCGCTGCCGCCGCCCAACCCGCCATCGAATTGGCGGCCGCCGCCGGACGCGCCGGCAGCGAAGGCACCGATTCGGTTCCCGCCGGTTACAGCGACCTTGACGACCTGCTCGCGCAGACCGGCGGGCTCACCGCCGCCACCGGCCCCATCTTCATGCCGGCCGACGTCCTCTTCGGCTACGACGAGTCGTTCCTCCGGCCCGAAGCGATCACCAGCCTGGAAAAGCTGGGCGAACTCATCCGCCGCAATCCGGACGCCCGTTTCCGCATCGAAGGGCACACGGATTCCTTCGGCGGGGCGGATTACAACGCGCAGCTCAGCCGTGCCCGCGCCGAATCGGTCAAACAATGGCTGGCCTCGCGCATGACGATCGATCCCGCCCGCATCGACACGCGCGGTCTGGGCAGCACGCGCCCGCTCGCGCCGGCCACCGGCGGCGTCGAGGAGCAGCAACTCAACCGCCGCGTCGAGATTGTCATTCTCCGCGCCACCGAAGGACGCTAAAACAGCGCCTTCCGCGGCCCATGAGTTACGATCCCGAAAAAGTCCTCGCCCGCGCCTCCGAGGATCTCGACAAACAGACCCGGGGGAAATCCGCCCCCGAATGCCTCGAGCCCTACCGCCGTTTCCGCCGGCTGGAAGAACACCGCCTGCGCCTGCGCATTTCGGCCGGGGCCGGCGGCCGCGAAGTCGTGCGGCAACGCAGCGACTTGGTCGACATTCTCTTCCGCCGCATTTTCGCGCAGGTCTGCACCGCGCATTTCGGAAAACCGAAGCCCGAAGGTTTGGCCGTCATCGCCTTCGGCGGATACGGACGCCGCGAGATGAATCCTTTCAGCGATGTCGACATCATGTTCCTCCACTCCGGGAACAAACCCAACGCGAGGGAAACCGCCACCGTGCAGGAAATCCTCCGCCTGCTCTGGGATACCGGTTTCAAGGTCGGGCACTCCGTGCGCTCCGTGCGTGAAGCGATTTCGCAGGCCAACTCCGATCTGCAGACCAAAACCTCCATGCTCGAATCGCGCTGGCTGGCCGGAGACCGCGAACTGGTCGACCGCTTCCGCGGGGAATTCGAGCGCAAATGCGTCAAGGGCAAAGAGGACGCCTACATCGCCTGGCGACTGGTCAACCAGAAGGAACTGCACGAGCAATACGGACGCATCGTGTCCGTGCAGGAGCCCAACGTGAAACACGGGGCCGGCGGCCTGCGCGATTACCAGAATCTTCTCTGGAACGGATACTTCCATGCGCACGCCATGACAACGGCCAAACTCGTGGAGAAAAAAATCCTGACCGAAAGCGAACGCCGGTTCCTCGAAAAGGCCTACGACTTCCTGCTTCGCGTCCGCACCGAGATGCATTTCGTGAACAAGCGCCCGATCGATTCGCTCACCCTTTACCTCCAGGGCCAAGTCGCCACGCGGCTCGAATACCCGCAGAAGCACATGCTGGCCCGCGTCGAGGCCTTCATGCGGGACTATTACCAGCACACCCGCAACATCAACCGCATCACGGCCGCGGCCGTGCACCGCATGGTACCCGAGCTGAAGCCCTCCCGCGCCGCCGGTTTGCTCGGCCTCTTTGCGCCGCCGGCCGAGCGGACGGAACGCTTCGACGGCTTTTACGCGAAGGGCGGCATGCTTCACGCCGACTCGAGCAGCATTTTCACCCAGGACCCGCCGCGGTTGATGCGTCTCTTCCAACACGCGCAGTTGCGCGGGCTCGATCTCTCGCAGGAATTGCTCGACCTCGTGCGCAAGCGGCTCGGCTTGGTTGACCGCACCTTCCAATACTCGCGCGCGGTGCGCGAAGTGTTCCTCTCCATCCTCTCCCGCAAGGGTCAAGTCGGCCGCATCCTGCGTCTCATGCACGAAACCGATTTCCTCGGACGCTATCTGCCCGAGTTCGGACGCCTCACCTGCTTGGTGCAGCATGAATTTTTCCACCGCTACACGGCCGACGAGCACACTCTGGTCTGCATCGACAAACTGGACAACCTGATCACCAGCGAAGATCCGAAACTCTCCGGCTATCGCGACTTGTTCCTCGAGAACGACGATCCGGCCACGCTTTACCTCGCGCTCTTGATGCACGACACGGGCAAGGCCGAACACCGCCGCCATCACGAGGAAGCCAGCGCCATGATGGCCACCCGCGTGGCCAAACGCCTGCAGTTGTCCTCCGAGCAGCGCCGCGCCCTCATCATGCTGGTCGACAACCACGGCCTCCTTTCCAAAACCGCCCAGTCCCGCAACCTCGACGATCCCGCCACCGTCTCGCATTTCGCGGAACTGGTGCAACCGGGCCACGACCTCGATGCGCTCATGCTCATCACCTTGGCCGACGGACAAGGCACGAGTGACACCAGTTGGTCGGATTGGAAAGAGGACCTCGTCTGGCACCTCTACCGCTCGACCAAAGCTTACCTCCAGGATGGCCCGGCTTTTTTCGAAAAACGCCGCGTCGATTTCGAAGAGCTGAAAAATGAAGTCCTCCGCAAGCTGGCGTCCGACTACGGCGACGAAGCCGCCGCACACTTTGCCAACATGCCGGAGCGCTATTTCCGCACTTTCACCGCCTCGGAAATTGCCGGGCACGTCCGTCTCTTCCGCCAATTTTTCGCAGCCCAAAGCAAGGAAGGAGCCAGCGGCGTTTGCCCCGTGGTCAAATGGATGCACCACCCCGAACAGGGACACAGTGAAGTCCTCCTCTGCGGGTGGGATCACCCCGGACTCATCGTCCGCATTTGCGGCGCCTTCCTCGCCGCACGGGTCAACATCCTCAGTGCCGACATTCACACCCGCACGGACAATCTCGTCCTCGACATCTTCCGGGTCTGTGATGCCAAGCACCAACCGGTGGCCAACGAGAAAGACCACCGCCTTTTCGAACGTCTCCTCGACGAATCACTGCAGGATCCGGATTTCGATTTCGCCCCGCACATCGCCAAAGCGCGCGCCCGCACCGGTTACCGCATGTCGCAGGAAGCGGACCTTCCCACCCGCATCACGATCGACAACCGCAGTCACCCGGCCTTCACCATTGTCGATCTCGAGACCCCGGACCGCATGGGACTGCTCTACGATCTCTTCGCCGTGCTTGACCGGCAGGAACTGAACCTCGAGTTGGCGCGTATCACCACGGAGAAAGAAGTCGCCATGGATACGTTTTATCTCAGCCGGGCGGACGACAGCGCCAAGGTCTCCGGTCAGCGCGAGGTGCAAGCCCTCCAGCGCGCCTTGCAAGAGGCCGCCGTGGCGGAGTCCGGAGCGGAGAAATGACCCGCCACTGGCCGTCTATTTTGCTGCGTCAGGTCCTGCGCCACGCCCGGCGCCACAAGTTGCTGGCCGCGATGAATGTGGTGAGCGTGGCCCTCGGGGTGTGCGTTTTCCTCGCCATCATGATCGCCAACCACAGCGCGAACCGCTCGTTCCGCGCCGGCGTCGAACTTCTGGCCGGCAAAGCAAACCTCGAAGTGCGCGGTCCGCTCGACGAAACCCTCTTCCCGACTTTGGCCGCAATCCCCGGGGTGACCGCGGCCACCCCCGTCGTGCAAGGAATCCTCACCCTGCCCGATCATCCCGGCGAATACCTCCGCCTGCTCGGCGTCGATCCCTTCACCAACCCGCCCTTCGAAACCTTCCGCATGGTCTGGCCCGATGGCGCGCCCGTTGATGTCGAAGCCTGGCTGCGCGAGCGCGACGCCCTCGCCCTGACCCGGGAATTCGCGCGGAAACTCGGACTCAAGCAAGGCGATATCCTCCGGGTCAACGCGAACGGACGCCCGGCCGACCTCCGCGTCCGTTTTGTCCTCCAACCCGACGACCCCGCCGCACTGGCCGATATCCGCTCGGCTTCGATGGATATCGGTTGGGCCCAAGAATTGCTCGGCACGGTCGGAAAGCTCGACTCCGTGCAAATCCTCCTCTCCGCAGACGCTGACCCCGCCGCTGTGGCGGCCGCCGCGCGCGCCATCGTTCCTCCGGATGTGGTCGTCGCCGCCCCGCAACAACGCAGCGAGCAAATCGGCAAGATGCTGGCCAGTTTCCAACTCAACCTCACCGCCCTCAGCCTCGTCTCGCTCCTCGTCGGCATGTTTCTCATCTACAACACGGTCTCCGCCTCCGTTCTGCGCGCCCGCCGCGAAATCGGCATCCTCCGCGCCATTGGCACCTCGCGCCGCGAAATCCGCGCCCTCTTCCTCGGCGAAGCCCTCGTCTTCGGAATTCCGGGGATCATCCTCGGCATTCTGGCCGCCTTCCCGCTGGCCGGACTCCTCGTTGGCGCCGTCGGCGAAACAATCAGCTCCCTTTATGTGCTGGTCAGTATCGAAAATCTCGCCGTTACCCCATGGCAGATCGCCTCGGCAGCGATGGCCGGCCTGGTGTCTGTCCTCGCCGCCGCCTGGATCCCCTCCGGCGAAGCGACCAAAGTGCAAGTGACCCGCGCCCTCCACCTCGGCACCGCGATGGAACATTACGCCACCGTCCCGCGACGCTGGCTCGCTTACGGGATCCTCTGCCTCGCCGGCGCCATCGCCACTTCCTGGCTCGCGCTGCAGACCGGACCGGCCCTGCTCGGGTTCGCCGCCGCGTTTCTCGTCATCATTGGCTTTGCCTTCCTCGTCCCCGCCACCACGTCCGCGGCCGGAAAACTGCTCACCCCACTCGCGACACGCTTCACCCGCGGCACCGCCTGGCGCATGGCCGTGCGCAACCTCGTCCGCGCCATGCACCGCAACGCCCTGACCACCGCAGCCCTCATGGCCGCCATTGCCATGACCGTCGGTATTTCCGTCATGATCTATTCCTTCCGCGCCAGCGTGGACACCTGGATCAACCGCACCATCCAAGCCGATCTCTTCGTCACCCTCGCGGCCAACGAAGTCACCGGATTCCAAGCCACGATTCCCGACGAAGTGATCACGTGGCTGGAAAACCATCCATCGGTCGATTCGGTCGACACCTTCCACGAAAAACGCATCCCCTTCCGCGGCGAAGAAGTTTTCCTCGGCATCATCCGCGGCCGCGTGCGCGGCGAACTCGAATTCACCGGCGGCGACAGCGCAGGCAAAGCGCAACTCTTCCGCACCCCGGGCCATGTCGCCGTCTCGGAAAGCTTCGCCCGCCGCCATCAAGTCGCCGCCGGCGACCCGATCGAACTGGCCGCCCCCGCCGGACCGCAATCCTTCCGCATCGCCGGCGTCTACCTCGACTACACCCGCGACCAAGGTGTCATCCTTATGGACCGCGCCAACTACGCTGTCCACTGGCCCGCTCCCGGCGCCCACACCACGGGCGTCCATCTCCACGATCCCGCGCAGGCCGACGCCCTCGGCAGCGAACTCCGCGAGCGCTTCGGAGGCGAGACCGAATACGCCGTCTATTCCAACGCCTCCCTGCGCCAGCGCATCTTCGAAATTTTCGACCAAACCTTCGCCGTCACCTACGTCCTGCGCACCATTTCGGTCATTGTCGCCGTTCTCGGTGTCTCGCTCACGCTGACCACTCTCGTCACCGAACGCGAACGCGAGATCGGCATCATGCGCGCCATCGGCGGATCCTCCGGCCAAGTCCGGCGTGCCTTCGTCGCGGAGTCCGCCCTGATCGGCCTCTTGGCCAGCCTCATCGGCCTCGCCGCCGGCGCCTGCCTCGCCATGGTGCTCACGTGGGTCATCAACCTCGCCTTCTTCGGCTGGACCGTGCAACTGCGCTATCCGTGGGACCTCATGGCCTGGACACCAGTTTGGATCATCGCCGCCGCCGCCCTCGCCGGTCTCCTCCCCGCCACCCGCGCCGCGCGCATCCAGCCGGCGACGGCATTGCGCTCGGAGTAAGATCTTTTTTCCGACGACCGCACGCCCACCGGCACGATGTTTTCGGCAGTGGCATCGGCATCCTGCCGATGATGACCGGACATCACGGGCAAGATGCCCGTGCCACTTTTTCCACGCGGCACATAGTGAGCGCACAGACTCCCCTCCAGGGGGCACGGGCGTCCCGCCCGTCACGATCAAACATCACGGCCGGGACGGCCGTGCCCCCTGAACGGCAAGACCCGGTCACCTTCGCGGACGAACGACGTATCGATACCCTTGAGGTAGCCGCGCAGCTTGCGGATATCACGTGCGGGAATAATCTCGATGCGGTTGCGGAAAGAAAACACCTTCGCCTTCTCCCCGGACCGCAACCCCATCGCCTCCCGGACTTTTTGCGGGATGACAACTTGGAATTTGGGCGAAATGGTCACGGTCTCCATACGTCATACGATACTACGATCGATCGTTCGGTCAACGGCCGAAAAGCCAGTCCGTGTTCAGCCGAAGTGATGCGCGGAGTGAGGGCGGGGCTTTTCAAGGCGAGAGCGGTTGCACAGTCTCCGGCTACCGGTAGACATCCTTCCGGTTTCCGATCGTCACTACGAGGACGAGCAACCGGCCATCGTGTATCTCGTAGATCACGCGGTAGACGCCGATCCGGATGCGCCAAGCCGGTCGGCCGGTCAATTTCTTGCAACCCGCTGGGCGTGGATTGTCAGCCAGCAAACGAATAGCATCGATAATCCGTTGCTGCTGGGCCCGATCAATCTTGGCCAGTTGCTTCTGCGCAACCCGCAAGATCTCGATCGAGTAAGTCACACCCCGGAGTGCTGCCGGATTTCCTGCACGGCCTGCTCAAAGGGCAGCCGTTTACCGCCTTCCGTCAGCGCGGCATCGTAGGCGCGGATGTCATCGAGTTCCTCCAATTCGCTGACAATCCGGTCCCAATCCGACAGCGGCAGAAGCACCGCGGTGCGGTTCTGGTTTTCGTCGAGGACAAATTCCGGGTGAAAGCTGACCATAGGTTGAATATTCACCGGCCGCCCGCCCCCGGCAACCCTTTCGTCTCTTGACCGTGACCCGATAGGCAACTTTTCCCCTTCCGCTCGCGTTCCCTCAGTGTAAATTTACCACCAATGCCGCGCGTCAAAATCGACCCCGCCCTCCATCTGGCCAAGAAGCCGGACTGGATCAAAGTCCGCCTGCCTTCCAACCCGGTCTTTTTCTCGACCAAGGCGCTGGTCTCCGACCTCCGTCTGCACACCGTCTGCGAAAGCGCGCAGTGTCCGAACCGCTGGGAATGTTGGAGTCAGGGCACGGCCACATTCATGATTGCCGGTGACCGCTGCACCCGCGCCTGCGGGTTCTGCGCGGTGTCCACGGCCAAACCCTTCGCGCTTGAGCAGGACGAACCGCAGCGTGTGGCCGAAGCGGTCATGCGGATGAAACTCAAACACGTGGTCATCACCGCGGTGGCCCGCGACGATATGGCCGATGGCGGGGCGCTCCACTTCGCGCAGACCATCGAAGCGATCCGCGAGCGCGACGCGGCCATCGTCATCGAAGTCCTCGTGCCCGACTTCAACGGCAAGGACGACTCCCTGCGCACCGTGCTGGCGGCCGCGCCGCACATCTTCAACCACAACCTCGAGACCGTCGAACGCCTCACGCCGGTTGTCCGCTCGCGGGCCAAATACCAACTCTCCCTCGAATTCCTGCGCCGCGCCAAAGAACTGCGGCCGGAATCCGTGACCAAAAGCGGTCTCATGCTCGGCCTCGGCGAAACGGAGACGGAAATCTTCCAAGCGATGGACGACCTCCGCGACCATGGGGTCGAGGTGCTGACCATGGGTCAATACCTCCGCCCCACCCCGCAGCATTTGCCGGTCGTCGAATACATCCGTCCGGAAGTCTTTGATCTCTACGGCGAGATCGCCCGCAAAAAAGGCTTCACCCACGTGGCCAGCGGGCCGCTGGTGCGCAGTTCGTATCACGCGGCGGATTTCAATCCGTTGGAAGACAAAGAGAAATCTTCTGCTTGTAGCGGCGGTCTATGACCGTCGGTGCCCGTTCTACTCTTAGGTTCCGGCGGTCATAGACCGCCGCTACAACCTCCGATGAAAAAAGGCGGCCGCAATATCGTCATCACCGGCATCTCGCGCGGCTGCGGCCGCGCCCTCGCCGAATACTACCTGTCCCTAGGCCACCGCGTGGCCGGTTGTGCGCGTTCGCAGGAGATCGTCGACGAACTCCTGGCTGAACACGGACCGCTCCACCATTTCGCTGCCGTGGATGTCGCCGACGACGAGGCGGTCCGCCTCTGGGCCTGCGATGTCCTCGCGCACTTCGGCGCGCCCCACTTGCTGGTCAACAATGCGGCCGTTATTGCGGGCAACGCGCCGCTCTGGGACATCCCTGTCCACGAATTCGACGCCGTCATCGACGTGAACATCAAGGGCACCGCGCACGTGCTGCGTCATTTTCTCCCGGCCATGATTCATCGCGGCACGGGGGTGGTCGTCAATTTCAGTTCCGGTTGGGGACGCTCAACTTCCCCCGACGTCTCCGCCTACTGCGCCAGCAAATGGGCGATCGAAGGAATGACCCAAGCCCTGGCCCAGGAACTCCCCTCAGGCCTCTGCGCCGTTTCCCTCAACCCGGGCATCATCAACACGGAGATGCTCCAGACCTGCTTCGGCAAGGAGTCCGCCGCGCCCTACCCCACGGCTCCAGAATGGGCGCAGTCCGCCGGCCCGTATCTGCTCGGCCTCGGTCCAAAGGACAACGGCCAAGCCCTCACCGTGCCGGGGATGCCGGCGGATTGAAAAGTAGAAGCGGAGTCCCCGCCGCTTGTCGACCAAGGTTAAGCGGCAAGATGCCGCCTCTACCTTCGGCAACTTGACAGTCGCCGCAGTCTTGGCTAACTTGGCCAAGTATGGAGAGCACCGTTCTCAAAGCCAAAAACAACCTCTCCCTGCTCCTGCACAAAGCCGAGCGGGGCGAGGAGGTCTTCATCCGCCGGGGCCACCACGGGGCACGCTTCCGCATTGTGCCGGTCAAGCAGGCCATCCGCCGCACCCTTTCACCCGCTCCGCAATGGAAGGGCCGTCTTTCCTACACCGACGAAGCGGTCTGGGAGTCGGAGTGGAAGAGCGACGAGTGATCTCGCACGTTCTCGACACCTGCGCCGTTCTGGATTTGGCCGCCGGTCGATGGAGCGATCCGGCGGCGCGGAGCGAGTTGTCGGCAGCCGATGACCCGGTGATTCTCTGCGTCACGGTGTGGGAACTGGCCCGCAAGCTCCGTCTGGGAAAAATCATCCTTCCGTGCCCGCAGGCTGGCGTGGCGGCGTTTGTCGAGGAGATCGCCCGACGGCATCAACTGCGCGTGGTGCCCCTCGACGCCGACCTTTGCAACGCCGCCGAGATGCTGCCAGCCGGCCACGAGGATCCCTTTGATCGCATGATCATCGCCCTGGCCGTTCGGGCCAAATGCCCGGTCTTCACCACGGATAGCCGCTTTGATGGCTACCCGGTGGCGGTCATCCGGCAGAGATGAGCCGAGACTCGGTGCACTTCCGGGGATTCCGGCGGATTGAAGAGTAGAAGCGGCCTGCCCGCCGCTTATCGACCAAGGTTAAGCGGCAAGATGCCGCTTCTACTTTGCCTGAATCGCCCAACGTGCGTAGGATGATTTCATGATGATCTCCGCCAAAATGCAAAAGGCGCTCAACGCCCAGATCGGCATGGAATTTGCCGCCGCCATGAAATACGACGCGATGGCCGCGCACTTCGAGGCCGAAGCCCTGCCGCAGGCCGCCAAACGCTTTTTCAAGCAAGCCGGCGAGGAACGCGAGCACGCGCACAAATTCCTCCGTTACGTGCTCGATGCCGGCGGACGCGTGCAGATCCCCGAAATCCCGGCCCAGCCGCACACTTACAAATCATCCGAAGCCGCGGCGCAGGCTGCGCTGGACAGCGAGATGGCGGTGACCAAGTCGATCAACAAGCTCATGGACCTGGCCGTCGAAGAAAAAGACCACGCCACCGCGGCCACGCTGCAATGGTTCATCACCGAGCAGGTCGAAGAAATTTCCTCCGCCGACCAGTTCCTCCGCCTCGTCCAGCGCGCCGGGGAAAAGAATATCCTCGCGGTCGAAGATTACCTCGCCGACACGGTGGAGTAGTGAACCTAGAAAAGACGTTGAGAGTTTATGGTTGAGGGTTGAGAGGTTGAAAGCCACTGACTTGCCGGTCCGGACGCAGTCACCCCGAGGATGAGGCAAGCTGATGACGTAAACTACTCATGCTCACTCCCTCAACTCTCATCACTCAACTTTCAACTACGGTTTTAGGGTAAAAGTGGCAGGGATGCCAATGCCACGGGCGCAGCACCCCGTTATCCAGCCAACCCGAATCCCGCATGCACCGCCTTGGCGGCCTCGGCAATGTTGTCCTCGTCGAGGATGACGGCGATTTTGATTTCGGAGGTCGAGATCATCTGGATGTTGAAGCCGCCCGCCGCCAGCAAGTTGAACAACTTGGCCGCCACACCGGAGTGCGAACGCATGCCGATGCCGACCACGCTGAGCTTGGCCACGCCGGCCGTTTGGGTGACCCCGAGAGCACCGATTTCCGCGGCCACGGCTTTGAGCACCGGGCCGGCCTTGTCCAATTCGTCGCTGTTCGTGGTGAAGGAAATGTCCGTCGTTCCCTCGTGCGGCGCGGTCTGCACAATGACATCCACGACCACATTGGCCGCGGCCAGTGCGTTGAAAATTTTTGCCGCCGTGCCGGTCTTGTCAGGCACGCCCTCGATGGTGACTTTCGCCTGGTTGCGTTCGATGCTGACGCCGCGGATGACGACGTCCTCCATGCCTGGTGTTTCTGCTTTCACGATGGTTCCCGGGTTCTGGTTGAAACTGCTGCGGACTTCGAAAAGGACGTTGAACTTGTTGGCAAACTCGACCGAGCGCGACTGCATGACTTTGGACCCTGACGACGCCATTTCGAGCATTTCCTCGTAGCTGATGGTGTCAATCTTGCGCGCGTCGGGCACGATGCGCGGGTCGCAGGTGTAGACGCCGTCCACATCGGTAAAAATTTCGCATTTGTCCGCCTTAAGCGCGGCCGCCAGCGCGATCGCCGTGAGGTCGGATCCGCCGCGCCCCAGCGTGGTGATCTCGCCTTCGGGTGTCTGACCCTGGAATCCCGCGACGATGACAATCGCCCCTTCATCGAGGTGACTGTGGATCTGCTTCGGCGTGATGTTGAAAATCTTGGCCTTGGTGTGCACACCATCGGTCACGATACCGGCTTGCGCCCCGGTCAAAGAAACCGCCGGGGTGCCCAAACCCTGCAACGCCATGGCGAGGAGCGCGATGGTGGTTTGCTCGCCGGTGGAAAGAAGGACGTCCATTTCGCGCTCGCTGGGCTGGGTGCACACCTCCCTCGAAAGTTTGATCAGCGAGTCGGTCACCCCCGACATGGCCGAGACCACCACGACAACCTTGTGGCCGGCCTGCTGGGTCTCGAGCACGCGGCTTGCGACGTTCTTGATCCGCTCGGGATTGCCGACCGAGGTGCCGCCGTATTTCTGGACGATGATCGCCATCAGCCGACTCCCAAAACTTTCGCCACCGACTCCATGGTGGCTTCCGCTTCCAGCGCTTTGAAGCCGTGCACCATCGGCGCTTCGGGATCTTTAAGACCGTGTCCGGTCACCGTGAGCACGATTTTCGCGCCTTCCGGATATTGATGGAAAGGGCACGTCGCGCACCGGTCGTTGGAAAAACATTTCATCAACCCCGCGACGGACGCCGCGCTGGCCGGTTCGACGAAAATGCCTTCCTCGGAGGCGAGCCAGCGCTGGGCGGCGAGGATTTGCTCGTCGGTCACAATGTCGATGCAACCTCCGGAATCTTTGACCGCGTGACTTGCTCCCTGCCAGCTGGCCGGGTTGCCGATCCGGATGGCCGTGGCAATGGTCTCCGGCTTCTCCACGACGTGGTCGAAAAAAATCGGCGCGGAACCGGCCGCTTGGAATCCGGTCATGCGCGGCAACTTCGTGGCCTTGCCGAGTTGGTGAAATTCGCGGTAGCCCTGCCAGTAAGCCGTGATGTTGCCGGCATTGCCAACGGGCAAAATGTGGATATCCGGCGCGTCGCCCAATTCCTCGATGATTTCGAAGGACGCCGTTTTTTGTCCTTCGATCCGGAACGGGTTGATCGAGTTGACGATCTCGAAACGCCCGTCGGCGCCGAGTTCGCGCACCAACCGCAGGGCATCATCAAAGTTGCCGCGGATGGCGACGACTTTGGCGCCGTAAATGAAGGCCTGGAGCAATTTGCCGGCGGCGATTTTTCCGGCGGGCAGCAGCACCGCGCAGGCCAGGTCGGCACGTGCGGCGTAAGCGGCGGCGGCGGCCGAGGTGTTGCCGGTCGAAGCGCAAATGACCGCCTTGGCTCCGCGCTCGACGGCTTTGGAAATGGCCATCGTCATCCCGCGATCTTTGAAAGATCCCGTCGGGTTGAGTCCTTCGTATTTGACGTAGACCTCCGCGCCGCGCCCGACGAGCCGGCTCAGCTTCGGCGAGTAAATCAGCGGCGTGGAACCCTCGTTGAGCGAAACCACCGGGGTGGCCTCGCTCACGGGCAGAAATTTCCGGTAGCGGCTGATCACGCCGCGGTCGTGCAAATTTTTCACGCCTCCGCCTCCACCCGGTAGAGCGCCGGTTCGTCGTGCACGCAATCGAGCGCGCGGATTTTACCCAGAGCGGACAACATCTTTCCACGCGGCGCATCGTGGATCATCAATACGAGTGCGGCTTTCGCGCCCTCTTCCGTCTCGGGTTGGATGACCGAAGAAATGCCGATCCCCGCCTCGCCGAGCAGACCGGCAATGCGGGCCAGCACCCCCGGTTTGTCATCCACGCCGAGGCGCAGATAGAACGGGCTGACCACGTCGGAGGCCGGACGGAGCTTGCCGTAAAGCGTGTGCGGAATGAACCCGTAGGAGGCGCGCGGCGACTGCAAGGCCAGCGCCGCATCGGCCAGGTCGCCGAGCACCGAACTGGCCGTCGGATCCTGCCCGGCCCCGCGTCCGTAAAAAAGCGCATCTCCCACCACGTCACCACGCACGGCGATGGCATTGAAGACACCGCGCACCGAGGCAAGAATATTGGCGTTCGGGACGAGGGCCGGTTGCACGCTGACCTCGACCGCGCCATCTGCCCCCGCATCGATGAAGGCGAGCAGCTTGAGCGTGTAGCCGAGTTGCGCGGCAAAACGAATATCCTCCGGCGCGATGCGCTCGATGCCCTCGACCAGAACGTCCTGGCTCGGCACCCAAAAGCCGTAAGCGAGCGAAGCCAGAATGACCGCTTTGTGGCCGGCGTCCCAGCCGTTGACGTCGAGCGTCGGGTCGGCTTCCGCGTAACCCGCCTCCTGCGCCTCGGCCAAGGCCGCCGCGAAATCCAGTCCGCTTTCGCTCATGCGCGTGAGGATGTAGTTGCTCGTGCCGTTGATGATGCCGCGGACGCGCTGGAAGTGATTCGCCACGAAAGCCTCGCGCACCGCCTTGATGATCGGGATGCCGCCGGCCACCGCCGCCTCGTAGAAGACCGGGACTTTCTTCGCCGCGGCCCGTTGGAAAATTTCCGCGCCGTGCTCCGCGAGCAGGGCTTTGTTGCCGGTCACGACGATTTTGCCGCGCTCGATGGCCTGCAAGATCAACTCGAGCGGTTGCTCGATGCCGCCCATCAGTTCCACCACAACCTCGATCTGCGGATCTTCCAGCAGGTCGCGCCATTGGCCGGTGAGCAGACCGGACGGCAACCCCGCCGCACGTTTTTTACCCAAATCCCGCACGGCGACCTTGCGCACCACCAAGTCGCAGCCCGTCCGCTCACGGAGCAACGCCCGGTTTTTTTCCAGATTGAGGAAAACCCCGGCTCCTACCGTGCCGAATCCGGCCAGACCTATGCCTATTTCGCGCATGATTTTGAACCCGGCATCCTGCCCTTCCGACCCTCTTTCGGCAATGCTTTGCTGGCCCTGCCATTCAAGAGTGAAGCTGGAATAACCCCCTGCAACTCCAATCCGGCGGAGCCCATCAACCAACCATCGCGGAATTTCTCGGAACCTTCGGACTCGTTTTCGGCGGCGTGTTCCACGTGATCGCCGGCGGTCAACCGGGGTGGCCCACCTCGGCATCGAGGAACTTCTGCAGTTCCTCCAAATTCCCTTTTTGTTGGGCCGAGATGGCGATGAGGGACACACCGGGAAACTCCTGGGCCAAACGCGGCAGGTTCTCGGCCGCTCCCGGCAAATCCGTCTTGTTGGCCACCAAAGCCCACGGGCGCCGCGCCAGCAAGGGATCGTAAAGGCTCAATTCCTCGCGGATTTTCCGCACGTCCTCGACCGGATCGCGCCCCTCGCTGCCGGCGGCATCGACCACCAAGAGCAGCGTGCGGCAACGAACGATGTGCCGCAAAAAATCGTGCCCGAGTCCGACATCGAGATGCGCGCCTTCGATCAGTCCGGGAATGTCGGCGATGGTGGCGCGGCGGAAGCCGGGGAAATCCATCACCCCAACCATCGGATGCAAAGTGGTGAACGGGTAGGCCGCCACCTTCGGGTGCGCGGCCGAAAGCGCCCCGAGCAGAGTCGATTTCCCGGCGTTCGGATAGCCGACCAAGCCGGCGTCGGCGATCATGCGCAACTCGAGAAAGAACCACCCCTCTTCGCCCGGCGTGCCCTCGGTGTATTGCCGCGGCGCGCGGTTGCGCGAACTTTTGAAATGGATATTGCCCCGGCCGCCGCGGCCACCCTGACCGAGCAAAAATTCCGCCTCCGGCTGGTCCAGATCGACGAGCAATTCGAGATCCTTCGCCTCCAACTTCCGCCGGCGCGGGGGCTGCTTCTCTTCCTCCACGAATTTCAAGGGATCATGCGGCGCAACGTCCGGCAGCCGGTAAACCAGTGTCCCGACCGGCACGGGAACGATTTTGTCCGGCGCCGCGCGACCGTATTTCTGCTTACCCATCCCGTTGCCGCCGCTTTTGGCCCGGACAATCGGTTCGTAATAAAGACTGACCAAGGTGTCGATCTGCGGGTCGGCGCGCAGGATGATGCTGCCGCCGTCACCGCCATCGCCCCCATCGGGACCGCCCAGCGGGACGAATTTCTCGCGGCGGAAGCTGGAGCACCCGTTCCCGCCACTGCCGGCAATGGCGTGGATGCGGATTTGGTCGATAAACATGGCTGGGGCTGGCACGCGGGGGAACCCCGGCGCTTCGGTTATTCCTCTTCGCCTTCCCCGACGATCGGCGGTTCCCCGCCCTGCTCCTTCGTCGCTTCGAGCTGCTTGAGCGCGTCGGAGGCATCATCCACCTCGTCGAGCACGGTGCGGCTGACCAAAATCGGTGCTTTTTGCTGGATGGCCATGGCGATGCAGTCGCTCGGCCGCGCATCCAATTCGATGATTTTCTTTTGATGCAATTCGTTTTCCGCCGAGACAATGAGCCGGGCGTAGAACGTGCTGTTTTTCACATCATTGATCACCGCCCGGTCCACCTTCGCGCCGAAGGCGGCCAGCACGTGGGCCATGAGATCGTGGGTCAGCGGACGCTCTTTCTCCGTGCCCGCGAGGAACATGTTGATCGCGTGGCCGACCGTGGCATCGACATAAATAACGAAGGTTTTTTCCTCCGTGCCGAGAAACAGGGCCGCGCCATTGGCGGTCGGGACGACGGCCTTGAGTTGGACGGGAACGACTTGTTGCTGCGACATACCTGGCAAATTACGCTTGGTCCGCCGTCAAATCCAGAGGCAAAAATCCCCCCACCCCGCGGACTGCGCGCTCGCCCCTGGCCCGCGGGGCGTGCAGAATGAGAACCGATGGAGCCCGTCATCGAATTTATCAGCACCAATTGGACCAGTGCCGTCGAGGTCGTGTTGCTCGCCGTGCTGCTTTACTACGGCTATCTTTATTTCCGCGGCACGCCGGGGGCGAAGATTCTCGTCGGACTCGCCCTGATCTTCATCAGCCTCACGCTGGCCTCCCAACTGCTCGACCTCAACGTCATCGGCTGGCTCCTCCGCAGCTTCTCCGTTTTTCTCGCCATCGCCCTGGTGGTCATTTTCCAACCGGAATTGCGGCGGGCCCTGACCGAACTCGGCAGCCAGCATTTCTTCCGGTCCGCCCTGCAGAAAAAAGAATCGATCGACCAACTGGTCGACACCGTTTTCGATCTGGCCAGGCGCCAATTCGGCGCGCTCATCGCCCTCGAGCGCGACATCAGCATCCGCCAATTCGCCTCGACCGGCGTCGATCTCGACGCCGTGTTTTCCAAGGAACTCATCCTGACCATCTTTCACCCTAAGACGGTGCTGCATGACGGCGGTGTCATCGTGCAGAACGACCGTGTGACCGCCGCAGCGTGCATCTTTCCGCTCACCGCGCGCGAAGACCTCGACCGCAGTCTCGGGCTGCGCCATCGTGCCGGCATCGGTATCACTGAGGAATCGGACGCCATTGCCATCCTGGTCTCGGAGGAAACCGGCCACGTCTCGCTCTGCCATCGCGGCATCCTCGAACGCAACCTCAACATCGACCGCTTCCGCCGTCGCCTCAACCAACTCCTCCTCCTCGAGAAGTATGAAACAGATTCTCCTGCACAATTGGAAAGTTAAGCTGACCTGCCTCGTGCTGGCCGCGGTCGTCTGGTATCTCATCCAGCACAATGTGGATCCCGGTGGCGACGGACGCAGCCGCGCGACATCTTCCGAACGCGCCAAAAAATGACCCGCCGCTACTTCGGGACCGACGGCATCCGCGGCCGTGTCGGTGAAACACCGATCACGGCGGAGTTCGCCGAAAAGCTGGGACGCGCGCTCGTCCGTGTGCTGGGCAAAAAAAAGCCGGTTATCGCCATCGGACGCGACACGCGCGAATCCGGCCCGATGCTTGAGGAGGCACTGGCACGGGGTATGGCCTCGGCCGGCGGCGAGGTGCGCTTGCTTGGCGTCCTTCCCACCCCTGGGGTGGCTGCCTTCGTGGTGGCAAACCGCCTCGATGCCGGGGCGGTCATTTCCGCGTCCCACAATCCGGCCCACGACAACGGGATCAAATTTTTCTCCGGCGACGGATTCAAACTCCCCGACGCCACCGAATTCGCCATCGAGCAGCAACTCGAGGGGCCCGCGACCGACGGGGCGGGAGTTGTTGCCGCCTTTGATCATGCCGCGCGTCAATACGTGGCGCACGCCCTGCAATCCTTGCCGGCCGGATTCTCCCTGCACGGACTGAAGGTCGCGGTGGACTGCGCCAACGGGGCCGCGTTCGAGACAACCCCGGCCGCCCTCCGGGCGCTCGGTGCCGAGGTGCATGTCTTCCACGCCACGCCCGACGGAAGCAACATCAATGTCGGCTGCGGTAGCACCGTGTCCCACGAGATCAGTCGTCTCGTGAAAGAGACCGGGGCCCAGGTCGGACTTTCCCACGACGGCGATGCCGACCGCCTTCTCCTCTGCGATGAGACCGGCGATCCGCTCGACGGCGACGAACTGCTCGCCATGGCTGCCCTCGACCTGCTGCGCCGCGGCGAACTCGCGGGCCAAACCGTGGTTGCCACCGTGATGAGTAATCTCGGACTCGACGAAGTCATCGAACAAGCCGGCGGCCAAGTGATCCGCACCGCGGTCGGCGACCGCTATGTGCTCGAAGCCATGCGCGCGGGCGGATTCATCCTCGGCGGCGAGCAGAGCGGACACATGATCTTTCTGCGTCACGGCACAACCGGCGACGGACTCGTTTCCGCCCTGCAAATTTTCCGCCTCATGGCCGAGAGCGGAAAGCCCCTGAGCGAACTCCGCCGAGTGCTCCGGAAATACCCGCAAGCGCAGCGCGCGGTGGTCGTGAAATCCAAACCACCCCTCGAATCGGTGCCGGCGATCCAGGCCGCCATGACCGCCGCGGAGCAAGCCCTCGCCCCGCGCGGCCGCATCTTGGTCCGCTACAGCGGCACCGAGCCGAAGCTGCGCATCCTCCTCGAAGGGCGCGATGCGGGCTTGCTCGAAGACCACGCGGACCGCCTTGCCGACGCCGTGCGCCAAAGTTTTTAGGATAGAGCGGTTTAATACCAATGCTCAAAAGGACTTGGACTCGCGAATGACGATCGTCGGGTAGGGACACGCGGCCCGCGCGCGGCCCGCGTGTCCGTTTTACAGAGAGCGGACGAGCGGGCCGCTCGTCCCTACCTTAAGAGGTAAAGTCTACGGCCTTTTCGGGCTTGGTTTAAATTTGTCTGTAGCGGCGCCGTCCTCGGCGCCGGAACGACGAGCAACTACAGCTTTTCTTAAACCGCTCTCATCGCGCTCGGAGAGCGCGATCCACCTGAACCGAAGCGACCCGCCTACTCCGCGCGCCGGTTGTCGCGCTGCGCGACGAAGGAGTTATTGATGATGTCGAGGACGCGCTGGCCCGGCAGGACGCGGTCCGAAATCTCATCGAGATTGCCATCGCGGCCTATGACAAAGACGGCAAAGTCTCCCGTCACCCCGTAAGACTGCGCGACGGCACCGGGGTTGGAGGCCAGCACGAACGGGATGTTCGAGCGGATCACGCCCGGTTCCTGCGTGAAGGCCGCGACCATGACCGATTTGTCGTTGCCGAGCAGTTGGTAGGTCTTCTGCAGCTCTTTGACTTGCTTGCGGAACTTGCCGTGCCGCGGCGTCGGCGCCACGACCAGGACCACGGGTTGTCCGCGCAGCGACTTCAGCGTGGCGCGGTTGCTGCCCGACTTGAGCCAGCCGAAATCCGGGGCCCAGCGCGCCACATTGGCGGACGCGCCGGTCAAAGCGGCCAGTAAGAGAGCCAAAACCAAAAGCTGCCGTGGGCGAAGGAAGTTCATCAGATTTTCATGATGTCAGCTTCCTTGGATGTCAGATGGACATCCACATCGGCGACGAATTTGTCGGTCAGTTTTTGGATCTGCGTCTCGGCGCTCTTCAGGTCATCTTCGGTCAGGTTGCCCTCCTTCTGCATTTTCTTGGCCGTTTCCATGGCCTGACGGCGGGCCGCCCGCAGGCGCACGCGGGTTTCCTCGGCCATATTTTTGAGCGTTTTGACCAGGTCCTTGCGCCGCTCCTCGCTGAGTTCGGGGACGGGAAGACGGATGATTTTGCCGTCGACCGAGGGTGTGATGCCGATCTTCGATTCGTTGATCGCTTTCTCGATCGATTTGGTGGTCGAAGCGTCGAAAGGTTGAATGATGATCAGCCGCGGTTCCGGCGTGCTGATCAGCGCGAGTTGCTTGAGTTTCATGACCGATCCGTAGGCGTCCACCTCGATCCCCTCGACGAGGGCCGGTGAGGCTTTGCCGGTGCGCACGCTGCTGAATTCGTGCTTCATGAAATCGAGGGCTTTATCCATGCCCTCTTCTGCGGTGAAAAGAATTTCGTCCATAAATTGTCAGTTTCCGGTGACCAGCGTGCCGATCGGTTCTCCCGTGACCGCGCGCTTGATGTTGCTCGGGCCCGCGATGTCGAAGACCACGATAGGCATCTTGTTGTCCATGCAAAGGCTGAAGGCGGTCGAATCCATGACCTGCAACCGCTTTTGCAAAGCCTCGGTGTAGGTGATCTGGTCGTATTTCCGGGCCTCCGGGTGCGTCTTGGGGTCGGCATCATAGATGCCGTCGACTTTGGTGGCCTTGAGAATGACGTCGGCACCGATCTCGTTGGCGCGGAGTGCCGCCGTTGTGTCGGTGGAAAAGAAAGGGTTGCCGGTGCCGGCGACGAAAATGACGACATGCCCGTTTTCCAGATGCCGCAGGGCGCGCCGCAGAATGAAGGGTTCGGCCACGTTGTTCATTTCGATCGCGGTTTGCACACGGGTGGTGACACCGAGGTCTTCCAGTCCGCTCATCAAGGCCATGCCGTTGATCACCGTGGCCAGCATGCCCATGTAGTCGGCCGTGGCGCGGTTCATCCCGCGGTGCGAGGCGGCCAGTCCGCGCCAGATGTTGCCGCCGCCGACAACCACCGCAAGTTGCACCCCGAGGGCGGCCACTTCCTTGATTTCGGCCGCGAGCGCGCTGACGATCTGGGGCGAGATATTATCTTTGCTGCCCGGCTCGCGCAGGGCCTCGCCGCTGATTTTGAGGAGCACGCGGCGATACTTGGGCGATTCGGGCATAGGGGGAGAGTAGCCGAGCGGACCGCATGGCTTGAAGCGAAAAAGCCGTGAAAAAAAGATCCCCGCGGGCGCATTCCGGCGTAAATTGGGGTGCGATGAATAAGGACTCCGTCCCGCTTCCGGCCTCCATGCCCGTGATGGCCCTCTCCGGAGTGACCCTTTTTCCCAATGCGTTGATGCCGCTCTTCATTTTCGAACCCCGTTACCGCGAGATGCTCGCCTCCGTCCTGGCCGGCGACCGTATTTTCGCCGTCGGCATGGTGCGGCCGGACACCGGGGAGGAGTCGATCTTTCCCGTCGCCGGGGCCGGTTTGGTCCGCGCCTGCGTGGGCCAGCCCGACGGCACCAGCCAACTCATCCTGCAGGGGTTGGGCCGGGTCGAGTTCACCGATTTCGAGCAAAAGGAACCCTACCTGATCGGCCGGGCCAGACCGCTGGCCACGGTGATCGACGACGAGGAGGCGGCGCAGGGATTGCGGCACGAATTGCAGGACATTTGCACGGGCCTCGTCTCGCGCGGGATCGAGTTGCCGGAAACTTTTATCAATGCGGTCGGGGAAATGAACGATCCGGCCACGCTCGGCGACCTCTTCGCGCAGCATCTTGTCCGCGATCCCCTCGCGGCACAGGAAATCCTTTCCGAGCCGGGATTGACCCTGCGCTTGCGCAAATTGGTCGACACGCTGCGGCGCGAGTGGCAGCAATTTCCCTCCTGACCGCCATGAACAAGCAGGGCATTCTCGCCTTCCCCGAAGAGCGGGCCGAGCCCCCGGCACCAAGCGGCCCGTTGACCGTCACCCGGCTCAACCGCGCGGTGCGCGAATGCCTTGAAGGAACTCTTGGCACGGTTTGGGTGCAGGGTGAACTTTCCAATCTCCGCCGGCAACCATCCGGGCACCAATATTTCAGCCTGAAAGACGAAAGTGCGCAGGTCTCCTGCGTTCTCTTCCGCAGCTCGGCTTCCGGGGCGCCGCCCTTGCGCGATGGGATGCAGGTCGAATTGTTCGGCGACATCTCGGTCTACGAGGCGCGCGGCCAATACCAAATCGTCGTCCGCCGCCTGCAATCGCGCGGTGCCGGCGAACTCGAAGCACGCCTCCGTGCCCTCCAAGAAAAACTCCGGGCCGAGGGACTCTTCGACCAATCCCGCAAAAAGCCCCTGCCTCCCCACCCTGTCCGCGTCGGGGTGGTCACTTCGCCCACCGGTGCCGCGATCCGCGACTTCCTGCACGTCCTGCGCCGGCGGGCACCGCACATTGAAATTTTCATCGCTCCGGTCCGTGTCCAGGGACGGGGGGCGGCGAGGGAAATTGCCGAGGCGGTCGGACGTTTCGCCGCGGCCGAGGATCGCGGTTTTCCCGCGGTGGATGTCATCGTCGTCACCCGCGGTGGCGGAAGCCTCGAGGACCTGTGGGAATTCAATGAAGAGATCCTCGCCCGCGCCATTGCCGCCAGCGGCGTGCCGGTCATCTCGGCGGTCGGCCATGAAACCGATGTGACCACTGCGGACCTCGCCGCCGACGTGCGCGCCCCCACGCCCAGTGCCGCGGCGGAAATTCTCAGCACGGATCGCGCGGAGACGATCGACCGCTTGCGTTCCCTGCTCCGGCGCCTCGAGCGCGATGCCGGCGTCCATTTGACCCAAGCCCGCGCACAACTCGAACTGCGCGCCGCGTCCGGAGTCTTCCGCTTGCCCCTGCGCCGGATTGGCGATTGGCGCCAGTTGACCGACGACCTGCAGGCTCGCAGCAGTTCGGCCGTCTCGGCCCGCCTTGCCTTGCTCCAAGAGAGCACCGGCCGGGCCAGGGCGGTTCTCGCAGCCCGTGCCCCGTCCGCCCGCCTGGCCTTTTGGTCCGACCGTCTGGCCGCCCTGACCCAGCGCCGCGAGAAAGCAACGGCCACTTTCCTGCAACAACGCCGGCTCCAGCGGGAGCGTCACGCCCACGCCTTGGAATTGCTCGGGCCACGCCAAACGCTGGCCCGCGGTTTCACCATCACGATGGATACCCAGGGTCGTCCGCTGACCTCGGCCCGGCGCGCCGCCGAGGAAAAGGTGATTGTCACCGTGTTTGCCGACGGGGAAATCAAATCAGAACCCTCGGTTTGAAGTCCGCCCCGGGGGACAGGCCGGCAAACCGCCCTCAGGGCAAAGACACACCCGCCCCGCGCTGCTCCGTCATCGCGATGGCGTGCTGCCTCGGCAATTCCGCCAGACGCACCTCGCCGGGTGGCGGGAAGGAACACGGTCTCACCATGGCCTCGCGGAGGTAGTTGAGGTAGACGGGGCGGCGAATTTCCACCGCACCGAAATTCTCCAGGTGATCGGTCACCCATTGGATATCGAGCAATCCGAACTGCTGGGCGCGGAGAATGCCGACCAGCGCAAGCAGGGCCACCTTGGAAGCCTCCCTGACCCGCGAAAACATCGACTCACCGAAAAAAACCCCGCCCAACCGCACGCCATAAAGCCCGCCGACCAGGTTGCCTCCTTGCCACACCTCGACACTGTGGGCGGAACGCGCGGCAAAAAGATCGGCATAGACCCTCGCGATGGCGGGATCGATCCATGTCTCGGGTCGGTCCGCACAGCCCGCCACAACTTCCGAAAAGGCCAGATCCACACTCACGGTGAAACCCAAACGCGGGAGCACCCGGCGGAATCCGTGCGGCAAATGGAAGCCGTCCAGAGGCAGGATGCCCCGGGGGTCCGGCGAAAACCACCGCAACCGCCCGTCGCCGCAACCCATGGGAAAAAATCCGTCCCGGTAAGCGCGCAGCACCGAGACGGCGGTCAGCCGCTCGGGGGGAAAAGACTGGGAAACCAGATCCGACATGGCAACGTAACATTTGACGCAAACCGGCCCGCCATGCAACCCGCACATTCGACGGTTGCCCCCCGTGCCACGGGCCTTTAAATTCATCTGCTGACCACGCCATGATCTCCGACCACGCCGACCCCAAGCCGCTCTCCAAAGTCGAGGGCCTCAAAGAAGCCAGCAATTTCCTCCGCGGCACGCTGGCCGCCAGCCTCGAGGACCGCTCGACCGGCGCCATCTCCGACGACGACACGACCGTCTCGAAATTCCACGGCATCTACCAGCAGGACCACCGCGACCAGCGCACCGAACGCAAGAAGGCCGGCCTCGAAAAAGCCTTCATCTTCATGATCCGCATCCGCGTCCCCGGCGGCGTCTGCACCCCGGAGCAGTGGCTCAAGATCGACGCGCTGGCCGACCAATACGGCAGCCACAACATCAAGCTGACCACCCGCCAAGCCTTCCAACTCCACTTCATCACCAAGGACGTCCTCAAAACGACCATGCAGGGCATCAACGACGCCGTCCTCGACTGCATCGCGGCCTGCGGCGACGTGAATCGCAACGTCATGGCCAACCCGAACCCCTGGCAATCCGCCCTCCACGCTCCCGTCCTCGAAGACGCCCGCGCGGTCAGCGCCCACCTCACCCCGCAGACCCGCGCCTACCACGAGATCTGGCTCGACGGCGAAAAAGTGAATCCCGAGACCGAGGAGGAACCGCTCTACGGCAAAACGTATCTTCCGCGCAAATTCAAAACCGGCTTCGCCGTTCCCCCGAGCAATGACATCGACGTTTACACGCAGGACCTCGGTTTCATTGCCATCGGGGAAGAAGGAAAACTCCTCGGCTACAACCTCTCGGTCGGCGGCGGCCTTGGTATGTCACACAGCGACACCAAAACCTACCCGCGCTTGGCCAACGTCATCGGCTACCTCCCGCGGGAAAAAGTTGTCGAGGTCGCGGAAAATGTCCTCACCGTGCAGCGCGATTTCGGCGACCGCACCAACCGCAAGCACGCCCGCCTCAAATACACCATCGAGGACCGCGGTATCGACTGGTTCAAAAACGAACTCGAATCCCGTCTCGGCTGGAAACTGGGCGAGACGCGTCCTTTTGAATTCACCAGCTCGGGCGACCGCTACGGTTGGAGCGAAGGCACGGATGGACGCTGGTATTACGGGCTCTTCATCCAGAACGGCCGCCTGCGCGACACCGATGACCTTCCGGCCAAAACCGGCCTGCGCGAGATTGCCAAGGTCCACGCCGGCGACTTCCGTCTCACCGCCAACCAGAATCTGGTCATCGGCGGCGTGACGGCGGAGCAAAAGCCGCGGATCGAAGCACTGCTCAAGCAATACAAGCTGGATGTCCCCGAACGCATCACCGGTCTGCGCCTCAATTCGATGGCGTGCGTCGCCCTCCCCACCTGCGGCCTCGCTCTCGCGGAAAGCGAGCGCTACCTGCCCCAACTGGTCAGCGAATTGGACGAAGTGATCGAGGAGTGCGGTCTGCACCACGACGCCATCCTCATCCGCATGACCGGTTGCCCGAACGGCTGTGCGCGGCCTTACCTCGGGGAAATCGGTTTTGTCGGTCGCGCCCCGGGCAAATACAACATCTACCTCGGCGCCGCCCATGACGGTTCAAGGCTGAACAAACTCTACAAGCCCTCGGTCAAAGCGGAGGAGATCGTCAACGAACTCGCACCGATCATCCGCCGCTATGCCACGGAACGGGAGGAGGGCGAACACTTCGGCGACTTCACCATCCGCGCCGGCTACGTCAAGGCCACGACCGAAGGCCGCCTCTTCCACGAGGAAATCATGGTCTGAGGCGCGCCGCGCCAAGCTTTAATTGCTCGCGCTACTCGAGCCGCTGGAACCTCCGCCTCCGCCAAAACCTGCCGGCGGCGGGGGCGCAGATCCTCCGCTGGGGTCACCCGTTCCTGTCGGGCCAGAACCACCAAGCGCACCGCCCGCAGGCAGGGTAGCGAGAACCCCGGCAACCGCAGAGTCGATTTGCGGCGCCATGGCGGGATTGGCCTGCTTCGCCGCATCAGCAATCATTCCAGCCACATCTTCAATCGTCGGGTCACCACCAGAGCCATCAGGATCGGTTGTTTGCTTGCCGTCCTGACTTCCCTCCCGCGGAAAGCGCCCAGTCTGGGCTGCCGCCAAAACGCCTGCGGCAGCAACATCTGCTGCCGCATCAGGATTGTTTTTGGCCGCATCAAAGACGGACTGCACTATCTGCTCAGGCGTGGCGCTGTTCCAGTCAACACCGGGAGGGAAACGAAAAGCAGGAGAGTCGGTCTGGGCAACAGACGAAGTGACCAAGCCAACGGCCACAACGAGTAAGAAAGCAGATCGCCGCATTCCGTGCCTAAAGTTTTTGGGGGGATAAAGGACAGTCATGGGTGAACAGTTCTCGTTTTCCATACCCTCGAAGTCCAGTCCGCGCAAGGGGGTTTTTGTGGGCGGTAGCCCGGGGTCACGCTTGATCAGGGGCCGAAATCTCCCGCAGCTTCAGGAGGCGGATGATGACATCCTCGATCAGGTTACTCGGGCAAGAGGCACCTGCCGTGATCCCGACAGAGATCGGACCGGCCGGCAACCAGTCCTCGGCAGTTATTTCGCAACGTGCGTGGGTGTCAAAATGACGAATATGCTGCGGCGACTCGAGGCAGTCGGCATTGAGAACAAAATAGGCCGGCAGCTTTTCCTTGGCCATGTCGGCGAGGTGCGTGGTGTTCGAGCTGTTGTAACCGCCGACGACGAGCATGAGGTCTGGCGGACGGGCGAGCAGGTCGAGCAGCGCATCCTGGCGCTCCTGCGTGGCGCCGCAAATGGTGTCGAAGACGCGGAAATTTTCCTCCGACCCATCGCGCGCCGTCACCGCAAGACGGATCCGCCGCTGCACCTCTTCAGTTTCGGAGCGGAGCATGGTGGTCTGGTTGGCCACGCCGACTTTGTGCAGATGCAGATCGGGGTCGAATCCTTCGGAGCAAGCACCACGAAACTTGTCCAGAAAGGCCGCACGGTCGCCGCCGTGGCGCAGGTAGTGGCAAAGATAGTCTGTCTCCTCCAGATCATAGACCACGAGAAAATGACCGTCGCCCCCCGCAGATCGCGCGCGGGAACTGGTCGCCCTTGTCTCTTCGTGGTCGGACTTACCGTGGATGATCGAGGTCACCCCATCGTTGGCGTATTGCCGCACCCGTTTCCACACGCTCATGACGTCACCGCAGGTGGTGTCGACAATCTGGCAACCCCGCGCCTTGATCCGTTCGTGCACCGCAACCTCGGCACCGAAAGCGGGCACAATGACCACATCTTCGGGTGATAGTTCGTCGATATCGGTCAACTTGCACGTTCCGGACAGCGTGCGGATGCCCATGGCGGCAAGTTGCGCGTTGACGTCCGGATTGTGGATAATTTCACCGACGAGAAAGATATTGCGGTCGGCAAAAACTTTCCGTGCCGCATAGGCCAGATCGATGGCCCGCTCGACGCCGTAGCAAAAGCCGAATTGCTTGGCCAAGCGCACGGTCACATCGCCGAAGGTCGCCACGCCCCCGGAGGCCCGCAAACGCTCGACCATGGGACTATGGTAGTGCGATTCGACGGCGGCCTGCACCTCCTGCATGACCTCCGGGGTGCGGAGGTTGACGCGCTTGGACGGGACAGCGGTGCTCATGGACGCAGCCAATCTAACGCCCCCCGTGCCGGCGTCCAACGGGAACGTGCGCCCATTCTTGCATCCGCGCCCCGGGCGCTTATCGTCTTGCCACGACCACCATGGACCGCGACAGCTTTCTTTACGCTCTGGAAAACACCAGAACCCACCTGGAACCCGCAGGCCTCATCGAGACCTTCGGGTCGACCGCATTCGACTTCGTGCTGGTCAGCGAACTGATGGACGAGGTCAATCGCGTGCGTCTCCGTCGCGGCACCCTGCAGGCCGAGCGTCCGCGCATCCTATCCCCGGGCAACTACGCCCGCATCATGCTCGAAGGCTTCGGCGAGAAGGCCCGTGAATTTGCCGACTGGCTCGAGGCGAGCGGCGAAGACCTCAAGTTTCTCCGCTACGGATTCCAATTCACGAAAAGCAACTTGCAGGAGGAAATTGTCAGCGGACAACTCGACAAAGTCGTGGCCGAGACCGTGCTCCGTGCGCGCGACGAGGGTGAGACGCGGCGCGCCGTGGTCGAGAGTGTGGATGATGCTTGGGAAGTCTCGCTGCTCAAGCTGGCGGTCGATACCGCACGGCGTTCGGCCGGGGGCAACATGGAGGAATGGAAGCGGCGCGGGCTCCTCTGAGGCCGGTCCGGGATCCGTTTTTGTGCTGCCCACGCCGCCGTGATCCGGCCAGAATACACAGTGATGAAATTCCAAACGCTGGATTTCGAGAAACCGATCGCCGAGCTGGAAGAACACTTGCAGCGGCTGCGCGATAAAGCCAACGGGACCGATCTGGGTGTCGACTCGGAGGTCGGCAAGATCGAGAAAAAGATCGGCGCGCTGAAAAAGGAAATCTACGAGAACCTGACCGCCTGGCAGCGGGTGCAGATCGCCCGCCACACCGCACGGCCTTTCGCCCTTGATTACCTCGGGCTGTGCTTCGAGGACTTCACCGAACTGCACGGCGACCGCCTCTTCGGCGACGATGCGTCGATGCCGTGCGGACTGGCCAGGATCGACGGACGTCCCGTCGCGGTGGTGACGAACCAAAAGGGGCGCGACACGAAGGAAAACATTCTCCGCAATTTCGGCAGCGCCCATCCCGAAGGCTACCGCAAAGCGCTGCGCGTCATGCGGCTCGCAGCCAAGTTCGGCCTGCCCGTCGTCGCCCTGGTCGACACGCCCGGGGCCTTCCCCGGCATCGGCGCGGAGGAACGGCACATCGCGGAATCCATCGCGGTCAACCTGCGGGAAATGATGCTGCTGGAGACACCCATTGTTGCCGTGGTCATCGGTGAAGGCGGTTCGGGCGGCGCCCTCGGCATCGGGGTGGCCGACCGCGTGCTCATCATGGAAAACGCCTATTACTCGGTGATCAGTCCCGAAGGCTGCGCCGCCATCCTTTGGAAGCACCGGAGCCATGCCCCGGAAGCCGCCGAGGCCCTCAAACTCACCGCTCCCCACCTCATGGAACTCGGACTGGTCGACGGAGTGGTGCCCGAACCGCAGGGCGGGGCCCACCACGACCACCCAGGAGCGGCGGCACTGCTCAAAAAAGCACTCGTGGAAAACCTCGACGCCCTGACCAAAGAGTCACCGGCCAAACTTCTGGCCGCGCGCTATGACAAATTCCGCGCGATGGGTGTCTTCAGCGAAGGGTGACACGCTCAGGGCGCGAGCAGGCTCCCGGGACCGAGCGCCTGCAATGCACTGCTCCGTTCGAGCGGGTGCTCGGCGGGTGTCAGTTGCAGATCAAGGGTCTCTTCCCCGCGAGCGACCCTGACCGCGACCGGCTCGCCGGCGGTCAGGAAAAAAGAGGCATCGAGAGCATCCTCGGGTTCGCGGATGGCGATGTCGCCCACTTGCAGGACGACGTCCCCCGAACGGAACTGACGGGAAGCCGGGCCGCTCGGGTCGACCATGTCGATCATCAGGTGCGAGCCCTGCACGGCCACGGGCATTTCGTGCACGGTCACCCCGGCCCAGCCGTGACGCACATCGCCGAATCGCACCACATCTTGGCGCACTTTCTCCGCGGCGCGGATCGGCAGGACGAAACAACCGGCACCGGACTCGATCCCGCTGACCAGCACGCCGACCACCTGGCCGTCAAGATTGAGCACGGGGCTGCCACCCTGACCACGTTGCACCGGAATATTCGCGCGGATATGCGTGGTGGTGAAAAATTTTCCCTGCGATTTCCGGTCCAGACCGCCCACGATCCCGAAGCTCGGCGAGACGTCATGGTCGAAAGGAAAACCGACCACCACGAGGGGCGAGGAAGCTTTCACCTCGCGGCAATCGCCCCTCTCGAGAAAAGGTGTCGCCCCGGCTTCGTCGACCTTGATCAGGGCGATGCCGCTGCGCGGATCCTTGGCCAGCAGCTTGGCCGGCCAACGTTGGTCACCGTGCGTGACCGAAACACTCAGTCCGTCGCCCACCACCGAAGCCAGCGTGTAGATCGTTCCCGTCGCATCGGCGAAAAAACCCGTGCCGGAAACTTTCCCGAGTTCGTCATCCGACTCGACGCGCACCACGGAAGGCATGGCGGAGGTGAAGACCTCGGCCACCGTGGTTTCAATGGCATCCGCCATGGCGGAATCATCCACCTCCCGAAGCGGCGGCGCACCCGCCGGATTAGCTCCGGCCGGGCCAACCAGCGCCACGCCAGCCAGCACGGCGCAAAGACTAAAAGCTGTAGGGCGACTCATAACTCACCGGCCGGGCCTCGAGCACATAGTGCGGCGGAAATTCCGAACGCGAAGAAACAGGCAGGCGGAGGTCGCCACTGCCGGGCGGCAGGACATTGACAGTCGGACGGGGATCGTTGAGGGCCAGACCGGAACCGGTCGGCAGCGTGTCCTTTTGGGTCACGAGAATGAAGGTGGAAAGCACCACGGCGGCAGCCGCCACCCCGGCATAAGCCAGACTCGGCACGCGGAATTCAGGAAGGCCACCGACCAGACGCTCCCAGAGGAGATTCCACGTGGGCTGGCGGAGGAGTTCGGAGCGCTGACGCTCGTTGAACTCGTCGAGGAAGCGCTCGAAGTAATCGGACGTCGGTGTTTCGTATCGCTTGAGGCGGAGGAGTTTGTGGACGTCCATATTCATAGGCTAATTGACCAAAAATTCCTGCAGGTAGTTTTGCAGTTGGCGGTGGGCATAAAAGAGGCGGGAGCGCACGGTGCCCTCGGAAATCCCGAGGATTTTCCCGATTTCGGCGTGTGGCATACCTTGGATATCGAACATCGTGACTACGGCTCTGTGTTCATTCGACAGCTTCATCATGGCCTCGTTCAATCTTTGCTGCAGCTCTTTGAGATTCACTTCTCGTCTCGCGTCCGGGCCGGAAGTCATTTCAATGAAGTCCGGGTCGTGATGGATCCCGTTATCGACGTCATCAAGGCTCATGTTGTAGGTGCGCGAGCGCTTTTTCAGGAAGTTGATCGTCATGTTCGTGGCGATCGTGTGGAGCCAGGTGTAGAAGCTGGATTTGCCCCGGAAACCTTTGATCGACCGGTAGGCTTTGGCAAAGACGTCCTGCAGCAAGTCGTTGGTATCCTCATGGTTGGACGTCATGTTGTAGACCAATCCGTAAAGACGGGGGCTGTATTTCCGCACCAAATCGTCAAAAGCGCGCGGGTCGCCGGCCTGCGTGCGCGCCACGAGATCGACATCCTTGATCTCTTTTTCTTCGACGGTTTCAGCCATAGAGGGCGAATACCCTAACAGACGCGCCACCGCAGGGGAAAGGAGAAGCGCCCAACCCTTGGTCAGGCCAGCTTGGCCATGGCCTTCCCGAGAAGGCCACTGAGCGCGGCCGCCGCCGAGCGTCCCGTTTCCATCACTTCCTGGTGCGAGAGCGGTTGGCCGGTGACCCCGGCAGCCCAATTGGTCAGACAGGAAAAAGCCGCCACCCTCATGCCCAGCGCACGTGCCTGGACGGCTTCAAAGACGGTCGACATCCCCACCGCATCAGCCCCGAGCGTGCGCAGCATACGCACCTCGGCCGGCGTCTCGTATTGCGGGCCGGATACGCAGGCGTAGACCCCCTCGGGCAAAGGCAGGCCGGACTCGGCGGCCAGACCGCGGAACAAACCGCGCAAGCGCGCATCGTAGACTTCCGACATGTCGAAGAAATTCGGTCCACCCGACAACGGCGATGCGGCTGTGAGATTCAAGTGGTCGTTCAGCATCATCCAGCCTCCGGGGGCAAAGCGCGGATTTAGGGTGCCGGCCGCATTGGTCAGGACCAGCACCTCCGGCCCGAGCGACGCCATCAAGCGCACGTGCGCCGCCACCTGTCGCGGCGTGTGGCCCTCGTAGGAGTGCACGCGGCCCTGGGCCAAAAGTATCGGCACACCACCCAATTCGGCGCCCACGAATTCCCCCGCATGCCCGGGCACCTTCGATTCCGGCAGACCCGGAATTTCCGCATAGGACACGGCAAAAAGTTTGCCGCAGGCCTCGGCGAATCCTCCGAGCCCGGAGCCCAGGACCAACGCAACCTTCGGACGGAAGGCGGCCAACTCGGCCGGGAGGGAGGGAAACTCTTCCGCGCACGGGGTCAGCGATGACATAGCGGAAGCCTCAAACCGCTTTGATCAGCACCGAAGAATTGTG
Organism: Chthoniobacterales bacterium; assembly: GCA_044359955.1. Taxonomy (GTDB): domain Bacteria; phylum Verrucomicrobiota; class Verrucomicrobiia; order Chthoniobacterales; family JACTMZ01; genus JACTMZ01. Next base: position 130,684 of record JBIKLF010000001.1, on the reverse strand, counting down.
CCCGCCGAAACCGAAGGAATTACTGATGGCAATCTTCACTTTCTTCTCCCGTGCCTTGAGCGGCACGTAGTCCAGATCGCACTCGGGGTCGGGGTGATCGAGATTGATCGTCGGTGGCACGATGCTGTCCCGCATGGCCATGACGCATGCCGCCATCTCCACTGCACCGGCCGCCCCGAGCAAATGGCCGGTCATGGACTTGGTCGAGCTGACCAGCATACTGCCGCGGCGCGCGTGTTCGCCAAAGGCCAGCTTGACCGCTTTGGTCTCGCAGGCGTCGCCCACCGGGGTCGATGTCCCGTGGGCATTGATGTAGTCGACTTCTTCCGGGTTGACCTTCGCGTGCTTCATCGCCATGGCCATGCAGCGGGCCGCCCCTTCGCCCCCGGGCAAGGGCGCACTCATGTGATAGGCATCGGCGGTCAGTCCGTAACCCGCCACCTCGCAATAAATTTTCGCCCCGCGCTTTTTCGCGTGTTCGTATTCCTCGAGGATGAGGATACCGGCGCCTTCGCCCATGACAAAGCCGTCGCGGTCTTTGTCGAACGGCCGCGAGGCCTTCTCGGGTTCGTCATTGCGCAGACTCATCGCGCGCATCGAAGTGAAGCCCGCGACACCCACCGGCACCACGCAGGCCTCGCTGCCGCCGGTCACCATGACGTCGGCATCGCCGAACTTGATGATGCGCCAAGCCTCGCCCATGCAATGGTTCGCCGTGGCACAGGCGGTGACGATCGCCATGTTCGGGCCGCGCAGGCCATGCTCCATCGAGATGAAGCCGCTCGCCATATTGCTGATCATCATCGGGATCATGAACGGCGAGGTGCGATCCGGACCTTTGGTCAGCATCTGGGTGACCTGCGCCTCCATGGTGGCCAAGCCGCCCACCCCGCTGCCGATCATCACGCCCACCCGGTCGAGATCGAGGGCGGACAAGTCATAGCCTCCATCCTCCATCGCCATCTTGGCCGCACCCACCGCAAATTGCGTGTAGCGATCCGTGCGGCGCACATCCTTGGGTGTCGTGTAAAAAGGTGTCGGATCGTAGCCGCGCACTTCGCCGGCGATCTTGCAGTCGAACTTCGCGGTGTCGAACGCCGTGATCGGTCCGATCCCGCTGCGCCCGGCCTTCAAGCTTTCCCAGAAGGTGGCGAGGTCATTGCCCACCGGGCTGACCACTCCAATTCCTGTAATGACAACACGCCGCTCGTTCATGATTGCGAAGGGTTATTGGTAAAGCAAACCGCCGAGATTTGGCGAGGCCAAATGGCCGAAGAAGTCAGAGATCCGACGGCACCGCGTGCTCGTTCAGCGCCCGGCAAGCCGGGCAGCGCCACAAATCGGCACCGGCGGCCGGACGCACCCACGCGGCACAAAGCCGGCATTGACCCATCGTACGCCATTCGCGGCGGCGGAGACGGGAGCGGCGCCATTCACCGGCCAACCAAAGAAGCAAAACCGCCCCGGCCAGGACCGCTGCATAAAGCAACGGCAGAAAGGACAGACTCGTGCGGATCATGGTGTCGCCCCCGTCGTGCCCCAGACCACGCGCAGCATGCCGCGGTGCCCCGCTTCGGATGGACCGAAACGCGAAAGTTGCACCGCGCGGATGGCCGCGGTGTCCAGCGCAGGATCGCCGCAACTGCGAACCAGCCAGACATGGCGCGCCTCGCCCACCGCGTCGAGCACGAGGAACAATTCGGTCGGCAAGCCCGGCGGTTGGGCCGGTGCAGCCGCCTTCAATCGGCCCAACACGTCCGGCGAAACTTCCGGCCCGCCATTCTCGAAACGCGCCGAAACCGGCGCCAGGGCCGGCGGCAGCGCCGCGGTTCTCGGCTCGAAGTGCGGTTGCACAGCGAGCGGCGGCAAAGCCGGCACCCACATCTCGGGCCCTACTTCAGCCGGCACCGGCTTGAGTGATGGCAACACCGGTTGCAGCGCACGCGGCGGACGCTCGACGCGCGGCACGGGCAAAAGCAAGTCGCGGTAGCGCCCCGGTTGCAGCCACGAGGGATCGCGCGCCGCGAGCAAGACCGACTCCGTGGCGGAAACAACCGTGACCCTGCCGGGCAAAGGCGGCAGCTCCACACCCCGCGCCGGCACGTTGGCCCGCAGCAAATAAAGACCCGCCGCATGGAGCACGACGGACAACAAAATCATACCCGGCAGCAGCAGGCGGATGGGATAACTCGCCGGCCAATGGAAAACATGGAGCAGACGCTCGGCGAGAATCATGGCGGTGTCGGCCGCGCGGCCGCCAGTGCGACGTTGAATCCGCGTTCCAAGGCCAGTTCGGTCACCGCGGAGACCAACGAGAGCGGCGCGTCTTGGTCGGCCTTGATCACCACCTGCCGCGAGGCGGTGCGCCGCGCTTCAAGGCGCCCACCCAATTCGGCGGTTTCGATGGCCCGATCCTCGAAGTAGACCGCCGCACCCGGACCCCCGGTGATCGAGACGACCAACGGATCCTGCATGGCCGGAAGCAGAAAACGCGAGGCGGGCAATTCCACCGCAATGCCCGGCTGCATCATGAACGAAGTGGAAAGAAGGACGAAAAACACGAGCAGCAGCACCACCATCACCGTGCCGGTAAAGACCGGCACCAAACCGCGCACCCGCACCGTCGGTTCGAGCCTCATGCCTGGCCCGCCGGTTCGCCGTCGACAGCGAGGATTTCCGCCGCCGGCAGCGTGCGATTCTTGATCAGGTTGACCATCTCGATGCCCGCACGTTCCATATCATGAAGCAGATCTTTGACCCGCGCCGAAAGGTAGCCCACGCCGATCAGCGCCGGAATGGCCACGGCCAGTCCAGCGGCCGCCGAGATGAGACTTTGGTAGGCCGCGCCGGAGACATCCGCCACCGTGGCATAACCGCCTTGGGTGGACACCAGATAGAACGCCTCAAGCAATCCGAGCACCGTGCCGAGCAACCCGAGCAAAGGTGCGGTGTAGGCCAGGCCGGCGAGCAGGGGCAAATGCCGTTCCAGACGCGGCACTTCGAGTTGGCCCGCTTCCTGGACGATGTCACGCAATTCGGATCGCGGGCAATCGCGGGCCAGCACCGCGCTCAAAGCCACGCGCGCCACCGGCCCCGGCGTCGAGAGGCACTGCTGGCGCGCCTCCTCGTAACGGTCGCCCCGCACCAGATTGGCCAACCCGCGCAAAAATTCCCCCACCCGGATCTGCGCACGATGCAGATAGACCAGGCGCTCCAGGAATACCGCCACCCCGACCACACTCACCACCAGAATGACCCACATGGCGGGGCCGCCTTTTTGCATTAGTTCCAACATTCCCCGCATCATTCAAACGGACGCGCCCCGCGGCAATCCCGATCTGCAGTCCGGGGCCGCAAAAAAAAGACCGGAACCCACGATGGGCTCCGGTCTTTCACGAGGAGGAAAGGTTTAATGGACCGCCGTGACCACGTTGATCCGGCGTCCGCCGCGATCGAATTCCACTTTGCCGCTCTCCAACGCAAAGAGGGTGAAATCGCGCCCGAGGCCGACATTGCGGCCGGGGAGGAATTTGCGCCCGCGCTGGCGGATGAGAATGTTGCCGGCCAAGACAGCCTGACCGCCGTATTTTTTCACGCCGAGACGTTTGCTGACGCTGTCGCGTCCGTTCTTGACGCTGCCTTGTCCTTTTTTATGGGCCATATGCGTTTAAAGTTTGATTTCGCCGATTTTCACCCGCGTGTGCCGCTGACGGTGACCTACGGTGCGGTGGTAGCCTTTACGGCGTTTGAATTTGTAGGAAACGACCTTCGGGGCTTTGCGCTCCTCTTCGAGCACCTCGGCGGAAACTTTGGCCCCCTTGAGGAAAGGATCGCCGATCTTCACGCCCGAATCATCGGCGGCGAGCAGGACTTCGTCGAAGGAGGTGTTCGTGCCGGCTTCGACGCCGAGCAGTTCGACGTCGATCACGTCGCCCGGTTGCACGCGGAACTGGCGGCCGCCGCTTTGAATGATTGCGTAAGACATAAAGTGAATATCTAAAGGGTCGGGAAAACTACCGCCCCTGTCCGTGGTTGGCAAGAAGATTTCCGCAGCCTATCCGGCCGGGCCGGCGGCGGGTCCGGAAGCCCCCCCCCGCCCCCACCCGGCCTTCCCGCCCCGCCGGGCCTTTTCACGCCGTTGTTTTCCATTTGCCTCGGCCGCCGCCGCCGGACACCATGCGCGGATGATGAAGTCCGCCCTCTTTCTTACCCTCCTCGCCCTCGCCGGCTGCGCCACGATCGATCCGGCCCAAGTTGATCCGAAAATCCTCGGGGAATTTTCCAATCGCGGCGTTTCCCCGGCCACGCTCTTGAAAGTGCGCAACGGCCTCCCGCTCACCGTTGGCCAAGTCGCCGAAGCCTCCCGCCAAGGCGTCCCCGGCCCCGGTTTGGTCAGCTACATGCAAAGCACGCGCAAGGCTTACAATCTGAGCAATGCGGACATCGCCCAATTGCGCGCAGCGGGAACGCCCGCGCCGGTCATCGACTACATGCGCCGCTCCTACGGTTTCTTCACCAAAGGCCCGAAGGCGGTGAACCAGAACCACCCGTATTTCAGCGACGAGCGCTACAACCTCGAAGCGCCCTTCGCCTACGAACCCCCGATCGCGGACACCTTTTTCAATTCGGCTTACGAAGAAAACCTCTACAGCCCGTTCTCGTCCGAGTAGGAAGCCCGCCCCCGGCGCGGCGCCCCACGGCATCGCCTTCCCCGCCACACCCATGGCGCGGGTGGCCGGGGAGGTCAGCCGGTTCGACATCGAGAACTCGCCGCGCGCGGAAAACATCGACCACGTTTACGTCACGGTCGACGCCGGACTGCAGTCCCCCGTCACCCTCTCCCTCAACACCCTCTCCTTCCGCAACCGCGTGGCCGGGCACGATCCGCGCATCCGCCTCGGCGTCTTGCGCTGGCGCTGGACGCACCTCCCGGCCCGCGGACTCTACCCGCTGGAATTTTTCGACTATGACACCGTTGAACTGATCGAGAACGTCGAATACCGCATTCTCGAGCGCACCGCCATGGAAGAATACTTCGCCCTGCGCTGCGCCAACTGCCGCCGCATCGAGGCCTGGGGAGTCCCCTACCACCGCGCCCAACCCGGACTCCACCAAATCCACTCCCGCCGCAGCAGCGCCAGCGTGCCGACCGACCTGCGCGGGCACGATGGCGCCGTGCGCTTTTATTTCGACGAAGATCAACGCGTCGAACTCGCCCTGCTCAAATTCACCGGCCAATAGAGGCCAGCAATCCGACCCGGGTCGCCGGGGCTAACTTTGGATCTGCTCAGCCGACGCGATTATCTCTCGCGGTAAGTAATGCGCGCCTTGGTCAGGTCGTAGGGCGAGATTTCGATCTGCACTTTGTCGCCGGGAACAATGCGGACGAAGTGCTTGCGCATTTTCCCGCCGATGTGGGCGAGGACGATTCGGTCGTTCGCCAATTTGACGCGAAACATGGTGCCCGGGAGCACTTCGACAACAACTCCTTGGGCGGAAATAGATTCTTCTTTGGGCATGCGGTCAGCCAGTCAAGCCGCTCGTCGGCTCGAAATCAACCCACTTGACCAAAGAAGCCAAACGAGCGACTCCGCCATTGTGCCAAGTCCAGGGCGGATCTTGCATGCGTCCGAGGGGGCAGAAGCGCGAGGGACGCAGCGCGGCAAAGCGGTCGGCCAACTCCCCGGTGCAGGGCCACAGACCGACGGCGCCGACCTGATCGCGGGCCGGCCCCATGGCATCTGGCAGGTTTTCCGGCAGGGGTTTGACGAAGACGACGCGGTTGAGCGGGGAAGCGGTGAACCAGGCGTCCTCCTCATAAATGACCGTCCAATCCAGGTTGCTGCCGCCCTCCCAGAGGGCGACCCGCAGGTCGCCGGCGGCGCGGAAACGGTAAGCGGCGCGGAGATTGGCGATGGCGGCTTTTTCTTCGACCGTGAGCGGGCCGCGCGGATGCGTGCGGTTGAATTGGTCCATCGCGGCAGCAACATTTTCCGCGTAGGCGCGGGCGAAACCCGGCGCGGTTTCGCGCACGTAAAAAACCTGCGGAGAGAGACAACCTTGTTGGTCGAACCTTGAAGCGTCACGCGCCGCTCCGGCGCACGAAGCGAAGCCGGGATCCTCCCACACGATGCCGAGACTCGCCTTGTGGCCGTGGCCGGTAAAATTTTTTCCGGGCGCCACGCGGACGCGCAACCGGGCGATGGTCTCGTCGGAACCGTAGACGATGACCGCCTCGGCGGCAGTCAACCACGCGTCGGGCAACTCCTCCGCGGTTTCGACCAAGGTCTGCAGTTCGGACGGCAAACGCGCGACAAATTCGTCGATCTCGAGCAGTCCGCCGCGCGGCAGCTTCACCAAGTTGCGGCTGCCCAGGAGCAGTCCGCCGATGAGACTTTGCAGCGCAGCGTGCGGCGTGTTGCCGCTGACCACGTGCACTGTGGTGGCGGGGGCGAGAGCTTTACTTTGACTCGATCCATGCGGCACCCAGCGGTCCAGCGCCTCCGCGTGGCCGAGTTCGGCCTCTAGCCAACCGAGCAGGTCGGCCGCCGAAGTCGGACCGAGCAGCGGCCGGAATGGCTCGGCCGCTGCAGCGATGGCGCGGGCGCGGGCGGTGGTGTTCATCGCGTCAACCATTCATCGGCGGCACGGGAGCAACCGCGCGGCAGGGCGGACGGATCCCGTCCGAGAAGTTCGAAGGACTCGCCGCGTTTGATGGCGAGGTCTTGCGTTTGAATACCGACGACGGAACCGACGTTGGCCGCGTCGTAGAGGAGCAGGATGCCGGTCCCGCCGTCGGCGACATCTTGCAAGGTGACCGGATCAACCACCACAGCGCGGGCCCACGGCGGACCGTGGTGACAACCGTGCGGACCGCGGGCGTAGAATTGTGAGCTGAGTTCGGTCATGCCGTATTCGTTGATGATATCGCCGGACGCGAGGCCGAGCTTGTTTTCGATCATGGCGTAGAGATCGGCCCGCGAGACATCGCGTCCACTGCCTTTGTAGCCGCCGGTTTCCATCGCGGTCGAGCCGGCGGGAAGTGCGAGGCGGTCGCTGCCCAGCTTTTCGATGAGATGCAAAAACCCGAGAGCCGTGCCGAGCAGACACACCGGGCCTGACACATCACGCAGGCGCGCCACATCGATGTCTCCGCCGGGCGCCACGAAAGCCTCGCGCGGCGCCAGCGTGGCCAGCATGTGACTGAGCGAGGAATATGGCGCCTCGTCCGGATGCGGGGCGAGGACGAGAAATGGTCCTGAAGGCAGCCCGGCGTGCCGCCAGCCTTCACGCACCGCAGCTTCGTAAATGTCGAGCGTGCGGAAATGGTGCTGTCCGTAGCCCTCGCCGGTGGTGCCGCTGGTGCGGAATGTTTGGACCGTTTCCGCCGCCGCGAAGCTGCGCAGGTCCGCATGTTTGAAGGCCGCTTGGGGGACGCAGGGGATTTGCCGCCAATGGGCCACCGCTGCACCGACCCCGAGGCTCTGGCAAAAAGCGCGGTAGGGGGCATTGTTGGCGTAATGAAAGGCGTGAAGCAGCAGAAGTATTTCGTCGAAGCTGCCGGACTCCGGCTGCCCGATCAACTTGCGGACAGCGGTCTCGAGCGGGGCGGCGGCGGGCATGGGGAGCATCTTGCCATCAGGCCGGCGGGCGGAAACGCAATTTTGACCTCGCGCCCGGCGGCGCGGCGGGGGCATTTTTGACGGGTGTTACCATTGCCGAGATGTCTGCGCCTGATTCTGGCGGCCGCGATGACCGGCATGGCGGCGGTCGGACCGCTCGCGGCGCAAGACGAAGAGGCGGCGCCGGAGGCCGGGACGGCGCGGGATCTCATCATCAAGGCTGACCGGGCCTACAACGAGAAGCGCTACGCGGAGGCGGTGACCGGATACGAGGGTTACCTGCGCGACTTCGGCGCGTCGGCCGAGGCCAAGCCCACCCTGCCCCACGTGCGCTACAATTTGTCGGCCGCTTTGTTGCAGACGCAGAAGTTCGACGCGGCTCTCGAGTCCATCGAGGCGGCGCAGGCCTTCGAAGAAATGGCGCCCGAGAAGCAGGAGAACTTGGCCTTCTGGCGGGGCGTCTCCCTGATCCAACTCGACGAGAATGCCCGGGCGCGCGAAGCCCTCGACGGGTTCATCGAAAAATTCCCCCGCTCGCGGCGAAGACAGGATGCGGCGCTGCTTTCGGCGACTGCGCTGTTGGTCGAGGGTAAAAAGAAAGAGGCGGCCGCGGCCTTGAATGTCATCCGCCAAAATCCGGAAAGCCTCCACCGCGGGCGCGCCACCGTGCTGGAACTGCACAGCCTGATCGAAACCGGCCAGGACGCCGCCGCGCTCGAGTTGCTCGCCCAAGAGGGCGCGCGGCAGGACCGCATCACGCAAATTGCCACGTTCCAGACGCTGGCCATGGCGCTGGGTGAAAAATATCTCGAAGACGAAAAACCGCGCGAGGCCATCCGCGCCCTGCAGACCATCTGGCCGCGCGAGCGGTTGATCGCGCACCAGCAACGCCGGCTGGAAGACATCAAGGAGCAACTGGCCGTGCTTGAGGCGTCGCCGAATCCGGATGTTTTCGAGCGCTCGCAGGCGCGCCAGATCGCGCGCGAAGTCGAGGAAGAGTTGAAAAACCTCGAGAAAATTCCGTCCTTCGACGCGTCCGTCCGCTTCCGCATGGCCAGCGCTTTCCACCAGCAGGACCGCTACCGCGAATGCGCTTTGCTGCTCAATGACATGCTCAGCGAAATGCCGCCTGATGCGGTGGTCGAGCAGGCTTCCATAACCGCCTTGCAGAGCTGGATGGCGATCGAGCGCTACGACAAAGCTGTCGAGGGGGCGCAACTTTTTGCCGAGCGTTTTCCGAAATCAAAGCAGTTGCCCCTCGTCCTTTATCTGCAAGGCATGGCGCAACAGCAGGATCAGGATTACGACACGGCGCTGACCACTTTCACCAATCTCGCGGCGAAATTCCCCGAAACCGAACAGGCGCCGCGGGCTGTTTTCATGCAGGCTTTCACGCAGTTACTGTCGGAGAAGAACGAGGAGGCGGCCGAGCTTTTCGCCGAGTTCGGCAAAAAATACCCGGACAACGAACTCGGCGAATCGGCCGCCTACTGGCAGGGATCGGCGCTGGCTTTCGCCAAGAAATTTCCCGAAGCGCGCGAAGTTCTGAGCGCCATCCCGACCGAGTATCCCAAGGGCGCACTACTTGGCCCGGCGGCTTTCCGCCACGCCTACTGCGCTCAATCGATGCGGGAATACGAGACCGCCGCGGAGGAGTTGAAAGCTTACCTGGGCACCTACCCGGACGGCGAAGAATCCGCCGAGGCGCGCATCCTGCTCGGCGACGCCCTGCTCGCCCAGGCCGAGTCCGACGAAGGCAAAGCGGTCTACGCCAGCGTGCCCGCCGCGGCGGGACGTTTCCACGAGGAGGCGCAATTCAAATTGGCCAAGGTTCTCAAACTGGAGGAGGACTACGAAGGCTTGCGCAATCTCATGCAGGCCTTCCTCGAGCAGTATCCGCAGAGCCCGCGGGCGGCCGAAGCGCTTTTCTACATCGGCACCGCGTGGCGGCAGGAGGACCAGATGGAGAAGGCCAAGGAGGAATATTGGTCGGCCATCAAAAAGTTCGGCAACGATCCGACGTCCTACGCGGTGGAGGATTTGTTCCTCGCCTTGGGACGGTTGTATCAAGGCGATTCGGAGAAACTCGACTACCTCGCGGACTTGCGGGCATTGCGCGCGCAGGCCGAGGCCGGGGAGCAAAATGTGCTTGCGGTGCGGACCATCTGGGCGCTGGCCCAAGCCGTGAAAAAGTCCGACCCCGACCTCTCGCAAGCACTCCTGCGCGAGGCGTCCGTGCTGGTCGACGCGCAGATCACAAGCCCCGCCGTGTTGGTGGACTGTGCCGAAGCCCAAATGCTCGCAGCCGCCGCCCAGGCCGATCCGGCGGAGGGCCGGCGCCGCCGCGATTTGGCGGCCGGGATTTACCGCGAAATGCTGAAATGGCACCCGCGCGCGCCGCAAAAAGACAAGGCGCTGGGGGCCCTGGCCAAGCTGGCTCTCGAAGCAGGCGACACGCAAACGGCGCTCGACTACTACGGTCGCATCGAGCGCGACACGCCATGGTCGTCGTTGATGGGTGATGTGTTGGAAACACGCGCACGGATCGAAGTCGGCGAAGGACGTCTCGACGAGGCGGTCGATTCCTACACCCGGCTGCTCGCGGCGGAAAATGTGTCCGGCAAACTCAAGGCGCAGGCCCTGCTTGCACTCGGCGAACTCGAAATGCAACGCAACCGCCCGCAGTTGGCCATTCCCTACTACCAACGCATCTACGTCCTTTACGGGAAATGGCCCGCTACCGTGGCCAAGGCCTACCTGCGCAGCGGCGAGGCCTTCGAGCAGATTGCGGACCTGGAAGCCGCGCGCAAAACTTACGAGGAGTTGGCCAACAGCGAGGACCTCGCCTCGCTGCCCGAAGCGGATCAGGCCCGCGAGAAACTCAAGAAGTTCGCCCCGGCGGACGCCACGGAGACTTCGTCGTGAAGAGGTCTTTCGTCATGCTTGCCGCCGGGGTGGCCGCCCTCGGCTCCGCCGCCGCACAGGACACCGTGGAATACATCGACGGCAACACGCGCTCCGGCCGCATCGTGGGGGCGAACGACAAGGTTTTCCAGCTGCGCATGCCGCCGCCCATGCCCGGCCAACAGTCGGCCGTCATTTCGATCAACCGCGCGGATGTGGAAAAAATCATCTTCGGCCCCGACGCGGATCTCGACACCGTGACCAAAGATCCCGTGCTCGGCCGCCTCGCTTTCGCCCGCGTGCTCTGGCAGCGGCAGGAACCTCTGCTGTCCGTTCCCGAATCGCACGCGGCCAAAGCCGGTATGGTTTACGGGGAAATTTTGCTACTCTCGTCTGATCCCGCACGTCACAACGAGGCGCTGGCCCTTTTCCAGCGCATCGAGGAAGAAGCGTGGGACGAAACCGACCGTGACACCGCCACGCGCGGACGACTCAAAGCCCTGCTGCGGCTGGGCCGGGTCGACGAGGCCTCGGCGGAAGCGCAGGGGCTCGCCGAGCAAGCCGAGGATCCGGGCCTTTTGCTCGAGACCAAGCTGCTGCTGGCCCAGACCCGCCTGGCGGCCCTCCGCGAGTTGCTGGAGGACAATCCGCGCTGGAACCAGGATCCGCCGGTGCGCACCGAGCGCAACCAACTGCTCAACGACGCCCTCGATTTGTCGCTCTACCCGTTCCTTTTCCACGGCACCGCGCACGACCAGGCCGCCCAGGGCCTCTGGCTGGCCCACGAGGCCTACCTGCTGGCCGGCGATGCGGCGGCCGCCCGCGAAGTTGCCAGCGACATCGTGTCCATATATCCCGAAACCCGTTACGCCGGACCCGCCCGGGAGGCGTTGCCAGAAAAAGAATCCGAACCATGAATATGACAAAACCCCGCCTGACCCTCCGTCTGCTCCTGCCCTTGGCGCTGGCCTTCACCGCTTTCAGCGTCTCGCTGGCGCAGGAAGAGGCCGCCGCCAATGCCGCCCCACCCCCGGGCCCGCCGCCGGCGGTGGAAAAAAGCCTGCTCGATCTCTTCAATGCCGGCGGCGCGCTCATGTGGCCGATTCTGCTTTGCTCGATCGGCACGATCGCGGTCGGCGTCTACTGCTTCCTGCAAATCAACCAGAAGAAAATGATGCCGAAAACGCAGGTCGACGGCGTTTCCCATGCCATGCAGCGCCACGACGCCAATGCCGCTTACGAGTTGTGCCAGTCTTCGCCCAACGTCTTCGCCAACACCATGTCCTCCGCCCTGCTCAAGGTGAATTTCGACCGCGACCTCGCCAACAAGGCATCAATGGAGCAAGCCGCCGGCGAAACCCTCATCCAGGAGGAAACGCGCCTCATGATCTGGGTCAACTACCTGAACGTCTTCGCCACCATCGCGCCCATGCTCGGACTGCTCGGCACGGTGACCGGTATGATCCAGAGCTTCGACCAACTCGCGGCCGGCAAGAGCGAACCGCAGGATCTGGCCGGCGGCATCGGCGAGGCCATGTTAACCACGGCCGGCGGCCTCATCGTCGGCATTCCGGCCATGTTCCTCTACTTCTATTTCCGCAATCTCCTGCAGGTCGCCATCGGCAATATCCAGAAATCGGTCACCTTCATGATCGATGTCCTCTCGGGCGAGCTGAAGCTGACCAGTGCCGCGCACGCCTACGAGGAAGCGCCGCCGGAACAAGCCGCCGAATAAACCCCGCCGCGCCGTGAAAATCATCCGTCGATCCGAGGAAAACGTGGGCTTCCAGCTTGCGCCGATGATCGACATGACTTTCCTCCTGCTCATTTTCTTCATGGTCACGACCAAGATCTCGAAGGAGCAGATCAAGGAGGAGATCAAACTCCCCGTCGCGAGCAACGCCCTCATCCCGCCGGAAGCCAGCGACCGTGATATCATCAGCATCGACGGCGAAGGGCGCTACTTCATCGGACCGAACCCGGCGGACAAAAAAGCATTGGCCGCGCACCTCAAGCAGCGGTTTGAAAATTATCCGCCGCTGCGCCTCTACATCCGGGCCGACAAAAACACGCCGGGCAAACAAATCAAAGAGGTCATGAAAATGGCCGCGGACGCCGGGGCGGTTGACGTGATTTTCGGCAGCTACCAATCCTGAACCATGCAAGTCCGCCGCCGCGACCAGCAACTCGTCGAGATGCAGATGGGACCCATGATCGACATGGTCTTCCTGCTGCTCGTGTTCTTCATGGTCACGGCCAAGCCGATCAAACAGGAGAGCGACATCAGCCTCGGCCTGCCCGGCACTGTCTCCGCGGAAGAAAGCGTCGACCTGCCTGACGAACAGCGCATCCGTATCGAGGACGACGGCAGCATCGTGCTCAACGACAACACACTCGGCCAACCGGGCGACAGCGAACTCGGCGAACTGGTCGCCACCCTCAAGCGCTTCAAGGAGTCGGCCGAGGCCAACCAAGCCGACGCCCTCGTCACGCTGGACGCCGCGGACGGCGCCCTGCACCAACGCATTGTCGACGTGCTCAATGCCTGTGCGCGGGCCGATATCACCGGTGTGACGTTCTCCGACAGCGCGAGCGAGGAGGAGATGTGAGGTCATGAGCAAAGCGGTGCTTGATCCCCAGGAAGCGGCCCGGATGCGCCGCCGGAAGATCATCATTTCGGTCATCGTGGCGAGCATTGCCGTGCATTTTATCGCCGCCATCCTCGCCGGCATCTGGATCGTGGCCCGCTACCTCCTGCCGACGCCGGCCACCTTCGAGGTCAAAAAAGAAATCCGCATCGCCGCCGAGGAGCGCCAGCACCGGATGAACATGGACGATTTCGACGCGCTCAAGCCGAAGCCGACGTTCCAGGATAAAATGTCCACGGCGCGCCCGACGGAATTCTCGCTCCCCGATTTGCCGGCCATGCCGCTCGACGCGTTGTCGGCCATCAATCCGAGCGACATCGTTTCCGACCAACTCGACAGCCTCTCCGCCGCGGCCGGTGCCGGATCCGGCTCGGGAGCCGGTGGCGGAAAAGGTTCGGCGGTCAGCTTTTTCGGCATCTCCGACATGGCCACCCGCGTAGTCATCGTGATCGACGTATCAGACACGATGTTCGATCGCCAGCCCGGAAAGTTCACTGCGGTCAAACAGGAGGCGGCGAAATTGGTGCAGGGTCTCGGGATCAATACTCTCTTCAATATTGTCATCTACGAGGGCGGATCCGTCGCCATGTTCCCCGAGATGCAGCCGGCGACGGAGGCGAATAAACAGAAGGCGGCCCAGTGGATCGAGAACGTCAATGGCGGCCGCGACAAAGCCGGCATGTCGTACAAAGGGGCTTACAGTAAAATGGGCACAGGCCTTTACGAGGGCGGTGGCACGCGCACCGACACCGCGCTCAAGCAGGCACTGTCGTTGCGGCCGTCCACCATCTTCCTCATCAGTGACGGCGAGATGAGTCGTAATATGGAGACCAGCCGCGAATTCGGATTCGAGAGCGCCAAGATCGAGGAACGGGAACTGCTCAACATGGTCAAGGAACTGCAAAAGGACGCGGAACAAACGGCACGGATCCACGTCATCCACTTCCTGACCAAGCAGGCCAAGAAGGAGGAAGAAGATGTTTTACGCGGTCTGGCCCGGCGCAACGACGGAAGCTTCAAGCAGGTCAAAGCCGAGGACTACTGATTGGGCGGTCAGAGCCTGCGGCCGCTCGGGAACCGCAGACGAAAAGACCCCGGGGACAAGTTCCTGCTGGCCGGGCGCGCCCGGCGCGCTTAGAACTTCCTCAATGGTGGAACTTCTGGAGAAACTTCTCCTCCTGCAGGAGCGAGACCAACGGCTGCAAACCTTTCTCCACGAAATCAACGCCGTGCCGGGCGAAAAATCTTTTTTGGAGAAAGAGCTCGCCGGCGCGCAGCACAAGCTGGAAAGCGACAAAACCCGCGCCAAAGAAATCGAGGTGGAGCGCAAACGCCTTGAGGTCGAGGCGGACGGCAAACGCGTGCAAATCGCCAAATACCGCACCCAGCAATTGGAGACGCGCAAGAACGAGGAATACACCGCGCTGAAGCACGAAATCGAGCGCGCCGAAAAGGATATCGTCGTCATTGAGGATCGCGAACTGGAGCTGATGCAGGAGACCGAAGACCTCAAGCCGGCCATTGCCGCGGCCGAGACAAAATTCAACACGGAAAAAAGCCGCGTCACCGCCCTGATGAAAACCGCCGATGACAAAGTCGGCGTGCTGCAGGGCCGGGCCGACGAACTGAAAGTCGAGCGCGAGGCGATCGCCGCGGAAGTAAAAGCCGGTGACGAAGACTTGTTCGATCTTTACGAAAAGTTGTTTCTCACCAAAGCCGGCCGCGCCATCGTCCCGCTCGAGGGGAACCATTGCTCGGGCTGCCACATGACTGTCACCCCCGCCACCCTGCGCGACGCCAAAGTCGGCACCACGGTCGTTTCCTGCGAACAGTGCGGACGGATCGTCTACACGCTGCCGGAGTAGCCATTCCTTGTAGCGTCGCCGTCCCCGGCGATGGCTGTTTTTGAAAACGACCGGCGGCGCGGACGCCGCCGCTCCAGTGAAGTCATCCCAAGGACCCATCGCCTTGGGACTTTGTCCTTCGGCCGCGGGGATAGGGTCGCACCTCCGGGCCGACCGCGAACATTCTCTGGGAGTCGACACGGCTGGTCCGGAGGCCCAGCCCTACCACTCGATCAATCGTCGAAAAGCAAAAGGACGTTGGTATCAGTGCCCGTTGGCGCCGTGGCCGTTGACGCTGGCCGTCCGCGGCTCGAATTCCTCGCGGAACTTGCCGACGAAACTCTGGGTCGGCCAGGCGCAGGCTTCGCCGAAGGCGCAGACGGTGCGACCCGCGATGTGGTCGGCGATGCCGACGAGCTGGGTCGCATCGGTCGGTTTGACGTCGCCGTTGAGCATGCGGGTGGTGACTTTCGACATCCAGAGACTGCCTTCGCGGCACGGGGTGCATTGGCCGCAACTTTCGTGGGCGTAGAAATCGTTGATGTTGTTGAGCACCCAGAGCATGTCGCGCGAGTCGTCGAGAATCATCACGCCGGCGCTGCCGATCATCGAACCGGCGGCGGCCAGCGTGCTGGCGTCGAGCACGAGATCCATCAGGTCGACCTGCACGGTCTCCTCGGAGCCGTCCGGACCCTTGCGCTTCATCGGGAATTTCTCTCCGGCCCGCAGGACCTTGGCCGAACTGCCACCGGGAATGATCGCCTTGAGTTTGCGGCCGGATTTCAGGCCGCCGCAAATCTCGTTGATCAGCTGGCCGACCGTGACTTGTCCGCAGCCCAGTTCGTAATAGCCGGGGCGCTGCACGTCGCCGCTCACGCAAAGGGTGCGCGTGCCGCCATCGCCGGGCGAACCGAGTTTGGCGAACGCCTCGCCGCCCAGGGCCAGAATGTGCTTCACATGGCAGAGGGACTCGACGTTGTTGACGATGGTCGGGCAATTGTAGAGACCGAAGACGGCCGGGAAAAAGGGCGGCTTGATCCGCGGGTAAGGGCGCTTGCCTTCCAGCGATTCAAGCAGGCTCGTTTCCTCGCCGCAAATGTAGGCTCCGGCCCCTTGGTGGACGAAAATATCGCAGTCAAAGCCGGTCCCGCAGACGTCCCGGCCGATGAAACCGGCGGCTTTGGCCTCGGCAATGGCTTTTTCCACGATGCGGGCGGCTTCGGGAAATTCGCAGCGGATGTAGACGTAAGCAAGATGCACCTTGAGCGTCCAAGCCGCGATCATCATGCCTTCGAGAAGCTGATGCGGATCCTCGTGCAGGATGTAGCGGTCTTTGAAGGTGCCCGGTTCGGATTCATCGCCGTTGACCACGAGGTAATGCGGTTTGCCGTCCTCGCGCTTGATGAAACTCCACTTCACGCCGACGGGAAAGCCGGCCCCGCCACGACCGCGCAGGTTGGAAGCTTTCACTTCGGCCACGATTTCCTCGGGCTTCATCTTGAGCGCTTTCTGCAAGGACTCATACCCGCCGTGGCGGAGATAACAGGCCAGAGAAGTGTCATAGTCCTCGCGTGCGACATTTTTCAGGATCATGCGTTTCTCCGCGGGGTGCGGGGCGCGGACCGTTTTCCGGTAGCTGCGGTCGCGGTCCTGCAAAATGCTCCCGGCCTCCGCCGGCCGGATACGCTCCACCAGCCGGTCCCCGACCAGCGCGACCGGCGCCGTGCCGCAGCTGGCGAGGCATTCGACGAACTCGACGGTGTATTTGCCGTCGGGGCTGGTCACACCGTGGCCGTGATCCGGCACGTCCAGGGCACCGGCGCAGCGCAGCAGTTCATCGCGGACTTCATGGGACCCGGCCATGGCACAGGACAAGGTGCGGCAGACGCGGATGGTGGTCTGGCCGGGCGGAGTCTGACGGAACCAGGGATAAAACGTGACCAGCTCGAGAATATTGATCGGCTCGAGATCGAGCTGCCGCGCGATCCAGTCCACCCCGCTGTCATCAACAAACCCGAAGTGGTTCTGCCACAGGTGAAGGAGCGGCACCGCGGCGCTGCGCTTGGAGACCGGGTAGTGGGTGATGATTTCATCGACCCGCGCCCGCAACTCGGGCGGCAGGTGGTCGGTTTGGCGGGTCTCGGCGGCGGTCATGAAAGGCAATTTGTCCGCCAAGGATACGTTTGCTTCAAGAAAAACGATGCTCCGGCACTTGCCAGCCGCTGCCCCGTCTGCGATTCTTACCCCGTCAAACCGAAAGGAAAATCATGAGCGAAAAAGAAATCAAACACGCCGCCGACAAGTTCAAAAGCGGCAAGACCCACGCAACCGAAGCGGCCCATGAGTTCAAGGAGGCCGCCGCGGCGAAATTCAGCGACCTGCGCGACACTCTGAACGAACGCGCCGACGAGTATCGCGAACGGGCCAACCAAGTCTGGTCGGAGACCACCGGGCGCGCCCGCACCCTCACGGAGGACGGCGAGGACTACATCCGGGAAAATCCGCTCCAGGCCGTCGGCATCGCCTTGGCCGCCGGATTCATCATTGGCGTCATCATGCGCCGCTGATCACGCGGCACATGAACCCATCACCCGGCGCGGAATCCACCGGTTCGCCGGAACCGCCCGGGCTGCAGGCCGCAGCCGGCGGTTTCACCACGGCGGTGGTCCGCTTTTTGCAAGCCCTCACCGGCTTGTTCGGGCTGGAGTTGCGCGAGACGGGGGGGCAGGCACTGCTGATCGGATCGCTCGGCGTGGCACTCGTTGTCGCTTCCGTGTTCGCCTATCTGTTTTTGCTGCTGGGGCTCACCATCGTCATCGTTAGCTCGCTCGGGGGCGGCTGGGTCACCGCCCTCTTTATCCTCTGCGCGCTGCATGCCGTTCTCGCGGTGGTGCTCTATATTATTTTGCGGCGGCGCGCGACCAAACCACTCTTTCCGGGAACCCGCGAGGCCTTGCGCCGCGAGGTGCAGAGACTTTCATGAACCGCGAAGAATACCTGCGCGAGTTGGATTCAGCCGGACGGGAACTGAAGGCCAAGGTTCATGATCTGGCCGAAGCGGCCAATCCCCTCAACCAACTCCGCAGCGAAGTGGCGCGGGACTGGAAATGGTGGCTGCCCGGAGCCTCCGTGGCGGGATTTGCCGCCGCGCGTCTGCTCCGCCCGAAGGGCGGCCGCACGCCGCAGGGTGGAGCCGGAGGTTCGCCCCAGGCCGGCGCCGTCTTCTGGGTCCCCACCCTGCTCAAGCTCCTCCCCGCCGTCGCCAGCCAGCTGGTTCCTCTCTTTTTGAGTTTGCGGTCGGGCCGCAAGCCATAGAACTTTTCGGCCGACGTGTCCGCTTCACCCACCACATCGACGGTCGAAATCATCGAGGAACATCCGTCCGGCCTGCACGCCCTCGCGCACGTCGATCAATACCTGGCCGTCGGCAAGGAATCGGGCGCCTCGGATATTCATCTCAGCGTCAACATCCCGCCGACGTGGCGCCGCTTCGGCACCCTTGAGCCGATCTGGCTGGAGGCGGACAAACTCAATGCGAGCGACACCGAGCGTCTCGCCATGGGCTTCCTCAATGACGCGCAGAAGAAACTCCTCCAAGAACGCGGTGACGTCGACTTTGCCTATACCAACGAAGCGGGACGATATCGCACCAGCGTGGTCCGCCACCGTCTCGGCTACGACCTCGTTTTCCGCATCATCCAGACCAACGTGCGGACGATGGACGATCTCAATTTGCCGCCCCAGCTTAAAATGCTGACCCAATACCAAAACGGCCTCGTCCTGGTGACCGGTTCGGTCGGCAGCGGCAAGAGCACAACTCTCGCTGCGCTGGTCGAGGAAGTGAATCGCACCCGCCATGAGCACATCATCACTTTGGAGGACCCGATCGAATACCTCTTCACGCCGCAAGGTTGCCAAGTGAACCAGCGGGAAGTGCACACACACACCGAATCCTTCGGAGCGGCGCTGCGCGGCGCCCTGCGCGAGGACCCTGATGTCATCATGGTGGGTGAAATGCGCGACCTCGAAACGATTTCGCTGGCCATCACCGCGTCCGAAACCGGTCACCTCGTCCTCGGCACACTCCACACCGCCAATGCGGCCCGCACCCTTGATCGTCTGCTCGATGTATTCCCTGTCGACCAACGCGAACAAATCCGCACCATGGTCAGCGAATCACTGCGCGGGATCGTTTCACAGCAACTCGTGCCCCGCGCCGATGGTTCGGGCCGCGCGCTGGCGATCGAGATCCTCATGAACACCCCCGCCGTGGCCAACGTCATCCGCGAGGCCAAAACTTTCATGCTCCCCGGCATCATCCAGACCGGGAAGAAGCTCGGCATGCAGCTCATGGACGACTCGCTGGCCTCACTTTACCGGGCGGGAGCCATCACGGCCGACGAGGCCGTCTCGCGATCCGAGGACAAACAAGTCATGAAACAGCTCTGCGGCATGCTCTGACCCATGGCCCACATCGACCAATTCTTCGAAGTTCTGATCAACGCAGGGGCGTCCGACTTGCACCTCGCCGAGGGGCAACCGCCGAAAATCCGCCGTCACGGCGATGTCATCCCGATCCGCGAGGAGATCCTCACGGCGGAAGAGATGAACTACATGCTCAGCGAGATCTGCACGCCGAAAAACTGGGAACGCTTCCAGCACAAGGGTGACCTCGATTTCGCTTACGAGATGAACGAGGACAGCCGTTTCCGCTGCAATTACTTCAAGCAGGTGCACGGCCTCGGCGCGGTCTTCCGCTTGATCCCCACGCGCATCGCCACGCTCGAAGAACTAGCTCTGCCGCCGGTCATCAAAGAATTCGGCCACTTGCGCGGCGGCCTCGTCCTCGTCACCGGCCCGACCGGCTCCGGCAAGAGCACCACGCTGGCCGCCCTGATGGACTACATCAACACGAACTTCGCCCGCCACATCGTGACCGTCGAGGAACCGATCGAGTTCGTCCACTCGAACAAGAAAAGTATCATCACCCAACGCGAAGTGCCGGAGCATTCGGTCGACTTCCCCGCCGGACTGAAGGCCGCCCTGCGCGAGGATTCCGACATCGTGCTGGTCGGCGAAATGCGCGACCTCGAGACGATCTCCCTGGCGCTGACTGCCGCTGAAACCGGATTGCTGGTTTTCGGCACGCTCCACACCAACAATGCCCGCAAGACCGTCGATCGTATGATCGATGTCTTTCCCTCGGACCAACAGTCGCAGGTCCGCACCATGCTGGCCGCATCCTTGCGCGGCGTGGTCGCGCAGCTCCTGCTCAAGCGGCAAGACGGCGGCGGTCGTATCGCCGTGAACGAAATCCTCGTGGTCAACAGTGCCGTGGCCGCCATCATCCGGGAGGGCGCCACGCAAAAGTTGCAGGATGCCATCGTCGGCGGCAAGGCGCAGGGTATGCAATTCATGGACGATGCCATCTGGGCGCAATTGCAGCAGGGCCGCGTCTCGCCTCATGAAGCATTCATGAAGGCGATCGACAAGAACCGCTTCAAACCATTCCTCCCCGATGAAGAAGCGGCCCTCGCCAACTCGGCGGGCGGAGTGGGTTAGCCCGCGGCAAGGTTGGGTCCCGGCGGGTCCGGAGGCCCAGCCCAACCTTTGGGCCTTGACGCGCCGCTCTGGCACAACGGCCCTTGCCGCCCATGAGTGGGTCCGATATTTGTTTCCCAGAGATGCGTCATCGACGCCTCCTCCCCATGCCGAAGTCCACCGTCCCGCCCGAAGAACTCGCCGCTTTTCTCGAAGCGCGCCATGCCGATCCATTTCACACTTTGGGCATGCGGCGCGCTGGTGATTTTCTCGCAGTGCGCGTCTTCCGGCCCGATGCGGCCTCGGTCACGGTGGTCGACGCCGGCCATCGCACGCGCATGTTCGAGGCGGCGAAAATCCATCCGGAAGGATTTTTCGAAGCGGTCCTGCCCAAAGGCATGGCGGAATTTTCTTACACGTTGCGCTTGAAGGGTCATGACGGCCACGAGTGGGAAACGAGCGACCCGTATTCCTTCGGCCGCATTCTTGGCGATACGGACGTCTACCTGCATGCCGAAGGCAACCACTGGGATCTCTACAACAAATTCGGCGCACACCTCACCAAGATCGACGGCGCGGAAGGGACGGTCTTCTGCGTCTGGGCGCCGAATGCGCAACGTGTCAGCGTGGTCGGCGATTTCAACAATTGGGACGGACGCGTGCACACCATGCGCAAACTGCTCGGCAGTGGTGTCTGGGAAATTTTCATTCCCGGGATCAAAGAGGGCACCCATTACAAATTCGAGGTCAAGGGGCACCACGGGGACATCTGCCTGAAGAGCGACCCGTTCGCTTTCTACGGTCAACACGGACTGCAAACCGCGTCGATCGTCTACGACCTCGGGCGATTTTCATGGTCGGACGAAGGTTGGATGAAATATCGCGCCAGCCAAGAGTGGCCCAAAAAGCCGATCAGCATCTACGAGGTGCACCTGGCTTCATGGCAGCGCGTAGCCGAGGACAACAATCGTCCCCTCAGCTACCTCGAACTTTCCCACCGGCTCATCCCCTACTGCTTGGAAATGGGCTTCACCCACATCGAGTTGATGCCAGTGGCCGAGCATCCTTACGACGGGTCCTGGGGCTACCAAGTGGCGGGGTATTACGCACCGACGAGCCGCTTCGGTAATCCGGATGAATTCCGTCATTTCGTCGATAATTGCCACCAGGCGGGAATCGGTGTCATCCTTGACTGGGTGCCGGCCCACTTCCCCAAGGACGCGCACGGGCTGGCCAAGTTCGACGGCACGCACCTTTACGAACACGCCGATCCGCGCCAAGGCGAGCACCGCGATTGGGGAACGTATATTTTCAACTACGGACGCAACGAGGTGCGCAATTTCCTCATCGCGAACGCGCTTTTCTGGTTCGACCAATACCACATCGACGGGCTGCGGGTGGACGCCGTCGCTTCGATGCTCTACCTCGACTATTCGCGCGAGGGCGGCGAGTGGGTGCCGAACAGCTTCGGCGGACGCGAAAACCTTGATGCGATCCATTTTCTCAAGCGCTTCAACGAGGTCAGCTACGAGCGCTTCCCCGGGATCATCACCATCGCCGAGGAATCGACGGCCTGGCCCGGCGTCTCGCGCCCGACCTATCTCGGCGGACTCGGCTTCGGCTTCAAGTGGAACATGGGGTGGATGCACGACTTCCTCAACTACATGAGTCTGGATCCGATCTACCGGCGCTATCACCAAGGCAGCATCACCTTTTCGCTGCTCTACGCCTTCCACGAGCATTTTGTCCTCGCGCTGAGCCACGACGAGGTTGTGCACGGCAAGGGCGCTCTGCTGGGCAAAATGCCCGGCGACATGTGGCAGAAGTTCGCCAACCTGCGGATGTTCTACGGCTTCATGTGGGCCCACCCCGGCAAGAAGTTGCTCTTTCAAGGCGGCGAGTTCGGTCAATGGGACGAATGGCGCTACAACCAGAGCCTCGACTGGCACCTCAAGCAATTCCCCCTCCACGCCGGCCTCAGCCGCCTCGTCCAGCATCTCAATCACATCTACAAGGAGTTCCCGGCTTTCTACGAACTCGATGATACCCCCGCAGGCTTCGAGTGGATCGACTTCCACGACTCCGACAACAGCGTCGTCGCCTTCCTGCGCAAATCGGCCGGCGGCCAGCACCTCATTTTCGCCATGAACGCCACCCCGGTGGTCCGCGCCGGCTACCGCATCGGGGTGCCCGAACCGGGCTTCTACCGCGAGATGCTTAACACCGACGCCGAAGTTTACGGCGGCAGCAACGTCGGAAACATGGGCGGGGTGCCGGCCGAACCCGTCCCCTGGCAACGCCGCGACCACTCCATCCAGATTGAACTGCCGCCGCTGGCCATTGTCGGCTTCATCGTAAAATAGTGTTTGCCAGCACCGCGGTCCTGCATTACTTGAAAGTTGACATGAAATCACTCCGCCGATCCCCCCAAGCCTTCACCCTCATCGAACTTTTGGTCGTCATCTCGATCATCGCGATTTTGGCCTCACTCGCCATTCCCGCAGTGTCCAACGCTCTGGTCCGCGGGCAGATGACCCAGACGCTGAACAATGGCCGCCAACTCCATCTCGCGACTCAGACGATGTCCATCGACACGTCCACAGCGGGGGACGGGGTCTCTTGGACCTACTCCAACAATGCCGTCCTGACCGTGCCGACTTTCAGCGGAGCTCTAATCGAAGGCCGCTACCTCACAGGTCCCGATCTGCGCAAAATTTACGCGGCCCCGGGTGTGAATGTCCCCGACACCAATTTTACGGCGGCTACCATTGCTTTCAAAATCATGCAGACCCAAGAAGGCTCCCCTTCAGATCAAGTTTTTGTCATAACCAAAAATTGGGACAGCATAGGGGCAGGTTTGAGCTCGAATGCACCCTACCAAGATAAAGGTTTCATTTTGTTTCGCAAAGGGGGAGATGGTGGTGTTTTTAGCCGGCCAGTTGACGCAAAAAGCAGCACCATCATCGGCACTAACACTCTAACCCCTTTAGGCGGCTGACTTGCCGACTTGCTGTCCGGAAAATTTTCAAATCTGCGATTGTATCCACAATGCAATCGCTTATTTTTTTGTAGGTAGCACGGTCTGCTGCTTCTTCGGCGCTGAAGCGCAGAGCCTCAGCCACGACGGCGGTGATAGATACGCGGCGAGGCGTCACTCGGCCACGGGGGAAAGCTTCGAAGGACCCGAAAATGCGAACCGGCACGACAGGAGCGCCGGTCTTGGCCACGATCATTCCTATACCGGGCTGGGCTGGCTGCAGCTTTCCATCGGGGCTTCTGCTTCCTTCGGGAAAAATAAGGACGGCACCACCATTCTTCACCACGCGGATCGCGCCGATCAGAGCACTCCGGTCGGCGTTTTTTTGGTCAACGGGGATGACGTTGAGTTGCGGGAGAATCGGACCGAGGACGGGAATATCGAGCAGCGATTTCCTCGCCAGATAGTGAATGGCACGCTGGCAGGCCACTCCAACCAATGGCGGATCAAGGTAGCTGCAATGGTTGGCCGCGATGATGCAGGGGCCTTCTTCGATCATGTTCTCCGCGCCGATCACGCGGTAGTGGAAGAAAGTTTTGGCGATGGCCTTGCTCAACGAATAGCCGAGCAGATACCAGCATGTCATTCGTTGCTGCATACCTAAGTGGCATCGGCATCTTGCCGATGACTTTCTGACATCATCGGCAAGATGCCGATGCCACCCACTAATCCCTGTTCGCGCAACTTCTCCAGCATTGCGTTGACGACACCGGCAACATCCAAGGTAGAGGAGTCGATTACTGTGGCGCCAGGCGCGATGGTCAGAGGATCGGTCGAGCGGGTGGAGTCGATCAGGTCACGCTTGGCAATCTCCTCCGTCTGCCCCTGATTGCGCCGCCGTCGCTGGCGAACCTGCGCCGGGGCATCGATGTAGAATTTGTAGGGAGTCTCGGGAAAGACGGCCGAACCGATATCGCGACCTTCCACCACCGTCTGACGGCCCTGAGCGTGGGCGCGAATCGCCGCGGACAGGATATAACGCACGGCTGGCACGGCGGAGACCGGCGAGACGTTGGCATTGACTGCTTCATCGCGCAAGTGAGCCCGGGGATCCGTGCCGTCCACGATGGGATAGTAATCAGTGCCATCGCAACCAATCTCGACGTGCGAGTTACCAACCGCCGCAGCCACCGCGCCGGTATCACGGCAGTCGACGTCCTGACTCAAGCAACTCCAGGTGATCGCGCGGTAAAGGTCTCCGGAGTTGAGGAAGCGGTAGCCGAGGCGGGCGGCGAGCGCGCGGGACACGGTGCTTTTGCCGGAGGCAGCCGGACCGTCAATCGCTATGACTACCGTGGAAGATGAAATATCGGCTTTATTCATGGGTCATCCGCCGCAATTGCTCCGCAAAACCCGGATAGGAGGTCTCCACGCATTCCGTATCCTCAATGACCGTCTCGCCTTCGGCAAAGAGGCCGGCGATGGCGAAGGCCATGGCGATGCGATGGTCGCCATGACTGCTCAGCCGCGCTCCGCGCAGAGGACGCCCACCGTGAATGACCAGACCATCCGGGTTCTCCGTGACCTCGGCACCCATGGCAGCCAAGTGGTGCGCGACGACGGCCAGGCGGTCAGATTCCTTGACCCTTAATTCACCCGCGTCGCGGATCGTCGTTGTTCCGGAAGCGAGGGCTCCGGCCACGGCGAGCACCGGAATTTCATCGATCACATTCGGGATTTCCTTGCCCCCAATTGATGTTCCCCGCAAACGCGCCCCCACGATCTCGATTTTTCCGATGGGCTCGCCTGGTCCTTTGGAGTGCTCTTCCTCGCGAAGGCGCGCACCCATGCGGAGAAGGATGCCCAGCAGGCCGATTCGCGTGGGGTTCAGACCGACGTCGCGAACCACAATATTTGCGCCCGGTTGCGCGGCTGCGGCCACCAACCAGAAAGCCGCGCTCGAAATGTCCCCCGGCACTTGAAAATCCCGCGCCTGGGGCAGGTGTCCCCCCATGACAGAAATACGCTCACCCTCCCGCTCCACGGGAACACCAAAATATTCGAGCATGCGCTCGGTGTGGTCGCGCGTGGCGACCGGTTGAACGACGGTTGTTTTCCCCCGGGCCAAAAGCCCGGCCAGAAGAACACAACTTTTGACCTGCGCACTGGCCACCGGGAGCCGGTATTCGATCCCTTGGAGACTTGCGCTGCCTTCGATCACAAGAGGCGGGCAGTCCCCTTGTCCTTCGGTGCGCAGCTTCGCACCCATCAGGCCCAAGGGTTCCATCACACGCCGCATGGGACGGCGGGAAAGCGAGTCATCGCCGGTCAGGCGGGAGTGAAAAGGTTGGGCCGCGAGCAAACCTGACATCAGGCGCATCGTTGTTCCTGAATTTCCGCAATCCAAGTCGGACTCCGTGGCCAGGAAGCGTCCGGCACAACCATGAACGATGAAAGTGCCATCCGATCCTTCCTCGATGACCACACCCAGCTGGCGCAGGACACGCAAGGTGCCGAGGCAATCCTCGCCGCGGAGGTAGTTGCGCAGCCGGCAGGTTCCATCGGAAAGCGCAGCCAGCAGGGCGGCGCGGTGGGAGATGCTCTTGTCTCCCGGAACCCGGATATCCGCCTCGATGCGCGGCGCGCGATGAACACGGATTTCCATACCTACGGGACGGATAATATTTCGGCGCGGTTCGCTGCGGCACGCGCGAGCAGGGTTTGGAGAGATGCTGTATCGTTCTTCTCCATGATTTCGATGACCTCTTCGACCGAATTGGAAAAAATACGCAGGGCGGCGATCACCTCCGCACGATTCGAAGCCAGAATACCGGTCCACAGGTCAGCCGAGCCCGAGGCGATACGTGTGGTGTCGCGGAAGCCGCCGGCACAAAGTTGCCGTGCTTCCGAGTTGCCGCGCGCGGCCAATTCAACCAGCAGCGCGGCGATGAGGTGGGGAACATGGCTGACGGAGGCCGCAGCGCGGTCATGTTCCGCCGGCTCCATCTCAAGAATCCGCGCGCCGACCGAACTCCACAAAGCGGCGACACGGCGCACGGCCTCCGGTCTCGAACGCGGAGTCGGGGTGACGACACACAAGGCGCCTTGGTAAAGATCCGCATCGGCCGCGGTCAGACCGGCAGCCTCCGAGCCGCACATGGGATGGCTGCCGACGAAATTTCCGTCGCGGGAAAAAATTCCCTCCAGTTCCTCGACCACAAATTTTTTCACGCTTCCCACATCGGTGATCACCGCGCGCGGCGGAAGGGCATCTTTGATTGCCCCGGCCACCTCCGCCAGCCGTTCCACCGGAAGGCAGAGAACGGCAAGGTCGCAATCGGCGGCCACGTCGGCGGCCTCGGTTCCGCCGAAATCGATGAGTCCGCGCGACCGCACTTCCTCGACGGCCTCGGCACGACGCGCCCATGCCCCGAGTTTGGTTTGCGGACTGCGCTGGCGCAGGGCCATGAGGAGAGATCCGCCCATCAAGCCCGGACCGAAAACAGCAACAGAAAGGGGCGGAGTCGGCATGACCCGCAAACCATAGCAAGCCGGGGCGCGGACCTCACGCCGGAAAATTGCGCGTTAGGGAACGAGAAAGATCCGGCCGGTGTAGGGGTCTTTAACCTCGGTGGCCGGCGGAAAACCACGCACGTCGACGAATCCTGCTTGGGGCGCGTGCGGACTGGTGACGAAGCCGGGCTTTCCGGGGACTGGAATGCCGTAGGAAATTTCAGGAGTCGGCAAGCTGACCGGCGGCGGCGTAGGCGCAGGGGTCGGATTCGGGATCGGATTGACGAGGGCCGCGTCGGTCAGGCCGGCGCTGGAATCCACTCCGGTCAACGGCGGCAAGGTCGCACCCGGTTGCGGCGGTTGCTGGGGAAGGGTTTGCGTGCCGCCAAAACCGTAACGATTGCGTTGGGTGGTCTGAGGTTTCTCCGGGGAGCAGGCGGCCAGAAAGCCGGCCGCAAGGCCAAGGGTCGAAGCGACGAGCACGGTTCGTGTCATGCGCTGAAGGGATCAGAGGCACCGACAGACATCAAGGCGAAACTGGAGAGGCCCGCCTAATTATCCGCCAACCTGCGCCATGGCTGACCGGAGATGACCCGCGATGAGTCCATCAAAGAGCGCCTTCCCGATGATCGCTCCCGAGAGACCCTCAATGCGGCCAAGGGCACAAAGATCCGAGGCCGACGAGACGCCTCCGCTCGCAATGACCGGCGCTTTGGTTTCGGTCACGATTGACGCAATAGCCTTTATATTAGGTCCTTGCAGCATTCCATCCGTAGCGATATCCGTGTAAATCAACGCCCCCACCCCCCACGCGCCGGCCTGTTTGGCGAGGTCGGCAGCCTTAATTTTCGTGCCCTCGGTCCAGCCACGCACCGCAACGAATCCGTCGCGGGCATCGATGCCCACGGCAATCTTGTCCCCACCGAAACGCCGGACCGCCTGCGCCACGAAATCATCCCCCGCCGCGGCCCGAGTTCCGACCACGACGCGCGCCACCCCCGCATCGAGCGCCCGGCTGATTGCTGCTTCGTCACGGATACCACCCCCGAGTTGCACGGGAATGCCGATCGCCCCGGCCATGCGGCGCACGAGTTCCAAATTGGATTGCTCACCCGTGAACGCGGCGTCCAGATCGACAACATGAAGCCAATCACCGCCCCGCGCCGCCCACTCGACGGCCACGCTGACCGGATCGTCGGAATAGACCGTCTTGTCCTCGGCGCGGCCTTGGCGCAGGCGCACCGCTTGTCCTCCCATCAGATCAATGGCCGGGTAAAGAAGCATCAGAATTTTCCTCCGCGTATTTCACCGACAAAATTTTCCAGCATACGCAATCCGGTGGCCTGACTTTTTTCCGGATGGAATTGCACCCCGCGCACTTTTCCACGGCGGCACGAGGCGGCGAACTCGACACCGTGGGTGCAGGAGGAGGTCACGATCCCGGTCTCCGAAGGATCGGGATAAAACGAATGCACAAAGTAAGCGAAGGCGGGATCCGGCAGTCCGGAGAAAAACGGATCAGCGCTGCGCAGACCCAAGCTGTTCCAACCGATGTGCGGAATCTTCAGTCCGGGACGGGCCGGAAAACGCACCACGTGGCCCGCCCAATGCGCCAGGCCGGGGACACCGGGAGATTCCTCGCTGCCCTCGAAAAGAATTTGGTAACCCAGGCAAATTCCCAAGTAAGGACGATCCTCGGCCAACCACGAGCGCAGCGGAGCGGTCAGTCCGCGCTCCTCAAGACGGCGCGCGCAATCTCCGAAGGACCCCACCCCGGGAAGCACCACCGCGGCGCAACCGGCCAGACCGGCCGGCGAGTCACAGCGCCGCACTTCGGCGCCGGCATGTTGCAGCGCTTTCTCCACGCTGCGCAAATTTCCGCTGCCATAGTCGATCATGGCCACACGTGGCGGTGAAACCATGGGTCAGAGCTGCCCCTTGGTGCTGGGCACACCTTCCACCCGCGGGTCGATCCGCGTGGCCTGGTCCAAGGCGCGGGCCACACCCTTGAAGACCGCTTCCGCCATGTGGTGCGTGTCGCGTCCATCAAGCAGCGCGATGTGCAAATTGAGCCCGCCCTGCACGGAGAAGGCGCGGAAAAATTCCTCCAACAACTGGAAGGGAAAGTCCCCGATCGAGCCCGCTTCGTCGGGCGCTTCGTAGGCCAGATACGGACGCCCGCTGCAATCGAGCGCGATGCGGGCCAGCGCGTCGTCCATCGGCAAGAGACACCATCCGTAACGGCAAAGACCTTTTTTGTCACCCAGCGCCTCGCGCAACGCCTGGCCCAGCGCGAGGCCGACATCTTCGACCGTGTGATGGGCGTCGACGTTGAGATCTCCTTTCGCTTTGAGTTCAAGATCGAAGAGCCCGTGCTTGGTGAAAAGCTCGAGCATATGGTCGAAGAAGCCGACGCCGGTCGAAATCTCCGCCCGACCGGTGCCGTCGACCACGAAGCGCAGTGCGATGTCGGTTTCCCTTGTTTTTCTTTTGACGCTGGCGGAACGGATCATGGTTGGTCTGGTTCTTTCTTCGTGTTCGCCGCGTTTTGGGTCGCTTCGGTTTCGACTTTTTTGAGCGATTCCTGCAAGGAGGCAAGCATAACGTGTTGTGGCCAAAGTTTCCGGGCCTGTTCGAGGCTGGCTTGCGCCGCGGTGAGATCACCCGCGGCCAGTTGTCGCTGCGCCTCGTTGACTGCGGTTGCGCCGGCGGCGAGAGACTCGATGTCGATCTTGGACAGTCTGGTTTCCTCGCTCTCCATGAGACCGGATAAATCCGCGAGGAGTTTGGCGTCAGGCAGGACGGGTATCCACTTGCTGCCGCTTTGTTTGGTCCGCTCGACTTGGGCTTGCACGGCGGCCATTTCCTGAGCCAGGCCCTGTTCCATCTGCAGGCGGCGGTCCACGCTGGCCAGCTGCAAACCTTGCTCCTGCTCACGGTTTCGACGATCGAGGTCCGCCTGGGCGCGCAGCAGATTGGTGCGAAGTTTCACCAGGGAGTCACGGGCGACTTTGACCGACTCGGGATAAGCCGACGAGGTGTTGTGGTTCTTTTCGAGAACCTCGAAAGCAGTCATTGCCGCGATCGGATCCGAAGTTTCCTTCATCTTCGCCAATTGCACACGGCCACCGAGTTCGGTGCGTTCGGCCGGCGACGCATCCGCATCCGCGGCAACCCACGCGCCATCAAGCTTGACCTCGCCTGCGGTCACGCGCGCGCGCTCGGACTCGAGCGCCGCAGCCAACTTGCGCGCCTCGGGCATGTGTTTGCTGTAAGCGTATTTGGCCATGAAAGCGCGCACTTTCTCCAGTCGTGCGTCATAGACAGCAGGATGATTCGCGGTGGACGGAACGGTCAGGGCCGTCACCTCGGCATAAGCGACATCATCTTGGGTGGCGCGCTGCATCTTGGTCACTTCGGAGCGCGGGTAGGATTTCTCTTCACGGATCGTCGGGCTGGTCTGGACTTCCATGAGCACGGTATCCGCCGTGACCGAGAAGATTTTCCCGTCAACTTTGGTTCCGTCCCGCAATTCGATCGACTCGGCCCGCAGCGAGGCCAAAGGGAGAACCAACAGGCTCAAAAACAGCAGCTTTTGCACAGGCGAAAATTAGCGATTGGGGTGCCTTTCGTCACGCCGCAATGCGCTCCATCACCACGCGGCCGATGGCGAGACTGGCCGTGGCGGCGGGGCTGGGGGCGTTGACCACGTGGAGCGCACGCGGGCCGGAAACGAGGCGGAAGTCCTGCACCAATTCCCCGGCGGGAGAAATCGCCTGGGCGCGAACGCCGGCGCCACCCGGCAAAAGGTCCTCCTCGCGCAGATCGGGCACCAGACGCTGGAGTGACTGACAAAATAGTTTCCTGCTCAGCGACCGCAGGCCTTCGTCCCACGCCATGCGCGGATGACGGGCGAGGAATTTCCAAAGTCCGGAAAAAGTGAGTGCTTCACCCAGGTCACGCGCGTTCCACTGCGTTTTGCGGTAGGCCTCACGGGCGAAGGCGAGCACGGCATTGGGTCCGGCTTCGACGTGGCCGGAGATCAGCCGCGTGAAGTGGACTCCAAGAAAAGGAAACTTGGGATCGGGGACCGGATAAATGAGATGGCGCACGAGGTGCGCCGCTTCGGGGTGGAGTTGGTAGTATTCTCCGCGGAAGGGAACGATGCGGTCGGTCGGATCAAGCCCGGCGAGGCGGCAGACGCGGTCGCTCTGCAGGCCGGCGCAATTGATGAGGAAGTCGCCGGCGAAATCACCAACTCCGGTTTCGGCTGTCCAACCATCCGAGGTCTCGCTCAGACCTGTGACGGTCGCTCCGGTCACCACGCAGCCGCCCATGGCCAGAAGGTCGGCGTGCAAGGACTGGCAGACGGCGGCGTAGTCGACAACGCCTTCCTCCGGCACGTGCAAGGCGGCCTGGCCGGCCGCATGGGGTTCGATCTCGAGCAAACCGGCACGATCGAGGCGGCGCAGACCGGTGAGGCCGTTGGCCTGTCCACGCGCTTCGAGTTCGTGCAGGCGCGGGACTTCGCTCGCGTCGACGGCCACGACCACTTTGCCGCAGATTTCATGCGGAATGTTTTTTTCGCGGCAGTAGGCGGTCATGGCGCGGATCCCCTCGACCGCGAGACGCGCCTTGAGCGAGCCCGGCCGGTAATAAAGCCCGGCGTGGAGCACCCCGCTGTTGTGGGTGCTCTGATGCGCCCCGACCGTGGATTCCTTCTCGAGCAGAGTAAGGGCTCGGACGCGCCCGGACCGCAACAATTGCCAGGCCGTGGCCAGACCGACCAGACCTCCTCCAATGATCAGGGGATGGGTCGGCATGGGAAACGGGTCCGGAGCTTGGCAAAGAAAAAGGCGACCCTGCGTATGCTGCCGGGCCGCCTTGATGGAGAGATGTCTCTGACTTAGCGGATCTTCTTCAAGAGCGGCAGACCAGTGCGCTCGTTTTCCGAGACTTCGTAGCCGGCGGGAAGGGCGTCGATCGCGCCCTCCTTGGCCTCGCCCGCGAAGTAATAGAGGGTCACTTCCTGACCGCCGCGCAACTTTTGGAGACGTGCGTGGAGGAAGTAGGTTTTACCGCTTTTTTTGCTGACTGTGCTGAATGCCATGGTGGTGTGTTTCCTTTCTGTATTTGGTGGGAACTAAGAGGGTCAGATGATTCCGGCCTTCTTGAGAGTGGCGTAAGCCCCGTTTTTGTTGATCGTCTTCAGGGCACGGGCGGTCAGTTTGACCTTCACGAACCGTTTGAGCTCGGGAACCCAGATGCGTTTCTCCTGAAGATTCGGGGTGAAATAGCGCGGCGTATTCGCCGTGACGTGACGGCCGACGCCGCCCTTCTTCTTGGCCATACCGCGGCGGTGGATGATCGATCCGCGCTTGGGCTTGGCTCCGGTGACGGTACAAACTCTGGACATAAAATTTCGGTTTCTTCTCTTGGTTAGGCTTGATGTTGGTGGACGAGGCCCTTCCCTTCAAGCATTTCCAGATCGGCATCCACCATGATCTGGACCAATTCCTTGAAGCGGACCTTGGGTTCCCAGCCGAGTTGGCGCTTGGCCTTGGCCGGATCCCCGATGAGCAGGTCGACCTCGGCGGGGCGCTCGTAGCGGGCGTCATACTTGATGTATTTCTCCCATTCCAAGCCCACGTGACCGAAGGCTTCCTGCACAAATTCTTTGACCGTATGCGTTTCGTTGGTCGCCAGCACGTAGTCGTCCGGCGCGTCGGCTTGCAGCATCCGCCACATGCCTTCCACGTATTCCGGAGCATAGCCCCAGTCGCGCTTGGCCTCCATGTTGCCCAAATAAAGCTCCTTTTGCAGCCCCAGCTTGATCGCCGCCACGGCACGGGAAATTTTTCGGGTCACGAAGGTCTCGCCGCGTCGCGGACTCTCGTGGTTGAAGAGAATGCCGTTACTGGCAAAGAGCCCGTAGCTCTCGCGGTAGTTCACCGTGGCCCAATACCCGAACATTTTGGCACAACCGTAAGGACTGCGCGGCCAGAACGGCGTGGTCTCGGTCTGCGGCACCGCTTGCACCTTGCCATACATCTCACTGCTCGAGGCTTGGTAGAAGCGGGGCTTCACGCCGGACTCCCGGATTGCTTCCAAAATACGGATCGTCCCCACCCCGGTCACGTCGGCGGTGTATTCGGGAATATCAAAACTGACCCGCACATGGCTCTGCGCCCCGAGGTTGTAGACCTCGTCGGGTTGCAGTTGATAGAGGAGCTTGGTCAGATTAACCGAATCCGCGAGGTCGCCGTAATGGAGGAAGAGCCGCACTCCATTGACGTGCGGATCCTGATAAAGGTGATCGATGCGGGCCGTGTTGAAGGTGCTGGCCCGGCGGATGATCCCGTGCACCTCGTAGCCCTTGGCCACCAGCAAGTCGGCCAAATATGACCCGTCTTGACCGGTGATTCCTGTGATGAGTGCTTTTTTCATGTCCGCGCCTAAGAGGCGGACACAGTAAGGATCCCGTCCTGAAGGGCAAGCAAACTTTCAATCCCCGCCCGTCCAACCCGCAGCATTTCAAAAAGCGCCTCCTCCCCAAAAGTCGCTTCCTCCCCCGATCCCTGCACCTCAACAAACTCCCCGCCCTGCGTCATGACCAGGTTCATGTCCACCATGGCTTCCTTGTCCTCCAAGTAATCCAAATCGAGAAGCACCTCTCCACCCACGACCCCGACACTCACTGCGGCCATCCGTTCTTTGAGAGCCGTCTCTTTGATTTTCCCCTCGGCCATCAGTTTACGGCAGGCCAATTCCACCGCCACACAGGCCCCGGTGATGGCCGCGGTGCGCGTCCCGCCATCGGCCTGCAACACATCGCAATCCACCCAGAGCGTGCGCGGCCCCAGTTTGTCGAGATCCACCACGGCCCGCAGCGCCCGTCCGATCAGTCGCTGGATTTCCGTGGTGCGCCCATCGAGTTTGCCGCGCGAAATATCCCGCTGCTTCCGGTCCAAGGTCGCGTAAGGGAGCATGGAATATTCCGCGGTGAGCCACCCGCCCGGCACCTTCTGCACCTGCATCCAGCGCGGCACCGCTTCGTCGATCGTCGCCGCGCAGACAACTTTGGTATTGCCGAAAGAAACCAGCACGGACCCCGCCGCGTGCGGTGCAATGCCCGGTTCGAAAGTTACCGGACGCAACACGTCCGCCGCCCGCCCGAAAGATCGTTCCATCCGCGCATCCAAGATCGGGTCCCGCCGCAAAGCAAGACTCAAGCCGCCTCGATCGCCGCGTGGTCGATCGTTTTCAGGCGCTTTGCCTTCGAGCCCAACTGTGGGATGCAGTCGATCAAGGCGCGCGTGTAGGCGTGCTGCGGATGCCGCAGGATTTCTTCCGTCGGGCCCTGCTCGACGATCCGCCCGCGATACATGACGAGCACCCGCGAGGCGAATCCCGAGACAATCCCGAAGTTGTGCGTGATCAGGATCACAGCCATGCCGAAGCGCTCCTTCAGCGATCCGAGCAATTCCATGATCTGGGCTTGGATGGTCACGTCCAGTGCGGTGGTCGGCTCGTCCGCGACCAACACGTCCGGCTGGCAAGCCAGCGCCATGGCGATCATGACGCGCTGCTGCATCCCGCCGCTCAATTGGTGCGGATAATCGTGCATGCGGGCCGCCGGATCGACGATGCCGACCGCGTCGAGCCAGCGCACGATCTCCGCATCGACGTCCGTGACATCGCGGCGATGCAAACGGATCGCCTCCCCGATTTGGCTCCGCACCGTGTAAACCGGATTGAGCGAAGTGCTCGGCTCCTGGAAAATGTAGGCGATCTTTCCGCCGCGCAACTTGCGCAAGCGGGCCGCGTCCATCGTCATGACGCTTTCGCCGTCGAAGAGTATTTCCCCGCCTTTGATCTCCGCCGGCGGCACCGGCAACAGCCTCGTGAGGGCCAGCGCGGTCACGCTTTTGCCGCTGCCGCTCTCGCCCACGATGGCCAAGGTCTCGCCGGCGGCCAATTCGAAGGAAGCATCCTTCACCGCTTCAATCGTGCGGTCTTCGAGGACGAAGTCGATGCAGAGGTTGCGGACTTGGAGGATGGGTTGGCTCATTGTCTTTCGGACCGGGTTTCCACCGCCTGCCGCAGCGCGTCCCCCGTCAGATAAAACGACAGTGCCGCGATGAGAATGGCAAGCCCGGGGAACAAAATCAGCCACCAGGCATCGAGAATGTAGGTCTTGCCGTCGGCGATAATATTGCCCCACGTGGCCTGGGGCGGTTGCACGCCGAAGCCGAGAAAGCTCAAGCCGGCCTCGGCCAGGATGGCCTCCGGCACCCCGAGCACGGCCGTGACCAGGATCGGGGCCGCCGCGTTGGGCAGCATGTGACGGAAAATGATTTTCGGGCCGCGCTGCCCGAGGGCCCGTGCGGCCTGCACATAGGCTGACTCGCGCAAGGTGAGGAATTCCGCGCGGACCAGACGCGCGGTGCCGGTCCAGCTGACCAGACCGATCACGATGATGATGTTGAAAATGCTCGGACCGACCAGCGCCACGGCCGTGAGGATGAGGAAAAATGTTGGGAAGCACATGATCGCATCGACGAAGCGCATGATGAGGTTGTCCACCCACTTGCCGAAATAACCCGCCACCGCACCGACCGTCACCCCGATGAAAAGCGAAACGAACACCGCGACAAATCCGACCGTCAGGGAAATGTAGGCCCCGTTGAGCAGGCGGCTGAAGACATCGCGTCCGAGATTGTCTGTGCCGAGCCAATTGACCGAATCGGGCGGGAGTAGTTTCCGCTCGAGGTTGGTCGCATCAGGGTCCATCGGCCACGGGATACCGAGGACATCAAGCACGACGAAGGCCACGGCAATGACGGCAAGCAGGCCGACCATGCCGAGGGCGCAGAGTCCGATTTTGTTCGCGCGAAAACGGCGCAGGGACCGCTCCATCGGACTAGCGGCGACCTCGAGAGGTTCTGGTGCCGTCGTGATCATTCCAATCGCACCCTCGGATCGACTACCGCATAAAGCACGTCGGCCAGCAGGTTGCCGAGCAGGACGAGTGCCGCGGTGACAAAGTTCAGCGCGACGAGCGTCGGGTAATCACGCTCTAACACCGCCTCGTAGCCCAAGCGCCCCATCCCGGGGTAGGCGAAAATGTTTTCGATGATGACCGCACCGCCGATCAGCGCGGGCAGGAGCATTCCGATGCCGGTGATGAGCGGGCGCACCGAATTGCGCAGGGCATGCCGATAAAACACCGCGTTCTCGTCGAGTCCCTTGGCCCGTGCCGTGCGGATGTAATCCTCGCGCAGAGTTTCAATCATGCTCGCCCGGATGAAGCGCGACTGCACGGCCACGCCCCCGATGGCGAGGATCGAGGCCGGCAGCATCACATGCCACCAGCGGTCAAGAAAGACCTCCAGGCCATTGGCGAAAGTGACACCGATCGTATGCGTCCCGAGGATCGGCACCGCCCCGTAGTTGACCAAGCCGATGGCCAACAGATAGGAAACCCAAAAGCCCGGCAGCGCAATGAAGACAAAGGCCAGGACGCTCGTGATCACATCCGGAGGCCGCCCCGCATGCCGCGCCCCGTAAACGCCGAGCAAAAGACCGAAGCTCAAGGACAGCGCCAGCGCCCCAAGATTGAGTGCGAGGGTAGCGGGGAGGCGCTCGGCGATCTTCGCCAGCACCGGCCGCTCGTCCTTGATGCTGCGCAACTCACCGGTGAAGAGGTCACGCATGATGAACCCGTATTGCTCGTGCAGGGGCTTATCGAGGTGGAATTTCTCGCGGAAGATCCGCTTCACATCCTCCGAGACTTTGGGATTCAACTCGCCCCAGGGATAGGGGCTTCCCGGCGTCAGCGTGATGATGAAAAATGAAATCAGGCTGATGAAAAACAAAAGCACGACCGAGGCGAGGAGACGGCGGATGATGAAGACGGTCATGGCTTACTCGCTGGCCTCCTTGGCGTATTCCGGACGGTAAAACCACTCGAGGTAGTGACTCCACCCCGCTTTGGTCATTGTCACCGGTTCGTCGATCCAGGCGCCGTCCGGCCCCGGCCGCTTCACCCGGAAGGCATCCTTCCACATGACAGATGTTCCCTCGGGCACAAAAAGAAACAGATACGGTTGGTCGTCGTAGATCAACTGCTGCAATTCGCCGCACTGGCGGATGATCTCGTCGCGGTCGAATTCCTCGCGCACCGATTCGAGCAGGCGGTCGGCTTCCTTGCTCTGGTAGCCGACCATGTTAAGACGCTCGGGCTCGGTCTGGGACGAGTGCCAGATCTGGAATTGATCGAACCCCTGCCCCAAGGCCCAGCCGAGCACCACGGCATCGAATTCCCCCTGGTTGACGAAGCGCTTGAGAAAGACCGCCCACTCATACATCTCGACCGTGACCTCGATCCCGATCGCCCGGAGGTTTTCCTGCACGAGTGTCGCGATGTCGCTGCGAATGACATTCCCATTGTTCGTGATGAGGGTGAAAGCGAAGCGCTCTCCGTCCTTCATGCGGATCCCGTCTTTCCCCGGAACCCAGCCCGCGGCGTCAAGCAACTGCCTTGCTTCCTCCGGATCGTAAGCGAGCGGCTGGACCCGCGGGTTGAAAAACCACATTTCCGGCGTGAAGATCCCCGTGCTCTGCGTGCCGTATCCGTAGAGGATGTAGCGGATCATCTGGTCGATATTGACCGCGTGGGCCAAGGCCTGGCGGACGCGCAGGTCCTGAAACATGGGGCGCCGCAGATTCCACCCGACGTAGTTGTAGGAATTGCTCGGCGAGGTGAAGAGCGTGAATCGCTCGTCCTCGCGAAAACTCCCCACCGCCCAGGGATCCGCCGACCAAAAATCAACCTGCTGTGTCTCGAAAGCGAGGCGCAGGGTCAGCGGGTCGGGTAAGGTGCGGAAGACAATGCCGTCCAAATGCGGGAGACCTTTGAAGTAGTCCTCGTTCCGCGTCACGCGCACAAATTGGTTCGTCTTCCACTCGGCGAACTTGAACGGACCCGTTCCGACCGGCGCACGGTTGAAGACCAGCGGCCACTGGTCCGGGGGCACGTCGGCCAGCAAGTGAGCCGGCAAGATGCTCATCATCCAGCTCTCCAAGGCCGGCGAAAAAGGACGGCGGTAAACAACCCGCACCGTGCGCGCATCGGGGGTTTCCACTGAGAGCACCAATTCGTAATCCGGCTTGCGCGGCGAGGCCACGCGGTCGTCCATCATCGCTCCGTAGGTGAACTTCACGTCCCGCGAGGTGAACGGCGCACCGTCGTGCCAGCGGACATCGTCATGCAAGCGGAACTCAACCACCGGCTCGGCCAAAAATTCCGGTGCTAACACCGGCTCGATGACCAGCCCCTCCTCCCCGAGTCGCTCGGCCAGCCAGACCCGCAAACGCTCGCGCGTCTCCTCTTGGTTACCGAGAAAAACAAGTTCGCCCAGGTTGCCACTGCTCCAGACCCGCACGACACGCGCGGACATCTCCTCCGCGGCGAAGCGCGTGAGCGCATCTTCCAGCGGCTTCGGCGCCATGACCGAGAGGGTGCGCACGGGCAGGGGTGTGACCCCGAATTTGGCGGCCAACGCTCGCGAATCGCTCACCCCCGGCAAGGACAATTCCAGCTCCAAACGTTCCCCTTCCACGGCGTAGCGCCGGAGATGCAGCGCCTCCCGATCGACCACTCCGGCCTCGAGGTTGGCGGCCGCGAGGATGGCTTCTTCGGCAGAGTCGAAGAAAAACGTGCTGCGCTGACCCAACTCCCACGCGGCCGCGAGATCGCCGATAATTTCCAGACCGGCATCGTATTTGAGCAGGCCGTTGAAGATCACCCCGGTCACCGCGCCGGATGCCGCATCGGCCGCTTGGACCGGGTTGAGCGTGCTCGGCTCCCCGATGCTGCCGATATACATCTCGTTTTTTTTATCCACCGTGACCCGCGAAACCGTCCAGAGCGCCAACGCGGTGATTGCCGCGAGCAAGAGCGGAATTCCGACAATCAGGGTTCGCAACCGGGGCATCGTGCGGATTTTCTCCGTTAAAAACCCCACCGCGAGCCAAAAGGAAGAGACCAGCCCTCTGTTTTCCCTTTGCAGCAGAGGCACCCGGCGGGATATTCTCCTCTTTAGATGGTCACGGCAGTCAAGGAAAAGACGGTAGTGCGCAATGACCTCGATTCGGCGCTCCTAGTGCGCGCCTACCGCGTCATGCTTCTGGCTCGCGCGACCGAGGACAAACTCGCCAGCCTTTACCGTGCCGGCATGATCAAAGGCGGCGTCTTTCTCGGCAAAGGACAGGAAGCCCTCAGCACCGCCTCATCTATCTTTCTCCAAAAGGGCGACATTTTCGGTCCGCTCATCCGCGACCAGGCCGGACGTCTCGCCTTCGGGGACACCGTGCTCGACACCTTCCGCACGTATCTCGGATCGGCCAAGGGTCCCATGCGCGGGCGCGATGGCAACATCCACCGCGGACGCCCCCGCGAAGGTTACTACGCCATGATCAGCCACCTCGGTGCCCTCGTGCCCGTGGTCGCTGGCGGGCTCTATGCCCGCCGCCTGCGCGGCGAAACCGGCGTGGTCGGAGTGACCTCGATCGGCGACGGCGGCACCTCCACCGGAGCTTTCCACGAAGGCATCAATCTTGCCGCCGTGGAACACCTTCCGTTGGTCGTGGTCATTGCCAACAACCAATACGCCTACTCCACGCCGAACAGCCGCCAGTTCGCCTGCGCCGACCTGCTCGACAAAGCGGCCGGTTACGGCATCGCCGGCTTCAAATGCGACGGCACCAACCCCGTCGCATGCCTGGAGACCCTCCAACTCGCCGTGCAGGCCGCACGTGAAGGAAACGGACCGCAAATGGTCGTCGCCACCCTCTTGCGGCTCGTCGGCCACGGTGAGCACGATGATGCCGGCTACGTGGATGCGGCGCTGCGCCAAGCCAATGTCGGGCGCGATTGCCTCGACGTCGGCACGATGCAACTCATCGACTCGGACGTTGCCACCGCGGAAGAGATCGCCGCCTGGACCAAGGAAGCCCAAGCCGAAGTCGAGGCCGCCCTGAATATCGCCCAGCGGGAAAAGGGCCCGGACCCGGCCGATGAAGACTGGAGAGCCATCTCGACCGAGCGTTTGGTTGATGGTCATCACGATTTGGAGGACGAATGAGCGTCACCTACCTCGAAGCCATCCGCGCTGCGCAGGAGAAAGCGCTGACCGATGACCCGCGCGTCTTCATCTACGGGCAGGACGTCGGGGCATTTGGCGGGGCCTTCAAGGCGACGAAAAACCTGGCCGCCGAATTTCCCGGACGCGTCATGGACGCACCGCTCAGCGAGGACGCCATCGTCGGGCTCGCGGTGGGCGCGGCGATCGAAGGCGCCCGCCCCATTGTCGAAATGCAGTTCGCCGATTTTTCCACCGTCGGCTTCAACCAGATCGTCAACCAGGCCGCCACCCTCTACTACCGCACCGAGATCCCCTGCCCCATCGTGGTGCGTCTCCCCAGCGGCGGAACACTCGGCGCCGGCCCCTTCCACAGCCAAAGCATGGAAGCCGTCTACGCACACTATCCCGGGCTCGTCGTAATGACCCCCGCGACCGTGGAGGACGCTTACAGCATGATGCTCGAGGCCGTGGCGATCGACGACCCCGTGATCTTCTGCGAGCACAAACTGCTCTACTACCACCTCAAGGCGGACAAACTTCCCGACACCGCGCAACCCGTGGGCAAAGCGCGTATCGCGCGGGCCGGACGCGACGCCACGGTGGTGACCTACAGCGCCATGCTCCACGAATCCCTGCAAGCTGCCGAGGACCTCGTCGAGGAAGGTTGGCAAATCGAAGTGATCGACCTCCGCACGGTCAAACCGCTCGACACCGACACCATTCTCGCCTCCGTGGCGCGCACCGGACGCCTGCTCGTCGTCGGCGAAGCCTGGCCCTGGGGCGGGGTGAACGCCGAGGTCATCTCCCGCGTGGCCACCGAGGGCTTCGGTCTCCTTGATGCCGCCCCCATGCGTCTCAACGCAAGGGATACCCCCGTTCCCTACCATCCCGATCTCTGGGCCGCCCACCGGCCGACCGCCAGCGTCATTGCCGCGCGCCTCCGTCAACTTCTCACCCAATAAATTTTATGGCCCGCATCCCTCTCCTCATGCCGCAACTCGGTGAATCGATCGCCGAGGCGACTATCGTCCGCCTCATTGCTAAACCCGGCGACGACGTTGCGGGGGACAATGACGTCATGGAGGTCGAGACGAACAAAGCGGTTATGGGTGTGGTCGCGCCCTGCAGCGGAAAACTTGTCGAACTCCGCGCCGTGGAAGGCGAGAGCTATGCGGTCGGCGCGACGCTTGGCTACCTCGAAGTTTCCGATACTGATGCCGAGCGCATGGGCTACCTCGAACCGGAAGAAAACGGATCCAACGGCCAGCCCACCGGCTCCATGCCGGCCGGCGCCCCGGACAAACCGAAAAAGAAACGCGTGGCCAAGCCCGAGATCAAACAGTCGGACAAACCGGAGCCGACAATCAAGGGCCTTCCCGTCCCCGCCCACGCCGGCGGCGCCGCTTTCCTTTCCCCGCGCATGAAGGCGCGCATGACCGAACTCGGCCTCAGCGCGGCCGACCTGGCCGGCGTGGCTGGCAGCGGGGCGGGCGGACGCGTCACCATCGAGGACTTCGAGCGCTTCATGGAGAATCTCGACCAGCAAAAAGTCACCGAGGCCTCCTCCATGCGCGTGGCCGTGGCCGATGCCATGCGCCGCAGTTGGACGCGTCCGCTGGCCACCGTCGTCCTGCCTGTCGAACTCGACAAAATGCTCGCCCACCGCAAAGCCTCCGCCGAAAAAGCGGGCGTTTCACTTTACGCGCTGCGGGCGCTGGCCATCGCCCTGTCCGAGAACAGCGCGCCGGCCGGCCGCCTCATCGGCAACCAAGTCATCCACCCCGGATCGATCGATATCGGCTTTGCGGTCGAAGCCGAGGATGGCGTCCTCGTGCCCGTGATCAGGAGTGCGGACAAACACAGCCTCAAAGAACTCATGCCGATCTATGCCCGCCTGGTCGAACTCGCCCGCCAACGCCGCCTCAGCCCCAAAGACATGGGCCAATGCATCTCGACCGTGACAAACTACGGCACCTTCGGACTGACCCTCGCCACCCCGATCCCGCTCCCCGAACAAACCGTCCTTCTCGGCCTCGGCGCCGGGCGCATCGAACCCAAATGGGATAAAGAAAAGCAGCAATTCCTCCCCGTAACCAACGCCTGCTTCACCTTGAGCTTCGACCACCGCGTCCTCGACGGCGGCGCCGCTGGCCGCTTGCTGACCCGAATCGCCGAGCTCCTCAATCATCCCGAGGAATTGTAATACCAAGGGCCATCGCATTTGGACTTTGTCCTTCGGCCCTGGGGTAGGGTCGGACCTCTGGGCCGACCGCGAACCTTCTCTGGGATTCGACACGGCCGGTCCGGAGGCCCAGCCCTACCGCTCGATCAATAGTCGAAAAGCAAAAGGACGTTGGTATAAAATCACTCTCCGTGTGGCGGCGGTCTATGACCGCCGGAAGAAATTATCATCCACGGTCACCGGCGGTCATAGACCACCGCTACAATCGGTAGTAGCTGCTGTCAGCGCAGCGCCGCAGCCAACCGCGCCTCCACCAGCCCCTCGATGTGCCCACGCAGGCGGGCATCCGGCAGACGATCCAGAACCGTGTTGAAGAAGCCCATGACCAACAGTTGTTGCGCCGCCTCCGGACGGATGCCGCGCGCCAGGAG
Organism: Chthoniobacterales bacterium; assembly: GCA_044359955.1. GTDB lineage: Bacteria > Verrucomicrobiota > Verrucomicrobiia > Chthoniobacterales > JACTMZ01 > JACTMZ01. Next base: position 87,874 of record JBIKLF010000001.1, on the reverse strand, counting down.
GTAGAACAATTCGCGATCATCGACCTGCGACGTTGTCGCACCGTGGGTGCAGCGCACGTCATCGGCTTCGATCTCGAGGCCGGGCATACTATTCGCCTCGGCCTCGTCGCTCAGGACGATATTGCGAACTTTTTGATACGCATCGGTCTTGTGCGCGCCGGGTTCGACGCGGATAACCCCGCTGAAGACCGTGCGGCCTTTGCCGGTCAGGGCATTCTGGTAAAGCAAATCGCTCGTCGCGCTGGGCTTGGCATGGTCTTGAAAGGTGCGCTGATCGATCATCTGCTCGCCGCCGGCAATGTTGACCGAAAGCATGTCGCTGCGTGCGCCTTCCGCGACCATGCGGCTGTAGCTCTCGCCGCGCACGAACTTGCCCCCCAGGTTGACCTGCATGCCGAGACAGGAGGCATCACGTCCGACCGTGGTGGAGTTGAGATGAAACGCGGTGGTGGCGAGGCTCCATTGTTGCACGGCCACGTAGTTGAGCTTGGCGCCTTCCTCGACGACGAGGTCGTTGACCCCGCAGGCGAAAGCGGGCTCATCGTCCGCACTGCGGAAACAATCGACGACGGTCGCCTTGCTATGACGCTCGCAGAGCACGAGGGTGTGCGGGAAGACGGCGGAGTTTTCACCCTCGACCCAGTGGAAAATTTCGATCGGCTGCGCGACCTCGAGATTTTTCGGGACGCGGATAAAGACCCCGTTGACCGGACCGGAGCGGTGCAGGGCGGCGTATTTGGCCGAGCCGAGCTTGACCTCCTGCGCCATGAAATGTTTCTCCACCAGATCGGCGTGTTGGCTCGCGGCCTCCTCGAGGGTCATGACGACCAGACCAGCCTTGACCAACTCCGCGGCGGGCGCGGTAGCGGCCAGAAGGCGGTTGTTACCGAAGACGAAACGGGCGGCGGACTCGCCGAGGCCGGTCGAGCGTTCGACCAGCGCGGCGGCATCGGCCACTGCGGCCGGGTAGCGGAAGCTGTCCAGGGCAAGGGCTTTGACGTTGGAGAAACGCCACTTTTCGTCCTTCGGCACAGGAGCGGGGAGTTGTTGAAAGTCCGCCCAGCCGCGCTGACGCGAGGCGACGAACCATTCGGGCCACTGGCCCTCGACGAGAGCGCCTTCCATCAAGGGGACGCCGGACACGGATGCGGATGCCATAATCAAAGTTGTTCCTCCTGACGGATCAGCCGACCGAACCTTCCATCTCGAGATCGATGAGGCGCTTCAGTTCGACGCTGTATTCCATGGGGAATTGGCGCACGAGGTCATTGACGAATCCGTTCACGCTCAGGCTCATGGCCTGCGCTTCGGTCAGTCCGCGTTGCTGCATGTAGAAGATCTGCTCCGAGCTGACCTGGCTGACACTGGCTTCATGCTGGCAGGCATTGCCCGTGCCGCGCACCGAGATGGCCGGATAAGTGTCCGTGCGGCTGCTCGTGTTGATGAGCAGCGCGTCGCACTCGGTATTGTTTTTGCAACCCTTGAGGTGGCGCGGGATTTTGACCAGCCCGCGGTAAGTGGCACGACCGGTGCCGACGCTGATCGACTTCGACACGATGTTGCTCGTGGTTTCGTCGGCCGCGTGGACCATTTTCGCGCCGGTATCCTGGTGCTGGCCGTCACCGGCCAACGCAATGGAGATCACTTCGCCACGGGCCCGGCGGCCCTTCATGACCACGCCCGGATATTTCATGGTGAGACGCGAGCCGATGTTGCAGTCAATCCATTTGACTTCGGCGTCTTCCATGGCCAGACCGCGCTTGGTCACCAGGTTAAAGACGTTGTTCGACCAGTTTTGCACCGTGATGTATTGGATTTTCGCGCCCTTGAGCGCGACGAGCTCGACCACCGCGCTGTGCAGCGTGGCGGTGTCGAATTTCGGGGCCGTGCAGCCTTCCATGTAGGTCACCTCGGCGCCCTCGTCGGCGATGATCAGGGTGCGCTCGAACTGACCGAAGTTTTCCGCGTTGATGCGGAAGTAGGCCTGCAGCGGGTGCGAGACCTTGACCCCGGGCGGCACGTAGATGAACGAACCGCCGCTGAAGGCGGCGCTGTTCAGCGCGCTGAATTTGTTGTCACCCGTGGGGATCACTTTGCCGAACCATTTGCGGAAAATTTCCGGATGCTCTTTCAGCGCGTCCGTGCTGCCCATGAAAATGACACCCTGCTTGCCGACCGCTTCCTTGATATTCGAGTAGGCTGCTTCGCTGTCGAACTGCGCCTCCACACCGGCGAGGAATTTGCGCTCCTGCTCGGGGATCCCGAGCCGTTCAAAGGTCCGCTTCACGTCCTCCGGCACTTCATCCCAGGTTTTTTTCGGTTTTTGTCCGCCCTGCGACAGGTAGTAGCGGATCTTGTCGAAAATGATGTTCTCCAGATCGTGCGAGGCCCAATGGGTGGGCATGGGTTTCTCGAGGAACTTTTTCAGCGCGTCCTTGCGGAACTGACGGATCCAATCGGGTTCGCCTTTGACGTCGCAAATGTAGTCGATCGTCTTTTCGTTCAGTCCGGTGCCGGCGTCGAATTCGTAATCGACATCGTAGCGGAAGTTCCCCTTCTCGCGGTCGATGTCCAGTTGGGTTTGGGTGTCGTTCATGGTTTTGTTCTCCTTGGGTTTCAGGCTCCGACCGCTTCGGCATCAGGCTCCGTCGCCCAGTCGTAGCCTTCAGCCTCCAGTTTGAGGGCAAGTTCTTTCGTGCCGCTCTCGACAATGCGGCCGTTGACCATGACATGGACAAAATCGGGCACGATGTAGTTGAGCAGGCGCTGGTAGTGGGTGATGACAAGCATGCCGGTCTCCGGTCCGCGGAGGGAATTGACGCCGTGCGAAACAATTTTCAACGCGTCGATGTCGAGGCCGGAATCGGTTTCGTCGAGCAGGGCGAAGGTCGGCTGCAGCATGGCCATTTGCAGGATCTCGCAGCGCTTTTTCTCTCCGCCGGAGAAGCCCTCGTTGACCGCGCGCGAGGTGAACGTCCGCGGCATTTCGAGGAGGTCCATTTTCTCGTAAAGCTTGGCGTAATACTCGGTGGCCTCGAGTTCCTCGCCCTCGGGCAGGCGCGCCTGCAGGGCGGCGCGGAGGAAGTTGGCGATGGTCACCCCGGGGATTTCACTCGGGTATTGGAAGGCGAGGAAAATGCCCTTGCGGGCCCGCGCGTCAGGCTCCATCTCGAGGATGCTCTCGCCGTCGAAAAGGATGTCACCGGAGGTCACGGTGTAATCGGGGTGGCCGGCGATGACTTTGGCCAGCGTGCTTTTGCCCGAACCGTTTGGTCCCATGATGGCGTGCACTTGCCCGGTCGGAAGATCGAGGCTCAGGCCGCGGAGAATTTCGCGGTCGCCGATGCTGACGTGCAGGTTGTCGATTTTGAGGTGTTTCATAAGATCAGTGGTGGTTTTTCCGGCAGGTCGCGCAAACGCCATGCAGGGAAACTTCCTGCTGCGTCACGGTGTAACCGCGGGGCAGATGATGGAGCTTTTCCAATTCGGCACCGGGCAGGAGCGGCACGTCCATGACCGCGCCGCAACCGGTGCAAGTGAAGTGTCCGTGTTTGGAATTATTCGCGCAATAGCGCGTGGACCCGCTGTCCAGGTGCACTTTGCGGACCAGACCGCGCTCGGCCAGCGTCTCGAGGACATTGTAGACCGTGGCCAGCGAGAGGGATTCCATCTCGGGTTTGGCCCGAAGAAAGACTTCCATGGCCGTCGGGTGGTCTTGCCGTTGGAGCAGTGCCCCGTAAACATGCTTGCGCTGGCGGGTCAGACGCAGGCCATCCTGCGCGATCGACTCCTCGTAGCGCTTGAGCTGTTTTTCGGAACTGGCAATCTTGGTGGCCATCGGACCCTGCAATCTCGGGCCAAAAGCAAATTGTTTCAAGAATAATTACTAATAAGAACTGCAGGGCAAGGCCCTGTTGGCGCGTTGACCTCCGCTGTGGTAGGTTCCGCCGCGATGCGCGCTGCTTTTCTTTTGCTCAGTTTGTTGGTTGTCCTGTCCCGCCCGGCTTCCGCCGGATTGCCTTTGGAGCGGACCTTTATCGGGCAGGACAAATTCCAACAGATCATGGAACGGGGTTACCGCGCCGGTTGGGCCAAGCTGCCACTCGGGGAGCGGGTGAACAAATTCGCCCTCGCCCTGCGCGGCACGCCTTACGTGAATTACACGCTGGAGTTGCACGATGTGACCGAGTCCCCGTCGGTCAACATGAAGGGTATGGACTGCTGGACCCTTTTCGAAATCGCCCTCGCCATGGGGCGCCTCGTCGCCCTGCACTCTCCGCCCTACTCGCCGCAGGAAATGCTGCGCCTCATCGAAATGGACCGCTACCGTGGAGGCCGCTGCACCGGACGGTTCGACTCACGGTTGCACCATCTGGAAGACTGGATCCAAGACAACGAACGGCGCGGATTGGTCAAAGATATTACGCCCTCGCTCGGTGGCAAAAAACTCCACCGGCGCATGGCTTACATGGGGAAAAAGCCGCATCTTTACCGCCAACTGCGCGCCGATCCCTCTATGGTCCCGGAATTCATCCGGGTGGAAAACGAACTCTCCCGCCGGGGTATCACCTACGTCCCGAAGGCCCAGGTGCCCCGCATCGAGTCGCAACTGCGCAATGGCGACATTATCTGCATCGTCACCACCTGGCACGAGACCTACACCTCCCACGTCGGCATCGCCTCGCGGGACAAAAACGGGGTCCTGCGCTTTCTCCATGCGTCGAAAAACCACCGTGAGGTCGTCCTCGATGACCGGCTGAGCGACTATCTGAACAAGTTCGGCAAACATGCCGGCATCTTCGTCGGCCGCCCCCTCGATTTGCCCCGGTAAGGTCAGCCAGCCGCGCCACACCAAGGTGGATCGCGTTGGGACAACGCGATTTCAGCCCAGACAAATCGCGCCGGGACGGCGCGATCCACCTTTGTCTCCGCGCCCTCTGCGCGCTGGCTATCTCCCCGGCACTCTCTCCCCCGCAATCAAATCATCCCAAGTCTGCCGTTCCCGCACCACAAGCGCCTTCTCCCCCTCCACCAAAATCTCCGCCGGCAAACGACGCGAATTGTAATTCGACGCCATGACAAACCCGTAGGCTCCCGCGCTCAGTAAGGCAATCTGCTCACCGGCGCTGACCTCGGACAACTCCCGGTCTTGCGCAAAAAAGTCCCCGCTCTCGCAGACCGGACCGACCACATCGACCGGCCCGCTGGCCGCAGACGGAGCCGGTTTTTTCAACGGAACAATCTCGTGATGCCCCTCGTACAAAGCCGGCCGGATCAAATCGTTCATCCCCGCATCGGTGATGACAAAGTTCTTCGCCGGTGTTTTCTTCACATACAGCACGCTGGCCAGAAGCGCTCCCGCATTGCCGACCAGACTGCGGCCCGGTTCGAGCAGGATTTTCAACCCGAGCGGTTTGAGCAAAGGCACGACCGCCCGGGCGTAGTCGTCAAATCCGATCCGCTTCCCGCCATCCGCGTCGGCCCGCTGCCACCATTCCGGAGCACCGCTTTCCAACGTGCCATGGTAGACGATCCCCACTCCGCCGCCGATGCTGAAGAACTCAATCGCGTAGGCTTTTTTTAACTCCTCGACGATCGGCACGAGCTTGCCCAGCGCTTCGACAAAGGGCGTCGTCTCGAGAATCTGCGACCCGATGTGCGTCTGGATTCCGCGGATCTGCAGATGCGGCAACTTTGCCGCCTGGGCATAAACTCCGAGAATACGGTCGATCCCGATGCCGAACTTGTTGTGGCTCTTGCCGGTCGAAATGTATTTGTGGGTCTGGGCATCGACATCCGGATTGACCCGCAAGGCCACCGGCGCCCTCTTGCCCAGTGCCCCCGCCACCTCGTTGATGAACTCCAATTCCGGCTCGGACTCCACATTGAAGGAATAAACACCCTCCTTGAGGGCATATTCGATTTCCTCCCGCGTCTTGCCCACCCCGGCGAAGGTACAAGAGCCCGCCTGCCCGCCGGATTGGAGCACGCGGAAAAGTTCCCCGCCCGACACGATGTCGAATCCCGCCCCCTCGCGGGCCAGCAAATCGAGCACCGCAAGATTTGAGTTCGCCTTCATGGCAAAACACACCTGGTGATCGAGCCCCGACAGGGCCTCGTCCAACCGGCGGTAATGGTCGCGAATCGTCTTGGCGCTGTAGACGTAAAGCGGTGTCCCGTGCTCCGCGGCCAGATCCGTCAGTGCCACCCCTTCACAACAAAGCACCCCGTCGCGATAAGAAAACTCATGCATAAGCCAGATATCCTAGCGGGCCGCCGGCCAATCCTAACCGCGAAAAGCGCGCAGGACGTAGTGGTCGAAGGAGTAGCGACCCGGACCCGCGATCAAGAGAGCGACAAAGCCGGCGAGGTAAAGGAACGCCATTTCGCCGTTGCCGTCGCCGACCAAACGCCCGCCATGAATGAGGAAAAAAGCCACCGCCATGGTGACAATGAGGGGCACCAAAGCGAACCGAGCGGCCAAACCCGCCACCAGCAAGACCGCGCAGAAGACCTCGGAAAAAATGACCAGGTTCAAACTCATCGCGTTGCCCACCCCCAGTGGATCGGGGAACCCGCCCGAGTTCTCCGCGTGGCTCGCGACCTTCCCCCAGCCATGCAAGAGAAGCATGGACAATCCCAGCCAGACCCGCAGAACAAGCAAGCCAACGTCCTTCAGCCACTCTCCTCCAGCACCGGTGATCCATTGCGCGTATGATTTGATCATGATCCAAAAAGCCTAACCGCCCCGGACTTGTGCCGCGAAGCAAATAAATCCAGCGTGACCGCATGAAAACGAAACCGGCCCCGCGCCACGTCCTGCGTTGGGTGCGTCACGCCTCCGCTCACCATGAAGATGCGTGGCGCGAACGACTCGCCTTCCTCGGAACCGGCTTGGTCAGCCTCGCCCGCCCGGGCGGAAGAATGATCCGGCTGGAAGCTTATGGAACAGACGTCATCCTGCGCCATCTGAAGCGGGACTTCGGCGGCAAAATCGAAACCATCGACGCCGCGAAAATTGCCCAACGGGCCAATGCCCCGCGCCGGCCGCTGCAGCTCGCGTCCGACCTGGCCGTCATCGACGCCCACGGACGCTGGCCATCCACGCGCCCCAAGCCCCGCATCCTTCTCCGCATTGCCGGCGCGATGGCTTTCGGGACCGGCGAACATGCCACCACCGCCGCCTGCCTGCGCCTGCTCCGCCGCGAAGCAGCCCGTCAGGAACCGGGATGGACCGCTTTGGATATCGGCACCGGCTCCGGAATTTTGGCCATCACCGCCGAAAAACTCGGTGCCACCCGCGTCGATGCTTTCGACTACGATCCGCGCGCCCTCCCCGCGGCACGTGCCAACCTCCGCCGCAACCATTGCACCCGCGTGACCCTCACCCATCGCGATCTCCTCACATGGCGACCGACCCGCCGCTATCCCGTGGTCATGGCCAATGTCTTCAGCGAGATCCTCTGTGCCGCCGCTCCGCAAATTGTCGCCACCCTGAGGCCCAAGGCCTGCCTTATTCTCTCCGGCATCCTGCGCACCCTCGAAAAGGAAACCCTGACCAGCTTCACCGCCCGGGGCCTCCAACTCGAAACCTCAACCCGCCGCGGCAAATGGGTCACCCTTCTCCTCCGCGCCCCGGGTTGTTGATCACCTGCTTCTACCCAGCCACGGAGGTGGTTGCTCAAAGACCGGCCACGTTTTCGCGGAGGATGGTTCGTTCGGTTTCGTGCAGTTGTGGGAACTCGTCGAGGATGGCGAGCGCGGAGGTGTAAAAGCGGCGGGCTCCTTCATGATCACCGCGCATCTGGTGAAGCACTCCGAGATGGCCGAGACTCAGGCCGACTTCGGGATGCGTTGGCCCGAAGAGTTGTTCCCTGATCCCGAGAGCCTGCATGTGGCGCTGCTCGGCACCGAGCAGGTCGCCGCACTCGCAGAGCACCGCGCCGAGATTGGTGGCAATCAGCGCGGTTTCACCGTGCGTGCTTCCATGGCAACGCGAGGCCTCGTCGAGGGCGCGCGCGAGCAAGGCAGCGGCTTCCTCCAACTCGCCGGAAAGCTTTCGCAGCATGGCGAGATTGTTCAGGCAGATCGGCACGCGGTGTTTGTCGCCGGCCAGTTTGTAAAGATCGGCGGCTTGGGCGTAGTGAGCACAGGCATCCTGCGCATCGCCCAGACTCTCTTCGGTCATGGCCATTTTCGAAGCCACGCGCGCCGCATCGGCTGACTTGGCCCGGTCGGTGAGAATATGCAGGGACTCGTCCCAGCAGGAAAGAGCTTCGCGCTCATCACCGCGCGAGGCGGCTTTGTCTCCGGCGACCTCGAGCGACAACGACGCATGGTCCCGCTCGATAAACTCGGGTGGATGCGGGGAGGCGGCCGGCGCCATGGCGGTAGGTTAAGATGAAGGCGGCGCGGCGGCAATCACCCAATCGGTCAGACAAAAACCCCGGCGAGCCGCCGGCGGCTGGCCGGAATCCGACCGGCATGGGCCTCGATCGCGCCCAAGGCATTCCCGTTGTGCCCGAAGCCAAGCAAGCGGCAGGTCTCCGACTCGAAAAACTCGATGGAGCGGCGCGTCGGATCTTTGTCGCAGAGATAAGCCAGCGCCCGGCGCAGCAGGTCAAAGAGTCCCGGGGCGGCATGGGATGGTTCGCACAGCAGATCGCACAGCTCCGCGAAATAAGAAGCGGCGAGCAGGCGCGCGTAGCTACCACGCAATCCTTCCCAAGTCTGCAGCAGCTTCACTTCGCGCAAGGCGCTCAGGTCGGACTTCCGTCCGGCCGCGAATTGAATTTCGGCGTGGTAAAAAAGATCCAATCTTCCCCGCAGTTTGCTGTCGCGCTTTGCCGTGCCGCGGGCCGCGGAGCGGATCTTCCCGTGGTCGGGCGACAACCAAATGAGCACGAAGCTCGACTCACCGAAGCGCGCCCGGCGAAGCAGAATGGCCTCGGTGGTTTCAGCGACAGGCATGGGCATTCAGCCCGCCGCCTCGACGAGCAACTCCTGCAGGTGGGCGTAAAAATGCATTTTGAGCAGCGACATGCCGCGCCGCGTGGCAAGGTCCGGAGGCTCACGATGATCCAAGTCGGCTTCGCTGAAATTGCTTTCTTCCACAATGACCAAGCGCGCCTGGTTGAGGGCGTTGAGCCAAGCTTCAAGATGAACGCTGGGGATGACGAGTTTGGTGCCATTGCCGCCGAGCGCGGATAAATCTCGCGCCACAATATCGCGACTCGAGGCAAACAGACGCTCCAGCTCCGGCCTTACATGCTCCTTCCAATCGCGGCGAAACTCCGTGTGGTCCTCACCGCCGATCGGGTCCGGATAAAGTCGGGCCTGCGCTTTCTTGTGGCGAGAGGCCGCCTTCGGCAGTTCGGTCAGGAGCGAAGCAAAAAGCGGATGGATGTCGCGGAGTTCCCACGAATCGGTCGAGGCGCGGCGGAAACGCATGGGTCAGAGTTCCGCCTGCTCGATCGTGGCGAGGAGCAAATATCCATGAAACTGCTCGACGATGGACTCCGCGCGCTCGCGTTCGCCGGACCAGACGAGGGATCTGCCTTTGTGATGCACCTCGAGCATGTGCTTGGTCGCTTTGTCCCGCGGGAAACCCATGACCCGTTGGAAGACCATGGTGACGTAGGACATGAGATTCACGGGATCGTTGTGCACCACGACATTCCAAGGAGCGTCCACCGCATCTTGGTTGCGCGTTTCGACTCCGGTGATGACAGCAGTGCCACTCATACCGCGAGCAACTGCACGGCAGGCAATGCCTCCATACGATCCAAGGCACTCTGCAGCAGGTCGATGGTCTGCGCGGCCGGCAAGGTCACGCCCGCCGCATCCGCCCCGAGAACACACTCAGCGAGCAGGAGCGCACCGGCGACCTGCAGGAAGGGGAGATGAAAGGCCTGCCCGCGGGCGGCAAAGACGGTGGCCAAGTGACCAGCCAAGGGGTCGACCAGCGCAGCCTCCGAAAGCCTCTCGAGCAACCTTGCACCTTGGGGAGGCTGAAAAGCGGTCAGCAGGTGCCGTCCGGCTGCCAGACTTCCGCCCGACAAATCCGCCGGCAATTCTGCCCCGAGTGCGGCATCCTCGGCCAGCACTGCCGCCACATCCTGCCGCGCGGCCGCCGACTGAAGGGCGGTCAACGAGGGATGCAAAATGGGCAGAAAAACTTCGGCCACCCAGCGATACCAGTCGGCATCGAGCGTTTCAGGGCCCGCCGGCGCGAAAGTGACGGCACCGCACACCTCATGCGAGGGCAGGCACAATCCGACAAGGCGCCACCACGCGGCGATTTCGGCCGCCGGATCGGAGGTGGGCACGGGCTGGAGCATGGCCGAACTTAGCACAATCCACGCAGGGCGCGGCGCAAAATTTTCTCCTGCATGGCGCGCATGGCGGCGGCGGCGCGAGGGTTGGCATCAGACCATCCGGCAAGGTGCAGCATGCCGTGCACGGCGTAGCGCGCGATTTCCTCCGGCAGGGACAAACTACGTTGCTGCGCCTCGCGTTTGGCCGTTTCGGCGCTGATCACGATTTCACCGTGCTGGAAGGTGATGACGTCGGTCGGTGACGGCTCATTCATGAATTCCTCGTGCAGTGCGGCGATCTTGGCATCTGAGACCAGGACGAAGAAAATTTCCTGTTGCTTGGTCAGGACCGAATCCCTTCGCTCGGCGGCGACAATCTCCGGCCAAGCGCACTCCACAACCTGACGGACCACGGGAAGCCGGAGTTGACGGGAGGAGACCGTCCGCTGGCGGTTCAGCCAGGACAATTCGGGGACAGTGCACATGAGCTTTGCTTAGGCCCTGGCGCAGCGCGGACCAAGCCAGAAGGTGGGTTTCCGGCGGTCAGAGACCGCCGCTGCAACTCAAGCAGTTGCCTTCGATTCCGCTTCAACCTTCTCCGGCCTTTCCTCGTCCTGGGCGTAGGCAATGCGGCTGTGCATCATGTTGAGCAGGGTGAAGCGGAAGCTGGCGGACAGCTTGCGAAGGTCGGCCAGGGTGAGCGGACACTCGCCGAGTAGGCCTTCATCCATCTTGCGTTCGATCACCTCGTCGACCAAGTCCTCGACCCGCTGCGGCGTGGGGCGTTTGAGACTGCGCGAGGCGCTTTCCACCGCATCGGCCAGGCAAATGATGCCGCTTTCTTTGCTCTGCGGGTTCGGGCCGGGGTAGCGGAAATTTTCTTCCTGCACTGCGGGGACATCCTCGGCCCGGAGGTTCATGATTTTTCCGCCGAGACGGGCGTCCTCGGCCTGGCGCCGCGCGCGGTCGTGGAAAAAGCGGACCAGCGAGTTGCCGTGGTGTTCGCGAATGACATCGACCACCAGGTCGTTGAGATTGTTTTTCAGGCCGAGATCGACGCCTTCTTTGACGTGCGAAAGGATGATGAGCGCGCTCATCGAAGGAGCGAGGTCGTCATGAGGATTGACCCCGCCGGCCATATTTTCGGTGAAATATTCCGGCTTCACCATCTTCCCGATGTCGTGGAAATAGGCGCAGACCCGGCAGATGGTCGGATTCGCGCCGATGGATTCGGCACCGGCCTCGGCGAGATTGGCCACGGCGAGGCTGTGATGGTAAGTGCCCGGCGCCTCGAGGGTCATGCGTTTCAGCAAGGGATGATTCAGGTCGGCCGACTCGAGCCACGAAATATCCGTGGTAATGCCGAAGATGTGCTCGAGGACGGGCAGGATGCCGCTGACCAGGATAGCCGTGCCAACCCCCACCCCGAAAGCGGCCAAAGTTTGCCATCCGACCATGCCCCAATCGGTGAGTTGCGGTTCGGTGATCAGCCGGGGTCCGATCTGACCAAAAATGGCGGCGAGCAACCAAACGGCGATGCCGACATAGAGGCCGGCCCGGATGAGTTGGCCGCGGCGGCGCACTTGCAGGGTGAAAAGCACGGCAACCACCCCGGAGATGAGCGAAATGACGAGGAAGACCGTGTCGATGACCGGCATGAGAAACGCACCCCACAAGCTGGCTACCACCGCGCCGAAAAGCCCGAGGTGGCGTCCGAGCAGCACCGAAAAAACGAGCGGCGCGAACGCGTAGGGAATCAGCATGGGCAAGAGTTGCAAGTCGATGCGCCCGGCGTCGGCCAGCACGAGCAGGCCTTTGATCGTGGCCAACTGGGTGAGGAGGATCCCGTAGATGAGCGCGAGGCTCGAGTTGCGGTAGAATGCCTGTGGGTGGTTGACCCAGAGTTGCGCGATGGAAATGGCGAAGACGAGCAGGCAGATGAGGTATTTCTTGAGCGGTTCCTCCTGCGGGCCGCCGGTGAAAATGAGGAACCCGAGACCGACGGCGAAAAGCACGAAGACAACCACCCGCGGCAGCCAACCACAGGCCAGCGCCTCGCGCCACGGGTTGTCCTCAACCGTGCGGCGGGATTTGCCGCAGGCCAGGCCTTTTTTCACCAACTGCTGCCGATGAAGGAATTTGCGCATGTCGAGTCCGCCCTCGCGAGAGGACGGGGAAGTGAGAGAGAAGAGTAGGTTGGTATGAGGAAAGCGGCAAGAAGCCGGTCAAACGGCCAAGGCCGCCACGCCCGGAAGCACCTTGCCCTCGAGGAATTCCAAACTGGCCCCGCCGCCCGTGGAGCAGTGGCTGACTTTGTCTGCCACCCCGAATTTTTTCGCCGCCGTGGCCGTGTCACCGCCTCCAACCACGGTAGTCGCGCCTTGTGCCGTGGCCTCGGCCACCGCCTCGGCCATGGCTTTCGATGCGCCGGAAAATTTTTCGAATTCGAAGACCCCGGGAGGACCGTTCCAAATGATGGTCTTGGCGCCCAAGATGGCCTCGCGGTAAAGCGCGATGGACTTCGGACCGGCATCGAGACCTTCCCAGCCGGCCGGAATACCCGAGGCGTCGTCGGCCATCTGTGTATTGGCGTCGGGTGAAAAGGCATCGCCGCAGACAAAATCGACCGGGAAAATGAGCTTCACCTTGCGCGCTTCGGCCTTGGCGGCCAGATCAGCCACGATCTTGGCGCCTTCGGGATCGAAAAGACTGTCGCCGATTTCCATGCCATCAATCACCTTTTTGAAGGTGTAGGTCATGCCACCGCCGATGATGATGGCGTCGGCTTTCTCGATGAGATTGGTGATGAGCGGAATTTTGTCCGCGATCTTCGCGCCGCCGAGAATGGCGAGCAGCGGACGCTGGGGATGTTCGAGCACGGCTGCGAAAGCATTGAGTTCCTTCTCCATCAAAAAGCCGGCGGCTTTCTGCGGGAGATCGATCCCGACCATCGAAGAATGCGCGCGGTGCGCGGTGCCGAAAGCATCATTGATATAGACATCGCCGAGCTTGCTCAGACTGGCGCGGAAGGCGGCGACTTGGGCGGGGTCGGCTTTGACCGATGACCCGTCCTCGTTCTTTGCTTTCCCCTCTTCCTCGAGGTGAAAGCGGAGGTTTTCGAGGAGGACAACATCGCCGGGGTGCAACTTGGCGCAGGCTTCTTCGGCTGCCGGGCCGGAGCAATCGGGGACGAACTTGACCGGTTTTCCGAGCAGTTTTTCCAATTCCGCCGCGACCGGTTGAAGGGTGTATTTGTCCACCTTCTGGCCGTTAGGACGTCCGAGGTGGCTCATCAGCACGACGGATCCGCCATGGCCGAGCACGTGTTCGATCGTCGGGAGTGCGGCGACAATGCGCTGATTGTTGGTGATCGCGCCGGTCGCTTTGTCCTGCGGGACATTGAAATCCACACGGATGAGCGCGCGTTTGCCGGCGAAGTCGAGGTCGCGGAGAGTTCGGAATTTGGCCATGGTTTTGCGGGAGGGAGAAACGGCGCCCGGGTTGCCCCGGGCGCCGTGTTGCTTTCGCTCTTTTAGAGTTTGGCCGCGACTTTTTTGAGGAGGTCGACGCAGCGGTTGCTGTAGCCCCACTCGTTGTCATACCAGCTGACCAGCTTGAAGAAGCGGCTGTTCAGTTCGAGGCCCGAACCAGCATCGAAAATGCTCGAGGCCGTGTCGTGGATGAAGTCGGAAGAAACCACTTCGTCGTCCGTGTATTTGAGGATGTCCTTGAGGTAGGTCTCGCTGGCTTTTTTCATGGCTGCGCAGATTTCCTTGTAGCTGGTCTCTTTCACCGTCTTGACCGTGAGATCGACAACGGAAACGGTCGGCGTGGGCACGCGGAAGGACATGCCGGTGAGCTTTCCTTTGATTTCCGGGATAGCCAGACCGACGGCTTTGGCCGCACCGGTGGTCGACGGAATGATGTTGATCGCCGCGGCACGTCCGCCTTTCCAATCCTTCTTGGAAGGACCATCGACGGTCTTCTGCGTTGCCGTGTAGCTGTGCACCGTGGTCATGAGGCCTTCCTCGATGCCGAAGCCTTCCTTGAGAAGAACGTAGGCAACGGGCGCAAGGCAGTTCGTCGTGCAGCTGGCGTTGGAAATGATGTGGTGCTTGGCCGCGTCATACTTCTCGTCGTTGACGCCCATCACCACGGTGATGTCTTCCTCCTTGGCCGGGGCGGAAATGATGACTTTCTTGGCGCCGGCCTCGAGGTGGCCCTTGGCTTTGGCGGCCTCGGTGAACAGGCCGGTGCACTCGAGGACGATGTCGACTCCGAGATCTTTCCAGGGGAGCGCGGCCGGACCTTCTTTGACCGCGAGACATTTGATTTTCTGGCCGTTGACCACGAGCACGTCGTCCTCGGCGGCGGACGGCGAGGATTTTTCGCTCGTCACGGTGCCTTTGAAGGCGCCCTGGGTGGAGTCGTATTTGACGAGGTAAGCGAGGTTGTCGGCGGGTACGAGGTCATTGACCGCGACCACTTGGAAATCCTTGCCCAGCAATCCCTGCTCCGCAATCGCGCGGAAAACGAGACGCCCGATGCGCCCGAAGCCATTGATACCGATTTTTGTCATGTTTTTGTTTTTTCTGTGTGTTGGATGCAGATCTGGGAGGACCGCTTATTTAAGGAGTCGCGGCGCCGGAGGTCAATCAACGAGTGGCGCCCTCAATCCAGCTCAAAGTTGATATTCACAGTGTAGGACCCGCCGGAAACCAGGTCTTTGGGTGGGGCGTCAATCCGGTTCACCCGGCGGGCGGCGGCGAGCACGCTTTCATCCATGACCACATTACCCGAAGAGCGAACGACCGAAAAGTTGCTGACCCGGCCGTCGGCCGCGATGGTGATTTTCAAGGTCGTGGTGAACTTGGCCGAACCAACGATGCTGGTTGGTTGCTCCCAGAGACCGAAGAACCGGTCGTGGATCATTTCGTGATACCATCCGAAGTTCGAGCTGCCGGAGGCGCCGGCCTTGCCGCCAACCGCTTCGGCTTTGGGAACTGACGATTCGCTGGCGGCACTTTCCGCTTTCGGGGGGGCTTTGGGCGTGGCCTTCGGGGAGGCCTTGGGAGACGCCTTTGGACTGGGCTTGGGGCTCACCTTGGGTGAGGCCTTCGGGGAGGGCTTCGGACTCGGTTTGGGCGTCGGTTTGGGCGACGGTTTCGGAGTTGGTTTGGGCGTCGGCTTCGGAGTGGGCTTGGGGGTCGGAGTTGGTGTCGGCGTCGGCTCCGGAGTGGGGGTGGGCGTCGGCGTGGGCAATGGGATCTCGCTCTTCGCCGTGAGCGGAGTTTCGGCTGGTTTGGGCTCATCGCGGGGCTTGGTCGGGTCCGGCGGCGGCGTCGGTTGTGGATCCTCCTCTTCCTCGGGCGGGAGAAATTGGGCCGGACTCATCCATGTGACCTGCGGCATGGGCACTTCACGCAGACTCCACCAGAGAAGCCAGCCGATGGCCAAGACGTGGAGGAGGGCCACGCCGGCCACGGTCCACCGGAAACGGGGTTCCCCCATGGCGCGTCAGGTCCCCTCGGGACGTGTCATCACGCCGACTTTGGTGATACCGGCGCGGGCTATCACGTCCATCACCGAAATAAAACGTTGCACCGGCAAATCACGGTGCGGACGCACCACCACCGCAGTCTGCGGGTCGGACGCGCGCAAGCCGGCGAGTTTTTCCTCCAACTGGGCGAAGGTTACTTCCTCCTCATCGAGTTTGAGCACGTCGTTTTTATCGATCGAAACCGTGAGCACTTTGGCCGGATCAACCGCGCCCTCCGCCGCCTCGCTGGTCGGGACGATGAGATCCGTGCTGTTTTCGAGCAAAGGCGTGGTGATCATGAAAATGATCAGGAGCACGAAGGCCAGATCGAGGAGCGGCGTGACGTTGATTTCCGATATCGTCGACAGGGCTTGTTTGTCCGAGTAGCGGCGCATGGTTCAACCCTTTCGCTCGTAATCCACAAAACGGTGCTCGAAATCGGATGAAAGCTGCGCCGCAAAATTGTCGGTCTGCACAATCGTGGCGCGCAGGCTGGTCACGAGGAAATTGTAACCGAACATGGCTGGAATCGCGACGAGAAGCCCGATCACCGTGGTCAGCAACGCACCCGAAACGCCCGGCGCCATGGCCGCCAGATTCGGCGTGCCCGCCATGGCCACGCCGCTGAAGGTATCCATCACACCCCACACCGTGCCAAGCAGGCCGAGGAAAGGCGAACCGCTCACCGCGGTGGCCAGGATGATCATTTGTGATTCCATCCGCAGTCCCGATTCGCCGACCGCGCGTTCCATCGCCGCGGTGACGGAACGCATTTGCGCCGGACTGATGCGGTCGGCCACTTCGACCCGCGCGGAGAACGTGTCATCCACCTCGCCCGACCCGAGCATCTGGTAAGCAAGTTCCTCGCACCCGGCACGATAAACCGCATAGGCCGCCGAACCCTCGAAAAACAAACCGGTCTCGTAAACGTGCAAGGGTTGGCGGTGCTTTTTGAAAATGGCGAAAAATCGCTCGGTTTGCTTGCGTGCGAAGCGGATCATGCGGAACTTGGTGATCATGACCGACCAACTGAAAATCGAGGCGATGAAGAGAGCCGCGATAATGACCAACCCCGAAATGCTCGTTTCTTGGAAGGCAAAGAGCAGTCCGCCGGCGGCAAGGAATTCGGGCGCGAGCAATGAGACCATGGTTTACCGGACCTATCTTAGATCCCGCCGCGCCGCGTGCAAGATCGTCGCCATCGCCTTGACCGTCTGGTCAGCCCTGCCGGCCCGTGCGGCGGACGGACCCGCCTACGAAGTGTTCGGCCAGGCGCTGGCCCCCATTGCCGCGGCCCTGCTAGGTTCCGCCGGTGGTCCGTCCCAAGCCATGGTGGCCGAGTGCCTCGTCAATGGCGGCACTGGTCCGCTCGCCGCCGCCACGGGCACACGTCTGCGCCTTGCGGTGCAGGCCCCGGACCGCTTCCGCATTGATGTGGTCCGCGAGGGCAGCGCCACACCCCTCACCGCCTGCCGCGACGGCAAAGAACTCTGGGCCGTGCCCGCCGAACCCATGACCGCGCTGGCCCAAGCGGCCGGCTTCGACACTACCGACCAAACCCCGGACACCACCTCACCTCCGCTCATCCCCCTCGCTTTGGACCCGCAGATGTTGTCCTTCCTGCCGCTCGTCTTCGACGTGAAGGACCTCGGCACGGAGGAAAACCCCCAGCGCCGCGTGCTTGAGTTCGGCCTCCTTCCGCAATTGCGCGAAGCGATGAAGGCGGAAGAATTCACCGGCCGCGCTTGGATTGGGGAAAACCGCCAACCGACCCGCTTGGTGGTGACCACCCCGCAAGGTGAGCTCGACCTTGAGATCGAGAAACTCGACTTCGCCGGCGAATTGGCGGCCAGCGCGTGGCAACCGTCCGAAGGACAGGAAGCGCTCCGCCTGCCCGCCTCGTCGCTCAACCAGCTCTTCGAAAAAATGCTCGGGGCCGGCCCCGCCGTGGAATAACGGACGACTCCAAGGCGGACGCCGCCCCGCCTCAATCCCTGACCAAAGCGTCCGGCAACTCGTCGCGATCGTCACCGCGCCGGGGAAAATGTTCCGCAAGCAAATTCCCCGCCCGGCGGATTCCCGCCACCAGTCCCCCGGTGAATCGCCCCTCGGCAAATTCCCCTTCCAGAATTTTCGCCGTCTCATCCCAGAAGCGCTGGCCGCATTTCCGGTGCACTGCTTCATCCCCGATCACGGCAAAGGCCCGGTCGCATGGCACCACATAGAAAAGCACCGCATTGCGATCATCCGTGGTGTCCATATCGAGCCGGTGGAATTCCGCACCAGCCCGCTCGTGGGCCGTGCGTCCCCGCAACCGTCGACGCGAAACGAACACCCGCACCTCACCCGAAGTAAGTTGTTCCGCCTCGCGCACCGCGGCCAGCACGGCCGCCTCATCGATTAGGTTGAGAAATTCCGCGGCATTCATATCACCATCTTCCACTCGCTCCTCCCCCGCCAAATCCCCCACCCCCGCCTGAAAAACCACCGCCCCCGCCGCCCCCGCCAAAGCCTCCGCCCCCAAAACCGCCGCCCGGGAAAAACACGTCGCGGCGTCCGCGCGGGGTGTAAACCGTGCCCCCGCGCCCGTGGCTCCGCTGCATGACCACGATGAGGACAATGATCAGGATGATCCAAAAAACCAGGCCCGCCCCCGGGTCGTCCCGGCCTTGCTTCCCCTCGGCCAGGGTTTGCCCGGTTCCCTCGTACTCGCCACGCGCGGCCGCCATCAGCGCATCAGCGCCTTTGACAATTCCCCCGCCCAGATCGCCGGCGCGGAAGGAAGGCACGATTTCTTCGTTGATGATGCGGTTGGCCAGCGCGTCGGGCACCGCGCCTTCCAAACCGTAGCCAACCTCGACCCGCAATTGACGCGACTCGGGGAAAACAAAAAGCACCATCCCATTCTCCCGGTCCTTGCGTCCTGCACCCCACGCCTCGGCCACCCGCTGCGTGAAATCCTCCATCACATAATCGTCCGGAACCTTGGGAAACACGGCGACCACCAGCTGGTTCGACGTCTCGCGCTCGAACTGCTTCAAATCATACGCCAGCACCGAACTCTGCGCGCTACTGAGCACACCCGCTTCGTCGAGCACGTAATCGGCCGGCGCGGACGGCAGCGGTGGGGCGGCCGGGGCGGACGTCACGACCAACGCAAGCAGAAGGCTGGCAAACCAACGCGTTGTCCGGTCAAAAGTCCTGCCCATAATTCGTCCGGTTACTCTGCCAACCCGCCCGCGATTTCGCGAACCAAACCCGGCCCTCGATAAACCAACCCCGTGTAAATTTGCACGAGGTCGGCCCCGGCCCGGATCTTTTCCCGGGCGTCCGCCGCACTGAAAATTCCTCCCACCCCGATGATCGCGACGGAAGCCGGGAGCAACTGCCGCAAGGCCTGCACCATGTGCGTGGATTGCTTCCGCAGCGGCGCGCCGCTCAACCCGCCCTTTTCTTGCCCGTGCGGCAAACCGGCCACTGCGGAGCGCTCGATCGTTGTGTTGGTCGCAATGACTGCGGCCACCGGATGGCACGCCACGGTCGCCGCCGCAGCGGCCAGATCCTCCGTCCCCAAATCGGGCGCCAACTTCAAAGCCAAGGGCACCACTTTGCCATGCTCCGCAGCCAATCGCTCCCGCTCCGCGACCAAAGCGGCCAGCAATTCATCGAGCGCCGCCGCAGCCTGCCAATCGCGCAAGCCGGCCGTGTTGGGTGAGGAAACATTGACCGCAATGTAGTCCGCCACGCCGTAAACCATTCGCAAGGCCTGACGGAAATCCTCCACCGCACCTTCCGGAGGTGTGGTCGCATTTTTGCCGATATTGACGCCGACCACGCCGCCCGAACGGTGCCGGGCCAAGCGGGCCGCCGCCGCCGCCGCACCTTCGTTGTTGAACCCCAAGCGATTGATCAAGGCATCCGCCGCCGGCAAACGGAAAAGCCGGGGACGAGGATTGCCCGGTTGCGGGCGCGGAGTCACCGTGCCGACTTCGACAAAGCCAAACCCCAACGCCCCCCAAGCCCTGACATGCCGCGCATCCTTGTCCATCCCCGCCGCCAGACCCACGCGGTTGGGGAAAGACAAGCCCATCACCTCGACCGGCTTGGCACCCCGTGGCGCACGCAAAAACCCCGTCCGCCATGCCGCCTCCAAGCCGGCCAAAGCCAGTCCATGGGCCACCTCGGGCGGCAGAAGAAAGAAAAACGGACGCATGAACCGGTAAAGCACCATCTGCCAGCAATCGAATATCCGCCCGCCCGATGCAAGCACGCGCAAACCGGGCGGTTTTTTCTTTTTTTTCCTCCACCCCCCACCGATGATTCCAGGCTGATAAAACACTCATACATTTCCGGTCAAAACTCCGGGAGTCTCCATGGGAAGACCGCAATCTTCTCTCTATGGGTGGACGTGGAGGTCGCGCTGCCAACCCTTTCCGGCGGCCCGGTCCACCCGCTGGCTGTCCGCGCCGGCGCCTCCGGAGACCCTGCACGACTGGCCGGCATGCAAATCCACCGCCATCTCACCATGCACCGCTTCCCCTCCGACCGCCGCCGCGAAGCGTTCCTGCCATGAACCAAGCCGCCGAAACATCCCTGCTCACGGCACCCGATATCCGTCTTAAAATCGAGCGCATCGCCGCACAAATCGTCGAGGCGCATCCCGACCATCCCCTGGCCCTCGTCGGGATCCACACCCGCGGCGCCGTCCTCTGCCGTCGCGTCTATGACATCCTCCGCGCCCGCGGACGCGACACCGCCTTCGGCACCCTCGATATCGCCCTCTACCGCGACGACCTCGACAACCTCGGCACCATCCCCTCCATCCGCGGATCCGACCTCCCCTTCCCGGTCGAAGGCGCGCACATCATCCTCTTTGACGATGTCCTTTTCACCGGACGCACGATCCGCGCCGCCCTCGACGAACTGGTCGACTACGGCCGCCCCGCCCGCATCGAACTCGCCGTCCTCGTCGACCGCGGACACCGCGAGTTGCCCATCGCGCCGGATTACCTCGGGCAATCGATTTCCACCGCACGTCACGACCATGTGCGCGTTTGCTTCACCGAAACCGACGGACGCGAGGGCGTTTTCCTCACCCGCCCCGCCGCGCAACCATGAGCACGACCGCCACACCAGCCCGGCGCAAGGACCTGCTCGATATCGAGAGCCTCACCCCCGAGGAAATCGTCTTCCTCCTCGACACCGCACGTCCGTTCAAAGACCTCTTCGACCGCTCGGTCAAGAAAGTCCCCGCCCTGCGCGGCAAGACGGTGCTCAACCTTTTTTTCGAACCTTCCACCCGCACCCGCGCCTCCTTTGAAATCGCGGCCAAACGACTTTCGGCCGACGTGACCAATCTGGCCATCACCCAGTCGAGCGTGACCAAAGGCGAGTCCATCCTCGACACGGTCGATACCATGCAGTCGATGAAGGTCGATTACATGGTCGTGCGCCACGCCGCGGCCGGCGTGCCCGCCTTCATCGCGCGCCATACCCCGGCCGCGGTGATCAACGCCGGCGACGGCAACCACGCGCATCCCACCCAGGCCCTGCTCGACGCTTTCACCATGCGCGAGGCCGTGGGTGAATTGGCCGGACGTCGCATTCTGCTGGTCGGCGACCTGCTGCACTCGCGCGTCTTCCGTTCGGTCAGCACGGTGGCGCGTAAACTGGACATGGACGTCGGGATCTTCGCCCCGACGACTCTCATCCCCTCCGGCCGCCCCGACTACATGCAGGCCTTCAACACCTTTGACGAGGCCCTCGACTGGTCGCCCGATTTTGTTTACCTCCTCCGCCTGCAGCGCGAACGGCAAGCTGCCCATTTTTTCCCCAGCCTGCGCGAATACCACCATGTCTTCGGCCTGACCCGCGAGCGCTTCCTCGAATGCCGCCGCCGCGGTATCCGCATCATGCATCCCGGTCCGGTCAATCGCGGCGTCGAACTGGTCGACGAAGTGCTCACCTACGAACATTGCCTGATCAATCGCCAGGTGGAAAACGGCATCGCTGCCCGCATGGCCGTGCTCTACTGGCTGCAGCCCGCGGTCACCCCGTTGCCCGACGACAAAGAGGAGGTCGCCTCGTGAGCACGCCACGATTATTCCACGGCGGGCGCGCCGTCGATGCCGACCACGCCTCACCACGGCGGCTCGACATCCTGGTGGATGCGGAGGGAAAAATCGAACGCGTCGCGCCGGAGATCAAACCCGCCGCCAGGGTCGAATCCCTCGACTGCACCGGAAAAATCCTTCTGCCCGGACTCTTCGACATGCATGTGCATTTGCGCGAGCCCGGACGCGAGGATGAAGAAACGATCGGGAGCGGGGGACGGGCCGCTGCGCGCGGCGGTTTCACCGGCATCGTCGCCATGCCCAATACCGACCCGCCGATCGACAGCGGCGGACTCGTCCGCTACGTCCGCACCCTGGCCCGCGAGCAATCGCCCGTGCCGGTCTGGACCTCCGGCTGTATCACCAAGGGCCGTGCCGGCCAACAACTGGCCGACATTGCCGACATGCAACAACAGGGCGCGGTCATGATCACCGACGACGGCGACCCGGTGGCCGACGCCTACCTTTTCCGCCGCGCCCTCGAATACGCCCGCCACTTCGACCTGCTCGTGGCCTGCCACTGCGAAGTGCCCGAACTGAGCCGCGGCGGCGCGATGAACGAGGGCGCCCGCTCCTACCGGCTCGGTCTGCCCGGCATCCCCGCTTGCAGCGAGGAAATCAGCATCGCCCGCGACCTGCAACTGGCCCGCCTGGCGGGCGGACGCATCCATATCCAGCATGTCTCGACCGCACGCGGACTCGACATCATCCGGCGGGCCAAAGCGGACGGCGTTCGCGTGACCTGCGAAGTCAGCCCGCACCACCTCCTGCTCAGCGAGGATGACATCACGGACTATGACACCAATTTCAAGATGAACCCGCCGCTCCGCACCGTGGAAGACAACGCGGCACTTCTCGCCGGATTGCTCGACGGCTCGATCGACGTCCTCGCCACCGACCACGCCCCGCACACCGAGTTCGAGAAGAATCTCGATTTTGCCTCCGCCCCGTTCGGTATCACCGGACTGGAAACCGCCCTGCCCTCGCTCTTCAGCCGGTTGGTCCGGACCGGCAAGCTGCCTTGGGATATTCTCATCCGCGCTTTCTCCCGCGAACCCCGCCGCATCCTCGGCCTCGAGGCCGCGGACTTCCGGGAAGGTCTGCCCGCCGATTTCATCCTGTTCGACCCGGAAGCCTCCACCCACTTTTCCGCCGATACCATGGAGTCGAAAAGCCGCAATACACCCTTCCTAGGCCAAACCCTTCCGGGAGCCGTGGTCCAAGTGATGCTCGGCGCCGAACTTTTACTCGGGAGGAAACAGCCATGACTTATCGCGAACTGCTGAGGCAATCCATCGAGACACGCTGCTCGCATCTTTGCGTCGGGCTGGATCCGCTGCCGGGAAAAATTGACGGATCGGTTGCCGACTTCCTGCGGCGCGTCATCGGCGAGACCGCGGCCTATGCCGCCGCCTACAAACCCAACATCGCTTTCTTCGAAGCCATGGGATCCGACGGCTACCGCCTGGTCGAAGGTCTGCGCGACATGGTGCCCGCCGGCATCCCGGTCATTCTCGACGCCAAACGCTCGGACATTCCCGACACGCAGGCCATGTATGCCCGCGCCTACTTCGAAGTCATGCGCGCCGACGCGGTCACCCTCAACGCCCTGCTCGGACGCGACTCGCTGCGTCCCTTTCTGACCGATGAAACCAAAGGCGCCTATCTGCTCGGGCTCACCTCCAACCAGGGTTCGGCCGACTTTCTCGCCCGGGACCTCGGCGACCGTCCTCTCTGGCGCGTTTTCGTCGATCTTTGCCGGGAAACTTCCCTCGGCCCGGCCACCCTTGGCGCCGTGATGGGGCTCACCCACCTGACTGCGGCCGACTTTGCCGCGTTGCCCGACATCCCGCTGCTTGTGCCCGGCCTCGGGGCGCAAGGCGGTGATGCCGAGGCGTTGGCCGGACTCGGTGCGCGGCAAGCGCCTTGGTTGGTCAACGCCTCACGTTCCATTCTTTACCCGGCAGACGGCCCCGCGCAGATCGCGCGGGCGGCCGATGAATTCCGCCGCACCATCAACCGCGCTGCCGGACGCTTTCCGGCCCATGACTAATGAACGACCAACTTCCCATCGGCCTGAGTTTTGACGACGTCACCATCGTGCCGGGGCGCAGCGGGGTCCTCCCCGCCCAGGCCGACCTCTCCACCCACCTGACCCGCGACATCCGCCTGGCCATCCCCGTGGTTTCCGCCGCCATGGATACCGTCTCCGAGGAGCGGTTGGCCATGGCCCTCGCCCGGGAGGGCGGCATCGGCATCATCCACCGCAACTGCCCGCTGGAAAAACAGATCGCCATGGTCCGCCGGGTCAAACGCGCGGAAAACATCGTCATCACCCATCCCGAAACCGTCTCCCCCGAAACCACCCTCGGCCAACTCCGCCGCCGCATGCGCGAGACCGGCATCGAGGGCTTTCCCGTGGTCGACGGGAAAAATCTCGTGCTCGGCGTCGTGACCCGCCGCGACATCTGGGTCGAAGAAGATGAAACTATTCTCGTGCGCAATGTCATGACCCCGCGCGAACGGCTCGTCACCGCTTCTCCCGGCTGCACCCAAGCGGAAGCCAAGGCCATCCTCCACCGTCACCGCATCGAAAAATTGCCGCTCATCGATCCGGACGGCCACCTCGTCGGACTGATGACCGCCTCGGATATCGTCAAAACCATGCAGCATGGACAAGCGAGCAAGGACGGCGAGGGACGCCTTCGTGTCGGCGCGGCCATCGGCGTGGGACCGCGCGCGCTCGAAGCGGGTGATGCTCTGGTCGAGGCCGGCTGCGATGTCATCGCCATCGACGCCGCGACCGGCCACACCGAATCCCTGCTCGCCCAGCTCGAAAAGTGCGCCGGCCGCTGGCCCGGCATCCCGGTCATCGCCGGCAACGTGGTCACCGCGGAAGGAGCAGCGGATCTCATTGCCGCCGGCGCCGCCGCAATCAAGGTCGGCGTCGGCCCCGGCTCGATCTGCACCACGCGGGTCATCGCGGGCGTCGGCACACCGCAATTCACCGCCATCCGCACCGTTTCGCGCGTCTGCCGCGAACGCGGCATTCCGCTCATCGCCGACGGCGGCATCCGTTACTCCGGCGACATCGTTAAAGCCCTCGCCGCCGGGGCGGATGCGGTCATGCTCGGCTCGCTCCTCGCCGGCACCGAAGAAAGTCCCGGCAAGCTCGCCCGCTGGCAGGGTCGCACTTTCAAAGAATACCGCGGAATGGGGTCGGCCGGGGCTTTGGCCAAGGGCTCCCGCGACCGTTACGGCCAAGAAGGCGCCGCCAAATTCGTCCCCGAAGGCGTCGAGGCCCGCATTCCTTACCGCGGAGCGCTCGGCGAACTCGTCTTCCATCTCATGGGCGGACTCCGGGCCGGCATGGGCTACGTCGGCGCGGCGAACCTTGAAGAATTGCGCGGCAAAGCCACCTTCATGCAAGTCACTGCGGCCGGATTGCGGGAAAGCCATCCGCACGACGTCACCATCACCGAAGAACCGGTCAACTATCACTCGTCCTGACTTCCATGCGCACCCAAATCGCCGTCATCGACTACGGCTCCCAATACTCCCAACTCATCGTCCGCCGCCTGCGCGGACTCGGCTACTTCGCCAAACTCTACCTGCCGGGGCATTGGGATGACCTCGACCGCCCCGCGGCCGTCGTGCTTTCGGGCGGACCCGCCCGGGTCAACGAACCCGGGGCCCCCGACGTTGATTTCGACCGCCTGCAGTCACTCGGCTGCCCCGTCCTCGGCGTCTGCTACGGCATGCAACTGCTCAACCGCAAATTCGGCGGCACCGTGGCGCACTGCGGCGACCGGGAATACGGGCCGGTCACCATGGACGTGCGACACCCCGATGCCCTGCTCAAGAATCTCCCGGCGCAGAGCACCATCTGGATGAGCCATTCGGACAGCGTCTCCGAATTGCCGCCCGGCTGCGAGGTGCTCGCGGTCAACCCGCGCGGCACACCGGTGGCCGTGCGCTGGAACGATCGCTTCTTCGGCATCCAATTCCACCCCGAAGTCAGCCACACCGAATACGGCACGGAAATTCTGCGCAACTTCCTCGAACTCTCCGGCGAAGCGCCCGCTTTCACCATGGACCGCTTCAAGGAACAGCTCATCGCCGAGACCCGCGAACAGGTCGCCGGACGCAAAGTGGTCTGCGCGGTTTCCGGAGGCGTTGATTCCACCGTGCTCGCCATGCTGCTCAAGGAAACCGGCGCCGATATGCATCCCATCTTTGTCGACAACGGGCTCCTCCGCCGCGACGAGGGCGACGAGGTGGTCGCGCAATTCCAGCGGCTCGGCATCGGCATCGACCGGGTTGATGCGACCGACCGGTTCCTCGGCCGCCTGGCCGGCATCACCGATCCGGAAGAAAAACGCCGCCGCATCGGCGATGAATTCATCGACGTTTTTTTTAGTCATGCCGGACAAATCGAGCTCCTCGCCCAAGGCACGCTTTACCCCGACGTGATTGAAAGCGCCACCAGCGGATCCAAAGCCTCGCGGATCAAAACACATCACAACCGCGTCAACCGCATCCTCGAACTGCAGGCCGAAGGACGTCTCCTCGAACCCCTGGCCGAACTCTTCAAGGATGAAGTCCGCGAACTCGGCGCGGCCCTCAACATTCCGCACGACATGCTCCACCGCCACCCCTTCCCCGGCCCCGGACTGGCCGTCCGCGTCATCGGAGAAATCACCCCCGCCCGCCTCGAGGTCTGCCGCGCGGCCGATGCCATTTTCATCGGCGAGCTGAAACGCAGCGGATGCTATGACAAAGTCTGGCAAGCCGGCACCGCACTCCTGCCCGTCCGCACCGTCGGGGTCAAAGGCGACGAGCGCACCTACGAGGAGGCGGTCAGCCTCCGCGCCGTGACCAGCGTCGATGCCATGACCGCCGACTGGGTCCCGCTGCCGGCCGAAGTGCTGGCCCGCGTCTCCAAGGACATCCTCAACCGCGTTCCCGGCATCAACCGCGTCCTCTACGACATCTCCACCAAACCCCCCGCCGGCATCGAGTGGGAGTAGGCGCACCGCGACGGGAACGCGCCGACCCGGTCCTCCCTAAACGCGATCCACCTCCATCCCGGCTTTAGAGCGTTTGCGATACGAGTCTTTACGCTGTCTCCTTTGATCCATCGGGGTTTGACTACGTGGCATCGGCATCCTGCCGATGATGTCCAGTGATCACGGGCAAGATGCCCATAGGCATATACCTAAGAGCTTTTCTTTCCGTTATCAGCGTTGCAGACTCCATGGATGAGCGATTCACAGGCCGTTTACGCAGGGCAGTGGGAAATACTTCGCCGGTTTCTTCCGGAGGACCTGGACAGCAGTGCGCGGGCCGCCGGGGCCATGCGTCGCAAACGCGGGCAGGTCCAACATGGCGAGGATCTCTTGCGGCTTTTACTCATGCATATTGCCGGAGGGCTTTCCCTGGAACAAACGGTGGCGCGGGCCGAAGCCCAAGGATTACCCAAACTCAATGCCATGGCCTTGCACAAGAGGCTCTGTACCTCACACCGCTGGCTTGCTGCGCTGACCGGGCATCTCTTGGAGGGGATTCGACCACTGCTGCGGGAGGCTGGGGATTGCTGGAGCTTCGGGCGCAGCGTTCGCATTCTGGATGCGACCGACATTCAGGAGCCGGGATCGACGGGTGTCGATTGGCGTATTCACTACAGCCTTCGGTTGCCGGAGATGTGTTGCGATTTTTTCGAACTAACCGACAAGCGCGGTGGGGAGAGTTTGCGGCGGTTGCCGGTCCAGCCCGGCGACCTGGTGCTGGTGGACCGTGGCTACAACGATCGCCAAGCCGTCGGGCGGATCATGGATGCGGGGGCCGACGTCATCCTGCGTTACCACAGCACGAGTTTTCCGCTGCTCAGCGCCGCGGGCAAAACCTTCGATTTACTCAAGCGGCTGCGGGCCATACCGCTGGGAAAGATCGGGCATTGGCCGGTGTCGTTTCTGGCCGGAAACAAAAGGATGCAGGCCAGGGTCTGTGCGCTGCGCAAAACTCCGGAGCAGGCGGAGCGGACGCGGCGCAAGATCAAAGCCAAGATGAGGGAGCGGTTCGAGCAGGTGAAACCATCGACGCTGGAATATGCGGAGTTCATCGTCGTGATCTGCACGGTGCCGGCGGGGGAAATGAGTGCGCGGGTGGCGCTGGAGTTTTATCGGGCACGGTGGCAAGTGGAGTTGGCTTTCAAAAGGCTCAAAAGCCTACTCATGCTGGGGCAGTTGCCGAAAAAGAAGCAGGACTCTGCCCAAGCTTGGATGCAGGGCAAGATCCTCACGGCGTTGCTATTGGAACGGTTGATGTGCGAGGAGCGTTTTTTTTCCCCATGGGGTTATCGACTGTGAAGATTTGCGGCAGTGGACACTCTTTAAAGAAGTGCGTGATGCGGTGGTCAGTGTTCTGGCCATGCCTCTGCGGCTTGATGAGCTCGGAAAGTTGCGCAGAAGTCACCGCGCATTCCGCGAAGACCGCCCGCGCCGCCGAAGACAAATTAGGCGCCTTAGGAAGGTGTCCCGCTCTTAGGTATATGCCTATGGGCAAGATGCCCGTGCCACTTCTCTGCAAAACCGCTGGAGCGCTTGTAAAAAGCTTCGCCGAAAACGCTCTAATCCCTCATGACCCCGGCGCACCTGACCCGCCGAAATTAAAATCCACCTCCGGTGCTTGATCCGCTCCGGCCCGCGCCGCGAAATATGGACGTTCCTTGAATCCGAGAAAACCCGAGTAGATGACCGTCGGAAACTGTTTCGTCGCCGTGTTGTATTGCTGCACGGACTCGTTGAACTTGCGCCGCTCCACCGTGATGCGGTTCTCCGTCCCCTCGAGTTGCGCCTGCAGATCGCGGAAATTCGCGTTGGCCTTGATGTCCGGATAGCGCTCCACCGTGACCAACAAACGCGACAGCGCCGACGAAAGTTGGTCCTGCGTCTGCTGGAAAGCCGCCATCGCTTCGGGCGTGGCCGGCGGGGAATTCGGATCCACTTTGATATTGTTCACCTGCTGACGTGCTTGGATGACCTGGGTCAGCGTGTCCTTCTCGAAGTTGGCCGCGCCTTCCACCGTTTTGACCAGATTGGGCACGAGATCCGCGCGGCGCTGGTAGACATTTTCCACGTCCGCCCAACTGCTGTCGGTCTGCTGCTTGAGACTGACTAGGCGGTTGTAGCCGCAGCCGGTGAGGAGGGTGGACGCCAGCAACAGCGTGGCGAAGGAGAGAAGGCGATGAGTTTTCATGCAGCTGCGCTATATCGCGTTTTGTCTTGTGGCGCGCGAGCGCAAAGTTCACCCCGCACCCGCCGAGACCCCGAAAATCCACCTGCTGCCCTCGGCGGCAGGGACGGTTCGACCTGAGTAAGAATCCTTGCGGCCGCGTGAATCCACGGATGATCAACCCTACGCGCTGATCTCAACCGGATTGCTCCAGCTTAGTTGTCCGTGCCTTGAGCCGGAGCGGCCACGGGCGCGGCGGCCGGGGCGCCGGGCTGATTGAACTGGATGTGGTCGCGGAAGTATTCGTCTTCGAGCATGGTGCGCATGTCTTGCGCCGTGGCGCGCTGGTTGGCCAACTCGAGTTTTTCGCGCGCGGCATCGGGTTTGCCGTCGCGGAAGTCGATGGCGGCGGCGACGACGCAGATGCCGGCGGTGGCGTTGCCGGATTCGATGGCGTCGGCGATTTCCTTGCGGCGCTGGGTGGTCAGGTCGCCGGCCACGTCGGCCATGGCGCGCTTGAATTGGAAGAAGCCGTCGGTCGGATTCTGCGCGAGGAAACCGTCAATAAGCACGGCGGCATCGGCCGGACGTTTCTGCAGGCGGCGCAGTTCGGAGAGATTCTGCACGATGTCGCGCTGGTTGGGTGCAGTCTGCAGCGCGGAGGTCAATGTCTGGTCGGCCCCGTCGTAATCTTTCGACAGGATCTGCGCCGCTCCGAGGAGAGCGGACATGCCGGTGTCGCCGGGGTTGGCCGCGAGGTGCTCTTTCGCGGCGGTGATGGCCTCGAAGGTTTGTCCGGCCATCATGCGGGCGATGGCGCGGCGGCGCCAGACGGCCGGCGTGTCGGGATTGAGTTCGAAAACCTCGGCGAGGAGAACTTCGGCATCGGCGCCGGCATTGGCATTGAGCGCGGCATTGGCCCGCTCGTTGAGGATCATGGCGCGCAACTCGCGGGCGGTGCCGCGCTGTCCCAGATACAGAAAAAAGAGCAAAAGAACGCCGGCCAAAGCAACAAGGGCGAGCACCAAGGAAAGGCGGGAGGAATGAGGCGTGGTTATGTCGTTCATGTCAGGTCTGTCGTTGTTTTCAGAACGCAGAGTTGAAAAGCAAAAGGACAGACAAGAAAAGCCGATTCTCCAGGAGAGGTGGATTTCAGGATAGAATCTGTGCGAGAAGGGAGCGGTGAAGGGTATCATGCAACGGACGCCGGTGTGGGCTTGGGGGTTGCTGACCGCCGGGGCCACGCTGGCTGTTTTTCTGCCGACCTTGCGGTTTCCGTTTTTTCCCTTCTGGGACGACGACATCCATGTGCACGCCAACCCGCATCTGGCCGACCTGACTTGGGCGGGAATCGGGGCATTCTGGGCGGGACCTTATCAACAATTGTATGTCCCGCTGACTTACTCGGTCTGGGCGGGTTTGGCCGTGCTTTCGCGCTGGGCGGATGGCTTGCCGCTCTCGAGCGGCGCGCTGAACGCGGCGTGGTTTCACGGGGCAAATGTGGCGGCACACACCGCGTCGGCCCTGTTGGCCTTTGTGTTGTTGCGCCGCATCACGACGAGATTCGCGCCGGGTGCAGCGGTCGGTCGGATCAGCGCAGGATCCGCGCTGGGGGCGGCGTTTTTTGCCCTGCATCCGCTGCAAGTCGAACCGGTGGCGTGGATCTCGGGATTGCGTGATGTGCTCGGGGGATGTTTTGGCTTGGCCTCGTTGGTGGTTTTGTTCGGCGCGGAGCGTCCGACCCGGGCGCGCGTGCTGGCCGCGACCCTGCTCTATGTCGCCTCGCTCGCGGCCAAACCCGCCGGGGTGGCCTTACCGCTGGTGGGAGGCATTCTCGCCGTGCTGCCGTTTCGTTGGAAGGCACGGCCAATGTTCGCCGTGCTCGGGCCGTGGTTGCTCATCGGACTGCTCTGGGTCTTCTTGACCAGCAGGGCGCAATGGGCCGCGGAACTGGCGGTCGGGCTGGTTCCGCTGGGAATGCGTCCTTTGGTCGCGGGCGATGCGCTGGGGTTTTACGTGATAAAGACTTTGGTTCCGGTCGGATTGGCTGCGGATTATGGGCGTTCGCCGGATGCCGCGCTCGCGGCCGGTTGGCTCTGGTGGATGTGGTTGCCGCCCGCGGCGCTGGGAGGCGTGCTGGCCGCGGTCAGACCGCTGCGCGTTTACCTGGTGCCGTTCCTCGTCTTTGCCGCGGCCCTGCTGCCTACGCTCGGATTGGTGCCATTCAACTTCCAGGTGGTGAGCACAGTGGCCGACCGCTACGCGTATTTCGCGCTCTTCGGGCCGGCCCTGGCCCTCGCCATGATCGTGGCACGGACGCGGAGGACATGGGTCCTGGCGCTGGCCGGCGCATGGGTCCTGGTGTTGCTGGCCCTCACCGTGCAGCGCCTGCCGGTCTGGTCCGAGGACTTGAAACTTTTTGCCGCGACACTCGAGACGAATCCGGGGAGCTGGAAGGCCAAACATAATTACGCGTCGGCCCTCGACGATCGGGGGCGCACCGCGGAAGGAGAGATCCTCATGCGCGAAGTCATTGCCCGGCGACCGGACAGCGCGGAGGCCTACAACGATCTGGCCGTCATGGTATGGAAACTCGGGCGACGCACCGAAGCGGCCGCGTTGATGCGCCGCTCGGTCATGCTTCGCGCGACGCCGGGGTCCGTGCGCAATCTCGCGGTGATGGAAGAGGAACTCGGCAACGCGGCCGGGCGGGACGAGGCGCTGCAAGTTCTGCCGCAGTTGCCGACGGACGGCGGCAACTGAACTTTACTCCGCGCCCCGTGGAGACTAGCCAAGGGAGATCATGTCACTCGTCCTGCGATCAACTTCGGACCGGATCGGGATTTTGCAATTGAACCGTGCGGAGAAGCACAATTGTCTCAATGGCGAGTTGATGCGGGAGATGATGGACGCGCTCGATGCCATGGTGGCTGAGGATCTCCGCGTCCTGGTCATCCGTGCCGCGCCCGGGAGCAAAGTTTGGTCGGCCGGTCATGACATCAATGAAATCCCGGAACCCCGGCGGGACCCGCTCGGCTATTTCGACGCACTCGAGACCCTGTTGCGCAAAGTGCAGGACTGTCCGGTGCCGGTCATCGCCATGGTCGAAGGATCCGTCTGGGGCGGGGCCTGCGACCTCTGCGCCGCGTGCGACCTCATCATCGCCGCGCAGGGCAGCGCCTTCGCCATGACACCCGCCAAGATCGGCATCCCTTACAACGCGTCGGGACTGATTCATTTCACCAACCTGCTCGGGGTGAACAAAGCCAAAGAGATGTTTTTCACCGCGCAACCGGTGAGTGTGGACGACGCATGGAACAACGGATTCGTCAACCACGTGGTCCCGGCCGACGACCTCGAAACTTTCACCCTCGCACTGGGCCAGGCCATCGCGGCCAACGCGCCGCTCGCCGTGCGCTCGATCAAGGCGGAATTCCGGCTGCTCTCGCGCGGACACCACATTGATGCGGAGACAGCCGAGCAGATCCAGGCCATCCGCCGGCAAGTTTATGACAGTGAGGATTACGCCGAGGGTATCCGCGCTTTCAAAGAAAAACGTCCACCGCGATTCCAGGGAAAATGAGCCGCGACGCCCTGCGCGCGCACGTCGCGGAGTTGCATGCCTGCCGGAAATGTCCGCGCATGGCATCCGCCCCGGTGTCGGGTCCCGCCGTGCGCAGCGAGGTCCTCCTGGTCGGCCAAGCGCCCGGGGCGCGCGAGCCGCAACTCGGGCGCCCCTTTGCCTGGACGGCGGGAAAAACACTCTTCCGCTGGTTCGAAGAATCGTGCGGTTTCGGGGAGGATGTTTTCCGCGCGAGGATTTATATGGCCGCGGTCTGCCGTTGCTTTCCGGGCAAGCATCCCAAGGGGAGCGGTGACCGCGTGCCGGATGATATCGAGATCGCCAACTGTGCCCCGTGGCTCGAACGGGAAATTGCGTTGCTGCGGCCGAAGCTCGTCATTCCGGTCGGCAAACTCGCCATCGGGCAATTTGTCGAAGCGAACACGCTGGCCGAGGTCATCGGACGCGTCATTCCCTTGGAGCGCGCCGGAGTGAAATTCGATTTGATCGCCCTCCCCCATCCTTCCGGCGCCTCGACCTGGCACCGCATGGAACCGGGGAAAACGCTGCTGAGGAAAGCGCTGCGGTTGTTGGGGAATGATGAGACCTTGCGCAGGATCGCGCGGGGGAAGTGAACCGGTGAGGGCGCGGAGGTTTGGATGCAGCGACGCCGTCCCCGGCGGCGAATCGCACAAACGACCGGCGGCGGGGACGCCGCCGCTACAGTTGGTTGGCAGCAGGCGGTCGAGACGCTACAAGGGACGCGTGGTGTCCGGACAAATTTATCCGATGCTGGTCATCGATGCCGGCAATTCCGTGGTGAAATTTGCCACGGTGGCCCGGGCCGGGGCCAAGCCGCGGATCATGGCATCCGTCGATACACCCAAACTCACAGTGGCCCGCGTGCGCACGATCTGCCGTCAGACCCGCACCCGGAGCGCGGCGGCCTCGTGTGTGGTGCCTCGCGTTGCCACCATTCTATGCGCGGGTTGTCCGTCGGTTTCGTTGATTAAAGAGTCATCGGCCCTCAACTTCCGGACGGATGTCGATCGGCGCACGGTCGGAGCCGATCGCCTGGCCAACATGGCCGAGGCGGCGCGGCGCTTTGGCAAAAACGTGCTCGTGGCGGATTTCGGCACGGCGGCGACCTTCGATGTGCTCGACGGACACGGACGATTCATCGGCGGAGCCATCGCTCCCGGTTTGCGCATCTTGGCGACGGCGTTGTCCAGGCAGACCGCGCTGTTGCCGGTCATCAAAACCACACCACCGCGCACCATGATTGGAAAAAACACGCGCGACGCGCTGCGCGCCGGCCTCGGCGGGGGATATGCCGGATTAGTGAAGCATTTGTTGGAGCAGCTGGGGGCAGGCGGGAGGCGTGTTGTTTTCACCGGCGGGGATGCCGTCACGGCGGCCAAACTGATCGCGGGAAAAGTCGTGGTGGATCCGCTTTGGACACTGGGAGGTATTGCAGTTTTGGGCGCCTTAAACACCCGCGAAACAAGCAAATAAGCGCCTTGCGGGGCGATTCGCCTTGCGGGGCGATGCGGGGCGGTTAGGTTGTAACCAGTCGGCGTCGCGGAAAACCAAACGTTGCGGCGACACATATTATGGCCAACGCAATGGTGATCGGAATGGGCGGGGTGGGATCCGTCATCGCCCAGAAACTGCACGAATACGACTGCGTCGACCGCATTGTTTGCGCCGACCGCGACACGGTCTTCGCCGAGCAACTGGCCAAGCGCATTCCCAACAACCGCTTTGTCGTGGTCAAGGCCGACGCCATGGACGTGAAAGGCACGACCGCGCTGATGAAAGAGCATCAGGTCAAGGTGACCTGCAATGCGGCGGTCTGCTCGACCAACCACTCGCTCCTCACCGCCTGCGCGGAGGCCGGCTCGCATTACCTCGACATGGCGGCCGACATTTATGCGCCTCCCGGGGCGCGCCGCAGGTCGAAGAATTCTTTCGACACCGAGATCGAGGCTTTCCACGAAATCTTCGAGGAAAAGAATCTCGCGGGCATCCTCTGCATGGGCATGGATCCGGGCGCGGTGAACATCTTTGCGCGCTGGGCCATGGACCGCCTCGACACGGCGACGAGCATCCGCGTGCTCGACGCGGACAATGCGGAAGTCAAAGGCTACCGCTTCGCCGTCCTTTTTTCTCCGGAAACCTTTTTTGAGGAACTCGGCGCGGTTCCTTATTTTGTCAAAAACGGCAAGGTGACGGCCGGCAAACCCCTCGAATCGGAATTCGAATGGATCCGGTTCCCCGAGCCGATCGGCCTGCAGCCGACCTACGCGGTGGCGCACGAGGAAGGGGTGAGCCTCGGGATTTATCCGCCGTTTGTGCAGAAAGGCGTCCGCTACTCGGTCTTCAAATACAGCGTGAGCGACAAAGTTGTGCACCTGTCGAAGTCCCTCGCCTTGCTCGATCTTGATACGTGGAAAAAAGTGAAGGTCGACGGCGTCGAGGTCTCGCCCGTGCGGGTGGCCACCCACGCCTTGCCCAAGCCGGCGCAGTTGGGTCCGACCGTCGACGGCTATTCGTGCGTCGGCACCGAAGTGCGGGGAACCCTCGGTCGGCGGCGGGTCGAGTATTTCATCTACACGATGGATAACCACCGCGACTGCTACGAGAAATACGGCTACTCGCTCACCCTCGTGCAGACCGGCATACCGCCCGCGCTGACCGCGCGCTTGCTCATCGAGGGCAAGATCAAGGAACGCGGGGTCATGATGCCGGAGGCGCTGCAACCGGATGAATTGATGACCCACTTCAGCCACGAAGGCCTCCCCATTTTTGTCGAAAAACGCGAGACCGAGCGGATATGACACCCCGCCCCTTTCTCCTCGGCAACCGCTCAGTCAGCACGACGGAAACGGCGGAGGTCCGCAATCCCTACAACGGCGCGCTGGTCGCCGAAATCTGCGTGGCCGGGGCCAAAGAAATCCACGAAGCACTGGACTTGGCCGCGCGCACCTTCGAAGAAGCGCGTCAGACCGCGCCGGTCGAACGGTCGCGTTTGCTCCGCCGGATAGCGGACACCATCGGCCAGCGGGCCGATGAATTCGTCGAGTTGCTCATCGCCGAAGCCGGCAAACCCGTCGCGCTGGCCAGGATCGAAGTGCAGCGGGCGCAGTCGACTTTCGAATTGGCGGCGGCGGGCACCCTGGAACCGAACGGGCATCCGATCGAAATGGGCGCGACATCCGCCGGCGCGGGACACTCCGGGTTGGCGCGACGTTTCCCGCTCGGCGTCATTCTCGGCATCACGCCGTTCAATTTCCCGCTCAACCTCGTGGCCCACAAGGTCGCCCCGTGCCTTGCCACGGGGAACACCATGATCCTCAAGCCGGCCATGAAGACCCCGCTTTGCGCTTTGCTCCTCGGCGAGGTCCTCGCGGAGTGCGGCGCACCGGCCGGACAGGTGTCATTCCTACCCTTCGGCCACGAACACGTCGGCACTTTGCTGCGCGATCCACGGGTGAAGATGCTTTCTTTTACCGGTGGCGTCGAAGTCGGGTGGAAGCTCAAGTCGGAAGCGGTGAAACAAAAGATCACCCTCGAACTCGGCGGCAATGCCGCCTGCGTGGTCGAACCCGATTCCGATTGGCGCCACCACGCCGCGAAGATGGCGGTCGGCGCCTTCGCCTACGCGGGTCAATCGTGCATCAGCGTGCAACGGATCTTCGTCCATGATTCGATCTTCGAAGAATTCAAAGCGGCATTCCTCGCCCAAGTGCGCGAGAAGGCGGTGGCCGGTGACCCGCGTGAGGCCAAGACCCTGGTCGGCCCGATGATCACCAAAGCGGCGTTGGACAATGTTGTCGGCTGGGTCAAAGACGCCGAGTCGCGCGGGGCCAAGTTGCTTACCCCGCTCAAAGTCGACGGCCAGATATTGCATCCCGTCGTTCTGGAAAACGTGCCGTGCGATGCGGCCATTGCCTGCGAAGAGGCGTTTGCTCCGGTTGTGGTGCTGGAATCTTACCGGAAATTTGCCGACGGCCTGGCTGCGGTGAATGATTCGAAGTTCGGACTGCAGGCGGGCGTCTTCACCGGTGATTTGGCGAAAATTTACGAGGCCTACGATGCGCTTGAGGTCGGTGGCGTCCTGATCAACCAGGTCCCGACCTTCCGCACTGAAAACATGCCCTATGGTGGGGTCAAAGACAGCGGGTTCGGTCGCGAGGGGGTGCGTTACGCCATGGAAGACATGACTGAAATCAAGTCGTTGATCATCAACGAACGCGGGCTCTGACCGCGCATGCTCCACGTCGTCCTGGTCGAACCTGAAATCCCGCAGAACACGGGCAATATTGCGCGGACCTGCCTCGCGGCGGGGGCACGGCTGCATTTGATTGAGCCGCTCGGCTTCGACCTTGATGGCGCGGCCCTGCGGCGGGCGGGGATGGATTATTGGGAAAAGTGCGACGTGCACCGTTGGCCGTCACTCGATGCCCTGCGCACCAAAGCCGGGCTGGCGCGGTTTTTTTACCTGACCTCGAAGGCGACGCTGCCCTATTGGGAGGCGCACTTTGGCCCGGGCGACTATTTGGTTTTCGGTCGGGAGACCCGCGGACTGCCGGAGAGCCTGCTCGAGCAAGAAAGAGAGCACCTGTTGACCATTCCCATGGAGCCCGCCGCGCGGAGCCTGAACCTGGCCACCTCGGTTGGGATTGTGCTTTACGAGGCGCGCAGGCAAATTCAGCACTTGTGAAATTCACCAACGCCCAGGTCTGCGCCGAGAACGACGTCCGGCAGCTAGACAAAGAATCTAGGCAGATGCAGGCCGGTAGGAAGCACAACAAGTGAGCAGCGCGTCCCCAGTGCCGCCGAAAAAGCGCGTGCTCTTCATCTGCAGCGGCAATTACTACCGCAGCCGGTTGGCGGAGATTCTTTTCAACCATGCCGCGGCGACCGCCGGTCTGGCTTGGGAAGCCGGTTCCCGTGGCCTGCTCAAGGCGCGCGAACTCAAAGGCATGTCGGAGCACACTGCGGCCTACCTCAAAGGCGTCGAACTGGCTCATCTGGCGGCAGAACCGCGCGACCCGATTCCCATCGATGTGGAGGACCTGACCGACTTCGACCTCATCATTGCCATGTGCCGGGAGGAACACCAACCGATGATCGAACAGAAGTTCCTCTCGCTGGCCAAGGCATTGCACAAGGTGGGGCGGATCCGTTTTTGGAATGTTTACGATATCCCGGCGCGCCCTCATGCCATTGTTCGCTTGCTCGGGGGTGGTCATAAAGGACCCAGCCAACCCGCCGACAGTGGCACGGAACACATCGCGTTGGCGGTCAAGGAATTGGTCAGCGAATTGGCGGCGCATTGATGCGCCCATCCAAGAGCACGTAATCAGATCAGCCCGCACCCAAGCCATTTTCTACTGGTCAAGCAGGGGAACGTCCGGTAGGGTTTTGGATTATGCCGATTCAGAGAAAAAGCGCTTTTTCCCGTCGATTGCCGGACTTGGTCACCGAGGAGTTGGTTGGTGTTCTTTCCAAAAAGACCTCCTTTGAATTCAAGCAACTCTTCGACTTGGTCCACGAGAAACTGCGCAAGCGCAACGCGGCCAGCGGTGGAGAAGAAATGCTCCGTCTGCGCGCCTACGAGAAGCTGCAAAATTTGGTTTCCCGCGGCATGGTCAAAAAGACCGGCAAGAAATACCGCGGGCTCGCCTCTTTGGCCAACGCCCTCGAGCCAGCCGACGCGCCGGTCCGCTGACGTTCCGCCCGCATGCTCACCGAGCAATACCTGCCGCTGACCATCCACATCGCGGTGGCCATCGGTCTGGCGGTCTCCATCTTCGCCGCCAGCCTCCTCCTCGGCCGGGCCGGCAAACGCACGCCGGCCAAAGACATGGCCTACGAATGCGGCATGCCGGTCCGGGAAGCCGCCGCCCCGCGCTTCAGTGTGAAGTTCTATCTCGTGGCCATGCTCTTCATCCTTTTCGATATCGAGATTGTCTTCATGTATCCTTGGGCCGTCGTCTACCGCGACTTTCTGGCCCAACAGGGCGGCATCATCTTTTGGAGCATGGCCGGTTTTGTTTCCGTCCTGACCATCGGCTATATTTACGCCATCAAAAAAGGCGCGTTGGATTGGCGGAATTAGCGCGGGTTGGGTTTTTCCGTGGCCGTGACGCGGTGCGCCGGGCATGGTTTTGAGGCACGCGGCGGGTCCGGAGGCCCCGCCCCACCTCACTCACTTTTGGAGTGTCGTTGAAATAATTCGTCGGTCGGGCGGGGCCTCGGGACCCGCCGCCCGCATAATATTCCCGTCACCCACCGTGACGAAAAACCCTGACCCCGCAGCTCAGCTCAAAGCATGCGGGCCAGCTTCCCGGCCAAAAAATCCGCCTCTTCCGGCGCCAAGTCAAAAGGCGGGGCCAAAGAGAGCACGTTTCCGTGCCGCCCCCCGGCGAGGAGCAAGATTCCCTCCTGCAAACCCTCCATGACGCAGTGCGCCGCCAGAGTTTGGTCGGGCGATCCGTCGGCCTGAACCATCTCCAACCCGACCAACAAGCCCGCCCCCCGCACATCGCCAATCCGTGGCGATGAAATTTTCTCCAGCACCGCGCGCAAATAGCGCCCGGCCGCCAGCACCTTGGCCGCCGTCTCCGGTCGCGCATGCTCCCGCAACGCGGCGAGGGCCATGGCACAGCCCAGCGGGTTGCCGAGAAACGTGCTGGTGTGCAGCGCCTCGCCAGCCGACTCCGGCCAGGCGTCCATCACCGTGGCGCGACCCACGCAGGCTGACAGGGGAAATCCGGAGGTCAGCGCTTTGCCGAGACAAATGAGGTCGGGAACGACCTCGGAATGATCGCACCCGAAGAGCCGACCCGTGCGGTTCAGTCCGGTATAAATTTCATCGGCCACGAGGAGAATTTTTTCCTCGTCACAAATCCGCCGGAGAAGCCGCAGAAAATCACGCGGCGGCACAATGTCTCCGCCCCGGCCTTGCACCGGCTCGACCAAGATGGCCCCGATCTCACGCCTGCCCAGTTCCATGATGATGCGTCGTCGCAGTTCCTCAAGGCAACCGCTGCTGCACTGGGGGAACTCCCTGCCCTCCAAGGCAGACGCGCCACCGTGCCCGAGCGGACACCGGAAACAATACGGATAAGGCACGCTCACCGCGAAGCCTCCGAGTTGCCTGGCGAAAGGTGTGCGGAAAAACTCCAGCGCCGAGGCCTCGAGCGCCCCATAGCCGAGGCCATGATACGCCCCGGCAAAGACCAGCACTCCCGGCTTGCCACTGTGAAGCACCGCCGTCTTCAGCGCGGCCTCGATCGCATCCGACCCAGAATTGCCGAGGATCACTTTACCCCGACCCGCACCCCAGCGCTCGAAGGTGAGTTCGCTGAGCATTTCGCATAGCTCGACTTTTGATTCCGCCGGATGCACATCGCCCATGGCATGCAGAAGTCTTAGTGATTGGGCACTCAGGGCCTCTCGCACCGGCGGCGACGAATGACCCAACCCCGCCACCCCGAAGCCGGAAGTAAAATCGAGGAAACGGTTGCCGTCCGCATCCCACACATTGACCCCCTCGGCCCTCTCCCAGAAAACAGGCCACCGCTCGCCGAGCAGCGTCACATTGTGCGACTCGACCCGGCGCAGGCGCGCGGCCAGTTCGCGTGACCGCGGGCCGGGAATATCCGTGCGCAATTCAGGAAGCATACGCGGACGGTAAACCTTTCATGACCACAGCTCTACCATCCTGCATCCGGACTGTCAGGCGCACGTTGTCCGCGGGCAATTCATCTTGCCATGCGGCGCGCCGTTGGTAACGTGGCGGGTCAAGGCGCATGACACTGTCGAGTTTGCTCACAGTCGGGGAGATCATTCCCGAAATGAAAACAACGGAGCGATGGCCGGCGATCACGGAGATCGTAGACCTGCTCGTGGCGACGCAACGTATTGAACCCCAATACCGAGAGAGCGTTTTGGACGCCCTGAAGCAGCGCGAGGAAACGATGAGCACCGGCATCGGCTTCGGCATCGCCATCCCGCACGCCTCCTCCGAGCACGTCACCGAAGTGGTGGCCGCCTTCGGACGCTCGACCTCGGGCATTGAATTTGACTCGCTGGACAACGAACTCGTGCACTTCATCGTTCTCTTCGTTGTTCCCCGGGACCAGTTCCAGGTCCATCTGCGCACCCTCGCCGCCATCGCCAAATTCCTCAACGACCGCACGGTGCGCGAGGAATTGGCGGCCGCGCCCGATGCGCAGTCCATTCTGCAAGTTTTCGCCAGCCGCGGCGGTCACCGCTGAATGAGCGCCACGCCGCAGGCCGTGCTGACCAAACGGTTGCACGCGGCACTTGCTGCCTGCGGATTGCCGCCCGAACGCGGCGAGGTGACCCCGGCCGCCGACACACGATTCGGCGACTACCAGGCCAATGCCGCCATGGTTCTGGCCAAGGAAGCGAAAACCAACCCGCGCGAACTCGCGGCCCAAATCGCCGACTATTTCGAGGCGGGCGACATTTGCGAGAAGCCGGAAATTGCCGGTCCGGGCTTCCTCAACTTCCGCCTCAAACCGCCTTGGGTCTCCGGGCAACTCCGGGCACTGACGGGTGATGCCCGCTGCGGCGTGCCCGCCACGGAGAATCCGCTCCGCATCGTCATCGACTTCAGTTCGCCCAACATTGCCAAGCCGATGCACGTCGGGCACATCCGCAGCACAATCCTGGGCGATGCGCTGGCCCGCATCGCAAGGTTTGCCGGCCACGAAGTCGTGACCGACAACCATCTCGGCGATTGGGGCACACAATTCGGCAAAGTCCTTTACGGTTGGAAGCACCTTCTCGACCGTGGTGCGCTGGAACGTGATCCGATCGCGGAAATGACACGTCTCTACCGCGAGGTCAACGCACTCGAACAGACCGACCCCGCCGTGCACAAAGCGGCACGCGAAGAACTGGTCAAA
Organism: Chthoniobacterales bacterium; assembly: GCA_044359955.1. Taxonomy (GTDB): domain Bacteria; phylum Verrucomicrobiota; class Verrucomicrobiia; order Chthoniobacterales; family JACTMZ01; genus JACTMZ01. The sequence goes on along the minus strand of JBIKLF010000001.1, from coordinate 46,163 downwards.
CTCCAACAAGGCGACCCGGAAAACCGCGCCATCTGGCAGCAACTCGTCGATTTGTCCTGGGCCGAATTCGAAGAGATCTACGCAAAGCTCGGGATCGGCTTCGACGAACGCCTCGGGGAAAGTTTCTACGATCCTGCGCTCGCCCCGCTGGTCGACAAACTCCTCGCCGCCGGGACCGCGCAAATCAGCGAGGGTGCCGCCTGCATTTTCTTTCCGGATATTCCGGCCCTGGCCGACAAACCGTGTCTCATCCGCAAGGGCGACGGAGGTTTCCTTTATGCCACCACCGACCTCGCCACGATTGAATACCGGATCGCGCGATGGGACCCGCACGCCATCTGGTATGTGACCGGAGCCCCGCAGCAGTTGCACTTCCAGCAGGTGTTCGCCGCCGCGAGGGGCATGGGGTTGGGCCCGAAACTCGAGCATATCGCCTTCGGCAGTATTCTCGGCGAGGACCACAAACTCATGAAGACCCGATCGGGCGACAATGTCCCGCTGCGCGACTTGATCGACGAGGCCATCAGCCGGGCAGGGGCCATGATCGAGGAGAAAAATCCGGAACTGCCCGCCGAGGAAAAAGAACACATCGCACGTGTCGTGGGACTCGGTGCCGTCAAATATGCCGAACTCTCCCAACACCGGATGAGCGACTACGTCTTTTCCTGGTCCAAAATGCTCTCCTTGCAGGGCAATACCGCACCCTATTTGCAAAATGCCTACGTGCGCGTGCGGTCGATTTTCCGCAAACTTGGGGCCGAACTCGGCAGCGTGCAGGAGGTGGTCCTGACCGAACCGGCCGAACTTGCCTTGGCCAAGAAACTTCTCCAATTCGGCGAAATTGTCCCGTTGGTCCTCCACGACTTCCGTCCGAACCTTTTGGCCAACCATCTCTTCGAGACGGCCAATGCCTTCCACACTTTTTACGAGGCCTGCCCGGTCCTCAAAGCCGAGGGCGTGACACAGCATTCCCGCCTCGTCCTCTGCGAAGCGACCGCCCGCGTGCTCAAGCATGGCCTCGATCTCCTCGGTGTTCAGGTGCCCGAGCGGATGTGAAGGCGGGGCGCGATAGCCCTGTCACGATCGGCACGGTTTGCATTGCTTTCCCGCCGCGGCACTCTCTGCCGCGAAGCAAGAAATCCGGCGCGACCCCTTGCTTCAGCGACCCCGGTTGCGCGCGGCGACATCCATCCAGAGCGCCTGACGGAAAAACGGCGCGCGGCGGTGGCGGAATCCCCACCAACCGGCCGCGATGGCCAGCTTGCGCAGCTCAGGAAAGGAAAAGGCGCGTTCCGCCGAGAGACGTGCGTCGTGCTTGGTCATGGCATCGCGGTAGATCAGCCCGGTCACGGCGAAAATTCCGGCCTGAGCGAGACGCGAACGGCGCAAATCGGTGACCAAGGCCGCTCCCCTGGTCAACTCACGGCACCGGCGCAGCAGGCGGATCGCATCACTTTCCTCGAGATGGTGCAGCACAAGGTTGCAGAGCACGACATCGTAGAGGGATCCTTCGGCAAAATTGAGGAAGTCCGCACGGACGTAACGGATCTCGGGGAAACCGTGGGAAAACTTTTCCGCAATCTGCAGGGTCGGTTGCTGACGTTCCACCGCGGTAACCACGAGGGGACAGCCCATGGCCCGCGCGCGTTGGACCAAGGCGCGCGGAATGTCACCGGCCCCGGTGCCCAGGTCGAGCACGCGCAGCGGTTGACGCCGCTCGAGCACAGGCCCGAGGTAGTCGAGCACCAGCCGGTGCGCACCGAACCGGCGGTTGAGTGATTCAAGATTCAACAAGTCGGCTTCCAGCTCGGGCGTCGCCTGCTCGGCCACGTCCATCCACTCGGGACGACTCTCTTCAAAACGCCGGATCATGATAGCATTTGCAAGGCGGCCAGCATCCGTCCGGTGCGGCCGCGCTCGACGCGGTAAGAGTAGTAATGCCCGACTTCACGTCCGGTGCAAATACCGGCATCGATGATTTGTCCGGCGCCTGCTTCCCGCGCCTGGGCGGCAATCTCGGCCGCGAAATCGGTTTCGTAAAGGGGCGGACGGATACACGGGCTGATCTCGACCACGAGATCGGCCGGGGCGATGTCGAATTTTTCCTGCAGCACGGCGATGGTGCGCGCCGTGATACCGGCCGTGGTGCCGGCCCGCCCGGAATGGATCAGCGCAATGGCGCGTCCATGACGATCGGCGACATACACCGCCGCGCAGTCGGCCACGTAAATGCCGAGCACCACACCCGGACGGTCGGTCACCAACGCATCAACTCCGGCATGGCTCCCGGGAGCATGGACCATGGCCACCTCTCCCCCATGAACCTGCCCGGCCGTGGCCAGCAATTTCGGATCGAATCCGCCCTGATGAAGACAAGCCGCGTGGGCCGGGGCAAGCCGCTGCAGGGCAGTCTCACGATCCGTATCGACATCAATACCGGCAAGCCGCGGGACGAAAAGTGCGCGCACCCGGGGAACGGCAGACAGGGGATGGTAGATGGAACCGGTCACCGCCACGCTCAGCGGTTGACGCTTTTTTTGTCGCCACGAGGGGTCGGCGCCGGCTTGGCTTTGCGCGCCCGGAGCGTGTCCCGCTTGTCGGGAACCGCCCCGTGAAGAACGCCGGGATTGGGATTGTCCGTGGCATTGAGCACGTCATTCCGCCCGCGCTCCCGCGCCGTGAGCATCGGGTCGTCGTAGGTGTCGGCATACACCGTGTCGAGCGAGAGCACGCGGTTGTATTCGGCCAAAGCTGTGATGTAGCGAAAGCGACCTTCCAGTTCCGTGGTCTGGGCCTGCAAGAGGGAGACCTGCGCGTTGAGGACATCGAGTTGCGTTCCGGCGCCGGCATCGAGACGTTCGCGGGAAAGCCTCAGGGCCTCGGTCGCTTGCACCACATTGGCCCGCTGGCTGTCGATGACTTCCTGCGCCTCGATGAGATTGGAGACCGCACGCTGCACATCGAGTTCCACCCCGCGCGCCGCATTGTCATAGTTGATCATGGACTGCTGCAACGACGCCCGGGCGGCTTGCGTCGCGCCGACCGTGGCCAGACCGTCGAAGATATTCCAACTGCCGACCACACCGACGAACAGCCCGTTGACTGCGTCATCCAGGCTTGCCGAGGTGGCAACATTGAACGCCTGGTAGCCGGCCGCGACATTGAGCGTGGGCTGGAATCCGGAGAGCGCCGCTTTGAGTTGCTCCTTGCCGATGAGAATGTTTTGCCGTTGCACTTTGAGCGACGGGTTGCGGGCCAAGGAAGTGAAGACGGCGGCGCCCAGATCCAGCTTGATCGGGCTGTAGTCGAGTTGTCCGATCACATCAATGGGCACCAGTGAGGGATCACTCGGGTAATCGAGGCCCAACTGCTTGACCAGGGCGAATTGCGAAATACGCAAGGCATTGCGAGCCTGAATGACCGGCGGGATGGCATTGGCCAAAGCAACCTCGGCCTGCAGGACATTGAAGCGCGGCACGGTGCCGGCTTCGAAACGGCTTTGCTGGTCCTGCAATTGCGATTGGAGCACGGCGACCGACTCCTCGCGCACGCGGATGAGCGCACGGTTGAATATAACGTCATAAAAAAGTTTCTTCGTGTCGGCCACGACTTTGTCGATGGTCTGTCGAAGGGAGTAAAACGCGCTATCATTGGCCAGACGGGCTGCGGAGAAGTCCGCCTGATTTTTCCAACCCGACCAGATGTTCTGATTGATCTGGATGGCCACATTCCAAGCCTGGTTGTTGTTGACCAAGCCGAAGTCAAAGCCCGGATTGGCCAGCGTATCCGACTCCACGTTGTAGCCCGAGTTGACCTGCAGGGTGGGCAGCAGGGCGGCGCGCACCTGCACCAACTGGCCGCGCGTCAGGCGGATTTGCTGGATGGCCGCGAGAATCTCGGGGTTCTTTTCCACACCTGTTTGGATGGCCGCATCAATCCCGAGGCGTTTGGCATCGGGAGTCAGTCGCAACTCCAGCGAGCTGGCGGGCGGCAGCTTGATGGTGGTCACCGGATCCGGTGACGATGGACTCGGCGGCTCGGGGATTTCCGGCACCGTGGGGAACGTCATCTGCATGGGATCGGGAATCCCTTGCTCCAAGGGTCCGCCGAGGCCGAGGGAAAGAGACGCAGGATTCGTCAAGGCCGGCACGGGAGAGATCCCCGGACTCGGCATCGGCGTGGGCAGGCCGGCCGGCATCGGGGCCAGTGGGGCGGGTTGCTCCATGGCCGCGGCGGCGGGCGGCACCGGAACCGGAGTCGGACTGGCGGCCGCGAGCTGCTCGGCCGTCGGGAAGCTTTCATTCATGATCGCCGTCACATCGGTCGGACTGGCGGCCGGCGAAGCAACGGGCGCGGGATTTTGGGCCAGAAGATGCGCCGCAGGAGCCACCAACAGAAGAAAAACAGCCACAAGGCGGGCGCTCGGGTGAATCTTCATAACACAGCCCGTATTAAACCCCGACCTGCGCCGTATCGCAAACCTTTCAGGGCTGCTCGGCGGGCGCTGCGGGTGGATCCACCCGCTCGTCCGCCACCACTTGGTCGCCCAAGGCCGGACCTCCTTCCAGGACTTCCATGGCAACATAAGGCGGCCGCGACTCCTCGGTGACGACCAGTTGCGCCGTGCGCCTTTTGTCGCGGTAGGCCATCGCCGCCGTGCCCGCGGCAGGTCCGGACCCGGCCCCCACATCGACCAGAACAAAGCGGTGCTCGGTTTCGATCATAATCACCCGACCGATCCACGACGGCAGGGTGGCTTCCGGGATTTCCGGCTCCTTGGGTCCGAACAAGGCACAGCCTGGGCCGCCGAAAATTATTCCCGCTGCGGCGGCCAGCTGAAGCACTCGTTTCACCAAGTCACACTCCCGCGCGATCGAGCAGGGAGGCGAGCACTTTTTCCGCTTCGAAATATTCGCGGACGATTTCCCGCGGCAGCGCGGGCTCGCGCGGGAGTCTGCCGGGCGGCGAAGGCGATGCGGGAGAGATTGCGGGTGGATGGAAAGCTATCAGCGAAACGGACGGCGATTTTGGCACGGTTATTTCGGGCAGCAACGGTCATATCAGTTAGCTTCGCTTTGCTTCAGCCTGTTTGCCTTTGGGCTATCTCCGGGTTCGCCAAGCTTCGGCTGACGCACCGCTACAATGTTTTGTCGAGGTGCAGCGGCGCTCAGCCGAGGCTTGGCGAGACGGGTTGCCGCAGGCAACCAACTGATCTACGCGTCGGTGCCTTTCCCTTTTAGGACTGGTAACCCCAGTTACCCCCCAGCACACACCCGCCGCGCGCGGGTTCATGGGCTGCTCACTGCCCGGTTTTTGCCGCAACGGAAGATGGCTTTTAGCCGCCGAGGCGAAGCGTTGTTCTATTGCGGGCACCGTGCCAGACACGCAGGACTTCAACCGTTTTGCGGTCCTCGTTCACCTGGTAATAAATCAGGTAAGGATACCGCAGCAGTTTGCGCACGCCGGGACGCTGCTTGACGAACTGACCGGTGAAGGGCTGGTGACGGCCTCGAAGGCTCGGTCCAGCAACTCGTTTCCGATGCGGGAGGCGGTTTGAGGGTCGGCGTGCTCTTTCAGGTATTCAACTATTTCCTGAAGGTCGCAGAGGAACAGGTCGCTCAGGATGACTTTGTAATCCTTTGCGCAAGAAGCCGGCGGGCGTCTTCGATGGTGGTTGCCTTGCCCTCGCGTATGGGTCGGCGGCCTGCATCAATAGCCGCAAGTGCTTCCGAGGTCTCCTCGATTTTTTCCAATTCGATTTCCTCCAGACGCCGCCAGAGCTTCTCACGTTCGCCGCGGGCGAGACGGGGCAACTCTTCGAGGATTTCAGTCATGCTCATCAATGGAAACTACAGGCTCTTGTCAAAGAGTTAGGTCTGGCCCCTTTGTTTTGGGTGCCGTAGACGCGATGGACGACGTCCATGATCGGGCGGCGGCAGGCTTGCTTTGAACGGCGGCATGACCGAAAGCCTGGCGCTTGACAACCGCGGCCCCGCGGCGTTTCGTGCATTCAGCCCCTTTTGCCATGATCCATCGCACGTATGACCTTCGCGCCGATCTGAAGCCCCGGCGTGTGACCAACGCCATGTGGGACTACTCGTGGATCTACGGCCACCAGCCGGGCGGTGCGTTCGAGGATTGGGATCTGGCAACGGATCAACTGCTCGAAAGGGGCTTCAATACCGTGCGAGTCGACGCCTGCCCGTGGTGGGTCGGCCATCTCGATGATGCCGAGGGAAATGTTGATCTTCCCGCCCAGCCCGACGCGACCTGGGGGGTGTGCGCCAATCCCGCGTCGCACAGGCCGCTGCCGGAGCTTCTCGACTTTCTCTCCATCTGTTCCCGCAAGGGAATCCACTCCATCCTCTCCACATGGAACAAGGCGGCGACCGGAATCCCGGCCGGCAATGCCTCGGATTCGGAGAAGCTCGAGTTGCTCTGGCGGGGATGGGAGCGTGTTTTGGATGCAGTCGAAACCGCGGGCCTCGGTGACAGCATCCTGTATGTGGACCTCGACCAGGAATACCCCTACTTTTCCCCGACCCAAGCCGGGCTGCGGCGGCTGGCGGCGAAGCCCGCATCGACCGACGCGCCGGAAGATGCGATGGAAGCGGCCGGCCGGCGAACATCGTCCCGCGCCCGCCTGTGGAATGACGCCCAGCTTGATTTCGTCCACGACCACTTCAACCAATCGATCGCCCGCTTCCAGGCGCGTTACCCGGAGAGGCGCTTCACCTTCTCATTGACCGGATTCTGGGAGGAGGCCCGATCCCTGCAGTTGCGGTGCTTCGATGTCTTGGAGCTGCACTTTTGGATTCACGGCGCCCGCTTCGACAATCGGACCGGATTCGGTTTGATGCAAAAAGACCGCGCCGTGTCATCTCTCGCCGACTACCAGTTGCGGGTGGACCGGACCCTGCGGTCGGTGCGTCCGATGCTGATGGCCGAAATGCACAACCGCCTCGCCTTCGCCCGTGACTGGGCGGCGGAAATCGCCGCTCCTTTAGTCACCACGGAGGCGTGGGGGCCTTGGTGGCACATGGACCACTCCGAGGCAAGATGGGACTGGCTCCGGGAGTGGTGCGAGGAATGCATGGGTGCCGCGGCAGACTACGGACTTTGGGGCATCACCCCATGGAACTACGCGCACCCTTACTGGGACAACTGGCGGGATGCCGCGTGGTATCGCAAGGTCAATCACCGCTTTTTGGAAGAAGACAATTTTGATCCAGCTGCGGGTTCGTAGGTCGGTCCACCCGGTTTGCGTGATCGGGAAAGGTCTGCTTTACGTGCTGCGGGTCCTTCCTGATGTGGCGGCGATCCTAAGGTCTCGGCGGAAGTCCGGACAGATCTCGGAGGCTTTCCGAAGGCATCGCGCACCAGCTTGTTGAACAACGGCCTGCTGGGCCAAGCGATAGAAGAGTTTGCCGCGGGAGGCGGACTTGCGCCGGTTGAAGCGAAAAGTAAACTCGTCCAGATAGTCCTGAAGATAATCATGGTCAACGGCCCCTTGATGCGTTCCCAGTAGCCAGCGTTTGAGCAGCGAGATCACGCGATGGACTCGCGGCAAGAGATGCTGGGTCTGAGCTGTTTGATGTTTTTGGATCTGGCGCTGGTGGACGTAGCCGTCCAACTCGCGATAAGCCTGCAACCCGTCGGTCACAACATGGCTGCCGGCTTCGATGGATTGGCCGATAAAACCATGCAAGGTCGACCGGTTGGTATCGATAATGTGCTGGAGTCGAATGCGCCCGATGCCCTGCCCGTCGGCTTGGGCGGCCACGATGATCAGCGCCTTTCGCAGCGTTTGGCGTCCGCGAACCCCCGACTCCTCGGCACCCCAATAGGCTTCGTCCACCTCGACCACACCGCTCAACCGATCCCGGCCAGGACGGACCATCGCCCGCCGCAACTTGTGCAGCATGGCCCAAGCCGTTTTGTAACTGCCCAAGCCCAGCACTCTCTGCAACCCCAGCGCGCTGCTGCCGTTCTTCTGGGAGGTCACCTGCCACATCGCCCGAAACCAGATACTCAAAGGCAACTTGCTGTCCTGAAAAATCGTCCCGGCCATAGCCGAGGTCTCTCGGCCGCATTGCAGACAGCGCCACAAATGGCTAATGCGGTCCGTGTTCGGAAATGAGGTTTATTATAAACCAACCCCTTCGTTCATCTGCGGTAAATCGCTTTGCCCCTGTCCGTCCCGCAGCAGGCCTTGCGCATTCGACCCGTGTTGCTCCGCTGCCCGGTCCTCATCTTTCTGATGGGTTCACGACGCGGACTGTGAGGGATGGTTTTGTCGGGGTGCTCCATTCTTTCGCCGCCCGACGGATGCGAGGGGCTGGTCTGGGTGCGTCGAGGAATTCGCCTTTTCCCACCCCGGCGAAACAACCAGAGTCTGCGCTCTATGCATGCGATGGAAAGCCCTGGTGCACCGGGTCCGGTCGACGGGACAGGGCCTCGTGGACGGACGAAGAGCGCTCTTCACGGGCTCCTGCTCGCGGGAGGGAAGAGTTCGCGCATGGGATGTGACAAGGCGTCTTTGGTCATGGGCGACGATGAATTAAGTCAGGCTGGGCGCGCCCTCGGCTTGCTGCGGTCATTTTGCGCGAAGACTTATCTTGGGCTGCGCGACGGACAGGAGGTGCCGGTCGGCGCGGAAGGCGTGCCTGTGCTCTGCGACGAACCTGCCGCGAAGGGTCCGCTGGCAGGTCTCCTCGCCGCTTTCCGTGAGGCTCCCAAAGCAGCCTGGCTTGTCCTCGCTTGCGATTTGCCTTTCGTCCACTTCGGTTTGCTGGCCCGACTTGTAGCGCGCCACGAGACACAACCTGATGTGCCTTTCGTGGCTTGTGCCAATGTGACCGATGGCCATCCCGAGCCGCTTTGCGCGATCTACGGGCCGTCGGCCGGGCCGATCCTTGCGCGACACGCATCGCGCGGCCAATTTTCCGCGCGCCGAATCATGATCGAAGAAAATGCTGTCTTGCTGGATGTTTCCGGAGAGGACGCTCAGGCCCTGACCAATGTCAACACGCCGGAGGATCTCGCCGCCGCGCGCGCCAGGGCGGGACAAGCATGAAAATCGTCATTAACGACATTTGGCTTTCGCCCGGCCACGACTTCAAAGGCCGTCACGGCAAAGGACGACGCAGTCATGGCATGATGCGCGTGGACGAGGCGATCTGTGAAGCGGGGCAAGGGCTGGCGGGCGACCGCTACCACGGCGAAGACCCGGGGGCGAAAACTCAAGTGACCTTTTTGGCCCGCGAGGTGGTCGACGAAATGTGCCGCACGCTGGGGGTCGCGCCGCCGGATTATTCTTCTCTGCGCCGCAACGTGCTGGTTTCGGGCGTCGATCTGAATTCCCTCATCGGAAAACAATTTTCCCTCAACGGGGTGGTCTTCGAGGGCGTTGAGGAATGCAAACCGTGCTACTGGATGGACGAGGCCGTGGCTCCCGGGGCCAATGCTTTTCTGGCCGGGCGTGGCGGTCTTCGTTGCCGCATCCTGGCCGGCGGAACTCTGCGTTGCGGGCCGACCGATCTCGAGACAGCCGCGGCGCCAGTTCCGGCCTACCGCGCGTTGCGTCAAAAGGAGGCGAAGATCACGGAGGTGGTCGACGCGCTCACTCCGGAACGTCCGCTGCAAATCATAATCAACGGGCAGCCGTATTCGGTCACCATGCAAACGCCCGGCGCGGAGCGCTATTTGGTGCGCGGACTCCTCCATGCCGAGGGCGCGGGGGAGGGAGGCTTTCTCGTTTACGGGCAGGAGGAACGCGGACCCGCAACCGTGGTCGAAGTGGAAATCGAATGCCCGGATCTGCCCGGCGGGGCGCGTCGCTTGGCGGCGACCTCTTCCTGCGGGTTGTGCGGCAAGGAAACGCTGGACGACGTGCTGCGCGACATCGCGCCGGTGACGCGGGACGTGCGTATCGATGCGGTCCGTTTGCGGGTGATTCATGAAGCGATGCGGCAGCGTCAAGCAACCTTCACCGGCACGGGCGGAAGCCACGCGGCGGCGGCGGCCACGGTCGAAGGGCAAATGCTCGCCGTCTTCGAGGATATCGGGCGGCACAACGCGGTGGATAAAGTGGTTGGTTTCCTGCTCGAGGAGGATTTGCTCCCGCGGGCCGACGTGCTCTCGGTGAGCGGACGGGTTTCCTTCGAAATTGTGCAGAAGTGCGCGCGCGCCGGCATTCCCGTGCTTTCGGCCATTTCCGCGCCTTCTTCCCTGGCCGTCGAATGTGCGGAGCGTTGGGGACTCACCTTGGCTGGCTTTTGCCGCGAGGACCGTGCTACCTTCTACAGCGGTCTCGGCCGGGTCGAGCGGCAGGCTGGTTGACCGAATATGGCAAAACCCAAAGACACAGCCGGCGGATGGGGTGCATTGATTTCCTCGATGAATTTTTTGCGCCGCGAAAGTTTCCTCAAAGGCAACGCCACGCTCTTCCGCATGAACCAGCCGCGCGGTTTCGACTGTCCCGGTTGCGCGTGGCCCGATCCGAAGGACTCCTCGGTCGCGGAATTCTGCGAGAACGGGGTCAAGGCCCTGACTTACGAAACAACGTCCAAGCGCGCCACGCCGGAGCTTTTTGCCAAGCACACGGTCAGCGAGATGCAGGAGTGGGATGACTTCACCCTGGAAAACACCGGGCGATTGACGCATCCGATGGCCTACAATCCGACGACCGACCATTACGAACCGGTCGAATGGGACGAAGCTTTCGCGCGCATGGCAGACCATCTGCGTGCGCTCGCCGCGCCGGACGAGGCGATTTTTTACACCTCGGGGCGGACGAGCAACGAGGCGGCGTTCCTTTACCAGTTGCTCGGGCGTCTTTACGGAACGAACAATTTTCCGGACTGCTCCAACATGTGCCACGAATCGAGCGGCGTGGGCATGCGCGAGTCGTTGGCCACGGGGAAGGGGACGGTCACGCTCGAGGACTTCGAGGAGGCCGGTGCCATCTTCATTTTCGGGCAGAATCCCGGCACAAATCATCCGCGCATGCTGACCGAGTTGGAGAAAGCTTCACAACGCGGCGCGCGCATCGTCAGTTTCAACCCCTTGCGCGAAGCGGGGCTGCTCAACTTCACGCATCCGCAGCACGCGCTGGACATGGTCTTTGGCCGCAGCACGCCGATCAGCTCGCACTACTACCAACTGCGGGTCGGTGGCGACCAGGCGGCGGTCCGCGCCATGGCCAAGCACATCCTGGAAAAAGCAGAGGGCGACCCTGCGGTCCTCGATGGCGATTTCCTGGCCGGCCACACCCACGGGTTCGACGACTACCGTCGCATGGTTCAGGAGACACCGTGGGGTCTCCTGCTCGACCAGTGCGGCCTGACCCGCGCGCAGATCGCCGAAGCGGCGGAAGTTTATCTCGGGGCGAAGAGTGTTATTTGCTGCTGGGCCATGGGGATCACCCAGCACCGCCACGGCGTGGCCAACGTGCAGGAAATCGTCAATCTTCTCCTGCTGCGCGGCAACATCGGGCGTCCGGGTGCCGGTCCGTGTCCGGTGCGCGGACACAGCAACGTGCAGGGCGACCGCACCATGGGAATCACCGAGGAACCATCCGAAGATTTCCTCGCCCGCCTGGAAAAAGAATTCGCCTTCACCGCGCCGCGCCGGCACGGGTATTCGGTCGTCCACGCGATCAAAGCCATGGCCGAAGGGCGGGGCAGATTTTTTCTCGGTCTGGGCGGCAATTTCGCCGCGGCCACGCCCGACTCGGATTTCACGTGGGAGGCGCTGCGGCGCTGCGACATGACCGTGCACGTTTCCACGCATCTCAACCGCAGCCACGTCGTCCACGGCAAGCAGGCTCTCATCCTGCCCTGTCTTGGACGCTCGGAGGCCGACGTGCAGTCGTCCGGCCGCCAGTCTGTCACGGTGGAAGACTCGATGAGCATGGTCCACGCCTCTACGGGGGCGAACCGTCCGGCCTCGGAGCATCTCAAGTCCGAGCCCGCCATCGTGGCCGGACTGGGCCAAGCGCTTTTCCCGGGCGGCCCGGTCGATTGGGACGCGCTGGTTGCCGACTACGACCGGATCCGCGAGCGCATCGGGGCGGTCATTCCGGGCTTCGACAACTACAACGCGAAAATCCGCCAGCCGGGTGGATTCCTGCTGCGCAATGCCGCGGCGCACCGCGAATGGAACACGGCCACCGGCCGGGCCAATTTCGTGGTCAATCCTTTGCCCGATCTCACCGTCGCTCCCGGGCATCTGCGCCTCATGACGCTGCGCTCGCACAACCAATACAACACGACGATTTATGACAGCGGCGACCGCTACCGCGGGATCGAAGGTGAGCGCCGCGTCCTCTTCCTCAATCCGGTGGACATGCGCGAGTTGGGTCTCGACGAAAAGTCCCTTGTCACTATCCGTAGTCACGCGGCCGACGGCCGCAAGCGAAGCGCACCGGGATTCCGTCCGGTCTTTTATGACATCCCGCGCGGGTGTGCTGCCGCTTATTATCCGGAAACCAATGTGCTCGTCGGCATCGACGAGCACGCGGTGAAAAGCCTCACCCCGATGTCGAAATACATCGAGGTGACGCTCGAAGCCGAGGGCTAAGGCGGGGGCACGGGCACACGGAGAGGTTTTTCCCTGCAGCGAGGCTTGGCCATCGTGCCATGGGGCGGATTTCGGCAACGGCCACGGACGGAGCATCGCGGGAGGATTTCAACCGGGTCGTTTTTTCAGGGCCTCCCTCGGGGAAGCATTGGTGTATCTTCGGAAAGCCGAGGCGAAGTATTGAGACGAGGAAAATCCGAGATCGAATGCGACCGAGGTGACGTCCGCCCCGGGCCGGGCAAGGCGACGGGAGGCTTCGGTAATCCGGGCGCGCAGGGCAAACTCTGCTGGCGGGATGCCGGTTTCCTGCTTGAAGGCGGCCTGGAAACGGGAGGGTGAAAGGCCGGCCACCTTGGCGAGGCGTGCCACGGTGAGTTCCTCCGGGGACTCAAGGTGGGATCCAATCCAGGAAACAACATCGTGGAACCTTCGCCTCTCCCGCGCGAGCACAGCCATCCCATGGGCAGAGACCACGGCCAGCACAAACCCGATCAGGAGGTTGACTGCGGCGATGCGGGAAAGAGGCGACACCCGACAGTGTGCGAGACCGGTCACCGCATCCATCTGGTTTTTCATCTCCGGCGTCCCGGGGAAATGCCGGCGCGAAAATCCCCGGACCGCCTTCCAGAGGGCCCGTGATTCCGCCGGCGGAAGGCCGAGCAAGGAACCGCCGGTCTGGGAGGGTACGCGCAGGGTCAACCAGTAGAGGAGGCCCTTTTCTTCCGGTTCGCCGCCGGTCCCGTGTTCCTCGCCGGGCAGAGTCAAAAAAACATCGCCCCCGCGCAGACTGAACCGCCGTCCCCCGACCTCGTAGGTCTGCCTCCCGCGGACCAGATAACATATCTCTATCGCCCCCGGATGGCGGTGGACTTCAAGCCCCGGTCTGGCGTGAGTGTAGTTGTAGCGCCCGAGGACGGGAACCGAACGGATGCCCAGCTTGCCAAGATCCATCTCCAGACGCGTTCGCGTTTTCAGCTTGCGATCCATGTTCGAAAAAATACTGCGGTTCAGAGTCGAAAGCCAATCTTTCCCGGGCATGTCATGTTCCCGCAATGTCCGCATCACATCCCGTCCTCCAACAGGAGCCTCCGCTCAAGGATTTCACCGACCAGGTGCGCCGCAACGTGGCCATCACGTGGTATCGCACCAAGCTACCGCCGGACGCGGTCAAGTCGCTGCACGCCAAGAGCGACCTGCAGGGAGCGAGGCAAACCCTCGGGTATCTCGCGGTGCTGGCCGTCTCCGCCGGAGCGAGCATTTATTCATTCCACCACTGGCCCTGGTGGGCGACGGTCGGTTGCGTTTTCCTCTACGGGATGTGCGCCGCATTCCTCATTAATGCCGTGCACGAACTCGGCCACGGCACGGTCTTCAAGACGCGATGGCTGAACTCGTTCTTCTGCCATCTGTTTGCCTTTCTGGGTTGGATCAACCATGAAAAATTCCAGTCCAGCCATATCCGGCACCACCGCTACACTCTGCATCCCCCCGACGACTTGGAAGTCGTTCTCCCGGTGAAGCTCATGCTCTGGCACGTGCTCAAGACGGGCATTTTCTACCCGGTCGCTTTTTTCCGCGATTCACTAGGCGAAACGTGGCGGATCGCCACCGGCGGATTCAAGGGGGAATGGGAATTGACCCTGTATCCCGAATCCGACCCGGAAGGCCGCCGTGCCCCGATACGCTGGGCGCGTGTCATGCTGGCCGGGCACTCGGCAATCATCGCCCTCTCGCTGGCGACGGGTTGGTGGATCATTCCGATCCTGACCTGCGGACACCAGGTTTACGGCTCGTGGCTGTTTTTCCTCTGCAACAACACGCAGCATGTGGGCTTGCAGGACAATGTGGACGATTTCCGCCTGTGCTGCCGCACGTTCACGCTCAACCCAGTGCTTCGTTTTCTTTACTGGCAGATGAATTACCACATCGAGCACCACATGTTCGCCGCCGTGCCGTGCTACCACCTCGGCCGGCTCCACCAGTTGATCCGCCACGATCTCCCTCCGACACCCAAGGGACTCATCGGAGTTTGGAAAGAAATTGACGCGATTCTCCGCCGACAGGCCGTCGATCCCGACTATCAATACGCGGCCCCGCTTCCCAACAACTCATGAGCACGTCGAACAGGCCTGACCCCAGTTCGGCTTGCGAGGGAGGATGAAAGGCTTGGTTGCTTGGAAGTCCCTGAACCCGGGCGCGGCGGGTGTGGTTGGGGAGTAACTGGGACTACCATGCCTGCAAGGGGGAAAGGCACCGACGCTCATATCAGTTGGTTGCCTGCGGCAACCCGTCTCGCCAAGCCTCGGCTGAAGCAAAGCGAAGCCAACTGATATGACCGTCGCTGCCCGAAATAATACTTCGAGTTAGTCGGAAGAACTTGGTAGGCCTGTTGCAGTCACGGCGGACGCAAGGCTCGCCGCGTCGCGGGGAGGAAGCGGTGATGGGCGGCCGGGCGCGGGTCAGGTGGTGAGTTTGTTCCAAATTTTGTCGATCTCGACGCGCAGGACTTTGGCGTCGTCCCAACTGTGGGGCAGGGTGGTCAAGTTGTAGCCGCCGGGGACGGGGCCCATCTCGGGGACGGCGAAGAGATCGCGGTCGTTGTTTTCCCCGGCCGAGAGCCAGCACTTGAGCACCGCTTCGACGAAAGCGAGGTAGTCTTTCACTTCCTGCGTGAGGTGGCCGCGCCCGTCGGTCACCGGCACCTGGCAGTGGTGTCCGTTGAACGGGCGGAAATGGAATTGCTGCGCTTTCTGCACGAGGTCGGGACGGACGATGAGGCGCTGGGCGTAGTTGTCCGGGCTCAGGTGTTTGACCACCGAGAGGTGGGAAAAATCCCAGGTCATGGGCAGGAGTTCCCCGGTCACCTTCTGGTAGGCGTCAGCCAGGGCGTAGGATTTCTCCGGCGTTTCCGTGCAGGTGTCGCGGTGCACCTCGATGCCGAGTTCGACGCTCTGGCGCCGGGCTTCCTGCATGATGAGCAGGGCGAGTCCGAGGGCTTCGGGGGTGAGGGTGTCTTCGTCGGCCAGTTGCACGTTGATGTAATGCGCACCGGCCTCCTTGTTCGCTTGGATCGCGTCGGCGAATTCGGACGCCTGGCCCGAGGCGATGTAGCCGAGGACGGTCATGCCGTGCTTCTTGGCCAGCGTGGCGAGTCCGGGTTGCGGCCCGGTGGCCACCCCGGTGAACCCGGCGTTTTTGGCATCGATGATTTTTTCCTCGAGCGACCATTCCGCCTGTTCGGACGGGTAGTGGGTGGTCGACCAGAGGGCGGCGATGTGGTGGATCTTGCTCATTCCTTTTTCCTTTTCGGTTTTTTCGGCCTGCGGCCTTTGAAGGTGAGTTCGGCAATGCCGGACTTGTCGAGTTCGCCCAGTCCGCCCGCCACCATCCTGCGGTATTGGCGGAAGGTTGCGGCGGCCAGCGGCAGTTCAACTTTGGCCTGCTTGGCCAGGGCGAGGGCAATGCCGCTGTCCTTGGCCGCGTGGGCGGCGCTGAAAAAACACGAATGGTCGCGGTTGACCATGTCCTCGCCGTCGGTGGCCAGCACGCGCGAGTTGGCGCCGGTCTGGCTGAACACTTCCATCAATGTCTTCGAATCCAGCCCGAGTGCCGCGCCGAGTCCGAGTCCCTCGGCCAGTCCGGCCGTATTGATATTCATGACCATGTTGACCAGGGCTTTGACTTTGGCCGCGCTGCCGGCGGGACCGATGTAGCGCATGAGTTTTCCGTCGTCGCTGAGCTTAGCAAGGACCGGGGCCACGCGGTCGAAGGTGGAGCGGTGGCCACCACACATGAGGTAAAGCGTGCCGGCGCGGGCCTGGGTGATGGACGAGGCCATGCAGCCTTCCAGCGTGGCGGCGCGGACTTTCTTGGCCAGTTTTTCCACGGTGACATGCGTCGAAGGCGAGACGGTGGCGCAATTAACGAAGACCTTGCCGGCCGCGCCGCGCAGAAGGTTGTCCTTCTTCCCCGCGAAGATGCCGAGCATGGCTTTGTCGTCTGTGACCACGGTGATGATCAAATCGGCCGCCGCGGTGACGCCGGCCAGCGTCGGGCTCGCCTCGCAACCGAGTTCCGTGGCTAGTGCTTCCGCCGTATCGCGGTGGACGTCATAGACTGCGGTGACTTGGTATCCTGTTTCTTTGAGGCGACGCGCCATGTTGGCGCCCATGCGGCCGAGGCCGACAATTCCGATACGTGTCATGATGGGTTTATTTACTGAAGAAAGGATTGTGCTGTTTTTCCTCGCCGATAGTGGTGAGGGGACCGTGACCGGGGCAGACGACGGTTTCGTCCGGCAGGGTCAGCAGTCCGGAGCGGCCGGTTTCAAGGGCCTCGGTATAGCTGACCAGGCCGCCGCCCATCGATCCGGCGAAGATGGCATCGCCGGCGATGACCAGGGGTTTGGCCAGTCCGGTGACGACATAGGAGACGCCCCCGCGGGCGTGGCCGCTGGTGCGGCGCGTCTCGACAGTGAGACGGCCGATGCGGAAGGTGCGTCCGTCGGCAAAGGGTTCCGCGCCGTCGACCGGTTCGCGCTCGCTGACATAAGCCGGCGCGCCGGTGGCCTCTTTGAGGCGCGCGAGTTCGATGATGTGGTCGCCGTGGCTGTGGGTGATGAGGATGAGCCCGACCTTGACCGGCAATCCGAGCATGCCCGAGCAGTCCGCCCCGGTGTCGAAGGCCGCCGCTTCTTTCGTTTCCGGATCCCAGACCACATAGCTGTTCACCGTCATGTCCTCGAAAACCGTGTTGAAACAAGCCAACCCCTCGATCGGTCCGGGATCCTGCGGAGACCACTCCTTGCGCCCCACCGCGGCGAGCGCATCGGCGCCGAGTCCGAGAACCGCGCCCATCTTGCGCGCCGCAGCCTCGTCGAACTGCCCGTCCTTCACCGCGGCGATGGTTTCGGCGGTGAGTCCGGTTTTCTGCGCGAGTTGTTCGTCCGCAACGCCCAAGCCGCGGCAGGCTTTTCCGAGGATGTCATCGAAATTGTCTTCTAATGGAAGTGGCATAATTTTTTTATAACTGCGCCACGCGGAGGATCAAGGTAGCAATTTTCTCGGATGATCCTTCCGGTCGAAATTCGGTGTCGGATTCGGATAACGGCAGGGCTGGGTTGGAGAACCCTTTCCGTCAAGGAGCCGCCGATTGCGAGGCGGTGGGCGAGGCAGCGGCAGGCGACGGAGCGCGCGGTTGAAAACGAACGGAAAGCAAATCGTAGCCGTGGATCCGTTCGTAACCCGGTTCGCGTTCGGCATGGGGTTTTTCGGAGACGATTTCGATGCGTTCAACCCTGCTTGCCAGTTTCTCGATCAGAGTGCGGGCGAGCAGTCGGGCGTGGAGTGCGCCCAGACAAAGGTGGGTTCCCCGGCCGAAGGCGATGTGGGGGTTGGGCTTGCGGTCGAGCTTGATCATGTCGGGATCGGGAAACACGGAACCATCCCGGTTGGCCGAGGCCCAGCAGAGCGAGACGCGCTCGTTTGCATCGTAGGTTCGCCCTCCGACCTCCGTGGGCTTGGGGAGAACGCGGCCGATGTGGGTGATAGGGCTGAGCACCCGGAAAAATTCCTCCGAGGCCAGATTGGTGAGATCGGGTCGTTCGCGCAGACCGTGCAGGGCTTCGGGGTGCTGGGCGAAAAATCCGATGATGCCGATGATGGTGTGGATGACTGTGTCGCGGCCACCGGCAAAGACAATGCTCAGGAATCCGAGCTGCTCGTCGCGGGTCAGGGGCCGTCCTTGAATCTCCATTTTGGTCAGGGCCGTGAAGAGATCGTCGCGCGGATTCTCCAGCGCCCGGTCGAGCAACGTGGCGCAGTAGTGTTCAAGAAAGAAGCCCTTGGACTTTCCTTCCTTGTCCCGGAAGACGTGGGTGCCCCAGCTTATCCACACATCGGCATCGCCTTCCGGTGCATTGACGAGGATGGCCAGGGCACGGGATTGCAGGGGAATGGCAAAATCGTGGACGATCTCCGATCCCGGTTCGGCCAAGGTTTCGTCGATGAGTCGGTCGATCAAACTCCCGACTGCGGCAACCATTTGCGGATCCTTGGGGCGGTTGAAAAAGGGCTCGATCAGCTTGCGATAGTCGGTGTGTTCTGGCGGGTCGACCTCGAGAGGGTATTGGCGGACTGTCCGCACATCCTCCTCCGAGGGGATGGGCAACCGCACCGGGGCATCGCTGCTGAAGGTTTGCCAATCCTTGGCTGCGGCAACCACGCCCCCGTGGGTGAGAATCATCGGCACGGCGCGACCCTGGAATTCCGTATGGAGCACCCCATTTTTTTCGCGCTCGGCCTTGAAGGGGTCAGATCCGGACGGAGCATCGTGGTGGAAGGGACATGTGGACATGGTGTGGAATATTCCAGTCGGCAAGCCTACGCGGCCAAGGGAAAAGACGCCAAAACGAAGTTCTCAAGACCCAAGCAAAAGGGGTCAGTCATGGCTTATTGACATTTTTGACATCCGTAGCCGCATTTCCTGCCACTCCGCGCTCCCGAGTAACTTGAAGTGTTATGCGGCCCATGGCGGTTTGAGATTCTTCTGTAGCCGCGGCACAAAGTGCCGCCAACCTTTGGATTTGTCGGCGGGGACGCCGACGCTACAAAATGTAGCGGCGCCGTCCCCGGCGTCGAAACGAATGGGAACACCGCCCCAGTTACTCCCCAACCACACCCGCCGCGCGCGGGTTCAGGGACTCCCTGGCAACCGCTCCCGCAGCCGGTGACGCGTGTTCAGACGCCGCGTTAACGCATTCTGCATCCACGCCATCCCCCGCGACAGATTCACCTCCGGCGTCTCCAACAGCAGGTGGTAATGGTTCGTCATCAACACCCCCCCTGCACCCGGAACCCCGCACGCTCACACGCCTGCCCCAGCGTCCTCACAAACGTCCGCCGATCTTTATCATCCCGCACAATGGCCTCCCTCCGATCCCTACGCGCCATCACGTGATACATCGCCCCCGGAAACTCGATGCCAATCTGCTTTGGCATGGGGGAGTTTAGACCCTGCCCTGAGAGAAATGTCAATAAACCATGACTGACCCCTTTGGCTCCCTCACGGAAATCCATTGCGGGCTACAAAGGCAGTCATGGCAGAGCGCTGGGAGAATGAATCAACCTAGAAAGGAAGTTGAGGGTCTATGGTTGAGAGCCGCAGCGAAGCGTAGACAGCCGGAGGCAAATGAGGGACTGAAAATCAAAGGCTTGCCCATTTCCGCTCCGTCACCCCAAGGGTGATGCTGGGCTGCGGCGTATCGCCTTGCTGCCCAATCTCTCAATTGGTCGCTACGGCGACCTGTCTCCGTCCGCCGCGGCGGACTCCGGCTCTCATCGGTCAACTCTCATCTCCGTTTTTAGGATCAAAGCCCTGCCGGCTTCCCCCGACTCGCCGCAGGCCTATGAACACATCAAGCGGATCTTGGAGTGATGCCATGGCGACCCGCGACAAGACGCAACCTTACACCCCGGCGCGATCAAGCAGGGAGGCGAGCACTTTTTCCGCTTCGAAATATTCCCGGGCAATTTCCGCGGCCGCGCGCGAGTGCCGTGCGTAATCCGCCTGCACAGCCGCGGCCGCAGCCTCCACATCCGCCATGGTGCGAAAGGCGAGTAGTCCTTCCTTCCCCCCGTAAAACGCCGTGAAACCCGTCTCCTGGGTGATGACCGGACGCCCCGCCGCGAGGTAGCAGGCGGAGCGGTCGCTGAACCATCCGGTATGGAGGCGCGCGTATTGGTCCTTGGCCACAGTGAACTCGCCCTTGGAGTGGCGGATGTAATCCCGGTAGCGATTCCAGTCGATACTCAGCGCGTGGGGATCGACCAGCCGCCAGTCGTTATCCTCAAACTTCTTCTTCTCGCCGGCATCCTTGATATCGGTGGCCAACTCGAAGGTCTCGCCGCAAAGGCGCGGGGCGCCGACAAATTGCAAAAACTCCAACGACTTGCTCCACAAATACCGGTCGCCACGCCAATCGATGTCCTTTTTACCGCTGGTCGACCAATTGCAGATCGAGGTGTAAAGCGCGCCGGCGGCGGGCGCGTTATCCGTTTTCCAGAAATCCGTGACCACCGGCTGCCGCGTGGGCAACCACTCGAGACCGTGCAAGGGCACGGGGAAACGCGGTGTTCCGACCGCCTCACCGAAAGTGAAAAGCGCGGCATGACGCGACAAGTAATCCCGCACTGTGGCGTCACCCGAATCGATTTTGATCTGCTCGACGCCCGGGTCGCTCTCGACGTAGATCAAGCGGCGGATAGCCAGCAGGTCGTCGTTCAGCTCGTGACTTCCACAGACGTTGAGCGCCGCATGGCAATCACGGTAAAGCGCGCGCAACCCCGCGAGGTCCAGACCCGCCATACGTGGCTCGCCCCCGTAGCGTCCGCAGAAACACCACCGGCCGGCAAAGCCGTATTCGTCGGCCAACCGCGCAAGCATACGGGAGGCGTAAGAAATGTCCTCCGTGATGGTGAATGCCTCCGGGTCGTAGGGATAGCGGGTGCCGTCCTCGACATACCACACCTCATGGCCGAGTCGCTGGAGTCCAACAATGTAGTGCAAATGTTGCCAGATCACTCCGGCCACCGGACAGGTGCCCATGAAACCGAGGACGACAATTTTTTTGCGGCTCATGATTCGTAATGTCCCGCGGTGAACATTTTCGCGTAAGCCCCGCCGCGGGCCAGCAGGTCCGGACCCGTTCCCTCCTCCACAATGTGCCCGTTTTCAAGAACAACGATGCGGTCGAAACGATGAGCAGTGTTCAGCCGGTGCGTCACCATGAGCGTGGTGCGGCCCTTCATCAGTTCGCCAATGACCGACATGATCGCCTCCTCCGTCGTGGCGTCGAGCGCGGACGTCGGTTCGTCGAGCAGGAGGATCGGCGCATTTTTGAGGAAGGCCCGCGCAATACCGATGCGCTGGCGCTGGCCGACACTGAGGTGCCCGCCCCGCTCGCCAACCTGGCTGGAAAACCCGTCCGGCATGCGGGTGATGAAATCGTAGGCCTGCGCACGCTGTGCCGCCTCGATGATTTCGTCCTCCGTGGCTTCAGGGCGGCCGTAGGCGATATTCTCCCGCACCGTCGTCGAGAAGAGGAGGGTGTCCTGCAAGACCATGCTGATATTGCCGCGCAATGATTTCTTGGTCACGTCCTTGAGGTTGCGGTCATCGACCAAGACATCCCCGCGCGTCGGATCGTAAAACCGGGGCACCAGACTGAGGAACGTGCTCTTACCCGCACCGGTCCCGCCGACAATGGCCACGCTCTCTCCATGCACCACGCGCAAATTCACGTCGTGAAGAATTTGCCGGCGTTCGTCGTAGCCGAAATCGACCGAACGCATGGTGATATCCCCCTGCACCACCCCGATCGGCGTCGCATCCGGTGCGTCGCGCACATCATCCTCGCGGTCGAGGATATCGAAACAACGACGCGCGCCCGCCGCCGCACCTTCCATCGCCCAGGCCGTATAGGTCAATTGCTCCAGCGGCGCATAAAGCATGAGAAGGTAAGATCCAAAGACGAGCAGATCGCCAAGGGTCAACTTGCCCTCGAGCACGTGGAGCGAGCCGACATAGTAGAGCACCGCCGTGCCGGCTGCCATGAGGGTTCCCACCACCAGGGCGCTGGTCACATTGGTGAAGGTCAACCGCAGGTTGGCCAGCAGGCTCTCGTGCGCGCGGCGGTGGAACTGGCCGACCTCGCGGTCTTCCTGTCCGAAAGCATGCACCATGCGCACCGAGGCCAGTCCCTCCTGCACGGTGGCCAGCAGGGCGCTCTCCCGTTCCTGGATAGCCGTGCTTTGAGAACGGATTTTTTTCGCGAAATAGTAGATGGCCAGAACAATCAGCGGGACGACGGCAAGGGAGAGAAAGGTGAGCTTGGCATCGAGCCGGATCATGATGACGAACGTGGCCACGAGCATGATGCCGGAGGAAAAAATGTTGGTAAAACCTCGGTTGTAAATCGTCTGGATCGACTGGGTGTCATAAGCCACCCGGAAACTGGAGTCGCTTGAACGCCGGGTATCATGAAACTTCAGCGAAAGCCGTTGCAGGTGCGCATAGAGCTCCGTGCGGATGCGGACGAGAGACTTGAGGCCGGCATTGATCAGGAGATAGCTCGAGCCGAGATTGGCCAGGCCGGCCAGCACGGTGATGACGACCAGGGCCAGGCAGAGGAAGAGGATCATGTTGGCCGGATCCGCGGCCGACCCGAACCATTGCTCCAATTGGGCCCGCGTCGCCGCAGTGCCGGCCGTAGCCGGCGAGAGAATGCCGTCGACGATGTATTTGAAGGGCCACGGCTTGAGCAAGTTGAGTCCGGTGACGACTAAACCGAAACCGAGGGCAAGGAGCGTTTCGCCGAGGAACGGACGATAATAAGCGAGCGTGCGGCGGTAGATGCTCATGAAAACCCGGCGACTCAGGCGTCGAAGAGATTCTGCTGGGTCCCCCGGGCCGGCGCGGTGAGTCCGAGCTTGGTGTAAGCGGCCGGCATGGCGGCCCGGCCCTGCGGGGTGCGGTGCAAATAGCCGCGCATGATGAGAAAGGGCTCGTGCACCTCCTCGAGGGTCCCGGATTCCTCACCCACGGCCACGGCAAGGGAGTTGAGCCCGACCGGGCCTCCCCCGAAACGGTGCACAATGGTCTCGAGGATCCGCTTGTCCATTTCATCCAGCCCGTCGCCGTCGATGTCGAGCATGGCCAGCGCGGCGGAGGCCGACTCCGCGGTGATCGTTCCCTCGGCGCGCACCTGGGCGTAGTCGCGGCACCACTGGAGCAGGTTGTTGGCAATGCGCGGCGTGCCGCGGGCGCGGTTGGCAATCTCGCGCGAACCACCGGCATCGATCGGCACATCGAGCAGACCGGCACTGCGCTCGACGATTTGCACGAGGTCGGAAGCCTCGTAATAGTCGAGCCGGCAGCTCATGCCGAAGCGCGAGCGCAACGGGGCGCTGATCATGCCGGAGCGGGTCGTCGCGCCAACCAAAGTGAACTTCGGCAGATTGAGCCGCACGCTGCGCGCATTGGGTCCTTGGTCGATGATGATGTCGACTTTGTAGTCTTCCATCGCGGGATAAAGGTATTCCTCAATGGCGGGCTGCAGGCGGTGGATTTCGTCGATGAAAAGAATGGCCCCGGGCGGCAGGGTGGTGAGCAAGCCGGCCAGGTCGCCCGCTTTTTCAATGGTCGGACCGCTGGTGCACTTCACTTCGGCGCCCATGGCGTTGCCCAAAATGAGAGCGAGGGTGGTTTTGCCCAGTCCCGGCGGTCCGGAGAGCAAAATGTGCTGGAGCGCGTCACCGCGCGCCTTGGCCGCATCGACCATCAACTCGAGCCGTTCGACAATGCGGGCCTGCCCGGTGAATTCGGCAAACATCGGCGGCCGCAAGGACACATCGAGCGGTGTCTCGGGGGCCTCGGCCGCCTCGCGCAGAAAGTCTTTGCCCGCCATAGCCACGCAGAATGAACCTCAGGCGGGCCTTCCGGCAAGCGCGCGGGCAAAATCGTCCAGGGCGGCGGCCACCCCGCGCGGATCGCGGAGCAAGGAGGTGCCGACCAGCGCCGCGTCGAAGTGCCGGGCCAGCGGGGCCACACTCTCCGGCGTCACCCCGCTTTCGGCCACCCGCACGCAGCCGGCCGGGAGGCTTTCGGCCAATTCGAAGGCCGCGAAATCGAGGCTGAAGTCCTCCTCGGCATTGTCCCCCGCGGCGACAAATCCGCGGTGCGATTTGAATTTGCGGCTGTTGATCCCCACGATCCGGGCCGTGCCGGGCAAGGCCTCGATTTCCGCCGCCTCATGAACCTCGAAAAGCGCCTCCATCCCGAGTTCGAGCACGGTCCCGTGCAACTCGCGCATCTGCTCGGCCGAAAGAACATTGGCCATGAGCAGCACCGCATCGGCACCGGCGGCACGCGCCGCATAGACCTGATACGGATCGAGGATGAAATCCTTGCGCAACACGGGTTTGGTCGAGGTGGCGGCAATCCGCCGCAAGTCATCCATGTCCATGCCGAAGTGCGTTGTATTGGTCAGCACGGAAACCGCACGCACCAGGGGCTCCGCTTCATAGGCCGCGGCGGCCGCGACAACATTTTCCGCCCGCATCTCGCCCATGCTCGGGGAACGGCGCTTGATTTCGGCAATCAAGCCGAAGCCGTGCGCCGTGAGCACACCGGCAAAATCACGCGGCGCCGGCGCGTCGGCCGCGAGCTGTTTGATCTCGTCGAACGGCACGGCCGCGCGCGCCTCGTCCAACTCACGACGCACGTCGGGCAGGATGCGATCAAGGATGGTCATGGAAGGGCGTTATCGTGCCGCGCTTGGATGGTCAGGCGCAAGGTTGGTCTGCACGCCCTCGGCCGGCACCGGCTCCGGCGCCAGCATCTGCCGCAGCAACTCCACAAGCAGATGACGGGTGGAGGCCCAAGGTTCGGCCCGAGGCAGATGATCAGTCCAGGCAGCGTCGGCCTCGGGGTGAGGGCCGATCGCCGCCACCTTACCCCGGCCGTAGGAGCTGACAAGAGCAGCGACCTGTCCGCCGGCATACTTTGCGATGACTTGGACGCGAGCCGGTGCGGTCAGCTCGAAGGCAGGACCACCTTGGAAATACATGGGATAGGTCGCGCCCATCCAGCGAATCGGAAGTATTTGTTCGGCATAGTTGCCGGCCTCAAACTCGTGGGGCTCCGCCGGGATGAGACCAAGCAGGGGGACATAGCGCCCATTCTCCCGGTAGCCTGTGGCGGCCAGGTAAGCTCCGCCGCAGATTCCCAGATAACACCCGCCTCCCCGCACATAGTCCTGCACGGCTTTTTTGACGGCCGGCGTGAAGTCCGCGATGAGAGGGTCAAGGTCGTCGTCGGTGCCGCCGATGATGAAGATGGCGGCGCGGTCGAGCAGGCCGGGCAGCTGGTGGAGATCGGAAACAAACCTGACCGAAAGTCCGGCCTCCCGCGCCACGGCCGCCGCCGCTTCGGGACAGTCCTCCGCCGCGACGCGCCCATTGTAAATCAAGGCATAGTCGGCTGCAGCGGCGACCGAACCAAGCAGCGCCAATACGCCGGCCGCCCCCAAGCTCCGCGGCGCGGAACGTTTCTTCATCGCTCACGCGCCAGCCAAACTCGCGGCCAGCCAGGCCGCGTAGGGCTTGGCCACGGCGCCGGCCTCGATGGCGACGATCTCGGGCGTTTCGTAGGGATGGAGGCGGGCGAGACGCTTTTCCAGCTTGGCGTAGAGCGGTCCGGAGGTCTTGAAGAGAACCATGACTTCCGTGTTGTCCTCGAGTTTTCCCTCCCACGCGTAGATCGAGCGCACTCCGGGGATGATGCTCCCACAGGCGACCAACTTCTCGGCCACGAGGCTGGTCGTCACCGCAGCGGCCGCTTCCTCGTCGGGAAAGCTGCAAAAAACGAGCAGAACCATGGGTCAGCCGGCCCGCTGCTCGAGCTTTTTCACGCGATCGTAAAGTTGGCCGAGCCGGTCCAACCGGACAATGCCGCGCTTCCACTCGCCGATCGGACGCGGGGGACTGCCCACCACGATGGCCTTGGGCTCGAGGTCGTTGCTCAGGCCGCTCTGGGCACCGATGATGGCTCCATTGCCGACCTTGATGTGTCCGACCAAACCGGCCTGCCCGGCGATGACGACGTAGTCGCCGATCTGGGTGCTGCCGGAAATGCCGACTTGGGCGCAGATGATGCAATGCCGTCCGATGACGACGTTGTGCGCGATCATGACAAGGTTGTCGATCTTGGTGCCCTCGCCGATCACCGTCCGTCCAAAGCGCGCGCGGTCGATCGTTGTGTTGGCCCCGATCTCGACATCATGGCCGACGATCACGCAGCCAATCTGGGGGATTTTGTGGTGACAGCCGTCTTTGGTGTCATAGCCGAAGCCATCCGACCCGACCACCACCCCGCAATGCAGGATCACGCGGTCGCCGAGGATGCAGTCCTCCCGCACGACGGTGTGTGCGTGGAGCAAGCACCCCGCGCCGATCGTGGCGTTTTTTCCAAGGTAGCAGCCGGCGCCAATGACGGTCCCCTCGCCCACCGTGACCCCGGCCTCGATCACCGCCTGGGCCTGCACGCAGGCACCGGGCGCAATCTTGGCGGATGAGTCCACCGTGGCAGAGGGGTGCACTCCCGACGGCGGAGCCACCGGGGCAGGGATAAACCGGTGAGTGACCGCCGTGAAGGCCGCCGAGGGATCCTCGACGCGGATGCAGACGGCCGGGGTTTCGCCGGAAAAGTCGCGCGGAACAAGGACGGCGGCGGCCTTGGTCGTCTTGAGATCCGCCGCGTAGCGGGGATGACCGAAAAAGGAAATTTCGCCGGGCTGCGCTTCGGCCAAGGCCGCCGGGCCCGTGATGGTCACGGACCCGTGCCCGGTGGGGTGCTCGCCGCCCACGAGGGCGGCTAACTCGGCGACAGTCGGCATGGATCGGGGCCGGCGCGGAGGCCGCGGGATAGACCCCGTTAATCGGCTTTCTTCGGCGCGCTGGCGTTCAGCTGCGTCACGACCGTGTCGCTGAAATCCATCGATGGCGCCGAGTAGAGGACAACGGGAACTTGGCTGATGCCTTGGCCGGATTTGTCGAAGACCAATTCAAAGCCCTCGGCCTTAACCTTGGCATCAACGACCTTCATGATGTCCTGCACAATGTCGCCGCGCATGCGCATGAACTGCTCTTGCAACTGGCGCTCGCGGGTCTGACGGAACTCGCCGATTTCGCGGTCGAGATTGCGCACTTCATTGATTTTTTCGTCGCGGGCGCGAATGGCCGCCTGCTGCTTGTCGGCCGTGAGTTCGGGCTTCTTGGCGTCGGCTTCGAGTTTGTTGATCTCCTCCATGTTGCCTTTGAGGGTCTCGAGGCGGCCGTCGAGGTCGGTCTTGGCCTGCGCGCGGGCGTCATTAAGACGCGCTTCGGCATCCTTGGTTTTGTAGTAGCTGGTGAAGACTTTGTTCATGTCGACGATGCCGACTTTCATCTGGGCCAAGGCGGGGGTGGCGGCGAAGGAACAGAGGGCCGCGGCAACGGACAGGGTGACAAACAGTTGTTTCATAGGTGAGGTGGGATATTGAGTTGATGGTCGGCCAAGTAAAGCCTTTTTGCATAGACGGCGGTGGACGCGGAAACGTTCAAAATTGGTAGCCGATGTTGAACTGAATCTGGCCGGAGCTGCCGTTATACTCGTCGCTGGTCAAGGGTATGCCGTAGTCGATGCGGATCGGACCGATGGGCAGGTCGAGGCGGACGCCGAAACCGTAGTTGGAATTGTAGTTGTTGCCGTTGAAGTCCCACGAGTTTTGGTTGACGTAACCGGCATCGACGAAGAAGGCACCGCGGACGCGGGTGATGACCGGGAAGGTCATTTCCAGCGTGCCGTACCCGAGGGAATTGCCGCCGTAGTAGACAC
This sequence comes from Chthoniobacterales bacterium, assembly GCA_044359955.1. GTDB lineage: Bacteria > Verrucomicrobiota > Verrucomicrobiia > Chthoniobacterales > JACTMZ01 > JACTMZ01. The sequence goes on along the minus strand of JBIKLF010000001.1, from coordinate 18,149 downwards.
CACCATTGTTGGGGCCGACCTCGCGGAATTGGAAACCGCGCAGGTTGTTCGCGCCGCCAAGAAAGAGGCGGTCGAAGATCGGCACGTCGCCGTCGCCGCCCACCGTATCGACCGTGGCCAGTTGGCCTTTGGCCAAAAAGATGAGGTCCCAGGGCAGGGAGAAATGTTGCGAGCCTTCCAACGAAATGCCGTAGTCGTCGACGTCCTGTTGGCCGGTGATGCTGGCGAGGAACATGTTGAGGCTGACAAACGTGCCCTTGCGGGTGAGGAAGAGATTGTCACGGTTGTCGAAGCTGACCCCACCGCTCAAAGCATTGCGGAAGTAGACACCTTGCTGGTTGGGCAGATTGGTCGGCCCGCCGCCCGCGATTTGGGGGATGCTGGTGGTGACATCGTAAATGTCGATGCCTTCGGTTTTGAATTCGATGTTGGCCGCGATGAAGTCGTTGACCGGGTAGCGCAATTGAAGCGCACCACCGTAGTTCGACTGGTCGTAGTAAGGACTAAGGAAGGTCGCATTGCGGTAAAAGGCCTCCGCCCCAAAGGCCAAGCGGTAGCCGAGGAAGTAAGGCTCGGTGAAGGATATTTCCGCATCGGCGCGCTCGATACCGTATTGTCCGCGGATGCGCAGACGCTGGCCGCCGCCGGTGAAATTCGGCCAGCCGAAAATGTCGAAGTTCGTCTGCTGCAATTCGGCGAAACCAACGAGGCTGTCGATCGTGCTGAAGCCGGCGCCGAAGTTGAAGGAACCGGTGCGTTTTTCTTCGACGATAACATTGAGGTCTTTGCGCCCGGGAACCATCGTGTCGGTCGGGACCGTCTGGACCTGCGAGAAGTAGTTGAGGTTTTCGAGGCGCTGACGGCTGACGTCGACCAAGGTCGTGTCATAGACGTCGCCGGGCAGGACGGCCAACTCGCGGCGGATGACGTGGTCTTTCGTGCGGGTGTTGCCCTGGATGTTGACCAGGTTGAGGTAAGACTGGGCGCCCTCGTCGATGCGGTAGGTCACGTTGACCAACCCGGAACCGGCGGGCGAGATCTCGGGGACGATGAGCGAATCGATGTAGCCCTGCGACCCGTAGAACTCCTGCAAAGCCTTGAGGTCGCCGCTCAGGCCGTCCGGCGTGTAGAGCGAACCGTCGACCATTTTGAGCCGGCCCTTGAGTTCGTCCTCGGTCGTGACATTCACGCCATCGAGACGGAGGCGGTTGACCGAGTATTGGATGCCTTCGCGGATGCTGAAGATGAGTTCGACGTTGTTGCCGGAGAGCGGGACGACTTCGACATTGGTGACCTGCACGTCGGCGAAACCTTCGTTTTGGTAAACGAGGCGGATGGCGTCCTTGTCTTCCTGCAACTGCGCGGGAACCAGACGTCCGCTCTTGTTGAGGAAAGAAAGCAGGTTTTTCGTCTTGGTTTTCATCGCCTTGCGCAAATCCTTGGCCAGCACGGAGTCGTTGCCGGCGAAATCGATCCGCTGCACGACTTGTTTGTAGCCCTCGTCGACCTGGAAAATGACACGCGAGTCACCAGTGCGGTCGTTGGTATCGACGCGGGTGGTGATGCCGACGCCGCTGAAGTTGCGATCCTGGTAGAGCTCAACCATGGCTTGGCGGGACTTCTCGACCTGTTCCTCGCTGAGGCGGTCGCCGACTTTGAAGGTGAGTTCTTTGCGCAGGCGGTTGGGCGCCATTTCGACCGCACCCTCGACGAGGATCTCGGTCACTACCGCGCGGCCCTGCACGAGAATGATGACCTTGACGCCGTCGCCCTCCGGTTCGGCAAAGATGCGCACGTTGGCCACATCGCCGGTGGCAAAGAGGGTCTTCACGTCATCTTCCGCCGCGCGCTCCGAATAGGCGTCGCCGACCTGCGTTTTGAGATTGGCCATGACCCGTTGGCGGCTGATCGTTTCGGGGCCGACGTATTGCACAACGATCGAGCGGACGACCGGACCGGCGGGCGGTGCTGTTTGGGCGGGGGCCTCGGGCAAAAATGAAAAAGACAACAAAAGGGCGAAAAGGAGGCGAGTTCTCATGAAGGTGCGGTGTGGTGGGCCGATGGGATCGGGCGAAACCGCCTTTACTGGGGGAAGCGGGGGGTCAGGTCAAGACGGAATCCCCTCGCACGGCACAGCTTGGCCGCGGGGGCCGGCGGCGCTATATAGGGTGCCATGTGGCCCGCACTCAAAGAATGGGACGTTGTCTGCGAGGCGCTCGGTTCCGGGCGCCAGGTGGTCGTCATCCGCAAAGGCGGCATTGCCGAAGGGAAGGACGGTCTGCGTTTCGAACACGGGGAGTTTGTCCTTCTGCCGACCTTTTTCCACCAACAATCCGAGCGCGTCGTGCCGGAAGCCGACTTTGCGGCACGGCAGGGCGGCCATGAGGGCGAGCGCGAATCGGTGGAAGTCCGCCATGCCGCCACTCTGGTCTGGCACAAATTGGTCACGGACCGGGCGGTCTTGGGCCGGTTGCAGGCCTTCCATATTTTGACCCCCGAGGAGGTCGAGACGCGCTTTGTCCAGAAACCCGCGCCCGGCGTGCAAGTCGCACTTCTTCGTGTTTACCGCCTTGATCCGCCCCAGCGCGTGGCTTGGCAAAAGTCTTTCGGCGGTTGCCGCTCCTGGGCCGAAATGGATGCCGACCTGGAGTCCTGCTCCCGGGTCTCGGTGCTCAGCGATGAACGCTTCGCCGAGCTGGAACGCGAACTCCACGCCATCCTCGGCTGACCCTCTCTCCACTCCCATCCCTCAACCCTCAACTCCTCCCGAGCTTGGCCCCGCCGCAGACTCTCGGCTAATCTTTCCGCCTCATGGAAAAAGTCGTCATCGTCGGCACCGGTTGCGCCGGACTCACCGCAGCCATTTACGCGGCCCGAGCCTCGCTCGCCCCACTCGTCTTGCAGGGTCTGCAGCCCGGCGGCCAACTGACCACCACCACCGCGGTGGAGAACTTCCCGGGTTTCCCCGAAGGCGTCGATGGACCCGACCTCATCATGCGCATGCAAGCACAGGCCGAAAAATTCGGCGCCCGTTTCCAATTTGGCACGCTCGAGGAATTCGAGCCGGGAAAAAATCATCACCGGATCAAAGTCGACGGCCAATGGCTCGAAACCGAGACGCTCATCGTGGCCAGCGGTGCCGCGGCCAAATGGCCGGGTCTGGCCGACGAAAAGAATTACATCGGCCACGGCCTTACTTCCTGCGCCACGTGCGACGGCGCTTTTTACCGTGACGTCCCTGTCTGCGTCATCGGCGGCGGCGACTCGGCTTGCGAAGAGGCGAACTTCCTCACCCGCTTCGCCTCGGTGGTCTACCTCATCCACCGGCGCGACACCCTGCGTGCCTCGAAAATCATGGCCGACCGCGCCTTGGCCAACCCGAAAATCAAACCACTCTGGAACCGCCAACCGGTCGAATACCTTGCCGACGACGAAGGCCACGTGCGCGGCATCGTGCTCGAGGACACGCAGACCGGCGCCCGCGAGGAGATCGCCGTGAAATGCGTCTTCGTCGCCATCGGCCATACGCCGAACACCGCGCCCTTCCGGGGCAAACTCGACAAGGACGAAAATGGTTACCTCGTCCAGCACGACACCGTGCGGACCAATGTCCCCGGCGTCTTCGCCGCCGGCGATGTGGCCGACCACGTTTACCGGCAGGCCATCACCGCCGCCGGCCAAGGTTGCGCCGCGGCCATCGAGGCCGAACGTTACCTCGCCGCGCGCGAATGATCCCCTTGTGACGTCGGCGTTCCCGCCGCCGGCCCGCCGCGGCCCATGAAAATCTGCGACCTTACCCAATTCTACTCGCCGGTCAGCGGCGGGGTGAAACGCTACATTTCGGAAAAGGTCGCGTGGATGCGCCGCGCCCGACCGGACGGCCGTCATGTGCTGATCATCCCCGGCGAAAAAACCGGCTGCCACGAAGACGGGTTGTCGCGCGTCTACACCATCCGCTCCCCGCTCGTCTCCCGCACCGCCCGTTACCGCGCCCTCCTTAATCTCACCGCCATCGAGGAAATCCTCGAGCGCGAACGTCCGGACGTCATCGAATCCGGCGACCCGTATCAGGTCGCCTGGAAAGCCCTCGCCTCCGGCCATGCCCTCGGCATTCCCGTTGTTGCTTTCTATCACTCGCACTTTCCCGAAGCCTACCTGCGCACCATTGACAAATTCTTCGGCCACATCGCCGTCGACATCACGCGCGATGTGGCCCGCCGCTACGTGCGTGAACTCTACAACCGCTTCGCCGCCACCATCGTCCCCTCCCCCGCCCTCGCGCGCCTTTTGCAAGACTGGGGCGTGCAGAACACACGCCTCGGCGAACTCGGGGTGGATACCGCGCTCTTCCACGCCGACGCCGCACCGGACGAAGCCGCCCAAGTGCGCGCAGCCCTCGGGATCGCCGGAGACAAAATCCTCCTTCTTTATGTCGGACGCCTTTCGCCGGAAAAAAATGTCACCACCCTCTTCGAGGCGTTCACCCAACTCGGTGATGCCCGCTTCGCCCTGCTCGTCACCGGCGACGGCCCCGAACGCCGCCACCTCGCACGCCTGCGCGAAAAAAACGAAAACGTCCATTGGCTCCCCTACCAGGGCGACGGACGTCAACTCGCACGCCTCTACCGCAGCGCTGATCTTTTCGTCCACCCCGGCGTGCAGGAAACCTTCGGCCTCGTCGCCCTCGAGAGCCAGGCGTGCGGCACACCCGTCGTCGGTATCCGCGGCAGTTACATGGACCGCATCATCTTCACCGACCAGTTGCAATGGGCCGCGGAAAATTCCGCACCGGCCCTGGCCGCCGCCATCCGCGCCATGGCCCAACGCGACCTCGCCGCCGAAGGAAAAGAAGCCGCGGCCCGCGTGCACCAATTCTACGGATGGGACCGCGTTTTCGAGCGTCTTTTCAATCTCTACGCCGAAGTAGCGCACCGCTGAGCCAACTCACCGCCGTCCCCGTGGCATGGGCATCCCGGCCCATGACGATCCCAACCCATCGGCAAGATGCCGATGCCACTTAATCGCCCCAGTCCACTACGCCATAAGGTTGGGCGCGGCGTCCCCGACGCGCCGGGACCACATCGTCTTCCCTCGCCGCCGATGAAAGCTGGCGATTTGGCCCGAACCTGCTCAGGCTTCCCCGACGCTATGCCCACCGATGCCGTCATCCGGCCCTTCCGTCCGACCGACCGCGCGGACGTGCGCCGCCTTTGCTGCGAAACAGGCTACCTCGGCAAAGCCATCGACCCCGTCTTCGAGGACCGTGAACTTTTCGCCGATTACCTGACGCGGTTCTACACCGATTGGGAACCCGAATCGACTTTCGTCCTCGAGCAGGACGGCGAATTGAAAGGCTACCTCATGGGATCCCGGCGTCCGCTCCTTCACCAGTTGCATAATTTTTTCCACAACTTTTCGCTCTTCGCGCGCGGCATCGTGCGCTACCCCCGCTACAACAAGTCCTCGAAGGCCTTTGTCCGCTGGATCATCCTTAATGCCTGGCGCGAAGTCCCCGCCGCCCCGCGCCGCTTGCCGCACTTCCATTTCAACCTGCTCCCCGAAGTGCAGGGCCTCGTCCGATCGCGCGAGTTGCTCTTCCAATTTCTCCAGCACCTCCGCGCCCATGGTGAAACCGCCGTCTTCGGCCAAGTCGTCACCTTCGAGGAACGCCGCGGCGCCCGCGTCTTCGAACGGTTCGGTTTCCGTGTTATCGAAAAGAAAGAAATCACCAAATACCGCGCCCACCACGCCGAACCTGTCTACCTCTGCACCATCATCAAGGACCTCAACGACGGCATCCTTATGGAGTCCACCTCGGCCTGACGCTGCTTCTGGGAGTGACGGCTGGCCACAGCTTATCCCAACGTCCTTTTTCTTTTCGACTCTTGATCGAGCAGTAGGGCTGGGCCTCCGGACCGGCCGTGTCTAATCCCAGAGAATGTTCGCGGTCGGCCCGGAGGTCCGACCCTACCCCGGGGCCGAAGGACAAAGTCCCAAGGCGATGGGCCCTTGGTATGAGGTGGATCATGATGTCCCCATCGCGATCATCCCCACCCCCATCGCGTCCGGAGGGCGCGATCCACCTCTTGTAGCGGCGGTCGGTTGGCGAACGCGTGACATCTTAATCAAGGACCACGGGCAGCCTGCCCTCCGCGTCTCGGCGGTTCTCTCTCCCCTCCACCCGTAATTTCATCTATCAACCTCTCCTCCTATGAACGCCCCTGCCGCAACCCGTTCCTTCTGGACCGCCTTCGGCCCCGGCCTGCTGTTCGCCGGCGCAGCCGTTGGTGTATCGCACCTTGTGCAATCGACCCGCGCCGGCGCGATGTTCGGACTCTCCATGCTGCTCGTCGTGGTCATCGCCAATGTGGTGAAGTTCCCCGCCTTCCGGTTTGGCCCTCAATACGCCGCCGCGACCGGACACTCCCTGCTCGACGGCTACCGGCGTCAAGGACGGTGGACTCTGGTTGTTTTCACCCTGCTGACCCTCGCAACCATGTTCACCATCACGGCCGTGGTCACGGTCGTGACCGCCGGCGTGGCCATCGCCGTCTTCGGCCTCGAACCTCTGCTCACCGCGACGGTCGGCGCCGCCAACGGTCCGGCTGTTGTTTCCGCCGTCCTCATTGCGCTCTCCGCCGTTCTTCTGGCCGGCGGCGGATACGTCTGGCTCGACCGTTTTATCAAAATCGTCATGCCCGTGCTCACCGTCTGCACCGTCGCTGCGATGTGGTTCGCGCTCGGGCGCATCGAGTGGTCATGGGGCGCGCTGGTTCCATCCCCTGCCGTCTTCGATGCCGCCGGCATCGCATTTTGTGTCGCGCTCATCGGATGGATGCCTTCCGCCATCGACATTTCGGTCTGGAGTTCGCTCTGGACCGTGGCGCGCGCCAAACAGCAAGGCGTGAAACCCGCAGCGCGCGGTGTGCTCCTTGATTTCGACGTCGGTTACCTCGCAACGCTCCTCCTCGGCCTCGTTTTTGTCTTGCTCGGAACCGGCATGATGTATGGGCAGGGTCTTACCTTTGAAAACAACACCACCAAATTTGCCGCGCAGATCATCGACCTTTACACCTCGACTCTCGGTGGTTGGGCGCACCCGATCATCGGCACCGCGGCCTTTCTCGTCATGCTTTCCACCTCGGTCACCGTCATCGACGCCTTCCCGCGCGTCGTCGCCGCGCTGGTTGTGCAGTTGCGCCTCGCCTTCGCCCCGGGTTCCGCATCACCCAATGCCTCCGTTCCGCTCGAGGGGGACCGTCATGTCTACCGCATCGCCTTCACCATTCTTGGAGCCGGCGCCATCGCCATCCTCGTCTGGGGCATGTCGAGCTTCACCGCGCTCGTCGATCTGGCCACCACCATGTCCTTCCTCACCGCCCCCGTGCTTTCCTTTTTCAACCACCGCGCCATCCACGCGCCGGAAGTGCCGCGCGACCAGCAACCCGGTGCGGCCATGACCGCGTGGAGTTGGGCCGCCATCGCCCTGCAAGCCGCCTTCGCCCTCTATTTCCTCTGGTTCAAATTCGGCCCGACCGCCGCCTGACGCGCATCCGTCTTGCCCTGTTTAATGGGAGTGCCATGCTCTGACGCCTTGTGACTTACGACTTCACCACCTGCCCCGACCGCCGTGGCACCGGTTCGCTCAAATGGGAGCGCCACGCCGGACGCGACGTGCTGCCCATGTGGGTGGCGGACATGGATTTTGTGTCCGCCCCGGAAATCATCGCCGCCCTGCAGGAACGCGCCGCCCACGGCGTCTTCGGTTACACCATCCCACCGAAATCGACGGTCGAAGCCGCCCTCGAATATTTGCAAACCCGCCACGGCGTGACCGCCACCGCCGAACAAATCGTCTGGTTCCCCGGACTCGTCCCCGCGCTCAATGTCGCCTGCCGCGCCTTCGTCCAACCCGGCGAAGAAGTCCTGACCTGCACCCCCGTCTATCCGCCATTCCTTTCAGCCCCGGACCACGCCGGTGTCGGACTCCGCACCGTCGATCTCGTGGAAAAAAACGACACGTGGGACATCGACTTCGACGCGCTCGAGTCCGCCGTCACGCCGCGGACAAAACTTTTCATCCTCTGCAACCCGCACAATCCGGTCGGACGCGTTTTCCCCGAGGCCACCGTCGCGCGCCTCGCCGACTTCTGCCGCAAACACCAACTCGTCCTCATCTCCGACGAAATCCATTGCGACCTCGTGCTCGACGACGCGCCGCACGTCAGTGGACTCAAATTCCCCGGACCGAAAACCGTCGCCATGTTCGCGCCGAGCAAAACTTTCAATCTCGCCGGCCTGGCCTGCGCATTTCTCGTCATTCCCGACGCGGCCACCCGCCGCACCTTCCAACACGCCGCGCGCGGCCTCATCACCGAGGTCAACGCCTTCGGCTACACCGGTTGCGAGGTGGCCCTGCGCCACGGTTGGCCGTGGCGCGACCAACTCCTGGATGTCCTCCGCGCCAACCGCGATCACGTCGAAAACTTCATCGCCACCTCCCTCCCCGGTATCCGCACTTGGCACGTCGAAGCCACTTACCTCGCGTGGCTCGACGCCCGCGAACTCCATCTGCCCAACGCCGCCAAGTTCTTCGAAGACCACGGCGTCGGTCTCTCCGACGGCGTCCCCTTCGGCGCCCCCGCCGGTTTCCTCCGCCTCAACTTCGGCTGCCCCCGTACCCAACTCGACGAAGCCATGCAACGCATGGCTCGGGCGACACAGTCATTATGACATTTTTCTTTCAGGTAGGGACGAGCGGCCCGCTCGTCCGCACCCGTCCCGACGGGCACGCGAGCCGCGTGCCCCTACCTTTTCTCTCCGCGCGATGACCCACCCGCTCCACGCTCATCCCCTCTGCCGTCCCGAAAACCTCGGCACCCCCATCCCTGATTCCCCCCACGCCGTCTCCGTCTGCCTCCCCACCTGGGCCGACATCATCGGCTACGAAGAAAAAGAATCGCGCGTCATCGACAAAATGCGCACCGGCTACCCGCGCTTCTTTTTCCACCCGCTCATCAATCAGGTCCGCACCGCCCTGGAGCCGAAACCCGGACGCGACGTGCTCCCCCTCGCCGATGAAGCGGCCGCCACCCAATGCGCCGCGCTCACCTCCGGCCAAGCCGTTCCAGTCGACGGCCTCTGGGCGGCCTACTTCCCGCAGGAAAATCTGCCCGTGGCCCGCGCCTTCTGGCAACACGCCGGCCGCATCCTTTCCTCGCGAGCCGCCGAGGATTGGCTCGCCTCCCGCCGCCTCGCCGCGCCGGACCCTGTGCTCGAGCAAACGCTCCGTGACCGCCTCGCCTCGTGGAGCGGCGCCCCCGCGACGAACATCAGCCTCCACCCGAGCGGCATGGCCGCCATCTTCACCGCCTTCGAAGCGGTCACCGCCCGCCGACCGGGACGGCGCACCGTCATGTTCGGATTTCCCTACACGGACACGCTTAAAATTCTCTCGAAGTTCGGCGCCGGGGTGGAATTTTTCCCGCGCGGCGACGCGGCGGACTTGTCCCGGCTCGCCACCCTTCTTGAGCAGGAAGAAATCGCCGGCCTCTTCTGCGAATTCCCGAGCAACCCACTGCTCCGCACCCCGGACCTGCCTGCGTTGCACGAGCTGGCTGCGCGGCACGGCGTGCCCCTCATCGTCGACGACACCATCGGCACCTTCTTTAATGTCGACGTCCTCCCGCACGTCGATTTCGTCGCCACCAGCCTGACCAAAGCCATCTCCGGCGAAGGTGACGTCATGGCCGGCGCGCTCACCGTCAATCCGCAAGGCCTCTTCGCCGACCAACTACCCTCCACCTCCCCCGGCGGCATCTACGCCCGCGATCTCGCGGTCCTCGAGCGCAACTCCCGCGATTTTCCCGAGCGCATGAAAATCGCCAACACCACCGCGCTCGAACTCGCGCGCTTCCTCCAAACAAATCCCGCAGTCGAACACGTCTGGTATCCCGGACTCGACCCGTCGCCCGTCTACGAGCAACTCCGCAAACCGGACGGAGGCTACGGCGCCGTCCTCTCCTTCCTCCCTCATCACGCCGCCCAAAACACGCCCCGCATTTTCGAAAAACTCCAACTCAGCCACGGCATCAGCCTCGGCACCAAATACTCCCTCGTCTCCCCCTACGTGCAACTCGCCCACTACCACGAACTTGAGTGGGCCAAGCAATGCGGCATCGACCCCCACCTCCTCCGCATCGCCGTCGGAACGGAACCGTGGGATGATTTGCGCGAGCGCTTCGAAGCAGCGCTAGCATAACCCTCGCCAATTGTAGCGGCGGTCTATGACCGTCGCTGCCTTCCAATTTCAGCACCAAAAGCACCGACGGTCATAGACCGCCGCTACGTGCCCACAAAAAAGGCGGGGAGAAAAACCTCCCCGCCCTTGGTGATTTGTTTCGGTCTGCGCTTTATTTCTTCAGCGCGAACATCCCCGGACCGACCTTTTTAACGCCCGGCATCGTATAAATACGCGCAGCGAGATTTTTCTTCGGCTCGGAAACTTTCCAGACGTATTTGTCCTGCTTCAGGCCCTGCAGCACGGCATCAACGTTGAGCGGGCCACCTGCACGCTTCATCACTTTGTGCACGGCCGGCGCCAACGGGCCGCTCGGCGAGGACGGACGCTTCTGACCCTTGAACGGCGAGGTGCGCTTTTTGCGACGTCCGCGCTTGGCCACTTTCTTGGCCGGACGGCCGGGCTTGGCGGCCTTCTTCGCGGCCCGGCCCGGTTTGCGACCCGGCTTGCGGCCGCGGCCGCGCGGACCGGTCACGCTCACGGTTTCGCTGACGAAACCGGTGAGTGAAACATTCTTGCCGAGAAGGCGGGTCAATTCGCCTTGCAGGCTTTCAATGCGCTCTTGGAGATCGAGCGCGCGACGTAGTGTGGATGTAGTAAGAGTTACCATAACGAGTTGCATTTTCTATATTGACTGCGTTTCGGCAATATAATTCGGAGCTGCCGGGCAGAGCTGCTTTCTGGACAGAGGGAAACAAAGAGTTCATGCTCCCGTGCAATGGACGACGCGACCGCCCAATGGGCCCAAAAACTGATCGAATCCTACCGCGACGAAGGCGGCGTGAACGCCGGCGACGAACCCGGTCTGCCGTCCAAACCGGAGATCGCGTCGCTGAGCATGCAACTCATGCAGTTACTCTTCCCCGGCTACCATGATGTCGGGCCGATCGGGAAGCTGGAGTTGTCCACCCTCACCTTGGACCGCATCAAGGCCCTGGCCGAAGACCTGCAGCGCGCCTTCCAGGCCGTCCTCTCCGGCAAAGATGACGCGGCGGCCACCGCGACGGTCGGCAAACTTTTCCACGAACTGCCCGCCATCCGCGCCATGCTGCAAACCGATGTCGAAGCCGCCTACGAAGGCGACCCCGCCGCACGCACCCGCGACGAGATCATTCTCTCTTACCCGTTCCTCGAGGCCATCGCCATCCAACGTGTGGCCCATTTTCTCTACCGCCACGACGTCCCGCTCGTGCCGCGCATGATGACCGAATGGGCGCACACACAGACCGGCATCGACATCCATCCCGGGGCAAGCATCGGCAGCCATTTCTTCATCGACCACGGCACCGGCGTCGTCATCGGCGAAACCTGCCGCATCGGCGCGCACGTGAAACTTTACCATGGGGTGACCCTCGGCGCGCGCAGCTTTGCCAAGGACGACAGCGGACGCATCAGGAAAGGCGGCAAACGCCATCCCGATGTCGAAGACGGCGTGACCATTTACCCGAATGCCACGGTGCTCGGCGGCGAGACCGTCATCGGACGCAACAGCACGATCGGCGGCAACGTCTTCATCATGCACAGCGTGCCGCCGAATTCCCTCGTCTACAACGAGGAGGCCCAAGTGCGCGTGGTCAACAAGGCCGCGAAGGGCGACAACGTCGATTACTCGATCTGACGCCCCATGCCCGCCCGCGCCCTCCAGTCCGGCCCGATTCATCCGGCGGAAACGCTGCGGCAGCTGGCCAACGAAGCGCGCACCTGGGCCCTGCGCCTCGAACTTCCACGCCTGGCCGCCCGCGTCACTTTGCATTGGCACGCCCGCCTGCGCACCACCGCCGGGGTGGCGCGGCTCGACTGCGCGGTGATCCTCCTCAATCCGCGTCTGCTGGCCTTTCCGGATGAACTGGCCCGCACCTTCCTCCACGAGTTGGCGCATCTCGTGGCGCATGCCCGCAATCCGCGCCGCCTCATCGACCCGCATGGCCCCGAGTGGAAAGAAGCGTGCCGCCACCTCGGTCTCGCGGACGAAAAACGCTGCCACACCCTGCCGCTTGCCGCGCCTCGCCGCGTGGCCCGCAATTACCTTTACCATTGTCCATCGTGCCACCGCGAAGTTGCGCGCGTGCGCCCCTTCCGCCGCAGCGAGGCGTGTTTGGTCTGTTGCCGGACGCACGCCCGCGGCAGCTATGACCGGCGTTTCCGATTTCTCCCCGGCAAGGCGCCGGCCCTCCAGCACAGCCTGCGGCAACCCGAGCTTTTTCGGTTGTGACCCGCCGCGCCGAGGGCGCACACTCCCTTCCCTCGCATTTCCCTATGAGCCAGAACATCGAATCCCACCTCGTCGAAAACCGCGTGGTCAAGCCGACCCGCGAATTCAGTAAAAAAGCGCGCGTCAAAAGCATGGCGGACTACAAACGCCTCCACGCCGCCTCGGTCAAAAACCCGCAGCAATTCTGGGCCAAAGAAGCCGCCGAACTCCAATGGGGCCGCCAATGGAAATCTGTCCTGAAATGGAAAGCCCCCTTCGCCCGTTGGTTTGACGGCGGCTCGATCAACATCGCGGAAAACTGCGTCGACCGCCACGCCACGAGCGACCGGAAAAATAAAGCCGCCATCATCTGGGAGGGCGAGCCCGGTGAAAAACGCACCCTCACCTACGGACAGCTCCAGCGCGAGGTCTGTCTCTTCGCCAATGTCCTCAAACGCAACGGGGTGAAAAAAGGTGACCGCGTCATCATCTACATGCCGCTCATCCCCGAAGCCGCCATCGCCATGCTGGCCTGTGCACGCATCGGTGCGGTGCACTCGGTCATCTTCGGCGGGTTCAGTGCGGACAGCATCCGCGACCGCATCGCCGACTGCGGCGCGACCTGCGTGGTCACCGCCGACGGCGGCTACCGGCGAGGTGCCATCGTGCCGCTCAAACACAATGTCGACGCCGCGCTGGCCGGTGAAACGACGATCAAGAAAGTGATCGTCTTCCGCCGCGCCAACAATGAGATCCATATCCAGGAAGGACGCGATGTCTGGTGGCATCGCGAATTGGAATACGTCAATGCCGACTGCCCGGTTATCCACCACGACAGCGAGCACCCGCTCTTCATTCTCTACACCAGCGGTTCAACCGGAAAACCCAAGGGCATCCTCCACACCACAGCCGGTTACCTCACCCAGGCCTATGCCACGACGAAATACGTTTTCGATCTCCGCGAGGACGACATCTATTGGTGCAGCGCCGACGTCGGCTGGATCACCGGACACAGCTACTTGGTCTACGGTCCGCTGGCCAATGGCGCGACCTGCCTGATGTATGAAGGCGCCCCGAACTGGCCCGACCCGGACCGCTTCTGGCGCATCATTCAGGACTACGGCGTGACCGTTTTCTACACCGCGCCGACCGCCATCCGCGCCTTCATCAAATGGGGCGACGAATGGGTCGATAAACACGATCTCTCCTCGCTCCGCCTTCTCGGCACGGTCGGCGAGCCGATCAATCCCGAAGCGTGGATGTGGTATCACAAGAAAATCGGCGCCGGACGCTGTCCCATCGTCGACACCTGGTGGCAGACCGAAACCGGAGCGATCATGATTTCCCCGCTCCCCGGCGCCACGCCGCTCAAACCCGGCACCGCGACGCTTCCGTTCTTCGGCATCGATGCCGCCATCGTCGACGACAACGGCAAGGAAGTCGGCCCCAACGTGGGCGGCAAACTCGTCATTCGCAAACCGTGGCCCTCCATGCTCCGCACCATTTACGGCGACCGCGCGCGGTATAAGAAAACTTACTGGAGCGAAATTCCCGGATTTTATTTCACCGGCGATGGCGCCCGCCGGGACAAGGACGGCTATTTCTGGATCGTCGGCCGCATCGATGACGTGCTCAACGTCGCCGGCCACCGCCTCGGCACCTCCGAAATCGAGAGCGCGCTGGTCAGCCATCACTCCGTGGCCGAAGCCGCCGTGGTCGGACGCCCCCATGAAATCAAAGGACAGGCGGTCGTCGCCTTCGTCACACTCAAGGGAGGCGAAAAGCCCACTCCCGAGCTGCGCGAAAAACTCCGTAAACACGTCGGGAACGCCATCGGAGCCATCGCCAAACCGGACGACATCCATTTCGCCGAAGCCCTGCCCAAGACCCGCAGCGGCAAAATCATGCGCCGCATCCTCAAAGAAATCGCCAGTGGCAAAGACGTCAAAGGCGACACCACCACCCTCGAAGACTTCAGCATCCTCTCGAAACTCAAGCTGCAAGATTCATAGAAAAACAAGCCACGGATAGAAGAAGATGAAAGAGGATAAGTTTTGTGCCGGCTGACACCGGCACAAAACAGAGTCTTCCGGAACGAATTGACCTGACCGCGTGTCAACGCGATCAGGTCTTATCCTAGCCGTTCATCTTCTTCAATCCGTGGCCTGCCTTTTCCTGTCTCCAATTTCCCGGAACAAACGTTAATCTTCACACATGGACAAATTCCTCATCACCGGAGCCTCCAGCGGTATCGGCCGCGAAGTTGCCATCCGCCTCGCCGCCCGCGGAGCCAAACTCACTCTCAGCGGCCGCTCGGAAACCAAACTCGCCGAAGTCGCTGCCGCCTGCACCGGCGCCGCCGCCATCGAAAGCATCGCCTCCGACCTCACCGCGCCCCACGCCGCAGAGGCCCTGATCACCAAAGCCAATGAATCTATGGGCGGGATCGATTGCGTCATCCACTGTGCCGGCATCGGCCTGATCAAACCGGCAGCCGACACCACCGACGCCGAATTCAGCAAAGTCGTGAACACCAACCTCCGCGGCACGTTCCTCGTCGCGCAAGCCGCGTGCAAAGTGATGGCCGCGCAGAAGCACGGACTCTTCATCACCCTCCCCGGTATCCTCGGCAAAGCGGTGATGAAAAATGCCGCCGCCTACATCGCCAGCAAGTTCGGCGTGACCGGACTCATCAAAACCTTCGCGCAGGAATACCAGCGCAGCGGTATCCGGTTCTGTCTGTTCTTTCTCGGTGGCGTTGACTCCCCGTTCTGGGACGAGATCAACATGGCCGTGCAGCGCGAAAAAATGATTCCCGTCGCCACCGCCGCCGATCTCATCCTCCAAGCCATCGACGCCCCGCCCCACTTGGTCCTCGCCGAGGTCGTCCTCCAACCAGAGAGCCATCAGTTGGTCTGATCGATTTATCTGCTGCCGCCCGGGGCGCCGACCGTGGGAGAATAAAAAACCCTCCCCATGGAAAACCATGGGGAGGGAGGATTCTGGCAACGTCCTACTCTCGCGCAACCTAGAGAAGCACTACCATCGGGGCTGCAGCGTTTCACTTCCGTGTTCGGGATGGGAACGGGTGGTTCCACTGCGCTAGGATCACCAGAATTTGAGCCGCTCGGGAAGCGGCGGCCGGGGACGGCCGCTCTCTAAACGAATCAAGTTCTAACGATCCAATCGTTACCAAATTTTCAAAGAAGAACCGCGACAAACGTCGTGTTCCTTCACATCTGCATAGAGGCACAACTACCAACAGGTTAGTAAAGTCATAAATTTCATGAGCGGCCCCGAAGGGTCCTCAGAGGAAAAAAATGACCAAGCCGGACGATCATTAGTATTGCTAAGCTGAACACATTACTGTGCTTACACCCGCAACCTATCAACGTGGTGGTCTACCACGGATCTTCGGGGAGAATTCATCTTGGGAGAGGCTTGGCGCTTAGATGCTTTCAGCGCTTATCCTTTCCGAACATAGCTACCCAGCAATGCCGTTGACACGACAACTGGAACACCAGAGGTTCGTCAGACCCGGTCCTCTCGTACTAGGATCTGAACCCCTCAATTCTCCTGCGCCCACAGTGGATAAGGACCGAACTGTCTCGCGACGTTCTGAACCCAGCTCGCGTACCACTTTAACCGGCGAACAGCCGGACCCTTGGGACCTTCTCCAGCCCCAGGATGTGATGAGCCGACATCGAGGTGCCAAACCCTGCCGTCGATATGAGCTCTTGGGCAGGATCAGCCTGTTATCCCTAGCGTACCTTTTGTCCGTTGAGCGATGGCAATTCCACATTCAACCACCGGATCACTTGGACCTACTTTCGTAACTGCTCGACGTGTGTGTCTCACAGTAAAGCTGGCATATATCCATATACTCGTCACCTGATTGCCAACCAGGATGAGCCAACCTTCGTACTCCTCCGTTACTCTTTAGGAGGATACCGCCCCAGTAAAACTGACCGGCTGCCAGTGTCTCCCAGCCGTATAGCGGCGTGGGGTTAGATTTTCCAATTTCAAAGGGTGGTGTTTCATTGGCGACTCGCCAACCCCCGCAAGGGTTGGGTCAACGTCTTCCACTTACGCTAAGCATTAAAATCGAAAAACCAGTAACAGCGTACAGTAAAGGTGCATAGGGTCTTTCCGTCCTACTGCGGGTAGGCGGCATCTTCACCGCCATTACAACTTCGCTGAGCTCCTCGTTGAGACAGCGGTCAACTCGTTACACGATTCGTGCAGGTCGGAACTTACCCGACAAGGAATTTCGCTACCTTAGGACCGTTATAGTTACGGCCGACATTCACCGGGACTTGGGCTCGAAGCTTCGCCTTGCGGCTAACCTCTTACCGTAATCTTTCGGCATTGGTCACGTGTCACACCCTATACTTGGTCTTGCGACTTGGCAGAGTGCTGTGTTTTTGTTAAACAGTCGGTTGACCCCTTTCACTGCGGCCTGCCCGAAAGCAGGCACCCCTTTTTCCTAAGTTACGGGGCTAGATTGCCGAGTTCCTTAACGAGGTTTCACTCACGCGCCTTGGTATATTCTACCCACCCACCTGTGTCGGTTTAGGGTACGGGCGGCTGAACGAACACCATCAGGCTTTTCTTGGCTCATGTTTTACCAGATCCGCTTTGTCCGAAGACTCCACGTCCCGCCTTGCGACGGACTGCCACTTTCGATCGGCAGACTGACTCCACACAAGCGTCCCTTGATGGCTTAAATTCAGCCGGTGCAGGAATATTAAACCTGCTATCCATCGCTTACGCCTCTCGGCATCAGCTTAGGTCCCGACTAACCCTGGGAGGACGAACCTTCCCCAGGAAACCTTGGGTTTACGGCGGACAGGAATTTCACCTGTCTTATCGCTACTCATGTCTGCATCCTCACTTCTTTGCGCTCCACGGTTGGTTACCCTCCCGCTTCGACGCACAAAGAACGCTCTCCTACCACGCCCGCGCGGCGAACCGCACGAACATCCCGAGCTTCGGTATAACGCTTATCGCCAATCATTTTCGGCGCGAGATCACTCGATGAGTCAGCTATTACGCACTGTTTAAATGGTGGCTGCCTCTAAGCCAACATCCTCACTGTTTAAGTAACCTCACATCCTTTCCACTAAACGTTATTTAGGCACCTTAGCTGCGGGGCTGGGTTGTTTCCCTTTCGACAATGAAGCTTATCCCCCACTGTCTGACTCCTGTGTTTCATTGTGTGGCATTCGGAGTTTGATTGAATTCGGTAGCCGGGTATGGCCCCTAGTTCATCCAGTGCTCTACCTCCACACATCAGCACACAAGGCTAGCCCTCAAGCTATTTCGGAGAGAACCAGCTATCACCGGGTTTGATTAGTCTTTCGCTCCTACCCACAGTTCATCAGGGGACTTTTCAACGTCCATCTGTTCGGACCTTCAGTGCATGTTACTGCACCTTCATCCTGACCATGGGTAGATCACCTCGGCTTCGGGTCTACTGCCTGCGACTAGGTCGCCCATTTCGGACTCGCTTTCGCTTCGCCTCCACCCCGGAAGGGCTTAGGCTTGCCACAGACAATAACTCGCAGACTCATTAAGCAAAAGGCACGCCATCGTCCGTTGCCAGACTTTGACACCTTGTAAATGTATGATTTCAGGTTCTATTTCACTCCGCTCGCA
>JBIKLF010000035.1:0-14187 GCA_044359955.1 Chthoniobacterales bacterium | reverse complement strand
TCGCCGGCCTCATCCCCCTCTTCGCCGTCGAGACCATCCCATCCGAACTGGCCGATGTCGGCCGCCCCCTCACCAACCGCTGGACCTGGTTCATCGACCGCCGCCCCGACCTCCGCGAGATCTCCTCCCGCTGGCGCACCGCCAACGCCCAAAGTATTCACCTCTTCTCCCTGCTCGAACGGCCCCGCCTCGAACGCCTTCTCGCCACCGTCCTCGACGAAAACGAATTCCTCGGCCCCTTCGGCCTCCGCTCCCTCTCCCTCCGCCACCTCGACCAACCCTTCCAGCTCGAAATCAACGGCCACACCTACCGCGTCGACTACGCCCCGGGCGAGTCCGACTCCGGCCTCTTCGGCGGCAACTCCAACTGGCGCGGCCCGGTCTGGATGCCCGTCAATTTCCTCCTCATCGAATCCCTGCGCAAATACCACACCTACTATGGCGACGATCTCACCGCCGAATTCCCCACCGGCTCCGGCCGCCGACTCAACCTCGCGCAAATCGCCGACGAACTGACCAAGCGCCTCACCGCCCTCTTCCTCCCCGGCCCCGACGGCACCCGTCCCTGCGACGGCGGCCGCGCCGGCGATCCGCTTCTTTTCCACGAATACTTCCACGCCGAAACCGGCCGCGGCCTCGGCGCCTCCCACCAAACCGGCTGGACCGCCTGCATCGCCGACCTGCTTCAGCGGTAGTCGGCGAATCGTAAGCCCGCTCCGCGTTATACCAATCGCCCGAGGCTTATGGACTTCAGCCATGCTTGGCCCCCAGGTTGAGGACGCTGAACGTATCCCGCCCGGGATGCGCAAGTCGACAGTCCCGCTCCATGGCTAAAAAGTGGCACGGGCATCCCTGCCCGTGACGTCCAATCATCATCGGCAGGATGCCGATGCCACCCTTTCACTCAGGTTTCCCACTCAAGTTTCATCCCTCCTGCCCCTCCCCACCAGACCTTCTTGTCTTCCCTCCTCCCTGCGGGCAATCTAATCGCCTGCTCGGAAACGTATCCTTCGCACCTCTTCTCCCATGATAATCTATCTCAACGGCAAACTCGTCCCGAAAGAACAAGCCGCCGTCTCGGTCTTTGACCACGGTCTGCTTTACGGTGACGGCGTCTTCGAGGGCATCCGGTTTTACGCCGGACGCGTCTTCCGTCTCGACGACCATATCGACCGCCTTTACCGCTCGGCCCGCGCCATCGCGCTGACCATTCCGATGACCCCGGACGAAATGTCACTCGCCGTTCTCGACACCATCCGGGCCAACGGCCTGCAGGACGGCTACGTCCGCCTCGTGGTCACCCGCGGCGAGGGCTCCCTCGGGCTTTCACCCAAGAGTTGCCCGCGTCCGACCATCTTCATCATCGCCTCGACCATCACGCTCTACCCGGACGAGATGTATGCCAACGGCCTCAAGCTCGTGACCTGCGCCACCCGCCGCATCGCCCATGGGGCGCTCAGCCCGATGGTCAAATCACTCAATTACCTCAACAACATCATGGCCAAGATCGAGGCCGAACAAGCCGGCGCCGGGGAAGGCCTCATGCTCAACGAACAGGGCTACGTGGCGGAATGCACGGGCGACAATGTCTTTGTCATCCGCGACGGCCGCATCGTCACCCCGCCCATCGCGGCCGGAGCCCTGGCCGGCGTGACCCGCGCCGTCGTCTTCGAACTGGCCCGCGACCTCGGCGTCGAGATCCGCGAGGAAAACCTCACGCGCTACGACATCTACACGGCCGACGAATGCTTCCTCACCGGCACCGCCGCGGAAATCATTCCCGCCGTCGAACTCGACTCGCGCCTCATCCACGACGGCGCACCCGGTCCCGTCACCTTGCGATTGACCGGGCTTTTCCGCGAATTGACACGCACCACGGGCACGCCGATCGGTTAAGCAAGAACATGCACTGCGACGTCTGCCAGAAAAACGATGCCACGGTTTACCTCACGCAAATCGTGGAGGGAAAAATGCAGAAGGTGAATCTCTGCGAACACTGCGCCAAGGAGAAGGGGGTGAGCGATCCGACCGGCTTCGCCATGGCCGACCTCCTCCTCGGCCTCGGGGCCACCCAACAGATCGAGCACGGCGGACAGCCCGCGCAAAAATGCCCGGTTTGCGGTTTTACCCAGATCGATTTCAAAAAAACCGGGCGCCTGGGCTGCAGCGCCTGCTATGACACCTTTGCCGACGGCCTGGCCAACCTGCTCAAGGGCATGCACAAGGGCCTCAAGCACACCGGCAAGATGCCCGCCCACCTCTCCCGCCGCTATGCCCTGGCCGACCGGGTCAAATCCCTCGAAACCGACCTGCAAAAGGCGGTCGAGAACGAGAAATACGAGGACGCGGCGCGCCTGCGCGACGAAATCCAAAAAATCGAGCACGAGCTACAGGCATGACTTTCGACGACATCGTGGCCCACCCCGGGCAATGGCTCCGCGGCGACGGCCCGCACGACAAAATCGTGGTCAGCAGCCGCATCCGCTTCGCCCGCAACCTCAAGGACCGCCCCTTCCCCGGCTGGGCCAAAAAGGCCGAGCGCCTGAAAATCCTCGGCGAAATTCAGGATCATGTGGCGGCCATTCCGGCCATGGATGACGGCTACACCGCCCCGCTGCAGGACCTCACCGCCCTGCAAAAACAAATCCTGGTCGAGCGGCATCTGGTCAGCCGCGAGCACGCCTCGAAAAGCGCCGGCAGCGCCGTGGTCATCAGCCACGACCAGCAACTCAGCATCATGATCAACGAGGAGGACCACCTGCGCATGCAATCCCTCCTCCCCGGCCTCCAACTCCGCGAAGCCTACAAAATCAACAACGAAGCCGACCTCTTCCTCGAAGACCGCGTGCCCTACGCTTTCCATCCGGACCTCGGTTACCTCACGGCCTGCCCGACCAATGTCGGCACCGGCCTGCGCGCCTCGGCCATGGTCCACCTTCCCGCCCTCGTGCTGGCCGAACAGATCAACCAGATCGTCAATTCCGTCGGCAAGATCGGCCTCGCCGTCCGCGGCCTCTACGGCGAAGGCACCGAAGCCCTCGGCAACCTCTTCCAAGTCTCGAATCAAACCACTCTCGGCGAAACCGAGGAAGAAATCATCGACCGTCTGGTCAAGGTCATCGAGCAGGTCATCGAGCACGAGCAGAACGCCCGCCAGACCCTCCTCGAGCGCCGGGCCAACATGCTCCTCGACCAGATCGGACGCGCCTACGGCGTCCTCGGCCACGCCCGCGCCATCGCCTCGAAAGAGGCCCTCAATCTGCTCTCCGTGATGAAACTGGGGGCCGATCTCGGACTTTTCCCTGAATCCGCCCAGCTGGCGGTGGACGAACTTTTCATGACCACCCAGCCGGCTCACCTCCAGTTGGGGGAGAAAAAAGAAAAGCTCAGCCCCGAGGAGCGCGACACCTTGCGCGCCGATCTGGTCCGTGCGAAGGTGAAGAAAATCCCTGAACCCGATATCGCCAAGGTCAAACCGACCGGCAACGGTAACGGCCGGAAAAAGGACAAATGAACAACTTCACGCCACGCGCCCAGCAAGTCCTCGCCCTCGCCCGCAAGGAAGCCGACCGGTTCAACCACAACTACGTCGGCACCGAGCACCTCCTGCTCGGCCTGATCAAACTCGGCCAAGGCGTGGCCATCAATGTCCTGGCCAAGATGGGCCTCGACCTTGAGACGGTCCGCATGGAAGTCGAAAAACAGGTCGGCTCCGGGCCCGAGACCAAGATGGTCGGCAACATCCCCTACACGCCGCGCGTGAAGAAAGTCCTCGCTCTGGCCGGCAAGGAAGCCAAAGCGCTGGGCCACTCCTACGTCGGCACCGAGCACATCCTCCTCGGCCTCCTCCGCGAAGGCGACGGCGTGGCCGCCAAGGTGCTCAAGAATCTCGACGTCGACATCGAACGCACGCGCAACGAAATCCTCCGCGAACTCAACCCGAACTTCAGTCCCGAGGACGACGACATGGAAACCGCCGACGTGGGCGGCGGGGGTGGTGGCGGCAGCGGCAAGCAGGTCAAAACACCCGCCCTCCGCGCCTTCGGCCGCGACCTCAACGATGTGGCCAAAAAGGGTAACATGGACCCCATCATCGGACGCAGCAGCGAGATCGAGCGCGTCATCCAGATCCTCTGCCGCCGGACGAAAAACAATCCGGTCCTCATCGGCGAAGCCGGCGTGGGCAAAACCGCCATCGCCGAAGGCCTGGCCCAGGAAATTGTGGCCGGCAATGTCCCCGAACTCCTCCGCGACAAACGCGTCATCACCCTCGACCTCGCCCTCATGGTGGCCGGCACCAAATACCGCGGACAATTCGAGGAGCGGATCAAGGCGGTCATGGACGAAATCCGCAAGAGCAAGAACATCATCCTTTTCATCGACGAGTTGCACACCATCGTCGGCGCTGGTTCGGCCGAAGGCGCCATGGATGCCTCGAATATCATCAAGCCCGCCCTCTCCCGCGGCGAATTACAATGCGTTGGCGCCACCACGCTCAACGAATACCGCAAATACATCGAGAAGGACGCCGCCCTGGAGCGCCGCTTCCAGACCGTCAAGGTCGAGGCCCCCAGCGTCGAGGACACCATTCTCATCCTCAAAGGCATCCGCTCGAAATACGAGGCGCACCACAAAGCCAAGCTGACCGACGAAGCCCTCGAAACCGCGGCCAAACTCTCCGACCGCTACCTGACCGGCCGCTTCCTCCCGGACAAAGCCATCGACGTGATGGACGAAGCCGGTTCCCGCGCCCGCATCCAGAACATGACGCGCCCGCCCGATGTCAAAGCGCTCGAAGTGGAAATCGAGGAAATCCGCGGACAAAAAGAAGCCGCCATCAAGGCGCAAGATTTCGAAAAAGCCGCCTCCCTCCGCGACAGCGAGAAGCAGGCCCGCGAGAAGCTGGAGAAAATCATGGCCGAGTGGCGCACCCAGCGCGACGAGAAGGAAGTGGTCGTCAGCGAGGACGACATCTTGCACGTCATTTCCAAATGGACCGGCATCCCGCTGGCCCGCATGGACCAGAACGAGACGCGCAAGCTCCTCGCCATGGAAGGCGAACTCAAGAAATCGGTCATCGGCCAGGACGAAGCCGTCATCGCCATCAGCAAAGCCCTCCGCCGCTCCCGCGCCGACCTCAAAGACCCGCGCCGCCCGATCGGCTCCTTCATTTTCCTCGGTCCGACCGGCGTGGGCAAAACCTTCCTCGCCCGCACCCTCGCCGAATTCATGTTCGGCGATGCCGACTCGCTCATCCAGATCGACATGTCGGAATACATGGAGAAATTCACCGCCTCGCGCCTCATCGGCTCGCCTCCGGGCTATGTCGGGCACGAGGAAGGCGGACAACTCAGCGAGGCCGTGCGCCGGCGCCCGTATTCGGTCGTCCTTTTCGACGAAGTCGAGAAAGCCCACCCCGATGTCATGCATTTGCTCCTGCAGATCCTCGAGGAAGGCAAGCTGACCGACTCGCTCGGCCGCAAGATCGATTTCCGCAATACCATCATCATTATGACCTCCAATGTCGGCGCCGAACTGCTCAAGAAGCAGACGTCGCTCGGCTTCGGGGCGGCCAAGCTCGACGAGAGTCACGAAGGCATGCGCGACAAGGTGATGGAGGAGACCAAGCGCGTCTTCAAACCCGAGTTCCTCAACCGCTTGGACGACATCATTGTTTTCCACAGCCTGCAAAAGAGCGACCTCGAGCACATCGTTGACCTCGAGGTGAAGAAAGTGATCAACCGCCTCAAAGCGAAAGACATCACGCTCGTCCTCGAGGCCGATGCCAAAGAATTCCTCATCATCAAAGGCTACGACCCGCAATACGGCGCCCGTCCGATGCGCCGCGCCGTCGAACGTTATCTCGAAGATCCGGTCGCCGAGGAAATCCTCCGCGGCAGCTATCAACCCGGCCAACTGCTCCACGTGGTCAAAGACGGCGAAAAACTCGCCTTCAAAATCAAAGACAACACCGAGCCCCCGGCCCTCGCCGCCGCCGAAAAATAGGTCGATCCCGCCGACCCAGCGCGATAATCCCCCCGGGGTGGGGCGCAGCGTCCCCGACGCGCCGGGAACCCAGCGGGTAGGGACACGCGGCCCGCGTGTCCGTGGCCAAACAATCGGACGAGCGAGCCGCTCGTCCCTACCTCAAAAGCCAACGCCAACAACCACTTTCAGCCTAAAACCGTAGTTGAAAGTTGAGTGATGCGAGCCGGAGCAAAGCGGAGCCGGCCGGCTCTCAACGCCTTTTCTAGGATAATCCCCCCGGGGTGGGGCGCGGCGTCCCCGACGCGCCGGGAACCCAGCAGGTAGGGACACGCGGCCCGCGTGTCCGTTGCCAAACAATCGGACGAGCGAGCCGCTCGTCCCTACCTCAAAAGCCAACGCCAACAACCACTTTCAGCTTAAAACCGTAGTTGAAAGTTGAGTGATGCGAGCCGGAGCAAAGCGGAGCCGGCCGGCTCTCAACGCCTTTTCTAGGATAATCCCCCAAGGGTGGGGCGCGGCGTCCCCGACGCGCCGGGAACCCAGCAGGTAGGGACACGCGGCCCGCGTGTCCGCTGCCAAACAATCGGACGAGCGAGCCGCTCGTCCCTACCTCAAAAGCCAATGCCAACAACCACTTTCAGCTCCGCCTTCCATTCTCCCCCTACTGCCAGCCCCACCCGAACCCGACCGTTTCCTCCCCCAGGCTCCACTCCGCTGCCGCGTCATCTTCCGCCACCGCATCCGTCCCCCAACCGAACAAACCGCGAATTTTATCCAAGTCCAACCACGCAGGCTCCGCCTCCATTTTGGCCTCCGGGGTCATGGGCGCGAGGTCCGGGGCGGGTGCCGGCAAGGGATTCGCACCGGTGGTCAAGAGCATGACGATCTGCTCTCTGGTCAGCGGTGGCACGGTGGCAAGAAAAAGTTTTTGCGCGTCGAGCGGACCAAAGGCACCCGCACGAATGTCATAAGGACCCGCGGCACCGACCCCGACGAGATCAAGCACCGCAGCCCAGGGTTGCTCGCGCGTGAAATGGATTGCACCGGCCGCAGCCAAATTGCCGCGCGAGGGAAAAGTCACCGGCAAGTTGGCCGCCCAGAGAGTTCCGAGGAGCAGAGGTTCGCCCAAGGTTCCCTGCAAATAAAGATCCGGCTCAAGCGATCCACCACCCTCCGCCGGTCCGGCACGCAGCGGGGTTGCCGATCCGGTTTTCAGGTCGAGTTTCCAGCTGGTAAAAGGCGTCAGCGTCACGCGGAGCGGAACCACCACCGCCACTGCCGGCACCGGGTCCAACTGGGGCGTGAGGACAATCCCGCGACGGACCTCACTGCCGTCGAGATCGACCATACCCTTGACTTCACCGCCCTCGCGGTTGCCGCGCGCCTCGAGGTCGGCTTTCCCGCGGAGGAGAAGGCCGTCGTTCTCGTAGAGACTCAACTTCTCTCCCCGTAGGAGGATTTTCCACTGCGGATTACGCCGGTCGGCCAAGTCCACGCTGCCCGTCACCCCGAGGGTGCCTTGACCCATCTTGGCGCTGGTTCCCTCCAAGACGGCCTGCGTTCCGGCAAAGACCGCCTTGGCTTGCACCGCCTCGACCGGCGACCAATCACCCGGAAAAGAAATGCGCCCGTCTTTCCATTCCAAACTCCCCTCGATCACTGGCGCCTCCGGCGTGGCCCCGGCCTGGAGTTTGCCCCCCAGGAGGCCACGGTCGAAATTCACCCCGCCAATCCTGGGCGAAAAGCGGGCCAGATCAGTCGGCGGAATTTCCAGCTGCACGTTCCATGGTTTCGTCTGGTCGATCAGGGTCCAACCACCACCCGCCACCTCGCCGAGCACCGGACAGTCCGCCTGCAAGGTCACGGCCGCGGATCCGTCCGGCTGGAACTTCGCACCGACCGAAGCACGCCGGTCTTTGACTTGCAGCGCGAGAGAGGCGCGCGCTTCCGGCAGGGTCAGGCCCGGGAAGACCGCGCTGAATCCAGTGACGGAAAAATTTCCGTCGATCACCGCGTTTTCCCAAGGACCGCTCCCGTCGAGGCGCAGAACCGCCTTGCCGCGGAGCGTCGTCTCCTGGCCGAACAATTCGACCAGCGCGCCGAGGTCGAGGTTGTCCGAACGAACAAAGGCGTAGATGTCGCGCTCGCGACGGACCGTTTTTTCCCACGGTTCACGGGCCAGGACCGCGGTGAGCGAGAGCGGCAGGAACAATTCCCCGCGCATCAGGCGCGAACGTCCGCTGAAAAGTTGAATATCCTGCACCGAAAGTCCCTCTTCCCCGAAATAGAGCGACGAGGAAAGCGAGAGCGGTCCGCGATCAAGAAGAAAACGGGAGACGTAAATATTGCCGGGCGAGTAGCTGCCGGAGAACTTGCCATTGACCGGCACCGGGTTGAGGTCGCCGGTGAAGCGGACCAATTCCAGGGTGGACACCCCGGAGTGCGCCGATGCCGTGCCATCACCATCCCAGAAAAGCAACACGCCGCCCTCGCGGGCCCAGTCCGGGGCAAAGCGTCCGAGCGGCTCGAGATACCTGGCCACCTCGCGGATCCGCAACTCGAGGCGGCCTTGGTAAGACAGGGAATCATCCAGCGTGAGTTGGCCGCCGCCGCGCAGAAAATCGGAGCCGCTTTGCGCATCAAGATTGGTCAGCTTGAAATCG
The DNA here is from genome assembly GCA_044359955.1 of Chthoniobacterales bacterium. Lineage (GTDB taxonomy): Bacteria > Verrucomicrobiota > Verrucomicrobiia > Chthoniobacterales > JACTMZ01 > JACTMZ01. The sequence continues at coordinate 5,536 of JBIKLF010000035.1, read as the reverse complement.
CGTCCCTCCAACTTCAGATCCGCTTGCAGGGATCCGGGAGGCAGGCCGCGCAGCGACAAATCCCAGCCGCGGACCTTGAGCCAACCCCGGCCGTCGGCCGCCTGACCCGAACCTTGACCCTCGGCGCGCAGGCCGCCGGACAAACCATTCCACGGCGGGCCGAACAAAGCGGCCAACGCCCGAAGGTTGCCGACCTGCGCATCAAGATCATAGTCGAACGGCACCTCGCGCCATCCCGACGGGGCCGACGGGACGGTGATCGTGCCGCGCAGACGAACGAGATTCGACTTCTGCCGCAGATGGCATTCATTCAGGCGCACCCGGCCGCCGGCCACGCTGAGTCCGATCACCAATTCCTCGACCGCATTCTTCCGCCAGGCAAACTCCTTGGCCTCGAGCCGCAGCGAAATCTGTCCGGACAAAGGTTCGCGCGGATCGCCGTTGAACGTGAGTTTGGCCAGGTCAACCGTGCCCTCCATCTCCCCTTCGAGACCCGCGAAGGCCGCCGCCCCGGCCAGCGAAAGATTGAGGGCGTTGAGGGCTGCTTTGACGCCCGCTCCATCCCAAGTGACATCGGCAAAGGCGTAGCCGCCGAAAGCGCGTGACTCGAGGGTCAGCGTGGTCTGACCGACGAAAGAAAGCGTCGCGTGGTCGACTGTGACATTGCGGTCGAGTTTGAGGTCCGCCAAGTAAGCAACGCCTTCACGCCAAGCCGTGACCGCGGTCAGGTCCGTGAAGGCGCGGGAGTGACGGCCGAGCCCGGCGGTGGCCTCGCGCACACGGAGCAGACCGGTGCGGTCCTCGTCGAGGAGAAGTTCCAGCCCACGCAAATCGAGCGCCCAGCCCGCGCCGGAAATTGCCACCTCGGCCTCGGTCACTTCCACCACCGAAGGCCCATGCGCCGGTTGACCGGCCCCTCGTTCGTCGACGGAAACCTCCGACGCGGGCCGCGGGGTAACTGCAATTTTGCCCCGCACCCCACGCAGCGCCGCCCGTTTGATCCACGTCTGCGGAGCAAGGCCCCAATCGACCGGCGCAGCCCAATCGAAACGGATCTCCGCAATTTCCAGGTCGGTGCCGGATGGACCGGAAACTTGCACACCTCGCAACACGATGGGCGCGAAAAATTCGGCCTCGGCCCCGGCAATCCGCACGGTGTGACCCGCCGTGGCGCCAAGCCATGGAAGGAGACGGAGTGCCACCTGACCAAGGACAAACCCGTGAACCAGCCAGAGCAGCGCAAAAACCAGCACCACGATGAGAGTGGTGAGCAAAACCCGGCGGCGGGGCGGGATGGCGGACTGGGAATCCCGATGCATCATGGGAGGGTGAGGGAATAAACCTGCGCCCGAAGTAACTCCCCTAAAAAGTTGTAGCCCTCCTCACCGAATGGTGAGAAGGGCTACTGTTCCCCCCAGAACAATCTTTACTAAAGATGTGAGCAAAGTAACACGCGACCCCACGGACGCAAGGGAAAAAGATGGAAAAATTTAAGGACATCAAGATCGACGCTACAAGTCGTTGTTTTTGAATGGATTGCGCTTTGTTACAATTTCGTCACGCGTGGTAAAAATCCTGCTCACCGCACAAAAAGCATACGAATCCCTACCACAATCATCAAGATTGCGAAGGCGCGGGTGAGAAAATCATTGGAAAGAAGCTTCAGCCAATCGGCCGCCACCCACGTGGTGGCCACCGCCCCGATCATGACCGGAAGAACCACGTGCCATTTGACCAACGAGGCCGAGGCATACTTCGTCGTGGCGACGAGGGACACCGCGATGATCACCGCGAGCGAGGTGGCCACGGCGGATTTCTGATCGAGGGCGAAAAGAAAAATAAAACCCGGCACCATGATCAGTCCGCCCCCCACCCCGAAGAGGGCTGCGAGCACGCCGGTGATCGCCCCGAGGCCGAGGCCGAGGAGGAATTGCGTCGTTGTCATAGTCCCGATGAGAATTCCCCCGTCATCCACTCCAGGCGGTGGGCCAACATGCGGTCGCTTTCAAATTCAAAATAGCCGCGGAAGTTCCGCCCCTCGAGCACCCCGGGCAACCAATGACGGTCGTCGGCCCACATTTTGTCATAAGGAATCTCCGCGCGCCGCACCCAGAGCGGGATGGCTTCGTCCGTTTCCGTCGGTTCACCATCACAACCCTCCGCCACGAAAACCGTGCAGTGCAAGGCGTAGCCGTCGGCAAATTGGAAGTGCAGCTCGCCGCGCTGCTGCGGATTGCGCGGCGTGACACAGAGTTCTTCCTGCACCTCGCGGATGGCCGCCTCCAGCGCTGTTTCTCCCGGTTCAAGGCGGCCGCCCGGACCATTGATTTTCCCCGCCCCCAACCCGCGCTTCTTGTGGATGAGGAGCACTTCGTCACCGCGGGTGACAAAGCACAGGTTGGCCCGCTCGCGCGGTTGCCAGGTGGACCAGTCGGTCGTCACGTCGCAGTCGGGGGGTTATTTGGCTTTGTCCCGCAGGGGCACAACCAGGACGGGACAGCCCGTGCGCTTGAGCACTCCGGTGACCACGCTGCCGGTGAAAAGGTGGTAGAGCGCGCCATGGCCGTGCGAACCCATGACCAGACGCTCGGCGCCAAGTTCCGTGGCGGCGGCAATGATCTCATCGGCCGGAAGACCGAAACGCACGAGCGATTCACACTCCACGCCGTGCGCGGTGATTTCCTTGGCCAACTGGGCAAGCCGCTCTTTCTCGATGCGCTGCTCGACCTCGAGGTCCTGCCCGATCCGCAACCGCATCATCTCCGGGTCAGTCTCGAAACCCGCCACCTCCGCCGCAGGCTCGATGACGTGGAGCAAGACGAGCGAAGCGCTCCGTGTCCTCGCCTCCTCCTGCGCCGCCACGAGCAGCAGTTCCTGAGTGTCACTGAAATCAACCGGCACCAGCACCTTTTTCATGCCTCCATCATCCGTCCGTCCGCCCCGCCGGGCCAGCGCGAAATGGGGCGGGCGACCCATGGACACCCGGGGCGGTTTGTGGCAGGGTGCCATTATGTCCAAGCGGAGTATTTTCCTCGCTGCCGCGCTCGCCCTTACCGCGGACGGCGTTGTCGCCCAAGATACGGAGACGGCGGCGGAAATCCTCTCCGATGACTTCGCCCGTGAGGAACTCGGGGTGAACGAGCTGACCGCGCCATCCATCCAGCGGCTCTTCAACGAGTTGGAACTCTTCAAGCCCGTTCCGGTCCAACTCATCGCGGACACGGATTTCGAGCGCACCTACAGCAACCGCTTCCAGACGTCCCTCAATTTCGGCGCGCTGATTTGCGACGGATTTTTCGCCGTGGTCGCGGAACAGAAGGGCCTCATTCAAAACGTCGGCCGCGCCCTGCTCCGGCAGGCCAAAAGTCTTGCCGTGGGCCAACGCCTTTCCAGCCACGCCAACAGCCTGCTCGAACTCGGCCTGCGCGGCGATTGGGCCGAACTCAAACTCGAGTTGATCAAGACCCAAACCGGTGTCGAGGAAGCCATGGTCGAACTGCGGGACGAGGAAATGGCCCACATGATCAGCCTCGGGGGCTGGCTGCGCGGATTTGAAATCGGTTGCATTGTCACCGCGGACGACTATAGCCCGCAGCGCGCGGCCGGACTGATGAAGCCCGACGTGATGGATTACTTCCTCGAGCGGCTTTCCACCCTCAACCCGCGCCTGAAGGACACCGAGCTGGTCACCTCCCTGACCACGCGGCTCGAGACCATCCGTAAAATTGCCAGCGATGCCACCGACCGCGCCCCGTCGAAATCCGAGGTCGAGCAAATGCGCGATCTCGCCGTCGAGATCAACACGATCATGTCCGCCCGGGTCGATCAGGACGGCCGGATGGTCAAGAAGGACTGACCTCTGCCGCGGAACAACCGCTGCCGTATCCCAACCGCCATGCCGGCCATCTTTCGTCCACCCCCGCACAGCCGCGCCCCAAAGCTCCACGCGGAGGCCGAGAAATTCTTCCGCGCCGTGTGGTTGCTTCGTCCAGAGGAGGCGGCGGAACTCGGATTGCGCGAATACCGCGGAAAACTCGGTCCAAACAACTCGGCCGCGCACCGCAAGCAGGTCCGCCTGCTCGAACAAACCCTGCCCATCATCGAAGCGCTGCCGCCCGGCGAAGGCGACGACCAGACCGACCGCCGCGCCTTCCTCGCTTACCTGCGCACCGCGCTGTTTTTCCACCGCGACCATCCACGCTGGCAGATCGATCCGCAGACGCACAGCAGCGCGGCGGTCAACGCGATTTTCCACCTCTTGGTCCGCCATGCGGACGATCTCCGCGCAGTCACCCCCGACATTCTCTCGCTCTTGCGCGCTGTGCCCCGCTACCTCGCCGAAGGCCATGCCTGCCTGCGCCTCCCGGTCCCGCTCTGGACCCAGCTCGCGAGGCGCTCGAGTGACCACGCGGCGGTATTTCTCGAGCAGGCGGCAGACCAAATCGCCCCGCTGGCGGCATCACCGGCCCGGGCCCGCCGGCTCTTCGCGGCGGCTGCCGCCGCCTTCCGCGATTACGCGCAGCGCCTCCAGAAAACCAAGACCGAGCCTGCAGGGAGTTTTGCCGTCGGCCGCGACAACTTTGACTTCCTCCTCCGCGAACGCCTCGGCACCGACGCGAGCGCCGCCGAATTGCTCGCCACCGGACACCGCCTCGTGGCCTCCCTCTCGGCCGAACTGAAAAAAGAAGCCGCCAAATTCGGTCGCCGCCCGGCACACGAAATCCTCGCGGAGCTGCGCCAGGCCTGGCAACCGGCCTCCGCCAATCTTCTTGAGGAATACCGCCGGGTCACCGCGGAGACCAAATCGCGCCTCGCCGCGACCGACCTGGTCACCTTGCCGCGCGGCGAAAAGCTCAAGGTGGTGCCGGTTCCGGATTTCCTCCGCGAACAATTCCCCACCGCAGCCTACAGCGCACCGGGACCGTTCGACTCCGACCAGACGGGCATCTTCTGGGTCAATGATCTTTCCGCACAGGCCGCGACGGAGTCCGCGCGCCGTGCCGAGATCGGGCAACACTTCGGGCTCGAACTGACCTGCGCCCACGAGGCTTATCCCGGACACCATCTCCAATTCATCGTGCAGAACCGTCATCCGAGCCGGCTCCGCCGGATGTTTTCGCACGCCATTTTTTACGAAGGCTGGACGCTTTGGTGCGAGAAACTCTGCCTCGAGCAAAAGATTTACCGCGCCCCGCAGGCCAAGCTCATCCAATTGCATGACGCCCTCTGGCGCGCCCACCGGATTCTGGTCGACATCGGATTGCAGACCGGCGGCATGACCCCGGCCGGAGCAATCCGCCACCTCATGAAACATGTCGGCTTCACCAAGGCGCGCGCCGCCGCCGATGTGAACTGGTATACCGCCGCCCCCACCGTGCCGATGAGCTATCTGCTCGGACGCGAGAAAGTGACCTCCCTCTTTGCCGCGCAACACCGCTCCCTGCGCGACTTCAACGACTGGCTGCTCTCCCACGGCGCGGTGCCTTTCGCCTGGTTCGCTTCACCAGAATTGTAGCGGCGGTCTATGACCGCCGGT
>JBIKLF010000005.1:0-140443 GCA_044359955.1 Chthoniobacterales bacterium | reverse complement strand
GAGGAGATCTCGCGGAGGTCGGGGCGGCGGTCGATGAACCAGGTCCAGCGGTTGGTGAGGGGGCGGCCGACATCGGCCAGTTCGGATGGGATGGTCTCGACGGCGAAGAGGGGGATGAGGCCGGCGACGGAGCGGAGTTTGATGGGAATACGGCGGCCGTCGGGAAGGTGGAGCTGGTCGTAGTAGAAGCCTTCGTCTTCGTCCCAGAGGTCGGCGCCTTTTTGTCCGGCCAGGTCCAGCGAGGAGGAGATGTAGAGGAAGTGCATGAGGAACTTCCCGCAGAGGGGTTGGTAGGCGATGTGCTCACGGGTCAGTTCGAGGGCGATGAGGAGCATGTTGAGGGCAAACATGGCCATCCAGCTGGTGCCGTCGCTTTGCACGAGGTAGCCGCCATCGGGGGGCGGTTCGCTGCGGTTGAAGGGGCTGGCATTGTCGAGGCCGAGAAAGCCGCCGCCGAAGACTTCGAGTTGGTCGTCACGCGAGGCGTCGTTGGACCACCAAGTGAAGTTGATGAGTAGTGCGTGGAAGACGTGCTCGAGGAAGAGCCGGTCGGGGCGGCCGGTGCGGCGGCCATCGGCGAAGTAGGTGCGGAGTGCGGCCCAGGCATAAACGGGAGGGTTGGGGTCGCCGAAGTTCCACTCGTAAGCGGGGAGGCGTCCATTGGGATGCATATACCACTCCTTGAGCAGGAGCTTGAGTTGGTGCTTGGCCAGGGCGGGATCGGAGAGGGAGAACGGGATGGTGTGAAAGGCGAGGTCCCAGCAGGCGAACCACGGGTATTCCCAGTCGTCGGGCATGGAGATGACGTCGTGGGCGATGAAGTTGCGCCATTGGAGGTTGCGCGGGTTGGTGCGGTCGGGCGGCGGGAAGGCGGGGTCGCCGTCGAGCCATTTGCCGACGTCGTAGTGGTAGAACATTTTGTTCCAGTTGAGGCCGGCAAGGGCCTGCTGCTGGATCTGCCGCTTGGCGGAATCGAGGGAGGGCGCGGCGATGGTGTCATAATATTCGGCGCACTCGCGGCCCCGGGTGGTCATCACCTGGCGGAAATCCACCCGGCTCGTGGCACGCGCCGAGCGGAGCCGCATTTCCAAAGTGGCCGAGGTGCCCGGGGCGAGGTTGAAATGGTAAACGGCGGCGGCTTTGGTTCCGACTTTCGCCGGATTGACTGCCCCCTTCTCGCCGCCGACGAGGTGGCGATGAAAGGCATCCTTGGTGAACGGCGAGGCGTCCGGCGTGCCGAAGAGGAGCGTGTTGTTCGTTTCGTTTTCAGTGAAAAGGATTTCGCGGGGAGTGGGGCCTTCCAGCAACCATGCGTCGAGCGATTCGTCCTGAGCCGTGAGGAGTGCGGTGGATGAGGTGCCGAGACTCGACGCTTTCGGTCGCGCGGGATCCCATGTCCAGCGATTGCGGAACCACAGCGTCGGCAGAATCCAGAGCGGGGCGGGGTCGGGTCCGCAATTTTTCGCGGTGAAGCGGATGAGGATGTCGTCCGGCGAAACTTTGGCGTAGGCGACCTCGATGTCGAAGAAGCGGTCCTCCGCGAAGATGCCGGTGTCACGCAGTTCGTATTCCGGATCGAGCGGACCGCGTTTGGCGTTTTCGGCGACGAGCTGTTCGTAGGGGAAGGCACGTTGCGGGTAGCGGTAAAGCGCGCGGAGCCACGAGGCGGTGGGTGCGGCTTCGAGATACCAATATTCTTCCTTCACGTCCTCGCCGTGGTTGCCCTGCGGACCGGTGAGGCCGAAGAAGCGTTCTTTGAGGATGGGGTCGGCGCCGTTCCAGAACGCGGGGGCGAAGCACAGGTGTTGTTCGCGGTCACACAGCCCGAAGATGCCGTCCTCGCCCCAGCGGTAGGCGCGGCTGCGGGCGTGTTCGTGCGGGAAGTAGGTCCAGGCTTCGCCTTCCTTGCTGTAGTCCTCGCGGACGGTGCCCCATTGGCGCGAGGAGACGTAGGGACCCCAGACGCGCCATGGGTCGTGCGGGGAGGGATTTTCCGCGAGGCGTTGGGCTTCGGGGGTCATGGGGGGAGGAGGGATGAGACTTGAGTGGGAAACTTGAGTGAAAGGGTGGCATCGGCATCCTGCCCGTGATCACTGGACATCATCGGCAGGATGCCGATGCCACGTAGTCAAACCCCGATGGATCAAACGAGACAGCGTAAAGACTCGTATCGAAAACGCTCTAGGTGCGAGCGGCGGCTTGGACGATCTTGGCGAAGCTGCGGGGATCGAGGCTGGCGCCGCCGACTAGGGCGCCGTCGATGTCGGGCTGGTGGAGGAGTTCCTTGGCGTTGTCCGGCTTGACGCTGCCGCCGTATTGGATGCGGACTTTGGCCGCGGTGGCGGGATCGAAAATGTCGGCCAGCGTCTGGCGGATAAAGGCGTGCGCTTCCTGGGCTTGCTCGGGCGTGGCGGTGCGGCCGGTGCCGATGGCCCAGACGGGTTCATAAGCAATGACCGTGTCGAGCATCTGCTCGGCGTCGAGTCCGGCCAGGCTGCCACGGAGTTGCTTGGCCAGAACCTCGTGGTGACGGTCGGCGTCGCGCTCCTCGAGGGTTTCGCCGACGCAAAGGATGGGGCGGAGGCTGGCGGCGTGGGCGGCTTGGACCTTTTTGTTCACCAGTTCGTCGGTCTCGCCGAAGATGGTCCGGCGCTCGCTGTGCCCAAGGACAACATAGCGGGTGAAAAATTCGCGGAGCATGCCCGCGCTGACTTCGCCGGTGAAAGCGCCGGACGATTCGTGCCACATGTTTTGCGCGCCGAGGGTGATGCCGGGAAGGTCGGAGATGATCTCGGAAAGACGGGGGAGGGTGGTGAAGGACGGGACGATGACGATTTCCGCCCCGTCGAAGTTTTTCAATTCCAGCTTGAGGTCCTCCATGAACGAGGCGCCCTCGGAGGAGGTCATGTTCATCTTCCAATTCGCAGCAATGATCTTTTTACGCATAAAGAGAGGGACTCTGCCTTTCTCACCGCGTCCTGACAAGCGCGGTGGTGGTCAGGGTTGGGGCAAAAGCGGTTCGATGGCGCGAATGGCCGGCCAAAAGAGGGGATGCCGGCTGATGCGGCTCAATTCGGAGAGCAGGATGTCGGAGGTCTTGTCGCGTTCGGCCGGCAGCATCTGGGTGAATGGTGCTTGATGCGGCGCGGTGAGCGTGCCGAGGTAATAGTCGCCGCCGGTCTCGCGGCGCACGGACGCGGTGGCGTCGCCGAGGCCGATGTCAATGGACTCCACACAGGCGCTGGCGTCCTGGTTTACGTTGAGTTGGAAGGTCACGGTGCCGCCATCTGGCCGGCGGAAGACGGGCGCCCGGTCATCGTGGTCCAAACTCCACCCGAGGCGACTGGCCAGCCAGCCGAGGAGTTGCAGAGCGGTGAGATGGTAGCCGGGGGCGTGGACAATTTCGACCTGATCGATGCGGTCAAGGCGCTCGAGCGCGGCGGGCAAATCGAAAATCTGCGCCACGGCATAGCGCAGATGGAAAAGCCGGGTCCAATTGAGGTCGGCCAGCGCGGAACGGGTGCGGCCGAGGGATTGGATTTCGCGGAGGATACGGAATTGGGCGGCGGGGTCGGACCACGAATTGCTGTCCACGATGAGACGGTCAACCCAGCGCCATAATTGGGGGTCGGGGTCCGGGTGGAGGTCGCCTTGCCACCAAAGATAAAGCGGTAGATCGGTGTCGAGGTGGGAAAAGACGATGTTGGGCAGGCGGCCCGCCGCGGGGCCGTCGAGTTGGAAGGTGATCTGCTCCGAGCAGATTTCTTTTTTGCCCGTCTCGCGCAGATGGCAATGCGCGGTGATCCAGGCGCGGACGTCGGACTTTTTCGCTTCCGGTTGCGCCTGCACAAGGAGGGCGCGGAAGGCGTGGTCGGCGGCAATTTCGGAGAGCAGAGGCGTGTTGGCCGCCATGGCGTCGGGGGCCTCGCTGTAGATGACCAGATTGACCAGCGAGGCGCGGACCTTGCCCGCGTCGGATTGCTCCCAAAGGAGACCGAGTTGGCGGTCGATGTCGCCGACTTCGACGGCGAGGCCGGGAGAGACTGTCATAGACGGCGCCAGACGGCGTGGTCCGGCGCGAGGAGTTCGTCGGCCTGGCGCGGACCCCATGATCCGGCGGGATAGAAGTCGAGGCGCGGGGCGGAGTCGTCCTGCCAGGCTTGGCGGATGTGGTCGATGAAGGTCCAGGCGTGTTCCACTTCGTCGCGGCGGGCGAAGAGGGTGGCATCGCCGCTCATCGCGTCGAGGAGCAGGCGTTCGTAGGCCTCGGGGGTGGCTTTGCCGAAAGATGTGCCGTAGTGGAAGTCCATTTTCACCGGTTCGAGTTGCAGCATCGCTCCGGGCATTTTGGCGGCCATGCGGAAGGAAATGCCTTCGTCGGGCTGGATGCGGATGACGAGGACATTGGGGTCCTGCAGTTTGCTCTCGCGGTTGAAAAGGACGGGTGGGGTGCCGCGGAATTGGATGGCGATTTCGGTCCCGGACTTCGGCAGACGTTTGCCCACGCGCATGAAGAACGGCACGCCGGCCCAGCGCCAGTTGTCGATGTGGAGACGCAGGGCGACGTAGGTTTCGGTCATGGATTCCGGCGCAACGCCGGGTTCCGAGCGGTAGCCCGGAACTTCTTGGCCGTTGATGAATCCCTCGGTGTATTGCGCGCGGACGACATTTTCCGCCACGGCGGCGCCGGTCAGCGGGCGGAGGGCCTGCATGACTTTGACCTTCTCGTTGCGCACGGCGTCCGCGCCGAGGTCGATGGGAGGTTCCATGGCGGTGAGGCAGAGAAGTTGCAAGAGGTGGTTCTGCACCATGTCGCGCAGGGCTCCGGAGTTTTCGTAGTAACCGGCCCGCGACTCGACCCCGAGCGGTTCGCTCGCGGTGATCTGCACGTTGTCCACGTAGCGGCGGTTCCAGAGCGCTTCGAAAACGGTGTTGGCGAAGCGCAGAACCATGATGTTCTGCGCGGTTTCCTTGCCGAGGTAATGGTCGATGCGGAAGGTGTCGCGCTCGGGAAAAGCGGCGGCTACGGCGTCATTGAGTCGGTGCGCGCTGGGAAGGTTGGTGCCGAAAGGTTTTTCGACGATGAGGCGGGACCACGCGCCGGGTTTGGCCTGGCTCAGTCCGCTCGCGCTTAAGTTTTCCAGGATGATGTCGAATTCGGTGGGCGAAGACGCGAGGTAGTACAGGCGGTTGCCGCGGGTGCCGAGACGTTGGTCGATCGCATCGAGTTCGGTTCCGAGCGCGGTGTAGCCCTCCATTTGGTCGAAGCTGCTCCGGTGATAAAAAATATTGGCCGCGAAACGGGTCCAGAGCTCGTCGTTGAGCGGGCGGCGTGAATACTTTCGCGCGGCCTCGCCGAGTTCCTCGCGGAAACTCTCGCTCGTTTTTTCGCGACGGGCGAAGCAGACCACGGCGAGCGAGGAGGGCAGGTTGCCGTCGGCCGCCAAATTGTAGAGCGCGGGGATGAGCTTGCGCCGCGTGAGGTCGCCGGTCGCGCCGAAGATGACGATGATACAGGGGTCCGGCACCGGGCGGTTGACCAGGTTGTAACGGAGCGGGTTGTCGGAGGCGGTTTCGGGCATGACGAAAATCAAGCGGCCGCGCGCTCGAGCGAGCGGGCCAAGGTGATGGCGGAGGCGGAGCGGTTGAGGATGTAAAGATGCACGCCGGGTGAACCGTGACGGAGGAGTTCGCGGATCTGGTGGTAGGCCCAGGTCACGCCGACCGCCTCGGCCGCGCGCGGGTTGTCGTCGACCACTTGTAATTGCTCGAGCAAAGCGTTGGGCAATGACGAACCGCACATCGGGCCGAAGCGCTGCACTTGGGCCAGGGAAAGCGGGGGAAGCAGCCCCGGCAGCACGGGCAGATTAATGCCGTGGGCGCGGCAGGCTTTGAGGAATTCGAAATATTTCTCGTTGTCGAAGAAGAGTTGCGTGGTGAGGAAGGAGGCACCGGCGTCCGCTTTGATTTTCAAATGGCGCAGATCTTCTTCCATCGACGCGGCTTCGGGGTGTTTTTCCGGGTAGGCCCCGGCGCCGAGGCAGATGTCGGGGAAACTTCCGCGGATCAGGGCGATGAGGTCGCTGGCGTAGCGGAGGCCGTCCGGACAGGGTACAAATTCGGTCTCTCCCTTGGGTGGGTCGCCGCGCAGGGCCATGATGTTGCGGATGCCGTCTGCATGGTATCCGGCCACGATGTCGAGGAGTTCGGCTTTGGTCGATCCGACGCAAGTGAGGTGTGGCATGACGAGCCATCCGAAGTCGTCGCGCAGAATTTTGGCGTATTTGAAGGTGCGCTCGCGGGTTGTCCCGCCGGCGCCGTAGGTGATGGAGACGAAGTCCGGATGGTAGGGGCGCAGGGCTTCGGCCGTGCGGAGGAGTTGTTCGCCGCCCTCTTCATTCTTGGGCGGGAAAAATTCCACGGAGAGAAGTGGGCGGTTCTCCGCGATGAGGTCGGTGATGGGCCGGTCGGGTTGCATGGGCAGAAGTGACAAATAGTGCTCGGCCAGCCGTTCCACCCCAAGGAAAATTGCTTTGCCAAGGCGCGGAGGTGCGCCGGATGCTGTGGAGATGAGCGATCGATTGGAAGCGGACCGCCGCAATCACGGGCCTTCGGTTGGCGTGTTGCTGCTCTGCGCGCTGGTGTTGGCCGGTGGCTACGGGGTGGCGCTTGTGCGGGGGCCGAAGCCGGCGCAGGAGGTGCGCATGGTCATGATCGCGCCGCCCGAACCCGCGCCCGAGGTGGTGGCGGAACCGGAATGAGTGCCGCGGTCGAGACGAACGATCTGGGCCGAAACTTCGGTCCGCGGGCCGCCCTTTCCGGGGTGACCTTGTCCATCCGGGCGGGGGAAATGTTTGCCCTGCTCGGACCCAATGGCAGCGGCAAGACGACGTTGTTCCGCATTCTTTCCACCTTGCTGGCCCCGAGTGCGGGAACGGCGCGGGTGGGTGGATGCGATGTGGTCGGGGAAGCGATGGCGGTGCGCCATCAGATCGGGGTCGTTTTTCAGTCCCCCGCGCTCGACCCGCAATTGACCGTGGAGGAAAACCTGCGTTGTGCCGGGAGTCTTTACGGGTTGCGCGGCGCGGATCTGGTCACGCGTTTGCGCTCGGCGGCGGAGGCCCTGGGCTTGTCCGACCGCCTGGCCGATCGGGTGCAGAGCTTGTCCGGCGGTTTGCAGCGCCGGGTGGAAATCGCCAAATGTCTCCTGCCGCGTCCGCGCGTGCTGCTGCTCGATGAACCGTCGACCGGCCTCGACCCCGCGGCCCGCGAGGGACTGCGGGCAACCTTGGAGAGGGTGCGGCGCGAGTCGGAGGTGACGGTGGTAATGACCACCCATCTGCTTGAGGAGGCGGAGCGCTGCGACCGGGTGGCCATCTTGCACCGCGGGCGCCTCGTGGCGTGCGAAACTCCGGCGGAATTGCGCGGGCGGTTGGGCACGGATGTGGCTGTGGTCTCGGGCCCGGAGCCCGACGTGCTGGCCGCGCGGGTGCGGGAAATGTTCGGTTGGCCCTTGTCGGTGCGCGGGGAACGCCTGCGGGTGGAAGTTCCGGCCGGAGGCGAGGCGGCCGGGCGCTTGGTCAGCGCGCTGGGGGCGGCGGCCGATACCGTGACGGTGGGGCGTCCGACGCTCGAGGATGTCTTCCTCGATTTGACCGGTGAGCCTTTGCGCGGCGAGGAGGAAGCATGAGCGGGAAGCGTGGTTTATTTTTCCGGCCGACCCTGGCTTTGTGGCAGCGCGAGATGACGCGTTTCGTGCGCCAGCGCAACCGGATCATCGGCGCGCTGGCCACCCCGCTGATCTTCTGGCTGCTCATTGGATCCGGTTTGGGGGAAAGTTTCCGCGGGGCCGAGGTCGAGGGCGGGTTCATGCGTTATTTCTTTCCCGGCACGGTGGTGCTCATCCTTCTTTTTACCGCGATCTTTTCCACGGTGTCGGTCATCGAGGACCGGCGCGATGGTTTCTTGCAGGGAGTGCTGGTCGCGCCGGTCTCCCGCGCGTCGATCGTCTGCGGCAAATGCCTCGGGGGCATGACACTTGCGGCGGCGCAGGCTGCGCTTTTTTGTCTGGCGGCCCCCTGGGCGGGCTTGCCCCTCGACGGGGCGGTGGTCCTGCGCCTGCTCGCCGCGCTTTTGCTCGGGGGTTTCGCGTTGACCGCTTTGGGATTTGTCATCGCCTGGCCGCTCGAATCGACGCAGGGATTCCACGTCATGATGAACCTGGTGCTCATTCCGCTCTGGCTGCTCTCGGGTTCCTTTTTTCCGGCGCGGGCCGGCACGTGGACGGAGTGGGCCGCAGCGCTGAATCCGCTGGCCTATGTCACGGCGAGTGTGCGGCGGGCGTTCTACGGTGACGGTGCCGATCTCGGCTTGGTGCCGTCGTTCGGCCCGGCCATGATGGTGACCTTAGTTTTCGCCGTGGTGATGTTCCTGCTCGCCTTGCGGGCGGTGCGGCGGGGAGGGCCGGAGTCGCGATGAAGTCGGCGGCCAAGGCTACGGTTCTGCAGGCGGTGGTGGCGTTGCTGGTGGTCGGCGCTTTGATCTACGTTGCGCGATCGGCACCATTTCTCGGTGCGGTGGAGGAAACCGAAAACGTGGTGAGGCGGTGGGGGACGATGAGCATTGTCATCTATCCCTTGCTTGTCATGGCTGCCACGGTGCTCTTATTGCCGGGCGGAATTTTGAGTTTGGGGGGCGGATTTTTCTTCGGACTTTGGTGGGGAACGCTCCTGGTGCTGGTCGGCAACTTGCTCGGTGCGGCCGTGGCATTTTTTGTCGGCAACAAGCTGGGACGCAAATTCGTGCGCCAGCGCATTTTGCGCGACCCGCGTTGGGCGGCGCTGGATGGGGCGATCGGCAAGCACGGACCGCGGATTATTTTTTACAGTCAATTGAACCCGCTCTTTCCGACGAGTTTGTTCAACTATCTTTATGGCATCACCAAAGTGCGTTTCTGGGAGTGTCTCCAGTGGGTCGCATTGGGACGGTTGCCGGGAGTTTTTCTTTATTGCTACCTCGGAACGCTGGGGCAGTTGGGGATCCGGATTTTGCGCGGGGAATCCGAACCGGGCCCGATGGAATACGCGCTTTGGGGCGGGGGATTGCTTCTGACGGTCGGGGTGGCCGCCCTGCTCGGCCACACCGCGACCAAGGTGATCGAAGATTACCGGCGGCTGGCCCCGGTGCAGGAGGAAAAGGAAGATGACGATTGAGGGGGTTGTTGCGGGGTTCCGGTTGCGTTAGGGTTCGCGCTCTTATGCGCAGAAGGGACATCTTTCTCCGGTCGCGTCCGCTGGCGATCCCCGGCCGGACTTGCTAGATGGGTGCGGGCTTTTCCAGAAGGTGGCGGTTTTTCGCCGTGGCATGCTTGCTTCTGCTCGGGGCGGCGGGGGATGGATGGGCGGCCAGTTGGCAGGTCAAGCGTCTGGCCGGACGGGATTACCTACCGGTCTCGCAGCTGGCCTCGTTTTACCAGATGCGCCTGACCACGCGCGGCGACCGCGGGGTGACGCTGAGTTCGGAGACGCGGCGCATCGAATTCGGGAAAAATTCGCGCGAGGCGCGGATCGACGGGGTGAAGCACTGGCTTTCTTTTCCCGTGCTCTACTTTGGCGGGCAATACCACGTCTCGCGCATGGATCTGGCCAAGACGATCGATCCGCTGATGCGTCCGGAAAAAATCCCGGGCCTCAAACCGGTGCATACCGTGGTCCTGGATCCGGGACACGGTGGTCATGACCGCGGTGCGGTCAATCGTTGGGGCTCGGAAAAAAATTACAACCTCGACCTGTGCCGGCGTATCCGCACGCATTTGCAGGCCGCGGGTTTGCGGGTGGTGATCACACGCAGTCGCGACCAGTTCATCCCGCTGGAGGCCCGTCCGGGGGTGGCTAACAAAATCGGAGACGGGGCGGTTTTTGTCAGCGTGCATTTCAATGCCGCCGCAACGCGGCATTCCTTGGCCACGGGCTTCGAGGTTTTCACGCTGACGCCGCGCGGTGCGCCGAACAGCCATGATACCTACCTCACGCGCCGCAGTTTTTCGGCTGAGCGAGGGCACCAGAGCGACCACGCGAGTCACGTGCTGGCCACTTCGATCCAGCATGCCAAGTTGGGACTCGTGCCGATGTTTGACCGCGGGGTGAAGCGGGCGCGTTTCGCGGTGCTGCGCGGATCGGCGGTGCCCGGGGTGCTGATCGAGGGCGGGTTTATGTCGAATCCGCGCGATGCACGGTTGCTGCACACCGTGGCGTGGCGGGAGCGTCTGGCCAAGGCGGTGGCCGATGGCATTTTGCAATTCGTCAATCTGAGCAAAGAAGGCACGCGTCCGAAGTTGCTCGCGCAATACCGGGCGGCGGCCGCGGCGGAACTTGCGGGGAGCGCGTTCGAATACCAGCCACTGGAAGGAATCGGACGTCTGGTCCAGCCCAAGTTTCCCGGTCTGTCCGGTTGGCGGCGGCTTTTGCCGGCGCCGCTCGGCGAAGAGATGCCGCCATTCGGCCTCGAATACGAGCCGGCCGGATGGGTGCAGCTCGAGAGGTGGGCGGCGGCGGGCGAGGATGCCCGTTCGGCCGGTCAGCAGGAGGAAAGTTTTCTTTCGCGTCCGCGCGAATGGCCGGATCCGGCGCCTGCTTGGCCGGGTCTGCGTGGCTGGCGTTCCCTTCTACCTCCTCGCGGGGTGGAGGAAACCTTCCTGCTTTTCGCGCCGCCGGAAGGTGCGCCGGTGGACCCCGAAGCGGGCCGGGATCAAGAACCGGCCAAGAATTGGATTTTGGAATTCCTGGGCAAGGCGCTCTGAGCGCGGTCAGGATTTCTTTTTTTCTTCTTCCGCCATTTCCTGCAGGCGGCGCATTTCGATGGCTTGCAGACCGACGATGGCGGCGACGGCGGCAATGGTTTCGGGCGAGTCGGCCCGCGAGACATCGGCGGCCGGTTTGGTCAAACCGGTGAGAATTTGTCCATAAGCGCAATGGCCGAGGATGGCGGTGAGCTTGCCGGCAATGTGCCCGCTGTGGAGGTCGGGAAAGACCAGAACATTGGCCCGTCCGGCCACGGTGCCAGCCACGGATTTGCTCCGCGCCGCGCCGGGCAGGAGGGCGGCGTCGGCTTCGAGTTCGCCGTCGATTTCGATCGCGAGGTGGCGGGCCTGGGCTTGTTGCCGGGCGAGGGCGGCGGCCGCGGCAATCTTTTCGGTGCCTGCGGTGACGGCGCTGCCTTTGGTCGAAAAACTGAGCAGGGCGACGCGCGGTGTTTCCCCGGTGAGCTGAAGGCAGAGGTGCGCGGCCTGCAAGGCGATGGTGGCCAACTGCTCGACATCCGGCTCGGGGACCACGCCGCAATCGGCCATGACGAGCACGCCATGGTGACCGATGTCGGACCGGCCGGTGTCGGCCACCAGACAGCTGCTGACCAAATGATGCGGGCCCGAGGGCTTGACCACGCGGAGCAGGGGGCGGAGGAGCGCGCTGGTCGGGGAATCCATGCCGCCGACCACGCCGTCGGCCCGGCCGTATTGCACCATCATGGCCGCGAAGTAGTTGGGATTGAGCAGTAACTCGCGGGCATCGGAGAGCCCGAGCTTCTTGTAGCGGTCGAGCGTCTCGAGAAAGCGGCAAAAATCCGGCAGGTCGGCGGATTGTTCCGGATTGATCACGCCCAAATGGTCGAAAGGGATCTTCTCGCGTCGGGCCACTTCTTCAATCACGGCACGGCGTCCGAGCAGAATGGGCACACCGAGGCCCAGCTCGTAGAAATGACGCCCGGCGGCAAGGGCACGCGGATTTTCGCCCTCGGGGAAAACAATGCGTTTGGGATGACGGCGCAGCCGGCCGAAAACGGATTCGATAAATTGCATAGCTTGTGCTGTCCGGCAGCGTGGCGGACTTGGCTGCGCGGCTCAAGCACAAGCGGGACGAAGGCGGCAATCTCGGAGGCGGGGCATGGTGAAGTGTGTCATAATCAACCCGCACGGGCGCTTGCTTCAAACGCCCTCAGGAGCTCCGGGGTGGGGTCCCGGTCACTGACCTCCATTTTTCGCCGGGAGAACACTATCTGACAAAAAGAGATGTGATAATGTCTTAAGCAAATACAGGCGGAAGGGCAGCCGGAATTTTTTTCAGATTTTTCTCTGAAAAGCGTTGACTGCAGTGGCAGCCAAGTGGTTTAAAGTGGGTCAAAGTGGTGCAGAATGGCATCCCAACCCTGAAAATGTCCAAGTCCTCCTCAGCCCCGATGGTTTACGCCGGCGAATTCCGCCATGCGATCGATGCGAAGCATCGTGTGACGATTCCGTCACGCTGGCGTGGCGAGGACGGGGAGGAGTTTTTTGCCGTCCCGGATCCCGCGGGGAACTTCCTCATGATCCTGCCGCCGCCGGAGTTCGAGCGGGTCAAGTCGGACGTCGAAGCCAACCCCTCGATCGCCCCGGCCGACCGCCGCAAATTCATCCGCCGGTTTTACGCTTTGGCCCAGCTTGTCGCGGTCGACAAGCAGGGGCGTGTGCTTTTGCCCGAAGAATACTGCCGCCGTCTCGGCTTGGACGGCGAGGTCGTGCTGATCGGCAGTCACAGCCGGGTGGAAATTTGGAACTCTGAACGTTGGGCGGCCGCCACGGCCGAAGAGGACGAGGTCTTCCGCCGGGTGGCGGGAGAAGTCGGCTTGTAGCGCAATCCGCCCACCCACCGAACCACACCACAACCACCCAAGAATGACCAAGCCCGGCCGCAAATTCACCTTCGGTTTCTCCGCGAAAAAAGACGCGGCAGGCCGGGTGGAAGGTGCGGTCTGCCTTCATCTCCGTGTCCGCACATTTTATGAGCAATTCGGTCTCCGCAAAAAGAGCGCCCCGCGCAAACCCTGACGCGACGAGCTGGCATCAGCCGGTTCTGCGCGACGAGGTTGTCGCGTTGCTGCGTCCGGCACCCGGTCGCATCTTTCTCGACGGCACTTTGGGCGGAGGCGGTCATGCCGAGGCGCTCCTTGCCGCCGGCGCGCGGGTGGTCGGCCTCGATCGCGACCGTGAGTCGCTCGAGCATGCGGCCCGGCGCCTGGCTTCCTTCGGCGACCGGTTCACCACCGTGCAAGCCAACTTCGCCGATGCTCCGGAAGTTCCCGGGGTCATGGCCGCCGCGCCCTTCGACGGTGCGCTGCTCGACCTCGGTGTCTCCTCGCACCAACTCGACACACCCGACCGCGGGTTCAGTTTTCGTCATGACGGGCCGCTGGATATGCGCATGGACTCCACGGGCGGGGAACCGGCGGCCCTGCTGGTCAATGCCGCCGACGAGGCGGCGCTGGTGCGGATCTTCCGCGAATACGGCGAGGAACCCCAGGCGCGGCGCGTGGCGCGGGCCATCGTGGCGGAGCGGGAACGTCTGCCCTTCACGCGCACCGGCCAGTTGGCCGCCCTGATCGAAAAAGTACTCGGCCGTCGCGGCCGGGTGCATCCGGCCACACGCGTTTTCCAGGCTCTCCGCATTGCCGTGAATGACGAAATCGGATCGCTGCGGCGCGCTCTGGTCGCCATCCCGCCCTTGCTCAAAGCCGGCGCGCGTTTTGTCGTCATCACTTTCCATTCCCTCGAAGACCGCGCGGTGAAAACTTTCTTCCGCGCCGGCAGCGAGCCGTGGCTCGACCGTCCGGAATGGCCCGCCCCGCGACCCAATCCCGCATGGCGTTTCCACGACCTGACCCGCAAGCCGCTCTCCGCGGCGGCCGGTGAAACGGAGCGCAACCCGCGGGCGCGTTCGGCGCGTTTGCGTTCGGTGGAAATCCTGCCCGTGACCAAGGAGGTGGCGGCATGAGATTCGAAAGCCGGGACCATGCCCTGCCGCTCGGCCCGCTCATGCGCTGGCTGGTGCTCGTTGTTTTTGTCGGTCTCCTCGGGCTCTGCTACGTGCACATGAAGCACAAGCTGAAGGTGGACGGCGACCGTTGCCGCGAACTCGAGATGGCCTTGGCCGCGCTGGACGAGAAGTTGCAGGTGGCCGGCAACGAAGTCATGCGCCTGACCTCGCGCCCCGAGCTTGAGCGTCGCCGCGACGAGGGTTTTATCCGCATGATCGAGGTGCAGGACAGCCGTCTGAACCGCCTCCGGGTGCAAACCACCGCACTCGCGGCCCAACCGGTCGTGCGGAACGCCAACGGGGAGGTGCTGCCATGAGCGGGACCGCGCATCGCCGCGCCGGCCTGGTTTGCATTGTGCTGGCCGTTGTCTTGAGTTTGTATTCGGCGCGGCTCGTCCACCTGCAGGTCGGAAAGCACCGCGAATACGGCGGCCTGGCTGCGGAAAAAACAGCGAAGAAAAAAGTAGTCGCGGCCGAACGCGGCCGCATCACCGATTGCCATGGCGCACCGCTCGCCGTGAATGTTCCCATCTACTCGGTGGCGGTCGACGGCAAGTTGCTGGCCGAGCTGAAGTCCGACCGCGAGCAATTGGCCGGGATCATCGCGCGCCACCTTGCATTGCCGCCCGCAGAGGTGGCGGCCCGGATCGATTCGGACCGGGCTTACATCGTCGTGCAGCGCGGGGTGGACGCCATGCGGGTGGCCCAGCTCAAGGCAGAATTGGCCGGAGCGCGCCTGCGCGGCGTGATGTGCGAACCGGAGCCGCAACGATTTTATCCCAATGAAGAACGACTCGGGCACGTCGTCGGTTTCCTCAACCATGAGGGGCGCGGCATCCAGGGTGTCGAGATGATGATGGAGCCCTATCTGCGTGGAGAGGATGGCTTCATCTACACCGAGCGTGACCGCACCGGACGCGAGATCGTGGCTTATCGCGGGCACGAGCGTCCGGCCAAGCACGGCATGACGGTCAAGTTGACCGTCGACATGGCCTTGCAAGACATCGTGGAGCGCGAACTTGACGCCGCTTACCGTCAGCTCAACCCCCAGATGATGACGGCGGTCTTTGTGCGTCCTCGCACCGGCGAAATTCTCGCCATGGCCACGCGGCCCGCTTTCAATCCGAACGAGCCGGGCGAGGCGGCGATCGAGACGACGAAAAACCGCGCCATCATCGACATGGTCGAGCCCGGTTCGACCTTCAAGATCGTGGTGATGGCCGCCGCGCTGGAGCAAAAAGCGGTGACGCCCGAGAGCATGTTCCACTGCGAGAATGGAAGTTTCGCCTATGCCGGGAAAATCCTGCGGGACGTCCACGGCTACGGCTCGATGAGTGTGCACGATATCATGGTCAAGTCCTCCAACATCGGTTGCGCCAAGATTGCCATGCACCTCGGGGCCGACACATTTTACGAATACATCCGCCGCTTCGGCTTCGGCGAGCGAACCGGACTGGGGCTGCCCGGCGAGATCCCCGGGTTGGTCCGCCCGCGCCACAGTTGGACGGGCTTGTCGATCACCCGGGTGCCCATGGGCCATGAGATTGCCGTGACGCCGCTGCAGATTGCCATGGCAATGTCGGTCATTGCCAATGGCGGGAACATGATGTTGCCGCAGATCGTGCGGTCCGTGCAGGACGGCGACGGCCGCGAGGTCGTGGCCTTTTCCCCCGAAATTCTCCGCCGCGTCGTCTCGGAAGATACCGCGGCCAAAGTCGGGGCATCCCTTGTCGATGTGGTCGGTGAGCGAGGCACCGCGCGTCTCGCTTCCATTCCGGGTTTCGCGGTGGCCGGCAAGACCGGCACGGCGCAGCGGGTGGATCCGAAGGGCGGATACGCCGCGGGCAAATATGTGGTGTCCTTTGCCGGCTATTTTCCGGCCGATAATCCTGAGGTGGCGGGCATTGTTCTGGTTGATGACGCCCGCACGCCCGGGGGGCGCAATTACGGCGGCACGGTGGCCGCGCCGATTTTCTCGCGCATCGGCGAGGCCATGGCCCGCCACCTTGAACTCGTGCCCGAATCGCCCACCCCGGGTGCAACCATCGCCCTCGTGCCGTTCGGCAATGACATGAACTGAGGTTGCATGCAACTGACCAAAATCATCTCCGCCCTGCTAGACTCTCCCGTTACGGTGAAAGGTCCGGCCGACCGCGAAATCACCTCCCTCACGCACGATTCCCGCCAGGCCACCCCGGGCTGTCTCTTCGTTGCCCTGCCCAGCGTGACGCCGGGCCGGACTGGTCAGGCCGCAGGCGGTGGCGCGAATTTCATCCTCGAAGCGGTGGAGAGAGGTGCGGCGGCCGTCATCACCTCCGCCGACCTTGAGGCGCCCCGTGCCACCATGATCCGCGTCGAGGATCCGCGCCTCGCGCTCTCGGCGGCGGCGGCCGTCTTCTACGGGCATCCTTCCCTCCAGTTGCAGACCACCGCGATCACCGGGACCAATGGCAAGACCACGGTTTCTTTTCTTCTCAAGCACCTACTCGATGTCGCCGAGCGTCCGTGCGGATTGATCGGCACGGTGCGTTATGTGGTCGGGCCCCGCGAGCTGCCGGCCTCCCGGACCACGCCCGAGGCGGACGAGGTGCAGTGTCTTCTCCGCGAGATGCGCGATGTCAATTGCCGCGCGGCCGTGATGGAAACCTCGAGCCACGCCCTCGAGCAGGACCGGGTGCGGAATGTCGAGTTTGATGCGGCGATTTTCACCAACCTGAGCCAGGACCATCTCGATTATCACCAGACGATGGAGGCTTATTTCGCGGCCAAGCAGCGTTTGTTCGAGCAGTTGGCCGCCCAGCCGCACAAGCGCGGCACGGCGGTGATCAATATCGACGATCGTTACGGCCGCAGGCTCCTCGATATTTGCGGCCAGCGGGTCAAGACCCTGACCTTCGGCCAATCGTCCAATGCCATGTTCCGTGCTGCCGATCTGCGGACCGATCTGCAGGGCACGCAATTTTCCCTGCACGCCGGAGGCCGCAGTTTTCTCGTGCGCCTTCCGCTCTACGGTCCGTTCAACGTCTACAATGCGCTGGCCGCGCTGGCCGCAATGCAAGCCCTCGGCCACGACGTGCGCAAATCGGTCGACGCGCTCAAGGATGCGCCGCAAGTTCCCGGGCGCTTGGAGATGGTGCCCGGGACAAAATTTTTCCGGGTCTTCGTCGATTACGCGCACACGCCGGACGCGCTGGAAAATGTTCTCCGCACGTTGCGGACCCTCGAACCGGCGCGTCTCATTACCGTCTTCGGTTGCGGCGGGGACCGTGACCGGGCCAAACGCGGGCCGATGGGCCGCGCCGCCGAGGAATCTTCCGACTGGTGCATTGTCACTTCCGACAATCCGCGTTGCGAGGACCCCGAGGCCATCTGCCGCGAGATCACCTCCGCCTTGCGCGGAAAAAATCACGAGACAATCACCGATCGGCGGGCGGCTATCCGCCGCGCCGTGGCCATGGCCGGCCCTGGGGACATCGTGCTGATCGCGGGCAAAGGCCACGAGGATTACCAGGAATTTGCGGATCGCAAGATCCCGTTCGATGACGTGGCCGAGGCTTCGGCCGCGATCCGGGGGAGGGCGGCCTGATCATGGACGCAACGACTCTCCATGCGTTGGCCGCGGCCTGCGGCGGTGTTCTCCTCTGCGGCGACGGGAGCGCCACGGTGACGACGATCTGCAAGGACACACGGGCCCTGCAGTCCGGGGATCTTTATTGGGCGCTGGGTGGGGAAAATTTCGACGGTCACAACTTTGTGGCCTCCGCGGCGGCCTCCGGTGCTGCGGGTGCGGTGATTTCGCGCGAGGTTTCCGGTCTGCCAGCCACCTTCCCCTTGATCCGGGTGGACGATACCCTGCGCGCTTTGCAGCAATTGGCCGCTTGGCATCGCGGTCGGTTGAAAGCGCGCGTGATCTGCCTGACCGGGAGCAATGGCAAAACCAGCACCAAGGATTTTGCCGCGGCGGTGGCCGCAACGCGCTTTGCGGTGAACAAAACCGAGGGCAACCTGAACAATCACATCGGCCTGCCCCTGACCATCCTTTCGGCCACCACGCAGGATGAGGTCTGCGTCTGGGAAATCGGCATGAATCACGCGGGCGAGATTGAGCCGCTGGCCCGGCTGGCCGGTCCGGCCATCGCTCTGATCACCAACATCGGGGTGGCCCACATCGAGTTCCTCGGCTCACGCCAGGCGATCGCGCAGGAAAAAGGCATGCTTGGCGAGGTCCTTCCGGCCGAGGCGGTGCTGATTTTGCCGGTTGCGGACGACTTCACCTCGTCACTTGCCGCCCGGACCAAAGCGCGCGTCGTGCTGGCCGGAGGGCCGGAAGGTTTGCACGCCGAGAACTTGCGTCCGTCCGCCTGCGGCCTCGATTTCGACCTCGTTGCCGGCCGCGATCGCGTGGCCGCGCATCTGCCGGTGACCGGCGAACACATGGTGCGCAATGCCTTGCTCGCCGTCTCGGCGGGACTCGAACTCGGACTCTCCCTGCGTGAATGCGCCTCGGGCTTGGCCGCAACCAAGTTGTCCGCGCGCCGTTTGGCCTGTCTTGATATCCGAGGCGTGACCGTTCTCGACGACAGCTACAACGCGAATCCGGACTCGATGGACGCCGCCCTGCACGCCCTGCGCGGCTTGCCCGGTCCGGGGCGCCGTTTTGCCGTGCTCGGGCAGATGGGTGAACTCGGCGCTTACGCCGACGAGGGCTACCGCCGCGTCGGCCGCACCGCGGGCGCGACGATGGATGTGCTCATCGCGGTTGGTCCGGAGACGGCGCCGATGGCCGAGGAAGCGGAGAAAGCAGGGACCAAAGATGTGCGGCGGGCCGCAGATACCAATGAAGCGGCGAATTTTTTGCGCGAATTGGCGCGGCCGGGTGATGCGGTGGTGATCAAAGGAAGCCGTGCCGCCCGCATGGAACGCGTCCTGGAGGATTTTTCCTGATGCTTTACTACCTCCACTTGTTGTCCGAATACGGCCAGAACCTCGACACCGAGGTTTTCAAGGCGTTCAACGTTTTCCAATACATCACGTTTCGCGCCGTGGCGGCCGGGGTCACCGCATTCGTGCTCAGTCTGATCTTCGGCAACTGGGTGATCCGTCATCTTATCTCGCTCAAGCTCGGCCAGCCGATCCGCTCCCAGGAAGAAGTGCACCGCCTGCACGAATTGCATGGCAGCAAAGCGGGGACCCCGACGATGGGCGGTGTCCTTTTGCTCGGCGCCCTGCTCATTTCCGTCTTGCTCTGGGCCCGGCCGACCAACCCGCTGGTCTGGCTCGCCATTTTTTCCGTCGTCTATCTCGGGGCACTTGGCTTCGTCGACGACTACCTCAAGGTCACGAAAAAGTCCTCGGACGGCATCAGCAGTCGGTTGAAATTCGCCCTGCAATCCCTCCTTGCCGGGCTGGTCACCGCCTTCTTTGTCTGGGACCCCGCGCTCAGTGCGCATGCCTCGCAGCTCTACGTGCCATTTTACAAGGAACCCATCATCCAGAACCTCGGGATCTTCACCTTTGTCCTTTATCTTCTGGTCATCGTCGGTTCATCCAACGCGGTCAACCTGACCGACGGCCTCGATGGTCTGGCGGCCGGCTGCACGGCCACGGTGGCTTTCGGTTTTGCCGTGCTGACCTATGCCGCGGGCAACATCAAGATCGCGCAATACCTGCAGATTCCGTTCGTCCAGTTCTCCGGAGAATTGGCCGTGGTCTGCCTCGCCCTGGTCGGTGCGGCCCTCGGGTTCCTTTGGTGGAATTGCCATCCGGCGCGCGTCTTCATGGGCGACACCGGTTCGCTCGCCATCGGCGGTTTGCTCGGCGTGGTGGCCATTTCGGCCAAGCAGGAGTTGCTCCTCGCCCTGATCGGCGGCGTCTTCGTGCTCGAAGCGGGCTCGGTCATCCTGCAAGTCGCGAGCTTCAAGACTACCGGCAAGCGCATCTTCAAGATGTCCCCCTTGCATCATCATTTCGAACTGAGCGGCTGGAAGGAAAGCACCGTCATTGTGCGCTTCTGGATCCTCTCCGTCATTTTCGCCCTCCTCGGGCTGGCCACTTTGAAACTGCGGTGATCGCCATGGACTACACCGGAAAACACGTCGCCGTGCTCGGCCTTGGCCGGAGCGGTGAAGCGGCCGCACGCCTCCTCCTCGCGAGCGGCGCCGCGGTCACCGTGCTCGATTCCGGAGATCCCGCTCCGCGGCACGAGGCCGCCGAAACACTTTCCTCGCGTGGCGCACGCGTCGTCTTGGGGAATGACGCGTTGCGCTGCGTGCAGGAGTTTGACTTCGCGGTGCTGAGTCCCGGGATCGATCCCGTGGTGCCGCTCGCGCGGCGGCCGGTCGAGGCCGGCATTCCTCTCCTCGGGGAAATCGAACTGGCCTTCCGCAGTTGCCTCTGCCCCGTGGTGGCGGTGACCGGCACGAACGGCAAGACGACCACGACCGGTCTGATTGCCGCGCTGCTCGATGCAGCAGGAATCAAAGCCGAGGCCTGCGGCAATATCGGACTGCCTTTCAGCGAAGTGGCCGCGCGGAGTGGTTCGCTTGATGCCGCGGTCGTTGAAATTAGCTCTTTTCAGTTGGAAACAACGGACGTTTTCCGTCCCCGGGTAGCGGTCTGGACCAACTTCAGCGCAAACCATCTGGATCGCTACCCGGACGTGACCTCCTACCGCGCGGCGAAACTGCGCATTTTCGACCGTCAGACCGGGGATGACTTCGCCGTGGTCAATGCGCGCGCGGACTTGCCGGCCCTGCGCGCCCGGCGCGTGACCTTCAGTGCCGTGCCCGGGGTCGAGGCGGATTTCACCCTTGGCCCTGGGGAGATGATTTTTCATCAAGGCGTGCCGGTCCTGGCCATGTCCGAAACCCGTCTGCGCGGACCGCACAACGCGGAGAATCTGATGGCTGCCTTGGGCGCGGGTCTCTGCCTCGGGGCCGGGATGGCCGCGATGCTTCCCGCCGCGCGCGCCTACGCGCCCCCAGCGCACCGTTGCGAGTTCGTCTGCGAGGCCGGCGGCGTGACCTGGATCAACGACTCGAAGTCGACCAACCTCGATGCTCTCTCCCAAGCCTTGCGCAGCCAGAGCGGCGGAGTGGTGCTCATCGCCGGCGGCAAAAACAAAGGCTTTGGCTTCGCGCCGGTGGCGGGCCTCGTGAAGGAGCGGGTCCGGGACGCGGTGCTCATCGGTGAAATGCGCGAGTCCATGGCCCGAGACTGGGCGCAGGCCACCTCCTGCCATCCGGCCGATTCCCTCGACGAGGCGGTGGCCCAAGCGCGCGCCTTGGCCCGTCCGGGTGACACGGTTCTTTTCTCTCCCGGCACATCTTCCTTCGACATGTTCCGCAGCTATGAGGAGCGCGGGAATATTTTCAAGCAACTGACCCAAATGATCCAACCAACCAACCACACATTATGAAAATCCCATTGTTCAGCAAACTGACGGCCAAGTCCCGCGGCCGCAAAGTGGTGCGGGCCTCGGCCCGCGCCATGCGCGGCGGCGAAGAAGAGTATGACGAGGCGGAACCCAACATGAAACTCTCCCACGCCTTCATGGTCGTGCTCATCCTGCACGTCGTCGCCGTGGGCGGCATCTACGCCTTCAATCACATCAAGGTGAACAAGAACCCCGATTTGATCGCCAACCTCTCCGGCCGGATCGCCAAGGCCACGGGGATGGCCTCCTCGACGGTTGCGGCCGCACCTGTCGCGCCCGCGGCCCCGCAGCGCGAACCGGGAGATGCGGACGAACCTTTGCCCATGATCGGTTCCGAAGCGCCGGTGGCATCGACGGCGGCCTTGGTCGCGACGACGAAACCGGTTGCTCCGGCCGCGGCTTCCACTGCGGTGGCACCAGCCGTCACCCAGACTTCGCCGCCCAAAGCCGCGGGAGCAAGCAAAGCGGCACCCAGACCCGTCTCCGGAGCGTCGACCACTGCGGCCGCCGCGGGCACTTACAAGGTGGTGAAGGGCGACAATCCCTACAACATCGCCAAGAAACTTGGTGTGACTTCCCAAGCCTTGCTTCAGGTCAACAGCATCGAGGATCCGACCAAATTGCAGATTGACCAAATCCTCAAGGTCCCGGCCAAAGCGAACTGAGGACCGGTCCATGCGCCGCCGCACCGGCTACATCCTGATCCTTTCCATGGGGAGTCTTCTCGCCATCGGGATTGTCATGCTTTTTAGCACGGGAGCTTTTGCCCACGACAGCCGGGGCGACATGTATTTTTTCGTCAAACGCCAACTCATGTGGTTGGTCATTGGCGGATCGGCGTTGGTGGCCGCCGCCCTGGTCGATTACCGCGTGTGGGCGCGTTGGTGGCCGTGGATCTACGGATTGGCGGTCGTCATGCTCATCCTCTGCTTCGTGCCACCGATCGGCATGAAGGTCAATGGAGCGTGGCGTTGGATCAATCTCGGTTTCGCCAGTTTTCAGCCGAGCGAATTGGGCAAAGTGGCTGTGCTCTTTTTCCTCGCCTCGTGGTATGCGCGTCACGAGGAGCGGGCCGCGGAATTCTGGCGCGGCTTTGCCCTGCCGCTGGCCGTGGCGGGTGTCATCATGGCTCTCATCGTAGTCGAGGTGGACCTCGGGGCCACGGCGCTGATCGGGACCACGGCGCTGGCCGTGGCCTTTGTCGCCGGGGCTGGCTTGCGCTGGCTGGTGCCTTTGGTCGGCGCGGGGGTGGCTCTCTTGTCCGTGGCCGCTTTCCACATCGAGGAGCGCATGGGGCGCATCATCGCATTTCTCGATCCGGAAAAATACAAGTTGGGCGAAGGGTTGCAGCAGTGGCAGGCACTCCTCGCTTTCGGGGCCGGAGGCGTGGACGGACTGGGTCTGGGCAACGGGCGGCAGAAGATGCTCTACCTGCCGTATGCGCACACCGATTTTATATTTCCCATGATCGGCGAGGAACTCGGACTGCGTTTCACCCTGCTGACCGTTTTTTGCTTTCTGCTCATCCTTTTGGCCGGGGTGCTTATTGCCATGAATTCCAAGGACCGCTTCGGCATGCTGCTCGGGTTCGGTATCACCATCATTATCACGCTGCAGGCGGCGGTGAACATCGGGGTGACCACCTCGCTCCTGCCGAACAAAGGCATGCCTTTGCCCTTCATCAGCTATGGAGGCAGCAATCTTGCCGTGTCGATGGCGCTCATCGGCATCCTGATCAACATCCACCGCCAAGGACGCCGCGAACCGAAACGCCGCGCGCGCGCCGTCCCGGCCACCAGCCTGGCGGTCCGCTTCTGACCATGAAGTTTGCCATTGCCTGCGGAGGAACGGGGGGGCATCTCTTTCCGGGTTTGGCGGTGGCGGAAGTGCTGCGCGGGCAAGGTCACGAGGTTCTGCTCTTTGTTTCGGAGAAGGAGGTCGATGCCCGCGCCCTGCGGGCTCATCCGGATCTGCCGAGCAAGAAACTTCCGTCGATCGGCCTGCCCGCGATTTTCTCTGCGGCCATGGTCACGTTCCTGCGCCGCCTGCGTTCCAGTTTCAAGACCTGTGGCGCTTCCTATGCCGCGGATCGCCCCGATGCGGTCTTGGGGATGGGAGGCTTCACCAGCATCGCCCCGCTCATCGCGGCACGGCGGCGCGGTATCCCGGCTTTTTTGCACGAATCGAACGCCATTCCGGGCAAGGCGAACCGTCTGGCCGCGCGCTTCTGCCGCTCCGTGTTGCTCGGTTTTGACGACTGTGCGCGTCATTTTGCAAAAAGCATGACGCAGGTCACCGGAACGCCGATCCGCCGGGAATTGACCGAGAACGTGCCCACGCGCGCCGAAGCACGGCGGGCGCTGGGCTTGGCGGCGGAGCGGAAGACGCTTCTCGTCATGGGAGGGAGTCAGGGCGCGGCCGGAATCAATGCGCTGATGACCCAGGCTGCGCCGCATATGTCCGCCGCGGACTTGCAGGTGGTGCACCTGGCCGGCGAGCGTGATGTCGAGACGGTGCAGTCCGCTTACGCCGCAGCGGGAGTGCCTGCCGTGGTGCTGCCGTTTTGCGACCGCATGCAGGAAGTTTATCCAGCCGCGGACCTGGCTATCTCCCGCTCGGGCGCAGCCAGCCTCGGAGAATTGTCCTGGTTCGGTCTGCCCTCGGTGCTGGTGCCTTTTCCCTATGCCGCCGAGGACCACCAAAGACTGAATGCGGAGATTTTCACCCGCGTCGGTGCGGCGAAGATGCTGGCCGAGAAGGAGGCCACGGGCGAAAGCCTGTCGCGCCTCTTGATCTCTTTGCTGGAATCGCCGGAGAGTTTGACCACCATGGCCACGGCAGCCAAGGCTCTGGCCCCGCGGGATGCGGCGGCGCGGGTGGCCGCGGTTTTGACCGGAGTGAAGTCATGACCACAAAAGAACTGGCCGATTTGTTCCATGGCGCGCCGCGCCGGATTCACCTCATCGGGGTGGCCGGCTCGGGCATGAGCGGTCTTGCCGCCCTGCTGCTCGCCCTCGGCCACCGGGTCAGCGGATCGGACAAGGTGGATACCGTGGAAGTCAAACGGTTGCAGTCGCTCGGTCTGGATTTCCATACTCCGCAGCGGGCCGATGACGTGGTCGAGGCTCAGCTGGTCATTTATTCCTCGGCCATTCGCGAAGGTAATGCGGCCTTCGACGCGGCGCGACGGGTGGGCAAGCCCATGGTGCGGCGCGCGGAGGCGCTGGCGGCCCTCATGCTGGGGAAAAAAGGAATTCTGGTCGCGGGAATGCATGGCAAGACAACCGTTTCGGCCATGACGGCGCATGCCTTGCGTGCCGCGGGCGCGCATCCTTCGCACTATGTCGGCGCAGAAATCCCGATCCTCGGCACGAACGCACGCTGGGATGCGGGCGGGGAGTATTTTGTGGCCGAGGGCGATGAGAGCGACGGCACGATCGTCCTTTACCATCCGGAACACGTCATCGTGCTCAACATCGAACCCGAGCACCTCGACCACTATGCCGATCTGGCGGCGATTGACACGGCGTTCGGTCAGTTGCTCGACCAGACGACGGGAAAAGTTTTCTATTGTGCCGACGATGCCGGAGCGGTGCGGGTTTGTGCGGGTCGCGCCCAGGCTGTCTCCTACGGGAAGACCGGCACTTATACTTGCACCGATATCCGGCCCGCGGGCTTTGCCTCGACTTTTTCTTTCCGTCGGGAGGGCCAAGAGTTGGCGCGCGTCACCCTTAATGTTCCGGGGGAGCACAATGTGGTCAATGCGACCGCGGTGCTGGCCCTCGCCGCCGAGCTGGGGCTCGACGTGGGCAGGTGCGCGGCCGCGTTGGAAAGTTTCCGGGGCGCGCGTCGGCGTTTCGAAGTGCTGCATGCCTCGGACCTTCATGTGCTCGTCGACGACTACGGGCATCATCCGACGGAGATCGCCGCGGTGATCCGCACCGCGCGTGATGCGGGTCGCGGCCGGGTCCTTCTGCTTTTCCAACCGCACCGCTACACGCGAACGCAGGCGCTAAAGGAGGAGTTCGGGCGCGCCTTGGCTCTGGCCGATGCGGTTGTCGTGACCGAAGTTTATCCGGCCAGCGAGGATCCGATTCCCGGCGTGAGTGGCCGGCTGATTGCCGACGCAGCCAGTGCGGCCGGCTGCGCCCACGCCATTTATATCGCGGGGCGGGAGGAGGCCGGGCGGGAGGCCGGGCGGCTCCTGCGTCCGGGCGATTTGCTGGTCACACTCGGCGCGGGCAATATTCACGAGCAAGGTGCGGTCCTGGCCAAGGATCTGCAGACTTTGGAAAATCTGAGCAACGTGATGGGTCCGGGGGTGGCGCGTCTCTACGAACCGCTGGCCAAGCACACCACGATGCGGGTGGGCGGACCCGCGCAATTCTGGCTCGAGCCTGAAACGGAAGAGGGATTTTGCGATTTGGTGCGGACGTCCCACGAAGCCGGGCTTCCTTTCATGGTCATCGGCCGCGGATCGAATCTCATCGTGCGGGATGGTGGTCTGCGCGGCGTGGTGGTTCGTCTCCGCCGCGGCATCTTCGGCGAATTCACCGTCGAGGGCACGCGGATCCGGGCCGGAGTCGGCGTGCGGCTCAAGGCGCTGAGCGGTGCGGCGGTGACGGCCGGTCTCGGTGGTTTTGAGTGGATGGAAGGGATTCCGGGCGACGTGGGCGGCTGCCTGCGCATGAATGCGGGGGCGATGGGAGTCGAGGCCTTCGATCAGGTCGAACGGCTCCGTTATGCCGATCACGAGGGCAATATTTTTGAAAAATCACCGCGTGACCTCGAAGTACATTACCGCAACGTGCCGATTTTGCGGACCAATTACGCGCTGTCCGCGGTTTTCCGCGGCGAGCCTGCGAGTCCGGAGGAAGTCGGGCGCCGGACGCGTGACTACGCGACGAAGCGCAAATCCTCGCAGCCGGTCGGGGCGAGTGCCGGTTGCATCTTCCGCAATCCGTCGGGCGGCAAAGCCGGCCAGTTGATCGATGCTTCCGGTCTCAAGGAGGCGCAGGTTGGCGCGGCCCGGGTCTCCGGGGTTCATGCCAACTTTATTCTCAACGAAGGGGGCGCCACCGCTTCCGAGGTGCTTGCTCTGGTCGAACAAGTGCGTGCCGAGGTTTTGAAGAAGCAGGGTGTGCGTCTCGAGACCGAGGTGCAAATCATCGGGGAGGAGGCGTCATGAGTGCGACCGATTTGCGAGGCCTGCATCTTGCCGTCCTCATGGGCGGCCCCGGATCGGAGCGGGAGGTTTCCCTGCGCTCCGGCGGGGCGGTGGCCCATGCTTTGCGTCAGGCCGGCTATCGGGTCAGCGAGGTTGATGTGCGCGGGCCGGAGTTCATCCTGCCGGAGGATACCGGTCTTTGCGTCTTGATGATGCACGGCACTTTCGGGGAGGACGGACAAATTCAAGCCATTCTCGAGCGCCGGGGAATTCCCTACACCGGCGAGGGCGAGGCAGCCAGTCGGGTGGCCTTCGACAAGCTGGAGAGTAAAAAACTGTTTTTGCAGGCCGGTGTTTCCACTCCGCGCTGGGAAGTGCTGGCCCCCGGCCAGCGGCCGACGCTGCCCTTGCCGATTGTGGTGAAGGCTCCCCGTGAGGGCTCGAGTGTCGGTGTGCATCTCGTGCGCGAACCGGCGCAGTTGGAGGGAGCACTGGCCGACTGCGCGGCCTTGGACCGGGAAATTCTGGTCGAAGAATTGGTGGAAGGACGTGAATTGACCGTCGGGGTGGTGGGCGACCAAGCCACGGCGGTGGTGGAGATCCGGCCGCACGAAGGGTTTTACGACTACGCGCACAAATACACCAAGGGAGCCTCCGAGTATTTCTGCCCCGCGCCACTCGACGAAATTACGACCCGTCTCATGCAGGAGACCGCGCTGGCCGCACATCGCGCGCTCGGGTTGAAAGTTTACTCGCGGGTCGACATTCTCTTGCGGGCCGACGGCACGCCGTTTGTCCTCGAGGCCAACACGATTCCCGGCATGACCGAAACCAGCCTCCTGCCCAAGGCGGCAGCGGTGGCCGGCATCAGTTTTCTCGGGCTGTGCGAAGAAATCGCCCGGCTCTCCCTGCAACGCCACACGACCAAACATCCATGAGTCTTTTCTCCAGCAAAAAATCGCGCCGCCGCCGTCCGGTGCGCCGTCGGCGCCGGGAGCATTTGTTGGAGGTGACCGCCACGGCGGAAACCGAGCGCCGCCGGCGCAACCAGAAGGTCCTGCTCTACACCTGCGAGGCCTTGTTCCTCACCGGGTTGCTCGTCGTGGCGTGGTTCGGGGTGAATTTGTTCATCGAAAATTTCTTCACCAAGAACAAGAACTACGAGGTGCGGGTCGTCGAGGTGAACACCGACGGTGTGATGACTCGCGAGGAGGCGCTGTCCAAGACGGGTATCCACGAGGGACTCAACATTTTCTCGCTCAATCTTGAGTCCGCCCAAAGCGCCCTCACTTCCATTCCGGAGATCCAGTCAGCGCGGGTTGAACGCATCTTGCCCGACACGGTGTCCATTTCGATCGAGGCGCGCCGTCCCGTGGCGTGGGTGGCGCCGGCCGATACGGGTGCCGACCCCTCGACCATGGAGACGGCCTGCTTGGTCGACGCGACCGGGGTGATGATCAAACCCCATGGTTTCGAGGCCTCGCATACCCGGTTGCCTGTGGTTTACGGGGTGCCGACAGAGCAGTGGCGCCTGGGCGATAAAATCGAAATGCCCGAATTGCTCGCCGCCCTCGAATTGCTCAGCCGCGCCGCCGAGCGCACCAATCCCGAGGTGAAGTTGCGCGCCGTGGATATCAGCAAGGGTTGGTGCATCACGGCTTGGAATGATCCCCAGACCCGCCTCACTTTCGGGCCCGATGATCTTCCGGCCCAACTCGACCGCCTCCAACTCATTTTGCTCCACGTCGGCCAGACCTCGCGCCGGGTGGCCACGGTCAATCTCATGCCCGCGCGCAATACACCGGTGACTTTTGTGGGCGAAGCCCCGCCGGCCGAACCGGCCCCGGTTCCGACCACCGCCAAAAAACGCTGACCCCGCCATGGCCCGCTCCCACCTTCATGTTGGCTTGGAAATCGGAACCTCCAAAGTTGCCGCGGTCATTGCCGAGACGCGCAGCGACGGGCTCCTGCGCATTATCGGCACCGGCGAAGCGCTCTCGCGCGGTGTCCGCAAAGGCGAGATCGTCGACATCGGAAAAATCACCCTCTGTCTCAACGAGGCGGTCTCCGAAGCGGAAGAAAAAGCCGATCGCGAGATTGCCGGGGTGGTGGCTTCGATCACCGGAGCGCACCTCGAAAGCCTGAACAATCGCGGCGGTATTCCGATCCCGGATGATCGCGACGAAATCGAAGAGGAGGACATCCAGGAGGTCGAGCAAAGCGCGCTCGATGTCAGTATTCCCGCGGGCAATGTTTTCCTGCACACCATCAACCAGCATTACTATGTCGACGGACAAGAAGGCGTGTCCAGTCCGCTCGGGATGATCGGCCGCAAACTCGAAGCCGAGTTCCACATCGTGCATGGCACGAAGACACGCATCCAAAACAGCTTGCGCTGCATCCGCGAGGCCAACCTCAAAGTGACCAATGTCGTGATGAGTGCGGTGGCCTCGGCGCATGCCGTGCTCGACCAGAGCGACCGCGAAGGCGGTGTCCTCGTCATCGACATCGGCGGCGGCACCACGGACTTCATTCTTTTCCGCGAGGGGTCCGTCCGTCAAAGCGGCGTGCTTGCGGTGGGCGGGGATCACGTGACCAATGACATTTCGATCGGGCTGCGGGTGCCGACCAAGTGGGCCGACAAGCTCAAGACCGAAGAGACCGATGTGGCGCCGGGAGCCACCGCTGCGCGCGGCACGGTGCGCATCGAGGACCCGACTTATGCCGGCGGGGAAATCGAGCGCTCGAGCTTGAATAAAGTGGCCGAAGCCCGGGTGCGGGAGGTTTTCACTTTGATCAAACGCCGGATCCATTTCGACCGCCAAGCGCAATTCATCGGAGGCGGCGTGGTCTTGACCGGTGGCACGGCGGAGCTCAAGGGCATCGCTCCTCTGGCCGCGGATGTCTTCGGCGTGCCGGCCCGCGTGGCCAGCCCCCGGCCACTCATGGGCCCGACAGCCATTTGTGAAAGTCCGCGCTGGAGCACCGCGGTCGGGCTGGTCCTTTACGCGCAGGCCGCGCAGGAGGCGCTGGCGGAAACTTCCGTTTTCGACCGGCTGCGCAGCAAAATTGGACGGATCATTCCCGGACTATGATTACGGTCGGCACCAACGAGCGCTTTTCCACGCCCGCTACCGCCGTTTCTACCGTCAAGGTGATCGGCCTCGGCAACGCCGGTCTGGCCGTGCTCGCGCGTCTCGCCCATGAGCAAGGAGCACCGGCTGATCTTGTGGCGGTGCACACGGATGCCAAGGCGGTGGCGGCCTCGCCGGCTGTCCGCAAAATGCAGATGGGTCATGACGTGGCCAAGGGCCTCGGGGCGGGTGGTGACGCCGCGCGCGGCCGTGCCTCGGCCAGCGAGAGTCTCACCGATTTACGGGCCGAGTGCAAAGGGGCCGAAGTCGTGCTCTTGTGTGCCGGGTTGGGCGGCGGGACTGGCTCCGGAGCTGCGCCCGTCGTGGCCGAACAGGCCAAGAAATCCGGCGCGCTGGTCATTGCGCTGGTCACTTTGCCGTTTGCCGCCGAGGGCTCGCGCAAGCGGGAGCTGGCTGAGGAATCGCTCGCACGGCTCGGGAGGAACTGCCTTGCCGTCCTGTGTTTTGAAAACGACCGCATGGTCGAAGTCGTCGGGGCGGAGGCACCGGTTGCCGAGGCTTTTGGTGCGGCGGCGGGCGTTCTCTCGCTGGCCGTGCGGGCCATCGCGCAAATGGTCGCCTTGCCCGCAGTCATGCCGGTCGGACTCGACGAATTACTCCAGATGTTCGAAGGAGCCGATGCCCGGGCTCATTTTGGCTATGGTGCGGCGTCCGGACCCGATCGCGTGCGGCTCGCCGTGGAAGAGGCGCTGCGCTGTCCGCTTTTGGAGGAAGGAAAACTTTTGTCCGAACCCGGGCGCGTGCTCATTCACTTGACCGGTGACGATTCGCTCACCTTGTCGGAGTTGCAATCGGTGCTCCGTCGCCTTTCCGCCCATTTCGGTCCCGCCACGCTGGTGCATGTCGGGGTGGCCAACGATCCCGCAGCCGGCGAGCATCTTGGGGTGACTGTCCTCGGCTGTACGCGCTCGGGTGTGCCGTCGGTTGTGCTGGAGGACGAGGATGAGCTGGAGGCGCCGGTTGAGCCAGTGGAGGAGGCTGCCGAGTCCGTGGTCGGCGAGAAGCCGGGCGAGTCCGGAGCCAAGCGCGGCAAGGGCAAAGGAAAGAAAAACGAGGCCGGCCAGACGCAGGAAGAGTTGCCCTTGGATCAGGCGATGCGCGGGCGGTTCAAGGACCTTGACCCGACCATGGTGGATGGCCAGGACCTCGATATTCCCGCATTTATTCGCATGCGTATCCGGCTGAAGTAATGATAGTTTTTCGGTCCTATGAGACCGGATCGCTTCACCCAGAAGATGCAGGAGGCGCTCAGCGCCGCTGCCGACATCACCAGCAAGCTGCACCAGCAGGAAATCGGCAACGAGCAGTTCTTGCTCGCCTTGCTTGACCAGGGCGAAGGGGTGGCCGTTCCGTTGCTGCAGAAAGTCGGCGTTTCCACCGCGCGGTTGCGCGAGCAACTCAAGGCCGAACTCGACCGTCGTCCGAAAGTTTCCGGCAGCGCGTCCCAGCCGCACCTCGGGAAGGATCTGCGCCAGACGCTTGAAACGGCCGAGGGCATCATGGAGAAGTTGAAGGACGAGTATCTCAGCGCCGAGCACTACCTGCTGGCCTTGTCGCAGGGCTCGGATGCCGCGGCCAAATTGCTCAAGGAGGATGGCGCGACGCACGACAAGTTGATGAAGGCGCTGGTCGAGGTGCGCGGTTCGCAGCGTGTCACCGACCAGAATCCCGAGGAGAAATACCAGACGCTGGAGAAATACGGCCGCGATCTGACCGAGTTGGCCAAGCGTGGAAAGATCGACCCGGTCATCGGCCGCGACGAGGAGATCCGCCGGACCATGCAGGTTCTTTCGCGCCGGACCAAAAACAACCCGGTGCTCATCGGCGAACCCGGGGTGGGCAAAACGGCCATTGTCGAAGGTCTGGCCCGCCGCATTGTCAGCGGCGACGTTCCCGAATCGCTCAAGAATAAGAAGCTCGTGGCCATGGATATCGGCGCGATGATTGCCGGCGCGAAGTTCCGCGGCGAATTCGAGGAGCGTCTCAAAGCCTTTCTCAAAGAGGTCACCTCGAGCGAGGGGCAGATCATCCTTTTCATTGACGAATTGCACACCATCGTCGGGGCCGGTGCGGCTGAGGGGTCGGCTGATGCTTCCAACATGCTCAAACCGCAATTGGCCCGCGGCGAATTGCGGACCATCGGCGCAACCACCCTCGACGAATACCGCAAATACATCGAGAAGGATGCCGCTCTCGAGCGACGCTTCCAGCCGGTGATGGTCAAGGAGCCCAGCGTGGAGGACACTATTGCCATTCTGCGCGGGCTGAAAGAGCGCTATGAGGTGCACCACGGCGTGCGGATCCAGGACAGCGCGCTGGTCGGTGCGGCGGTGTTGAGCGACCGCTACATCAGCGACCGGTTTTTGCCGGACAAAGCGGTCGATCTCATCGACGAGGCGGCTTCTCGGTTGAAGATCGAACTGGAGTCCATGCCGACCGAACTCGACAAGCTCGAGCGGGAGATCATGCAGGGTGAAATGGAGCGCACCGCGTTGAAAAAAGAAAAAGACGCTGCGAGCAAGGACCGCCTCTCCAAACTGGAAAAGGAGCTGGCCGACCTCAAGGAGCAAGGCTCAAAGCTCAAGGCCCAGTGGCAGAACGAAAAGAGGCAGGTTTCCGAATCCCGCAAACTGGCCGAGCAAGTCGAGGAGTTGAAAAACGAACTCGAACTGGCCCAACGCCAGGGCGATTTCGCCAAAGCGAGCGAAATCCAATACGGCCGGATCCCCGAGGTCGCCACCAAGCTCGAAGAGCACAACCAGAAACTGGTCAAGGAGGGGGGCGGACAACTCCTGCGCGAGGAGGTAACGGAGGACGATGTGGCCAAAGTTGTTTCGACGTGGACCGGCATTCCGGTGACGCGCTTGCAGGAAGGCGAGCGGCAGAAACTGGTCAAAATGGAGGAACGCCTCATGGAGCGCGTGGTCGGGCAAGGCCAAGCCATCAAGTCGGTGGCCAATGCCGTGCGGCGCGCCCGCGCAGGACTGCAGGACGAGAACCGTCCGATCGGATCATTCATGTTCCTCGGGCCTACCGGCGTGGGCAAAACCGAATTGTGCAAGGCGCTGGCCGAATTCCTCTTCGACGACGAGAACGCCATCGTGCGGCTCGACATGAGCGAATACATGGAGAAGCACACCGTGGCGCGGCTCATCGGCGCACCCCCGGGCTATGTCGGCTACGATGAGGGCGGGCAGCTGACCGAGGCGGTGCGGCGTCATCCGTATTCCGTGGTGCTTTTTGACGAGGTCGAGAAGGCGCATGGCGATGTTTTCAATGCTCTCCTGCAGGTGCTCGATGACGGAAGGATCACCGACGGGCAGGGACGAACGGTGGACTTCAAAAACACGGTCATCATCATGACGTCCAATATCGGCAGTCAGTTCATCATGGAGGACCTGCCGGTCGAGGAACGGAACCGGCGGGTCATGGAGGCCTTGCGCGGGCACTTCCGTCCGGAATTCATCAACCGCATCGACGAGACGATCATTTTCGACCGTCTGACCGACAAAGAAATCACCAGCATTGTCGACATCCAGCTCAAGCGCCTGCTCAAGCGTCTCGACCAGCAGAATATCCGGATGACTTTGACCGAGAAGGCGAAGAAGTTTCTCGCCAAGGAAGGGTATGATCCGGCGTATGGGGCGCGACCGCTCAAGCGCGTCATCCAGCAGCAAATCCTGAATCCGCTCAGCGTGGCCATTCTGGACGGACAGTTCGGTGAAGGGGATTCGATTGTCGGGGAGGTGGAGAAGGACCACCTCGAGTTCCGCAAGAAATAGGTGGATCGCGCGGTTCCCGCTCGCGGCGCGTCGGGGGCGCGGCCTCCGGACCCGCCGCCCCCCTCAACCCAGCCGCGGCGACGACGATCCTCCGCCCAATTCCAGCGACAAGCCCAGCACCTGCCGCCGCAGCAAATCCAACGCCGCGCTCGTCGCCATGTGCTTGAAGGTTGTGCGATCGAGCGGGAAGTAGCAGCGGCGCACGACGGTGGGATGTCCGGCCGAGGCCAACCCGAGGTAAACCGTGCCGGCCGGTTTGCTTTCCGTTCCGCCGCCGGGTCCGGCAATGCCGGTCGTGGAGAGGGCGTATTGAGCGCCGGAGATGCGGCGCGCGCCTTCGGCCATGGCCACCGCGACGGGTTCGCTCACCGCACCGTGGGCGGCGAGCAGACTGGCGGGAACGCCGAGGGTGTTTTCCTTGGCTTGGTTGGCATAGGTGACATAACCGGCGAGAAAGACCTCCGAGGCGCCGGGCACATTAGTGATGCGCCCGGCCAAGGAACCGCCGGTGCATGATTCGGCTGTGGCCACCGTGAGTTTCTTTTCGCACAGCAGTCGGACGACCGCCGATTCGAGGGAGTCGCCGTCCGAATAGATCCAATCACCGAGCACCGCGCGGATGGCCGCCTCGGTCTCTGCGAGGATGGCGGGTGGCCCAATGAGGCGGAAGTCCACTTCGGAAGGGCGCGCGCAATAACCGACCTCGAGGTCGCCGCGTTCTTCGAGTTGTTTGCCGATACGTTCTTCGACCTGGCTTTCGCCGATGCCGGTGAGGCGGTAGATGCGGCGCTCGCGAAAGGATGAAGGGGGCAGAACGGCCTGCAATTTGGGCAGGACGTGATCGGCAAACATGGGGCGCAATTCGCGCGGAGGTCCGGGCAGCAGGAAAAGATGGCGCGCGCGGTGTCCGCCCAGCACCGACGGGGGAAAGTAAAGTCCCGGTGCAGTCCCGTGCGGATTAGGCAGGACTTCCGTGCCGGCCGGAACCATGGCCTGGCGCGCAATGCGGTCGGCCATGGGGAGTCCGCGGCGGGCGAACCGTTCGCGGATGCCGGAAAGAATTTCTTCGTCGGGCAACAAAGGAAGTCCCAGCAACTCCGCGGCAGCTTCACGCGTGAGGTCGTCGGTTGTCGGCCCGAGTCCTCCGGTGGTGAACACCAGATCCGCGCGGTCGAGGGCGGCCTCGAGGGCTTGGCGGATGGGTGGGCCATCGGGCACGCAGACTTGGCGGGCGATGGTGACGCCGCAGGGGGTGAGTTCCCCGGCGAGATAACCGAGGTGGGTGTTGGTGACGAGCCCGAGCAGGAGTTCGGATCCCGTGTTGATCACTTCGGCCTGCATCAGCCGCGGACGAGCAGGTGGCTCCAGCGTTTGAGCCGAGTGTATTGGGAGCTGTCGCCTTGCCGGTGGTAAACGTGGAGGAGGTTGGCGAGGATGCGGGCCAGCATTTGGCGCGGCGAAGCGGGCGCAAGGTGCCAATCCTCAAGTCGCTGATTCTGGCGGCGGAGGATTTCCTCGCAATCGCGCCGGGTCAGGATTCTCCCTTGGTGGAACGGGTCGAAAAGAACGTCGTCATAACGGGCGAGGAAGTGCCCGGGCAGGTTGACCCCTTCGACTGGTGCCCCGGCATGATGGCCGACGAGCATGTAGACCAAGGTGAGGCTGATCGGAATGCCTTTGCGCGAATCGAGCACGCAGGGCAGGAGCGAGTTGCGGTCGTTGTAGTAGTCGTCGGTATTGCCAGCGAAGACGAGTTCGCCGGCGAGAAAGTCAGCCATGATGGCCACACGTTGCCGGCTGGCTGAGGCGCGGCGAAGACGGCGGGCCAGTTCGGTGCCCCAGGTGGCGAGGCGTTGCCGGTAAGGGGTTGGCTCGAAGCCCCGGAGCATGGCGGCTCCCAAAAGCCAGCAGGCTTCTTCGAGATCGGAACTGTCGTTGAAGGAGCCGCACAGGTTTTCGAAGCGCTCGAGGGCCTCGTTTTGCATCACCTCGTGGAGAACATCGCGCGCATGGAGCGCGGCCACGGGATGGTCGCAACCGGCGAGGTCGCGCAGGTCATCGAGCTGGCCGGCGCCTTCCTGCGCGAGCTGTGCTTTGACCAGCCGCACGGTCTGCTCGTCGTCGTCGGCGAGCAGGCGGACCAGGGCTGCTTTTTGCGGATGCATGCGCTTAATAAGGAATTAAGCAGGTTGCGAGCTTTAGGCAAGCTGGGGAGAGACAGGTGTGACAGGGTTTGAACAAAAGCTAACGAAGCGAACGAAGGATTGAGACCAAGGGCCCATCGCCTTGGGACTTTGTCTTTCCGCCCCGGGGTAGGGTCGGACCTCCGGGCCGACCGCGAACCTTCTCGGGGATTTGACACGGCCGGTCCCGGAGGCCCAGCCCTACCACTCGGTCCATAGTCCCTGAACCCGCGCATTGGCGGGTGTGTGCTGGGAGTAACTGGGGCCGGCGTCGACTGTGAGCTTGGGCAGGCAGAGGCAAGAAAGCCACGGATGGAAGAAGATGCCAGAAGATGGTGTTCGCGCCGCTGACACGGCGCAAACACAGTCCTCGGAGAGATGCCATGAGCGGGGCGCGTGTCAGCGCGCCCCGCTTATCCTCTTTCATCTTCTTCTATCAGTGGCCTGTCTTTACTCCCTTTCGAGAGAGTAACTCTCATTGAGTTAGTAGGGAGTCGAAAAGCAAAAGGACGTTGGTCTGAGCCGCTGGCTTGCGGCGGCGGTGAGGGAGGTGTGGCCTCGGCATCTTGCCGAGGATGACCAGGATTCATCGGCAAGATGCCGATGCCACTTTTCCTGTTGCTACGCGATTTCGAGCGAGAGATCGATGGCTATTGCGGAATGGGTGAGGGCACCGACGGAGATTTGGTCGATGCCGGTGGCGGCGATGGCGGCGACGGTGTCGAGGTTTACGCCGCCGCTGGCTTCGAGGAGAATTTTCTTTTCACCGCGGATTTGCACGGCTGCGCGGAGTTGTTCGTTCGACATGTTGTCGAGGAGGATGAGGTCGATGTCGCGCAGGCTGCAGAGGAGGCGGACCTGATCGAGGGTATCGGCTTCGATTTCGATGAGAATGTCAGGGGCGCGTTTTTTGGCTTGGTCGATGGCGCGTTGGAGTCCGGTGGCGTCGCCGGTGATGGCGAGGTGGTTGTCCTTGGCCAGCACGCGGTCGAAGAGGCCGAAGCGGTGGTTGGTGCCGCCGCCGGCGCGGACGGCGAAGCGTTCGAATTCGCGGAGTCCGGGGGTGGTTTTGCGGGTGTCGAGGATGAGGGCTTTGGTGCCGTCCACCGCGTCAACAAAGCGGCGGGTGAGGGTGGCGATGCCGCTGAGGCGCTGGAGGAAGTTGAGCGCGGTGCGTTCGGCCGAAAGGAGGGCGCGGGTCGGACCGTGGGCGGTGAGGATGAGGGTGCCGGGGGTGAGTTGGTCGCCGTCGTTTTTCTCGAGGGTGATTTCGATGGTGGGATCGACTTGGCGGAAGACCTCCATGGCGGCGGCGGTGCCGGCGAGGGTGGCGGGTTCCTTGGCGATGAGGCGGACGGTGGAATGATGCTCCGCGGGGATAAAGCACTCGGAGGTGATGTCGCCGGGGCCGAGGTCTTCAGCGAGGGCTCGCCGGATGGTTTCGCGGGCGGTCGGGGTCATGGATCCGATCGATCGGCGCCGGGGACGGCGCCGCTACATGGAATCGGGCTGGAGCAGGTCGCGTTGCCAGGGGAGGAGGCGGCTGCCGTTTTGTTGGGCGACGGACATCAAGGTGAGGCGCGAGGCGATGAGCGAGGGGTCGATGGCCAGTTCCCGGGCCACGGCGTCGCGCTTTTCGCGGAGGTGCTCGAAGAGGCGGCAGGCTGCACCGCTCGGACGGGGTTTGCGTTCGCGTTCGAAGACCGGCCATTCGTTTTCGGGAAGTTCGAGCGCGGCACGGAGGGCTTCTTTCATGCGGGCGTAGCGCGGCGGCGGCATGCGATGAACCTCGAATTTGTGTCCGGCCACCGCGGCGCAGGCCGCATCGATCATGCGCTCGTTGGAAATGACGTGGAAGGTCGGACGGTCCCAAGCGCTTGCTTCGGCATCCCTCCAGTGCCAGAGGGCGCGGAGGACCGCAGCCTCGCGGGGCGGGAGTTTGCTGCTCCCGTTGACGCGCCAGGCATTTTCCAAATCCCGTTCGCGGGGCTCGCGGGCGCTTTGCACCATGGCGTCGCGGGATTGGCCATACCATTCCCAGCGGCCGAGCTCTTTGAGTTGGTTTTCGAGGATTTCGGCGAGGGGGAGGAGGTAGCGGACGTCGTTGAGCGCATATTCTTCCATGCGTGGCGGGAGGGGACGGCGTCCCCAGTCGGCGCGCTGCGAGGCTTTGCAGAGGGTGACATCGAAAAATTTCTGCACGAGGGCGGCGTAGCCGATTTGTTCGAGCCCGAGGAAACGCGCGGCGATGGAGGTGTCGAAAATATCGATGGCGTCAAAGGCGGGGTGGCGTCCGAGCAGGCGCAAGTCGTAATCCGCCCCGTGGATGATGAGGGTGTGCGGGGTGAGAGACGCGTAGAATGCGGAGAGGTCGAGTCCTTCGGCCAGGGGGTCGACCAAAAAGTAACCGTCGGGCGAGCAGACCTGCACGAGACAGACCTTCTCGTAGTAGCTGTGCAGACTGTCGGCCTCGGTATCGAGTCCGATGACCTTGTGCGTGTCGAGGCGGGTGGTGAAGTCCGCGAGTTGTTCCGGCGTGGAGATCAAGGTTCCGCGATGAAGGCCTGCTCGGGCGGGAGATCGCCGGCGCGACGGGCGCGCGGCTCACGGACTTCGGTGGTGCCTTTGACGGGTGCGGTGACGAACGGGCCGCCGGCCAGCGGGGCGGGTTCGGTGAAGGCAACGTCGGGCACGTCGCTGAATTTGCCTTCAAGCGGGAAATCTTTGCGCAGGGGATGGTAAGGGTAGCCGTCCCACATGATGATGCGGCGGAGGTCGGGATGGCGAGCGAAGCGGATGCCCATCATGTCCCACACTTCGCGCTCGTGCCAGTTGGCGGTCGGCCAGAGGTCGCAGACGGTCGGGACTTCGGGCTCGTCCTCGGGGGCGGACGTCTTGAGGCGGAGGTGAAGGCCGTTCTCCAGCGAGTAAAGTTCGTAGACGACTTCGTAGCGCGGTTCGTTTTCGAAATGGTCGATGCTCGAGATATCGAGAAGCATGTTGAAACCGAGTTCGTCGCGGCAGAATTCGCAGACCGGGCGGAGGGCTGCGGGTTGGAGCAATAAGGTCGTCTCGCCGCGGAATTCCACGCGACCGGTTACCCCCGCGCCGAATCGCGA
Source organism: Chthoniobacterales bacterium (assembly GCA_044359955.1). Taxonomy (GTDB): domain Bacteria; phylum Verrucomicrobiota; class Verrucomicrobiia; order Chthoniobacterales; family JACTMZ01; genus JACTMZ01. Next base: position 101,758 of record JBIKLF010000005.1, on the reverse strand, counting down.
GGACAGAGCTTCGGCAACGTCGGGAAGCTTCATTCAGATCGAGGCGAGCAGCTCTTTTTTCTGCTCGAGGAAAGAATGTTCCCCCATGATTTTTTTCTGCAGGCGCATGAGGCCGTCGAGGAGGGCCTCGGGGCGGGGCGGGCAACCGGAAACGTAGACGTCGACCGGAATGAGATGATCGATGCCCTGGAGCACGGCGTAGCTCCGATACATGCCGCCGGAGGACGCGCAGGCGCCCATGGCAATGACCCATTTCGGCTCGGCCATTTGGTCGTAGATCCGTTTGACTGCGAGGGCCATTTTGTAGGTCACGGTGCCGGCAACGATCATGACGTCGGCTTGGCGGGGGGAGAAACGCATGACCTCCGCGCCAAAGCGGGCGATGTCGAAACGCGCGGCGCCCGCGGCCATGAGTTCGATCGCGCAGCAGGCCAGGCCCATGGGCATGGGCCAGAGCGAGTTACTGCGCATCCAATTGATGGCGGTGTCGAGTTGCGTGAAGATGATGTTGCCCTCGATTTTGGAATCGTAGGCGTAAGGGCTGCGGTCACTCATCAGGTGGCGAAAGCCTAAGGTTGGCGGCGTCTTCTGACAAGCCGCGTTGCGGTTCGGGCGCCGGTCGGGAGGCGGGATCCCAAGTGAGGAGGTCGATGAGTTTTTCTCCGCTCTCCCCGAGGCGCGGTTGCTGGCGCGAGCCGTCGATCAACCGGCGGGTCAGTTTGGCGTAAGGGAATTTTGCCGGGGCGACCCATTCGACGCGCGGGGCGGAGGCGGCCTCGGTCGAGGGTTCGATCAGGACGGGAAACCCGGGTGCGGTGAACGAAACCAGCCATGAGCGCGCGCCAGCGGCATTGCCTTTGACCAGCCAGGGGTAGCGGCGGGGGAGTTGGAAGTGGGGGGATTCCGGGATGCGGACGCGGAAGAACGGCTCTTGTTGGCGGATGAATTGGGGGAGGGTGAGGGAAGGTTTTTTGCGTTGCTGGAGGTAGAATTCCGCAACGTCGAGGCCCATCAGATTGATGCCGTTGTAGAGTCCGTGTTTGTTCGGCGAGGGGAAATTCGCGGGGTGCCAGCTTTCGAATTGGTCGTGCCAGAGGAGGGCGACCTCGAGATGCAGGTGGGCGCGGCGTTGGTTGAGGCCGACACCGGTGGAGCCGAGGAGGCCGATGCGGTCGCCTGGCGCGATGGTTTGTCCGCGCCGCACATCGATCGTGGCGAGGTGGGCATACACGCTGAAGACGGGGGCGCCTTCGACCCGGTGTTCGATCACGACGAGTTTTCCATAGTTGGAATCCTTCGCATCGTCGCTGACGTGCACAACGCGTCCTCCCTCGATGGCGCGAATCTCGTCGAGCGGTCGACCGGATGCGTCGCGACGGAGGGGGCTCACGTCGATGCCCTCGTGGAATTTGGTCAGCAGGATGTTCCCTCCCACGCGTTGCTGGTTGCGGGTGAACCCGTAGCTGCCGCCCTGCCACGGCCGGCTTTTCACGCCTTCGAAATCGCGGTCCGTATACATGTAAAACTTTTCCGGTTGTCCTCGGAAAAGCGCATCGTTGTCCGTGGGCAACACGGGGGAGAAGGGCCTCGCCGGGGTGATGACGAGGAGAAAAAGAAGGGGGAGCGTGGCGGCGAAGACTTTCATCATCGCTTCTGGCCGCTCTGGCCGATGACCGGATAAGCCGCGGTGAGCATCTCCACCTCGGCGCTGTCGAGTCCGCGCGGGATACTGACAATTCCATCATTGACGGGCCGGTCGACGACCAGATTGCTCACCTGGCGGCCGTTGAAAAAAACGGCGAGCAGGCGTCCGCTTCTTTCCATGGTGTGCTGCTTGAGCAGGCCGGAGCCGTGGTTGTCGAGTTTGAGGTAGACGCCCTGCGATCCGTCCGCGGCCGCAAACGGAAAGACCGAGTGGATTTCGCGCTGCGTGATCAGCGGCATACGGGAGAGAAATGTCTCGCGGCCGTTAAGCAAGGTGGCGGGAAAGGCGAAGGTCGGGGCTTCGGCGGCGATGCCTTCGCCATGGATGCGCAGTTCGACGGTCGGCTTCTTGGCCCCGCCGGTGCAGAGCAGGGCGGCCGTGCAAAGGAAAAGAAAAGGGTGGCGCATGCGGATAAGTAAACGGGGCGCGCGGGGAATTGCAACCGTGCGCGCGGCGCGCTTAAATCGCAGGTCATGCGAAGCGCGGGGCTCACCATCATCTTGGCCGCGGTGGTGGCGGCCTGTGCGCCGGCCGAACGGGAAGGCGCGACGAGGGTCACCTCGGCGGCGGCCCTGCAACCGAGTCTGCAGGCCGAACCCGGCGAATTCAGGCTGTCCCTGCACCGGGACGTCCGGGTGGTCTTCTCCTTGGTCAATGCCTCGCGGCAGGTGCTGCATTTGGAGTTCCCGACCGAGCAGCACCTCGAAGTTGCCATGCGAGGTTCCGGCGGTCAGAGGCTCTTTCTGTGGTCAGAGGACCGCAGCTTTGCCGCCACGGCCTCTTCGGTTGTGGTCAACCCCGGGGAGCGACTCGAATATGAGGTCGCCGTGCCGACTCGGGAGATGGCGGTGGGGGGCGTTTACACTGTCGAGGCTCTGCTCGCCGGCCACCCCGAGACTGCTTCGACGGTCGTCTTGCGTCCGCATTGACCGGTGCTTTGGGTTTGACCAGACGCCGACAAGAGGCTTTATTCCCACGCCTGCTATGAACACCATTATGCGACTCGGCTTCTGCCTGTTGCTCGCGGTTTTGGCCGGATGCGCGACACATGACCGGCGTCTGACCAGTTCCACGACCCGCTACCTCACGTCCGGCGGCGACGTGGTGGCCAAGCCGTCGAATGTCGGCATCAACGACACAGTGTCCTACTGGGACGGGGATGGAGTGTCCGGAAATCCCTCGATCACCATCGATTTGGGCGAGCAGAAAGCGTTCTTTTACAAGGACGGGCGCCTCGTCGGGGTCTCGATGATTTCCTCCGGCCGCGAAGGCTACCGCACACCGTCCGGTCAATACAAAATCATCCAGAAAAGCAAAGACCACGTGTCGAATCTTTACGGGGACTACGTCGATCAGGGCGGCAATGTCATGGTGGCCAATGTTGGAGTGAAGCGCGATCCCAAGCCGCCGGGCACCTCATTCCGCGGGGCGCCCATGCCCTATTTTTTGCGTTTCCACGGCGGCTACGGCTTGCATGCCGGATTTCTCCCGGGCTTTGCGGCCTCGCATGGTTGTGTGCGCATGCCCGAGCGCATGGCGCAGATTTTCTTCGCCAACGTTTCGCAGGGCACGCCGGTGCGCGTGGTCAACTGAGGCTGCCGCGCGCATGAGTGGCGCGCCCGAATGGCTGGCGTGGGCACAGGCCCTCCAAGCGGCGGCGACCTTCGGCCTGTCCGGCCTCATTTGGCTGGTGCAGTTTGTCCAATACCCGGCCTTTACCCGGGTTGGCGCGGCGGAATTCGGTGATTTCCACCGGCATCATTGCCGCTCCATCGGCGCGGTGGTCGGACCGCTCATGGTCCTCGAATTGTTCACCGCGGTCTTGTTGGCCTTCGCCGGCGAGCCCCTTTGGTTTTGGCGGACCATGTTGGCTCTGTTGTTGGTCATCTGGTTGTCGACTGCCTTGTGGCAGGGGCCTTTGCACGGGCGGTTGTCGCGCGAGGGGGCGCGTCCGGAATTGGTCCGGGCCCTTGTCAACGGCAACTGGCTGCGCACGGTTTTGTGGACCGCGCGCTCGGCGGGTTTGGTCTGGTTTTACGCTCGCGGGTGCGCCTGATCGTAAGCTTTCTTGAGTCTTTCGGTCGTCACGTGCGTGTAGATTTGGGTGGTGGAGAGGCTGGCGTGTCCGAGCATGCTTTGCACGCTGCGGAGGTCGGCGCCGGCATCGAGGAGATGCGTGGCGAAGCTGTGGCGGAGTTTGTGCGGGCTGGCCGGAACGGGTATCTGCGCGAGCCGGAGGTATTTTTTGACCAGCGACCAGATTGAAGTGGGACCAAGCCGCTGGCGCAGCTTGCTCAGGAAGAGCGGTCCGGACTGCACCTTGGCCCGCTGACGGTAATGCTGGATGGCTTCGAGAGCGGGCTGGCCCACGGGCACGATGCGTTCCTTGGACCCTTTGCCGAGGACCCGGACCGATTCGTTGTAAGGGTCGATATCGTTCACCTCGAGGGCCGCCAACTCGGCGAGACGCAGTCCGCTGGAATAGAACAATTCGAGGATGGCGGCATCGCGCCAGGGCAGCCAATCCGGCGCCTGTTTCGCGCGCTTCGCCTCATGTGGGGACCGCAGCAGGGCATCGATCTGCGTGGTGGTGAGGAAGCCCGGAAGACGTTTCTCAGCTTTGGGCAGCGAGACGGCCATGAGCGGGTTGGCGGCGAGACTTTTTCGCTCGCAGAGAAAGCGGTAAAAGCTGCGCAGCGCAGCAAAGTCGAGACGGATGGTGGCCCGCGCGCGATCGCGCTTCATGAGGGCGAAGAGGTAAGCGCGGAAATCATCGGCCGTGGCCTCGGGCCAGGACTTTTCACCGAGGAATCCGGCCGCGGCAGTCAAGGCGCGGTCGTAGTTGCTCACGGTGCGCGGCGAGGCGTTGCGTTCGTCGCGCAGGTAATCGAGATAAGCCGGCGCGAGGGGATCGTCGGGAGCAGGCACGGGGAACAGATTAACTCGCGCCGTGGCGGACGGGAATCCCGGTCTGCGGTAGCGATTCAGGAACGTTTGCGCCCCATCGGCACACCGAGCGGTGGCTGCGTGGTGGAGGCGACATCCCCCTCGCGCGTGGTCGAGCGCTCGAAGCGCAGCACGCCGCGCCGTGTTTCCGCGCCGTCGGGTGAAGTGGCCACGACGGGAATCTCGAAGGCGCCGTCGGGCAGGACGAAGTGGTAACGGAACGTTCCATCGGGGCGGATCATGATTTCCTTTCCGTCGACGGTCACCTTGGCGTCGGGATGGGTGCCGCCGTAGAAGATGACCTCGGCATTGAGGTGCATGAAGAACTCGCGGCCTCCGTGCCAACTCGACGACCAGCTACTTGGTGCCCCCCGACCCGAGAGTGCGGCGGAAGACCAGTTGCCCGGCGCGCTTTCCCACGATGCGCCGGAGATCCCGAGTGCGGCCAGGAAGCCTCCCGGTGACCCGCCGGGCGCCGAGGCCCACGACGATAGGGCGAACCCGCCGGAAAAAAGACTGGCCGGGGTCAGTCGTCCGATCGGCCCTGCACCGTGTCCTTGAAGACGGGCCAGGGCATCGGCCAGGCTTTCGCCCTCGCGCATCGTGCCGCGGATTTTCTCCACGAGTTGTTGGAAGTTGGAATGAAAGGGCATGTTGGCGAAAACGGGCTCGCCGAATCCGGTCATGGTGTCGCGCGGGGTGAGCACGGTGCCGCTGCGGGCGAGTGTCTTCCAATGGCCCCCATTGTAGTGCCCGAGTTCGACATAATAGTCCGCATCGGTCTCGCGCACGGCGAGATACCAACTGTTGGTTTCCGAAGGCACGGGCACTTCGGCCTCCGGGCGATCCGCGCCCTCCCGACCGTGGCGCAGGAAGATGGTGTCCTTGACGCCTTCGGTCAGCGTGTAATCCCAATAACAAAAAAGCCAATGCGGTTCCTGCGCGACCACGAAAATGCCTTCTTCGCCGTAGCTGCGAGGAAGGTCACCGAGATGGTCAATGTTCGCGCCAGCCATTTTCTTGGCGCGAGTCCGTGGGGCCGGTTTTCGGGCGGCGGCTTGACGGACGTCTTTGGTGATCTTCGCGGACTTCCGGCTTGCGGTGACCATCTTGCTTTTGGCCGGTGCTTTTTTGGTTTTCGCTTTCGCGCTTTTGACCGCGGATTTGATCGGTTTTTTCATGGCGACACTTGCGCTCGGGCGCGACAAAGCGCGGGCGAATCTCCAGGCACGTTGCCGCAGTGCGAGATTTTGCTCAAGGCTGTTCCTTCCGCAGGAACTCGTCCCGTCCGTATTTGGAAGTCTCCAGGTCGGTCGTCTCCGCCTCGAAACTCTCCGGGGGGGTCCACGACTCGGTTTCCGCAGCCAAGGTGGCGGCGAGACGTTGACCGAACCCGGCTTCGAGGCCTGACTGCCGGACCGATCCTTGGTGGAGGAGTCCGCGTTTGGTGCGCCGCTGCGCTCCTCCCGCGACCTTGCGAGTTCCGTCCACCACATCGTAACGGACGGGTCCGGCAAAGCAGGCCGCGGCACCCTGCGCCTCGCCCTGGAAAAGAACCGCCTCGCATCCGGCATCATGGAGTGCTGAAGCGAGCGCGAGGTGCAGCACGCGGTAGCTTTCGTCAGGCCGTAGCACCGACCACGACTCGGTGCGCGGCGCGACCAACGAGAAGGTGAAATCTCCGTCGTGCACCACCACGCCCCCGCCGGTCCAACGGCGGCAAACGGGCCAACCGGGCCGGGTTGCCGCGGCCTCCCGCCACGGAACAAAGTATCCGATACTCACCCATGGCCCGGTCCATCGGAAAACCCGGAGCAGCGGCCCCCGGGCGTGGGCCAAGAGCACCTCGTCGCAGGCCATCTGAGCGGGTCCATCGCGCGGCACCGGGTCGATCCAGAGGGAGAGCCGGCCGAAGAGATGCGACATCGCTCTTTTATAGACGCACCACCCGCCCGGAGGCCAGTGGGGTCTTGGGCCCATGCCGACGCTTCCCATCGGGGCGGCACCTTCGCTAGGATCAAGGGTCATGGCCAAACCAGCACTCGGACGCGGACTCGGCGCACTCATCGCTCCGGCCAAAACAGCCGCTGAAGCGGTCGCCGCGGCGGAAGCGGCGGGCGAGCGGGTGCAGTCGGTTGCGCTCACGCAGGTCGTGCCCAGTCCGCTGCAACCGCGCACCACGTTTTCGGCGGATCATTTGGCCGAGCTTGTCGCTTCCATCCGTGAGAACGGCATCATTCAGCCGCTCATTGTGCGCCGGGTCAATGGACTCCTCGAACTCATCGCCGGTGAACGCCGTTGGCGCGCCGCGGGGCAAGCGGGACGCAAAGAGGTTCCGGTCATCGTCCGCGACGCCACCGACCTCGAGGTGCTCGAGTTCGCGCTGGTCGAGAACCTGCAGCGCGAGGATCTCAACCCGATCGAGGAAGCGCAGGCCTACAAGCGTCTGGCCGAGGAATTCAAACTGCGCCAAGACGAGATCGCCAAAAAAGTCGGCAAAAGCCGCGCCGCGGTGGCCAACACCATGCGCTTGCTCGAGTTGGACGGAGAATTGCAGACGCACTTGGTGCAAGGTCGCCTCAGTGTCGGACATGCCAAGGCCCTGCTCGGGCTACGCACGGCCGAGGAGCAGCGCAACGTGGCCGGGCAAGTCATGCGGAAAAATCTCTCGGTGCGCGCCACCGAGGATCTGGTCAATACCACCCTGACCCAAGATGGCGTGGTCCGGAAAGGACGCACCCGTCAAAAGCGCGCCGCCTCGGCTGCCGTTCAGCATCTGGAAAACCGCCTGCAGCAGCATCTTTCGACCCGCGTGGAAGTCCATCATGGCGAGGACAAAGGCCGGATTCTCATCGAGTATTACGGGAACGACGACTTGCAGCGTCTCCTTGGGCAGCTAGGTTTGGCCCAAGAGTAAAGTCATGACTGCCGCCTCCGTTTCACCGCTCCGCCGGATCATCAACTGCCTCGACAGCGATTATTTCGAGGGCGACGCGGAAGTGATCCGCAACCAGCCCGAGCGCATGGAGTGGCGGCGTCTGGTGCCCTTCATCATCCTGCACCTCGGCTGCCTCGGGGTTATCTGGACCGGGTGGAGTTGGATCGCGGTGGCCACCGCGGTGTTTCTTTACTTCGCGCGGATGTTCCTCGTCACCGGTTTTTACCACCGGTATTTCAGCCACAAGACGTTCCAGATTTCGCGGGCCGGACAATTCATTGTCGCGTTCCTTGGTCTGACCTGCACGCAGCGCGGTCCGCTTTGGTGGGCGTGGGTGCATCGGCATCATCACAAGCACTCGGACGAAGAAGAGGATTTTCATTCGCCCGGCGTGCAGGGCTTCCTCTGGTCTCACATCGGCTGGATCACCAGCAGTTGCAATTTCCCGACCGACTACTCGCGGATCAAAGACCTCGCCAAGTATCCCGAGTTGGTTTTCCTCAACCGCTTCGATCTGATCGGGCCGATCTTCCTCGCCATCGTCATGCTCGGGTGGGGCTGGTTTTTGCAGGCGTTTTTCCCGTTGTTCGGCACCACGCCGCTGCAGATGCTGGTCTGGGGTTTCTTCATCAGCACGACCTTCCTTTTCCACGGCACATCGTGCATCAACTCGCTGGCCCACGTGCTGGGCAGGAAGCGCTATGACACGAAAGATGACAGCCGCAACAGCATGATCCTCGCCTTCATCACGCTGGGTGAGGGATGGCACAACAACCACCACCGGTATCAGGCCGCCGCGCGGCAGGGTTTCTACTGGTGGGAGTTCGACCCGACTTACTACACGCTCAAGGTGCTCTCTTGGCTCGGGATCATCAAAAATCTGCGCGCGGTGCCCGACTCCGCCTACCGCGAGGATGGGCAGATCAGCGGGCAGGCCTCGGCGTGAGGGTGTTTAATGTAGCGGCGGTCTATGACCGCCGGAGCATTTGGAAAGGCAGCGACGGTCATAGACCGCCGCTACAAGGGGGGAGTTGGTGAGCCGCGAACGCTTGGCCGTCATCGGCGGCGGCATCGCCGGATTGGGCGCGGCATGGTTGTTGCGGCGGCGCTACGACGTCACGGTCTTCGAGCGCGAGGGCCACATCGGCGGTCATTCGAATACCGTCGAGGTGGACGAAGACGGGCGACGGGTGCCGATCGACACCGGGTTCATGGTTTTCAACAAGGTGACCTACCCGTATCTGCTGCGTTTGTTCGAAGAGTTGCGGGTGCCGATCAAGCCGACCGAGATGAGTTTCAGCGTGCGGCACGAGGGACTCGATGTGGAATACAACGGGATGGGCTTGAACCGCGTCTTCGCCCAACGGCGGAATCTGGTGCGACCGCGTTACCTCAAGTTGCTGGCGCAGATCATGCGGTTTTTCCGCGTGGCCAATGCGGCCTTGCAGGACGAGTCACTCGAGTCCATGTCGCTCGACGAGTTTGTGCGCCTCCACCGTCTCGGCGACGACTTCCTACGGCTTTACCTCGTGCCGATGAGCGCTTCGATCTGGAGCATTACCCCGGGTGGCGCGTTGGATTTTCCGGCCGCCACGCTGGTGCGGTTTTTCCACAATCATGGATTCCTCGGCGTCAGCACGCATCATCCGTGGTTCACGGTGGACGGCGGGTCGCGCGAATACGTGAAACGCATGGTGGCGAGTTTGCCCGGCGCGCGGGCGTCCGTGCCGGTCGCCGGTGTCGAGACGGAAGCTGACGGAGTCACGGTGCGGACCAAGGACGGCCAAACTCATGCGTTTGATCGTGTCATCATGGCCGCCCATGCCGACGAATCGCTGGCCATGCTGGCGCGGCCGAGTCCATTGCAGGAGAAGTTGCTGCCCGCCTTCCGCTATCAGGCCAACGAGACCGTGCTGCACACCGATGCGACGGTCATGCCGCAGCGCAGGCTGGCCTGGGCGGCCTGGAATTACCGCATGGAGCCGAGTGCGGAGGGCGAGCGTCCGTCGACCCATTACTACATGAACCGCCTGCAGGGGGTGTCGGATCGCCGGAATTATTTTGTCAGTCTGAATTACGCCGACCGCATCGACCCGGCGACCGTGCTGTGGAAGACGGAATACACGCACCCTGTCTTCGACCGCGGCGCGCTGGCCGCGCAGCACCATTTGCCCTCGATCAATGCCGAGTCGCGCGACCAGCGCGTCTTTTTCTGCGGTAGCTACTTCCGCTACGGTTTCCATGAGGATGCCTTCGCCTCGGCCGTGCAATGCGCGCATGCGGTGTGCGGGGAGGATCCTTGGAGGTGAACTCTTGCTTCTACGAATGCGACGTCTTCCACCGGCGCCTGCGGCCCAAGCAGCATGAGTTTCTTTACCGCGTTTTTTACTTCTACCTCGATCTCGCCGAGTTGGACGTCGTGGCACGGAAGCTGAAAATTTTCGGGGTTAATCGTCCGAATATTTACAGCTTGCGCGACCGCGACCATCTGCAATACGGCCCCGGGGAGCGTCCGATCGCGGACAACGTGCGCGAGTTCCTCCAGCGCGCGGGGTGTCCGCTGGAGGAGGGCGGCTCGATCCGCATGCTCTGTTTCCCGCGGATGCTTGGTTACACCTTCAATCCTATCACCATTTATTTCTGCTTCCGGGCCGAGGGCACGCCGCATGGGTCGGTGGTGCAGGTGGGCAACACCTTCCGCGAATTGAAGCCGTATCTGGTGCCGCGCACGCCGGACGGCAAGTGTGACTTCGAGGTGCGGGTGCCGAAGGACTACTATGTGTCGCCGTTCAGTCCGGTGGATCTCAAGTTCCACTTCCGCTTCCACCTGCCGGACGAAAAGCTGCGGGTCTTCATTGATGACTACGATGCGGAGGGCAAAGTGCTGATCAGCACGCTGACCGGCCGGCGCAAGGAAATTACCTTGGCCAACCTCCTCGGCTTCACGGCCAGGTTTCCATTCATCACGCTCAAGGTCATCGGCCTCATCCACTGGCAGGCCTTCCGTCTCTGGCTCAAACGCGTGCCGTTTTTCCGGAAAGAGGCGCGCGCCGAAGACCAGCGCGGGGTGTTCCGTCCGCATAAGTCCTTGCAGAAGTAGCTTTTCCAAGCTTGCTTGCCCGCAGAGTGGACGCGGTCGGTCTTCCGAATCCATTGACTCACACATCACAATGTGTGACACTGTGTGTGGGATCGAACTATGGCGACGAATCTGCAACTTGACGATCGGCTGATCACAGAGGCCGCGGCCCTGGGAAAACATCGCACCAAGAAAGAGGCGGTCACCCGCGCCCTCACGGACTACATCAGCCACTTGCGACAGGATCGCATCTTGGACCTTTTCGGGAAGGTCGAGTTCGACCCGGCCTACGACTACAAACGCCAGCGGGCGCGGGCTTGAGGGCGCTCGTCGATACGAGCGTCTGGTCGTTGGCCTTGCGGCGTGACGATGGACGGCAGCATCCGGAGAGGGAGGAATTGCGGCGGCTCGTTTCCGCCCATAGAGCCGAGATCGTCGGCCCCATCCGGCAGGAAATTCTTTCCGGTGTGCGGGATCGGGTGCAGTTCGCGCGTTTGGAAACCCACCTCGCGGCATTCCCCGATATTCCGCTCCTGACGGAAGATTACGTGACGGCCGCGAAGTTTTTCAACGTGTGCCGGTCGAAGGGCATTCAGGGGTCGAACACCGATTTCCTCATTTGCGCAGTGGCTGTCCGGTGCGACTTGGTCATCTTCACAACGGACGGGGATTTCAGGCACTTCGCAAAGTTCTTGCCCATCGTGCTGCACGAGGCCAAAAAACCGACACCCTCACGTCAACGTCGCTCCCCACCGAGGCGCGAGGCTTGACCTTCGCGCTGCTGCCAAGAGCAGGGCGCTGGTGAGGAGCAGTTTCCGCATCGACACGGAAGGTTTAGCCGTCGCAGCCTGCTAGATCAATCGGTGCAAACCTGCTTTCGCCGCGCCGGTGGAAGATGTATATTGCCGCTTCGCGTGATGAATTTTAAGTCGATCCTCTTTTCCGTGCTTTCCGGTATGCAGTGCGGCTGGTTGCGGGTGGTTTTGCCGGACGGGAGCGAGAAGGTCTTCGGGGGGGTGGGGGAGGAGCCGCGGGCGGAGATTCGGGTCAAGGACGTGGAATTTTTCCGGACGTGCGTGCTTTACGGGCCGGTCGGGTTTGGGGAGGCGTATATGGACGGGTTGTGGGAGACGGAGGATTTGGTCGGGGTGATTGCGTGGTTTATCCGCAATGCCGACGAGTCGACGGTGCTGGAGGGATCGGGGCGGACGGACTTGCGGATCGGGCTGATGAATTTCGCGCACAAGGTGGCGCACCAGCTGCGGCCGAACAGCCGGCGGACCAGCCGGCGGAATATCCAAGAGCACTACGATCTGAGCAACGAGTTCTTCGCGCTGTGGTTGGATCCGACCATGACGTATTCGGCGGCGTATTGGGATCAGCCGGGCGCGACACTGGAGCAGGCGCAGGTGCGCAAATACGATGTGCTCTGCCGCAAGCTGCGGTTGCAGCCGTCGGATCATGTGCTGGAGATCGGGAGCGGGTGGGGCGGGTTTTCTATGCACGCGGCGCAAAATTTCGGATGCCGGGTTACCACGGTGACGATCTCGCCGGCGCAGTTCGACGAGGCCTCGCGGCGGATCGCGGCGGCGGGGTTGAACGACCAGATCGATCTGCGGCTGACCGACTACCGGGAGCTGACCGGGCAGTTCGACAAGATTGCCTCCATCGAGATGCTCGAGGCGGTGGGGGACAAATACCTCGAAGGGTATTTCGCGCAGTGCCACCGCTTGCTCCAGCGCAAGGGGCTGCTCGGGTTGCAATACATCACGTGTCCGGATGCGCAATACGAGGTGTTGCGGCGCGGGGTGGATTTTATTCAGCGGCATGTTTTCCCGGGCTCGCTACTCAACAGCATTGGGCGGGTCAACACGGCGCTGAATCGCACGGGGGATTTGTTCCTGCATGATTTGGACGACATGGGACCGTATTACGCGCGGACCCTGCATGTCTGGCGGGAGAATTTCCATCGTGTGCTCGCTGCAGTGCGGGCGCAGGGGTTCGACGAGACGTTCCTCCGCAAGTGGGACTACTACCTCGCGTATTGCGAGGCGGCGTTTGCCACGCGTCACATCAGCGTGGTGCAGGCCATTTACACGCGGGCGGACAATGAGACGCTCGATTTTTCGACGGGTCTGAATCGGGGGTGCTCATGATGCCGGAGTGGGCGGAGTTCTGGCGGTTGATGGCCTTCGCGCTGGCCATTCCGATGGTCATGATGGCGGGGGTGTGGGTGATTTCCCGCGTGCTGAACAACGCGGGGATCGTCGACATTTTCTGGTCCTACGGATTCATTCCCGTGGCCTTGGCCTGCGCTGTCTTGGGCGGTGGGGACGTCACGCGCAGTTTCGTGCTCGTGTTGATGGTGACAATCTGGGCGGCGCGGCTGGGGACGTATTTGTGGATCCGCGTGGCCAAGCACCATCCGGAGGAGGACGGGCGCTATGCGGCGCTGCGGCAACAGTTCCCGAACCACACGTGGGCCATGTTCTTCGGGTTTTTCGAGGCGCAGGGGGTTCTCATCGCGCTGCTGAGCGTGCCGTTTGTATTTGTCTTTATCAACGGGGCGCCGGGGCTGGGGGTTTTCGAGTATGTGGGAGCGGCGTTGTGGCTGCTGGCCATGCTGGGGGAATCGGCGGCCGATGCGCAGCTGAACCGGTTCCGGTCGGATTCGGCTAACAAGGGGAAAACCTGCCGGGTCGGGTTGTGGAACTATTCGCGTCATCCGAATTACTTTTGCGAATGGCTGGTCTGGGTCGCGTATTTTATCTACGCGCTGGGCTCGCCGGGCGGGTGGATGGCGGTTTATGCTCCGGCCCTGATGTATTTATTTTTGACCAAAGTGACGGGGATCAAGGCAACCGAGGAGCATGCGGTGCGGTCGCGGGGCGAGGATTACCGGGAGTATCAGCGGACGGTGAACGCGTTTTTTCCTTGGTTTGTGCGGAGGGGATGATGGGGGCTGAACGTATAACGATCGGCGCCGAGGACGGCGCCGCTACAAGGGCAGCGGACGGTCGCCGCGGCGACCGTTCCTACCGGGGGAGGACGCCATGAGTGTTCTCGACCGCATTTTGGAGAAAGGGATGCTGCCGGATTTTGTCATCCGGGCGGGGATCCATCAGTTGTTGGCGCGCAAGCTGAAGGACGAGAACCGCGGCGGGGTGGAGGCGCAGCAGAAGGCGTTGATGGATTTTGTGCGCGAGCTGAAGTCCCTGCCGATCGCGGTGAAGACACGGGAGGCGAACGAGCAGCATTACGAAGTGCCGACGGAATTTTTCAAATACGTGCTCGGTCCGCGCATGAAATACAGTAGCGGGCTGTGGTCCGGGCGGCACACGACCTTCGCGGAATCGGAGGAGGCGATGCTGGCGCTGAGTTGTGAGCGGGCGAAGTTGGAGGACGGCCAGCGCGTGTTGGAGTTGGGTTGCGGGTGGGGATCGCTGACCTTGTGGATGGCGGAGAAGTATCCGAACTCGCGGATTCTCGGGGTTTCCAACTCGCGCACGCAGAAAGAATACATCATGGGCGAGGCGGCGCGGCGGGGGTTGGGCAATGTGGAAATCCACACGGCCAATGTGGCGGAGTTGGATCTGCCGCACGGGGAATTCGACCGCGTGGTGTCGGTCGAGATGTTCGAGCACATGAAGAATTACGAACTCCTGCTGCGCAAGGTCGCGTCGTGGATGAAGCCGGGCGGGCTGCTCTTCGTGCATATTTTCACCCACCGCTCGTTGGCTTACCATTTCGAGGGCACGGATCCGAGCGACTGGATCACGCGGTATTTTTTCGAGGGCGGGACGATGCCGTCGGATGATTTGCTGACCTATTTCCAGGATGACCTGAACTTGCGGGATCATTGGTGCGTCAACGGCACGCACTACGCCAGGACCTCCGAGGCTTGGCTGGCCAACATGGACCGCCACGAGGCGGAGATCACGCCGATCCTCACTGCAACTTACGGTGCGGAGAATGTGACCAAGTGGCGGGTCTATTGGCGTGTGTTTTTCATGGCGTGCGCGGGACTTTGGGGTTACCGCTACGGCGAGGAATGGATCGTCTCGCATTATCTTTTCGCCAAGTGAGGACGATACTTTGTGCCGCCGTGGTCTGGGCCGCGGTATCGAGCGTTCATGGTGCTGCGGAATGGATCGAGCAGGGCGACAGCCTCGATCGCCAGTTCAAGTCGGCCGAGGCTCTGGCTGCCTACCAAAAAGCCGCCGCCCAGCGACCGGGTGATGCGGCGCTGCAGCGCAAGATGGCCAAACAGTATGTCGAGATGGTCTTGGACGCCCCATCGCGCGCGGAAAGGTTGCGGTTGGCTACCCTCGGCTACGAGACGGCCCGGAAAGCGAAAGACTTGGCGCCACGGGATCCGGCCGCGCGGGTCACGCTCGCTATCGCGGCAGGCCGCCTGGCTTTTTACAGCGAGTCGCGCCGGCGGTTGGAGCTCTCGAGTGTGGTCAGATCCGAGTCGGCCGAAGCGGTCAAACTCGACCCCCGCTACGCTCTCGGGTGGCACGTTCTCGGGCGGTGGAACTACGAAATTGCCAACCTCAATGCCTTGCTTCGCGTCATGGCCGAGGCCATCTACGGCAAAATGCCGCCGGCCAGCAACGAGGAGGCCGTCCGCTGCCTGCAGAAAGCGGTGGAACTGGAACCTGGCAACGCTCTTTTCCACGCCGAACTCGGGCGGGCTTATCTTACGGTAGGGCGCAAAGATGATGCGCGGCGGGAGCTGCAGAAGGCGATCAGCTTGCCCCAGCGCAGCCGCGATGATGCGGGAGCCCAGAGCCGCGCCAAGGAATCCCTCCGCCAGTTGTAATCTCCATGAGTCGCCAAAAAATCCTCATTTTCACCACCGGTTTCGGTGACGGCCACAACTCGGCGGCACGCAATGTGCGCGACGCCTTCGAGGCCATCGGCGGTTACGACACCGAGGTCCACGATCCCTATGTCGAGGTCAACCCTCGCGCTTCGAAGACCCTGCAAGTGGCCTACAATTTCTCCATCCAGCGCGTGCCGGTGACGTGGAAAGCCTTTTTCTGGCTTTATGACAAAACTCCGGTCTTCGATTGGACGTTGCCGACGCTGGGCAATCTCAAAGCAGCCCTCCGGGATTTGCTGCGCGAGAAAAAACCGGCGGCGGTCATGACGACTTATCCGGTTTACAGCTATTTGATCAGCGAGCTGATGAAGGGCGGCGAGGTGCCGGTCTGTCCGCATTTCATGGTGGTGACCGACTCCATCGTGATCAACCGCGTCTGGAACCTCGCCCCGGCCGATTGGGTCCTCGTGGCCAATGAGCCGACGCGCGAGGCCATGACGCAAGGCGGCACACCGCCGGAGAAAATTGTCGTGCTCGGTTTTCCGGTCAGTCCGCGTTTCGAAGAGTTGGCGCGCCGGCCATTGCCGCCGGGGCCGCCTTGGAAAATTCTTTATCTGCCCTCGGCCAGTCGCCGCACGGTTTCGGCGGTGGTGCGGGGGCTGACCGCGTTGCCGGGCGTCGAGTTGACCGTGGTGACCGGGCGGCACCAGCATCTGCACGGGTTTTTGAAACGGCTCGATCTGCCGGTCGGCGCCTTCAGCCTCCTTGGCTGGACCGACCGCATGCCGGAGTTGTTGGCCGAAAGTCATCTTTTCATCGGCAAAGCGGGCGGGGCAATCGTGCAGGAGACGCTGGCCATCGCGCGCCCCATGATCATCAGCCACGTGGTCGCGGGGCAGGAGGAAGGCAATGTGACGCTGCTGGCCGAGATCGGCGCGGGCGCGTTGGCGACGACTCCCGAAAAAATCATCGGGACGGTGCAGCGTGCACTGCTGGAAAATGGCGGGTCCGAGTGGACGCGCTGGCGGGAAAATTTGCTCAAGGTCAGCCATCCCGCGGCGGCGCGTCAGACTGCGGAATTTGTCGTCTCCAAACTTTAGCGGTGCGGCAACCACATCGCGCGAAATGACCGGTCAGAAGGTCGCGTAGGATGTGTCGCCGGAGGTGCCGCGGCCGGACCAGGCCATGAGCCGCTGGGCGTCGTCAAAGATGTATCTCGTTTTGCTGCCGAGCTGCACGAGGATGACCTCACGGCCGTTGAGGCGTCCGCTCGAGACCAGGCAGCGTCCGGCGGCGTTGGTGTAGCCGGTTTTCATCCCGTTGTAAGCGGACGAGCGACCGAGCAATTTGTTGGTTGCCTCGAGGCGCGTGATGCGCCCGGTGTTGTGACGGAAGAAGACGATGCGTTGCTGCATCATGCGGCGCAGGGTCGGATCGCGGTAGGCGAGGAAAGCGATGCGCGCGATGTCGCGGGCGGTGGAAAATTGGCTGGCTGGCAGGCCGTGGCTGTTGGCGAAATGGGAACTCCGCGCCCCGAGTGACCACGCGGCGCGGTTCATATGGTCGGTGAAGGCCGCTTCGGAGCCGCTGTGGTCGCGGGCCAGCGCGGCACAGGCGTCATTCGAACTTTTCACCATGATGGATTGAAGAAGGTCGCGCCGCGTGTAGCGTTCGCCGGCCCGGAGACCCAGGCGGGTCGGTTCGACGCGCGTGTCTTCGGGTGCGACGGTGACCAGTGCATCGAGGTTGCCGCGGCGGCTGACCAGCAAGGCGGTGAGGAGTTTTTGCGTGCTGGCCGGCACCCGGCGTGCGTCGGCATTTTTTTGGAAAAGGACCTCTCCGCTGCGCGCATCGATCATGATGGCCGACTGCGCAGCCAGGCCGGGGGCATTGGCCGGCCAGACCGGCGCATGGCTCGGCGCCGCGGCCACGGGTGAGGTGGCCGGGCTGGCGCGGCGGACTTCACGGGGTGAGGTCGCGCAACCGGCGAGGAAGAGGAGGGGAACGAGCAGGATGGCGGGTTTCATGCGTGTTTCTCAACCATGGCGTAGGCGTTGTGGTTGTGGATGCTCTCGAAGTTTTCCGCTTCGACCCGCCACCACGTGATGCGGGGGTCGGCGATGACTTGGGAGGCGATGTTGCGCACGAGGTCCTCGACAAAAACCGGATTGGCGTAGGCGCGTTCGGTCACCGCCTTTTCGTCCGGGCGTTTCAGCACGCTGTAGAGTTCGCTGCTGGCCGAGCGTTCGATGAGGGAGACCATTTCGGGCAGCGGCAACGGACGTTGGGAGCGCAAACAAAGGGTGACTTGCCCGCGTTGATTGTGCGCACCGCTGGTGCTGATCGCTTTGGAGCAGGGACACAAGGTGGTGACATTGGCCACCACGGTGGTGACGAGGTCGTGGCTCTCGTGGCCGGCCGTCGCGGTGAAGCGCGCGGTGTAGTCAACCAGACCGGGTGCGCCGGTGACGGGCGCCTTTTTCTCGAGGAAAAAAGGGAACTCGAACTCGAGATGGGCCCGCTTGCTGTGCAGCCGGTCGATGAGCGAGCGCAAGAGATTTTCGATGTCCTCGGGGTGCAAGACGGGACCGTGGGCCTGGAGGACCTCGAGAAAGCGGCTCATGTGGGTGCCTTTGAACTCCTGGGGCAGCTCGACGGTGAGCTGCACGGTGGCGATGGTGCTTTGCGGGGCGCCGGGGCCGACGGCAACCTGGATGGGGAAGCGGAGGTTCTTGACCCCGACGCGGTCGATGACGATGCGGCGGTGGTCGGACTCGCTTTGGGTGTCGAGCAGGGTGGCTGCGGTGTCCTCCGGGTGCTTCATGAGCGGTGAACTTACGCTGATTCGCGCCGCGGGGCAAAAGTGAATTGTCCGGTTGGCCGCGCGGCTCGTCGCGGCTAAGCTGTCCGCGGCAATGAAGCTCACGGTCAACGAAATCTACCAGTCGGTGCAGGGCGAGAGTACCTGGGCCGGGCTGCCTTGCGTTTTTGTCCGCCTGACCTTTTGCGACCTGCGCTGCACCTACTGTGATACCGAGTATGCCTTCTATGAGGGAAAAAAGATGCCGCTCGACGAGATTGTGGCGGCCGTGCGGCTCTTCGGGTGTCCGCTGGTCGAGGTGACCGGGGGTGAACCGCTCCTGCAGCCGGCCTGTGTGCCGCTGTTGGCCATGCTCTGCGCGGCGGGTTTCACCGTGTTGCTGGAGACTTCGGGAGCGCACGATATTTCGGCGGTCGACCCGCGGGTCCACCGCATCATGGACCTGAAAACGCCGTCGAGCGGGGAATGCGCGCGCAATCTTTACGCGAATATCGCGCAACTCACGGACCGCGACGAAGTGAAGTTCGTGCTCGGGTCACGGGAGGATTACGAGTGGGCGCGGGGCATGATGCGGGAGCACGGCTTGGCCGGCAAAGTGCGGGCGGTCCTTTTCAGTCCGGTCTTCGGAAAAATTGCCCCCAGCGACATCGTTGCCTGGATGCTGGAGGATCAATTGCCGGCGCGCTTCCAGTTGCAGATGCACAAGTTCATCTGGGAGCCCAAGGCGCGGGGCGTTTGACCGTTTGCCGCGGGGCGGGCGGCGGGGTAGAAGAAGAGCGATGAACATCACGCTGACCAAAATTTTCCACTTCGAGGCCGCGCACACCCTGCCCAACGTGCCGCCCGACCATCAATGCGCCCGGATGCACGGCCACAGCTACCAAGTGGAAGTCTCGGCAGCGGGCCCCGTCGGCGCGGAGTCGGGCTGGTTGATGGACCACGCGGAAATCAGCAAAGTGGTCAAGCCGCTCATCGCGCGACTCGACCACCGTTATCTCAATGAGATCCCGGGTCTGGAAAATCCGACTTTCGAACAATTGGCGGGTTGGCTGTGGCGGGAACTCAAACCGCAATTGCCGTATCTTAGCGAAATCGCCATCCACGAGACGCCGACCTCGCGGTGCATTTACCGCGGCGATTGACGTGCGCGCAGCGCGGCTTAATTGCGCAGTGAGATGTCCTGGACGCGCGCGACAAGAAAGCGGCTGAGCAGGAGGTAAAGGACTAGAACCGGCAGGGTGACGAGGAGCGCGCCTGCGGCGAAGAGGCCCGCTTCGCCGGCCATGCTCTCGTTGTGCAACAGGCGCAGCCCGACCGGCAGGGTAAACCTCGAGGAATCCTGCATGAGAATCGCCGCCACGACGTATTCGTTCCACGCGGCGGCGAAGGAAAACAAGGCGGTCACGGCCAGGCCCTGGGCCGAAATGGGCAGCACGACCCGCCGGAAAGTCTGCGCTGGCGTGCAGCCATCCATGGCCGCCGCCTCTTCGATTGTTTCCGGAATAGTGTCATAAAAATTCTTCATCTGCCAGACGCAAAAAGGCAGAACGGTCACGAGGTAAACAAGGATGAGTCCGAGGAAGGTGTTGATCAGTTTGAGCTGCACGAGAATAAGGAAGATCGGCAGCAGGAGCAGGGTGGCGGGAAAGATCTGGGTGACGAGGAGGCTGTTGAGCACGGCAAGACGTCCGAGGAAATGGAAGCGCGACAGGGCGTAGCCGGCGGTGGCGGCCAGAATGACGCCGACGACCGTGACGGCCAGGGCGACGAAAAGTGAGTTGCCCAGCCAGCGGAGGAAATCCGTGGAGGCCAGCAAGCGGGAAAAGTGGCCGAGGCCGGCGGCACTGGCCGGGCCGGAGGGATAGAGGGCGCGCACCGAGATTTCCCAGAGCGGGACCGCAGCCAGCAGAACGGTGAGGGTGAGAAAGATGTAGGAGGCCAGTTGACGGAGCACCGAGGCTCGGTGGGTCTGGCCGGGTGCCTCCCGGGTGGTGGCAGGACGTTCGGCTCTCACGGTGGGTGACACGCCCTCGAGGAGAGGACATGATGCCGCGTGGTGCAAGGACAGATGCTCACGGCGGGGGCGGTTCCTTGACACGGCTGGGACACACGTTTCAGATGTGTTGCTTTTATGCTTCGCGTTTTATGTGCCCTGATTTTCCTTTCCGGTCCGGCTTTGGCCGAGGGTGGTCGCTACGATGCGGCCGGCGCGGACGAGGTGCGTTACCGCATCACCAAGACGGCGAGCGGTTGGGACATCCTGGTGCTCGGGGCGGGTGTGGATCGTCCCGACCAGGCGATTTTTGTCGCGTTGGGAACGAAGCCCGGGGCGGGGTCCCCGCTGTTGCCCGGGGCCAAGGAGAAAACCGGATCAGCGGTTTGGCTGCCCTTTTCCGCGGACTTGCTTTTGGTCGCCAACCGAAGTGTTGATCGCCAAGAAAACTATGTGCAGCGTTGGCAGGAGACGCAATGGGGTCCGCTCGAGGCGGCTGGCGACGCCTTCACCGTGTCATCCGAACCCGCGCAGGTGCTGCTCCGGGTGCCCGGAAAATTGACCGGGCGAGGGCCGGTCATGGACATCGCGATTTACCTCAAAGACCTCGCGGTGGAGGAAGGCTGGGGGCGGCTCTACGGGGCGATCGATGCGACGGCGCCATCGGGGACCGGGGTGCAGACGATTCGTCACTACCTGGTGGCCGAGACGGGCAAAGCGGGTACGAGTTTCCGTCGCACCGGGCGCACGGCACCGGGCGATCCCAAGGTGCGCATTTACCAACTTTTGCCGCGACTCTTTGGCAACACAAACGAGACGCGCAAGCCGAATGGCACGATGGAGGAGAACGGCACCGGCAAGTTCAGCGACCTCGACGAGACGGCGCTGGCGGAACTCAAGACCATGGGTTTCACCCACCTTTGGGTGACCGGCGTCTTCCAGCAAGCCACCGCGACGGACTATGGAAGCATCGGCGAACCGGCCGACGATCCCGATTTGCTCAAGGGCGTGGCTGGCAGCCTGTATGCCATCCGCGACTACTTCGATGTTTCGCCCGATTACGCTGACGATCCGGAGCGGCGGCTCGAGGAGTTCAAGGCGCTCATCGCGCGGGCCCAGGCCAAAGGGTTCAAAATTCTCATCGACTTCGTTCCCAATCATGTGGCCCGCAGCTATGCCTCGACGGTCCGGCCCGAATTATCCTTCGGCACCAAGGACGACCGCTCGAAGTTTTTCGATCCGAAAAACAATTTCTACTACCTCGTGGACGGAGCGGGTGTGGCAGGAGAGGGGCCGCCGCTGCGTCTGCCGACGGTGGACGGCGATGGCCGTGCCACCAGTCCGACCGTGCAGGCCGTCGGCGGGGGTGACGGTCTGTTCGACGGGGAAAAAGAGTTCGGCCGCGTCACCGGCAACAACGCGGTCACTTGGAGCCCCTCGCAGAGCACCTGGTATGAAACGGTCAAACTCAATTACGGCTACGACTTCACCGATCCGGAAAAGTCCACGCGACGGTATCCGCATGGAGCGAAGCCGGATCTGGCGGTGCCGGACACTTGGAAGAAAATGGACGAGATCATCGCCTACTGGCAGGAGTTGGGGGTCGATGGTTTTCGCGCGGATATGGCGCACATGGTGCCGCCTGAGTTTTGGCGCTGGCTCATCGGACGCTCGCACGTGCGGCAGCCGGAGGTCTATTGGATGGCCGAGGCTTGCGATACGGATCCGGCCCGCGTGCCCGGGGGCGACCCCCAGGTTATCGCGGTCACGGAAGGTGCGGTCATGCCCGAGTTGCTCGCGGCGGGGTTCGATGCGGTTTACGACGGTGTCACCTATGATGCGTTGAAAAACATCTACGACGGCGAGGGCACGGCCAACAACCTTGATGCCGGCCGGCCGGGTGAGTTCTTCTTCGATAACGCGCTTCGCTACGCCGAAAACCACGACGAGGTGCGTCTGGCGGCGGCCTCGCAATGGGGCGGGTCCGGCATGAATGTGGGGCGTCCGGTTTCCGCCCTGCTTTTCGGTCTCTCGCGCGGTCCGGTCATGCTCTACCACGGCCAGGAGGTCGGCGAACCGGGTGCGGGGGCCGAGGGTTTCGGCCGGGATGACGCGCGCACCAGCATTTACGATTATTGGTCGATGCCGGAATTCGTGAAATGGGTCCATGGCGGGAAGTTCGATGGCGGACGCCTGTCCCCCGAGCAGAAATCCCTGCGCGACTTTTACCGGCGGCTTCTTTCCGCGGTCGACCAACCGGCCTTCCGTGACGGCGATTTTTATCCGTTGAATCCGGACAACCTCACCAACCCCGCCTACGGCCGCCCCGAAGGTGGCGTGAGCGGGCACTGGCTCTACAGTTACCTCCGCTACGACCAGGCCAGCGGCCAGCGCATGTTGGTGGTGGTCAACCTGCATCCGCGCGACACCCTGCGTGATGTACGCATCATTTTTCCGCGCCGCGCCATGCGTTTTCTCGGCTGGGACACGATGGCGGGTTCGACAACCGTGCCCGTGGTGGCTCGGGATTGCCTCGGGGATGTCCCGGGTGAGGTTGCCGAAGTCACGTCCACGCCGGCCCAGATGGAGCAACCCGGTTTGCTGATCAAAGAGCTTCAACCCATGGCGGCGGCATATTACGCATTGCAAGCCGGAATCAAGTAGTCCGCCCCCTGAGCGCGAACCGAATCCTTCGACTCTTCCTATGAGAACGAAATCTGCCCTCCGGCTTCTCCCCGCCATGATCGTCATGGCCGTCGCGTCCGTGGCCTCCGCGCAGGAAAACGCACCGGGGCAGTTGCGCAGTTTTCTCGGCTGGATGCCGATGCAGCCGGTTACGGCGGGCGGGCAGCTCGTGCTCGACATGCATCGGTTTTATTTTGCCCGACCGGGGTTGGACGAAGAATTGGTCTTGCCCGAGCCCGACTCGGCCCGCTTTACGGCGCTTTTCGACAAGGCCTCCTTCACGCTGGGGGTGCAGATCGGCCAAGACGCGTCCGGGTTGGTGGAAATTCCTCTCCAGATTTTCGCGCGTGGCCGCACCGTAGTCGGTGATATCGGCCGGAAGGACACTTCGAGATCGGTCGAGGCCGATGGGGGCGCGGGCCAACCTCTTCTCCAGGGCGTGCTCTTGATCGGGGTGCAACCGGCCGACGGCTACACCTTCACTTATCGTCCGAACCGGCCGGACGTCAAAACAGTCCACGTGGCCGGGCAGTTCAACGGCTGGAATTCCGAGTCGCACCCGTTGCCGCCGACGGACGAGGGAATTTACGAACTTTTCGTGCGCCTGCCTCCCGGGGCGCATCCTTACAGGCTGGTCATCGATGGCCAGTGGATGCTCGATCCGGCCAATCCGGAAAAGCTCGGTGATGGCACGGGCCACGAGAATTCGGTGGCACGGGTCGGCGTGGTCGACCGGGGGCGTCCGCCGGTGGTCTACGCCGCCGAAACCGGCGAGGGCAAAGCAGTTTTCCGCATCGTGACCGGTGGCTCGGACCTCACCCAAGTTTCCGCCGTGGCGCAGATGCCCGATGGAACCAGCCGGATTGCGAAGTACGATTTGTCGGGAGACACCGTGCAGGTATCCACCGGTGATTGGCCGGAGGGAACGTGGGTGCGCGTGGTGGTGGCTGACGCCAAGGGCAACGTCAGCAATGCCGCGCGGGCCCCGGTCAAGGTGTCTGAAACGTTCCAGTGGCAGGACGGCATCATCTACTATGCCTTCACCGATCGCTTCGCCAACGGCGACGAGAGCAACGACCGTCCGGTCGACGACGAGCGGGTCCTGCCGCAGGCCAACTACCAAGGCGGCGATTTCCAAGGTATCCGCAAAAAGATCGACGAAGGTTACTTCGACAAGCTCGGGGTCAATATTCTCTGGCTCGCCCCGCTCAACCGCAACCCCGACGGCGCCTGGCAGGAAAACCTCGAACCCTACCGTTTCTACACGGGCTACCACGGCTACTGGCCGGTCTCGCACACCGAGGTCGAGCCGCGTTTCGGCGGGGCCAGCGCCCTGACCGAAATGATTTCCGCGGCGCACGACAATGAAATGTTCATCATGGCCGACCTCGTGCTCAAGCACGTCCACACCGACCATCCGCTCTGGAAAGAACGGCCCGAGCTGTTCGGCTCGCTGGAATTGCCGGACGGGTCGAAAAACTTGCGCCGTGGGGACGATCAGCAATTCACCACATGGTTCGAGGAGTGGTTGCCCGGCTTCGATTTTGACAATCAGGAGGTGGTGAAATTCCTGATGGGCAATGCCGTCGACTTCGCCACCCGTTTCCAACTCGACGGCTACCGTCTCGACGCCGCGAAGCATATCAACCGCTCGTTCTGGTGGCGCTACCGAACCGCCCTGCGCACCGCGGTCGATCCCGGCCGGAAAATACCGCTCTACAATGTCGGCGATACCCTCATGGATCGCGAGGGGATCATGAGCTTTGTCGGACCCAACATGCTGGACGGGCAGTTTGATTTCCCGCTCTATGACACGATCATCGACGTCTTCGCCCAGCAGAAGTCGGGAATGGACGAGCTGGAGCGCTCGCTGTCCGCTTCCGAGAGCATCTACGGCAAGGAGACGCTGATGTCTCCGCTGCTCGGCAACCACGACAAGGCCCGCTTCATGGCCTACGCCGATGGCGACCTGCCGCACCCCGAGGAACCCGACGAAGAAGAGGTCGGTTGGAAGTTCCCGCCACAGGTCGACAACCCGGTGGCGTACGAGAAACTCCAACTCGGCCTGACGTTTGTCTTATCGGTCGACGGCGTGCCGATGATCTACTACGGCGACGAGATCGGCATGAGTGGCGCGGGCGATCCGGATAACCGCCGGATGATGCCGTGGGACGGCAAGTTGTCCGCTGAGGAGAATTCCGTGCGCGAGCACTTCAGCAAAGCGGCGGCGGTGCGTCATCAGCATCCGGCCCTGCGCTACGGAAGCCGCCGGGCGCTGGTCGCCGAGGGCGACCGCTATGCCTTTGTGCGCGCGCACCTTGGAGACACGGTGCTGGCGGTGTGGAACCGGGGGGAGAACCTCACGGAATTCGTTCTTGAGCCCGGGCCGGAAATGCCGGACGGCTCTTACGAAGACGCGCTCTCGGGGCAGGTGATCGAAGTGAAAGATGGTCGCGCTGCCTTCAAACTGGAGCCGATGAAATCGGCTTTGTTTGTCGCGAAGGAAGAGTGATGCCAAACCCGGCAGGCAGTTTGCTCGCGCGGGTTGAGGCGGCTGGCTTGGTCGGGCGGTCCGCCGGTCCAGCGGGCCCTACCGGGGGAAAATTCCGGTCAGCCCGGCAAATGCTTCCAGACGAAGATAACCAAACCGGCGAGGAGCAGGCAGAGGAGGAGGAATTTGATCTGGGCCAGACGTGCATCGGTCTTACGGCGGCGGGTGTTGCGCCGCGGGGCCCGCGATGCGCCGCCCCGGAAAGTGTGCTCCTGCGGACGGGGCAGGCTGATTGCGGCGGGCATGTTGTTGAGGCGCACCTTGCGTTCTGGTGCGGGCTTGGCCGGGGCCGCTGCCTTCGGCTTCCGGCGCAGGGCTTTCTCGGCATCAGCCAGTTCGCGCAGGGTTTGCTCGTATTGCTCCTGCAAGAGTTGGGCTTGCTCGGATAGCGGGTTCGAGGGACGGCGCGCCATGGGTGCGTCAGTTCGCCGAGCCGAGTTGGATGAACCACAGGAGCAAGCCGAGCAAGCCGAGAGCAAACAGCGGCAAAGTGAAGGCGAAGCCGGCCATCAGCCAATAACCGAAGCTGTGCCCACCGCCTTCGCCGCCTTCAAAGGGGCTGGCGGCGGAGATGTCTTCGTCCGCCCCGACCTGCGCCTGGGCCTTGGTATAAACCGAACGCGCATCCTCCACCGCGCCGAGCGCTTGGGAGAGTTCCTTGTTCAATTCGGCCGATGCCCAGTCCTTCGGATTGATCGCTTCCAGCTCGTGCAGGTAGGTGGTGAAACTTTCCTGCACATTTTTCAAGATTTCGAGACGCTTCAGCGTCTGGTCCGTCTCCCGTTGGACGTGCACGAGGGATGACGTGAATTTGTCGACCATCTCGGAGCGCCCCCGGTCGAACTGATCCTGACGGCGGCTCAGTTCTTCGAGTTTTGCTTTTTCGCGCTCGAGTTGTTCGGCCTGTCGTTTGAGGGCCTGCAGGCGGTCCTGTGCTTGGGCCACCTGGTCGTCGAGTTGTTCGACCGAAGAGGCGGTGGTTGTTTTGTCCTCGTCGAGGTCGAGGAAATCGTCGCGGGTTGATCGGTGTTCGGCCATGGGTTGGTCTCCGACCGCAAGGTAGATTTTTCGCGCCCGAGGTGGCGAGAAAAAATTGGTCAGCGCCCCGGAGCCATTTCGAGGAGATGACCCTTGAGGTAGGCGGACTCGGGGAGGCCGAGGATGACCGGGTGGTCGGCCCGTTGGGTGTAGGTGGCGCGGAGGCGGGCGGTTTTCTTGGCGTCGATCATGGCGTCGCGGATGACGTCGAGGAACATGGCGTCACTGACGTGGTGGGAGCAGCAGAAGGTGGCGAGCAGGCCGCCGTTGTTGAGGAGTTGGGCCGCACGGAGGTGGATTTCCTTGTAACCGCGGAGGGCGTCGTTCAAGCGGGCGCGGTCGCGGGTGAAGCTGGGGGGGTCGAGGATGATAAGGTCGTAGCTGTCGCCGCGGGCCACGGCGGCTTTGAGCCAGTCGAAGACGTTGGTTTCGACAACATGGAGGTAGGGACGGTCGTCGTGGCGACCGTCCGTGTTGTTTTCGAGAGGACGAGCGGGCCGCTCGTCCCTACCTACGGAAAGATTGTTGCGTCGGGCGTTGGACTCGATGGCGGCGCAGGCGTCGGCGGAGATGTCGAGGGCGATCACTTCGCTGGCGCCGGCCAGGGCGCAGGCCAAGGCGAAGCCGCCTTGGTTGCTGAAGCAGTCGAGGACGCGCTGGCCTTTCGCATGTTGCGCGACGAGGGCGTAGTTGTCGGCTTGGTCGAGGTAGAGGCCGGTTTTTTGTCCGCCGGGGAGGTCGAGGCCGAACTTCACGCCGGCCAGGGTGACTTCGAAGGGGGCGGGGGCGGCGCCACGGAGGATGCCGACGTGGAGTTCGAGTCCTTCGGCTTGGCGGACGGGGGCGTCGTTGCGTTCGATGAGGCAAGCGGGCTTGAGAATTTCTTCGACGGCGTCGGCGATGAGGTCTTTGCGCTGGTCCATGGCGAGGGTCAGGGTTTGCAGGACAACGCAGTCGCCGTAGCGGTCGAGGATGAGTCCGGGGAGTCCGTCGCTTTCGCTCCAGACCTCGCGGCGGGCGCGGGGGTCGAGTCCGAGTTTGTCGCGGTATTCGCTCGCCATGGTAAGGCGGCGGCGGAAGAAGTCAGGATCGAGGTCTTGGCGTTGGCGCGAGAAGCGGCGGGCCGGGATTTTCGAGCGGCTGTTGTAGATGGCGCTGCCGAGGAAGCGGTCGCGCTGGTCTTTCAGGCCGACAACGGCGCCGTCTGCGGGTTGGCCGGTGACCTTGAGGACTTCGTTGTCGTGGACCCAGTCGTGTCCGTGGAAAAGGCGGGCGCGGGGGCGGATGATGATTGTGGCCATGGGGTTTAGGGGGTGGCACCGGCATCTTGCCGATGATGTCCGGTCGTCATGGGCAGGATGCCCATGGCACTTGGCTTGGCATTTTCCGGTAGAACCCGGTCTTCGGATGGTCGTGTCGTTTGATGGGAAGGTTCCCGGCGCGTCGGGGACGCCGCGCCCTACCCGGGGGAATGAGGGGTTCGGGCATTGTCTTTAGTAGTCGAGGATGGTTTCGGGGCGGACGAGGGTGGAGGGGGCGCCTGGCTTTTCGGGGTATTCGAAAATGCGGCCTTCGTAATTGCGGAGGACGACTTTTTCGTTGTCGTGGTAGACGACGTAGCCGGGGCTGACGGGGACTTTGCCGCCGCCGCCGGGGGCGTCGATCACGTATTGCGGGACGGCGTAGCCGGTGGTGTGTCCGCGCAGGGCTTCGATGATCTCGAGGCCTTTGGCCACGCTGGTGCGGAGGTGGGCGGACCCGTGGATGAGGTCGCACTGGTAGAGGTAGTAGGGGCGCACGCGGCAGCGGAGGAGTTTGTGGATGAGGGCGCGCATGGTGTCCGGGTTGTCGTTGACCCCGGCAAGCAGGACGCTTTGGTTGCCGAGCGGGATGCCGGCGTCGGCGAGGCGTCCGAGCGCGTCGCGCACTTCGGTGGTGAGTTCGCGCGGGTGATTGACGTGCACGCTCATCCAGAGTGGGTGGAATTCTTTGAGCATGGCGCAGAGTTCGGGCGTGATGCGCTGCGGGAGGAAAATGGGGACGCGGGAGCCGATGCGGAGGAATTCGATGTGTGGGATGGCGCGAAGGCGGGTGAGGATGGCGCGGAGTTTGTTGTCGGAGAGCAGGAGGGCGTCGCCTCCGGAGAGGAGGACGTCGCGGACTTCCGTGTGTTTTTGGAGGTAGGCGTAGATTTCCTCGAAATCGGTCTCGAGTTCCTGTTCGCCGACGCCGCTGACCACGCGGCTGCGGGTGCAGTAGCGGCAGTAGCTGGCGCAGCGGTCGGTGACGAGGAAGAGGACGCGGTCCGGGTAGCGGTGAACGAGGCCGGGCACGGGCATGTGTCCGTCCTCGCCGCAGGGATCGGCCATTTCGCCGGGGGTGATGACGGCTTCGCCGGCGAGCGGGATGACTTGGCGGCGGATCGGGCAGTCGGGGTTGTCCGCCTCGATGAGGTTGAAGTAATGCGGGGTGACGCCGAAGGCGAGTTTGTGGGCGGTGAGGAGGAGACCTTCGCGTTCGGTGGGGGTGAGGCGGAGGTGTTGCTCGGCCTGGGCGAGGGTGGTGATGCGGTGGCGGAGTTGCCAGCGCCAGTCGTTCCATTCGGCTTCGGTGGCGTCGGGCCAGTAGCCGGGGGTGTGGGAGCGGAAGTCGCTGGAAGGAGGGTTCATGGCGGTCAAGGTAGGGGCCCGCGGCTCGCGGGCCCGTATGAAACGAGGCGGACGAGCGGGCCGCTCGTCCCTACCTGCGGAGATGCATGAGTGGTCATGGTTGCAACGCATGCTCTGACTGTTCACGCTTTGACACGCTCAATCTGCGCGCCGACGTCGTTGAGTTTTTCGTCGATGTGTTCGTAGCCGCGGTCGATGTGGTAGACGCGGTTGACCTCGGTGACGCCGTCGGCCTGCAGTCCGGCCAGGAGCAGGGCGGCGGAGGCGCGGAGGTCACTGGCCATGACGGGGGCGCCGCTCAGTGCGCCATTGCCGGTGATGAAGGCGGTCGGTGCTTCGAGGCGGATTTGCGCGCCCATGCGGGCGAGTTCGGCCACGTGCATGAAACGTTGGGGAAAGATGTGGTCGGTGATGACGCTCTCGCCCGGGGCACGGACGAGCAGGGCGCACATTTGGGCCTGCATGTCGGTGGGAAAGCCGGGATAGGGGCTGGTCTCGAGGTGGAGCGGACGGAGCCCGCCGTTCGGCGAAACACTGATGCTGCGCTCGCCGGTTTCGATCGTGAATCCCGCGGCGCGCAGGGGGGCAATGACCGATTCGAGGTGGTCGGGGCGGACGTGATTGACGGTGAGCGTGCCGCCGGTGATCGCTCCGGCCACGAGCATCGTGCCGGCTTCGATCCGGTCCGGGATGACGGTGTAATCGGTGCCGTGGAGTTCCTTGACGCCTTCGATCGTGATTTGGCGTGTGCCGGCCCCAGTAATGTTGGCCCCCAGGGCGTTGAGAAAGTTGGCCAGATCGACAACTTCCGGTTCCTCGGCGGCATCCTCGATGATGGTGGTGCCTTCGGCCAGGACGGCGGCCATCATGACATTGTCCGTCCCGAGCACGGTGGTTCCGTATTTGCCGCTCATGTTCACGGTGGCGCCGCGGAGTCGCGGGGCGAGAACCTTGACGTTGCCGCCGGTGACGCGCACGGCGGCGCCGAGGGCCTCGAAGCCGCGGAGGTGAAGATCGATCGGGCGATCGCCGATGACACAACCGCCGGGGAGGGAGACGCACGCTTCGTGCTCGCGTCCGAGGAGCGGGCCGAGGACGCAAACCGAGGCGCGCATTTTGCGGACGAGTTCGTAGGGCGCTTCGGTGCGGATTTTGTCCGCCTTGATGATGACCGTGCCGCTGGCACGTTCCACCTCGCAGCCGAGCGCGCTGAGGATGGTCAGCATGTAGTGGATATCGCTCAGGTCGGGGACGCCGCGGATGACGCAGCGCTCGCGCGTGAGGAGGGCGGCGGCGAGTATGGGCAGGGCGGAATTCTTCGATCCGCTGATGCGCACCGTGCCGTTCAGCTTGCGACCACCGTGAACGAGAATTTTATCCATGGAAACCAACCGCGAACCGCGGGACATTTTCATAATCGGGACGGACAGAAATGTCCCGAAATTTGAGCGCTGTCAGTAGGGTGTTAACTGCATTTGCCTGTCCGGCGCCGATTTCGAGGAGCAGGGCGCCGCCGGGTGACAACCGGGCGGGAGCAGCCTCGATGAGGCGGCGGATGAGGTCGAGGCCGTCGGCGCCACCATCGAGCGCGGAGGTGGGATCGTGCCGGACTTCGGCCGAGAGGGTGGCGATTTCCGCCGTCGGGATGTAGGGGAGGTTGGCCACGATCAGGTCAAATGTGGTGTCACCCGTCGGGAGAAGGTCGGTTTGGGTGAAACGGACGCGGTCAGCGAGGTTGTGGCGGGCGGCGTTGTCCGAGGCAAGGGCCAAGGGGTCCAGCCAGAAATCGGTGGCGTGGATTTCGGCGGTGGGAAGTTCGAGGGCCAGGGTCAGGGCGATGACTCCGCTCCCGGTGCCGAGGTCGAGGATCTTGGCTGCCGGGTGTGCCTTGCTGATTTCGAGGGCGAGTTCGACGAGTTGCTCGGTTTCGGGGCGGGGGATCAGCGCGCGTTGATCGCAGCCGAAGGTACGTCCGTGGAACTCGGCGGTGCCGAGGATATGCTGGAGTGGTTCGCGGGTGCCGCGGCGTTTGACCGTGTCGCGCAACGGGGCGCGTTCGGTTTCGGTCAGCGGGCGATCGAATTGGAGGTAAAGTTCCATGCGCTTGAGGCCGAGCGCGTGGGCGAGAAGGTGCTCGGCATTGAGGCGCGGATTTTCCACGCCGCGGTCGGAGAGGTAGCGCTCGCTGGCGCGGAGGACTTCCAGGAGCGGGAGGGTTTCAGGCATGGAAAAAAGCAGCGGCCCGCTGGGGCCAGCGGGCCCTACTGGGGATCGTCGCCGGGGACGGCGACGCTGCAGTGGGGTGTGGATTGGGTCGTGACGGGCAGGCTGCCCGTGCCCCTTGGCTTGTGCGGGATAGAGTGATCACTTTTTACGCGAGTCCGGCTTCGGAGAGGCGGTCTTCCATGTCGCGTTGTTGGAGGGAGGAGACCATTTCGTCGAGGTCGCCGTCGATCACGCGGTCGAGATTGTAAAGCGTGAGACCGATGCGGTGGTCGGTGATGCGGTTCTGCGGGAAATTGTAGGTGCGGATTTTCTCCTCGCGTCCGGCGCGTCCGATCAAGCTTCGGCGGTGGGCGGAATACTTGGCTTCTTCCTCGTTGCGTTTGTCCTCGAGGAGACGGGTGCGGAGGATTTCCAGAGCGGCGGCTTTGTTTTTTTGCTGCGAGCGTCCGTCCTGGCAGCGGACAATTTTCCCGGTGGGGATGTGGAGAATCTGGACGGCGGAGTCGGTCGTGTTGACGCCCTGTCCGCCGGGTCCGCCGGAGCGGCAGACCTCGATACGGAGGTCTTGCGGGCGCAGTTCGATGTCGACTTCCTGCGCTTCGGGCAGAACGGCCACGGTGGCGGTGGAGGTGTGGATGCGGCCCTGTGCTTCGGTGGCGGGGACGCGTTGCACGCGGTGGACGCCGCTTTCATAGCGCAGGCGGCGGAAGACGGCGTCACCGATCACTTTGAAGATGATTTCTTTGAAACCGCCGAGGCCGGAGGGACTGGAATCGACGGACTCGAGTTTGAGTCCCTGCGCTTCGGCGTAGCGCTGATACATGCGGTAGAGGTCGGCGGCGAAAAGGGCGGCCTCATCGCCACCGGTGCCGGCGCGAATTTCGACGATGGCATTGCGGTCCTCGCTTTCGTCCGGCGGCAGCAGGGCGAATTGGATGTCGCGGTCAAGGACGGCGAGGCGTGCTTCGATCTGCGGGATTTCGGCGGCGGCGAGTTCGGCCATCTCGGGATCGGGGCTGCTGGCCAGTTCGCTGTTTTCTTTCAGCTGGGTGCGCAGGCTTTGCACTTCGTCTTGGGCGGCGGCGAGTTCCTTGAGTCGGGCTTGTTCGCGCATGATGTCGCGCGCCTTGGCGGGTTCGGCGAAGAAGTCGTCGGAGGAGACGAGTTGGTCCAACTCGGCCAGACGCTCACGTTTTTTGGCGATGAGCGGCGCGAGATCCATAAAACGAAAAACGGCGACCGGCCGCGGGGCGGCGCGATCACCGGATGGGCAACAAACCAACTAAGCTTTTTGGGCGCGGGTGGATTTGACCGTGCCGTAGCGGCGGGTGAATTTCTCGACGCGTCCGGCGGTGTCGATGAACTTCTGTTCGCCGGTGAAGAAAGGGTGGCAGGCCGCGCAGATGCCGATCTTGATGTTCCGTCGGGTCGAACGGGTGTGGTAAACAGCCCCGCAGGTGCAGGTGATCGTTGTTTCGGCGTATTCAGGATGGAGACCAGCTTTCATGGAAGAACCGATCAAAGTAGCGCCCGAGGGAGCCGGTTGGCAAGAAAAAGCCGCCCGCTTGCCCCGACGGGTCTGCCGCAGGCAGGATGGGGGCGATGGCTTCCGAAATTACCGCACCGGTTGACGGGCTTTCCGGCCTGGTCGAGCGGGTCACTTTCCACAATGAGGACACCGGCTTTGCGGTGCTCAAGGTGAAAGTAAAAGGCCGGCGCGATCTGGTGCCGGTGGTCGGTGTCGTGGCGGCGGTCTCGCCCGGCGAATGGATCACGGCGGAGGGGCGGTGGGAGCGGAACCGCGACCATGGGATGCAGCTGCGCGCGACGGACATCCGTTGCCACGCCCCGACCTCCCTCGAGGGCATTGAAAAATATCTCGGCAGCGGACTGATCCGTGGGATCGGTCCGGTTTACGCGAAAAAGATGGTGGCGAAATTCGGTGAGAAAATTTTCGAGATCATCGAAAATTCCTCGGCGCGCTTGGAAGATGTGGAGGGAATCGGATCGGGGCGGCGGCAACAAATCAAGGCGGCTTGGGCCGAGCAGCGGGTCGTGCGGGACATCATGGTCTTCCTGCACAGCCACGGGATCAGCACGAGTCGTGCGCTCCGGGTCTTCAAACTCTACGGGGAGGAAGCCATCGTGCGCGTGCGGGCCAATCCTTACCTGCTGGCGCGGGATATCCCGGGCATCGGCTTTAAGTCGGCGGACGCGGTCGGCGCAAAACTCGGATTCGGTCATGATTCCATCCTGCGGGCCCGCGGCGGGTTGCAACACGTGTTGTCCGAGGCCACGGCCGAAGGGCACACCGCGTTGCCGCGGGCGGCACTGCTCTCGACGGCCGGGCAATTGCTCGGCGTTGATGAAGGCATCGTGGTTGGTGCCCTCGACCGGGAAGTGGCGGACGGACATTTGACCGTCGAGGAAATCGCCGGTGACTCCATGGTTTTCCTGCCTGCCTTGCGCGCGGCGGAGGAGACGATTGCCGAGACGGTGCGAAGATTGTCCGCCCAGCCGCCGAAGTATC
This sequence comes from Chthoniobacterales bacterium, assembly GCA_044359955.1. GTDB lineage: Bacteria > Verrucomicrobiota > Verrucomicrobiia > Chthoniobacterales > JACTMZ01 > JACTMZ01. Next base: position 67,749 of record JBIKLF010000005.1, on the reverse strand, counting down.
CGGAGATCGAATTCGAAAAAGCGCTCGGCTGGGTGCAGCAGAAAACCGGCAAGACGCTCTCGCCGAGCCAGGTGGACGCGCTGCGTCAGGTGCTTGGCTCGCGCGTGGTCGTGGTCACCGGAGGTCCGGGCGTGGGCAAGACCACCTTGCTTGACAGCTTGTTGAAGATTCTCGCGGCCAAGCGGGTGAGGTTCCTCCTCTGCGCGCCGACCGGACGCGCGGCCAAGCGGATGGGTGAATCGACGGGGTGTGCGGCCCAAACCATCCACCGGATGCTCGAGATATTGCCCTCCGGCGGATTCAAGCGCGGGAAGCGCCACCCGCTCGATACGGACCTCGTGGTGGTCGACGAATTTTCCATGGTTGACGTCCCGCTCATGGCGGCCTTGTGTCGTGCCCTGCCGTCCCACGGGTCCCTTGTCCTGGTCGGCGATCCGGACCAGTTGCCCAGTGTGGGCCCGGGGTCCATTTTGTCCGACCTGCTGGCCAGCGGCGCCGTGCCCTCGGTGCGCCTGACGGAAATTTTCCGCCAAGCCGAAGCGAGCCGCATTGTGCGGGCCGCCCATGATATCCGGCACGGGCGGGTGCCGGAGGAGGCGGGGGAAAAGAACACAGATTTTGCCTTCCTGCACCGGGAAGAACCGGAAGAAATCGCCAAGCTGGTGGTTCGTCTCGTGCGGGAGGAAATTCCGCGGCGGCTCGGGCTGGACGCAGTCCGCGATATCCAGGTGCTGGCGCCGATGCACCGCGGGAGCTTGGGGATCCGGGAGCTGAACACGGCGCTGCAGGCGGCGCTCAATCCGCCGCATCCGGACCGCGCGGAAGTGGAGCGCTTCGGCACGAAATTCCGGGCGGGGGACAAGGTGCTGCAGACGCGGAACAACTATGACAAAGATGTGTTCAATGGTGATATCGGGAGGATCATGTCAATCGACGGGGACCAGCGTCAGGTGGCGATCGAGTTCGACGGGCGGCGGGCGGTTTACGAGTTCAACGAGCTGGACGAGGTCGAGCCCGCCTACGCCATCAGCATCCACAAGAGCCAGGGGTCGGAATTTCCCGCGGTGGTGATCCCGCTGGCCATGCAGCATTTTCTGCTCTTGCAGCGCAACCTGCTTTACACGGCGATCACGCGCGGCAAGCGGCTCGTGGTGGTGGCGGGACAGCGCAAAGCCCTGGCCACGGCGGTGCGGCAGAACGACACGCGGCGGCGATTCGGGGGGTTGAGGGTCAGGCTGGAGCAGGGTTGAAGCGGGGGGGCGCACGTCTATTGTTTGATTGCATGCAAACTATTAGTTAATCTAATAAATCACATGACTATTGATCACTCTCCTGCGGCTGGTGCGACCGCTTCACGTTGCACCATTCCGAACCCGCGCATTCTTTTCACCAGTGTTTTCGGGCCGTATGCCCGGGACGATGAATATGGCAGCCGCGCCATCAACCCGATGGAGCTTTACCATAATCAGGTGACGCGGGTGCAGGGGCCGTTTTCGCTGCGGATGTTTCACCGTTCGTGGGGGCTGATGATGATCCGGGAAAACATTTCGGCGCCGAACGCGCTGCTGGATTTTCCGACCCTCGACCGCTTCATCGAGGAGTTGCGCACGGTTCGTTACGATGTGGTGGCGATCAGTGCGATCCCTCCGAACTACCTAAAGGCCCGGAAAATGTGCCGCCTGATCCGGGAAATTCAACCGCACGCGCTGATTGTGGTGGGCGGACACATCTCAGGGATGCCGCGCCTGCTCGAACGTCTGGAGGCGGACCATGTGGTGCGCGGGGAGGGGGTGCGGTGGTTTCGGCGGTTCCTCGGCGAGGATGAGGACGCGCCGGTGCGGCATCCGCGGATTCTTTCCGGAATCGGTGCGCGCACCATGGGCATGCGACTGAAGGATGACTCGTGCGACACGGCGGCGACCTTGATCCCGTCGGTCGGCTGTCCCATGGGGTGCAACTTTTGCGCGACGTCGGCGATGTTCGGCGGCAAGGGAAAGTTCATCAATTTTTACGAGAGCGGGGACGAGCTTTTCCGGGAAATGGAAGGTCTGGAGCGGGACATGCGGGTGCAGTCGTTTTTCGTGATGGACGAGAACTTTCTCCTGCACCGCCAGCGGGCGCTCCGGCTGCTCGAGCTGATGCAGCAGCACGGCAAGAGCTGGTCTCTCTACGTGTTCAGCTCGGCCAACGTGCTCAAGTCCTACACCAGCGACCAGCTTGTGAGTCTCGGGATTTCCTGGGTGTGGATGGGGCTGGAGGGCAAGGAGAGCCGCTATCAGAAGCTGCGAGGAGTCGACACGCTCGAGGTTGTGCGAACCTTGCGGTCACACGGCATCAGCGTTCTCGGCTCCACGATTATCGGTCTCGAAGAACACCGTCCGGACAACATGGCGGAGGTCATCGAGCATGCGGTGAGTCACGCGACGGAGTTCCATCAATTCATGCTTTACACGCCGGTGCCCGGAACGCCGCTCTTTGAGGAGCACAAGGCCAACGGAGCGTTGTTGGATCCTCAGTGGGAGGATGGTGCGGATGTGCACGGTCAATTGCGTTTTGCCCACCGCCACCCGCAGTTGCCGGCCGGAAGTGAATCGGACTGGTTACTGCGGGCTTTCGAGCGGGATTTCGAGGTCAACGGCCCGAGCGTGCTGCGCATGGCACAAACCGCTTGGCAGGGTTGGATTCGCTATGGTCAAGACGCCGACCTAAGGGTGCGGGCGCGTTTTCGTCGCGAGGCCGGCAGGCTGGCGGTGGACTACGCGGCGGCTCTGTGGGCGATCCGCCGGTATTTTCGTGTCCAAAACCCGCTGCATCAACGGGCCGACCGCTTGCTGCGTCAGTTGCGCAAAGAGTTCGGTGTGCGGTGTCGCGTGGCCTCGGCCCTGGGTGGGCGGTGGGTTTACCACATGTTGCTTCGCGAAGAGCGCCGCCTGGCCGAGGGAAGCACGGTCGAGCCGCCCACCTTCTACGAAAAATCGTCGAATTTTCTCATGTTGCGGAGCGCCCCGGCCGGTTGAGGTCGCCCGGCGTTCGAGGGATCGTAGTGACGAGGATGGTGCAGCTTGCGCCGACGGGTTCCAGCGGTGTGGAGGCTTGCGCGGGGAGAAGAAGGAAGTCGCCGGGCGAGTGGAGTTCTCCGACGCAGGAGGCTTGGCCGTTCCTCTGGGAGGTCACCTGCCACATCGCCCGAAACCAGATACTCAAAGGCAACTTGCGGCGCGGCCATAGGGGTCAGCAACTGTCTTAACTTGCGAGAGAAAAGTTGGGATTTTTTAGGAGACGGTTGGCGAGGAGGATGAGTTTTCGCATGAGGACGGTGAGTGCGAGCTTTTTGGGTTTTCCGAGGGCGAGGAGGCGTTTGGAGAGCAGCAGGCGGGCGGCGCCCTCCAGGCGGATCTTCCACACATGCTGCATGGGAGAAAGGCCCATGGCCGACTTGAAAAGCTCATAGAACCGGGAAGGCGAAAGGCTCGCGCGTGCGGCCAGGGCGGGGACTCCGTGGGCGGCCTCCGGATGGTCGCCGATCCATTGCAAAACCGGGCGCAAACGCCGCCAGCGGGGATCGTCCTGCGGCGGCGCCTCCCGCAGTGGCGACACTTCGCAGAGGATTTTCAAGGTGCGGATCGCCATGGTCTGGATTTGGAGGGCGAGCGGCGCCTGATGGGCTGCCGGCTCGGCGTGCAAGTGCAACGCCCGGCCCATGCAGTGCCCGAGCCGGGCCGCGGCGGGTCCCCGCACGGCCAGCGGCAGGGAGAAGCTCTGCAAATAATCGAACACTCCCATCCACGAAAACCGCATGTGGATCCAGCGGGCGCGGAAGCGTCCGGCCCGGCTGTCATGATGGGTGATAGTGACCGGGTGCCGCGCGGGGACCACAAAGACCTCCCCTGCCTGCAGAAGTTCCTCCTGCCCGTCGCAAACGACCTCGTAGCTGCCCTCCAAGACCTGCGCCAAGATGGTGTCCGGAACGGTTTTGTGGTGCACCGCTCCGTGTGTCGGGCGGTTCATCCGGCCCGGGTGAAAATAATCCAGCTGCAGCGCAAACGGGGACAGGGACCAGATCGGAGAAATAGACATATTGTCGGGAGCCATATCCATGGTCCGCATCAGTCAACTTGGCAACAGTGTTCGCGATGAACAATGCATCTCTCTTCCATAAAGAAAACCTGCACGCTTGGTGCTTCGTGCCTTTTGACAAGTTGAAGCGCGGCCCCGCCGCCCGCGCGGCCATGCTCCGCCGGCTGGGTCTGACCCGCTACGCTTACGACTGGAGGGACGAGCATGTTCCCACTTTCGACGAGGAGGTGGAGGCGGCTCGGGATGCCGGGCTAACGATCAATGCGTGGTGGTTTCCCGCGAACCTCAACGCGCAGGGCCGAAAGATCCTCGAGGTGATCGAACGGCACGGCATCCGGCCCGACTTGTGGGTGACATTCCATGTCTCGCCCGAGGATCCGACGGTGGCGGAGTCCGTTCTGGACGTCCTCCTGCCTCTCGTCGAGGCCGCGGCAGAGCGAGGCCTGCGCGTGGCTTTCTACAACCACGGCGGATGGTTCGGTGAGCCTGAAAATCAGCTCCGGTTGATCGGGGAGATCCAGTCACGGGGGCTCACCAACACCGGGATTGTTTACAACCTGCACCATGGGCACGCCCATTTGGGACGGATGCAGGAGCTGATCGATCTGATGAAGCCGCATTTGCTGGCTTTCAATTTGAACGGCATGGTCGAGGGAGGGGACCGGCAGGGGAAGAAGTTGCTTCCGCTCGCCCGGGGCGAGCGGGACTTGGATATCCTGCGGATGTTGTCGCAGAGCGGTTGGAGCGGTCCGGTGGGGATCCTCAACCACACCACCGACGAAGATGCCGAGTTGAGGCTGCGGGACAACCTGGAAGGCTTGGCTTGGCTGGCGGCGAAGCTTGACGGACAAGATCCCGGTCCGTTGCCCGTGCCGCGTTCCTGGAGCCCCGAATCAGTTTCCTGACAGAAATCCACGAGCCATGCGACAAATTCAATTCACTGCTCCCGGCCGGGCGGAACTGGCCGATGTCCCCAACCTGCCTCGCCCGGTCGCGCCGGGATGGGTTCACGGAAAAACTTTGTTTTCACTCGTCAGCCCCGGCACGGAGCTCAACGCTGCCTATCAGGGCACGAAGTTCCCCGCGGGTGTGGGCTATGCGTGCGTGTTTGAAATTGAAGAGGTCGGCCCGGAAGTCGAGGGCCTCCGTGTCGGAAACCTTGTCTTCTGCAGCGGCGGACATGCCGAAAGGCAGAGCCTGTCCGCCGCAAGTGTGTCGGCGCTTCCAGAGGGACTGGATGCGGCGGATGCCGCCTTTGCCCGCCTCGCCGGAGTCAGCATGACCACGTTGAACACGGCCGCCGCGCGCACACCCGCCAAGGTTCTCATTACGGGACTCGGGCCGGTCGGAAATCTGGCGGCTCAAATTTTCCAGCACTGCGGCTACCGGGTCACCGGGGTGGACCCGGTCGAGTCGCGGCGCGCGCTGGCCCACCAAACGGGAATACATGATGTCCGGGCATCGATCGCCGATGCGCCCGCCGACCTGCTCGATCAAGTCGCCCTGCATGTCGAGTGCAGCGGACACGAGCAGGCTGTGCTGGATGGCTGCAAGCTGGTTCGCCGAAAAGGCGAAGTGGTTCTGGTCGGCGTGCCATGGCAGAAGAAGACCGATCTGGCGGCCTGCGATTTGCTCCATGCGGTGTTCCACCGATACATTGTCCTGCGCAGCGGTTGGGAGTGGGAGATTTCTCGCGGACCGGCGCCTTTTGCGTTCCACTCGATCAAAGAGAACCACGAGGAGGCCATGCGTTGGATTGCCGAGGGTGTCCTCCAAGTGCGCCCGCTCGCCGCGCATTACTCCCCGGCCCGGGCGGGGGAGGCTTATGACGCTCTGGCCCGGCAAACCTGCCCCGCCCCGACCGTGCTCTTCGATTGGCGGGAGGTGTGACCCCGAAGCAAGCGCAGCGTCACGCGCCACGAGGGTGCAGCGGGATGAGAGTGGTTCGCGGTGGGCGCAGAAGCCTGGAAGTCGCTCGCTGGAAAGTAGACGCGGCCTCCCGTCCGCTGGTTGATGGTGGTTAAGCGGCGGGGACGCCGCTTCTGCTTTTTCAGGCGGCGGCGGCCTTGGCGGCGGCTTTTTTCGGGGCCTTGGGTTTGCGTTCTTCGAACTCGAAGCCAACTTTGCCGGACTTTTTGTCGAGGACGAGGAAGGCGTTGAAGGGGCGGCCTTTTTTCGAAATGAACTTCGTCAGGAGATTGGTTTTTCCTTCGGTGCAAATTTTGCGGACGTCGTCCGGGCTGATCTCGCGCTGGAGGATCATCTTGCCCATGCGGAAGGCGCATTTTTTCTCGGGTCCGAGTCCGTGCTCGCAGGCGTAGACGATGCCGGCCTCATAGATGCCGCCTTTTTCGCAGACGGGGCATTTTTCGACGATGAGGGTGGCGGCTTCCTTGTTGAAGGGTTCGTTGCTGCGGATGCCGCCGTCACCGAAGTCGAAGGTGGTTTTCCATTCGGTGCCTTCGCTGAGGGCGAGTTTGGCTTCGAACGGGCGGCCCATTTTGCTTTTGAAGCCTTTGATCGGTCCGACGCTGCCGGTTTCGAGCAGGGTGGTGACTTCGGTGGGTTCGAGTTCGCGGCTGCTGACGGTTTTCCAGACGACGAGTTTGCACTCCTGGTTTTTGCAGTCGTAGGCCTTGAAGGATTCCTTGAAGCCGGCGGTGCTGCCGCACCTCGGGCACTTGGTGGGGAGGTCGTGGAAGTTGCCGCGCATGGTCTCGCTGTTGACGTGGCCGGAGGCGTCTTTGATTTTTGCGATGACGTTGGCCACAAGGGTGCGGATTTCCTCCATGAAAGCGTCGCGCTTGAAGCGTCCGGCCTCCATTTCCTTCAGCTTGTGTTCCCACTCGCCGGTCAGTTCGGGCGAGCTGAGGGCGTCGATTTTGATTTCCCGCAGGGCGGTGATGAGTTTCATGCCTTTGGCGGAGGCGGCGAGTTCGCGGCCTTCGCGGCGGATGTATTCCTGGGTGAGCAGCCCTTCGATGATGGCGGCGCGGGTGGCGGGCGTGCCGAGTCCGCGTTGGCTCATGGCTTCGCGCAGTTCCTCGTCTTCGATCAGCTTGCCGGCGCCTTCCATGGCGGAGAGGAGGGTCGCTTCGTTGTAGCGGGCGGGTGGTTTGGTCTCGAGTTCCTTGACCTCGATGGACTCGGCCGCGGCCGGTTCCCCTTCTTTGACGGGGACGAGCGAGTCGTCGTCCTCGCCGGCGGCGAGTTTGCCGTAGACTTCGAGCCAGCCGGGTTCGCGGAGAATTTTCCCGTCGGTTTTGAATTTTTCGCCTTCGATGGTGGTGATGCGTTTGGTCACCTCGAATTTGGCGGGCGGGTAGAAGACGGCGATGAAGCGGCGCGCCACGAGGTCGTAGAGCTTCATTTCGTATTCGTCGAGTTTGTCCGGGCTGGCCCCGGTCGGGATGATGGCGTGGTGGTCGCTGACTTTGGCGTTGTTGAAGATGCGCGGGGTCGGTTTGACCCAGTCGTTGGCCAGGGCTTTGCGGGCGTGGGTGGCGAGGGGTTCGTCGAGGCCGGCGAGGACCTTTTTGGCGATGGGGAGGTTGTCGGACGGCAGGTAGCGTGAGTCCGTGCGGGGGTAGGTGAGGACTTTGTGGCGTTCGTAGAGGGATTGGGCGAGTTGCAGGGTGCGTTTGGCGCTGAAGCCGAAGCGTCCGTTGGCTTCGCGTTGGAGGGTGGTGAGATCGTAGAGGAGGGGCGGGGCTTGGGTGGTCGGTTTGCGTTCTTCGTGCACCGTGCCGGTCTTGCCTTGGCACTTGGCTTGGATTTCGTCGGCTCGGACGCGGTCCCAGAGGCGCTCGGATTTGGTGTCCTCGTCGTCGGACTTTTTGAAATCCTCATCGAACCATTTGCCGGGGTAGGTGCCGGCGGCGACGGCGAAGGTGCCGTGGATTTCGAAGTAGGAGCGGGCTTTGAAGTTGCGGATTTTTTCTTCGCGCTCGACGAGGATGGCGAGGGTCGGGGTCTGGACGCGTCCGACCGGGGTGACTTGGAAGCCGCCGAGGAGTTCCTTATAGAAGGCGGTCATGGCTCGCGAGCCATTGATGCCGACGAGCCAGTCGCTTTCGGAGCGGCAGGTGGCGGCTTCGCCGAGCGGGATCATTTCGGCGTCGTCTCGCAGGGTGGCGAAGCCTTGGCGGATGGCGTCGGCGGTCATGGACTGCAGCCAGAGACGTTTGACCGGTTTCTCGTTTTTGAAGTGCTGGGCGACGTAGCGGAAGATGAGTTCGCCTTCGCGGCCGGCGTCGCAGGCATTGACCACTTCGCTGACGTCTTTGCGGGCGAGGAGTTTTTTCAGGATGCGGAGTTGGTCCTGGGCTTTTTCGCGGGGGATGAGGTCGAAGTGGGTGGGGAGGACGGGGAGATTTTCGAGTGACCATTTGCCGCGGACGACTTTGAAGCTGTCGGGCTCCTGGATTTCGAGAAGGTGGCCCACGGTGTGCGAGATCACCATGGTGTCGCCTTCGTAGTAGCCTTTTTCTTTTTTGAATTTCCCGAGGGCGCGGGCGAGGTCGCCGGCGACACTGGGTTTTTCCGCAATGACGAGGGTTTTGGACATCTTCAGACGAGTTTGACGAAGCGTTTGCCCGGCAGTTGTTTGACCAACCGGCGCATTTCGAGGGCGAGCAACGTGGAAGACACGGCGGCGGCTGTCAACCCGCTTGTCGCGATAACAGAATCAAGCGCGGTCTCGTCGGAGCCGAGCGCGTCGAGGATTTTTTGCTGGTCGGGGGTGAGTTCGGCCACGGGGGCGGCGGCGGGGAGTTCGGGCTGCTCTTTGAAAATCATGGGCAGGTCGTCGAGGATGTCGTCGACGGTGATGACGAGTTTGGCGCCTTGTTGGAGGAGGCGGTTGGAGCCGAGGGCGGCGGGGCTGTCGATGCGTCCGGGCACGGCGTAGAGGGTGCGGCCCTGTTCGGCGGCCATGTTGGCGCTGATCAGGGCGCCGCTGTTGGCGCCGGCTTCGACGACGAGGACGCCGAACGAGCAACCGGTGACGATGCGGTTGCGGATGGGGAAGGTTTGGCGGTCCGGTTTGGTGTCGATGGGGAATTCCGAGAGGACGGCGCCGGAGGTGGCGATGCGATCGGCGAGTTGGGCGTTTTCCGGAGGGTAGAGTTCGCCGAGGCCGGCGCCGATGACGGCGAGGGTGCGGCCTTTGGCGGCGAGGGCACCTTGGTGGGCGGCGGTGTCGATGCCGCGGGCGAGGCCGCTAATAACGGTGAGTCCGGCGTAAGCCATCTGGAAGGAAAGCTTTTTGGCGCATTCGGTGGCGTAGTGGCTGGCTTTGCGGGAACCGACGACGGCGACGGCGTGGCGGTCGCGTTCGGTGATTTCGCCGCGGACGTAGAGCACAATGGGCGGGTCGTGGATCTCGCGAAGGGCGGACGGATATTCGTCGTCCTGCGCGGTGATGATGTGGGCGCCGAGGTCGGCGGCTTTTTTCAATTCGGCGGCCGGGTCGGCGTGGTCTTGCCAGCGCGCGATGTTTTCGGAGAGCGGGCGCGTGATGCCATCGATGGCGGCGAGCTGGTCGGTGCGGGCGAGGAGGATTTTCTCGGCGGAGCCGAAGGCGTCGAGGAGGCGGCGCAGGCGGACGGGTCCCATTTGCGGGATCATGTTCAGCGCGACGCAGGCCTCGAGGTGGGTCATGGGGGCGACATGCTAAACAGGGGCGGGCGAGGGAGGGGAGAGATTTCAGTGTTCTGTTTTCAGGGGAAGAGGGCACGGGTGGAATCGAGGGCGGTGATGGGGATTTGAAATTTGAAATTTCAGATGCGGGCGGGGTGGCGTAGGCTTTTTTTTGTGAAAGTGCTGTTGCTGACCAATGAGTATCCGCCGCATGTGTATGGCGGGGCCGGGGTGCATGTGGATTATTTGTCGCGGGCTTTGGCCCGGTTGATGGAGGTGGAGGTGCGGTGCTTCGGGGAACAGCATTGGAGCGACGGGAATCTGACGGTGCGCGGGGTCGAGGTGGATTCGTCGGGCTACGGTTGCGCGAAGGCGCTGCGTCCGGTGTTTACTTCCGTGCAGCGGGACACGGCCATGGCGGCGGCGGGGACGGATGCCGATCTCGTGCACGTGCACACTTGGTATACCCATTTTGCGGGGGTCTTGATGAAGTTAAATTACGGCCGGCCGCTGGTGCTGACGGTGCATTCGCTGGAGCCGCTGCGTCCGTGGAAGCGCGAGCAGCTCGGCGGCGGGTATGATTTTTCCGTGTGGGTGGAAAAGACCGCGATCGAGATGGCTGATGCGGTGGTTGCGGTGAGCGAGTCGACCAAGGCCGACCTGCTGCGGTTGTTTCGCGTCGATCCGGCGCGCGTGCATGTCATTCACAACGGCATCGACCTCGAGGAATACGTGGAGCGGCGGGACGACGAAGTGTTGCAGCGTCACGGGGTCGACCCGGCGCGGCCGTATATTTTGTTTGTCGGGCGGATCACGCGGCAGAAGGGAATTATTCATCTGGTCAGAGCGTTGCGGCATTTGGACCCGGGTTTCCAAGTGGTGCTCTGCGCCGGTGCGCCGGACACGCCGGAGATCGCGGCGGAAATGAAGTCGGCGGTGCAAGCCGCGCAGCAGGAGCGTCCGGGCGTGGTCTGGATCGAGGAGATGCTGCCGAAGGATGAAGTCATCGCGCTGTATTCGGGCGCGGAGGTGTTTGTCTGTCCGTCGATTTACGAGCCCTTCGGGATCATCAATCTCGAAGCGATGGCCTGCGGGACACCGGTGGTGGCCAGTGCGGTGGGCGGGATTCCCGAGGTGGTGGTGCATGGCGAGACGGGGCTGCTGGTGCCGGTCGAGCAGAGCAAGGAGGCGCCGTTTGAGCCGGTCAGCGCGGACAGTTTTGCCTTCAATCTGGCCGAGGCGATCAACGAGTTGATGCGCGACGAGGTGCGGCGGCGGTCCATGGCGCGAGAGGCGCGGCGGCGGGTGGAGGAGAATTTCAGTTGGGAGGCGATCGCGCGGAAAACGGCGGAGTTGTATCGGACGGTTTGCGGGGGGGCACCGTGAAGGAATTCGTAGCGGAGTGCGTGCTCGCGGCGCGGGCCATATTGGGCGAGGGCGCGTGTTGGTTCGCCGCGGAGCAAAGGCTTTATTGGGTGGATATTTTGCGGTGCGAGGTGCATCGGTTCGATCCGGCGACCGGGAAGGACGAGGTGCGGAAGACGCCGTGCCATGTCTCGCTGGTGCAACCGACGACGCGGGGGGACTTGGTGCTGGGGACGCGTGACGGGATTGCGCGGATGGATTTCGAGAGCGGGAAATTTGTGCTGTTGTGCGACCCCGAAGCGAATGTGGTGGGGAATCGTTTCAATGATGGCAAGCCGGATCCGCGCGGGCGGCTGTTCGCGGGGACCATTGCTTATGATGGGTCCGACAAAAAAGCGGCGCTGTGGCGGATCGAGCCGGATTTGACCTGGGCGAAATTGATCGACCGCGTGGGGAATTCGAACGGGCTGGGCTGGTCACCGGACCAGAAGAGGTTTTATTGGACGGATACCAAGACGTCGTGCGTGTTTGCTTTCGATTACGAGGCGAGGAGCGGGGACATTGGCAACCGTCGTTTGGTGGTGGAAGTGGACAAAGCGATGGGGCGACCGGACGGGATGACGGTGGATGCGGAGGGGTTTTTGTGGACGGCGTTGTGGGCCGGGCACGGGGTGGCGCGGTGGAACCCGGCGACGGGGGAGATGGTGGCCAAGGTTGAATGTCCGGCGGCGAATGTGACGTGTCCTTCTTTCGGCGGACCGGACTTGGACGTGCTTTATTTCACCACGGCGCAGAAGGGGCGGGAAGATGCGGAGCCTTCGCCGGAGGTGGAGGCGGGGAATCTTTTTGCGGCGAAGGTCGGGGTGCGGGGGATGGCGGGGTTTGCTTTTGCAGGGTGATTGACGGTTTGTAGCGGCGGACTATGTCCGCCGGTGGCTCAAATGGAAATGTTCCGGCGGTCATATCAGTTGGTCGCCGCGGCGACCCGTCTCGCCAAGCCTCGGCTGACCGCCGCTACAACGACTTTTACCAGGACTGCGCTTCGCCGGTCATGGGGACGAAGCGGACGGGGAGGATGGATTGTTTTTCGATCTTCCCGCCCTCTTTGCGCAGGAGGATGAGGTCTTGGTTCAGGCCGCTGCCTACGGGGATGATCATGCGTCCGCCGTCGCGGAGTTGCTCGACGAGGGCGGGTGGAATTTTGTCCGGCGCGCAGGTCACAACGATGGCGTCGAACGGCGCCTTTTCGGGCCAGCCCTTGTGACCGTCGCCGTAACGGACCTGAGCGTTGTCATAGCCGAGCCGCTCGAGATTTTGCCGCGCCATTGCGGCGAGGGGTTCGACGATTTCGACGGTATAAACTTCGGCGCCCATGGCGGCGAGGATGGCGGCTTGGTAGCCGGAGCCGGCGCCGATTTCCAAAATCTTTTCGCCGGGTTGCGGACGGATGGCTTCGGTCATGAAGGCGACGATGTAGGGTTGGGAGATGGTTTGGCCGTGGCCGATGGGAAGCGGGTAGTCCATGTAGGCCTCGCTGCGCAGACGAAGCGGGAGAAAATCGTGGCGCGGCACGGTGCGCATGGCCTCGAGGGTGGCGGGATCGGTGATGCCGCGGGCGGCGATCTGGTCGCGCCCCATGACTTCTCGTTGCGCGGCGAGGTCGTTGGTGTCCGGGCCGGGAGGCTTGGCGCCCGTGCAGGCCGGGAGCAGAAGGTAGGCGAGCAGGAGGAGACGACCGGCGGCGGGGATCCGCACGCAGGCGGACAGGCTGCCGCCGCTACAGGTGGGCCAGATGCGGAGGAATCTCATGGGGATCGGCGGACTCGCTGGATTCATGCACTGTATTTTCGTGCCAAGCGCGGATTCCGGCAAGTCCCTCGAGGGTCTCGACGGCACCGAAGCGGCGGCGCAATTCGCGGCTGGAGTGAAGTCCGCGCGAGTAAGCCATGAGGCGGGAGCGCATGGCGTGCATGGCTCGGTCCGTTTTGCGCCAACGCGCCAACTCCTGCCGGCAATGATCCTCGATGAGGTCCCAACGGTCGGAGAGTGTCGGCTCCGGTGGTGCATCCTCGCCCCGGAAAGCGGCGGCGATTTCCTGGAAAATCCACGGGCTGGTCATGGCGGCACGGCCGATCATGAGGCCGGAAACCGCGGCGCGGTGCCAGCGCTGAACGGCCGCGGCGGCGGAGTCGATGTCGCCGTTGCCGACCACCGGAATGAGGACCGCTTCCGCCACCGAGGCGATGACGTCCCAGTCGGCTTGTCCGGAGTATCCTTGGGCGCGGGTGCGGCCGTGCACTGTGAGGCGGCAGATGCCGGCATCTTCGAGGCGGCGCGCATTGTCCGCCGCATTGACCGACTGCTCGTCCCAACCGGTGCGGATTTTCGCCGTGACGGGCAGCGGAGAGACGGCACGAACGACGGCGGAGGCGATGGCGGCGAGGAGGGTGCCGTCGCGGAGGAGGGAGGACCCGCCGTTTTTGCAAACCACCTTGTTGACCGGGCAGCCGAAGTTGAGGTCGATGAAGTCGGGTTGCTTCCAATCGACGACCGAAGTGGCCCCGCGGGCGAGTTGTTCCGGTTCACCGCCGAAGAGTTGGACGCCGAGCGGATGTTCTTCGGGGGTGAAGTCGACGAACTGCTCGGTGCGCTCGTTGCGGTGCAGGATGCCCTCGGCCGAGACGAATTCGGTGGTCAGCACGTCGGCGCCGCGCGCTTTGCAAATGCGGCGGAAGACCGAGTTGGTCACGCCGGCCATAGGCGCGAGAAAGAGAACGGGGCGTTCGGCGCGAGGGGTGAAGCCAGGTTGTGCGGTGGCGTGTTCCATGGAAATGGGCCGGTGCCGGGGACGGCGCCGCTTACTTGGTCAGGCCGCTTCGCCGAGTTGGAGTCCGAGGAGAGCGGTGACCTCCGCCTGCACTTCGGGGACTTGGGCCAGGCTGAGGCGGGGGTTGGGGATGAGGAAGGTTTCACCCGTGCCGGCGCGTTCGTAGACCATGATGTCCGGATCGCTGCTCTCCATCGGCTTGAGGATGCGTTTGCGTTCCAACATGAGGGCCAGAATGTAACGGGCATTTTTGGTCGCGTCGGAATTTTCCCCGATGAGTTTACGGAGAATGCCTTCCGCATCCTGCTTGGCGAGCGGTTCGGGCGGCGGTGGTGGCGGGGCCTCGAACTTGGTTTTCCAGAAGGAGAAAGGCGCCGGTTCCGCAGGCCGAGCGGCCCAGGCCTCTTCACAGACGTCATCCCGGCGGAAATTGTCCGCGTCGCGATAAAGTGCGGTATAGAAAAATTCACCCTCTTGGAAAGGGTGCTGCGTGGCAGTGCAGGTTTCGGAGCGTTTGCGGATTTCCCAGTCTTGGTTCATGGCGCGTCAGGAGAGGATGTTGGGTATCTCGCGATTGGTCGAGCGCATCCAGAGCATGAACAAGCCGACGGCGCCAAAAAGAGCCATGGGTCCCCATGCGGCCAGCGTGGCATCGATGCGGTAGCCTTTGCCCAAGGCGAGGAAGACGCTGCTGGCCAGGACGAGGAAAAAGAAGAGCAGGATGGCGATGGTGATGCCGCCGAGCAGGCCTCGTCGCGAGTAGATGATGCCGAGGGGTGCGGCGATAAGGACGGCAAGGAAGCAGCCCCAGGGCAAGGCCCAGCGGTAGCTCAGTTGGGTGCGGTAAGGGGCGAGTCGTGCCGGGGTGAAATGGGAATTGTTGGCCAGGTATTCGCGCAATTCAGGCACGGAGAGGAAATTGGCGTCGAGCACGGAGCTGCTGATGCGCCACGGGGTTTCGGAAAAATTGCGCAGGCGGAGGACTTCGAACCATCGTTGCTCCTTCACATCGCCCTGCGGGGTGAAATCGACCACTTTGCCTTTCTCGAGCCGCCATGTTTTGGAGGCGTGGTCGTAGGCTGCTTTCTCCGCGTAGTAGTTCCGTTGCAGGCGCCCGGATTCGTCTTCCTGTAGAATCATGACCGAACCAAGACGTTCGAGCGAAGGGTTGAGGCGACCGATATGCCAGAAGCGGCGGTCCTCGCGATTGCGGAAGAGGTGGCCTTTGATTGCTTGGCGCTCGAGGTCCTGGCCGCTGGAGACTTCTTGCAGGATGTCCTTCTTGACCGCCCCGGCGTGGGGAGCGGCGGAGTAATTGAGGGCCGTGGCGAAGGCAGTGAGCAGCATACCAAGGATGAGGAGCGGAGCGAGAAGCCGGAGAACGCTGCGCCCGGCTCCGAGGATGGAGATGAGCTCGTTGCGGCGCGACATTTGGGTGAAGGTGTAAAGAATGGCCAGGAGCAGGCCGACCGGGAGGCTCATCAGGATGATTTCCGGGACCCGGAGGAGGTAAAATTCCGCGACGCGCGAAAGCGGGGCTTTGTTCTCGAGGAAAGTCGGTGCATTCTCGCTCAGGTCGAAGACCAGCCAGATGGAGACAAACCCCAACACGCAGTAAAGGAACGGCTGGAGCACGCGAATGAGGATGTATCGGTCGAGGATTTGCATAGCGGGCGCCCCGGGTGGAACGCGTCGTCCGGGGATTATCCGGCGGCTGCCGCCCGGCATCAATCCGTTTAAGCCGGAAGGGGACAAGTCATGATCTCGCTCGTCCCGGAAGGCGGGGCCAAAGCGGGGCCCACGGCGCGGATGGACGACGTCTTTGCGCCGGGTGGTTTGCTCTCGGCAGCCAACAATTACGAATTCCGTCCGCAGCAATTGCTCATGGCCCAGCGCGTGGCGGAAACGCTGGCGAGGGGAGGTCATCTGGTCGCCGAGGCGGGAACCGGCACGGGCAAGTCGCTGGCCTACCTTGTTCCGTCGGTGCTGGCCGCGATGGAGGGCGGACGCAAAGCGATCGTCTCGACCCACACGATCAATTTGCAAGAGCAGCTGCTTTACAAAGACCTTCCCTTGGTCGCGAAGTTGCTGCCGGTGGAGTTTGATGCGGCCCTGCTCAAGGGGCGGCAGAACTATTTGTGTCCGCGCCGCCTGCACAAGGCACTGGAAAACCGGGCGGAGCTTTTCACCACGACCGAGGCGGTGGAGTTGGAGCGCATCCTCGATTGGAGCCGCCGCACGCGCGACGGATCCCTGGCCGACCTTGATCCGCTGCCGGATCCTGCCGTCTGGAATCTGGTCTGCAGCGAGGCGGGGATCTGCACCCAGCGATCCTGCGGCGACGGTCCACGCTGTTTTTACCAACAGGCCCGTCGCCGGGTGGACGCGGCGAACCTTGTGGTGCTCAACCACAGCCTCCTTTTCATCATGCTGGGAGGGCGCGACCCGCAGTCGGAAGAAGGCCCGGGCTATCTTTACCCGAACGACTTTCTCGTCATCGACGAGGCCCACACCATTGAGAACGTGGCGGCCAAGCACCTCGGAATCCGCCTTTCGCAATACGAATTGCGCTACCTGCTGCAGAGAATGTGGAATCCGCGGACGAAAAAAGGTCTGCTCGTCGCGCTGAAATCCAAGCCCGGTGCGGCGGTGGTGGCTTCGGCGATCGACGAAGGGGAACGCTTTTTCGCGGCCTTGACCAACAAGTGCAATTTCACCAAGGGCAAAGAAGTGCGGGTGCGCGGTCCGTTGGAGCTCCCGATGGATCTCATGCGTCGTCTGCAGGAATTGCGGCAGGTGATCAAAGACGCCTCGTCGGATGCCGCGGAAGAAATGCGCGCCGAGGCGGGGGAGGCCTCCTTGCGTTTGCAGGCTTTTGTCGACGGCTTGCCGGTCTTTGCCGACCAGCAGGCCGAGGACAGCGTTTACTGGGCCTCACTCACGGGGCGCCGCGATCAATTCACGACGGCGCATGTCACCCCGGTCGACTTGGCGGGGGAATTGCGCCAGTTGCTTTTTCGCGATGAGACCACCGCGGTGCTGACCAGCGCGACGCTGTCGGTCGGGCGTCCGGATTTGCTCTACTTCCGCGAGCGGGTCGGTGCCGAGGAGGCCGAGGCGGTGCAGATCGGAAGTCCGTTCGATTACGCGCGGCAGATGAAAATCTACGTGGTGAAAAAAATGCCGGATCCGCGGGCCGAGGACTACGAAGCGGAATTGGAAAAATGGATCCGTCATTTCACCACCGAGACGCAAGGCCACGCCTTCGTCCTTTTTACCAATGCGCGGTTGATGCGGAGTCTGGCCGCGAAGATGGAGAGCTTTTTTGCGGACAAAGGTTGGCCTTTGCTTGTGCAGGGGGCGGACCGCTCGCGGCACAAGATGGTCGAGGACTTCCGGGGCGAGGCCAATTCGGTGCTCTTCGGGTTGGACAGTTTTTGGAGCGGGGTCGATGTGCCCGGTGAGGCCTTGCGCAACGTGATCATCACGCGGTTGCCCTTTGCCGTGCCGGATCATCCGCTGGTCGAGGCCCGTCTTGAACAGATCGAGGCGCGAGGCGGCGACCCGTTCTCCGAATACTCGCTGCCCGAGGCCATTTTGAAACTGCGTCAGGGGGTCGGCCGTCTCATCCGCACCGCCTCGGACGAGGGAATTATCGTGCTACTGGACAATCGTGTGGTGACGAAAAACTACGGGCGGGCGTTTCTTAAGGCGTTGCCGGAGTGTCCGGTGGAGATTGTATGAAGGGCGGAGGAACAGGGCGGGCGTTGCTGGCGGTGGCGGCGTTGCTGGCCGGACTTGTTCCGTGGTGGATGGCAAGGGAGGAGGGGGGCAAATCTTTTCCTGGATTTTTTGTGGAGAATGGAACGACGGGCGCCGCCACAGGGGCTTTTTTCCGGACGGCGCAGGTTAATTTAGGGAGCCTTCACGCGAAATCGCATTCGGCCACCTTGGCTGAGCTTCCCGACGGGACTATGGTTGCGGCTTGGTATGCAGGGAGCGGCGAGGGCGCGGCGGATGTGGCCATTTATCTTTCGCGGCGCGGCGCGGATGGTGCTTGGTCGGAGCCGGTGGCGGTGATGACGCGCGAGCGGGTGCAGGCGGATTTGCGGCGCAATGTTATATCGCTCGGGAACCCTTTGTTGTTGGCGGATGATTCGGGGAGGTTGGGACTGCTCTTTGTTTCCATCGCGGCGGGGCGATGGTCGGGAAGCTCGATGAATCTGGCGTGGTCCGAGGATGGCGGGCTGACCTGGGGGGCGGCGCGGAAGTTGACCATGAACCCGCTGGCCAACTTGAGTGCGCTGCCGCGCAATCCGCCGGCGCGTTTGGTGGGGGGCGGTTGGGCCGTGCCGGTCTACGAGGAGTTTCTTGGCAAGTTTCCCGAAACCTTGTGGCTGCAGCCGCGTGGAGAGGGGTGGTCGTCCGCGGTCTCGCGGGTCGAGGGTGGTGTCTACATTTTGCAATCCTCTCTCGTGCCGCTAGCGGTGGACCGTGCGGTTTCCTTCTTCCGCGATTTCCGTCCAGCCCGGTGGATGTCGGCCTCGTGGTCGGATGATGCGGGGCGCACGTGGACCAAGCCGGCGGTGACCGGATTGCCCAACCGTGATTCGGGTTTGTGCGTGATCCGTTTGTCGGACGGCGCCATTTTGTCGGCCTTTAACGATCTCTCCCCGGGCAAGCGGGAGAATCTGCGCCTGGCCCTTTCGGAGGACGAAGGCCGGACTTGGCGGACAATCGCCACGTTGGAGGAAGAGGCCGGAAGCGAGTTTTCTTATCCCTATCTGATCCGCACGTCCGATGGGACCATCCGCATGGTCTATTCCGCGCGGCAGAGGCAAATCCTCTTTGCCGAATTCAACGAGGCATGGGTCTATGAGCAAGCGGAGGCGGCGCGATGAAAGAAACTGTGATCATTTGGACCGCCTTGGTTCCTTTTCTCCTCCTGCTTTGGTTCAGCCAGCGCCTCAGTGGATTGCCCAGCGTGGTTGGGCTGGCTCTGGCTGCGGTGGTGTCGGCTGCGGTGGTTTGGTTTCCATGGTTCGGACACCCGCTCCCGTTCTGGAGCGCGAGCCTGAGCGCGAACTTCAGCGTGATCATGGTGGGTCTTCTCATTATCTCCGTCTTTGATCGCGCGTTTGAGACGGGCATTTTTCGTCCGCGCGACTGGCGGGCGGCGTGGATTTTCGGTGCGGTGGCGAGTGTTCTGCTTTACCCGAGCGCGCTCGGCTTGGGGCCGCGGAACTTCGACAGCTATGCGCTCGGTTGGCCGTGGCTGTTTTGGGGGCAATCGGTCTGGCTGTTTGGCGGGGCGGGTTTTGCTGCCGCCCTGCTGATCTGGTCTGGCAATCGATTTGGCTTGGTCTTGTTACTCACTTTTCTCGGCTACGCGGCCGGGTTCCAGGAGTCGGACAATTTCTGGGACTACCTGCTCGACCCGGTTTACGGCGCGGTTTCGTTGGTCATGATCCTCTGGATGATTTGGCGCCGACGGACGAGCGGGCCGCTCGTCCCTACCTTGGAGGGGTTGTCGGGTCGGCGATTTCGATAAGAAGGTCCTGTTGGAAAAGTTGACCGGTGATGTTGCCGCGGAGCATGTCTTTCGATTGATTGCCGGTGAAGCGGTCGACGAGGCTGAGACGCGAACCGAGAATGCGGACCCCGGGGAATTGGGCAATCGCCGTGTTCGAAGCCGGGACACCGAGGATGAAGAGCGAATGCTCTTTGCGTAGATCCTCGAGTTTGGCGGGCGGTTCGACGCGGATGGTTTGAATGTCCGCACCCGGCAGCATGAAGCGGTAGACTTCATCGTGGGCGCCGTAGACGGTGGGTAAAATCACAGTGCGTCCGCGAACGGCGTCGATGGCCTCGCGCGAGTAAGTGCCGCGCGGTCCGTCGAACGGGATAGAGAAGAGAGCGTAAGCAAGGTAAAGCAACAGAATGGCCGGCGCAGCGAGCGCTTTGGTCCAGTCGCGGCGGAACAAACCGACAAGAGCTATGCCGGCGATGGCGGCGAGCGCCGGGGCGAAATACCAAGGGTAGATCGACCCCTCGGCGAGTTCGCCGGTCAGGATCAGGCCGCCGAGGAGCAAGACAGCGGTGATGGCCGCGACAGCCACGAGGGTGACCGCCAAGGTCCAGCGGGGGATTTTTTCCCAGTGCAAGGCCAGGAGCACGGCCAGAGCGGGCATGGCAGGGAGGAGGTAGCGTTCATCGCGCTGTTGGGGAAAGGCGAAGACGATCATCTGCGTCAGCACCCAAATCCAGAGTAGCTTGTCTGTCTCGGCCAAGGTGCGGCGTCCGCGGAACGCGACGACAAAGAGGGCAACAAGGGCGAGGGCGAGGAGTCCGGCATTGAACGGATAGCCGAACAGTATGCGCCAGATGCTGTAATTACCCGCGACGAGGTTGAGGAAGTAGTTGCCGCGTTTCGGGTCGAACTTGCCCGCGTTTTCTTTGAGGACGAAATCTTGCAGGATGAGCTGGGGATTCGGGTCGAGCCAGAACCAGAGGCTGAAGACGCCGAGGGCGACGACACCGAGCAGGGTGATTTTCGGGGCCTCGGCTCGCAGCCATTCGACGAAGCGGTAGCCGCGTTGGTGCAGTGTCCACCAAGCGAGGCCGGCACAGAACGGAATGACGAGAGCGAAGGATTTGTAGAGCAGACCGACACCGACCATGAGGCCAAAGGCGAGGGCGAGGAGCCAGGTGAGTCCGCCCGCGCGCGGTCGCCAATACAGAAGGACGAAGAAGGGCAGGAAAAACCAGAAGGTTTCCGGGGCGGAGGTGAGGACGACGCGTCCGTAGCGGTAGGTGCTGAAGAAGGCGAGAAAGACGACCGCGGCGAGAAGTCCGGTGCCGAGGTTGCCGGAAAGCCGGCGGGTCAGGAGGAGAACGAGTGCGGCGGTGGCCAGGCTGTAAAGCGCAACCGGGAGGCGGAGACGCCAGAGTTCCCAGTGCTGGCCCCAGTCGGTCATGACGACGCCTTGCCAGAAAAGTGCGGGGGGTTTGGTATTGCGCTCGCCCTCTTGGAGATTTTTCAGCGGGAGCCATTCGCCGCCCTCGGCAGTCATGCGGGTGATTTGCCAGTAGAGGTGTTCGTCCGGATTGGTGGCGGCGTGCTCACTGCCAAGATTGTGCAGGTAAACAAAGACCCCGAGGGCGAGGGCGAGCCAGCCGAGGAGGTGATGCGAATGTTTCGTCATGGCGCGGGCTGGATCACTTCGACGAGAAGATCTTTTTTGAAGAGGTTGCGGGAGACGTGGCCGGTGAGCAGGTCGATGGTCTCTTGGTTGTTGAAGCGGTCGATGAGTTGGAGGCGCGTTCCGACGATGCGGAGATCGGGCGAATTTTCCACGCTCAGATCCCGGAGTGGCAAGGTGATGATGAAGAGGTTGTTCTCCGCCTTGAGGCGGTCGAGCGCGAAGTCGTTGACGTGGTAGGGCGCCAAGTCGGCCTCGGGCAGCATGAAGCGGTAGATTTCCTCGCGCGCGTTGAAATTGATCGGGGCGGCGATAGATTTGTCGCGGGTAAAGTCCGCCGTGGCGCGGTCGAATTCTCCGCGGGGGCCGTCAAACGGAATGAGGAACGCCGCGTAAGCGAGGTAGAGGAGCAGCACGGCTGGCGCGGCAAATGAGCGGGTGAGGTCTTGGCGCCACAGGCCAACGGCAGTGAAGGCGATGACCGCCGCGATAAAAGGCCAGTAGAACCACGGATAGAGGAGGCCGAGGCCGGCGTCATTGGTTAGCAGGACGGCTCCCAGTCCCATGCCGAGAGAGATCACGGCGACGGCGAGCAAAGTGATGCCGAGAATCCAGCGCGGAATTTGGGTCCAGTGCAGGGCGAGGAGGACGGCCAGCGCGGGCATGCCGGGCAGCAGATAACGTTCGTCGCGTTGGTTGGGCAGGGTGAACACGGCGAAGACGGTGATGATCCAGATCCAGAGGAGTTTTTCGTCATTGGTCAGTTCGCGCCGCCGCAACCAAGTGATGACGAAGAGCGCGACGAGAGCCGGGGCGAGGAGTCCGGCGTTGAACGGGTAAGAAATAACATTCCGCCAGATACTGGATTCGCCCCAGAGGAGGTTGAGGAAGTAGTTCCGTCCGCCGGTATCGAACTTGCCGACATTTTCCTTGAGCACGAAGTCCTGCAAGATGAGGTGCCGTTGCGGATCGAGCCAATACCAGAGGCTGAAGACACCGAGGGCGACGAAGGACATCGCGGCGATCTTCGGAACTTCGCGGCGGAGCCACGGGCCCTGTTGGTAGCTGTGCTGATGAAGCGTCCACCACGCCAGGCCGGCGGCCGCGGGGAGGACGAGGGCGAATGATTTGTAAAGGAGAGCGGCGCCGACGAAGAGGCCGAAGGCGAGGGCGGCGGGCCAACAAAGTTTATCGCGCTGCCCCTCGCGTGACCCGACGAGCAGAACAAAGACCGGGAGAAAAAGCCAAAAGGTCTCCGGCGCGGAGGTGAGGAAGACGCGGCCGTAGCGGTAGGTGCCGAAAAAGGCGAGGTAGAGCAGGGCGGCGAGGAGCCCGGTCGAGGCCGAGGTGGAGAGGCGGCGGGCGAGCACAAAGACCATCAGGGCGGTGGCGAGGGTGTAGAGCACGTTGGGCCAGCGGAGGTTCCAGAGACTCCAACTCTCGGCCCAGTTGGTGCTGACCAGCCCTTGCCAGAAAAGTCCGGGTGGCTTGGTGTTGCGGTGGCGCTCGATCAGGGTTTGCAGGGGCAGCCAGTGCCCACTTTCCGCCGTGGCGTAGGTCATCTGGGCGTAGAGCAATTCGTCGCCATTGGTGGCGGCATGGTCGCTATTGAGCGCGGCAAAGTAGGCGGCCAAGGCGAGCAGGACGGCCAAGAGGGCGGTGAGTCCGGTGAAACGGACGGCAGACGACGGCATCACGGGAGGCTAGACGATGAAGCAGGGGATTGTCAGCAAGCGACGATCCGTCCATTTATGGGTGGTGCTTTATCTCGTTTTAGCCGTGCTCATCTTGTGTTCCGGTTGCTCGCCGCAACCGCGGGCGGATTTGGTTTTTCTCAATGGGGCGGAACCGGAGACGTTGGATCCGGCGTTGATTACCGGGCAACCGGAGGGGCGCGTGGCCAATGCGCTCTTTGAGGGACTGCTCGCCTTCGATCAGAGCGGGAAGCCGCAGCCCGGGATGGCGGAGAGTTGGACGGTGTCGGAGGACGGCAGGATTTACACCTTCACGCTGCGGGAGGGATTGACCTGGAGCGACGGGACCCCGCTGACCGCGCGGGACTTTGTCGAGTCGTGGCGGCGGACCCTGTATCCGGCCACGGCCTCGGAATACGCCTACCAGTTGCATTACATTAAAAATGCGCGGGCTTTCAATGAAGGAAAGTCAGCGGACTTTTCGCAAGTCGGGGTGTCTGCGCCGGATGAGCAGACGCTGCGCGTTGCATTGGAAAACCCGACGCCGTTCTTCGCAGATTTGTGCGCGTTCGTCACCTTGTTGCCGGTGCCGTTGCATGTGATCCGCGAGCATGGGGACGATTGGATCAAGCCGGGGCGGCTGGTCAGTAATGGCGCCTACGTCCTTGAGTCCTGGCGGCTCAACGACCGGATCCGGTTGCGGAAAAATCCGCGTTACTGGAACGCGAACGCCGTGGCCATGGAGACGATCGATGTGCTGCCGGTGAGCAAAGCGAATACGGCCTTCAACCTTTACTCCTCAGGCCAGGCCGACCTGATGATGGACAAGGGGTTGGTGCCGCCGGCGCTGCTCGGGGAAATCAAGAAGCGTGATGATTTTCATGCCGCACCATTTCTCGGGACCTATTTTCTGCGTTTCAATTGCACGAAAGGGCCGTTCACCGATGCGCGGGTGCGGCGGGCCTTTAGCATGGTCATCGACAAGCAGTCCATCGTCGACCGGATCACGCGGGCCGGCGAGTTGGCGGCCGACAGCTTCGTGCCTCCGGGCGCGGGTGGTTACGAGCCGTTCGGTCAGTGCGGGGAGCGCGATGTGGAGGAGGCGCGGCGCCTTCTGGCCGAAGCGGGATTTCCCGGAGGCGAGGGATTTCCCATGGTGAACTATCTTTACAGCGAGGGGGAACTGAATGAGGCCATCGCCGTGGAGTTGCAGAGCATGTGGCGGCAATTGCTCGGGGTGAACGTGCAGCTGCTGCGTCAGGAATGGAAGGTATACCTCAACTCGATGAGCCGTCTCGACTATGACATCGCCCGCTCGAGCTGGGTGGGGGATTATCCGGACCCGAACACCTTTCTCGACATGTTCGTGACGGGCGGAGGAAACAATCGCACGGGATGGAGCAACCCGCGCTACGACCAACTGATCGCCGATGCCGCCGCCGAGACGGACCGGCCGGCGCGGTATGAGATTCTGCGCGAGGCGGAAAAGTTGCTGGTCTGCGAGGAGATGCCGGTTTGTCCGCTGTATTTCTATGTCGGCATCCAGCTTTACGACTCGAAGAAGCTCGGTGGCATCGAGGGCAATGTGCTCGACGAGCATCCGCTCAAGGCGATGTTCTGGAAAAAGGCGGGTGACTGAGGGGAAGGTGGATCGTGACCTCCGGGCGCGATTGGTTTTTGGATTATGGCGAGGGGGACATCGCGATCCACCGGCGGTTGACCGGGTGGGAACGGACGGTTTCGCCGTCCCGGCCGGCTCGTGAGGGAATTCGTATACCAAGGGGGGGGCATCGCATTTGGGCTTTGTCCTTCGGTCCCGTGGTAGGGTCGGACCTCCGGGCCGACCGCGAACCTTCTCTGGGATTCGACACGGCCGGTCCGGAGGCCCAGCCCTACCGCTCGATCAATAGTCGAAAAGCAAAAGGACGTTGGTATTAGAAGGTCACGCCGATCTGCATGCCGAGGACGAAGGCGTCGGGAATGGAACCTGTGCCGCCGGGCTGCACGATGTATTGGATGTTCGGTTGGACGTAGAGGAAGTTTGAAAGTTGCACGCGGTAGCCCCACTCGAGGGCCATCTCGTAGCTGACGGGATCGCCGTTGAAGGCGTCTCCGGCGTTGCCGTAGTCATCGCTGAAATTTCCGTAAGCCAGACCGAACATGGTGGTGTCTTGGTCGCGCTGCGGCAGCAGTCCTTGGTAGGCGGCGCCGCAGTTCCACTGGAAGGGAAGCTTGGCGATATTCTCCTGCGGTGAGAGCACGAAGGCGGTCCAGAGGGTGAGCCCTTGGCTGCTGCCCGGTTCTTCCTGAAAAACCATCTGGTCTGCGTGCCAGTAGAAGCCGTAGGCATTGGCCGCGGTGTCGGCGGTTCCGAATTGGGGGTAGGACCAAGACGAGTAGTAGCCGCCGAACCAATAGTGTCCGGGCAAGCCGCGCATGGTGGATTCCACCGATGCGTTCTCCGCGTCATCGTCGAAAACAACCCGGCCGTCCCCGGGCGCGATGGCGGCTTTGGCCATCGATGCGGAGTTTGCCGCGGCGCGGGTCACCGGACGTTTGAAAAATTCCGGTGTCCAACCGATTTGACCGAGGATCATGACGCCGTCATTTTCTTCGAAGGAAAAATTCACCCCGTGGAGTTCGCGGTTGAAGGTTTTGTTCGAGACCTGATAGATGCCGGCCATGGCGTTCCATTCCGGACAAGGATCGACGCGCAGGCGCGCGGCCCAGCTGGCCCACGGGTAAGCGGAGAACGAGGCGTTGACCGGCAGGGCCTGCGGGTTTCCGTCGATGCCATTGTTCATGTAGAGCCAGTAAAGAGGAGAGCTGGCAAAGTCGTCGCCGGCGGAAAAACGTCCTGCTTTCACCTCCGCTTTTTCGTCCCAGAATTTCTGGATGAGGTGCAGGTCGGTGAAAATGATGGTCTGGCCACCATAGACCTGCTGCACGGTGAACTGGTTGCCGATGTAGTCACCGGAAAGGCTGTTGCCGTTCCGGTCCGTCGCGGCAATGGTCAAGGTGCCGCCGCGCCAACCGATGAGTTTTTCCAAATCGAGCTTTGTGCCGAAGGCAATGTTGTCTGTGTAGGTGAAACCCTGACGCAGCCCACCGCTGGGATTGCCGGCCAAGTTGTTCACATAGGTGAAGGAAAATTCGACGCCGTGATTCTTGTCCAGCCAGTTGCGGGTGCCCCACCAGTCACCGCTGGCGGCATCGCCTTCCCACCATTGGGAGGAGCCGATGTAATTGCTGGGATAAGGCGTGTAGTAATCCCAAAAACGATCCTCGGCAGCGTAGGCAGTGACGGTGAGGAGAACGACGGCAAGACCGACCAGAAGGTTCTTCATGGGGAGGGGGAGCTCGACCGGAAGCTAGTGCTCCAGTGCCGCCAGTGGCAAGCGCGGGTCAGCCCCGGATGACGAAATTGACCAGCTTGCCGGGGACGGCGATGACTTTGACGATTTCTTTACCGGCGAGTTGCGTGGCGAATTTTTCGTGGGCGCGGGCCGCGGCCTCGAGCTGCTCGCGGGTGGCGTCTTTCGTTATAACGAGTTTGTCGCGGACCTTGCCATTGATTTGCAGGACGATTTCAACCTCGTTTTCGACCAGGAGCGCTTCGTCGTGGGTCGGCCAGACTTGCGCGTGCGCGGCGCCTTCGAAGCCCGGGAATTTTTTGCCGAGCTGCTCCCAAAGTTCCTCGGCCATGTGCGGGGCGAAAGGGCTGAGGAGAAGAAGCAAAGTGCGCAGGGCGGAGACGGGGCATTTTTCCGCGGAAGTGAGTTCATTGACGCAGACCATCATTTGCGAGATGGCGGTATTGAAGGAGAGCGTGCTGAGGTCGGCGTTGACTTTTTTGATCGTGGCGTGGAGGACGCGGAGTTGGGCGGCGGTGGGTTCGACGTCGGCCACTTTGGCGGAGAGTTGCCAGCGGCCTTCCTGGTCCTCGGTCATGGCCAGGCGCCAGGCGCGGGCGAGGAAGCGGTAGACGCCTTCGACACCTTTCATGCTCCACGGCTTCATTTGCTCGAGTGGTCCCATGAACATTTCGTAGAGACGGAAGGCGTCGGCGCCGTATTCGTCGATCACTTCGTCCGGATTGACCACATTGCCGCGACTCTTCGACATTTTTTGTCCGTCGGTGCCGAGGATGATGCCCTGGTTGACGAGACGCTGGAATGGTTCCGGCGTGGGGAGGTGTCCGAGATCGTGCAGCACCATATGCCAGAAGCGCGAGTAGAGGAGGTGGAGCACGGCGTGTTCCGTGCCGCCGACGTAGAGGTCGACGCCGCCGGGTTTTTGTTTTCCGTCGCCGAGCCAATAGCGGGCGGCTTCCTCGCTGATGAAGCGGTCGTGGTTGCGCGGGTCGCAGTAGCGCAGGTAATACCAGCAAGAGCCGGCCCATTGCGGCATGGTGTTCAGCTCGCGGGTGGCGGTCGCGGAGTAGCGAACCCAGTCCGTGGCCTTGGCCAGCGGCGGCTCTGCGGTGCCGGTCGGTTTGAAGTCGGCCAGTTCCGGCAAGCGGACGGGAAGTTCGGATGCGTCGAGGGCGCGGTGGCGTCCGTTTTCCCACACCACGGGAAAAGGTTCGCCCCAGTAGCGCTGCCGCGAGAAGAGCCAGTCGCGTAATTTGAATTGCACGGCGGCGCGGCCGAGTTGGCGTTCGGCGAGCCACGCGGTGATTTTGTTTTTCGCTTCGGCGGTGGGGAATCCGTCGAGTGGGCCGGAGTTGATCGCGGTGCCTTCGCCGGTGAAGGGGGAGAAGGATGTGGAGCGGGTCGTGACGGGCGGGACGCCCGTGCCCCCTGTCTGGGACTGCACCACTTCGATGATGGGGAGGTGGAATTTTTTGGCGAACTCGTGGTCGCGGTCGTCGTGGGCGGGGACGGCCATGATGGCGCCGGTGCCGTAGCCGGTGAGGACGTAGTCGGCGATCCAGACGGGGATGCGTTCGTTGTTGACCGGATTGATGGCGTGCGCGCCGGTGAAGACGCCGGATTTTTCCTTCGATGCGTCTTGGCGGTCGCGTTCGGACTTCGTCGCGGTGGCTTTGATGTAGTGGTCGACCGATGATTTTTGTGCGGCCGTGACGATTTGCGCGACGAGCGGATGCTCTGGGGCGAGCACCATGTAGGTGGCGCCGAAAAGGGTGTCGGGGCGGGTGGTGTAGACGGTGAGCTTGTCGCCGCTTTCGAGGGTGAAATCGACGAAGGCGCCCTCGCTGCGTCCGATCCAGTTTTTTTGCAGGAGTTTGATCGATTCCGGCCAGTCGAGGGTGTCCAGACCGGACAGCAAGCGTTCGGCAAAGGCGGTGATGCGCAGCATCCATTGCCGCATGGGTCGGCGCTCGACGGGGAAGCCTCCGACCTCGCTTTTACCGTCGACGACTTCCTCGTTGGCCAGGACGGTGCCGAGTTCCGGGCACCAGTTGACCGGCATTTCGGCGACGTAGGCGAGGCGGACGCTGTCTGGGTCGGTCCCGGTGTAGGTGGTGATGGGCTCGGCGCGGTTGGTTGCCGGGTTGAACCACGCGTTGTAGATCTGCAGGAAAATCCACTGGGTCCAGCGGACGTAATCGGGGTCCGTGGTGTTGACCTCGCGCGACCAGTCGTAGCTGAAGCCGATGCGGTCGAGTTGCTGTTTGAAGCGGCCGATGTTTTTCGCCGTGGTCACCGCGGGGTGCTGTCCGGTTTTGACCGCGTATTGCTCGGCGGGCAGACCGAAGGCGTCCCAGCCCATGGGATGGAGAACATTGAAGCCGCGCATGCGGTGCCAGCGCGCGAGGATGTCCGTCGCGGTGTAGCCCTCGGGGTGTCCGACATGGAGTCCCTCGCCACTCGGATAGGGGAACATGTCGAGGACGTAGTATTTAGGTTTGGCGGGATCGAAGTCCGCCTCGCCCGGGTTGGGTGTGCGGTAGGCTTCCGTTTCGGCCCAGTGTTGCTGCCACTTGGGTTCGAATTGCGGGAAGGGGTATTGTTTGCGTTGGCTCGACATGGGACTGCGGAAGCGCGCATTTTGGCGGGAATGACCGAGGTGTCAAAACAACGCCTGCTCTTGGCCACGCGCAATGGGAGTAAAACGCGCGAGGTGCGGGAGATGCTGGGTGCCGGATGGGAGGTCGAGGACCTCACGGCGCGGCTGGATGTGCCGGAGGTGGAGGAGACGGGAGAAACGTTCGAGGAGAATGCGAAACTGAAGGCGTTGGCGGGGTCGGCGCACTACGAGGGGTGGGTGTTGGCGGATGACTCGGGGCTCGAGGTCGATGCGCTGGGCGGGGCGCCGGGCGTGCGGTCGGCGCGGTTCGCGGGAGAAGACGCCGACATGGCGGCCAATCGTGCGCTGTTGCGCGAAAAATTGGGCGAAGTGCGCGGTCGCGAGCGGCGCGGGCGTTTTCGGTGCGTGCTGGCCTTGGCGAGGAATGGGGGGGTGGTCCGGACATTCTCCGGCACGGTGGAAGGTTTTATCGCGCCAGCAGAGCGGGGTGCGGGGGGATTTGGCTACGATCCTTTATTCGTCCCGGAGGGAAGTTGCCGGACCTTTGCGGAGTTCACTCCGCGGGAGAAACATGCCTGCAGCCACCGTGGACGGGCGCTGGCCGCGCTGGTCGTCTATCTGACGGCAGATGAACCGGCCGCGTAGTTTCGGGCGCGTTCGCGGGCCGCGATTTCCTGCGCCTCCAGACCCTTGCCGTTGTAGCGGCTGATGATGCGCTGTTCCGTGCTCCAGGGAGTGCTGGGGTATTGCATGCTCGGTCGGTGCCCGCCCAGGCCCCAAGTGCCGAGGATAAGTTCCTTCTGGTCGGGTCCGTAGTGCACGATGGTGTCGCTCGGCGCGACGACGGGCTGGATGACGCGGTCATTCACATCCCTCTCTGGCGGTTTGAACGGGATCGGCTTGTAGGGATACCACGGGCCGTAAAGTTCGCGGCGGTTTTCCGGCGTGGCGCAGGCGGTCAAACCGGCACACATGACAACAATGAGGGGACTCCAACGCACCCCGGATTGATAGCCCCGTCCGGGCCGGATGGCACCAAAAAATGATAGGGTGCGCCGTTTATTTCCGGGTGAAGGCCACGGACATGAGGGCCATCAACTGTGTCGAAGCGGCTTCGAGCTCCGCGATGAGCGACTGGGCGCGTCCGCGGAAAAAAGAATAGGCGGCCATGGCCGGGATGCCGATGACCAGGCCGGTTGCCGTGGTGACCAAGGCCTCCGAGACGCCCTCGGCCAGCATGATGGGCCGCGAGGCCACGATGTCGCTGGCCACAACGCTGAACGACTTGATCATGCCGAGCACGGTCCCGAACAGTCCGAGCATCGGGGCGATGGTGCCGATATCGGCAAGGTAAGTGATGCGCTGGTTGAGGGCGGCGGCTTGGCGGGTTCCTTCGGTCTCGGCGATTTCGCGGGCGTCGGCGAGGGTGGCTTCCGGGTGTTGGGTGACGAAGTCTAGCGTGCGTTGCATGACGCGCGCCACAGCTTCGCGATGGCGATTGGAGATGGCGAGCAGCCCGAGGTAGTCCCGCTTCCGCAGGAGGGCGTCCGCCGTTGCCATGTAGCGCTTGGTCACAACCGCGCCGCGCCGCATGGTGAAAAGGTAGACCAGAATGAGCATCACGGCGATGACCGAGAGGATGCCCAGAGGGATCATGACGGGGCCGCCGGAAAGCATGACCTGCCACAAATTGATCTCTGCGCGGACAGGCGGCAAAGCCTCCTGCGCGCGGGCGGTTGCGGCAGTCAGCAAGGTGGCAAAGGCAGCCGGGAGCAATCTCACGGGGCAAAGGTTAGCCGTCTGATCGTCCGATGCAAGGATGGCGGGGGCGGCCGGAGTCGCTATATTTGCCCGGAGATGCCTGCCGCCCCAGACAAGCCCGATCTCCGTGCCCGGCTGCACGAGGTGCCGCACAAGCCGGGGGTCTACCTCATGCGGGACCGGCTCAACCGGGTTATTTATGTGGGCAAGGCGCGCGATTTGCGCAAGCGGCTGGCTAACTATTTCACCCCGGCGCGCTCGCGGATGGCCGACCTCAAGACGCGCGCGTTGCTCGACTCGGTGTGGGATTTCACCTTGCACGTGGTCCGTTCCGACGCCGAGGCGGTCTTGCTCGAGGGGCGGCTGATCAAGGAATACCGGCCGAAATACAATATTTCGTTCCGCGACGACAAAAATTTCCTCCAGATCAAAGTCAACCTGGACGATCCCTTCCCCAAGTTCTCCCTCTTGCGGCTGAAGAAAAACGACGGCGCCCGCTATTACGGACCCTACGCGCACTCGGGCGCGCTCCGCGCCACCCTCGAGATCCTCAAGCGCAAATACGGCCTGCGTTCCTGCCGTCCGCGCGTGCCGACCGAGAAAGACTACCGTCATTGCCACGACGACATCATCAAAAACTGCTCCGCGCCGTGCGTCGGCAAGATCAGCGAGGCGGATTACCGGGCGCGCGTGCTTGAGGCGTGCAAATTTCTCGAGGGCCGGAGCAAAGATGTGCCCGAGGAGTTGGAGCAGGAAATGCAGGCCGCGGCCGCCCGGCACGATTTCGAGAAAGCCGCGGCACTGCGTGATCTCGTGACCGCGCTGCGACGCACCGCGGCGAAGTCGCGGCGTTTTTTGCGCGGGGATGCTTTGCCCCGCGCGGTCAATCCGCTAGCCGACCTGAACGAACTCGGGGAGGCCCTCGGTTTGCCGCGCCCGCCCGTCCTCATGGAGTGCTTCGATATTTCCAATATCACCAACACGCACGTGGTGGCTTCGATGGTCCGCTTCAAGGACGGTGTCCCGGACCGCAGCAGCTACCGTCGTTACCGGATCAAGTCGGTGGAGGGACAGGATGACTTCGCGAGCATGGCCGAGGTGGTGCGCCGGCGTTATGCGCGGCTGCTTGCCGTGGCGCGCGAGGCGCATCCGGAGGCCGCCGAATTCAGCCAAGAGGAGGCCGGTGAGGCTGTCGCGCGGCTGCCCATGCCTGCGGCGGATCGTATTCCGGATCTCGTGGTGGTCGATGGCGGCCGCGGCCAATTGTCCAGCGCGGTTGGCGAGTTGCGCCGGCTCGGGTTGCGCGGTCAGCCGGTGATCGGGCTGGCCAAGGAGCGGGAAGAAATTTATTTCCCGAACGACCCGCAGCCCTTGCGTCTGTCGCACGAGAGCGGGGGATTGAAATTGCTGCAGCGCATCCGGGACGAGGCGCACCGGGTGGCCAACGGATACCACCAACTGTTGATGAAGCGCCGGGTGTCCGAGAGCCGTCTGGATGATGTCGAGGGCGTGAACAAATCGCGCAAGCAGGCGCTGTTGCGCGCTTTCGGTTCGGTCGAACGCTTGCGCCGTGTCGCGGTCGAGGACATCGCCGCGGTGCCGGGTATCGGCCCCAAGCTGGCCCGGCAAATCAAGGATTCTCTCGGCGGCGAGGAGGCGAAACGGTTGCGCGGCAGCCGCCTTTCGCCTTAGCTACGCTCATCGCCCTGCAACATTACATCAATGCCGCCCAAGGTTATCTCGAGTTGGGCATGGCGGACGAGGCGCTCGCCGAATTGGAGCGGGTGCCGGCGGAGGAACGTGCCCACGAAGATGTGGCGCAGTTGAGGGTTTATATTTTCATGCGTGCGCGGCGGTGGCCGGAGGCGCTGACGGCCTGCCAGGCTTTGCGCGCCGACCGTCCGGACCTGCCCCTCGGCTACATCCACGGCGCCTTCTGCCTGCATGAACTCGGACGCACCGCCGAGGCGATGGCTTTGTTGCAGGAGGGTCCGGCCTCGTTGCTTCGCGAGCCGGTCTATTTTTACAATCTCGGCTGTTACCATGCGGTCCTGGGCAATCCGGAGGAGGCGCAGAGCTATCTGCAGATGAGCTTCAATCTGGACGAAAAATTCCGCGAAATTGCGCGTTACGATCCCGACTTGGAAGACGTCATCGGCAAGCTGGTATGAAGCGCCTCGACGGGGCCGCCTCCGCGCGGGTGCGGGCGGTGTTCGAGGATAACTTTGCCGGCGGTCAGGAAATCGGCGCCGAAGTCTGTGTCTGGCAGGACGGCCGCGAGGTGCTGCGCTTCGGCGGCGGATGGCGCGATGCGGGGAAGACCATGCCGTGGACGGCCGACACAATTGTTTTTTGCTGGTCGGCGACCAAAGGCCCGGCGGCGGCTTGTGCCTTGCATGCTTTGCAGGAAGCCAAGATTCCTCTCGACGCCCCGGTGGCTGATGTCTGGCCGGAATTTGGGGTGGCCGGAAAAGACAAGGTGACGATCTCCGACCTGCTCGCCCACCGGGCCGGATTGGCCGTGCTCGAGCAGGACGGCCTGGAGGTTTTTGATTTGGAAGGTGTGGCTGCAGCGCTGGCGGCGCAGGCGCCCAATTGGGAACCGGGCACAGCACACGGCTACGCGCCGCGGACGTTCGGTTATCTGCTCGATGCCCTCGTGCGGCGCACGGCGGGGATGCCACTCGGGGCGTATTGGCGCAAAGCCTTCGGTGATCCGCTGGCGCTGCAATTCTGGATCGGGCTACCGGCGGAGTTGGACGGCCACGTGGCGCGGATGCACGCGGCGCGGGTCGAGGATTTGAAAGAGCCGGGACCGTTTGAAAATGCGTTGGCTGACCGGGCGTCGCTCACCGCGCGATCGTTCGCCCGGCCGTCGGGGGTGGTTGGCGCGATCGCCACGAACCGGCCGGAAGTTTGGCGCGCGTCGATTCCTTCCTTCGGCGGGATCGGTAATGCGCGGTCCTTGGCGCGGTTCTATGAACGCCTCACGGCGGGGGAATTTTTCCGCGGACCGTGGCACGAGGCGCTGACCCGCCGCCGCAGCAATGGCACGGATGTGGTCCTGTGCCAGCCGACGGCTTTCTCGGCCGGATTCATGATGGATCCGCTTGACGGGTCCGGGACGAAGCAGCGCGCCACGCTCGGTCCGTCGTTGGATGCCTTTGGTCATCCGGGGGCCGGAGGAAGCCTCGCCTTCGCCGACCCGGAAAACCGGATCGGCTTTGCCTACGTGATGAACCGGATGGAAAATGGCGTGCTGCGCGAATCGCGCCCGGGACGCCTCGTGCAAGCCCTCTACGGAATGCCATGATCGCCAAAACCGAAAGTTTCGAAGTCCGCACCCGCGGGCGGGGAAGTTATGAAATCACCGACGAGGTGGCGCGGGTGGTCGGGGCCTCCGGACTGAAAGAGGGCATCGTCACGGTGTTTGTCCGCCACACCAGCGCGAGTCTCGTCATTTTCGAGAATGCCGATCCCTCGGCGCGGGAGGATTTGCACGAATTTCTCGACCGGTTGGCGCCCGACGGCGAAGCATGGCACGTGCACACGATGGAAGGCCCCGACGACACTGCCAGTCACCTGCGCATGACCGTGACCCGCACGAGCGAAACCATCCCCGTCACCGCCGGCCGCATGGCCCTCGGCACGTGGCAGGGTATCTTCCTCCTCGAACACCGCCACGCCGCTCACCGGCGGGAGATTATTGTGTCAGTGGTCGGCGTTTAGGAAACCCAGAGAACGCAGAGATTGCGGAGAGAAGAGGAAGAAAAGCCTCGGGGAATGCATGCCTCTCTGGTTCTTCAATGGGCTAATTCTACATGGAGTCCGAGAAGATTTCGTAGGTGTGGCAAGTTGGATCGCGCCGTCCCGGCGCGATAATTCACCCGGAAAATCGCGATGTGGACATCGCGATCCACCCTTCTAATGGAAGCGTGCGGTCGGCGGGGCCAGCCGACCCTGCCGTGGAATGTATGCCTCCACGTCCTCTGCGGTTCATTTCACCCTTTTGTAGCGGCGGCGTCCCCGCCGCCGGTCGTTTTCCGGGATTCGGCACCGGGGACGGCGCCGCTGCCTCAAAACCTCTTTGCTCTTTGCTGGCACGTTTGACACGGTCTGTTCCCGCTATCATGCTTTCCCCATGGACATCACGGTGGTTCTGCACGATTGCGCACTCGATGGCGAAACTGGTTTCGCAGCGACCTGTGTGGAGTTTCCCGAGGCCAACGGTCAGGGTGAGACCCGCGAGGAGTGCATCGCGAATTTGAAAGATGCGGTGAAGGACGTGCTGCAGTTTCGTCGTGAGGAAGCCGAGCGCTCTCTCGAGAAGGGTGATCTGCTCCAAGTGGTGGCGGCATGAAGCGGGAGGCGCTGCTGGCGCACCTCCGGTCGCAGGGTTGCGAGTTGGTGCGTGAAGGCGGTTCGCATTCCATTTGGCGGAATCCCGTGACGGGTGAGATTCAAGCCGTTCCCCGGCACAAGGAAGTGAAGCGTTTCACGACAAAGTCGATTTGTCGCCGGTTGGGCATCGATATCCCGAAAGGGGCCTGAGCTGTATCCGTGCGGTTGAGTGACCAGGCGGCGGCGTTTGCCGTTGGGCCGTCTCGCAGATTCGGCTCCGCCGCCGGCCGTTTCCTTCAATTCGGCGCCCGGGACGGCGCCTCTACAGCCAAACCTTTGTGTCCTCTGTGCCCTCTGCGGTTCACCTTCCTCAATGCCTGATTGAGGCCCTCGACGGACCGGATAAGATCCCTTCATGCCGCGCTTTGCCCAGGTGATCCTCGACCGTTCGACGGGGAAGACACTCGACTATGAGATCCCTGCGGGTTGGGACGGGCGGGTGGCGGCGGGTTCGCGGGTGCGCGTGCCGCTGCGCAACCGGCAAGTCATCGGGACGGTGGTGGCGGTGGCGGAGACAACCTCCGCCAAGGGGGTGCGTCCGCTCGCGGCGGTGATGGACGAGCGTCCGCAGATGACGCCAGTGCTGATGAAACTGGCGAAGTGGATGGCGGAGTATTACGGGTGCAACGAACAGGATGCGTTGCGCTGCGTTTTGCCGCGCGCAGTGCGGGAGACGGGGCATGCTCCGCTCAAACGCAGGTTTGCTTCCTTGGCCAAGCCGGTCAGTGCGGAGGAGATCGCGGCGCTGCGCACCAAGGCACCGCGGCAGGCGGCTATCCTCGAACATCTGCAAACCAACGGTCCGGTGGCCGTGGCGCGACTCACGGCCGAGACCGGTGCTTCGGATAGTGCGGTAAAGACGCTCGCCCGGCGCGGGTTGGTGCAGGTCACGGCCGAGGAAGTGCGGCGCGCACCGCTCGGGTCGGAGGAATTTGTGGCCTCGAAGCCGCCGGTCCTGAGTGCCGAGCAGGAGCACGCGCTGGAAGGGATTCGTCCGGCCTTGCGTGACCCGGCCGCGCACAAGCCGATCGTCTTGAAAGGCATTACGGGCAGCGGGAAGACGGAGGTTTACCTGCGTGCCATCGATGAGGTGCTGCAAGCGGGGAAAACAGCACTCGTGTTGGTGCCGGAAATTGCGCTGACCCCGCAGACCGTCGAGCGCTTCTCCTCGCGTTTTACGCCGCAAGGAATTGCGGTCGCGGTGCTGCACAGTCATTTGAGCGAGGGGGAGCGTCACGATGAATGGCACCGGGTGCGGAGCGGTCAGGCGCGCATTGTTATCGGCGCGCGCGGGGCGGTTTTCGCGCCCTTGGAAAATCTCGGGCTCATCGTGATCGATGAGGAGCATGACAATTCTTATAAGCAGGACGAGGGGCCGCGCTACCATGCGCGCGACCTGGCGGTGGTGCGCGGGAAGATGGAGCCGTGCGCGGTGCTGCTCGGGTCGGCCACGCCGTCACTCGAAAGCTTCGAGAATTACCGGAAGGGGAAATACGATTTGCTCGAACTGAGCCACCGTCACGACGGCTGCGTGCTGCCGGTCTTTCGGGTGGTCGATATGCGTTTGCGGAGCAAGGACGGTGAACGCAACGACCAGTTCATTTCGCCAAAGCTGGGACTCGCCATTGAATCGCGCTTGGCCAAGGGCGAGCAGACGATTCTCTTTCTCAACCGCCGCGGATTTTTCACCGTGCTGGCCTGCAAGTCCTGCGGGAAAAACGTGGAGTGTCCGCACTGCAGTGTTTCGCTCGCCTTGCACAAAAAGGAGGACCTGGCGCGTTGCCATATCTGCGGTTACGCGCAAAAGCCGCCGCGGCGGTGTCCGGAGTGCCACGATCCGCAAATTGCTTTCAGCGGCGTGGGCACGGAAAAGGTCGAGGCCGTGGTGCGGAAGATGTTTCCGTCGGCCCGGGTGGCGCGGATGGATTCGGACACCATGACGCGCAAGGGTGCGTATCACGAAACGCTCGGGGCGTTCCGCAGCCGGAAAATTGACATCTTGGTCGGCACGCAGATGATCGCCAAGGGGCTGCACTTTCCGGGAGTGACTTTGGTGGGAATCATCAGTGCGGATTCGGCGCTGCATCTGCCGGACTTCCGCGCGGGGGAGCGGACGTTCCAGCTCCTCGTGCAGGTCGCGGGGCGTGCGGGGCGCGGGGATGCGGAGGGCGAGGTGATCGTGCAGACCTTTTCGCCGGCGCACCCATCGTTGCAGTTTGCCAAATCGCACGACTTCGATGGATTCGCCACGCATGAACTGGAGATGCGGCATAATTTCGGACATCCGCCCTATTCGCATCTGGTTTTGCTCACCGCGCGGGCGGATACCGCGCAAAAAGCGGAGTTCGCGGCGCGGACGCTGGCGCAGAAGTTAACGGCGGCGGTCCCGCACTCGGTGATGGTCAGTCCGGCTGCGCCGGCGCCGTTGGCGCGGGTGCGCGGGATGTATCGGTATCAGGTGGTGGCGCGGGGGAAGCAGATCCGGGCGCTGACCAAGGCGATCAAGGAGAGTTTGGGGGCGATCAAGCTGCCGAAGGATGTGCATGTCGCCGTGGATGTGGATCCGGTGGCGTTGCTGTAGGAGTTTTTGAACAGAAGGTAACGAAGGGGCTGTTGGCGGGGGGAGAGAAAGTGGCATCGGCATCCTGCCGATGGTGTTTTGATCGTCATGGGCAGGGCTGCCCATGCCACATGACGGACGGCGGCGGGGATGCTCGCCCTCCACAGGGAGAGCTGCTGCTTATTCGAGGGCGATGCTGGCGATTTCGAGTTGGAAAGATTCGGCGCGGCCGTTGGCAATCATGAGGCGGACTTGGGACATGGTTTCGGCGGGGTAATTCGGGAGGTCGAGGCGGTCGCCGCGGCGGACGGGATACATTTTGCGCAGGGGGATTTTGATTTCTTGCCAATCGCCGCTGGTGGCGAATTCGGTGAGGTAGTAATGGCGGGCCTTCGGGTCGGACTCGACGATGAAGCGATAGTCTTTGCCGTCACCTTTGAGACGGAGGATGGCGTGTTGATACTTGGAGACGTCGATGGGATCGAAGTTGTTTTGGATGGAAGAAAAGCCGCCGTTGTTTTCGAGGGAGACTGCGCCGCGGAAGATGAGATGGCCGGCTTTGTCGTGGATTATGTTTCCGCGGGATACTCCGCCCATGACGCCGTCGTCTTCGACCTGCCATCCGCGCATGGCAGCGGGGTCGGCAAAGTCGAAGAGAATTTTTTCGGGTTCGGCGGCCATGGCGGGGAGTGAGCCGAGAGCAATGAGGACAACAAGGAGAGTTAGAGGGTAACGGGTCATGGGAGTCTCAAGATGAACCACAGAGGGCACAGAGGACGCAGATGAGGTAAAGTCTTTTGTTTTCTCCGCCGTTGCGATGCAGCCGAGGGTAAAAAGTAGAAGCGGCGGGGACGCCGTTTCTACTCTCCAAGACTCCTGACGCGAAAGCTTCACCGAATGGTGCGCATTTCATGCGGTGGAAGCTTTCTGGTCACAAACATCATGCGACATCTTGATGGTTTGGTTCCGACTTAGGAAAGCTTCGCCCATGGAAGGGTGGCAAGTTGCTCGTCGAAACCGAAGCCGGTGCCGGGCGGGGGCGTGGTGACGGGGCCGTTTGTTTTGATTTGTGCGCTGAATTCGTCCGGCTGGTAAAGGCCGGTGGCTTGGAGACCGCCGTCGCGGACGAGATCGCCGTGGCGTTGGCGTAGGCGCATCGCCGTCCAGAGCGCGGTGGCTTGGCCGAGGGGGTGGTCCATGCTGTGGGTGACGACAATTTCCAAGCCGGCGTGCGCGGCGGCGAGGGCGAGGGGGAAGGCGTCTTGGGAGGCGGGTTTGATGACGAGGATTTGTGCGCCGGGCCACGGGGGTGGTGAGGGGGGAAGCTCCCAGTCGAGGGCGAGGGGAATTTTTTCGCGTTGCGAGAACGTAGGCCAGGCGGACGAATCGTAGGGAAACGGGTCTTCGAGGAATTCGAGGTTGGTGCGGATGCGGGAGGATAATCGGGCGAGAAATTGGGTAGGGACGAGCGGCCCGCTCGTCCGGATCGAATCAAGCGGACGAGCGGGCCGCTCGTCCCTACCTCGGAAGGCGGCATTGGCATCGAGGCGCCAGCGGAGCGGCAGTTCGGCGAGGGCGTTGAGCGCGGTGGATTCGCGTTCGGGATCATGTCCGATCTTGAGTTTGGCCGAGGTGTAGCCTTCGGCGACGCAATGTTCGAAGGCACGGCGCGGCGCGTCGGTCCAATCGGTGAAGAGGGCGTGGCTGCGGACTTCGGGGAGTGCGTCGAAAAGCGAGACACCCGCACGGCGGGCCGCGGCGTCGGTGCGGGCGTGGCGGAGGGCGATGGCGGCGAGGGGTGTGGGGTGTTCGGTGGTCAACGAAGTGAGTTGCTCGGCAAGTGGGGCGTGGCCGAATGGCTCCCACGGGTGGAGGTCGGCATAGCCGAGGGTGGTGTCGTCGAAGGTGACTTGGAGCAGCGCGCCGTGGCGGGGTTCGCGGGCGGCGCGGGCGGGGTCGGGTCCGGGGCGGAGTTCGTAATTGTGGGTGCGGATTTTCACGGCAGCAGGAAGGCGAGGGCGAGGAGGAGTCCGAAGGCGGCGTGCAATGCGGCGGCTTGGGCCAGGAGTTGGTTGACGCTGCGGTCGGGCGAGGCGGCGAGGCAGGCGCGGGCCAGCCACCAGGCGAGGGGGAGTGTCATAACGGGAAGGAGGAAGGCCCAGAGGTATCCGAGCGGGAGCCAGAGAATGCCGAGGACGAAGGGAGCGATGACGAGTGCTGCGTTCTCGCGTCGGGCAAAGGTGAGCCCGAACCGTGCGGCCAGCGTTTTCTTTTTGGCCGCGCGATCGGTTTCTAGGTCGCGGAGATTGTTGACGGCGAGGAGGACGCTGGAGTGGAGGCCGATTTGCAGTCCGGCCAGAATCGCGGCGGCGGAGAAGGCAAGGGCGTTGAGATAAAAGGTGCCGGCCACGGCGATGACGCCGAAGAAAAGGATGACGAAAATTTCGCCGAGTCCGAGGTAAGCTAGGGGGAAGGGACCGCCGGTGTAGGCGTAAGCGAAGAGCAGCGAAAGGATGCCGATGAGAAAAATGATTCCGCCGCCGCGCAGGACGAGGGGGACGGCGAGGAGGGCGGCCAGCGCGAGGGTCAGAAATGCAGCGGTCATGACGCGGCGTGGCGTGAGGAGTCCGGCCGAGGTAACGCGGGTCGGGCCGAGTCGCGCGGCGGTGTCGGCGCCTTTGGCGTGGTCGAGGGCGTCGTTTAAAAAGTTGGTCGCGATTTGGATGAGGACGGCGCAGGCGAGGATGAGAGCGGAAACGGGCAGATCAAAGGCGCTGGCCGCAATGGCCAAAGCGCTTCCGGCGAGCACGGGGATGATCGCGGCGCCGAGCGTGCGCGGGCGGGCGGCGAGGATCCATGGGTTCATGGAGACTGATGGCACGCGGATCGGGGGTGAG
Organism: Chthoniobacterales bacterium; assembly: GCA_044359955.1. Classification (GTDB taxonomy): domain Bacteria; phylum Verrucomicrobiota; class Verrucomicrobiia; order Chthoniobacterales; family JACTMZ01; genus JACTMZ01. Next base: position 27,331 of record JBIKLF010000005.1, on the reverse strand, counting down.
GGTCAATCTTTTGCCACACTTGCCTTGGCCTTCTTCGAGCGGACGCCGAGGGCGCGAATCTCGCGGTTGCCCCGCGCCGACCAATATTGGCCGACGGGGTTGTAGTGCACCGAAGGGTGCTGCGGATTTCCAAGCCACAAGCGAAATTGCTTCCTCGCTTGCTGGCGAACGGCCGACGGCAACTCGGCAAGCTGCTTACGAGAGGCGCGGGTCGTGGAGGACTTCATCGAGCAGGCGCGCCAAGTCGAGCACCTCCCTTTCGGGGAGCTGCTTGGCAAGATTCATGACTTCGGCGGCGCTCATCTGGAGAGACAAAACCACAGAATGAGTGTCATGACAAATATTCCGAATTAAGGCTCGTTGGTGCGGATCGCTGGCCTCTGGCTCCTGGAGCCCTACGGGCTCGGAGAGGCCGGCGGAGATCGCGGCGGGGCAGATGCGGGGGGCTTTGTTGGAAGAGGGGTATGGGGAGGGGGATGAGCACAATGAGAAGGCTTGGGCGAGGCGCTTGCCGGTGGGGTTGGGGTTTTTGGTTCCGGGGGATGTAGCGTCGGCGTCCCCGCCAACGGATCGGTGAAACGACCGGCGCCGAGGATCCGCACACGGGCGGACAGGCTGGCGCCGCTACATAAGGTGGATCGTGCCGTCCCGGCGCGATGAGTCTTTTCGATTTATCGCGAGGAGACATCGCGATCCACCTGGAGATCGAGGGCGGCGGCGATGGTATTCGGGGAATTTCCTTCGAGGCGGTTGTTGACGAAGAGGTAGCTGGGGCGTGGGGTGGGCGATGTTTTGCTGCGTTGGATGAGACTTTTGATCGCGGCGCGGGCTTCGGGGTTGGCCTCTTTTGTTTCGCGGTAGGGTTGGAAGCTGTCGACGGCTTGTTGATACGCGCGGCCGGGGCGGAGGAGGAAGCGGGCGGCGAGAAAATCGGTGGTGAAGGCGCCGGCGAGGGTCATTTGTTCTTCGACCGGCGGCATTTTGGTCCAGCTGTTGAAGACGTGGGCGACTTGGTGCGCGCGGAGGACGTCGAAGTATTCGGGGCGGAGGAGGTTGGGGTTGCGGACTTCGACGGCGTATTGCCAGTTGGTCGGGAGTTGCGCGAGGAAAGCGTCGAGTGGGGTGAGGAAATCGCGCAGGCGGGGGAAATGGGTCGGGTGGAAGGTGGAGAATTCGAAGATGAGGACGCCGGTTTTCCGGCGATGCGGGGAGAGGGGGCCGAGGAAGGCGTCGATGAAAAGCGGGGCGTTGAGAAAGTTGGGGTTGTCCGAGCCGGCGCGGCTACCAAAGCGGTCGAGGCGGGGAAATTTTTTCACCGTGATTTCGTCGGTGACTTTGTAGCTCAGGCGGAAGTGGTCGGGGACCTGCGCACTGAGGCCGGCCAGATATTTTTCCGACGGGAACCGGTAGTAGCCGGCATCGACGCAGACGGTCGGAAAGGTGCCGGCGTATTCCTCGAGGCACTCGGTCTCGAAGCGGCGGGTGGAGAGTTTGCCGCGCGTGAGATAGCGCTGCTCGTCGTAGATTTGCCCGAGCCAACCCTCGTATTTCCACGAGGAGGTGCCGAGGTAGAGATTGCTCTCGCGCGCGAGGTGCCCGGTTTCCCGCGCGAGCGCCGTTGAGGGCTGAAAGTTGAGCGTTGAGAGATCGGAGCTTGGAGGGCTGGATGTTCCCTCAACGCTCATCGCTCAACGATCGACTACATCAACGCCGTGAGCTTTGCGGTCAGATCGGCTTCGCTTTGCAGGCCGACGACTTGTCCGTTCACCTCGCCGTTTTTGAAGAAAAGCAGAGTCGGGATCGAGGAGACGCGGAAGCGACTGGCCACGCCGGGGGCTTCGTCGACATTGACTTTGGCCACGACGGCTTGGCCGACGGTGGCATCGGCGATTTTGTCGAGGATGGGGGCAATCATGCGGCAGGGGCCGCACCAGGGGGCCCAGAAATCAACCAGGACGGGGAGGGCGCCTTTGTTGATTTCGCTGTCGAAATTGCTGTCGTTGAGTTGCAGGACGTTGGTGCTGGCCATGGTTTGAGCAGTAGGTTGGTTTTTTTTTGTTTTTAGAGGAACATCCACACCTGGATGCCGAGTGCGGCGAGGGCCACAAGGGTGGCGGCAATGGCGAGGATGCCGGTGAGTGAATCGGGGGCGGCGTCGCCTGGGGAAACTTCAGCCGGCGCAGCGGTCTTGATAGCGGCGGCGGGAGTTGCGGCGGCGCTGGCGCTGGCCGAGGCAATTTTTACCGTGGCTTGCGGGGCGGGGCGGGGTGGCGGAGTGATTTCGACTTTCGACGTGCCTTTTTTTGCTTCAACGGCCGAGGCGGGTTTGATCGCGGCGGGTGCTGCGACGGCGGGCTTCGGCGCGGCCGAGGCGGGTTTGAGCGGTGGCGCGATCACCGCGGCTGCAGGTGCGGGGGGGGTGGGTGGCAGGGGGGCTCCGACTGGAGCGGAGGGCGCAGGCGGCTTGGGGGCCGAAAGGGCGACCGGAGCCGCGGGTTTGGGCACGGCGGGCGCCGAGGGAATCGGTGGTCTCGGAACGGCGGGTGCGGTCGCTGCCGGAGGGGTGGGAGCCGACGGGCCGGACGGTGCGGCGGGTTTCGCCATGGCAACTGTGGCAGGCACCGCGGGTTTCGGAACAGCGATGCTGGGAGGCGCTGTCGGCATGGATGGCGTGGGCGTAGGCGCGGCCGCCACCGGCGTGGGAGAGGAGGGTGCAGCGGGCTTGGGGGCAACCACACCGGAGGGAGCGGTCGGCATGGGAGGCTTCGGCGGCATCGGCGGCATCGCCGCCATGGGAGGAGCGCCAGCGCCCGGTGGTCGCGGTGCGGCGAGAGGGGGGGCAGCCACGGGCTTCGGTGCCGACGGAACGGCAGTGGGAACGGGCGGCCGGGGCACGGCTGCGGGCGAGATTCCCATCGGCCTCGGGGGCATTGGCGCGGCAACTGCCGCAGCGGGGGCGCCGGGCTTCGGGGGCATGCCGGGAGCCGGGGGAGCGGCGGGGGTGCCGGGCTTGGGCATCACGGGCATGCTGAAAGGTTTGGGCGGCGGAGGCGGAACGGCACGGCCGGGAGCGACGGGCATACCGGCTTTCGGCGGCGCGGGCATCGTTGGTGGAGCACCGGCCACGGTGGGAAGGGGCTTGGGCGGAAGATTGATCATCGCCGCTTCGCGTGGGTTGGCGGCGCCGGGTTTGCCGTCGCGACGGGGCGGGAGGACGATGCGGACGGTTTCTTTTTTAGGCTCGTTCATGGTGGGTTTTACAACTTCTGGCGGATTGGCGGGGGCGTTTGGCCGGTGTGGGAAGGTGGAGAATTAACCGCCGCGGCAGGGGTGTCAAATATTTCACTCGGACAGAGGAATTTTTGTGGTCAGGTTTGATTTAGAACTTGCCTTGCGATGGCAGCCGGTGCATTCTTCGCGACTATTTTTCAAATCATATGGCTAAAACAGCATGGACAGAGCGCGAGAAGCGCAAACGTAAAACGGTGGCCAAACACGCCCAGCTGCGCGCCGAACTCAAAAAGAAGGGCGATTACCTCGCGTTGGCCCAGTTGCCCCGCAACGCCAGCCCGGTGCGCCTGTCGAACCGCTGCCGTGTCTCGGGCCGCAAGCGTGCTTTCATCCGCGAATTCCAAATGTCGCGCCTGACCTTCCGCGAACTGGCCTGCGCGGGTTTGATCCCGGGCGTAACGAAAGCAAGCTGGTAGCAGGTGCCGCACGCGGCGCCGCCCGGTGCCGCCGATGATGTAGATCGCGCGCCGGAGCCGATGCTCCGGCGTTTTGTTTTAAATCGCGATCGATCCAATGATGATTTCCCCCTCCTTTCAAACCTTGGCTTCCGCTTTGCCGGAAGCGGCTGACGGTGCCGGCCTGCGTTTGCTGGCCGTGGTGGCGCTTCTTTTGCTCAACGGATTTTTCGTCGCGGCCGAGTTCGCCATGGTGAAACTGCGCGCGGGCGGTGGAGACGAGGATGATGATTTCGGCGGCCGTCGCAATGGCGCGCGGGTGCGCAAGATGCTCCAGAATACGCAACCTTACCTTTCGGCGGCGCAACTCGGCATCACTTTGACCAGCCTCGGGCTGGGCTGGGTCGGCGCGCCATTCGTGGCGCGCTTGCTCGAGCCGTGGCTGCGCTGGGTCGGCATCGGCAGCGAGACGGCCGTGGCGGTCATTGCCTTTGTGGCAGTGTTCTCCCTTCTCTCTTTCCTCCACGTCGTGGTGGGCGAGCAGGTGCCGAAGCTCCTGGCCATCCGCCGCGCGCGGAAAATCATGCTGTGGACGGCGGGACCGATGCGGTTGTTCCACTTCACGCTGCGCCCGCTGGTTCGGGTGGTCGATTTTGCTTCCGGCTGGATCTTGCGCACCGTGCTGCGCACTCCGCCCGACCCGCGGTTGGCGGGTGAGGATACGGAGGACGAATTACGAACCCTTTTGCGCAACACGGCGGAAGGCAGCAGCGGGACGGTCAGCACACTGGGCCGTGAAATTCTGATCAACGCGCTCGACCTACGCAAACGCGTGGTGCGCGACATTATGACACCGCGTGGCGAGGTGGTGTTCCTCGATCTGGAGGAAAGTTTCGACGACAACATCGGCACCGCCCTCGAGTCGCGCCATACGCGTTTTCCGCTCTGCCGCGGGCGCTTTGATGACAGCATCGGCTTGGTCCACATCAAAGACCTGTTGGCCTTGGTGCAGGCGGACAGGACGGACCTTGCTTCGATCCAGCGGGATCTCCTGCACGTGCCGGAATTGATGCCGCTCGAGCGGTTGCTCAAACTGTTTCTCGGCAAGGGCGCGCATTTGGCCGTGGTGGTCGACGAATACGGCGGCGCGGTCGGGGTGGTCACGCTCGACAATGTGCTGGCCGAATTGGTCGGGGAAATCCAGGACGAGTTCGACACCGACGAAGAGGAATACCGCAAAGTCGGCGAGGACGAATTCGTCCTCGATGGCGGGGTGGCCTTGCACGATCTCGAGGAGATGATCGGCGTCGAAGTCGAGAGCACCGAGGTGAGCACGATCGGCGGGTATTTGACCCACGAACTCGGTCATTTGCCCAAGAAAGGCGAGACCGTGCGCATCGACGGCTACGAGTTCACGGTCAGTCAGACCGATGGACGCCGGGTGGTCAGCGTGCACGCCAAACGTTGTGCGGAACCTGTTGAGGCCGGGGAATCTGCCCTCTGACCAAGCCCGAATCACCTTGCGGGACCGCGTGGGCCGTTGTTTATTGAAAGCATCATGGCTTTGTCGGAAACACCTCCTTCCCGCGCGACGAGTGCGGCTGACGTCTCATCCAAGCATTTGGAATCCCCGCATCTGCGCGATCACGAATACGCCTTGGAGGAAGCGCGGTGGATGCTTGATCTGGTCAAGAAGCCGGCCAAGGACATCTCGCTTGAGGCGCGGCAGCGGATTGCCGAGCAGACGGTGGAAAATTTTGCCCAGCACATCAATGCGGGGTTTCTCGAACACCGCAAGTCGGCCACCCTCGGCGGTGAATTCGCCTTCACCGAGTGGGAGGGCCAGGGCTCGCTGATCCGTGATGCCCTCGGGCGCGAGTTCATCGACATGCTCGGCGGCTTCGGGCTCTACAGCTACGGGCTGCGTCATCCGAAAATCATCGAAGCGGTCAAAGCGCAACTCGACCGCTCGCCGCAATACTCCCAGGAAATGCTCGATCCGCTGCGCGCGCAACTCGGCCGCGTCATCGCGCACATCACGCCCGGGGACATCCAAAAAGGATTCTTCGCCAACAGCGGCACCGAAGCGATCGAAGGGGCGCTGAAATTGGCGAAGCTCTACACCGGCAAGAAGGGCATCATTTCGATGCAGAAAGGTTTCCACGGAAAGACGCTCGGGTCGTTGTCCGTGACCGGCAAAGCGGTCTTCCGCCAGCCTCTCCTGCCCCTGCTCGAAGGCGTGCGTTTTGTGCCCTATGGCTGCGCCTGTGCGGTGGAGAAGGAACTCGAAGCGGCCCATATGGTGGGTGACAGCATGGCCGCGGTGATCATCGAACCGGTGCAGGGCGAGGCGGGTGCTATTGTGCCGCCGCCGGATTTCCTGCCGCGCCTCCGCGCGATCTGCGATCATTACAAGGTTCTTCTCATTGCCGACGAGGTGCAGACCGGTTTCGGCCGCACGGGCAAACTTTTCGGCGTCGATCATTCGGGGATCACGCCGGACATCATGTGCTTCGGCAAAGCCCTTGGCGGCGGCGTGGTGGCTTGCAGTGGCTTTTTCTCCACCGCGAAAATTTGGAGCGTGATGGAACCGAATCCCTTCATGCACACCACGACAACGGGTGGCAATCCGATCGCCTGTGCGGCCGCCTTGGCCGCCATCGAGGTGATGTTCGAGGAGGACACGCCAGGCCAGGCCGCGCGCAAGGGCCATTACATGATGGCCAAGCTCAACGAGTTGAAGGCGCGTTATCCGGATGTTTTGAAAGAGGTGACGGGTCAGGGCTTGCTCATCGGCATGAAATTCCCTTCATCGACCGTTGGCTACAAAGTCGCGCAGGGCATGTTTCATCGCCGCGTGTTGACCGCCGGGACCTTGATCAGCGCGGAGAGCATCCGCATCGAGCCCGCCCTCAATGTGCCGCAGGAATTGCTCGACGAGACGCTCAACCGCCTCGAGGACACGCTGAAGAGTGTGAAACTCGAACCGGGCGACGTGCCGCCGGCCCCGCAGATGCACAGCTTCTCCAAGCCCGAGTGCTACGGTCCTTGCGGGTGGGGAACGAAGTGTTTGGCGAAGTCGTAGCGGCTAACGGCGGGGGTTTTGCACCCCGCGGAGGGCGCGGAGGGCGCTGAGGGATTGGAGGGTGGATCGCGCCGTCCCGGCGCGATGTTTCAGTAGGTAATCGCGATAGCGACATCGCGATCCACCTTTTCGGAAAAGATGAAGGTGCGCCCTGTCTGTACGGCTGGCGAGCAGGCGGAGGTGTTTTTCAAACCGCAGAGGGCGCGGAGAACGCGGAGTGGAGACATATGTAGCGGCGGGTTTGCCCAAGGGCCGTCTCGCAGACTCGGCTCCGCCGCCTAGGACGGCGACGCTACATTTCACCAACCGCGTTTGATGGTGAAGCCGCGGGATTCGAGGAGGGGGATGAGGCGGTCGGGTTGGTCGCCTTGCAGTTCGAGCGCGCGGTCTTTGACGGTGCCGCCGCAGCCGAGGGAGGCTTTCAGATCGTGGAGGAGTGCTTCGAGTTTCGGGTTGGTCCAGGCCGTGGAAAATCCTTCGAGCACGAGGACGGTTTTGCCGCCGCGGTGGGCGGTGGAGCGGCGGAGGAGGAGGCGTTCGGTGGGGGAAGGGCCGAGCGGCTCGCTCGGCCGTTTGGTTGGTGGCGGACACGCGGGCCGCGTGTCCCTACCTTCTGGGGGTAGCTCGCGGCCTTGGATTTCGAGGGCGGCGAAGGGGTTGGTCCGCAGTTCCAGTGCGGCATCCGTAGCAATGCGCTGTTTGTTCTCCCGCGCCACTTGATCAGCGCAGCCAGCGCTTCTTTTTGATGTAGATGAGGGGAAGAATGGCGGAGAGGAAGGTGAGCAGGATGGTCACGGGGAAGCCCCACTTCCAGGATAGTTCGGGCATATAGGAAAAATTCATCCCATACATCGTGCCAACGAGGGTGGGCGGGAGGAAGACGGCGGTGAGGATGGTGAAGACCTTGACGATCTGGTTCTGCTGCATGTTCAGGATACCCATGGAGGCCTGCTGCAGGTAGCGCACTTTGTCATGTTCGAAGGCGAGGTGGTCTTTGATCCCGGCAACGTCCGCGGCCAGTTCGTTGACCCGGGCCTGCAACTCGGCGTCGGTGAAGCCGTCGACTTCGGCGTTGAAGTAGCGGACGACGCGCGCGAGTTGCAGCACGCTCTCGCCGCTCTGCGAGATGAAGTCTTCGTAGCGCGAGAGTTCGGCCAGGAGTTCGCTGATCTCGGTCATGGTGCCGGTCTTGCCGGTGCCCAATTCGGTCGGCATTTCCGCGATAACTTTCGAGAGCTGTTCGAGGTCGGTGCCGACGGCTTCGACCCGGTCGGCCACCGTTTCGCTCAGGGCGAAGAGGAGGCCCCAGAGGATTTTTTGCGGATTGTCGTAGAGGTGGGCTTTGCGACGGATGCGTTGGGCGAAGATGGCCACGGGCATGAGTTCGATCTCGTGCAGGGTGACCACGCAGTCTTCGTGGAGGATAAAGGTAAGCTTGTTGACTCTCGTGGCGTTCTCCTCGTCTTTGCTGACCAGGCCCATGGTCATGAAGAGCGTATCGTCCTCGTGGTAGATGGTCGGATGCTGGAGCGTGAGTTCGATGTTGAGGGCGGCGCGCAGGATGTCTTTTTCTTCCGGGGTGGGGCGGAGGACATCGATCCACAGGGCGCCGCGCATTTCCTCTGCGGATTGGACTTCGCGGGTGAAGCGGAAGGTGCCGTTGTCTTTAAAAAAGGCGGTAATCATGGCCGGATGGTGTGCGGCTCGCCGCCCGGGACGCCGTATTTCGCCGCGTGGCTGGGCGAGGGCGATGAGGTCTTGGTTTCCTGTCCTTCGGGTTGCAGGTGGTGGATGAGGAGCAGAACACCCGCGATGAAAAGGTAAAGGCCGATCACCGCCCAGATGACTTCGGTTTCGAGGGCGTGTTTCGGCTTGGCCGGCGCTTTCTTCGGATCAGGCATGGCGAGGGCGTCGGAGGGGAACATCCAGCTTGGCCCGAAGTCTCGCAGGGAAGAAAGCAAAAAGGGCGTCCTCGCGGAATGAGAAAGTAGAAGCGGCGTCCTCGCCGCTTGTGGTGAGGGGTTAAGCGGCGGGGACGCCGCTTCTACTTTATGTCCGTGGGCTGAAAGAGCGAAGGGCGTCCCGCGCGGGACGCCCTTCGTGTGATTCGTTGGCGGATCGCTTACGCGTCGGCCGGAACAGCTTCCTGGTCGCGATCTTTCATCGCGGCGCGGCGGCTGAGTTTGACTTTGCCGCGGTCGTCGACACCGATGCATTTGACCCAGATCTGGTCGCCGACTTTGACCACGTCTTCCACTTTGTTGACGCGGAAGTCGGCCAACTCGGAGATGTGGACGAGGCCGTCCTTGCCGGGCATGACTTCAACGAAGCAGCCGAATTCTTTGATCGTGACGACGGTGCCTTGATACATCTCGCCGACTTCGATTTCCTTGATCATGCCGGTGATGATTTCCTTGGCCCGGCGCAGGCTGTCGCCGTTGCTCGAGTAGATGTGGACGGAACCGTCGTCCTCGATGTTGATCTCGGCGCCGGTCTCCGCGACGATTCCTTTGATCGTTTTGCCGCCGGGGCCGATGAGGAGGCCGATCTTATCGGCGGGGATCTTCACCGTTTCGATGCGCGGGGCATACGGGCTCATTTCTGTGCGGTGCGAGGCGAGGGCCGCGTTCATGACCTCCAGGATTTTGCCGCGGGCCTCGGTTGCTTCGTCGATCGCTGCCTTGAGGATGTCGAGGGGCAGACCGGGCAACTTGAGGTCGAGCTGGAAGCCGGTGACGCCTTGTGAGGTGCCGCAGAGTTTGAAGTCCATGTCGCCGAAGTGATCCTCGGAGCCGAGGATGTCGGTCAGCGTGGTGTAACGCTTCATCGCGCCGCTTTCGTCGTGTTCACTGACCAGGCCGACGGAAATGCCGGCCACCGGCCGCTTGATCGGCACACCGGCGTCCATGAGGGCGAGCACGCCGGAGCAGACGCTGGCCATGGAGGTAGAGCCGTTGGACTCCATCACTTCGCTGGTCACGCGGATGGCGTAGGGGAATTCGTTTTCCGGCGGGATGACCGGACGCACGGAGCGCTCGGCGAGGGCGCCGTGGCCGATTTCGCGGCGGTTCATGCCGCCGAAGCGGCCGGCTTCACCGACGCTGAACGGCGGGAAGTTGTAATGCAGGATGAAGCGCTTGGTCGCTTCGCCGCCGGCGTAGGTGTCGAGGTTTTGCGCCTCGTCGGCCGGGGCGAGGGTCGCGAGGGCCATGGCCTGCGTCTCACCGCGCTGGAAGAGGGCGGACCCGTGGGCGCGGGGCAGCATGCCGACTTCGGCTTCGAGTTTGCGCAGGTCGTGCAGACCGCGTCCGTCGCAGCGTTCCTTGCGGTCAAGGATGCTGATGCGGAAGGCTTTCTTCTGCAGGTAGTCGAAGGCTTGGCCGATGGCGAACGGGGTCGCCTCGGGGAATTTCGCCTTGATGGCGGCTTCGACCTCGCCGCGCAGGGCGCCGACCGCTTTGGAGCGGGCGACTTTGCCTGACGTGTAGAGGGCGGCCTCGATGCGGTCGCCGGCTACGGCGTAGGCGATTTCGAGCATGCCGTTGTCCACCGCGAGCGGCGGGTATTCGCGCTTGGGCTTGGCCGATTTGGAGGCCAACTCACGCTGCATGGCGATGAGTTTGCGCACCGGTTCCTGCGCGAAATCGAGGGCGGCTTTGAAATCGGCCTCGGGCAGTTCGTTGCAGGCGCCTTCGATCATGATGACTTCGTTCTCTTTGCCGACGTAAACGAGGTCGAGGTCGCTCTGCTCACGCTGGGCGTGGGTCGGGTTGATGACGAATTCGCCGTTGACGCGGCCGATGCGGACGGCGCCGATGGGGCCGTCAAACGGGATGTCCGAGACGGTCAGCGCGGCGGAGGCGCCGTTGATGCTGAGCATGTCGGGGTCGTTCTCGCCGTCGGCGCTGAGCATGATGGTGATGATCTGCGTCTCGAAGAAGTAGTCCTTCGGGAAGAGCGGGCGGAGCGGACGGTCGGTCATCCGCGCGGTGAGAATTTCCTTTTCGCTCGGGCGACCTTCGCGCTTGAAGTAGCCGCCGGGGAATTGGCCGGCCGCGGCCGCCTTTTCCTTGTAATCGACGGTCAGCGGGAAGAAGTCCTGGCCTTCGCGCAGTTTGGTCGCCGAGACGGCGGTGACCAGGATGATGGTGTCGCCGGAGCGCACAGTGACGGCGCCGTCGGCGAGTTTGGCAATTTTGCCGGTTTCGAAGGTGATCTCATGGTGGCCGACGGGGCCCGAGATGATGGTGTGTGACATAGGATGTATTTAGGGTTTGTGGTTGGTGAACACCGGCCCCGTTTCATCCCAAAGCACAGGATGCAAGGCTCCACAGGGGAGACCTGAAGCCCAGGCTGGGGTATGAATAACGGGGACGTGCGTTCTGATGGATGGCAAAAAACCGCCGCGAGCGCGGCAGTCTGGTTTATTTGCGAAGATTGAGACTCTCGAGGAGCTTGGAGTAGCGCTCGACGGCCGTGTCTTTCAAGTAGTCGAGCAGGCTGCGGCGGCGGGCCACCATCTTGAGGAGACCGCGGCGGGACGAATGGTCCTTGGCGTTCCCCTTCAGGTGCTCGGTCAAATGGTTGATGCGCTGGGTGAGGCGCGCGACTTGTACGTCCGCGCTCCCGGTGTCTTGATCATGCAGCGCCACGCTGCTCACGGCTTCCTTGGTCATAAATGCGAAACTCGGATACTAGCGGGAAAGCGGCGTGGGGCAAGGGAGAAGTTTGGGGGAGAGGGCGGAGACTTGAAGGCTGAAACCTGATGGACAGAGGGGGGATGATGGGTGGTTGCCAGTGCATAACCGGGGGTCTATTCTTGGCCGATGCACCCGGTAGTGAACATCGACGAAAAGATCGGCAAGACCGTGGGGCGGCGGCGGATCAAAGACTCCTTGGAATACGGGTTCGGCCTCCAGGAGTCGCTCGCCCGGATCCGTGAGGAGGCTCCTTTGCGCCGTTTTCCCAAGGGTGTTTTCAAGTTCCGCTCTTTTGAGGAGGCTGATGCATGGATGATGAGCTACCTGACGAAGCCGAGAAGTTGATTTCGCGTCCTCCGCAACGTGAGGATGTGGTCGGGCTTTGCCGCGAGCTGAATCGTTTGGGAGCAAAATATGTCGTGGTGGGGGGCTTTGCCGTCATCGAGGCTGGTTATTCCCGAACCACCGGTGATATCGATTTGCTCGTCGACCCCGCGGCTGACAACGAGGTGAGAGTTTTCGAGGCGTTGGCCACTCTGCCAGATGGTGCGGTCCGAGAACTCGACCCCGGAGATGTGGCAAAGTTCACCGTGGTCCGCATTTCGGACGAAGTGTTGGTCGATCTGATGGCCACAGCCAGCGGCATCAGCTACGAGGAAGCCAAAGGACACATCCATGTGCGAGAACTCGACGGCGTAGAAATTCCTTTTGCCAATCCCGACCTTCTCTGGCGTATGAAAAGCCGCTCAATCCGTCCCAAAGATCAGGGAGATCTCTATTTCCTGCGCGAGTTGTTTGCGGCCGAGGGACGGCAACCGCCAGAGTAAAAAATTTCTGATTTTATGGCCTCTCTGACAATTCCGCCCAAAGCTCTCATCGGCATGATCCATGTCGGCGCCTTGCCCGGCACGCCGCGGGCCTCGCAGTCAGTTGATGAATTGGTTCGCGTGGCGGTGCAGGAGGTCTGGGCGCTGGCCGAGGGAGGGTGTGATGCCATTCTGGTCGAGAACATGCACGATATTCCCTACCTCAAACGCGAGGTCGGCCCGGAAATCGTCGCGTCCATGACGGTTGTCTGTCGTGCGATCAATGAGGCGACCGATCTGCCGTGTGGTGTGCAGGTGCTGGCCGGCGCTAACGAAGCCGCGCTCGCTGTGGCGCTAGCTGCGGGGCTCGATTTCGTCCGCGCCGAAGGCTTCGTTTTCGGCCACGTCGCCGACGAAGGATGGATGGATGCCTGCGCGGGTCCTTTGTTGCGCTACCGCAAACAAATCGGCGCGGAGCACATCGCCGTTTGGGCCGACGTGAAGAAAAAGCACGCGGCGCATGCCATGACCGCCGATGTGAGCTTGGCCGGGACGGTCAAAGCCGCGGAATTTTTCGGGGCGGACGCGGTGATTGTCACCGGCGAAGCGACCGGACGCGAAACTTCGACCGCCGATCTCTCGTCCGCGCGCGGCGCGACGAAGTTGCCGGTCATTGTCGGTTCCGGGGTCACCGCGGAAAACGCCGCGGCCATGTTGCAGCATGCCGATGCGGTCATTGTCGGATCCGCGTTGAAGAAGGACGGCCATTGGACCGCGCCCGTCGACCTCGACCGCGTCAAAGCGGTCGCCGCCGCGGTGCGTGCCGCGCGCTGATTGCGTCATGGCCCGAATTCTTGTCGCCATGTCCGGCGGAGTGGACAGCTCCGTGGCCGCGCTTTTGCTCCGCGAGCAGGGCCACGAAGTCGAGGGCGCCTACATGAAGAACTGGATGGCCGAGTGGGATCCGATCGGCCAGTGCCCGTGGGAGCAAGACGTGGCCGACGCACGCGCCGTGGCGGAAAAACTCGGCATCCCGTTCCGCGTGGTCAACCTCATCGAGGATTACCGTGAGCGTGTGGTGGATTATTTGCTCAAAGGCTACGCCGAAGGAGTGACGCCGAACCCGGATGTCTATTGCAACCGTGAGATAAAGTTCGGTGTCTTCCTCGATCTTGCTTTGCGGGAGGGGTTCGACGGCATTGGCACCGGCCACTACGTCAGGACGGGTGAGGGACCGGCTGGCGAACGTGTCATTTTTGAAGGGGCCGATCCCGGCAAAGATCAGTCTTACTTTCTCGCCATGCTGCGTCCGGAGCAGATCGCGCGCGCGTGGTTTCCGGTCGGTGATTTGCTCAAAAGCGAAGTGCGGGCCAAGGCCGAGGCGGCCGGGCTGGTCAATGCGGCGAAGAAAGACAGCCAGGGCATCTGCTTCATCGGCAAAGTGCGCATGCAGGATTTCTTGAAGGAATACCTTCCGGAAAATCCCGGTCCCATCGTCGACTTGGAAGGACGCGTCCTCGGCAAGCACCGCGGCTTACACAATTACACGCTGGGACAACGCCGCGGCATCTGCGTGGCTTCGGCCGAGCCGGAGACGGCGTATGTCGTGGTCGAGAAGCGCATGGCGACCAACGAACTCGTCATCGGCTACGACCGACCGGACACCGAGGGCCTCTATACCAACCGCGCCATCCTCAGTAACTTGAGCGCGGCCGGCCCCGAGCTTCCCGCGCAAGCCCGCATCGAAGCGCGTCCGCGTTACCGCGCCCCTCGTGTCGCCATCGATTTCACCCGCCGCGATGACGGCACGGCCGAGATCGTTTTCGCCGCGCCGCAACGCGCCCTCGCGCCCGGTCAGATCTGCGCTCTCTACGAAGGCCCGCGTTTGCTGGGCGGTGGGGTCTTTGCGCAAATCCTCTGATGGAGGGCGGCCGTACCCGGCCGCCGCCGAACGTGACAGCGCGTTGGCGGTCCAACGGGGAATGATGCGGCTCGCCCTACCCGGAAACCACGGACAGGCCCGGGCAGTTGCGGCGCGTCTTAGCCGGAACGATGCAGTTGGAGGCGCAATAAAAGCGCGCCTTGCCCGGCAAACCGACAAGGTCGCGAAGGCCGTCAATAGCTGCACACGTGGCAGGTGGGCCGAAGTGGAGGTCTGCAGCAGAGGCGAGAGGATGTACGTTTCCTGAGTTTCAAACGCCGCTTCTACTCTTCCGATCCGCCGGAGCGGATCTCTCCGGGGCGCAAAGCTCTCCGGGCACGAGGCCCCGTGAGCCGGAGGTCTAGTCCTCGCTACCACATGCGTCTCCGCCTCGGAGAAGCGTGAAGACAGATCACCGCGACTACGGGCCCGGTGCGTTGACTATGACAAACTGCTGCCGTGTGACCATCCCCCAGTAAGGATCGTTATACTTGTCCTCCCGGAATTCCGACGACGGGAAGGTGCCGATGGTCTTGCGCCAGAACTCCGAAGCATATTCCGCGCCGACGATTTGTTTGATTTCCCACCGCCCGGGCAGGATCCGCCAGACGGCATGGGCGAAATGCCGGCCCCGCGATTGTTTGCGGAAGGACGGCACGACATAGAATTCGCTCACTTCGTAGGCTTCTTCGCCCTTGATCCGGACCGCGATGAGACCCGCCGGCAGTCCCCCGACCGAAAGGAGGAACCCCCGGACGTCGTCCCCGATCCGGGTGTCGAGTGTGAAGATTCCTTGGGTGTCGGGCTTCTTCCCCGTGATGGCGGAGAACTCCGCCTCGTAGGCTTGGGCGAGTTGGTGATAGACGGCCAGGTTCTCCGTGGTCACCGGGATGATCTTCATCGTCGGCGGTTTGGATTCGTTCATGCGTTCCTCGATTTTTTTGCCGGAGCTAAAAGATCGCGGGCTTGCCCTCAGGCGGGTTGGTGGGAGTTGAAAGCGGTCAGCAGGACGATGCCGCTCACGGCCAGGGCCATGCCTGCCATTTCCACCGGTGAGAGTTGGCGAAGTTCCCCGCGGAAGAGGATACCGACGAGGATCGGACCGATGACCACCAGTGTGTTGGTGAGGCTCGAGGCCTTGGCCAGACCATAGTGGGAGCCGACGTAGCCGAAGGTCAGAAAGACGAAAGGGGCGATGCCGGTGACCGCCACCAGCACCCACATTTTCTTTTGCTCCCACCAGACGGTGCCGAGGGTGTCGGCCAGGGTGCTGAGGCTGGCGCAGATCAGAACGACCAACCATGGGGCGAGGAGAAAACTTTTCATGGGCCGGAAGCCTACCGGCCCGAGGCCCGTTTCGCGACCAGATTAGCGCGCCAACTTCCGCAACGGCCGGGGATGTCTTGGCCAAAATCGGCCGCGCGAGCAAAGTCGCGCTGGGCACCGGCTTGAGCCCCCGCTGTCTGGAAAAGTAGAAGCGGCGGGGACGCCGCTTCTACTTTTTGCCCGCGCTCGCGTCGTGCCGGGCCGATAAAAGGCGGCTCGCGGGGACGCTCGCCCTCCAGGGAGGGATGTGGTTTATTCTCCCCACATCGTGAAAGTCGAGGAACCAGCCGCCGGATATCCGGTCCGCATCCCGGTTGCGCCCGAAGTGGCGCGGCGGGCCATGGATTTCGTGCGCAAGTTTCCCGGGTGTTTTTGGTTCTGGAAAGAGGAACCCTCCCTTTGTTTTCGCGACGATGTGGAGGCCGTGATCCGCAATCTTCGCAATTACGGAGACAAATCCGCGTGGGACGCAGCCACGGAGCTGCGCCGATGCCTCTGACTCCCTTCGAAAAAGAAGTCATGCCGGCGCGCAGCCGAACGTCATGAGCCCAGGCACAAGGCCGACGGTCTTGTGCTCAATGTTTCGGGTGACTCGGCATTTCGGTTTTTTCCCATCGTGCCGGACGATAATCTCGGTTGGCGGCTTCATCTGTTCGATATGGCAACGAACAAAGCGCTGGCCTTGGCCTCCCGTATCGAGACGCGCGACTATGTCGATATCGTCGAACTCAGCAGGATTTATCCGCTCGAGGCCATCATCTGGGCAGCCTGCGGCAAAGACCCGGGTTTTAATCCGCTCTCGCTCTTCCAGATGGTCATGCGCTTTGCGCGCATCGATCCCGTCGATCTGGACAAAATCAAAGCCCGCCACCTTGATCCCGTCGTGCTCAAGCAGGAATGGATCGCGGCGAGCGATCAGGCGCGGGAAGAAATGACCGCGCTGGCCGACGAACAACCCGATATGCCGATCGGTGTGGCTTTTGTCGATGCCAAGGGCGAGCCCGGTTGGATCCGGCGCGACCCCACGCTGCGCGTGCATCATCCGAGCCTGCGCGGATGCTGGCCGGTCGTGCATTAGGCGTTGCCGTTCGGTGGAGGGCGGCCGTCCCCGGCCGCCGCGGGAGTTGGCGTGGTTTAGGGCCCGATGAAAGGCGGCTCGCGGGGATCCGCCGTCGCGGACAGGCTGCTCGCCCTCCCAGGGTGTTGTTTGTTTGGATCCGCGGAAACCGTCTGGCTAGCACTGCTAACAACTGCCACTATGCTCCTTCGATCCGTTATTAAGCCCGCCCGCCGATGTTTCGCCTGATCAAACTATCCCTCCCGCGCCTGCTGGCCTGCTTTCTCACCGCGGCGACTCTGGCTTCCTGCTCGCGGCCCGAGGAGGCGCCGATCCGGGTGGGCATTTTGCATTCCATGTCGGGGACTTTGGCCATCAGCGCGCGGCCGGTGGTCGATGCCACCCTGCTGGCTATCGAGGAGATCAATGCCCAAGGCGGACTCCTCGGGCGGAAGCTTGAGCCGGTCATCGCCGACGGCACCTCCGACTCCGGCAACTTCGCGGTCGAGGCCGAGCGTTTGATCACGCAGGAAAAAGTCAGCGTGGTCTTCGGGTGCTGGACCTCTTCGAGCCGCAAGGCGGCGGGTCCGGTCTTCGAGAAACACAACCACCTGCTTTTTTATCCGGTGCAATACGAGGGTCTCGAGCAATCCCCCAACATCGTCTACACCGGCGCCACACCGAACCAGCAGGTCATGCCGGCGGTGAGCTATGCCCTGGCCAACTTCGGTCCGCGCGTTTTCCTTGTCGGGTCGGATTACGTTTTCCCGCGCACGGCCAACGAAATCATCCGCGACCAGGTCGCCGCGCTGGGCGGCGAGGTGGTCGGCGAATTGTATCTCCCGCTCGGCGGGAAAAATGTCGCCCCGATGATCGAGGCCATCGTCGAGGCCAAACCCGAGGTCATCCTCAACACGATCAACGGCGATTCGAATGTCGCGTTCTTCCGTGCCCTGCGCGCAGCGGGCTTCACGCCGGACCGCCTGCCCGTCATTTCGTTCAGCATCAGCGAAACCGAATTGCCCGAACTCGGGGCCGAAGCCATGGCGGGGAATTACGCTGCGTGGAATTATTTCCAGAGCGTCGACACGCCGGAGAACAACGCGTTTCTCGAAAAATTCCGCGCGCGTTTCGGCGCGGACCGTGTCGTCTCCGATCCGCTCGAGGCGGCCTACTTCGGGGTCATGCTCTGGGCGCAGGCCGTGCGCGCCGCCGGCTCCGCCGAACCCGCCGCCGTGCTGGCCAAAATCGGCGGGCAGGGGATGCGTGCGCCGGGCGGGCTTGCCTACATCGACGGCCCCACGCACCACGCCTGGAAATACGCGCGCATCGGCCGCATCCGCCCCGACGGGCAGTTCGACATTGTGTGGTCCTCGGACAAACCGGTGCGCCCCATGCCCTTCCCGCTCTTCCGCACCCGCGCCGACTGGGAGAGTTGGCAGAAAGATCTTTCCGCCTCGTGGGGTGGGAAATGGGTCAGCCCGCGCGAAGAGGACGCGCCCGTGCCATGAAAAGGTCCCGACGCTCGCGCATCGCCAGGCAACTGCTCGTCTGGTTTTTGCTCCTGACTCTGCTGCCGCTCATCGCCGCCGCGTTTCTCACCACGCGCACCGCCCGGCAGCTTCTCACCGACCAGATCGAAAACAACCTCCGGGCCATGGCCAACAATCTCGGCCGGCAGGTCGAAACGTTCTTGCGCGGGCAGGAACGCGACTTGCTCGTCCTCGCGGTGAACCCGGGCACGGCCGAGGCCATCGGCGCATTTTCCGCCGCCTGGAAGAATGGTGCGCTCGACGAAAACCTCCACGCTGCGGCCGCCGCGCGCTTCGCGCCGTTCCTGCGCCGCGCCGCGGAATCGATCGGCACCGACGACATTTACCTCATCGATCCGGATGGCCGGATTGTTTTTTCCACCGCGAACGGTCCTGATTTCGGCGTGAAGATCGACGAGTCTCCCGTGGCCGGCACCACGCTGGGCCGCACCGCGCAGTCCGCCCGCTTCACCCTGGGGCTCGAGCAATCGGATTTCGATTTCTACGGACCCGACGCCTTGCCCGCCACGTTCATTGCCGTGCCCGTGCTGGCCGGCGGGAAGTATCGCGGTCTGGCCGTGTTGCAGATCGGCGCGGCGGAGATCAACCGTGTTATAAGCGACACCTCCGGCCTTGGCGCGACCGGAGAGATGGTTGTCGTGGCGGAAATAGGGGGAGAGCTCATGGCTGTTGCCCCGACACGGCATGACCCGCAGGCGGCGTTCCGTCTGCGCGTGCCGCCCGAGGGACCTTCCGCCGCACTGCGCGACAGCATGAAAGGCTTGCCCGGCTTCGGGCCCGATACCGATTACCGCGGGAAGGCCGTGCACGCCGTCTGGCAATACCTGCCCGCGCTGCGCTGGGGCGTGGTGGTGAAGGTCGACGACGACGAAGCCTTCGCCCCCGTCTCGCTCCTGCGCAAATTGTCCGCGGGCATCGCCTTGGTCAGCGGCCTCCTTGCCGCGCTGGCCGCCTGGATGGTGGCGCGATCGTTCTCGCGTCCCATCGAGGAGTTGACCACCGCCGCGCACGAAGTCGCCTCGGGCAACCTGCACCGCCGGGCCGAGGTGCGCAGCCGCAACGAAATCGGCGAGCTGGCCGGCGACTTTAACCATATGACCGGCCAGTTGCGCGAGATGATCGAAACGATGGACGAAAAAGTGCGCCTGCGCACCGCGGAGCTGGCCGAGGCGCGCGACCAGGCCGAGGAGGCCAACCGCACGAAGAGCGCTTTCTTGGCCAATATGAGCCACGAACTGCGCACCCCGATGAACGCCATCATCGGCTACAGCGAAATGCTCACCGAGGAGATGCAGGATCTCGGGCAGGACGAATTCATCCCCGACCTGAAAAAAATCCACAGCGCCGGCAAACACCTCCTCGGGCTGATCAACGATGTGCTCGACCTTTCGAAGATCGAGGCCGGAAAAATGACCGTCTATTGCGAGACGATCGACGTGGCCACCATGGTGCGGGAAGTCGAATCGACCGTGCTCCCGCTGGTTAAAAAGAACAACAACCACCTCGAAGTCGAACTTCCTGCCGACTCCGGCACGATGCACAGCGACCTGACCAAGATCCGCCAGATGCTCTTCAACCTCCTGAGCAATGCGAGCAAGTTCACCGAGAAGGGAAAACTCCGGCTCGTCGTCACGCGCAGCGTGGAGAACGGCGCCGATTGGCTGCGCTTCGCGGTGAGCGACAGCGGCATCGGCATGACGCCCGAGCAGATGGGCCGCCTCTTCCAAGCCTTCAGCCAAGCCGACGCCTCGACCACGCGCAAATTCGGCGGCACCGGGCTCGGCCTCGCCATCAGCCGCGATTTTTGCCGGCTGCTCGGGGGCGATATCACCGTGGAGAGCGTTCCGGGCGAAGGCTCGACCTTCACCGTCGCCTTGCCGGCCGCGGCACCGCAGGAGGAAGTGCCGGCCGCACCCGCCGCGGTCGCGCTAGCTGGCTCGACCGGAACATCCGGACGCCCCTCCGTCGTGGTGATCGACGACGATCCCACCGTGCTCGACCTGATGAGCCGTTTCCTGACCAAGGAAGGTTTCGATGTGCACACCGCGAGCAACGGCCGCGACGGCCTCGAGTTGGCCAAGACCAAACATCCCGTGGCCATCACGACCGATGTGATGATGCCCGGCATGGACGGCTGGTCGGTCATCAACGCGCTCAAAGCCGATCCCGCCACCGCGCACATCCCGATCATTCTCGTCACCATCACCGACAGCCGTGAAATGGGCGTCGCCCTCGGGGTCTTCGATTACCTGGCCAAGCCGGTTGATTGGACGCGGTTGCGCGGCACCCTCGAGCGTCTCGATCTCGGCGCGCAGGCCCGCACCGTGCTCATCGTGGAAGACGACGAAGCTTCGCGCGACCAACTCCAACGCACCATGGTCAAGCAGGGTTGGAAAGTTCTTCTCGCCGGCGACGGCGTGGCCGCGCTCGAGGCCGTGCGCGAAACCGAGCCGTCGCTCGTCCTCCTCGACCTCATGATGCCGCGCATGGACGGCTTTGAATTCCTCGACCACTTCCGCCGCGATCCGCGCTACGTCCACACCCCGGTGATCGTCGTCACGGCGAAAGACCTGACCGAAGAAGACCGCGGACGCCTCAGCGGCCGCGTCCATTCGCTCATCACCAAAGACGGCTCCATCGTGAAAAAACTCCTCCCGCAACTCCAAGCCTACCTCCCGCGGCCGGGCGACGGGTGAGAAGGGGTCCGCTGAGTCTTTTTAAACAAAAGGTAACGAAGTTAACGAAGGGGGGAACACGCCTCCGGGATTTTCCTTCGTTCTCTTCGTTGTCTTCTGTTTAAACCCGTTCGGGTAGCGTCAGCAGGAAGCCTCGCCGTCCTTCTTCGCTGTCTCCGTGCTCCCCGGCAACCGGCCCGGCCGGCTCTAATAACGGATGACGTAGTAGAAGTAACTCGCCGTGAGGCCGGCGAAGTAAATGAGGGGAAACGCCCACCGGGCCACGTGGTCGACCCGCTCCGCCGCGGCTTTGTGCCCGGCCTTGCACATGGTGGTGAGGACGAGGCTCTCGAGGACGGAGAGGCACATGACCACGAAGGAATAGAGCAGGACCGTGTCCGTGAAGGTGAAGTAGGAAATGCGCGGCATGGAACCCTCGATGAGAAACTGGTAGGCGACAATGGTCAGGATGCCGATGAAGGCGACGTTGAGGCGGTCCGAGAGGTTGTCCACTTCCATCCAGAAAATCGCCCACATGAGCAGCACGAGGATAATCAGCGGCAGGATCACTTTCCAAACAACGCTCGCCGACTCGCGCTGCAGGGTGATGGTGAAAAGAAGCTCGGAGACCGGCCTCGCTTCCCCGTAGTAGCGTTGGCTCGAAAGCCCGGACACCATGTCGAGGTTGAGCAGGCGCCACTGCGCGATATTGACCCGGCCGTTTTCCATGACGTGTTCTTCGGTGGCGCCCAACATTTGCTCGTTCACCTCCAGGAGCACCTCCCGGCTGTCGTTGCCGAAGGCCACCATCCTGGCCTCCAGCGTTTGCGTGTCGAAGGGGAATGGTTGCAGCTTCATCGGGGTCTCCAGCGTGACGTTGCGCGCCTCGAGGAAGCGGACCCGTCCGTCCGCGCGAACCTCGATCTGGATGGCGCTGATGTCGCCCGAACCGATTTCGTTGACGATCACGAATTGCGGCCACCAACCGGCGAAGATTTCATTGAATTGGAATTGTCCCTGGAAAAGTTTCGTCTCCGTTCCTTCCACCGCCGGGTCGAAGGCCAGCCGCGGGTCATCCCACTCCGCCATCGTGACGAGTTCGACTTGGAAGGTTTCATTCACTTCGTCCAGATCGAGGATATCGGCGAGGAAGACCCCCACTTTCACCACCGTCGGCGCGGACGGCGGATTCGGCATCCCGGCTTCGATGGCCTGCGCCCCGCCCAGGGGGGCGACCAGAAAAATCAACCCGGCAACCCAGACAGGCGGATGGGCCAAGCCACGGAAGATCCGGAGCAGGCGGGGAATCATACCAAATCTGGAAAGGAAATGGACGATCGGAGAAGGTTCTGAGGGTAGGGACACGCGGTTCGCGTGTCCGTGGGAGAGAGAGCGGACGAGCGAGCCGCTCGTCCCTACCTCAGACAGCAAAGTCTGAAATCTTTGGGAACTTGGTAACATTTGCGGGACGTCATGGTCGGTCTGTCGGCATGCCATTTTGATTGTCTAACAGAACGTCGGGGTGGAGGCGAGTTTTGACGCGGGAATTCACGGATTGGAAGAGTAGAAGCGGCAGTCTGTCCGCCGTGTGCGGATCCCCGCCGCTTCTACTTTTTGCCTTTGACTGCATCGTTACGCCTCAGGCGTGAAAATTCAAAACGGTCGCGGATGCGAGCAGGGCACCGACGGCGAGGATCCGCACACGGCGGACAGGCTGCCGCCGCTACAGTGTCGTCTGGAGGTGTATCGGCGGTGTCTCTCCGAGCTGTATGCTCTCCGAGCAGGAAGCCCCACCATCGCATCCTTTTCTCCGCTGGTGCGCAGAGACGCTCTCCAAACAGTTAGTCAACTCTCGCCCAGGCGCGCCTCTGTTGCCGCGCCGAGGTCCGCGATGGCCGAGGCCAGCTGTTCCAATCGTTGCTCGCGCGAGCCGCAAAGCTCGATCAGGCGGGGCGCGTTTTTTTCGGGCATCACGCCGAAGCGTCCCTCGCGGTAGATCTGCTTGAAGATGGCGTCGACGGCGTCGCGGTAGGAGTGGTCGACCGGACGGATGCCGTCCTCCTCCATGGCTACTGGCCACTGCTCCGAGCAAGGCACGAAGGCGAGGATATCGAGGTGATCGAGGGACTCGCGCACGGCGGGAACGATCGATTGCACGAAGGCATCATCGATGTCGGTCGTGCCGCAGTCCGCGGTGTATTGCGAATACACGAGATAATCGACCGGCGCGCGGTCGAAGATGACATCTTCCGCACCTGAGGCGTAGCGATGGGCCCGGCTGATGTTGTAGTAGAGCTGGATCCCATTATGCAGGCGCGTCGAGGCGTCGCGGAAAAGTATTTCGTAGGGTCCGTGCAGACCCAGGGCGCGGTAGGGTTCTTCCTCGCGCGTGTAGCCGGCGCGGGAGGCAACCCAGTCGTTGACCACGGTCGACTTGCCGAGCGAATGGGAGCCGGAGATGGCGATGCGCATGGAGAGCTGTGCCGGCGAGGGGGAGGGAACCGCTGTTCGGTCAACGCCGCGGCAGTATGGTGTCAGGGAAGGTTGGCCGGAGCAACGCGAAGGTAGCGCCGGGATTTCCACCGGCCAGGTCGGCGAAGCGGTTGTCCTGCCTTTTATCCGTGGCTATTGGTGTGGCTGATTTTCCCCTGACCGCAGGGCGGGCGGGGGGCATTATTGCGACGCTGCCAATTATTCCGGTTCCACGGCCGTGGGCCTTTTTCAATGCGCCTTGTCCGCGAACCCCTGCGGCCTCACCCTCCAAACGAGCCGTGAAAAAATCATCACTTCTCCATTCTGTCGGCGCAGCGCTCTGCGCGGCGTTTCTTCTCTCGACCACTCCGGCCCGCGCGGCCGAAGACAACACGGCGGCGGTTCGCGCTGCGAGCAACCAATTTTACACCGCGCTCAACAAGCTCTTCACCGGCGACATGGCGCCGATGGAAGCCCTCTGGTCGCACCGCAAGGACGTGACCTACATGGGGCCGGGTGGCGGATTCCTGGTCGGATGGGATGCGGTGCGCAAAGACTGGGCATCCCAAGCCGCCATGAAAATGGGCGGTTCGATCAAGCCCGCGCAGGTCAAGATCACGGCCGGCAGCGATCTGGCCACGGTGAGCAATATGGAAGTCGGATCGGTTGCCATCCAAGGCAAAAAGAAAGCGATCTCGCTGCGCGCGACGAGCATTTACCGCAAGGAAAACGGCCAGTGGAAGATGATTGGCCACCACACCGACCTCATCCCGGCCATGGAGAAAAAGTAGAGGACGCTCCAAGGAACGCCGCGTTGCCGGGAAGCCAACTATGATCGATCAAAAAGAATTAAGGGAATCGCACGACCTGTTCCGCGCAGCGGCGTCGCTCTACGCGCGCCACAGCGGCACCGGAGAGGTCGTCGACAGGGAGGGTCTTTGTATCGCGAACGCGCGTTCGCCATGGTTCATTGTGAATGGCGCAGTGCTCGGTAAGCCCGTGTCTTCGCAAGCAGAACTGGCCGCACGAGCCAACGAGGCGGTGGCCTATTTCGCCAACGAACAACATCCGTGGTTCTTCATCGGCGGCAAGGAATGGCTCGGCGAAGGTTCCGCCGAGACCTTGTCACGCCTCGGTCTGACCAAAGCGTTCAGCGTCACCGGCATGGTTGCCGAACAACTCGCCCCGCCATCCCGCCCGTTGCCGGAGGTGGAAACGCGCCGCATCGACGACGAGAGCGGCCGGTTGGCTCTCGCGGACTTGAACGCTGTCACCTATGACCTTCCGACCGATTGGGTGAGCGGTGTGGCTGCCGTCCCGTCGCTGTGGCAAACGCCGCTCTACGGCTACAACGCGTTTGTGGACGGCCAGCCCGTGGCGACGGGCTTCGCCGCACCATTGAACGGCGTCCTTTACGTCGCCTTTGTGGCCACAGCCGCCGCCCATCGCCGCCGCGGCCTGGCCGAACTCGTCATGCGCCGCTGCGTGGAGAAGGCGACCGAGGAAACGGGCATCACACGAACCGTCCTTCATGCGACTGCCGAGGGCTATCCCTCGTATATCAGGATGGGTTACCGACCGGTCGATGAGTTTTCGATCTACGTTCCGGCTTAGAGCGTTTCGATTCAACTCATTACAGTTCCTGTAGCCGCGGAAGCGATCCTTCAGATCCGGCAGGACGTTTTTGTCGCCCGTGGCCGCGTGCAGGGTCTTGGCCGTGTCGGACAACATCTTCGCGTGGTGGTCCAGATTGCCGAGGTCCTTGCGGATGACCGCGCTGAAGAGTTCCGCGTCGAGCAGTTCGTAGACGACTCCCGAGCGCGTGCCGCAGGAGACGACGTCGTAGGAAATGGCGGTGGGCACGCCCATGACGAACGCGGCCTTGGAGTATTGCTTCTCCCGCTCGGCGATTTCCGGTCCGACGCCCTCGTTGTAGACTTTGACCACTGTCTCGTGGTCGAGGCGGTAGCATTCGCCGCAGACGCCGGCCGAGAGCAGCTCGAGTCCCTCGATCGAAATCTCACGCGTCTTTTTCCCGATCGTGATCATGTCGGACAGGCCGGTGAGATCGAAAACCTCGCGCACGTGGGGCGAGACATTGGTCACGACAAGTTTGCCCTGCGCTTTGGCCATGGCCTGGTGCGCTTTGAGCACGCTGCGGATGCCGGCGCTGGAAATGTAGTGGCATTTCGCGAAGTCGAGGATGATTTCGCGCACGCCGTCCAAGGCGAGCTTGGCATCCAACGACGGGGCCGTGGTGGCGTCGAGGCGTCCGTCGAGTTTTACCTCGAGCTTGTCGCCGGCTGCTTCGGTGGCGATATCCATGGAATTCCCGTGGCGTCGGATTTTTCCTACTTTTCTGCGCGGGTTATTCTCCGGCGGGGGCGGTGATCTCGTGGCAGACGCCGAGCACGCCGAGGACTTTGCCGTCCTGGCCGATCCAAGGCGTTTTCAGAGTCTCGACATAGACCTTCCGGCCGTCGGGATAGACCAACCACTCTTCGTTCTTGGTGGCTTTGCCGCTGGCCAGCATCGCTTTGTCATAAGACTGGAATGATTTACCCATTTCCTCGGGGAAAAGGTCGAGGTCCGTTTTGCCGACAAGCTGGTCGAGCGGCTTGCCGAGCAGGGCGGCCCACGCGGTGTTGCCCCCGCGGTAAACACCGTCGGTGTCTTTGTAAAAGATGATGTCCGGGATCGAGTTCATCGCGGACGTGATGGTTTTCAGTTGCCCGGCTGCGTTGTCTGCGGCGGGTGCCAGTTGCGTGGTGATAGTGAGGGCCGCGGCCATTGCCGCGGTGAGGAGGGTGTCTTTCATGCCGGTGTATGCTGCCGGAAGTTTCTCCTGGAGAGAAATCAAAACTCCCGCAGGAGGCGGCCGGCGTGCAGGACCGGGCCTGTGAATCCGTTCTCGCGGTTTTGCACCAGGATGTTCCAAAGCTCGCTCTCTATCGTGGTGTGGATGAGCAGGCCGAACCGCCGCCGGTAGCTGCACGCGTCGGGATGGCCGTCGCTTGCGCCGCCCTGGTTAAGCTTCGCGGTCGAATTCACTCCGACGCTTATCCGCCACTTTATACTTTTGACTCCGCGGAAATGAGGATGCTCGCCTTATTCCACGCTCCGGCCAGATTGAACTGAATCCACTCGGGACTGAGATGGATATCTAACGTATCAAGCCGTCCCGGCCCCAGATTCTGATAGCCGTGCGGGATGTTCGCTGGACCCAAGACCACGTCTCCGGCTTCAGCATCGATTGTCCTCTCGCCGACCGTGAATCGAGCGCGGCCCTCGGTGATCGTGAAAATTTCGTCGTATGGATGAACGTGGAGGGTCGGGCCTTCGCCGACCACGTCGGTAACGTAACGAATCAGCGTAACGCCGGTATCCAAAGTCTTTCCTTCAAGCAGACCACGCAGCGCCCGCCCCGGAGTGAGCCATTCACTGGCGGCAATTTTTGCGGGTTCCGTTTTCGACTGAATTGGCATGGATACTTTGTGGTTTGATTGGTGAGCTTGGTCGGACGCTTGGACGCGCCATCCAGCGGCCACAGCGACGGCTGCTGCCGCGCCGCCGAGTATCGCTTGGCTACGCGTTGCTAATCCCGATCCGCTGGAAGGAGCAGTCTATCGGGAAACGTTGGGCTCGGTGGTCGTTTTTGTCGAGGGGCAAAGCGGACGCCGGGGAGTCCCTGAACCCGCGCTTTGGCGGGTGTGTGCTGGGAGTAACTGCAGGGTTTTCAGACTGGTGGATCGCGATGTCCCTATCGCGATTTTCCCGACGAGGAATCGCGCCGGGACATCGCGATCCAGTGCGAACGAAGTAACCATGATAACAACCAGTGAGAGTCTGAGTCCTCCCGAGACGAGCAACGGGAGAGCAGCCGAAGGCAACTGCGTCGCCGCGAGGCGGGGTGGAGAGCAGCCGGAGGCGGACCCGCAGACCCAAACGCAAGTGAAGCCGATTCGGCCCGACACGACGGCGAGCCTGCTGGATAAAGGCGAAGCCTGTGGCGCGAGCCACGATCGACACGACCAAGCCCGCTCGTCGAAG
>JBIKLF010000019.1:0-47894 GCA_044359955.1 Chthoniobacterales bacterium | reverse complement strand
GGCCAAATACGAAAAGTGCCGCCAGCGTTTGGAGCAAATCAGCCCCGGTTGCACTGCGCCGAGACGCCGCCGGAAAGCCTCCGCCTAACGTCTATTCATTTATGCGACACAACACTAGCAGGCCCTTGCCGCTTCCCTGCAGCTTGTCGCGCGCAAGTTTGAGCCATCTGCGGCCTGGGTAGACATCCTCCGCCAGATAAATGACGTAGGTTGCCGAGAGGCGTGCAGCGGTGTCGTTGAAGGTTTTGACGAAGCCTTGCCGCTCGCGATCCATCACCACGTAAACGCGCGTGCGCATACCCGCTTGTTGGACCAGCAGTCGGGCGGTCTCGAGGGCGCGCGTTTCGGTGATGCTGGGCATGATGACCACGGTTTCCTCGCCTTGATCGATGTCCGTATTCGCCACGGCCGCGGCATCCACCACGGTGATGGAGGCATCCTGCGGCATGCCGCCGAAGGCTGGCGGCGCGGATCTCTGCGAGGGCAGGGCAGTCGATGCATGATCCCGCTCGAGTGCGCGCAAGGTCTCGGTGCAGAGGCGGCTTGGTGAGGATGGATGCGGTGGTTCGGACGGGCTGCGCAGGGTTGCGAGCAAGTCCGCTTGGTAACCGTTGAGCCAGCGGTCGCCCTCTTCTGACGGGACCGCGCTGCGGGCCAGCGTCGGGTCGATGACCTCCTGCAGCGCTTCGTCCGACAGCTCGGACAGGTCTATCCCATGCCGATCGAGCAGGCTGGATCGCAGCCATTCCGTGGTCTCCCGGGTGCGGCCGACCAAGTCTTCGTAGGCGACGCGCAGCACCGGCATGCCTTCTGTTCCCCGCAAAGCAGTGGTATTGTAGGCCTCCCACAGCGCCAACCCATAGGGAAGGGGCAGCTTGTTGCGCTCAGCCAGGGAGGCGGCGACCGAAGCCGGATGGCGGTGGATGTGCAGGATGATGGCGTTGGGAAGCAAATCGGCCAAAAGTGGCAGTAGGAGACAAAGCCGAGGCTCCTTCAGCGCCCAGACACCTTGTGCGTCGAGTTTGTTGACCAGCGTAGCGAAAGCGGTGCGCTGCTCGGCAAGCACTTCCGGCCGAATTTTGGCCGGATCGAACTCGGCTATTTGGTCCCAGTCGAGGCCGGTTGAGTAAAGCAAGGTGTCGCAGATCTTTCGCACGTCCCGTCGTTCCCAGAACCCTTTCGGGTTTTCCGCCCCGGCGCGCGCCTTGAAAGATGACGGCGAGCCGAAGAACACTCCTGATGCCTGAAGAAAACCCGCGAGGCATGAAGTTCCCGACCGGTGCATGCCGAGCACAACAATCGGGGCAGGCGAAGACTTGAAAATCGCGGTCGGGTTGGCTGGCAGATGGAGTTGCGACACTGGTACCCAGCCGTCGTTGCCAGGCTGCCAAAATTGTATTGAGTCGCCGAGTTGACCGTTCGCCTGGAACGACGCTACCGCCGGGGCAGAAAAAGGCCCCAAATTCCTGCCATTCTCCGCCAGATATATCACAGAAATATTTCCCGGTAAGCCGGACACCAGAGCCCCCACGCATTGCTCCTCCCACCTCTTTGCTGAGGCGATTCCCGCTATCTTGGAATCCCGATGCCTTGCTGTTTAAGGAGGTATCGCAGGAACGCCGTTTCATCCTGTGCCATTTTCAACTGCGACTCGAGAGGGCGCTCTGCTCCACCTAGCCACCAGTCATCGAGAAAAATCGGCGGCTTGCCGCGGGCATTCCTCGGAATGTCGAGGGGGTGTGGCACGAAGACTTTCGCGTTTCCACTCGGGGTGGCTGGAAAACGATCCTTACGCAAAAGGGTGACCTCCATGAGTCTAGGGCATTGCACGCCGGTTGGGCGGGCGCGGAACTGCGCGCTAGCGTTGTTGGCGTGCGCATGGATACAGACAAAATCTGTCGCCAGCTTGCGCGCGGTCGGAAGCAAAACTTCCAGCAACACGGAGGCATCGTTGATTCTCTGCAGTCCGTGAAATTCCAACACAAGAATCCGAAAGCGACGGAGCAACTCTGGCCGGGTTGTCATCAGCACCCGATACTCCGCGCCTTCAATATCCATTTGGAGCAGCAGGTCTCCATTTCCAGGCACCTCTTGTCCCACCCAATTTTCCAAGGTCACCGAGTCTTCTGTGTCGGACGTGTCTAGCCATGCCTTTCGGAAATGTTGAAGCTCCTTGATCAGCGGTGTTCTAAATTGTTCTTCGTCGCTGCTTTTGTCGCACATGAACGAGGGGATGCCATGCAGCTTGGCCAGCTCATCTTCAAAGGCCTTTTTGTTTTTAACGCCGGGCGAGAAGCAAGCGACAAGCCCGGTTAGATCGTTGGGAAGTAGATAGGCGCCATCACTATTTCCTCCCAGGCGGATGAGCTCAGCGGGATGCGGTTTCGGACGCAGAAACTCAAGGACCTCACGTTGAGCTTCAGCAAGCTCCGGACTGCTTGCGACAATGGAACTCTTTGGTAGAGGAACCCCGAAGAAATTATCAGCGGCAGGCTGAAAAGGATTCAGAGGGACTAGGTCTGGTTTTGGTCTTGCGGTGGACATGGTTCGATTTTCTGGGTCAGTTGATGCGAGTAGTCAATGGTTCAACTTATGACTGATAACGGCGGAAAGCGTTTGAGCGGACGGACAGCCATGCTCGGCAGCCGAGCGTAGCCCCATCTCATGGCTTTTGTAGGGACTAATGCCTGTGCCAGCTCGTGACGACAGGATTCTTTTCATTTCACTGCTTCCTAGCATGTCTTCTTTGCTCATGCCCCGTGCTTTGGCGACTTCCGAGAGTGCTGATTCCGCCTCCTCCCATTGGCCTTTGTCATAAGAGTTCAAGGCATAGAGCAGACCGTAAAGGCGGTTCGCCGGGGAGAATCTTCGTGCCATTTTGAGTGCATGCAGGCGATGGACGGTGTCAGCTTCGTCAAAGCAATTGTAAGAAAAGAAACAGGCGAAAGCCGATTGCTGAAGACCGTAGGTCTCGCTTCCTTTGTCCACTTCGGTAAGGATCATATGCGCCCAAGTCGCTTTCGTTCGCTTCCTGTCCCAACGCAGATTACGGCAACGGCCTATGTTTGCAGCGAAGGCGATGAAGCCACTTGAGCCCGCGTAAAAGCCTTGGCACCGAGCCATCAAGAAGACGTCTTTAAAAGCGGAGTGCAAAGCGGAATTGTTCAGATCGGGTAGCAGATCATTAGCGTTTTGGGCTTTTCCGGCATTCGCCATTAGCGAGGCAAATTCCTGTTCCTGGCCGAAAAGAACAAAGTCCATCTTTGAACTGTCTTCATCGATGATCAACTTGGCCAGGGGGGTTGGTATTGTCTTGCCCGTGAAATTGGGGTTCTCCGAGAAGCGCCCGTATACGATGTCACCTGCGCGCAAATGCAGAGCCGTGGCACGCGGAGGAAGGGCAATCTCACGCGCGCGCCGGCGAATCTCCCGCAGCTCCGAAGACAATTGAAGCCTCTTGCTTGTCCTGCGAACAAGATCCCGCTCCTCCTCCGGAGGCATCTCGATCCGGCGCAGCAGTTTATTCCACGGCAGAGAGACGTTTGAAGCCTCCAGCGCCTCGGATAAATACTTTCGTGCACTGTCAAGAGGCATCCGCTGGGGTAGCGCGAGTGGCTTGGCCGCAAAGGAACCGGCTGCGGAAGGTGCAAAGTAATGCTGCCTGACAAACCCGGGGGCGAAGACTTCCTCGACATCTGGCACCGCATGAAAGGGGTCGCTGTTCACGTAGGTTTCCGGCCAAGTGAAAGCAAACTCCGCGCCGGTGAGTTCAGAGACCAAGAGGGCATTGAATATTGCGCACAGACGAGCTCCCAAACCGTCAGGACGGTCAGCTATCGCCACGCTAGCCTTCATTCGATTGGCGTTTGGCATGTGATTCATGCGGGTGAGGAGTGTAAACCGCAACTATTGGCGCACGGGCGGGTTCCGGCACCAGACCCTTGAGCGCCGGCCGGCTTGCCGAGGCTTCTGTGAGCGAGGTTAGTTAGCATGCTTCGCGACCAGTTTAGAAAGATTGGATCCTGCTGGTGGATCTCACCCGCAGAGGAACCCGTAACGACCCATCTGCGCCTTGCAAGCCGTTGTGATGGTGGAAATCTGCTCCGGGGAAAGCTCTTTCCGGAAAGAGCCGCTCTGACCACTTCTCAAGAAGCGCAAGTTGCGCTTGTCTCCTTGGTCGATAGCCAACGCCTTGCGCTCAGCGAATGATTGCTTCTCGATGGACTTCACAATGTGTTCCTGCGACTTGTGCTCTCCAAGATAGCTTAAGATAGTCGTTACGGCGCTCAGAGGCTCGGTGAGCAAGTCTTCATAGCGCACAGTCAGAACGGCTCCCGGCGGGAAACTGTCAACGAACTCCGCCCACGGGCGTCTGCAGTTTGGATACGGTCCTCCGTGCAGGAGGATATCAATCATGGCCTCGTATTTGCTGGGCCGTTGTTGGTGCTCTTGTTCGTATCGGTCCAAATTGAAGTAGTTCGCCCCTGAGCAGACGACGTCGCGGGGATCGCGCACGATGTGAATGATTGCGGAGCTTTCAATCGCGCGTTTTAGTCCGCGCCATGCGTAATGACATTTCCAGACAGATAATGAGCTGGCACGGTCTGAACCCTCCATCGCAAGTTCACGGTATCCTGCACGTTCCCAGAGTCCGGCGACTGGACAGTCAAGAACCTCCGCCACGAGGCGGCTGGCCCAAGTGTTGCCGCTCTTCGGGTAACCAGTGACGATAATGTTCTCTTTTTCTTGGGCCATGTTGGTATCTCGTCGTTAAGTGTGTCAGGCATCGTCAGCGGAGACCAGAAACGAGCTCCTCGGGGGAAGGGAATAGGCGCTGTGAGGGAGTCTCAGGCATGCGAAAGTGCCGCGTCTGTTTATGCCATTGCTTCCAGGCGGCGGTGTAAGCGCGTCTCGCCTCAGACATTCCAAACACTTCATCGATGCCGAGTGCCTGATCAGCCGTGAGGCTTGCGGCATGTGAAGCGGAAAGCAGAAGCGGGGTCTCGCCGGGGAGGACGGCGGAGTCCCCGAAAGCGACGGCCATTCTTGCATAATACTCCATGTCGGCGCCCATCCGGACACGATCATAAAATCCAATGTTGCGGAGTGCCATTTCACGCTCGAAAAGCAGGGTGGCCACGGCGAAGTGTTTGTAGCCTCCGCCTAAACCGTTCTTGTAAATAAATCTCCCACGGGCGTTCATCCGAACCCATTGTGCGACATGTCCGATGGCTGGTGAGCCGACAGCAACCAGATCCTGGAGCTGCCTGCTGAGCCGCTGCGGGTGGGCTAAATCATCGGAATCGTTCACCGTGAAATAACGGCCCTTGGCTTCACTGAGTGCGGTGTTCCGCCCCACATAAGTGCCGGAGTTCTGCTGGTTGAAGATCACGCGGACACGGCTATCCTCGCGAGCGAGGGTGGATATGAGGTCCCTCGTGCCGTCAGTGCTCACGTCATCAACGATGATAAGCTCGATGTCCTTGTGGTCTTGCCGGAGGACCGACCTCGCCGCGTAGCCGACGGTTTCGACGGCATTGAAGGTTGTCATGCAAACGCTGACGAGGTCCCCGTGCTCGGCCGGGCCAGCGGCAAACGCGAGGTGCTTGAAAACCGAGTCGGTCGGGCGCTCTTGGGTCAACGTGGCAGGGCGCAGACCGAAAACTCCCAAATAAGCGTTCAAGCGGGTGAGCCAGCCTGAGGCGTCGGCGAGTGTCGAGAGGTTGGCCAGATACAGGTCGATTTCCGGGTGGCCCTGCAACAGTTCCAAGCAGAGGTCCAAGATTTCGTCGCTGCAGCAGTGGCCGTGCTTTAGCAGGGAGTCGGCCACGCGCAGCTTAAGGTTCGTCGTGGGCGTTCCCGAAGGATGCAAGAGCACTTTGCGGCCGGGGCGTAGTGTGTTGAGCACCGTTTGCCCCCTTTGGAGGTTGTCCTTATAGGGCCGGAAGGAAGGTTCAGTGAGTGAACAAAGTTTATAAACGAGGGCAGCCTCGAACACGTGCCCTTCGCGGTGGAGTTGGTTGGCCAGTGAGAACAGGCTCACAGGGTGTCGGCCATTGAGCCGGACGCACGGCGTGATGGTGCGGTCCTGCTCAAGCCAGGTGACGGCGCCCGAGTCGGCGGAGTCGTCGGGTGACTCGCTGCGCACAAACGGGCGCCAAATGGTGGCCACGTCGCGCGGCAGGGCGGCGCGCCCGCGCCAGATGTGGCCCGGCGACCAGTGGAGGCGCAAGGCGCGGGTGGTATCCCACGCACCGAGTTGCGGCGCGGACCCGGCGACGAAGAGGGCGTTGCCGAAACCGGCGTCGTAGGTCACGGCGAAATCGGTGTCGGCCAGTAATCCTGGGGGAGACGGAGCCGGCGTGGAACGCGGCATGCTGAGGGCTGCAACGCTCATCCTCTTGCTTTTAGACTTTTGTTTTCGAAGAACAGCTTCTCCAGCTCCTCTTGGGTGTGGTGCAGCTGGGAGAGCAGAAGTTTATTTTCTTCACGAAGGTCCGCGGTGGGGTCGGCTGTTTTTTCATTGGCCGGGGCAACGATTAAGCTGTGCAAAAACAAATACCGAGTGGGGTCCTTCGCACCCGTGTGCCGACCGGTTCGCATGGTCAAGGACAGCATGAAGGTGCCCGGAGGAGTGGGATATTCACACGAGACCTGCGCGTAGCCTTCCGCCTTTGTTCCTCCCGCTTTTGCGGGCCGGTGCGGAATGTAAAACATCAGCTCACTGAGCTTCCGGCCTTTTTTGTCGAATGCTGCGAGAAGCACGTCGCCCTCCGTGCGATGCGTGCCGACGAAGGCGCTGAAAATGACCCGCAGGACTTCAGCAGCAGGGGATCTGAGCGGAAATTCCTGTATGAGGGCACCGGCCGCATCCGGTGACTTCGCTTGCAGGTAAGCCGTGGGGGTTCCTTCCAAACTCCACTGCTTGGAAAGATTGACGCCGGCTTCGAATGTGCCTTCGGGCCCGGCTTTCTTCCAGCCCGCTAAGCCGCGCCGGAAGTCGCCGTTGGTGAGGAGATTGGCAGGCATGGCTTCTCAAACGATTCGCGGTCCGCGAGTAGTAGTTACAACCATTGGAGTGGGCAAGTGCTAATAACGGGGAGGGGAGGGAGACAGCACAGGGCGGAGAGCTGAAAGCTGAACCGGAGGCGTGTACGCCGGAGATAGGTCGCCGCGGCGACCAAACTTGAGTTTGAAAGCTGAGTGAGAAAGGCCGGAAGAACAGCCGAGCGAAGCGAGACAGGTCGCTGATGCGATCAAAAAGGCGTAGCCACCGATTAACGCGGATGAACAACGATGCCTCGTGCCGTGTGACCCCGGCACTCGGCGGGTTTCCGGCGGAGAGCCGGAGTCCGCTGTGGCGGACGTAGACAACGTGAATGCCGCGTATGCGGGGCGAGGGCAAACTTGAGTTTGAGACCTGAGGGAGGAGCGGCTGGAGGCCGCGGTGTTCGGTGGTTCGGTGGTTCAGTGTTCAGGCGGAGGGAGGAGCGGGGAAAAGGCGGAGACCTGAGACCGGAGACCTGAGGGCGGGGATCACAGAGGGTTAACAGAAGGTAACGAAGTGAACGAAGGGCGGAGTCAGAACTTAAAACTTACAAACTTAAGACTTTAAACTTTGTGAGCGGGGAGCGGGGAAAAGGCTGGAAACCTGAGGACTGAGGGGGAAGAGAAGGCGGAGGGTGGCGTGCAGGACCTTGTGTCCTGCGACCGCAACAGGTGTTTCCCGCTGGGCGGGAAAGCTCGTGCCCAGGCTTTGGCCTTGGCCCAAGCAACACCTGTTGCGGTCCGGGGGCGCAAGGCCCCCGGCGCCGCGGAGGCGGGAGGCTGCGGTGTTCGGTTTTTCGGTAGGGCGGTGTTGCGGTGGTTCAGAGGTCGGATTTCAGAGGCTCCCTGCTCCACGCTTCACGCTCCCTGCTCTTAACACTTACAGATTTCAAACTGTGCTGGCTCGGGGCGCAGGGCATCGAGCCTGCTGAACATTGCGCTCTGCGCCTGCGGGGAGCGGAGTTTTGCCTGAGTGTATCCGCGCGCTCAGCGATCAGTCGTATTTTTCGCAATCCGCGAAGGAGGCCGCGGCGGCGTCTCTGGGGGAGACGATGGGTTCGAGGCCGATTTCGATCGGCCAGTCGATGGCGAGGTCGGGATCGTTCCAGCGCAGGGCGCGGTCGGCCTCGGGATCGTAGGGCGTGCTGACTTTGTAGAAAAAATCGCAGGTTTCGCTCAGGACCATGAAGCCGTGGGCGCAACCGGGCGGGACGTAGAGGCGGTCGTGGGTTTCGGTGTTGAGCACATAGCCGTCCCACGCGCCGAAGGTGGGGGAGCTGCGGCGCAAGTCGACGATGACGTCGAAGACGGTGCCGGAGGTGACCCAGACAAGTTTCCCTTGGGCGAGGTCGCCGATCTGGTAGTGCAGGCCGCGCAGGACGTGTTTGGAAGAGCGGCTGTGGTTGTCCTGCACGAAATCAACGTCGAGCCCGATCCCGCGGAATGTCTCGCGGTTCCACGATTCGAGGAAGAAGCCGCGCGCGTCGCCTAAGACCTTGGGTTTGAGCAGCCAAGCGTCTTGGATTTTGGTTGGGAGTTTTTTCATGGTAAGCGCGGAGCGGGGTGGGCAAGGAGGTCAGTGGAGAGGGGCCAGCAGCCAGAGAGCAGCGGTCAGAAGTCGGAGGTTTTTGTCCACGAACCACACGAAATAACACGAAAGGGGAGGCGGCCTGTGTCAGGGCGTTGCCCTGACCGGCGGAGAGGTGATGCGGACCGCGCAAGCGAGCTTGCTACTGTCGCATCACTTCACCGCTTTTGTCCCGCCGGCGCGGGCTGTCCGCCGGTCCCGCGGTCGCAGGACCAAGCTCTGCTATTCGTGTTCTTTCGTGTAATTGCCTATGGGCCGTCGGCGCTATGCGTGGAGGCTTCAGGCGGCTTCTTGTTGTGCCGATGAACGTTGAGCGGCGGCGAATTTTTGCAGCGCGGTGGCGAGCTTGCGGGGGTGGCGGGTGAGGCTGAGGGGAAGGAGGAGGTGCGGGCCGCCATGGTGGCGCAGGCGAGAGGCCTGCGCGCCGAGGTCGAACGCAGCGACCGCCAGACCCGCCCGGAGCGGGATGGACAGGGCGTAGCAGTAGGCCTCCGGCCAGACGGAGGGGATCCAGGCGACGTCGGCATCGATATCCTGCAAGATCGATGCGGCTTCGTCGTCCGCATAGCGTCCGGTGATTTTCACGCCGGCCTTTGCCAGATCCTTGTCCCGGCGGGTGTAGCCCATGACGACAATTTCAAGGGGCAGGCGCCGCCGCTTGGCAGCCTGCGCCACGGCGAGGATGACATCGTAGCCTTTGACGACGCTGATGGCGCCGGGCACGACGATACGGAGCGGACCGGAGCATCCGGCGCGGCGGGGCAAGGTCGGAGGAAATTCGGCGGCATCCTCATGCGGGCGCACGAGATAGTGCGCATGCGGGTAGTAGGTCGATAGTCGCTGCAGAACATCCCGGTCGGGGACGACGACACGCCGGGCGCGGGCCAGAAGTGTGCCATGCCGGATGCGCCAAGCACGGATGTCGGTGACCCGTGGGTTTTCGATGCCGTGAATCCGGCGCGAAAGGCAGTGGCGGCAAGCGTTTTCATCCGGCTCGCCGCAGTAGATGGAGCCGGAACTCACGAGGTTGATGCGCGGGCAAATGTATTGGTAGTCGTGGATGTAGAAGTCGAAGGGGATCCCGCGGCGGCGGGCGGCGGTGGCGATGCCGCGCGCCGTGCCCCGGCCTTGGCCGGTGATGGCGCGCGGGAAATCGACTAGCTGATGGATGTGGATCTCGCTGATACCAAGCCATTCGAGGAGGGCTTCGAGTTGGGCCGGGCAGGTGAGGTCGATGGGGGGCAGATTCGGCAGGCGAGGCAGGCCGATGGCGCTGAGCCGGCCGTAATCCTCGGATTCAGGCTGGAGAAGAAAGCCTCCCAAATGGCGCTCGGTGAGACGTTGGAATTCCTCCTCCAAGTGCTTGGCCGCGCCGCCCCCTCGGGTGTGCATGAGCACCAGCACATTGCCGTCTGGCGTCCGCTGGCGCAAAAGGCGGGCGCGATCGAGTCCGGTGCGGAGCGGGGCGAGGGGATCGTCGGCGGCGAACTCCGCCACCTTGAGGCGGTAGTCGGGGTGCCGCTGATCCATGACTTGCATGGCATGGCGCACGCGCTTGCCTTTGAGGCCTTTGAAGGAACGCGTGCCCCAATGCCAGACGTAGACATCGGCGGCGATGCGGTGGTCCCAGCCGGCGGCCGCGGCGCGGCGGCAAAAGTCGTTTTCCTCGCCGTAGCCGCGGCCGAACGCCACTTCGTCGAAAAGACCCACCTCGTCAAGCGCGGCCCGACGAACATACAGGCAGAAGCCGACGCCGGTGGGGGCGGACACACAGGTGCCGCGGTTGGTCTGCGCGGTGAGCTGGTCGAATTCCCGCGAAGTGAGTTCGAGGGGGCCCGGGTTGTCGCGGTCGAAGCGCGGATAGCTGGCGATGGTGGCGTTGTTGGACAGGGGGGTCACGGTGGCGACACGGGGATGCCGGTAGGCCGTCGCGCGCAGGCGGTCGATCCAGTCATTGTGTGGCTCGGTATCGGCATTGAGCAGCACGGCATCACGATCGGGGTGCAAGAGGAGGGCGCGGTTGACGGAGGAGACAAAGCCGAGGTTGCGCCGATTTTCCACAAGTTCGATGAGGTTGCGGGCGGCCAGATCACGCAGGGTCATGGCGAGTTCCTTGTCGGGGCTGGCGTCGTTGACCACCACGAGGTGAAAGGTGGTCTCTTGCGGGGCGTTCAGCACGCCGTGGAGGCAACGGAGGGTTTCCTCGCGTCCCCCGTAGACCGGAACTATGACATCAACCAGTGGTTCGCCTCCGCGACGTGCCGGAAGGGTGTCCCATTCCGCGTCGGACGGGGCCGAAGATGCCAACGGAGCGTGGTGTAAAGCATAAGGTGTATGGGTCTCGGAGGGAGGTGCGCCCCGGCGCAGGGACCAAGCGAGAGGCTCATGGCGGTTGAGGCGGGCATCGCGGTTCACGGAGAGGAAATGGCCGGCGTGGAACTGCGGGCCGACCTCCGGGTTCGAGAAACGGCCTATCAGCAGGTAGTGGAGCAGTGCGTTGTGTTTGCGGGCAATCTTGACGGGCCCCGATCGCCGATAGTGCTCCGGATCGAACCACGGCATGGGCTGCCGGCCCTCGCGGTCCCCATAGAGCAGGTAGTGACGCAGGAGATCCATGCCATCGGCCGCTACATCGGGATTCCGTTGGTCGTAATAGTCCTCGTCGAAAAGTCCCGACCGGCGCACCAAGCGGGAGGCATAGCGCAGCCACCAATGACGAAGCCGGCCGGAGGAGGAACGCGGGCCGCAGGACAACAGGAGGAAGCCTAGGAAGCGTGTGGCTTGTTTTTGCACGGTGGCGGGAACGGGAGGCGTGGGCGAGCCGAAGGCGCTCAAAGATGCTCGCGGATCGCGGAGATCAGCAGGCTGCCGATGGACCAGACGAGGAAGGATCCGAGGGCGACGAAAAGGATGTTGCGAGCCCGGCGGGGAAACTCGGGGGCGTCGGGCAACTGGGGACGGACGAAATCTTCGAGGTAGCGGTCTTGCTTGGCGGCTTCCATGCGGGCCTGTTCCAGAGAGGTGAGGGCTGAATCGTAGGCTTTGGCGGCGAACTCGCTCTCGAGCTTGAGTTTGGAAAACTCGGTGAACACCTCGGAGGCGGAAGAACCGTTCTCCCCTGCTGAGAAGGTGGAGCGCGCCCGTTCCGCCGCGAGCTGTTTTTGCGCAATGTCGAGGCGTTTGACCAGTTGCAGGATATTCGGCGCATTATCGGGCAGTTCGCGGCGCAACTGCTCGATTTGGGTCTCATAGCGGCTAATTTCCCCTTCGAGCCGGCCCTCGATTTCGCTGCGCGCCAGGACGAAGCCCTCGGGATGCACTTGGCCGGCGGCCTGCTGATAATTCTGCAGGCCGTCGAAAGTCGACCGCACCCGGGCCAAGGTGCCATCCACGTCGTGCTGCGCGAGATCCACGCGATCCGTCTGTGCGCGCTCGGAGAGGTGATTGACGAGTTGCTCGCTCAGCGCGAGGATTTCACCGGCGACGAGACGGGAATCCTCGGCGGTGAAAGCGCGCACCCCGAGGTGGCTGATGCCCGTGGTCATGTCATAGCGCAAGGTGATCATGCCCCGCCAGTATTCGAGAAGGTCCTCCTCGCTGACCCCGTGGGGCAGGCGGACGAACCAATCGGCTTCCGGTCGCGAGTAGATGGCGCGCACGTCGATGCGGGGCTCAAGATCGCGGAGAATCTGGTGACTCAGGATGTAGTCGCGCACGATAAACATGTCCGAGGCTGCGGCGGCGGGGCTGGAGCCGAGCATGCCGCCCAAACCGCCGCCAGCACCGCCGAGTGAGGACGTGGCAGGGTTGGGGAAGCGGATGGCGTATTGTGCGGTGGCGTAGAACTGGTCGCTGGCCAAGAGACCGAAGTAGAGAACGGCGAGAAACGTCGGGATCCCGACAAACCAGAACCCGGAGCGGAACCGGCGCCGGAGCAGCGGGGGGGCTTGGGGCTGTTGGGGCGCCGTGGCGGTGGCGGGAAAAATACTCTCCACCGTGTGGGCCGCCGAGATCGCCGGGGGCAATTCTTGGAGCGGGGCGAGGGCCTCGGGTGGACGTCCGGCGCGTCGGCGGCGGGCCCGGTTTGGGCCGTTGGGCGGATTTTCAGGAATGTGCGGCGTGGTAGACATGGGATCAGATGGCCAGCAGCTGGTTATACATAGGCAAGGCTTCACCGACCGGCAACAAGCAGCTCATCTTCCCTTGGTGCAGAATGGCGGCGTGGGTGCAGTGCTGCTGGATGCTGCGGGCATTGTGGGAGACCATAATGATATTGGACCGGGAGAGGCGCTTGCGCCACTCCTCGTTGAAGCGCTTGGCAAAGCGGGCGTCCCCGGTCGCGTGGCCCTCGTCGATGATGTAGGTGTCGAAGTCAAGGGCCAAGCTGAGGGCGAAGGAGAGGCGTCCGCGCATGCCCGCCGAGTAAGTCCTCGTCGGCTGGTAGAGGTCGTCACCAAGCTCGGAGAAAGCCGCCACATAGTCCACGACTTGGCGATGATCGACACCGTAGAGACGGCTGACAAATCGGACGTTTTCCTCGCCGGTCATGGAGCCACTGAATCCTCCAAGCGAGACTGGCCAGGAAATGCGGCATTGGCGGTGCACGCGCCCGCAGGTCGGTTCATCGGCCCCGGACAATAGTCGGAGAAGGGTGGATTTGCCGGCGCCATTCATGCCGAGGACGCCGACGCTGAGGCCGGAGGGGAAAACAAAGTCGATGTCGTCAAGGACCAGTTTGATGCCGCCCTCGATCCGGTAGGTCTTGGTGACGTGCTCGAGCGTGATCATGGAAGATCCTTTATGCGGTGGCGTGTGAGCCGCTCGAGCAGCAGTCCCAGGGTGAGAAGGCCGAGCGCCCAAGAATAAAGATACCAAGGGTCGGCCAGCGTGGTGACATAAAGATGGGAGTAGCCGTGGCGGAAAAGCTGGATGCCATGGAGGCAGGGGTTGAAGGAAATCCAATACTGGAAATCAGGCGGCAGCCTTTCGGGGTCAAACATCAGCCCGCTGGTGAGATAAAGCGTGCGGGTGAGGATCATGTTGAAGTGGTTGACGACCGGAAAGAAGGCCGAGCCGATGGCTTTGCAGAGACCGAACCCCACCCCGAGGAGCATCATGCCGCCCCCAGCCGCGATCAATGTCAAGAGGCTGTCCGGCCACAAGGCCACGCCAAACATCACCATGCCACTGAAAAGCGCCACAGCGACAACAATGAGGATCGTAGCTTCGAGCAGAAAGCGGGAGATGATGGTATCCATCGGTTTGACCGGCGGAAAGGCCAACAAGCCGCGGTTGGCGGAAAGAGCTCCTCCGACGTAGCTGCTCATGCCCATGAACATGAGGAAAGGCATGATGCCGGTGCCGAGAAAAAGCCATGGGGACATATCGGCGGTGCCGCCGCGGTCGCGGATGAGGATGCGGATGACAAACCATACAGCGATGTGGACAACGGGCTCGAGAAAGGCCCAAAGGTAGCCCAGCTTGTAGCGCCCGAAGCGCGTCATGACCTCGCGCATCATGAGGGCCCAGACCACGGTGGTCTGCTCGCGCAACCCCTCCCGCAACCAGCGACTGCGGGAGGAAACTGCGGATGAAATGGACTGCGAAAGGATCATCAAAAGACCCTGCGGGCGGCGAACCGGCGCGCGATCAGAATCCGGAGGCGGGGCTCGTCAGGCTCAAGCCCGACCGGGCCGGGGCGAAGAAAGCGTTGAGCAGGCTCATGAACTTGAGGACTCCGACACTGCCGGCTGCGCCGTAATACAGGATATCTTTGTCGCGGACCATGAAACTCTTGGCGTAAAAGAAGCCTTCCGGTTCCTGGATTTGCAGCTGATAGATGACCGGTAGCGTGCTGCCCGGGGGAAGGTCTTTCTTGCCCATGGCGTCAAGAAACTGCCGGGACTCCTGGCGGTAGATGAAGACGGTGGAGGGGTTGGCCCGGTTGTCATCGGGTCCACCGGAGCGGGCAATCGCCTCGGCCAGACTGAGGTCCTCGATCTCGATGGGGAGATTGCCGATTTTGCCTCCAGCGCCGAAGACGAGATAAGTGAGCGGGCGATTGCGCAAGAGGACCGTGTCACCCGGCTGAAGAAGGATGTTTTTCGTTTGCTTGTCATAGATATCCTGCAGCGAGTCGTGGCGAGTGACCCCGTCGCGGGTGACGGAGACCATCGCTTGATGCGGCCGCACGGTGCTTCCGCCGGCGGCGGTGATGGCGTCGACGAGTCTTGTGCCAGCGAGGGTGACAGGAACCTGACTGGGGTTCTTCACATCGCCGCCCACGCTGACCAGGTCTCCGCCGTCGCGTTTGGTGACGTTGACCATGACTTGGGGGTTGACGGTTTTATCCTGCAGGAGAGCAGTGATTTCGGTTTGAAGGTCGCCGGGTAAGCGCCCCAAAGCACGGACGCGGCCGCCGTAGGGAATGGTGATTTCGCCTTGCTGGTCGATGCGCTGGGCGGGCAGTGAAGTCACAGGGGTGCCGGCGCTCTGTCCATCGGCCGGCAGTGGACTGAAAAGTCCGCCCCCAGCTTCAAAAATATTTACGCTGACGACATCTCCGGCCTGAACGGCTTGGGCGCTTCCTTGGCCAAGTTTCTGAATGCCTTGGGCGCGGAAGAGTGTGTCGAGTTCCCGACCATCGGCAGAGAGGTAGGATGGACGAGGGCTGAAGCGCTTGAGGGTCTCGACGGTGGCGTAGTTGACGGGCAACAACTCGTAGGTGGGCTTACCACGGCTCTCGCTGGCTTCTGCCCGGATCCGGAAGCCCGAGGGGCCGGAACTGGGCAGGAAGGTGCAACCGGCCAAAGACCAGAGTGCCAGCCCAACCAGAGTGTGGCGCAGGCCGCGCCCAGCGGAGCGTGCGTTTTTCGGGTGTGGCTTCCGTTGTTTCAAGGGAAGGAGGAGTGAATCATCGGGGTGGGCGGTTGACAAGCTGCCGCCTTTGGTCGTTGCACCGAGACAAGACCATCCGTTGAACAAGATGTGGATCGGCTGTAATTTCCAGAGGAATTTGGCCGCGAAGGAAGTCTGACCGGGGCGGGGTGCACGCCATAACCAGAAGAACTCCTTACAATAGGGTCTTATCCCACCAGCGACAAGATGCTATTTCCCGGTCTCGAGGAGATTACGGAGGTTTTAACAGAAGGTAACAAAGTGAACGAAGGGGGAGGTATGAGAGGGCGGAGACTTGAAACCTGAGACCTGAGGAGGAAAAGAAGGCGGAGGGAGAAGCGGGGAAAAGGCGGAAACCTGAGGGCTGAAACTTGAAACCTGAACCGGAACGAAGTGGAGATAGGTCGCCAGGGCGATCAAACCTGAGAGATGAAGAGCCGGCCGATGGGATCTTGCTGAAAACTGAACACTGAACACTGCGCAAGCGCTCGCTTGCGCTTCTCATGGCTGCTTCGGTAGTTCGAGCGGCAGGTGTGTCATCATTTGGTAGTCGCGGAGGTTGAGGGTGACGATGCACTCGGCTCCGAAGCTTTCGGCCGTGCGGGCGTGCAGGAAGTCGTGGAAGTTGCCGCCACGAACGCCCTCTTTGGTCGCGGCGATACCTGCGGCTTCGAGAGTCTGCGGCCCCGAGAGATCGTGAAAAGTCAGGTGTGCAAAAAGCCGCCCGGCCTCGAGGGCCGCGTCGCGCGGTGAGAGATTGCGCTTCACCATCTGCCCATCTGGCGCGCGATAGACCAGACCCCGGCCTGTTTGGATCGAAATCCACTCGGCGACCGCATGCGCTCGCGTCATGCCGCTTTCCGGCACCCATCCCTCTTTCCACGCACGGAGCAGGGCCGACGTGTCAATACTTCACGGATCGAGACGCTGCGTCGCGTCTTCGCGCGCCTCCGCGATGCCGGTGAGGATTGACTCATCGTCCAAAGTGCCACTGGCTCGGGCCTCGGAAGGGGTCACCGTCACGGTCGGCAGGTAAGGCACAATGCGAGCCACCGGCTTGCCGAAGTCGGTGAGCACCACCTCCTCACCCCCGTGGATGACAGGACGGATGACGCGGCGTGTTTCACGGTGTAACTGAGAGAGAGTCGCCTGCATATGCATAAAATACGTAAAGTATGTATAGAGTCAAGGCGGCGAAACCGACAGTGGGGGGGTGATGAGCGGCCGGAGGCTGCGGTGGGATCGGAGAGGGTTTAACAGAAGGTAACGAGCACCGGAGCGCGCGGGCGCTCGGGGCAGATGGCCGCAGGCCACCGCAGGCGAGATGAGCGGGAGCGAAGGAGTCAACGGAACGAAGGGGGAGCGGCTGGAGGCCGCGGTGTTCAGTGTTCGGTGTTCAGTGTTCAGCCGGAGGGTCCGCCTTCTATTCTGTTTCCGCCTTCTATTCTTTACGGCGTGACGAGACGGCGTGACGAGACGGCGTGACAAGCGGAGAACTGAGGAGGAACAGAGGGCTGAGGCGGGAAACTTGAGGGCTGAAACCTGAGGGCGGGGGTCGCGGAGGTTTTAACAGAAGGTAACGAAGTGAACGAAGGGGCGGAGTAGGAACTTAAAACTTACAAACTTACAGACTTAAAACTTTGCGGGCCGAAGGCGAACGAAGAGAGACCTGAGAACTGAAGAGACGGCCGAAGGGATCTTGCTGAAAACTGAAAACTGAACACTGAACACTGCGAAAGCGCAGAGTCGGCACTTAAAACTTACAAACTTAAGACTTAAAACTGTGCTTGCGCAATGCGCAGAGCATCGATCCTGCTGAAAACTGAACCACTGAACACTGAACACTGCGCAAGCACTCGCGCAAAGCGCGGGCGCTGCGCTGCGACTGGAGGGTGGTGTTTGTTGCGGGTTGGGGCATGATGCGCAGCGCATGAG
The DNA here is from genome assembly GCA_044359955.1 of Chthoniobacterales bacterium. Lineage (GTDB taxonomy): Bacteria > Verrucomicrobiota > Verrucomicrobiia > Chthoniobacterales > JACTMZ01 > JACTMZ01. The sequence goes on along the minus strand of JBIKLF010000019.1, from coordinate 30,427 downwards.
CGAACCGGTGCGGCGGCGGGAGATTTTCGGGTGGTGTTGTTACGACTTTGCCAACTCGGCGTTTATCACGGTGGTGATTACCGTGGTCTATGGTCCATATTTCACTGGGGTGGTGGCGGCGGGGTGGGCGGGGGCGAATACTTTGTGGAGCGTGACGCTGGCGGCTTCGCAGGTGGTGGTGATGGTGTTTGGTCCGGCCTTGGGGGTGCTGGCGGATGTGACGGCTTCGAAGAAGAAGTTTTTGCTGGCGATGATGTGGGTGTGTTCGGCGGCGACGGCGGCGCTTTGGCTAACGGGGCCGGGAACCGTGGCGCTGGCGGCGGGGTTGGTCATCGTGGCCTACGCGGCATTTTCCTTCGGGGAAAATTTCTGCGCGAGTTTCCTCAGCGAGTTGAGCACGCCGGCGAATTGCGGGCGCATTTCGGGCTACGGGTGGAGTTTCGGGTATCTTGGCGGACTGGGCGCGCTGGGGTTGGCTATGCTGGTGCTTTCCGTTTCACCGGACGGCGTGCGATGGGTCTTTGTTGTCACTGCGTTGTTCATGGTGGCGGCGACCTTGCCGGTGTTGCTGCTTCTGCGGGAGCGCAAACAACCGGAGCCTCACGTGGCGAGGTGGTGGCAGTTGGGCTGGGAAAGCGTGCTGCGGGCGGCGCGGGATTTGCCGCAGCACCGGGATTTGCTCCGCTTTTTCTGGGCTTTCCTGCTCTACATGAGCGGGCTGGGGGCGGTGGTGGCGTTTGCCGCGATCTATTCCGTAGAGGTGTTGGGTTTCACCACGGCGGAGAATTTGGTCCTGTTTGCCTCCTTGCAGATTAGCAGTGCGCTGGGCGCGCTGGCTTTCGGGTGGTGGCAGGATCGTGCGGGTTCGGTCAATATGCTGACCGCGGCCCTGCTGCTCTGGTGTCTCGTGGCGGTGGGAGCTTATTTTTGCCAGACGAAAGAAATGTTTTTCCTCGTTGGCAATGTGGCGGGATTGGCCATCGGTTCGTGTCAGGCCGGGAGCCGTGCGGTGGTGTCGTTGCTCTCGCCGCGGGAACGGGCGGCGGAGTTTTTCGGGTTCTGGGGAGTCTTCGGAAAATTGGCGGCGGTGGTGGGGCCGTTGTTCATGGGCGTGCTGGCCGATGTGTTCGATCTGCGGGTGGCGGTGCTCTCGACCTTGGTCTTTTTTGTGGGGGGGCTGATTGTTTTGCGGGGCGTAAGGATGGCGCGCTGAGGGAGGGGGTGACCCGAACTGCGGACAACGCGACGTCTGACGGAGTGAATGCTGTCGCCGGGCGACCGAATAGGGTCGCGTGGGCACAAGGGTAGATGTTTTAGTTCGTGGAGTGTTTTCCCGTCCCGAGCATCTGAATGAGCCGATTGTCACGGTCGCGCGACCGGACGTGGCCACCCTGCACCAAGACGAGTCGGTAGGTGAGGCGCTGGCCTTCATCCGCGGGAGGGGTGAGGCGCTGGGTGAAAAAGTGGTGTATTTTTACGTGGTGGATGAAGAGGAACGCTTGGTCGGCGTGCTGCCTACGCGGCGCTTGCTGACCTCGGCGCCGGATGTGCATTTACGGGACATCATGGTGCACAAGGTGCTGTCGATTCCCGCAACGGCCAGCATCATGGAGGGGTGCGAGGCTTTTGTCCTCCACAAGTTGTTGGCCTTTCCCGTGGTGGACAAAGACAAGCGCATCCTGGGCGTGGTTGATGTAGGGCTGCTGGCCGAGGAGGCATTCGATATGGCGGAGCGGGAGGAAACGGACGCCTTGTTTGAATCGATCGGCTTCCGGATTTCGCAGGTGCGCGATGCTTCACCGTGGCAGGCGTTCCGTTACCGTTTTCCGTGGCTGCTGGCCACGATTGTGAGCGGGACAATTTGTGCGGTGCTGGCGGGTTTTTTCGAGGTGACGCTGGCGGAGAGCCTGATCCTGGCTTTTTTTCTGACGCTGGTGCTCGGCCTCGGAGAAAGTGTGAGTATCCAGTCCGTGGCGGTCACTATCCAGGTTCTACGCGCCGCCGAGCCTTCGTTTAAGTGGTATGTGAGGACGCTTGGGCGCGAGGCGGGGACGGCGCTGCTTCTCGGCCTTGCCTGCGGAGCTTTGGTCGGCCTTATTGCCTGGGCGTGGCGCGGCACGGGATTGGAGGGATTTGTGATCGGCGGAAGCATTTTTCTTTCCCTTTGTATGGCGTGTTTTCTGGGTCTGACTGTGCCGACCGTCCTCCACGCTCTGAAGCTCGATCCGAAGGTGGCCGCCGGCCCGCTCACTCTGGCGCTGACAGACATTTGCACGCTGCTCTTTTACTTTGGCGTGGCCACCTGGCTGCTCCGCTGATCGGAAGAAAGCTCGATGCTTTGTGGGCCCCGCCCCAAGAGGGGCGCGGTGTTCGGCCCGGGGCAAAATTGTACCGCTCCACCTTGAATGGGGCGAACCTCGCGGGGGGTGAACTTCGCCGGGATGAACATCGAGCCGGTGAATTTCCGGGGCGCGGATTTGCACGGAGCGAAAAATTTAGTCGAGTTCACTCCAACCACACCGACAGAGAAACGAACCGCACGCTACCACACAGCTACAGGAAAAATATTTTCACGTCGTGCGCTGCATGCGGAAGTTTGGGTGAGTGCTGCACTGGTGTCGCTAAAGCGGGAAAGCGTGTGGGAGGCCGAGGTGGCGCCGGAGAGCTCTGCAGTTATGATGGGATGGCGAGGTGACGCCGCCGGCGGTAGCGGGCCAGACGCGGGGCGAGCAAGAGTGATTCGAGGAGGAGTCCGGCGTGCGTGCGGGCAAGGAGAAGGTTGTCGCGCAGGTAATCAAAGTGGCTGATCCCTCCGCGGTCGGCGGAATGGTAGCGGACCCTCGTGGGCAGGTTGACTGGCGGGACGCCGCGCCAATAGAGCCGCACGGCAAGCTGGGTGTCGAAGTCGAACCCCCGCCCGCCCCGGATCGAACGCAATGTTTCCAGAGCCGGGCCGACGGGGTAAACGCGCAGTCCGAAAAGGGAGTCATGGATGCCACCCCACCACGTCTCGAGGTTGGAAAACCAATTGCCGATCCGCCGGCCGAACACCCGCACGGCAGGGGCGTCCGGACCAAACACGGGACGTCCAAGAATCATGGCTTCAGGGTGCAGGCGGGATGCCTCCATAAAGCGGGGCAAGTCGGAGGTCTCATGTTGTCCGTCCGCATCAAAGACGGCGGCGTGGGTCCAACCTTCCGACCGCGCGAATTCCAAGCCCGTCAAGACAGCGGCCCCTTTGCCCCTGTTCGTCGGGTGGGAGAGAACGCGGAGATGGTTTTGCCGCGTAGCCAAGGCCCGGGCCATGTTTTCACCACCGTCCGTCGAGCCATCAATCACGCAAATAACGGGGGTCACTTCATCAAGGACCGCGCGCACCGTGTTTTCGAGCAGCGGCCCGGAGTTGTAGCTGGGAATGATGACCCCACGGCGCGGATCCGTCGCGATGAGGCGGGGGGGATTCCCTGTTGGGTTTTCCAACCGAGTGGTCCGGGGTGACCGTGAAAAGCAGCGTGACAACGATCCACGCATAAGGGCTGGGCTAGGAGACAGGGGGAGTCACAGGGAATCAGGTGCGCGCCCGGGGAGATTCGAACTCCCGACCAACGGATTAGAAATCCGCTGCTCTATCCCCTGAGCTACGGGCGCAAAGCCAAGGGAGACTAACGCGGCGGGGCCGCATTGTCGAAGGGGTCAGTTATCGTCAACCGACCGCTGGATGCTGCGGGCTCCGGTGGAGACATCGCGTCCGACGGCGCTGACGTCCTGGCCGACGCCACTGATGGTGTTGCAAGCACTCAAGCCGCACAGCAGTGCGGCACCAAAAACGAGGACAATGATTTTGCTCATAGAGCTAACAAAAGTATCAGCTGCTGGCGCCTTGTCGAGCACGACGGGTGGGTCAGGGAGTGGCGGCGTCCTTGGTCGCGGCGCGGGCCGTAACGGGCTCGGGCCCGAGCATCTTGATATAGTCCTGCATGATGAGGAGGGCCTCATCGCGCACGGGGTCGACGAAGGGCTCCTCTTCGTCGGGAGCCGACGGATCTTCGCCCTCCTCGGGCTCGGTGTAGGATTGCTTGGGCGGCTTGTCGAGGGACACTTTTTGCAACTCGGCAGACTCCACGGTGTCGAGGGTGACTTCCATGGCGAGGAGCCCGGGAGTGCCGCGTTGTTTCCGCTCGGCGAGTCGCGCTTCGCGGCGGGCTTTCTCTTCTTCGATTTCGGCGAGCCGGGTTTTCTTGTTCAGGCTCACGGCGTTTTCTTCGATGCGGGTGACCAGACGATCGTAGTCCTGGCGGACGTAGTCGAATTCGGGGTTGGCCGCGACGCGGGACTCGCTGGTGGCGCGCAGGCGCGGGACGAGGGCGGCGACATTGCCGGCGGGCGTGAACGGGCGCGCGGGAACTTCGTCATAGCCGAGAGGATTCTTGAGCGAGCCCTCGCCGACGTCATCCTGGTCGGTGAGTGAGGGGAGAACGATGTCGGACGCGACTCCGCGCAATTGGGTCGACCCGCCTTTGATGCGGTAGAATTTCTGGATGGTAAGTTTGACCGCACCGGCCTCGCGGGCCTGGGCGAAGAAGGGCATGAAGCGTTGGACGTCGATGAGGGTTTGGACCGTGCCTTTGCCGAAGCTTTGTTCGTCGCCGACCACGATACCGCGGCCGTAGTCCTGCAGGGCCGCGGCGAAGATTTCGCTGGCGGAGGCGCTGAGACGGTTCATCAGCACAATGAGGGGGCCTTCCCAAAGGACGCCGGGGTCGGAGTCGGCCATGGGATTGATGTTGCCGTCGGTATCCTTGGCTTGCACGACGGGGCCTTTGGGAATGAAGAGGCCGGTGAGGCGGATGGCTTCGTCGAGGGAGCCGCCACTGTCGCGCCGCAGATCAATGATGAGCCCTTCGATATTTTCCTTTTTGAGGCGCTTGAGGAGCGCGGAGACGTCCTTGGTCGTGCTGCGCGCGGGTTGGCCGGGCTGGTTCATGTTGGCGTAAAAGCTGGGCAGGGTGATCCATCCGATGCGCGTGTCGGCACCGTCGGGACCGATGGTGTCGATGACTTGGGCTTTGGCCTGCTGGTCCTTGAGTTGGACTTCGTCGCGCACGATGGTGATGACCTCGAGTTTGGAGGGGTCGGGAGAGGCGGCGGGGAGGACTTGGAGGCGAACGGTGGTCCCTTTTTTGCCGCGGATGCGTTCGACCACGCGGTCGAGTTTCATGTCGACGACGTCTTCGAATTCCTCGTCGTCCTGTGCGACGGCGGCAATGCGGTCGTTGACCTTGAGTTTGCCGCCGCGGTCGGCGGGTCCGCCGGGGACGAGTTCGACAATCTTGGCGTAGCCATCGTCGCTGCGGAGCACGGCGCCGATGCCGACGAGGGAGAGGCCCATCTGGATGTTGAAATTATCCAAGGCCCGCTGGCTCATGTATTCGGAGTGGGGGTCGTAACTCTGGGCGAGCGCGGAAAGGAAGGTGGTGGCTTGGTCCTCGCGGTTTTCCTCCTGCAGTGTCTTAAGGAGCCGCTCGTAGCGTTTGGTCACGGTTTCAACCGGGGTGCGTTTCGGCGTGGAGGCGGGAGCGTCGGCGGCTACTTTGGGTTCGTCCTTGGCACCCTCCTGGGCGGCTTCGTCGCGTCGTTTGGCGGCAGCTTCCTCCACGGCCTGGTCGGCGATGGTGGCTTGGAGGAGTTCGGCTTCGAGTCGATCGGACCACATTTTATCCGCCTCGGCCTCGTTGGCCGGCCACGGGAGTTTGTCGCGGTTGATCTGCGCGGTGCGGTCGCTGTCAAAGGTGAAGTCCCCTTGCAGTCTTTCACCGATCCATTGAACACGGGCTTCAACGCGGGAGATAAAGCGGTCATAAATGTCATAAGCCGGCTTGAGATTGCCGGCGAGGATGTCCTCGTGGATCCACTCCCCGTGCTTGGAGGTGAATTCGTCGATGTCGGCTTGGGTGAAGAAAAGCCGGTTGTAGTCGAGCAGCTCGAGGTAGCGGTCGAGTGCCTGGCGGGCTTGGGTGATCCCGGGTTCGACCTCGTTGTTGAGGCGCTGGCGGCTGAAGTGCGCGCTTTCCAGCATGCGGGCCACCGTCTGGGTGATTTCACCCAACCGCGTCTCGTCTTTCTCCGGCTTGTCGGCGCGGACGGGGGCGAGGGCGGCTAGAGAGGTGGCCAGGGCCAGAGCGGTCAGGCGGAAGGACTTCATCGTGGTAATCCAAAGAGGTCGCCCTGACTGACGGATTGCGCAAGGAAAATGAGACACGTAGGTTTGACCGGAGAGATATGCTGAAGTTCAAAACATTTACCGGTGGCCCCTACGAGACGAACTGTTTTTTGGTTGAGGCGCCCGGGGGAAACATCCTCTTTGATGCGCCGGAAGGGGCTGACGAGCGGTTTGCGGGGGAAAAAGTGGACCTCTTGGTGCTGACCCACGGTCATTGGGATCACACGGCGGACGCCGCAGCGGTGCAGAGACGTCACGGGTGTCGGGTGCTCTGCCATGCCGAGGCGGTGCCGATGGTGTCGGAGAAGGAGTTTTTCGAGCGGCGCGGGTTCCCCTTGCAGGTCGAACCGCTCGTGCCGGATGGCTTGCTGGCGGAGGGAGGGGGTCAGGACTTGCTCGGGCTCGCGACGGACGTGCTCGATGTGCCGGGTCACTGTCCGGGAAGTCTCTGCTTTTATTGGCCGGAGCAAAGCGCACTGGTCGGTGGCGACGTTCTCTTCCGCGGCGGGATAGGCCGTTGGGATTTGCCGGGCGGCAACGGGGAAGTCCTCTTGCGGGGCATCCGCGAGAAAATTCTCCCGCTGCCCGGCCAGACCATGGTGTTGCCGGGGCACGGTCCGGCCACGACGGTGGCGGAGGAAAAAGCGGCCAATCCATTTCTGCGCGTGTGAGCCGGCTGGTTTTTGCTCTTGGAGAAACGCGGCGGGATGCGTAATGCTCAAAGCTCCGTCCCACCCCTCCGTTCCCGACAACCATGCCTAGCTACGCTTACACTGCTCTTGATGCCCGCGGGCAAGAAGTCACTGACACCCTCGAGGCCGGCAACGAGCAGGAGGCGGTCGCGGCGCTGCGGCAAGCGGGCTACTATCCGACCAGCGTGGTCGAGGCGGGCAGAGCGGCCAAGGCGGCGGCCCGGGGCAAGGGGGCAGCCAAGGCGCCCAAGGCGAAAGGCGGGGGGCTCAAGAAGGAGATCAAAATCGACATTCCTTTCCTTGAGCGCAAAACGATCAAGCCGAAGACGCTGATGATTTTTACCCGGCAGTTGGCGACGTTGATCGACTCCGGACTGCCTTTGCTGCGCGGGCTGACCGTGTTGGGCAAACAGGAACCGGACCCGGTGTTGCGCAAGACGATCGGCAAGTTGGCCGATTCCGTGCAGGGTGGCAGCACGTTTTCGGACGCGCTGGCGCAGCATCCGAAAATTTTCAACAAGCTTTACGTCAACATGGTGAAAGCCGGCGAGTTGGGTGGCGTGATGGAGCTGGTTCTGGTCCGTTTGGCCGACTTCCAGGAAAAGGCGCAGAAGCTGAAGAACAAGGTCGTCTCGGCCATGTTTTACCCGATCATCGTGCTGGTCATCGCGGTGGCCATCATGGCGTTCCTGCTTGTTTATATCGTGCCGAAGTTCGAGCAGATTTTCCAAGACATGCTGGGCGGCAAGCCCTTGCCCGCGCTGACCGAATTCGTCATCGGCACGAGCCGCTTTTTCCAAAACCAGTGGTATGTCATCATTGGCGGAGTCGTGGTGCTCATTGTGCTCTACAGCTTTGCCGGAAAAACCGCCAAGGGGCGCAGTATTATTGATGCCCTCACGCTGCGGGCCCCGCTCTTCGGCAGCCTGATCAAAAAAGGCTCGATCTCGCGCTTCAGCCGTACGCTCGGCACTCTGGTAACGAGTGGCGTGCCCATTTTGCAGGCCTTGAATATCACGCGGGACACCGCGGGAAACTCGGTGGTCTCCAACGCCATCCAGCACGTGCACGACAGCGTGAAGGAAGGCGAATCGATCGTCTCGCCGCTGGAAAAGAGCGGCATCTTCCCGCCGATGGTCGTGAGCATGATCGACGTCGGCGAGGAAACAGGCCAGCTGCCGGAAATGTTGCTCAAAGTGGCCGACGTCTATGACGATGAGGTGGACAATACGGTGGCCGGTCTGACCTCCCTGCTCGAGCCGATCATGATTGTCTTTCTTGCCGTGGTGGTCGGAACCATCGTCATCGCGCTCTTCCTACCGCTGATCAGCATCATCAGCGGGTTGCAAGGGGGATAATGTTGGGGCGCGGCCCCGCTGCGGCGCGCGCTACCGCGAGAGAGGCCGAGTCGCCAAGAGTTGCGGCAAAGCGTCGGCCACGATTTGTGACCACGATTCGAGGCGGGCGCGCTGCTCTTGCAGTTCGGCTGCGGTGAGGAAGGTGAGGTCTCGGATGGCGTCTTCCCGCGGACGGATGTCCGTCGAATCGACTTCGACGAGGTGCACTATGCCCAGATGAACGCGGCCGACCTCGTTGCTGTCGTCATTGATCAGGGCCACGGCGCGCTGGCGGTAGGCCCCGGGAATGGCCAGCTCCTCGTGCAATTCGCGTTCGACCGCCCGGAGGTAAGCGGCCCGGTCGAAATGGGTGGCGTGCGTGTCGCCGTCATTCATGTGTCCCCCGATCCCGATGGACATCTTGGCGTGGAGCCGCGCTTCGCCTCCGGACTTGCCGCGCGTGTAGCCGAGGACGCGGTCGCCGTGCCGCAGGACCAGATAAGGTATGATCTGCTTGTGCGACGGGTCCTCCTCGGCGGAGGGACGGGGCAGGAAAAGGTTGTTTTGCGGGTCGAGGAAGGCGGCCAGGTAGCGGTCGGCTTCGAGGCTCAAGCCCTGGAAAGCCCCCAGTGTTTCAAAAACGTGGCGGGGAACCACGAGGATATTTTCGGCGGAATGAGACACGGCGGCAGATTACCGGCGTTGTCGGTTTTGGCCATCCGGAAAACAAATTGCGCCCTCCGCTTGCCAGCCTTGCCGGGCCAACTAATCTTGCCGGATGCCCACCCCTGAGTTCGCGCATCTTCATGTGCACACCGAGTACTCCATGCTCGATGGTGCGGTGCGGGCGGCGGACCTGATGCGTAAAGTCACGGAGTCCGGGATGAAGGCGGTGGGGATGACCGATCACGGGGTGCTTTACGGGGCGGTCGAGTTCTACAAGGAAGCGCATAAGGCGGGAGTGAAGCCGGTCCTTGGCTGCGAGCTCTACATTGCGCCGGGTTCGATGCACGAGAAGAAGGCTTCCTCGGGTAAAGATGCGGCCTTCCACCTCACCGTCTTGGCCGAGACGAACGAGGGATGGGCCAACCTGATCAAACTGGTCAGTGCGGCGCACCTCGAGGGATTTTATTACAAGCCGCGGGTCGACAAGGATCTGCTGGCCCAACATGCCAAGGGGCTGATCGGCCTGAGCGGCTGCCTCAAGGGAGAGATCAGCAGCGCCCTGCTCCAAGGCAATCCTAAACGCGGCCGCGATCTCACGGGGCAATACCGAGATATTTTCGGGAAGGAGAACTTTTTCATCGAGATCCACGATCACGGGATGGATGCGCAGCGCGAGGCCAACCCGCAACTTATCCGCTGGGCGGGCGATATGGGGCTCGGGTTGGCGGCGGCCAATGACGTGCACTTTCTCGAGCGCTCGCACCACGAGGCGCACGACGTGATGGTCTGCATCGGCACGGGGGCCAACGTGACCGACGAGCGGAGGTTGCGTTATCTTCCCGAGCTTTATTTGAAGACGCCGGCGGAAATGGCGGAAATCTTCGCGGATCATCCGGAAGCCTTGTCGAACACCGCCCGCATCGCCGAGCGGTGCGATGTGACCATGGAGTTCGGCAAATCGCGCTTTCCGGTTTTTCATCCGCCCGAGGGCAAGACCCGTGAGGGATATTTGCGCGAGCTTTGCCGCGAGGGATTCGGCCGCCGCTACGGTGAGGGCACGCCGGAGTTGCAGGAACGTCTTGATTACGAACTGGGCGTTCTCGAGAAACTCGGCTTCACCAGCTACTTCCTCATTGTCTGGGACTTCATTCATTATGCCAAGCAGCGCGGGATTCCGGTCGGGCCGGGCCGGGGATCGGCGGCCGGAAGCATGGTGGCCTATGTGCTCGGTATCACGGACCTCGATCCCGTGCGCTACGGACTTATTTTCGAACGCTTTTTGAATCCGGAGCGGGTCAGTCCGCCCGACATCGACGTTGACTTTTGCCAAGCGCGCCGCGGCGAGGTGATCGAATACGTGCGGCAGAAATACGGGGAACGGTGCGTCTCGCAGATCGTGACCTTCAACCAGCTGGGGGCCAAGAGCGTGGTGCGTGACGTGGCCCGGGTGCTTGGCATGAGCTACGGGGAGGGCGACCGGATCGCCAAGATGATTCCCAACGAGTTGAACATCACGCTCGCTTTGGCGCGGGAGAAGAATCCGGAACTGAAGCAAGCCATCGAGTCCGAGCCCGGCACCCAGCAACTCTGGAGCTACTCCACGGTGCTGGAGGGTTTGTCGCGCAATGCCGGCATCCACGCGGCGGGTGTGGTCATCGGCGACCGCGATCTTTCCGAGATCGTGCCCCTCTCCCGCGGCAAGGAAAACGAGGTCGTCACCCAGTTCTCCATGGAGCCGCTCGGCGACCTCGGCATGCTCAAGATGGACTTTCTCGGGCTGAAAACTTTGACCCTCATCCGTGATGCCGAGGAATTGATCCGCTGTCATGTTCCGGACTTCGACGTGGAAAAGTTGCCGGTCGATGATCAGGCGGCCTTCGACGTGCTCAACCGGGGGGAGACGGTCGGCATCTTCCAGTTTGAAGGTGGCATGTCGCGCTACTGCCGCAATTTCGGCTTCAACAGCCTCGATGACATGAATGCGCTCTGCGCGCTTTACCGCCCGGGCCCCATGGCGCTCATTCCCGACTACATCAAGCGCAAGAAGGGCCAGACCAAGATCAACTACGACCATCCGCTGCTCGAGAAGGTGGCGAAAGAAACCTACGGCATCCTCATTTACCAGGAACAAGTGCAACAGGCGGCAAACTTGCTGGCCGGCTACAGCTTGGGGCAAGCGGACCTCCTGCGCCGGGCCATGGGGAAGAAGGACAAGGCGAAGATGGCCCAGGAACGGGTCAACTTCATCGCCGGTTGCCGCGAGCACCATGACATCCCGGAAAAAAAGGCGACGGCCATCTTCGACCTCCTCGAAAAATTCGCCGACTACGGATTCAACAAAAGCCACAGCGCGGCCTACTCCCTGATCAGTTACCGCACGTGCTGGCTCAAGGCGCACTATCCGGTCGAGTTCATGTGCGCGGTGCTGAGCAACGAAGTGGATGACACGGACAAAATTTCCTTCTACGTCGACGAGGCCAAGCGGATGGGATTGACCATCCTGCCGCCCGAATTGAACAAGAGCATGCTCAAGTTCGCCCCCGAAAAGCACGGGGAGAGCATGGCCATCCGGTTCGGCCTGAGCGCGATCAAGAATGTGGGCGGGGCCTCCATGGGCGAAGCCATCGCCGAGCGGGAGGCCCGGGGCGAATTCCGCTCGCTGGAGGATTTTGCCGCGCGGATGGACCCGCGGGCGGTGAACCGCAAGTCGATGGAATGCCTGGTCAAATGCGGCGCTTTCGACTTCACCGGCGAGGAGCGTGCGCAGATGGTCGAAGATCTCGAACCGGTCCTCGCGGCGAGCGCCTCGGCGCACCGTGACCGCACGGCCGGCCAGCAAAGCCTCTTCGGCGAGGAGTCCCTTCCGGCCGCGGGAAGGGCCACGGGAAAGCGGCGCGCACGTCCGTTCGCCGAGGCTGAGCTGCTTTCCTTCGAGAAAGAGTTGCTCGGATTTTATGTCACGGCCCATCCGCTTGATCCTTACCGCGAATCGCTGGACAACCCGAAGTTCACCCGTGTCGCCGCGCTCGAGGCAATGGACGACCGGGCGACAGTCACGGTGGCCGGTCTCGTCGATGCGGTGGAAAAGAAGTTCACCAAGTCCACCGGCAAACCCTGCGCTTTCCTCACGCTCGAAGATTTCAGCGGCAAAGTGGAAGTGCGGGTCTGGAGCGAGGCTTTCGAGAAATTCCTCGCCCAGCTGGTCCCGGGCAAGGTCGTGCACATCACCGGTCGCCTCGACAAGCGCGACGACAAGCCGGCGGTCACCGCAACGGAAATCAAGCCGCTCCCGCCCGCGGCCGGCAGCGAGAAGCCGGTGGTGCTGCGTCTGCCGGCAGGCCGATCCGGGCGGCGCGAGCTTGAGGATTTGCGTTCGGCCGTCCTTGATTTTCCCGGGCGCCGACCTTTGGTCCTCGAATTCGTGGCCCGCGACGGCAGCACGCGGCGGGTCCACGCGGGGGACCAGTTCAAAGTCGGGAGCGAAGAAAAGTTGCGTGCCGCATTGAACGTTTTGCTCGTTAATTGAGTCGGTTGCATCATGAGTCGTCCCGCCCTCCTCACCGCCTACGAGAAAATGTCCGCTCTGCTGGACAAACTTCCCGGGTCATTGCAGGAACCCATCCTGCGGGAGTTGGATCCGATCAAAGAAATTTTTCTACGTCAGCGAGCGCCCCGCCTTGCGGTGCTCGGGGAGGCCGGCATCGAATTGCCCGCCCTGATGAATGCCTTGGCTGGCCGGACCGTGCTGCACGCGCCTTTGGTCCGCGGTCCCTGGACCGCGGTGCAAGGGGTGGGCACGGTCGAGTTGGCCGATCTGCGCGACTCCGGTGCGGTGCCTGCTGAACCGGCCGACCTTTATCTTTATGTGGGATCGCCCCATGCCGGACTGGCCGCGGATGCGCGACGTGCTGCCGAGGTGCTGGCCGCGGCCCCCATGCGGGAAGGGGGAAGTCCGGCCGGATTGGCCGTGGTTGTGTTCGGCGATCGGGCCGAGACCTCCGCCGTTCTCTCCGCCTTGGCCGACGCGGGAGCGTCGTCTTCCGTCGTCTTCTCGACGCATTTGGCGCGCCACAGCATGGAGGCGGGCTTCGGGGCGGAAGAGCGGTCGGCCCTCGGTGACCGCCTCTGCGACTACTTGCCGGAGGATGCACAATTGGAGTTGGCCCGCTTCCTCGCGGCGCGCGGCGCGCAGGCCCGGCTGGCCGGGACCGTGCTCAAGTCGTTCGGGGCCGTGGCCGGCGTGATCGGGATGCAACCGTTGCCGCTCGCCGATTTTCCGGTGCTGCTCGCCCTGCAGATGTTCATGGTCTCGCTCATTGTCTACGTGAGCGGACGCGACTTCTCGCCGCGTTTGACCGGCGAGTTCGCCGCTTCGCTCGGCATCGGCTTCGGCGCCGGGCTCGTTTTCCGGGAGACGGCGCGCGCCGCGGTGAAAATTCTTCCCGTCTGGGGTCATATGATTTCCGGCGGGGTGGCGGGCGCGGGGACTTATGCGCTGGGCCGTGCGGCCATCGCTTACTTCATCGACGGGCAGACTGCGGTCCGCTTCCACTTGCCGTGGAGGCGGGATAGGTCGCTGCCGCGCTTGGAGCGCTGACCATGGCGCGGCAGACGCTCCGGCCGGACCAGTTTTTTCCCGGGACCTGCGCGTGGAGCTACGACGACTGGCGCGATGTCTTTTATCCCCATGCTTGGCCCCGCAATCGTTGGCTTCAATTCTACGCACGGCGATTTCCCGCGGTGGAAATGGATTCGAGTTTTTACCACGTCCCGTCGGCCCGCACGGTCGCGCAGTGGGGGGACCTGACCGGCCCCGCGTTCCGCTTCTGCCCGAAGTTGCCCAAGACCTTGAGTCACGAAAAGCGACTCGAGGATCCGGCGGCGGAGATCGCCATACTGCGGTCGTTGGCCGATGAACTCGGGCCGCGCTTCGGTTGCGCCTTGTTGCAGTTGCCGCCGTCATTCCACGCGCGGCCGCACGAGGAAAAAGTGCTGCGCAAGTTTCTGCGGGAGTGGCCGGACGTCATCCCGCTGGCGGTTGAGTTCCGCCACGAGAGTTGGCACACCCCTCACAGTGCGCGGATTCTCGAGGAGAGGGGCGTGGCCTGGGTGTGGGCCGACACCCATGCCCTCGGCGAGGAAAAGCATGCGGGCTTCGGATTCCTGCCGGTCACGGCGCGGCACCTTTACCTCCGCTTGCTTGGTGATTTCCGGACCAAATACGGTCCGGACGGCCAAGAAACGCACCGCTACGGGAATATTCTTTGGGCGCGCGAGACAGCGCTCGAGCACTGGGCGGTGAAGTTGCGCAACCACGCGGAGGCCGAGGCCATCTACGTTTTCGCCAACAATCACTACGAAGGGATGGCGGTGGAGACCATGCGGCGTCTGGCCCTCAAGCTGGGGCTGCCGCTGCCCTCCCGGCCGGAAGAGGGGCGGCAACTCGAACTGTTCGGCGGGAAGGGTCTGGTCTAATGTGACCTCCATGCGCCTTCTCCTCGTCGACGGCCACTACTATGCCTACCGGTCATTTTTCGCCATTCGCGACCTGACCAATTCGCGGGGCGAACCGACCAATGCGGTTTTCGGTTTCGTCAAGGCCTTGCGCAAGATGCTGGCCGAGGTCAAACCCGACGCGGCCGCGGTAATCTGGGATGCCGGCCTGCCGGAACGGCGGATGCAGCTTCTGCCTTCATACAAGCAGCAACGTGACGAAACTCCGGATGATCTCGCGCGGCAATTTCCCGTCATCGAAGAAGCGGTGAAAGCCTTGGGCGTGCACAATGTCAGCCTTGGGGGCCACGAGGCGGATGACTTGATCGCCTCCTACGCGGCCGCGGCCCGCGGCGGGGACGCCGAGGTCGTCATTGCCACCAACGACAAGGACATCTACGCGTTGGTCGGCGAGGGCGTGCACATCTACTCGACGAACAAGACGGACCTCAAGGATCCGAAAGACGGGTTCACGTTGCTTGGTCCGGTCGAGGTGGAAGAAAAATGGGGCGTGCCGCCGGGGCGCATTCCCGACGTGCTCGCCTTGACCGGCGATGCGGTCGACAACATTCCCGGGGTGGACGGCGTGGGTCCCAAGACGGCCGCCAAGTTGGTGCGAGAGCATGGGCCGGTCGCATGGCTCGCCGAAAATCCCGCGCTGATCACCAACGAAAAGCTGCGCGCCAAAGTGGCCGCCGCCGCTGAACAGGTGCGCGATAATCTCGAGCTGGTGCGCCTCGAACACGATCTGCCTTTACCCGTGGCGTTGTCCGCTTTGACCATCAGTGCGGACCCCGCCGCCGTCGTCGCGTTGGCCAAAAAATGTGAATTCCGCAGCTTGCTGGTGGAATACGAAAAGTTGGCCCGTGGGGATGCTCCGGCAGCGCAGGGCGAGCTGTTTTGACCCCTCAGCTCCGCCAGAGTCCGTAGGGCCCCGGATCGGAACCGGGCACCGGGATGGCATTCACGGTCTTGCGGTAAAATTCATCGTCACCTGATCCGCCAATGATCGCGTAGGCAAACCCGGAATCCGCCATGGTACGCAGTGCCGCGTGCAGCAGCGCCGTGCCGATGCCTTGACCGCGCAGTCCTTCCGGAACGCCGGCCGGGCCGAAAAAACCGCGGAAGGTGACATCATGGCAGGCAAAGCCGCAAATCTCCCCGACTTGATTCACCGCGGTATGCATGGCCGCCGGCGTGCGGGCCAACGCAGTCTCGGCCTCCCCGGCCCAGCGGTCGCCGAAATGCTTTTCGACCCAGCGCACCACGGACCGCCGGTCGGGCGGCAGGGGGCGTCTGATCACGATGCCGGCCGCCGCCATGCGGACGGCGGCGGTCGCGGGATCGGGCAATTCGTAAAGTTTGACCAGCAAGTCGGACATAACGCGGTTTTATCGAACGGGGACCACCGGGACGATCCATTTTACCGAGATGTCGCAGGATGCGGCCCGGGCAATTCCGGAACCCGGGCCTTTGGGATCGTCCTCGCCCCAGTAAAGGTCGATCTGGTTGCGGAAAAGTCCGCCCCCTGTATCGGCCACCTCGTAAAGCGCCGCCCCGAATTGGTTGTAAACTTCGGGGTCGAGCACCCACACCTTCCGTCCGGAGGGAACGAGCGGATTCTTCGTGTGCACCGCGATGCTGGAGCGGGGGATCAACTGGTTGTTGCGATTGCCGAGAATGCGCGGGTGAAGGCGTCCGTTGTAGGCGAGGTAGTTCTTCTCGCCGACCGGTTCGGCGAGGCGGCCGAAGCCCTCCAGGACCACGGAGCGCACGAAATCGGCGGCGAACTTGCGCCCTCCCGATCCCTTCATGACGGTTGGGGTCAGGTCAAACCCGCGGGCGGCCTCGAAACCGGTTTCGCGCGCCGTGTAATAGATCGTGCAGAAAAAGTAATGCGAAGCCGGCGCCTCCTCGAACGTGGCATAAAAGTCCCGCGCCATTTCGGTGAAAAGCCGCAAACCTTCGGCCGGCACCGCTGGTGGCGGGACCACAGCCGAGAATTCCTCGGGTCTCTCGAGCAAACCTTCGACCGGGGTCCGCGTGCCGAGCAATTCCTGCCAAGTCACCACGGAGGCCCCGGCCGCCGGGCCGCAAAAAGCCAAAGCCAGGATGGCTCCGCCCAAACTAAAGCGTTTCATGGAAAATATTGCCCAAGGGCCGGCCGCAGAGAATTTCGATCGGCAGCTTGTCCTGCTCGTATTCGTAGGGAGGTTGCTTCCAGGCAAAATCGCCGGGATGCATGTCGCGGATCGTGCGGATGATCTCCAATCCCGTGCGCAAAGGCCGAAAAGCCGAGCGGTCGGTCACATGGAGCTGCGCCCCGCGGCAAATTTGCCCGGCATACTTTTGGAAACCCGGTTGGAAAGCCGCCTCGCGGAAATGAGTACCCGGCCAGCGCTGCGCGTTGAGTTCCTTGGCGAGGCGGACGCCATCGATCCACGGCGCGCCGAAAAGCTCGAAGGGCCGCGTCGTGCCCCGTCCCTCGGAAATGTTGGTCCCCTCCAAGAGGCACATGCCCGGATACACCAAGGCCGTTGCGGGTGTCGGCATGTTGGGCGAAGGCATGACCCACGGCAGCCCGGTCTCGTCATGGTAGTGCGCGCGGTCCCAACCCTCGAGTGGCAGAACAACCAAGTCCGCCCCCGGCACGCGCTCCGCATGGAAAAGCCGCGCCAATTCGCCGATGGTCCGGCCATGCCGCACGGGCAGGGGATGCAACCCGACGAACGACAGATGGTCAGCCTGCTGGGGGCGGCCTTCGGTCTCCTTGCCATTGATCGGATTGGGACGGTCGGCCACCACCACGGTGATGTGGTGCCGGGCCGCAGCCTGCAGGCAGAGCAGCAGTGTCCAGATGAACGTGTAATACCGCGCGCCGACATCCACCAAGTCGACGAAGAGCACTTCCAACCCCTCCAGCATTTCGTCCGTCGGTTGACGGTGGTCCCCGTAAAGACTGTGCACCGGGATGCCGAGGCGGGGATGACGGTAGCTGCTCCATTCGACCATGTTGTCCTGCGTCGTGGTCTCGAAGCCATGCTGCGGACCGAAGAGCGCGGCCAACTTGATGGTGCCCGCGGCGTCCATTTCCTCGAGTCGCGCGAGCGTCGGGCGCAACGAGGTGTCAACCGAAGCCGCGTGCAGGAGAGCGCCGGTGCGGCGGCCGCGCAGACGTTTCGGCCAGAGGTCCGCCAACCGGTCAACCGGCAGAACGACGCGATTCATGGGCGGACGCGGGCCTTGATCTCCGCCGTGATGTCGTCCGCCCCCGGGGCGTCGAGGACCTGCGGCAGGCCGTTCGACGAGGCCGAGGATTTGTCGAGGACGAGAAGATAGCCGCGCTCGGCGTTGAATTCGCGAATGACGCGCGCGAGGTCATCCATGATCTCCTGCTTGGCGCGCCGGAATTGCTCCTCCAGATTGCGTTGGTTCGTCGTGCCCAACTCCGCAATGGAGCGCTCGAGGCTGTTGGCCTGTTCCAACTCGGCCGCCGCGTCTTCCTTGCGTCCTTCGCGGAGAAGTTCCTGGTGCCGCTGCAGCGTGTCTTTCAGCGCGGCGGACTCGGCACGGAATTTTTTCCGCGCGGCATTGCGGGCGGAGGTCAATTCCGCAGTGGCCGTCGCCGTGCGCGGATGCGCCGCGAAAACGGCAGTCAGGTCGACCACGGCGAGGCGTATGGGGGTCTCCGCTTGGACGGCCGCGAAAGTCAGGACCAATACCACGACGAGTCCGAGGGCGGTTGGCATGGGTTCTGCCTCGCAGAAAACGCGGGGCGGATCAATACCGTCCGATGTTGCCAACGGCCGGCCGGTCGGAGATATTTGTCCCATGATTATTCCCCGTCTTCTCCCGGTCTTGGCGGTCCTCGCATGGCAAAGCGCCTCCGGCCAAAGCACTCCTGTGGATTGGCAGACCCTGGCCGCCGAGTTCTCGCAGGACGAGGCCGCGGCCAGCACCAAGTATCAAGGTCAGATGATCACGGTGACCGGTCCGGTTTCCACCATCGCCCAAGGCGATATGACGACCGATAACCCCGCGGTCGCCGTCACGCTTTCCACCCCGACCGGTCCGGGGCCGGACGTCAAATGCCTGTTCCAAAACGAGGACCTCGCCCCGAATACCGAAATCTACGTTCCGGACGACGGGAGCGAAGCGATCCTGCGCAAGCGCGACACTATCGGTAATGTCATTTCCTCCGAACCACTGGTCCAGACCGGCCAGCAGATCGTGGTCACGGGATCGTTCCTCGAGTTCGACGCCGGTGATATTGTCCTGCAGCACTGCCGCTTGACGGGTGGGGCGGGCCAGTAGCCGACGGGTCGGGACGGGTTTTGCCCGGCGGCACGGGCTTTTTCTTGCCGGAAGGGCGCGGGACCGCTTCAGTATGGAACTCGCATGATCGTCACCACAGACCAGCTCTTCAAAATTGCCTACGGCCGATACGCAGTCGGCGCGTACAACATCAACAACATGGAACAGACGCTCGGTTTGTTTCAGGGCTGCATCGATAGCCAGGCGCCTTTCATCATCCAGCTCTCCAAAGGTGCGCGCAAATACGCAGACAAGCGCATGCTCGAAGCGCTTATCCGCACTGCGGACACCATGTATCCCGAGGCCGTCTTCGCCGTGCACCTGGACCATGGTGACGAAGAGACCTGTTACGATTGCATCGACTCCGGTTTTTACAGCTCGGTCATGATCGACGCGAGCCACGCGTCCTTCGACGAAAACATCGCCATCACCAAGCGGGTGGTGGAGCGCGCCCACGCCAAAGGCATCAGCGTCGAGGCGGAACTCGGCATGCTGGGCGGTGTGGAGGAAGACATCCACGTCGACGAAGGCCATGCCTGCTTGACCAACCCGGACGAAGCCAAGGAATTCGTGGTCCGCACCGGGTGTGATTCGCTGGCCTGCGCCATCGGCACGAGCCACGGTGCTTACAAATTCAAGGGCCAGCAGAGCCTGCACTTCGACGTCTTGGAAAAGATCGAGGCCCTCCTGCCCGGTTTCCCGCTCGTTATGCACGGCAGTTCGAGCGTCCCGCAGGAGGAGGTCAAGCGCATCAACGCCGCCGGCGGCAAACTCGACGAGAGTGCGCGCGGCGTTGACGAAAACGAATACTTGCCCGCGGCCAAGCTCGGCGTGACCAAAGTCAATATCGACACCGACGGCCGCCTCATCTGGACCCGTGTGCACCGCGAATTCTTCCATGACAAGCCCGGCGAATTCGATTTCCGCCCTCCGGGAAAAATCTTCGTCGAGGAATATGCCAAGTTCATCGCGCACAAAAACAAGATGCTCGGCTCCGCCGGGGAACTTCCGAACGTGCGCCAGGAACTCGGCGTTTAGCCGCGGAACATGTCATCCGTCGCCGGGGAAATGCGGAGCGAAATCCGCGGCGTGCTCTTTCACGAGAGCACGATCATGAGCCGGCTCGACGAGTTGGCCGGCCAGATCACATCCGACTACGCCGGGAAAGATCTCACCGTGGTCGCGGTGCTCAATGGCAGTCTTATGTTTGGCGCCGATCTGCTGCGCCGGCTCGAGATGCCGCTGCGCCTCGATTGCCTCAGCGTCTCCAGCTACCACGGGGCCTCGACCACCGGGACGGTCACCTTCAATCAGTTGCACCTGCCCGATGTGCATGGACGGCACGTTTTGCTCCTTGATGACATTCTGGACAGTGGTCACACGCTGCATGCCATCCGGGACAAACTCATGGCCGAGACCAGGCCCTCGAGCGTCAAAATTTGCGTTCTCCTGCGCAAAGACGTTCCGCGCCAGCGCGAGTTGGAAGCCGACTATGTCGGTTTCGATATCGCCAACGAATTCGTCGTCGGCTACGGCCTCGACTACATGGAACGCTTCCGCAATTTGCCCTACATCGGGGTCATCAACGACGAGGCCATCACGAAATACGCGCCGGCCGCCAGCGATTGAGCAGGCGGAGCCGTCTGCCGGATCCTCTTTCGGCCGGAAAAACAACCCGCGCTTCCGAGGTCTCGTAGCCAACCGTTGTGACGATCATTGGCTCCTCGCTCGCGCGCACCTTCTCCGCTGTATCGCGCAATTGCTGCTCGAGCTTTTCCATCCGGTCGACCAAGGCGTGGTCTCCCTCGCGAATGGTTCGTACCACGGCCCAGACCGAGGCGGAGCCATAAGGCCATAGGGGTCAGTCATGGTTTATTGACATTTCTCTTAGCCGGAACGATGCAGAAGCCGCGGCGATGGACAGGCTGCAGCAGAAGGTAATGTTCGTTCAGCAGGTAGGGACGAGCGGCCCGCTCGTCCGCTCCCCAACCAACGGACGCGCGAGCCGCGCGTTCCTACCTCAGTCGGCAAATTCTGCGCCCGTCACGATCAGACCATGCGGCCGGGACGGCCGTGCCCGCTGGAAAAACCGAGCATCCGGCTGAGCCGGATCCATGCAGTTGAAGACAAAAAGCAGAAGCGGCGGGGACGCCTTATCGAACCGTTGCCGCGGGAGCGGCTGCCAGGGAGCGTGAAGTGGCACGAAATGCGGCTACGGATGTTGGCAATGGCAATAAACCATGACTGACCCCTTTTGACTTTTGATTCCAGTCGCCGGGGCCGTCCGGTCAGGGCGCCGCGTCAAAACCGAAATAAGCTTTGGCGTTGCGGTAACTGATATCGGCCACCAGACCGCCGACCAGATCCGGGTCGTCCGGAATGAGCCCGCGCTGCATGTCGCGTCCGAGGATATTGCAAAGCAACCGGCGAAAGTATTCGTGCCGGGTGTAGGACAGAAAGGAGCGGCTGTCGGTCAGCATGCCGACAAAGCGCGCGAGCACCCCGAGTTGCGACAGCGCCTCGATCTGGTGCGTCATGCCGTCAAGCTGGTCATTGAACCACCAGCCGCTGCCGAATTGCATTTTGCCGGCCGTAATGCCGTCCTGGAAATTGCCGAGCATGGTGGCAATGACCTCGTTGTCGCGCGGATTGAGATTGTAGATGATCGTCTTGGGCAGACGGTCGGCGCTGTCCAAACGATCGAAATGGCGGGCCATGGCCACGGCCACCGGCCCGTCTCCGATGGAATCAAAGCCGGTATCGGGTCCGAGTTGGCGCAACATGCGCGAGTTGGCCGAGCGCAACGCGCCGTAATGGATCTGCATGGTCCAACCCTTGGCCGCATCCATCACGGCCAGCTCGTGCAGCAGGAACGACTTGTAGCGCACCGCTTCCGCGGGGCTGACCGCCTGCCCGGCCCGTGCCTTCGCGAAAATGGCCGCCGCCTCGGCCCGCGGGCAATCCTCGGCCCAGACGGTGTCGATGCCGCGGTCGGACAAGCGGCAGCCGTGGTCGGCGAAGAAATCGTGGCGCTTCTGCAGCGCGGACATCAGATCGTCCAGCGAGGAGACCGTCATGCCAGCGGCTTGTTCCAGTGCCCCGAGCCAGCCGCGGAAAATTTCCGGACGGTCGATGAAAAGCGCCTTGTCCGGGCGCCAGGTCGGCAGCACGCGGATTTTGAAATTCTTGTCCGCGGCGATGGCGCGGTGATGCTCCAGCGAATCAACCGGATCGTCCGTGGTGCAGACCGTCTCGACCTTGGAGCGTTCCATGAAACCGCGCGCGGTGAAGCCCGGTTGGGCGAGCATTTCGTTGCAGCGGTCGAAAATCTCTTTTGCGGTGGACGGTCCGAGCAGGCGGTCGTCGAGGCCGAAATAGCGGGCCAGCTCGAGGTGCGACCAGTGGTAGAGCGGGTTGCGCAGCAGCTGCGGCATGGTCTCCGCGTATTTGGCGAATTTCTCCCAAGGCGATGCGTCACCGGTGCAGAACCGCTCCCCGAAGCCAGCCGTGCGCATGGCCCGCCATTTGTAGTGGTCGCCGCCGAGCCAGAGCGCGGCCATGTCCGTCCAGCGCTTGTCCTCCGCGATCTCGGCCGGCGGCAAGTGGCAGTGGTAGTCGATGATCGGCTGGGACGCGGCGTGCTCGTGGTAGAGACGGCGCGCCTGCGGCGTCTCGAGCAGAAAGTCGTCGTGGATGAATTTCACGGTTTCAGATGGTCATGGAGGCGAACCCGCCGTCGACGACGAGTTCCGTGCCGGTGATGAAGCTGCCGGCGTCGGAAGCGAGGAGCAGCGTGGCCCCGACCAGTTCGCGCGCTTCGCCGAAGCGCTTCATCGGCGTGTGTCCCATGATGGAGGCGACACGTTCGGGCGTGAGGACTTTGCGGTTCTGCTCGGCGGGAAAAAAGCCCGGCACGAGGGTATTGACCCGCACCCCCTGCGCCGCCCATTCGCGGGCGAGATTCTTCGACAGATTGTGCACCGCCGCTTTGGTCGCCGAATAGGTGAAGACGCGGGACAGCGGGATGATCCCGGACATCGAACCGAGGTTGATGATGCTGCCGCCGCCCGAGGCGAGCATCAGCTTGCCGAAAACCTGGCAGGCGACCATCACCGCCTTGAGATTGATCGAAATGATGCGGTCCATTTCGTCGTCGGTGATCTCGAGAAAAGGCGTGGGGCTGTTGACGCCGGCGCCATTGACCAGAATATCGATCTTGCCGTGCCGGACGGAAACACGCTCGGCGAGATCTTCGAGAGCGGCCCGCGAAGAGACTTCGCAAGATTCGAAGGAGACTGGTCCGCCGTGGGCCGTGATGGCCGCCAGGCGCTTCTCCGCTTTTGCGGCGTCGCGGCCGACGAGCACGATGCTGGCTCCCGCGGCCGCCATGCCTTCCGCCATGGCACCGCACAACTCGCCGGTGCCGCCGATGACGACGGCTGTTTGGCCGGCGAGACTGAACAGTTCGGAAGGCGTCCTGCTCATCGCACCACGCGGGCGCCGCCGCCCTTCATGAGTTTTTCCACCTCTTGGCGTGTGGCCATCGAAGTGTCGCCCGGCGTGGTCGAGGCCAAGGCGCCGTGGGCCGCGCCGTAATCAACGGCCAACTGCGGGTCGTTGTGTTCGAGGAACCCGAAGGCCAGCCCGCTGGCGAAGCTGTCGCCGCCGCCCACCCGGTCCAAGATATCAAGCCCGGGGTATTTGCGGCTCTCGTGGAATTTCCCGTCGTGCCAGCAGATGGCGCTCCAGTCGTTCTTGCTCGCCGTGATGACGCCGCGCAGCGTGGTCGCCGCAACTTTGAAGTTTTGGTATTCTTTGACCGCCGTCTCGATCATGCGCTTGAAGGCGTCCGTCTCGATATGGCTCAGGTTGTGGTCCACGCCCTCGACCTCGAAGCCGAGCGAAGCGGTGAAGTCCTCCTCGTTGCCGATCATCACATCGACGTATTTGGCGATCTCGCGGTTGACCTCGCGGGCTTTAGCCAGACCGCCGATGGATTTCCAGAGCGAGGGTCGGTAATTGAGATCGTAACTGACAATGGTCCCGTGCTTCTTGGCGGCTTGCACGGCCTCGATGGTCAGGTCGGCGGTCGATTCGGACAGCGCCGCGAAGATTCCTCCGGTGTGGAACCAGCGCGCACCGAGTCGGCCGAAGATGTGGTCCCAGTCGAAGTCGCCGCGCTTGAGTTGCGAAGCGGCCGTGTGGCCGCGATCCGGCACCCCCACCGCACCCCGCACCCCGAAACCCCTCTCGGTGAAATTGAGGCCGTTGCGGACCGTCCGCCCGATGCCGTCATCCTCGCGCCATTTGATGAACGAGGTGTCCACCCCGCCCTGCATGATGAAATCTTCGATGAGGTGCCCGACCTCGTTGTCCACGAAGGCGGTGCAGACGGCGGTTTTCAGGCCGAAGCATTTGCGCAGTCCGCGCGACGTGTTGTATTCGCCGCCGCCTTCCCAGGCGTCGAAACGGCGCGCGGTGCGCACGCGCCCCTCGCCGGGGTCCAGGCGAAGCATGACTTCGCCGAGGCTGATTTGGTCGTAGTGGCAGGTGGATTTTTCGCGCAGAGGGAGTGACATAGATGTTCAGAGGTTGATGGTTTTGAAATCCTCGGGTTTCCAGGCGGGTTCGCCAAGCTCGTCCGTGAGGTGGGCGAAACTTTCGATTTCCGCCCTGGTGAAAAGGAGTCCGCCGTGCTGGTCGGTCAGTTTGGCCGCTTTTGCTTCCAACTCGCCGGGCAGCAGGCACTGCCCGTTGCCGTGGCCGAGAAGATCGGCGAGGCAGGCCTTGATGTTGTCCGCCTGCGTGCGCCCGAGCGCGTAGTCATGGCCCTGCAACGCTTCCGGATGGATGCATTGGAAAAAGAAGGTCGAACCCCGCTTTTCCTTGGCCTCGCCCTTGGCGGTGCCGCGGACGGATGGCAAACCGCCGCCGATGAACGCGGCGTAAAGCTCGTCGATCAAGCCGAGCCCGTAGCCTTTGTGTGCGCCGAACGGCAACAACGCCACGGCTTTGGCCGGATCGGTAGTCGCCTGGCCCTCGGCATCGACGGCCCAGCCTGCGCCGAGTTCTTTGCCTTCGCGGGCGAACTGCTGCACGCGGCCCATGGCCACGGTCGAGGTTGCCCAGTCAATCACGATCGGAAATCCGACAGCGTCCTGCGTCGGGAAGCCCCACGAGTGCGGGTTGGTGCCCATGGTTGGCGTCTTGCCGCCGAAGGGGACGACTTCCGAGGTGGCGGAGGTGCAATTGGTGTAGGCGATGTAGCCTTTGAGCGCCGCCTCGATCACGTAGCCGCCGCCCCAGAGGTAATGCGTGGCGTTGTCCACGCTGACCATGCCGACGCCGTATTGGTCGGCGAGTTCCATGCAGCGGTCCATCGCGGCATAGGCCACCGCCTGGCCGAGCTTGTGGTGTCCGTCCCACGACTCCGCCGCGGCGAAACGCGACGGCAGTTTTTCGATCTGTGCGCCGGGCGTCCAGCGGCCGACCTTGCTCCCGAACAAATCGTCGAGGTGCAAGGCTTTGAGGGCATTGTGTGTGCGGATGCCGTGGCGCGCCGCACTGTGGCAAAACCGCGCGGCCTCAGCCGCTTCGCCCGCACGGTATCCCCTTGCCCGGTAAACGCGGGCCACGAGACCATCGTGCTTGTCTGCGGGAACAATGAACCAGTTGTCGGACATGGCGGTTAGACTTCGTTGGCTTGAGCAAGTGCGGGCTTTCCATCCAGCACGTTGATCAGGTTCTGCACGGCCATGCTCGCTTGGCGGACGACGTTTTCGCGGGTGCGCGAGCCGATGTGGGGAGTGATGACAACCCGGGGGGCACTGAGGAGCGGATGGTCGGGCGGCGGCGGTTCCTCGTCCATGACATCGGCCGCATAGCCTCCGAGACAACCAGACCGAAGGGCATTGAGTAGAGCATCGGTCTCGACCAACTGGCCGCGGGCGCAGTTGACCAGAAGCAGACCGGGGCGAGCCAGCGCGAGGCGTGAGGAGTCGACCATGTGACGGGTGGCGTCAGTCAGCTTGGTGTGGAGCGTCACCACGTCACAGCGGCGGAAAAGTTCATCGGGCTCGGCCACGCGGACAAGGCCGTTTTCCGTGGCAAAGGAATCGTCCCAATGGTTGCCATAGCCGACCACAACCATGCCGAAGGCCTTGGCGCGCTTGGCAACTTCCTTGCCGATGCGGCCCAGTCCGACAATGCCTATAACTTTGCCATGCAGTTCGCGGCCGGTCATTCTCTTCCACTGCCCGTCGCGGACAAAGTTCACCTCCTCGACAAGATTCCGGCAAAGCGCGAGCAGCAGCGCGAAGGTGTGCTCGGCCACGGTCGTATGGTTCACCCCCGGGCAGAACGTCACCGGAATTTTTAGCTCCGTCGCAGAGGCCACATCGATTTTGTCCAAACCGATGCCGTATTTGGAAACTACTTTGAGGCGCGGCAGCGACTTCTCCAGCACGGAGCGCGTGATGGCATCGTCGCCGCAGAGGAAGGCGTCGAAATCCCCGGCGAGTTCCAGCATGCGCGCTTCGGGGAGCGGCCCGCGCTCACGGACGATTTCGTAACCCTTTTGCGCCAGCAGTTCGTGGTGCGGACCAGGCGTGTCTTGGAAAGATGTGGTGGTGAGAAGAATTTTGGCCATGGGAAAAAGAGGGGTATCTGCGACAAGCAATCGTCTGATCTGACATCATTAGTTTGGCGTACTCACGTTCGTTGTCGAAGGAAACAAGTGTAGCACGGCCCCAAGCTTGGTATAAATTGCTATTTCATGAAAGCGGCCCGCGAAATCTATCTGCCCGAACCGGGGTCCCCGCACTGGTTTCCTCCCGGACCTCCTCCTGGCGGTTTGCTTTACCTCGCATGGGGTCGCCGCTTTTACGGCCGCTACCCCATTCCGCTTCGCGTTCACCACGGCTGGACCTACATGGTCGTGCTTTCGGGGCATCCCCTGCTTCTCGCCGGAGACAAACGCCAGAAGACCTCGCGAGGATCGCTCATCGTGGCCGGACCCGATGTCCCCTACGGATGGAACGACCGTCCGAATGCCCCATGTTCCCTGCTCGTCTGGTTCTGGAGGCAACCTCCGGAAATTGGCGCAAAGCTGGAAAAAAAGACCTGCTGGCTGCGCACGGCCGCCGCCGAAACGACCGCCGAACTGGAGCAGTTGCATCGTCTGACCCGGCGCGAGATCCAGCGACCCGACTCATCGTCGCCGGAGGCTCTCGTCGCCTTGAAAAAACTCATCGATACCAATCTGGCCCGCAGCGCCCGCGGCCCGGCGGAGACCGGCACGCGCGATGCCCACCGTCTACAACTGGCCGAGCAGTGGATGCGCAGGCACCTCGACGTGCGTGCGCCGGCGGCCGCGCTGGCCGATTACCTCGGTGTTTCCGCCATGGGCCTGCAGCGCCTTTTTCGCGAGGCGACCGGTCGCGCGCCCGGCCGGGCCCTGCTGGAAATGAAGATGCGCGAAGCCTCGCGCCTGCTCTCTCGACCGGGCAGCACGGTGAAAGAAACCGCCCTCACGCTCGGCTACCGGCATCCGGGTGACTTTACCCGCGCCTACGCCAAATTCCATGGACACCCGCCCTCGGACCGCAGCGCAAGTCGTTTGGGGTCAGATCGTGACGTTTGACATTTCTCGCCGCAAGGCCCGGTAGAATTTAGTCAATTTCCGACTCCCCTGCATCTTGGCCTCCAGGCGCTTCACCCTAAAAACGGAGATGAGAGCCGGAGCAGAGCGGAGACAGCCGCAGGCAATTGAGGGACTGAGCGTGAACAGTTTAAGTCATCGGTTTGCCTCACCCTTGGGGTGTCTGCGCCTGGATCGACAAGTCGTTGGCTTTCAACCTCTCAATTGGTCGCCGCGGCGGACTCCGGCTATCAACCATAAATTGCCTCCGGCCGTCTCCGCTTCGCTCCGGCTCTCAACGCCCTTTCTAAGCCGTGAAAATTCAAAACGGGTGCGGATTCGAGCAGGGCACCGACGGCGAGGACGCCGCCGCATCCTTTTCTCCGCTGGTGCGCAGAGACGCTCACTAAACAGTTAGTCATCTCTCGCCCAGGCGCGCCTCTGTGGCCGCGCCGGAAAAGGCAGAACGTTTTGCATCGTTACGGCTAAGTTGTGGTCGGGGCTGGAAACGGCGGCGATGTCGGCAAGGTCGTTGCGGTTCATGTCAGGTGTTTTTTCCAAAGTGTGCGTTCTCTCCAATCGTCCGGAAAACCCATGTGCGGGGTAAGGTCCCACGAATGATCGTTCAGCAGCTTGATCAGGCGATTCGCCCAGTGCTGGCCGGGCTCAATGATATCGAGGAGTCCTGTGAGCACCACCAGCGTGTTGTAAACCGCGCGGGTGTCGGAGTGAAATTGCGCGAACAGCGCAGCGGGTTTCTTGCGAGGCAGGGTGAAGGTAACGGCGAAGCGGCGGTTCCAGAGTCGCGCGTGGTGCGCACAGACATTGCGCACGACGGTCAGGTGATGCAGGAAGGAGCGCAGGACTTTTTCATCGAACCCGTAAGCATCGGCGATGGCCTGTCGGTCCGCAGGTGCGGCCAAGTTGTCATAGAGGGCTGAGAGCTGACCGAGGCTCATCACCTCGCAAACCATCCAGATGGGAGGCCGTGCGGCACCGGTGCGGCGATGCGAACTTAAAAAATCCTCGGTGCTGCGGCGAATTTCCGAGTCGAGCTTGGCAAGAGTCTTTTGATGTGCCGAAGCAACACGATGGATGGCGGGATTTTCGTATGATTGGGGGCCATGCGTGTGGGCGAGAACATAGGCCCATTGGGTCCGAAACGAGACTTCACAGCGCTCGATCGCATCGAGCATGAGAATGCGGAAAAGATGATCGAAGCGCTAAATTTCCCACAGCCCATCGAAATGGCTACCCCGATAAAAGGTGTCGCTGCCGGGGATTTGGAAGGGGTGGCGGTAGCAGTTCAGTCGAAAGTAGTTCGCGTGGGCGAGGCGATGAAGGGCAAGTGGCCGGTCGCTGACAACTAGGCCTCTCGATTCCAGGAGAAGGAGCTGCTCCTCGAAGGTGGTGGGCGGCTTCGACATTCAGAAGGCTGCCGGGAGGCAAAAAAAGTAACCCGCCTGGTGCGCATCGTGGAGAGGCGTGGCGGGTGTTGTTGGTGCAAAAGTGGGAGGAAATGCATCCCGCGTCAAACGGAAAATATACGATAGTGAAAGCGAATACAGAGAGGAGTTCCTTCTCATGTTGGAACGACTGATTTGAAGTCAGCCTGGTAGTCTTTCACCGGCGCGTGGGACGGCGGAGCAGAAATTGGCTGTTCTGCGTCAGGCATGCTGGGGTGTGTCCGTGTTTGAGGTCGCATTTTGCGACCTCAAAGGGTGGGTAGCGTCAGCGACAGGGAAGCCCAGCCCGGCAAGGTCGGCACGGATGGCGTCTTCGAGTCTGGCAGATTCCAAGAATGGATTAGGCAACTCGCCGACGAGGCGCGGCATCTGTTCCCCTTCGCATCTCACGGTTGTTCCACCTTGGCAGGTGCATCGTCCCGTTTCCCTACCAGCCCGAGCCACGTCACCGCCGCTGGATGCGCTTTCCACACGGCCATCAGGATATCGGCGTAGCACAGCGCTTCCTCTTTGCTACCTGGCTTGTAGCTGCCGGGCAGGTTCTTGGGCAGTTTGCGGTGGCCTTTCAGATACGCCTCCATGTGCGCGTTCTGTTTTCTCGCCACCGCCAGTGCCTTGGTGGCGGACGCCTTGTCTCCCGAGAGCAGCCGCTCCAGCACCCGGCCCCAGGCAAAGACCACGCTCCACTCGCCTTCACCCTCGAATCGCTCCATCAGCACGCGGGCTTCGTCGAGACGGCCCTGCGCCAGGAGCGCCGACAGCAGTTCATAGCGCACGCCCTGGTTGTCGTTTTCGTTCAAGGCCAGCATCTCCGTCCATTCCTGCGCGGCCTCGTCCAGCCGGCCCGCTTCCCGCAACGCCGCCGCCAGCGCCTGACGCGCCCGCATGTAGGGCCGGGTCTCGATGAACCCCCAAAAGTGCGGCACCAGCTCCTTGAACGCCTCTTGCCCCAGCCGCTTCGCCCCGGTCGCCACGATGCCGCGCAACGCTTCAATGCGCTGCTCCCCTTTGAAATCCGACGCTCCCAACAGCATCAGCAGCGCATCCACATTTTCAGGGTCCAGTTCCAACGCCTGCCGCACCAGCCGCAGACAGCGCTCCCAGGAGGACGCCTCCATCGCGTCATAGACGAGTTCCTGCGCCCGCGCCTCGTCGCTGAGCTTGTTGTGGCCGAAGCCGCCAAGCGCGCGCTCCATCATGACGCGCAGCGCGGCGGGATTGAATGGAGGCTCGGAGTCGGAGTTCTTTCGTGGTTTGGGCATGGCGCCGGAATTCTACAGCAAACGCCGTGCCGGAGGCACGAACGATGGGCGTTATAGACGCAAGTATTGCCGGGTCAGGAAGTTTTGCGGGCGAAGGGCGGGCGGGCGCGGGGCGGGGAAGTGCCGAATGCTGAATTTTGAGCCTATTGAGCCAGCAGCCTCCGCCGCCCAGCGGCGTGACATTCAGGGTGGTCTGACTGCGCGAGAGGAATCGGGAATGTTTAAACCTAAAAACGGAGATGAGAGTTGACCGATGAGGGTTGAGAGATTGGGCAGCAAGGCGATACGCCGCAGCCCAGCATCACCCTTGGGGTGACGGAGCGGAAATGGGCAAGCCTT
>JBIKLF010000033.1:0-16450 GCA_044359955.1 Chthoniobacterales bacterium | reverse complement strand
CTTGGACCAATCGGAGAGCTTGGACTGGGCCTCGGCGGTGAGTTCGAGCGGTGCTGGTCGAGCCATGCCAACATGCTCTCCAGAAGATTCAAATAAGTCCACTTATTTATGCGACACAACACTAGCGTAAGAAAGCGTGCGGACGGCTGGGGCCAGCCGTGCCTACCACCCCAGACCAAAAGTCTCATCGCAAGGGGACGTTGGTATAAGTCCAAAATCTTTGGGGAACCGGTATTACGCGACCCGTGCCGCCTGACCATAGACGCCGTTCATCGCGTCTACGACACCTACTACTGCGCACCTTCAAGGGGATGCTCGGCGTGGCGGCTACGCATCAACCGCCAAACAGCTAAATGTCAAATGTCAAGATGTGACCCCGTTTCGGTTCGCACACCGTGAGCGCACTTCGCAGTTGGAGGCAGAGCTGAGCGCGAACCTCGCCCGCCGGGCCATTGCCGACGCCGTGACGAACGACAAAGTTAAACTTGTCGTGAATTCCGTGAAGGGAAGCCCCGCCTACGGCGAAAACAGCGACCTCTACCGGGCTATGGGTTATGTGACGGCCGCCGACAAGGCGTCCAGCCTCACCCGCAAAGGCCTGGTTGCTCAGCCCCCAACGGAGACCGTGAACGGCGCCAACTAAGGCCGCCGCTCCGCGCTGGGAAAACAACAACCTCAATGAACCGCTGTGGTACGCGCCGCCACGGCGGTTGCTTTAGCGTGAAGCAAAGCCGACGGCGGGGCTGGATGCCGTTTGCGGCAGCAGAGGCAGCCAGGCGCGACGGCGGCTCTCAAAAAAGTCAGGCACCAGAAACCGCTTGAAGCGAGTCTGCGTGAGTTATCTCGGTGTTGCCTTGGCTGTATGAGCGGCCCTTCCCAGTGCCGGGATGCGCAGGATGTTCCCCCATCAAGTGCAGGAATTCAGCTGGCACTTCGGCAGGCTCCTCAGGCGCGGGTATAAATCTGGACTTAGCAGCAGCAAGCTTGGGCGGCTCATCGAACTTGGCAGAGCAAAGCTGCTCTTTCAGCGCCCGCGCGAGCGTCTCCGCCAGCAGAGACGGAACTGCGTTCCCTAGCTGCCGCTGAATTTCAACACGTGAGGACTCAATCCTGAATTTTCTGGGAAACGTTTGAATCGCAGCCAGCTCCCGCCATGACAGCTTTCTGTTGTCCCAGTGAAAGGGTCCAACAGCAGAGCCTGGTTGAGCTTGAATGGTCCAAGAGGGCCGGTTCTTCGCAAGCTTTAGAAGAAAACACCAATAACGAGTCCGCCACCCAAATAAAGGAAGACCTCCCTTACGATCGGTATGCCACAGATAATTCTCACCCTCTGGGATTGATGGGAGTAGTGCACCCCACTTACCCCCTACGGCTAGCCGCTCGTCGTCGTCAGGGTGCACATGCCGAAGCGCATCCCAAGCTGTAACATATGGCGCTCGCTGAATATCGAAAAGCGTGGCATTTCCGTTATCAGAGTCACTGTGCGTGGGTGGCGGAAAATGGAACTCCTTCCCGTCACGGAGCGCGACGAGAAAGAACCGCACACGAAGCTGGGGGACTCCAAAGTCTGCGGCATTCAAAACTCGCCAGCAGGGCCGGTAATCCGTTCCTTTCTTGCGATTGATATCACGAATCCGATCGATCAGAAATTGAAAACCCTCCTCTTTGCCGGAGTAGCTTATGCCGTGAACGTTCTCGAGCAGGAATGCTCTCGGCCTCAAGTCCTCTACAATCCGAAAATACTCGTCGAGCGTGTTTGCTCGTGGGTCTTTTAGCCGGAGCGTATCCCCTCGTGACCAGTAGGCCGACTTTGAGAAGGGCTGACAAGGTGGCCCACCGACCACGACATCCACAGCGTTTTTGCCGCTACCAACAACCTCTCGTATCTCCTGAGATGAGATGCTTTCAATGGGGCTGTGGATAACTTTCCCGCCTGCGTTTAGCTGCAAGGTGTCGCAAGAATGACGATCGAAGTCATTACGGAATGGAATCTCCCATCCGGCAGCTTCGAAACCGAAGTCTAGCCCCCCACAGCCTGAAAATAAGCTAACAACGCTCATCGCTTAAATTTCAGGATCAAAGACCCACTCCTGCTTTTTGCGGTTCACAGCCTCAATGATAGCCGCGATACCAGTGCCCTCGATGCGCTTTTGAATTTCTAGCCAGGGTTTGGTCTCCTGTGAAACGGCTATGTGAACGTTGACTTCAGCGCTGGCACCAGTGCCCCACGCACGGAGCCCGATTCCCGGCGTCCGTTTTGGAAACTTTTGGAGTATACGAATGGCTTTGCGGGCAGAGATGACACGAAAGACCGGGACCGAAACGTGCCCAACAAAGTCTTCCCAGTGCCGATTTACCATGGAATAGACAAACTTGTCTTCGGCATCGCGGATAAGTGGCCCGGAATACTTGGACAGAATATTCCATACCGATGCCTCCTCTTTCGAAAAACGAGTCACTAATCCCCGCTCGATCTTCGACACTAACGCATAGTCGATGCAGATTGCGTAGAGCAGATTTGGTTCCCTCTCGATTGCGTCATGAGCCTTATAGGCTGGTATGGGTATGCAATCGTCCGGATCAATGCCTACTAGACTGGCAGCATTCTCGAATCGGGTGCCAGCATTCTTCACGTTGATTGGGAGTTCTTTGCCACCCTCGAGAATCGTGAAGTCGACCAAAGAGTGCCCTCTGAAACGCTCATCGCGGTAGTCGACACTCGGGCGCACCTTGCGAAGTTCATCAAGTTGGTCAAGGAACTGCCGCTCCGTCACGGCTGCGGGAAACATTTTCGTGATCGGATTTTCTGCTGATCCGGTCCTCTTGCGCGGCTCCAAGAGGGACTCGTATTCCGCGTCACGCAGATCCGCAATGATCTCCCTGCTTTTCGTAAGCGATAGCGAACTTCCCTCGTATAGCGCTCTGGCCGTGGACTCCTTATCTGCGCCCCCCCGAAGGGCCACTTGAGCTTTTGCGATCTGTGCGCCGACCCATCGCGAGTCTCCAAGTATTTTGGCTATGTGTTCTGCGGACATTAAGAGCAAGCGGTTAAAGCTTTGGCCGGACGTAAAAGAAGCGACTACTCATTTAATACGCGTCTTCAGTCCCTTAGCGTAATACGCGCAACCAAGGTATCTTTGCAAGGTCGGTGGATGAAACCCCAAATCGCTTGGCAGCCTGACTCTGGAGGACCAGCGACTGAAGCACTTGGGCTTTGCCGCAGGCAAACAACAGGAAGCGTGCAGGCGCTTTGTGTCTCCGCGTCCGCGAGAAAGGCGAGGTGAGGGGCTGCACCGTTCATTAGTTAAAAATAAACGCTGCGATTTGGACTGCAAAACCTAACCCTACGACGGCAATCGAGGCACGACCCCACTACGCAATTACGCAGTCTTTGAACTTCGCTTTCTTTTCGTCCTCTTCGTATCCAAGTCGCGGCCCGGCAACTGAAATGCTTGCGGAAACCCTGGCGCTATCGAAGTAGAGCATAGCACACCCGCACATGTTTATGAATAAGCCGATGATCGTAAGGATGTCCCTCATAAGAATGCGAGTGTATCAGAGGCAGTAACTAAGGCGAAACGGCAACCAACGGGACGGCACCAAAAGCGAGCCGACGGGGCGCGGCTGACGCCGTTGGCAACGCCATGGCGGCAGACGTGTCTCGTGGGCTCGCCGGTCGACCCCATCCTCGACATGGAGCGTGCCGTTCGCTCGGTGGAGCCTGCACGAAAAGTGAGCCGATGTGGCGGGCCTGATGGCGTTGGCGCAGCCATGCCAGCAGGACCGATGCATGGGCGAACAAATCGACCCACGCCGCGAGATGGAGGCACACGCTCGTTTAGGGTCAGATCTTGGCATTTGGCATTTCCCGCCGCAAAGCCCTGTAGAATTTAGTCAATTTCCGACTCCCCTGCATCTTGGCCTCCAAGCGCTTCACTGCTTGTGTCACCACGGAGTCATCCTTGCCTCCCATCCACTCGGCCAGCGTGCGGTTGACGATCCCCGCCCGGCGCAGAGGACGGCCCGCTACATCAATTGTAGCGCTGGCGTCCCCGCCGACGAAGCGTCTGAATCGCGACACTGGGTGCCGCAGCCACAACATAACTCGGACCGCCATAGTTGGTTTCACGCACGCTGGCCAGCGTCTTAAGCCGCCACCAGCCGCTTCAACGCCAAAGCATTGCGCACCCCGGCCGGACCGGCGGTGTTGTCGAAGACCACGCAGCGCCGCCGCTCCGCATGGTGCGCAAGGAACTCCGCCAGGCGCGCCAGGTCTTGGTCGCCGTAGGAGCTGTAATACTTGCGCGGCGCCCCATGCAAACGGACGTAAAGCGGGATCTCCCTTTTTGCGCCGCGCAACGGATCCTCCTTCGCCGCGGGAATTTCGGTGAGCACCGGACCGATGCCGTGCTTGCCGAGAAGCTTCCGCGCCGCGGGCTCCTGCCATGAAGCGTGCCTCGGCTCGCAGACAGCGCAGCCACGGTAAAGTTTTCGCAAGGCCGACCAAAACCGGTCCGCCCCTTCCGCATCGAAAACCAGCGTGGGCGGCAGTTGCACCAGCACGACGGCAAGTTTCGCACCAAGCCCCGCCACCGAACCGAAAAAATCACCGAGCAGGTTGGTGTTCTTCAGCCGCGTGTAATGCGTGATGAGGCGGTGCATTTTGACCGAAAAACAAAAATCCGGGGGAGCTTCCGCGGCCCACTTTTCGTAAGTGGCCGGCCGCACCTGCCGGTAGAAACTCGAGTTGATCTCGACGAAATCGAAAGCCGCCGCGTAGCGCTGGAGACCCGTGGCTCCCTCCACCGCCGCGGGCAACAGTTTGCCATGGCGGCTCGGCGCCTCGCTCCATCCGGCCAATCCGATGCGCACCGGCACCACACCACTGCTACTGCGGCTCGCCAACATAAGCACCGTTCTACCCGGCGACGCAGCACAACCCAAGCGGTCAAGTGGCGGCAACTACAAAAACCCGGCGGGCTATCCTCCGTCCACCGCAGCGGACTCCTGTTCCCTACATCTCACGTCCCTTCAGCCCTCCCCCTATGCTCTCCCAACTTTTCTCGCGGCTGCACCAACACGGCTATGACATTTCTGAAGCTGCGCTCCGCTTCGGTTCCATCGCGATTTGCCGCCTGAATTATCGCGCCGGGACGGAGCGATGCACCCTACCAGACGTCGAAAACCTTTTCGTGTTGGAGATGACAGGGCCACGGTCGCCATTTGGGCGCGATATCGATGGCCACCCAACACGCCCGATTGCTGCAGAAACCCACCGACTGATGCCAATGTTATGCTTTTGTTAGCATTTTCGGCCACTTTCGGCAGAAATCCTCTGCAAGTTGCTGATTATCAGAGAAGGTGGCTAGGGAGGGAATCGAACCCCCGACACGAGGATTTTCAGTCCTCTGCTCTGCCAACTGAGCTACCTAGCCGATGCAATAAAACGGGATTCTACGCACCCCGGGCTGCTGATCAAGTTTTTGCCGCGGCGGGAGGTACGCGACTCGGCGCCCGGCCCGCCGACGAGGGGCGGCCTCACTCCACCGGTGCCACGGGACGAGCCTCCGCCGCCGTGAGGGGAACACTCCCGGCCGACACACCTTCCCGCAGACCGGGGATCAAATACACGTTCCAGCAGGCCAGCAAGGCCAGCACGGCAAAATAGAGCGAGTAGCGATTGATCGAAAGCGGCCCCGCCGCCACCTCCAACGACCCAAGTGCGTCAAGAATGGCACCCCAGGCCATCGGTGCGCCGCCCAGGCCGAGACCGCAGACCACGGTGAAGAGCGCGAAGAAGTGATTGCGACCCATGGCTGGCACGCTGACCATGACGATGCGCGTGTTGGCCACGCCGAAAACCGCCCCGGCCAAACCACCGAGAAAATTCAATCCGCCAACCAATCCCGGCCAGCCGGGCAGCAACCCGGCGGCCAAGACAAACCACCCGAAAATAACCAGCGCCATCAGGACAAGCCCGAGGCGCAACCACGGTTTGCTGCCGGTCGCATCAAGACGCGGGGCGGTGATGGCGAGTCCGGCCAAAGCGCCGACGAAAGACAAACCGCTGAGGAGCAAGATGGTCGACTCGCCGAATTTTTCGCGGACCACGAGGTATTCGACGGTGAACACTCCCAGGCTGCCGATGACCGTCATGTAAACGGTGGTGAACCACAGCAAGCGGGCAAAAGGAGGATGGCGCAACATGGCCCGCCACGGCACCGCCACTCCGGAACGGATGCGGTCCTCCGGAGATTCCGCCTCGGGAATCCGGCGCACGAACCACAGGCTGAGCAACGCGGCCACCAGACCGATCCCGAAAACCGCCGTGTATTCGCCCGCCTCGACCGAACCGGCCATGACCCACGCCGAGACCAGCAAGGCCGCGAGACAGCCCAGATGCATGAAGGCATTATCGCGCGAGAGAAAACGTCCGCGCACCTGCTCCGGCACCAGGGCGGTGAGCCACGGCAACCATGCTCCCGCCGAAAAGCCCCGCAAAAGATTGAACCCGAAAAGCGAGCCGATAAGCAGCCACAGCCGCTCGGATATGGTCAGTCCGGGCCACACCGGAATGGCCGCGATGCAGAGCGTGAAAAAGGTGCGCGCCCCCCAGCCCGCCAGGATAAATCGTTTGTAGCCCGCACGATGCAGGAAGCGCGCCGCAAGGAGTTGCAGAATATTGAGCAACGGCGTGAGCGCCGCGATGGTGCCCAAGGTGAAAGACGAGGCTCCGAGCGACTTGGCGAAGAGAATGACCGGCGCCCCCACCGCGATCTGGAAGGACACCGCGTTGAAGAAACTGAATCCGTTGACGTTGAGCGCACCGGGCAGGTAAGCGCTGCGCGCCTTCATCGCCGGTCCCTCAGGCCTCGGCACGCGGCTTGAGGTGCGGGAAGAGGATGACCTCCCGGATGGACTCCGCCCCGGTCAGCAGCATGACCAACCGGTCGATGCCCATGCCCATGCCCCCGGCCGGCGGCATGCCGTATTCGAGGGCGTGGAGAAATTCCTCATCGATCTTGTGCTGCTCGCCGCCGCTTTGCTCGACCAGACGCTCACGTTGCACCACCGGATCGTTCAACTCGGAGTAACCCGGTGCGATTTCCTGCCCGTTCATGATCAATTCGAACACATCGAGAGACGAAGGATCCTCCGGATTGGTTTTGGCCAGGGGGATAAGCTCTTTCGGGCAATGGGTGACAAAACACGGGTCGATCGTCTTTTCCTCGACCAGCTTTTCGAAAACATGCTGCGTGACCTCGTAGTCCTCGACGCAGTGCGAGATGTCCAAGCCGAGTTCGAGCGCGCGGTTGCGACGTCCGGAGACATCGCGCGCGAACCAACCCGGTTCCGCTTCCTCCACGAGATCGCGATACTTTGCCCGACGCCACGGACGTGACAGGTTGATGGTCCGCGTGACCTTTCCCTCGTGGTCCTGGTGCTCAATCTTGAGGCCCCCGCACACTTTCCCGGCCACGCGGCAGACCATCTCCTCGACCAGCGTGGCCATCATGTCGAAATCCGCATAGGCCCAGTAAGCCTCGAGCATGGTGAATTCCGGATTGTGCCGCCGTGACACACCCTCGTTGCGGAAATTCCGGTTGAGTTCGAAAACCTTGGTGAAGCCCCCGACGAGCAACCGCTTCAAATACAACTCCGGCGCGATGCGCAGGAAAAGATCCATCCCGAGCGCATTGTGGTGCGTCTCGAAAGGCGTGGCCGCCGCACCTCCCGCCACGGTCTGCATCATCGGCGTCTCCACCTCGAGGAAGCCGCGCTCTTCGAAGAAGGCACGGATCTCGCGGATGATGGCAAAGCGCTGGCGGAAAATATTCCGCGCGTACTCGTTGGCAATCAGATCGAGGTAGCGTTGCCGATGACGCGCTTCGACATCCTGCAGGCCGTGCCATTTTTCCGGCAACGGGTGCAGTGACTTGCTGAGCAGGACGAATTTTTCCGCCTTGATCGAAGGCTCGCCGGTCTTCGTGGTGAAGCATTCGCCCTCCACGCCGACAAAGTCGCCGATGTCGAGCAGGTCGTAGACCGCCACCCCCTCCTCGCCGAGCGCCTTGTCTTGCAGGTAGACCTGCATGCGTCCGCTGTGGTCGCTCACGTCGAGAAAATGGCTCTTGCCCATGTCACGCCGCGCCGTGACACGTCCGGCCAGCATGACTTTTCCACCCTCGAGGAATCCGGCCCGCACGTCGCCCACGTCGCCGGTCACGGGAAAGGCCGCCCCATAAGCGCGCACGCCGCGGTCCAGTAAAGCCGTGCGTTTTTCGAGGCGCACCGCGGTCAGGTTGTTCACTTCACTCATCGGACCGCCGAGCATGCTTTTGCCGGCGCCTCCGCACCAGACGAAACTACCACGCGGTGGTGCCCCTTTTGCCGTCGCGATCGAGGAATTGCCCGGCGTCGCGCGGCGTGATGCCGTCGAGTGTGCCGGCCAAACTGCGGGCCGATTCTTCCACCGTGAGCGGCGCCCGGGGACCGCCCATTTCCGTTTTCACCCAACCCGGAGTGACCGCCACCACCGTGATGCCTCGCTGGCGCAACTCCGCCGCCATGGCCCGGGTCAGCATATTCAACGCGGCTTTTGATGTGCTGTAGCAGTAATGACGCGAATCTTCTTTCTGCGAAACAGACCCGGCCCGGGAGCTGACATTGACCACGCGGGGATGCGGGGCCCGCGCGAGCAGCGGGAGAAAAGCCCGCGTGACCCGGGCCACGCCGACCACGTTGACCGCAAATGCCTCTGCAAACCACTCCAGCGGCAGTTCCTCGAGCGATTCACTCCCCTCCTCCGGAAAAACACCGGCGTTGTTCACCAACACATCCAGCGCCCGCAGCTTGGTGGCGGCCTCCGCCGCCGCCGACTTGGCACTCTCGTCGCTGCGCACGTCGAGCGGAAGAATTTCAATCGAACCCGGTGCGGCCTTCTGCGCCGCGATCTGCAAATCGTGGGCCCCGGCAGGATCGCGCGCTCCCGCCATGACGCGCCAACCGCGCCGCGCCAACTCGGCGGCCCAGGCCAACCCGATTCCCCGGCTGGCCCCGGTAATCAAGACCGTGCTCCCCTTCATCGACCCAACCTGCCACGGACCGGGGCCCATGCCAATGGCCGGCCGCAGCGACCCCCTGACGCACACTTGCCAATGGCCATCAGGTCCGACATTTTCGCCCAATCGTGCCCAGACCACGCAGCCAACATGCAAATCCGTCCGGAGCCCCCGCCTTGTGGGGCGCACTGGCGGTCGCCACCTGCGTGCTGATCGCTCTGCTGCTTGTTTTTCTTTGGCTCGCTCACAGCATCATTCTTCCGCAGGCGCGAGAGAGGGACCTCAACCGGATCCAACTACACACCGGGCTGGCGAGGCACCTGCTGGAGGCCGCCGCCGTGGCCGGCGTGGGAGCGGAGCAGACACTGGAAACAATCCGCGCTCGAGGGCGGCGCTTTCGGCACGTTCGAGCATGTTATCGGCGTCGGTGACACCAACTGGAGCCCGGCGAATTACGAAATCAACGGCATCGATCCCGGCGTGACCGACCCCGCCGAACTCTTGGCCGCTTGGAAAGAGAACGTCGGCGGCTTTTTCCCGGAAATCATGGCCCGCATGCATGCGCTGCCCGTCACCCAGAAGCACCTCACCTACGAATTTACCGCCCGGCCGCCCGGCCAGGAGCCGCGCCGGGTGCACAGCAGTGTCTTTATCGAACGCAACAGCCGCGGTCACCCCACACGTTTCGTCGGCATCACCCGGCGGCTTGACCAGCCTGTTCCACCCCTTCCTTGACTCCGAACGGGCCGGCTTTAGCGTATAGGTCTTCATGATACCCACCGGTGACGGCCCTTCGCGCCCGCCGCGGTATGCCTGGAAACGCGATCCGATCTTCCGGTTCCTCGCTTCGCTGCGGTTGGCAGTCATCTTGCTCAGCGTGCTCATTGTCATGAGCATCGTCGGCACGTTGGCCGAATCGAAATTCGATGCCGACACGGCCCGCACTTGGATCTACGAGGCTCCCTGGTTCCATCTCTGGCTGCTCTTCCTCGCGGCCAATCTCACGTGCAGCGCTTTCATGCGGTGGCCGTGGAAAAAATACCACACGGGCTTCCTCCTCGTTCATCTCGGCATGATTGTGGTCATGATCGGAGCGGTCGTTGGCCAGATTTGGGGTATCGAGGGAACCATGACGCTCTTCAAGGATGCGGCTCCCGACAACAAACTCGTCTTGCAAAAACGCCAGATCACCATCCGCGACCCCGACGCCCAGCGTGCGGTCATGATCAAGCTCGGACGCCAACCGTTGCGCGTCAGTGAGGGTGACGCGCTCGATCTTTGGACCACTCCCGGCGGATGGACAATCGAAGCCGTGGCCGACTCCCCTCGTCTGGTCGCCAATTTCCAACCGACCACTGCACCCGAGGGCAGTCCCGCTGTGCTCGTCCGTCTCCGCACCGCCGCGATGAAGCAAAACGTCGAGCAATGGTTGCTCGCCGGCGACCGCAACCACAACCGCCTCGACCTCGGCCTCATCACGGTGGACCTGGCCCGTGCCGCCGACCGCGCACCGGCCACCGGTGCACCCAACCGCGCCGTCCTCACCGCGCAGCCCGACGGCTCGCTGCAGTTGGATCTGTTTGCCAGCGGACGACGGATCTCGTCCGCTCCCCTGACCCCGAACGAGGCGGTTATCACCGGCTGGAACGATTGGACAATCGAAGCGCTGCACGTTTTGCCGTCCGCACAGACGGGCTTCTCCTTCCGTCCCCTGCCCGCCGGAGAACCCATCCCTCCGGGTCAGTCTCTGCTCGATGGCATCCTTGTGCGGGCAACCAAAGCCGGCCGCACCGTCGAGCAATGGGTCGGGGCAGGTTGGCGCGTCAGTTTGCCGACCGGCGCGTTCCCCCTGGAGTTGGCCTACGGCTGGGAAGTGGCCGACTTGCCCTTCGGCCTTGTGCTCGAAGATTTCACGGTCGAACGCAACGAGGGCACGGACGAACCCGCCTCGTTCCGCAGCGACCTCGCCATGGTCCGCCCAGACGGCGTGGGCGATGCAACCGGCTCATGCTCGATGAACCAACCGGCCAATTATCCGCAGGCCCTGTGGCGTTCGCTCACCGGCCTGACATACAAAATTTCCCAAGCCTCCTGGAATCCGAATGATCTCACCCAAAGTTCGGTGCAGATTCTCCGCGACCCGGGTTGGCTCGGCAAATGGGTCGGCTCGCTCATCTTCAGCGCAGGCCTCATCACCATGTTCATCTTCCGCCGACCCTCTGTGCACGAAAAAAGCATGGCAGGATCGGCCGGCCCAGCCAAGCGCACCCCGCAACTCTCCACCACCTCGTGAAACTCCTCCTCGCCATCCTCCTTGCCACTTCCGCGGCACTCCCCGCGGCTCCGCCGCCTGCCGACCTCACCCCGTGGGAATGCCTCGTCGTGCAGGACTCGGGGCGGCGCAAACCGATTGGCACCTTCGGCCACGAACTGCTGGTCAAAATCTCCGGACGCGACCCGGTTCGCACCGCCGATGGCGATACCTACGGCGGCAGTGCCTTCGCCTTTTCGCAACTCTTCGCCACACACGATTGGAGCAACGATCCCATCATCCTCATCTCCTACCGACCGCTCATCGAAAAGCTCGGTCTCGACCCCTCGCGGAAACGTTTCTCGCGGAAAGAACTCGCCGCCGCCACCAAGCTGACTTCCCTCTCGCAGGAAGCGGCCGCACTGCGTCAGGCCGGTGAAGCCGTGCCGAAGCTCAACACGGAGGCACAAACCGTGCTCGGACGCCTGCAACTCTTCGACGCGCTCGGGGCCACCACCGCTTTTCTTATCGCCCCGCCGCCACCCGGCTCGCCCGCCGGCGCACCGTGGTTGTCCATCGACCAACTTGCCACCGCTTACCCGCCGGAAAAAGCCGCGCCCATTCTCCAAGATCTGCGCAACCTGAACATTGCCGGACGCGGCGGGGACAACGAGGCCTTTGCCACCGCGGCACAGCGGCTGGTCGACGACCTCCGCGCGCTCAATCCCGAAGTTTATCCGACGGTCGATGTCGTCGACCGCGAGAATTTCTACAACCGCCTCAAGCCATTCGACACCGCCATGTGGCTGCTCGTTCCGGCTGCACTCTTGCTCATGGCCGGCGCGCGCCACGGACCACGCCATTGGCTGCTGCGAGGCGGCGTTGCCTTGAGCGCGGCTTCGCTTGTTTTCATCCTCTACGGACTCTACCTGCGCGTGGTCATTGCCGGACGCGCCCCGGTGACCAACATGTATGAATCTGTGGTTTGGGTCGCCATGGGCACGGTCATGTTCGGCCTGATTTTCTATGCCGTCTACCGCAACCGCCTCATGCTCCTCAGTGCGCTGCCGGTCAGCTTCCTCTGCCTGCTTCTCGTGCGCAGTCTCCCCGTGGCCATGCCAGCGCGCCTTGATCCCCTCGTGCCCGTGCTGCGCGACAACTTTTGGCTCACCGTGCACGTGCTGACCATCACTTTGAGCTACGCCGC
Organism: Chthoniobacterales bacterium; assembly: GCA_044359955.1. Taxonomy (GTDB): domain Bacteria; phylum Verrucomicrobiota; class Verrucomicrobiia; order Chthoniobacterales; family JACTMZ01; genus JACTMZ01. Next base: position 3,930 of record JBIKLF010000033.1, on the reverse strand, counting down.
CTTCGCGCTCGCCCTCGGTTTCGCCCACGTCATTCTTTGGCGCTACATCCGCAGCCCGCAGAACACCGAGTCCTTGCGTCCGCTCCACGAATGGCTCTACCGCATGATGTTCGTCGGCCTGATCCTCCTCGCCGTCGGCACCATCCTCGGCGGCGTGTGGGCCAACTACAGCTGGGGCCGTTTCTGGGGCTGGGACCCGAAAGAAACCTGGGCCCTCATTGCCCTGCTCATGTATGTCGTCGCCATCCACGGCAAGATGGCCGGTTGGTGGGGCGATTTCGGCATCGCCGTGGCCGCGGTCATCAATTTCGCGGGCATCATCATGGCCTGGTATGGCGTGAACTACGTTCTCGGCGCCGGACTCCACAGCTACGGCTTCGGCGTCGGCGGCGAAGGCTACGTCCTCGCGTACCTCGCCGCAGAAGCCGCCTTTGTCGGCCTGGCCGTGATTCGCCATCGCGGGGCGGGCAAACCCCAGTTTGCTCCCGTCTGAGTCTGACCTTTCGAAGCAAGGAACCAGACGACAGGCCTTTATTCGTCAGCGCCCCGCACAACTTTCCTTGCCGCCCACCTCGCCGCGTGCGATAAATGTCTCGGTGACGGGCTGTGGCTCAGCTTGGTAGAGCGCTGCGTTCGGGAGTCTAACTAACTGGTTTTCAATAGTTTACAAAATACTTCGAAAAACTTCTAAACCCTCACTCCCAAAGGTGTTAGCCCGAAAAATCGCTTTCACAGCCCTTCGCATTCCTGCCCGCATTTCACCGACCGGGTTACAAAATCGGGTTACAACAAATGGGAGCATTTTCCCACGTGTGCGTCACTGAGGCCGTGAGGTCTGTGGCACCACCAAGACCCCCGCCCCGCCGCGCCTGCTGGTCTGCGAGGTCGTAAAACCGCTCCCAAAGCGCGAGGTCGTTGCTGGAGTCTCCCGAGTTGCTTCGGCTCATCGTGCCATCGCCAAAACGCTGTGTCGTGACCGTGGCGCCCTTGGCATCGCGGCTGATCGTGCCGCTGCCGAAGCGTCAGGTCGTGTAGCTTTTGCCGTCCGAGGTTCGGGTGATGTAGCCATCGCCGAACTGGCGCGGATGCTGGGGATCATCACTACCGGCACGGAGAACTTGTCTTGAGCGACAGGCTGACCCGCAAAGAAGAGACCGGCTCACACCGTCACAACAAGGTATCTCATACGGTCATTGATCCACTTGTCCGACTGGCCAATGCCGCTGCAAAGCCGCGGCCAGTTTTTCCAGGGTAGTGACAGCACGGGCGAAATTGAAGGACGCGAAAGTGTCCGGCCGCAGCACCGGGCGCAACTCGCCTTCGATCCCGCGCCGGAAAGTCTCAATACGCTCCGAGGAGAACCATTCGATCTGCCTCTCCGTCGCAACCTTGCGGGCCGCCAACCGAAGAAAATCAGCATCCTCCCCATCGAGCACTCCTTGCTGCACGGCATAATCGAGATCGAACAAATCGCGGGGAGCCGGATCTTCCCGGGTAAGCGCCGCCCGCACTTTTTCCGCATACGCTTCGGTGCGGGACAACGACGTTGCCTGCACCGGCAAAACCGCCTCCTCATCGAAAAGAGGATCCCTCAGCAGCGTAGCCAGTGGCACTGGAGCAATCTCCTCCATGGGCTCCTCGCGCTGCCCGATCTCCAGCCTGATCGTTCCCTCGGCACCGAAGACCGAGGCATACCGCAGAGCCACGCGCTGCTGCGTCGAGTTATTGAAGCTCCGCCAGCCCTCCACATCCGCTTCCAGCAATCCTTCGGCAGCTCTCTCTACCGCAGCTGCAATCTCCCGCGCCCGTTTGCTCCGAGCGCTCCGCTTGATTTCCGGTCCCGTCGGCAGCGTGAAATCCAAATCCTCGCTCATGCGGTTGAAAGCGGCATACGCCTTGCTCAGCAACGTGCCGCCCTTGAAGACGAGCGGACAATTCCCCGCCGCATAGATTCGTCCGAGAACCACGGAACACCAAAAGTCCTTTTCGACCAGCGCCGGCTGGAAACCGGTTTTCGCTGCCGTGAACTCCACCGCCGCCTGCAACTCTCCGCGGTTCTTGATCCATCGTTCCATCGAAGGCATCCAGTCACTCATCAAGCCACCTCCGATCGTTGACGACGATGCCCCATTTTTTCATCGTGCGCCCCTTGGTACCGCGTCCCGGCACCAGCGGAATGTAAGTGCGCACCGCAGGAAGCGCCCGTTGCAATTTACGACGCGCCACGGGTGCGGCCTCCAATAATTCCATCACGGCTCCGAGCCGGCGGCATGTGCCCGCATTCCCATGAGCCACCGCGCAGGTCGCCAACTCATCGAGAAATCGCGGCACATCTTTGCGTTCGCGAATCCATCGATAGGCCGTCGGCAAAGTTCCGAAACGCGCCGCATCGTAGACCGCATCCATGATCACCCGCGGCAAAGATCCAACGCGCCGCCGCGGTAAAGCTTTCTGATCCAACATCCCCAAACGCCCGGGTGCCACCTTGATGAATTGGAAGGGCAGTCCTCCGATCGTCCGGCGACCGGTGAACAGCGTGTTGTAAACCGCCGTGACATTGGCCACTTGGTCCGTCAGCCCGCGATATTGCAGCGCTCCGAGTCCTGTCTCTTGGTAATCCCCGCCTTTCGCTTCAAACAGATGACGCAAGATAACCTCCGAAGGCACCGTCCACCGTCCACCCGGCGGCAGCTTCGGCGGGAGCAGCCAGATGCCGCGCTGGACTGGCACCACGAGACCTTTTCGGCCCAGCCGTTTCATCAGTTGGCGCGCCTGCTCTAAATTCAACCTCAGCTCACGGGCAACGCTCCCCGCCGTTGTCCTCTCAACGCCTCGCATCTGCGCCCAAGCTAATAGGCGGCTCTCCACCGGACCTAGCTCGAGTGGCACGCGCTTCATGTGATTCCTCTTAAATGTCTTCCAAAGACATATCAAGAGAATTGCATGGAATAACTTCCCGCCCTCAGGCCCGCTCAAATCTCCTGGGTCAAACAGGCCTACCTCGGCACCATCCCAGTCGGCAGATCAAAATAACGCATGACCGCACGGGTATGGTCCATGATCTCCAGTTCGATTCCTCCCACGCGCTCAAACATGCCGGTCAGGGGTGAAAATGACTGACTCAAAAACCGCAGCATATTACCGAGGTGCAGCTCGACATTGACTGAAAAGCACCGCTGCATTTGAAGCTTGTGCGATTCGCGATGCGGCAAGCCACCACCATGGTCAGGCATCAGGTTACCTGCGGCCATTGCTTGGCGGGCGGCCACGGAATTCTCGATGGCCCATCCCTCCTGATGGCCGAACCGGGCAAATGAACCGAGGGGATAATCCATGTATGTTTTTCCACCGCCCACGTGCGGAGGGCAAGTGCGTAGCGTGTCATGAACAAGTCCTGCACACAAAGAGCGTTTAGCCCTTTACGTTTAATCTGCTTGCATCACGAACCAAAGGCAGGTTAGATTTCAAAAGGTTTCCAAGTAAGGGTTGCAAAAACGGGTTACAAACCTTCGAAAACCCCGAAAATAAACAAAAATATTTCTTTGTAAGTTGCTCATTATGAGCAATTTCGGGCTGTGGCTCAGCTTGGTAGAGCGCTGCGTTCGGGACGCAGAGGCCGTGGGTTCGAATCCCACCAGCCCGACCACCCTTTCCCGCATGTTTCACGTTTACGTGCTGCGCAGTGAGAAAACCGGCCGCAGATACGTCGGCTCTTCGCAGGATCCAGAGAAGCGATTAGCCTAAAAACGGAGATGAGAGTTGAGCGATGAGGGTTGAGAGATGAGAGGCGCGGTCAGGACATGGGTAACACTTTAGGTTCAAGACATGGGTAACACCTGCCGTGATTTGTTGGTGATGTTGATGTGTTGGTTGTGGTTGGTCAATGGCATGCAGAGAGGTGGAGGAACTCAGCCGCCGCGCCCGAAGCGG
>JBIKLF010000039.1:0-5035 GCA_044359955.1 Chthoniobacterales bacterium | reverse complement strand
GTCCGCCAGGCCAGCCCGGGGGGGGGCCCCCCCGGGGGGGCGGGCACCGCCCGGCGGAGGGCCGCCGCCTCCCGCGGCGGCAGGAGGAACCGGAGCCGGCCGAAGTCGTCGGGGACGGTGACGTACCCCTCAAAGGTCACGCGGGGCGCCCCGGGGGCGGGGATCCGGGCGGCGCGCTTTTTGGGCTCGCCGCTCATCTGCGGCTTGGTTCGGACTCCGGGGATAAAAATGTGGTGTGCCACACCGGCACCGGCGGGTGTGGCATAAGTGGGTGTGTTCCCGGCACAGCGAGTCGCTGCGCGGTGTGCTATGTACCGAGACGAGTTCGCCTGGGCGTAAGGAGCCGGCCCGCTGGCCAAAGCTGGGCCGGCCAGCTTAGAGCCCGGACCGTGTCGAGGGGAAGCGGGGCTCGCCCGCGTAGGTTCGGGACTCGTAGACGTCGTCGGCGCCAAAAGGGTCCTGCCCGTACTCGGTAACGCCCGGGGCCAGGGTCCGGATCGAGCCCACGACCGCCCGGCGCTCCTCCAGGAGCTCCCGCTGGAGCTTGAGCCGCAGGAGCCGGCCGACGTTGGTGATGAACATGAGCTTGCGGACAAACCGCGTGTCAAAGCGGAGCTTGCCGATGGTCTCGAGCTTCATCTTGGCGTTAAAGGAGACGGGCACCTCCACGATCCTGGAAGTGGTGCCGGGTCGTTCTCCTGGGGCTCCCGTTTCGGTGGCCTGCAGGTAGGAGATTTTGGCCGACCGTGGGCCAATTTGGCGACTTGCCGTTGCGATCGTGTAGGCGACCGGCGCAACCGTCCTGGCCGACTCCGAAAGTACTGCTTGCAGTACTGCGCCAATCGGCGATCTTATGACACGTTCCTGTCGCAGTATCCTGATCGGGTTCAGTACATTGCCGCCATGATCTGTGATGAGAGCGACCATTAGCCCCAAATTGGGTGAGGGCTCGTCGAGAGCGGTATTGATCAAGCCGGCCGTCGGTGGTTGCTGCAACGGATCGATAGCGGCATTGAGAGCTGCTACAACTCCGGCGGTCAGTGCCGGAGCCCGCGATGTCTTTACAAGCTCAAATCCGGCCAGAACGGCTGTGGCCACCCCGGCCATCGAGGCAAACCACTCCGCGGACAGCGGCAAGTTCGCTTGCGCTACCATTCCGTCCAGGGGCGCCGGAACTACTCCCGCAGGGCCTGGCACCGCTGCGGTCAATACGACATCCGCATTGCCAACCAGTGTGGCTAGATTGTCTCTCGCGCCCTCTGCAAGAGCTTGAATGGCTTGAGCTTGCGCAAGGGTGGCAGCCAAAGCTGGATCCGCGAGGTTGGCATTAGCATTGGCCTGTGCTGTGGCCGTCAGTGCTTGAAGGGCGGGCACCTGCGCTTCGGCGGCAGCTCTCTGCGCCTCTACCTGGCCGCGCAGTGTCGCGATGTCGCCCCGGATTCGAGCCACCGCGGCTGCATCCCCGGCGGCGCGCGCCACTTCTATGGCTGCGTTCATTCGCCCTAGAGGGTCGAAGTCAACAGCCGCTCGTATTGCGCGGCCAATGTCCTCAGTGCGGGGCAGCTCGCCGTCGCCCCAGCTGTACCCCGCCGCTGGGGTAATTACCCGTCCCATCATCGTAAACATACCGTCGACTTGAGCCCGGCTGAAGAAGCGGGCCCCTGGCGCACGCCCATTTAGTCGCGTAATGAGCCTGCCAAAGTAGCTTCGCGCCGTCGCTCGACCCGAATTGAGCAGCGCCACCAGGTCCCGACCCAGTTGAATCGCGTCGTCCAGCCACTTTTCGAACGCCGGAGTTCTGCGATTGCCGGCCGCAAACCGTTGGGTCAACCCGGCGGCTGGAACCACAGTTCCTCCCGCAGCTACAATCGTGGCGGTCAAGGTAAGGCGCTCCATTTCCGCAACCATCGGCCCGGAAAGCTGAGCCCAGATTCTGGTCATGGGCGAGCCCCCTCCCTCAGAGCCCCGAGCCCGGCCGATCCCCACCGCGGGCCCGCCCTCGTCGAGGTCGGCCGCATCCTGGTAGATGCTGATGTACAGGGCCTTGTTCGCCAGCTGGTCCGACAGGAACTTGGGGCGCCCCATTCCCAGGCCGTTGTCCCCCCGGAACATCCGGTGGACAAAGCCGCCCGACCCCATCGAGTGGGTCTCACTCCCGTACTGATCCCAGGGGACCTCAAGGAAGGGGTCCGACAGGAGCCTCAGGAACATGGTGGTGGTGTCAGTCGGATTTCCGACAAGCACAGATGCCTGCTTCCCGTACATCGAGGCGATGAGCTGGTCAAAGGTGTACGCAAAGTTGTACAGGTTCGCCAGGGGGACCCCTCGCATCAGCGCGTGGAGGTTGATCGGCATGATGTTGAGGTCGATCAGGTTCGCGTACAGCTCCGCCTTCCGGCCGCTGGCGCCCCCGGCGCCGACCGTCCCCCCGACCTGGTCCGCGATCTTTTTGCGGTTCCCCTCCTGGTCAGTGCTCTCCACGAAGGTCACCACCGCCTGGGCGTCGGGCGCGGCCTCCGCGTCGAGGGCGAAGACCGCGGTGGCCCCGCGGGGGTTCTCCTTGCCCTGCAACACAGCGGTCTGCATTCCGCGAGCCGCGGTAAAGGGGTCGGCCACCGCCGGCGCGATCTCAACCGGGGCCAAGACCGCCCGGTACCGGCGGGTGTCGACCGCCTGGCGGAGGGCGGCCACGACCGACTGCACGAACTTAAGGTAGCCCGCCTCCTCGATCTGTTCCCGCCGGGCGGTCACCCCGTTGTACGCGTCGAGCATTGCCTTAACCCCCGGAAGCTGATCGGCCCCCACGGGGGTCGCTTGTGCCAGGAGCTGGCGGGTGCCGTAGGCCAGCTTAAACTCGGCCGTTCCCATGATGTGCATCGGCCAAAGGTCGACGTCCGCCACCAAACCCATTGCCGACACTCCCCACCACTGGTCGGGAACGGCATCAAGCAATTTGGGCTGCCGCAGAAGCCGAAAGGCCAGCGACAGCGGCATCAGCGGGAGGGCCCCGTCGTTTCGGGCGCGATACTGCTCGATCGACCCGTCGCCAGTCTGGCAGTACACGGGAGCGTCCCCCAGCTCCTTCAAGCACTCGGCGGAGGAAGTGGCGAGGGTCGCGCAGCCCCCAGCAATCGAATCGATGATTGCCGCGAGCCGGGCCTTCATTGCCTCGCTGTTGAACTCCGTCGACGTAAGGGTGTTCAATGCATTGTACGAGCCCTCGACGAAGTGGTCAGTGGCGATGACGTCATCGTTGATGGCAACAGCGCCGGTGCCGTTTTGGATCACCGCGACCGTGGTATCCGCCACAGCCACAGCCCCACCTCCGCCTTGAATCAAGGCGGTGCCGTTGAGACTGTGCTGCTGCGAGGGGCGGTTAAGACGGATTGCGCCGCTTTGCTGGAACGCCCGCTTTATGAAGTCGCACTTGCGGGCAAGTGTTTCGAACAGCTTGATGAACCCCGGAAGATTCGCTCGCATCGACTCCTTCATGTAAATGGGCACCTCCGTAAGGGAGGGCTGGGTGTATGCGGCTTCACCCGAGCGCCCGATGTCCTTGACCATCCGCTGCAGCGCGAACGCCAGCGATTGAAAGAGGACCGCTGTCGGCTTGGGGTCTCCCCGGGCCCCAAAGGCGGTGTTGGCCACACACAGATCGGGGAACGCGCTACGGGCGGGGTCCTGGACCGACATTCCGACCGTGCCGTTGGCAAAGGCATTGATCAGGTTTAGGTAGATTTTCCGCCCACCCGCGCCGTCGATGAACGTGGCGAGGAACCGGGCCACGAGCTGGTTGAAGCTGAACAGCAGGCTACGGTGGGTCGCGGCCGACTCGCCTTCGTCGGCGAGGTACAGCGGAAGACGGAGGGCGTCTGCCCGGCCGGCGGCCGGGCCAGCCTGCGGCCGATTGATGACTGTCGGCGGGGCACCGGCGGCGCCGCGTGTCGTCGACGTACCGATCAGCCCGATAAGCCGGGTGTTCGTCAAAGGCGCCGAGGTCACCGGGACGTTTAGGGTCCTCGCGTCGAACACGTGGGATAGCGGGTTGTGTCTCGCGACGTTGACAGCAACACCATCTGTTTGCTTTAGCTGCGCATCGTAGTGCACAAGGCGCGCGAATACATTGCCGAACCATTCCCGCCGTGTTGCATCGGTGGGCGGCGGCGATCCGACCACGCTGAAGTCAGCGGCGCCGGCGCCGCCGGCAGCGGCGCTGCCGATCCCCGCGAAGGAAATCCCGGTGTCACGGGTGAGGTTCGCAAACACTGTTTGCACCAGCCGGGCCAGCCGTTCGAGCCCGGTTGAGTCGACATTCGTGCCGGTGGAGTCGTCCCCCAGGATGAAGTCGTCGAAGAGGTTCTTGCTCACCCAAGCGATCGAGCCGGGGACACCCGGATCCTCGAACCGCTTCACGACCTGGTCGTCGAGGTACGGCCGAAACTGGTCGTAGTACTGTCGAACCACGGCCATAATGTTCTCGAGCTCACTTCGAAGCTTCGAGAAGTTGAGCCGGATTCCGCCTTCGGGGGAAAATCGGGGCTCGACCAGCGGCCCGGAGACGGCGAACACATGCTCGAGGAAGTCGACCATAATCTGCTCGTAGTTGGTGAGCAGGCGGGCGACAAAGTGCTGCCGCTCGCACCAGGCGCGGTTTGCATCGTCGGGCTGTTTCCGCACATCCTCGATCGACATATCCGCCATTTCCGGCGACACCCCCCCTGCTACCGCCCCTGCTATCGCCCCTGGGGCTCCGGCAACAGGAAACAGTGTCGGAAGGAGCCGGTAAACGTCGTGGTAGTCCAGTCCACCGGTAGCAACGGGCGTCGGCGGCGCACCGGGCGCGCCGGGCGCGCCCGGGGCACCGGCGCCAGAGCGGCCCTGGATTAGCTCGGCATATTGGTCGGGGGCGGCGGCGGCGGTCTGATCGCGGTGGATGTAGCGGGCGTACTTGGTGGTATTAGCGATTCCAAAGGCCGCCTCGTTGTTGCCCATCGGCTGCGTGCCGACCCCCGCAGGTGGAGCCGGAGCGTCGCCG
>JBIKLF010000017.1:0-54273 GCA_044359955.1 Chthoniobacterales bacterium | reverse complement strand
CAACGCCGAGGATCTCGCCACCGCCCAGACCAAGCTGGCCGCCATGATCGAAAAATATTCCGGTAGCGCACCCCAACTCGCCGCTTGGATGGAGAACAACCTGCCGGAGGGCTTCACCGTCTTCGCCCTCCCCGAGCCCATCCGCCGGCGCCTGCGCACCTCCAACCTCTGCGAGGCTCTCAACAAGCAAATCCGCCGCCGCACCCGCGTCGCGGCCATCTTTCCCAACCCCGAAAGTTGCCTGCGCCCGGTCTCCGTCATCCTCATGGAAATCTCCGAAGCCTGGGAAACTTCCACAGCTTACCCCGGCCCAGAACTGCTCAAATAATCCTCAACCACCACAACCAACCACATCACCCAACTCAACTTTTACAAAAAAACTGTTGCTTAACCTTGCTTTGGGAGCAGGTATAGAGGGGTCAGGGTTGGAGGGCAGGGAGGTCCTCGCCTTCGCGGGCGAAGATGGTGAAGGCTTGGAGTTTGAGGGCGGGGACGAAGCGGTTTTCGGCGGCGTAGCGGGCAACGGAGCCTTGCGGGTCGTAGATGTCGGGCTTGCTTATGACAATGACGCGGGGTGGAAATTTGAAGCGGATGTCGTCCCACGCGGGGGCCTGCATGGCCCAGGCGCGGCCGGGAATTTCCTCCATGGCCACCGGTGTGAGGTAAATATAGGCGGCGGCGGCATCGGCGGCCCACCAGACTTCTTTGTTGTCGCGCAGGGCGGTGGCGGCGATGGCAGCGGCGGTGCGGTAGTCCTCCTTGGCGTGAACTTCGCGCAGGCGGAGATTGAGTGCCGAACCCAGCCACAAGGCGGGCAGCAGGAGGGCCACAACCCGCCAGATGAGGCGTTCCTGCGTCAGGGCCAGGTTGAGCAGGGAGGCAAGACCGAGGACAACGGCGGGCAGGGCCGGAATGAAGTGCCGCGGCAGGGGGCGGTAGGACGAGAGAAGCAGGGTGATAAGGATGAGGAGGGCGGGCAGGGCGAGCGCGAGGAGCCAGACGACAATGGTTCTTTGGCGGATCGAGCGTACGCCCGGCTGTAAGACGAGAAAGAGGCCGAGGGCGGCGATGATCACCGCGAGCGGGAGGAGGGCGGGGAGGCTTTGGGCGAGGGAACCGGCAATGGAGGAGCGCAATTGGAGTTTGCCCGGCCCGTAACCCGAGAAGCCGAGAAACTCATAGGCGATGTAGGGCAGGCTGACCAAGCTGAGGCCGGCACGATGGTAACCGCGGTCGGCGGCGGCCCACGTCCACACGTAATAGGCAGCCAAAAGAATCGCGGCCAACGTCAGTGCCGCCAACGCCCATGAGACGTGGCGTGCCGAGGGAGCCGTGGAGTTCGGCGTTTCGGCCGGGCGCGTGAGGTACAGCCAGACGAGGGAGCACACAAAGCCAGCGGTCCAGACTACTCCGAGGAGGCTCGAGTCCAAGAGGACCAGGGTGGCCAAACCTAGCGCGAGGATGAGAGGCAACGTGGGAGGGGCGGCCAAGAGCGGTGACGGGTGAGGCGTGGCAAGTGGCGGCTGCAGCGGGGAGGAGAAGCGCGCGATGGCGGCGATGAACCAGCATGCGGCGGCGTATTGCATGATGTAAGGGCGGGCTTCGTCCAAATACATCCAGACCGTGGGACTCACGGCCGCGAGTAGTGCGGCAACAAGGGCGAGCTTGGGCTTGTGGCGCAAAAGGACGAGAAAGGCGAGTTGCGCGAGGAAAAACCATGGAAGGTTCGAGGCGCGCATGGCCCACTCGCCGTCGCCGAAGACTTTGTGCCACCCGTAAAGGTAGATGTGGTAAAGCGGCATCTGGATGGTGGAACCGCCGACGGCTTGCGCGTATTTCCAGGCCCCGGCGGGGTTGGGTGCCATGGCGACGATGAGCGATGTGGCTTCGTCGATCCAATAGCTCTGCGTGCTGATGGCAAAGCCCCCGACCATGATGGACGTGGCCAGAACCGCGATGATGACGGCCCGCGACAACGGGTGGGGGGCGGGAGCGGTTTGCTCGGCGGTGGCGTTGTCGGGCATGACGTTGCGAGTGTGGCGTAGGTGGTTTCGGTTTAGAAGGCGAAAGGGGGGTGGGGGGGGTGGGGGAAGTATGAAGTGTGAAGGAGGAAGGATGAGGGAGACCGGAAAGCGGAAAGCGGAGAGCGGAGAGGAAAGGATGAAGTGTGAAGGATGAAGTATGAATGGGGAGACCGGAGAGCGGAGAGCGGGGAGCGGGGAGGAAAGGATGAAGTGTGAAGGATGAAGGATGAAGGGGGAGACCGGAGAGATGAAAGCGGACCACAATTTGGCGGGTCCGCCATAACTCGAGTTAGGAGGAATGTTTTTTACGGAAACAAAGAGGGGACAACTGTTTGATGTTCTGCAGAATGTTTGATAGTAAATCGGTAACTGTTAGACCAAGGGCCCATCGCCTTGGGACTTTGTCCTTCGGCCCTGGGGTAGGGTCGGACCTCCGGGCCGACCGCGAACATTCTCTGGGATTCGACACGGCCGGTCCGGAGGCCCAGCCCTACCACGCGATCAATAGTCGAAAAGCAGAAGGACGTTGGTATTATAGGAAAGAAGTTTACCTACTCAAACGGCGCCAGATTTGATGGGTTTTTTCGGTTGGGACTTGGTTAGTCGGGCTGGGCGGTTTGGGGGGTGGGGAGGCCGAGGATGCGGTCGCCGGCGAGGATTTTGTTACGTTGGAACCAGCCTTGGGGGACTTCCAGAGCGTAGCTGAGATCCGGGAAGGTGCTGCGGGCGGGGTTTTCGTCCAAGGGTTGGAGGTCGTGGATCTCGCGGATGACGCCGGAGGCGTTGATGTAGGCGACAGACAGCGGGATGAGGGTGCCCCCCATCCAGAAGCCGAGTGGTCGGGGTTCGCGAAAGACAAAGAGCATGCCGGCGCCCTCAGCGAGGTGAGTCCGCCCCATCAGCCCGGTGATGCGTTCGTCGGGTTCGTCGGCCACTTCCGCTCGGACCGTGCTGGCCCCGATCCGGAGCGTGATGGTGGGCAAGGGATCTTGCGGTGGGGTGTCGGCCGGGGCGGTGCCGGAGAAAAATTGAAGGAATCCGATGAGGGCGAATGCTGCGAGGGCTCGGTGTCTCCGGTCATGGGCTGCAGAGGTGGGTTGCGGGGCGGCCATGACGGAAGAAATAGCGCAAGTGGGCGGGGGCGCACATTTTTTTCGTCAGAGTCGAATCAGGATTGCTATTAGCTGCGTTAATACTACGCTCGTCCGGTCCACGCCCAACAAGGCGTGCCCTGCGTTAATTGGATGGCAAACTTTTTCCCAAGCTGGGCCAACTGGCTCCCTTTGAAGTTGCTCGTCATCGCGTTCGTTCTCGGCGCGGTGGTGACGGGCGGCATCTGGTATTATTTCACCCCGAAGTATACCAATGTGGGTTACATGCCGGAGCAGCCGGCGCCGTTTTCCCATGCGATCCATGTGGAGCAACTCGGGATGGATTGCCGTTATTGTCACAGCCACGTCGAAGTCGCGGCGCACTCGAATGTGCCCGACACGCAGACCTGCATGGCTTGTCACTCCCAGATCAAAGCGCTCAGCCCGAAACTTGCGGCGGTGCGCGCCAGTTGGGAGACCGGCACTCCGGTCGAATGGGTGCGGATCCACAAGGCGCCGGACTACGTGTATTTCAACCATGCGGTGCACGTGAACCGCGGCATCAGCTGCTACAGCTGTCACGGTCAGATCAACGAGATGCCCGTCGTCTATCAGGCCGAGCCGCTCAGCATGGCCTGGTGCCTCGAGTGTCACCGCGAGCCGGAAAAGTTCCTCCGTCCTCCTTCCGAAATCTACAATCTCAGCTGGCGTCCGGCTTCCGCGCAGGACCAGCTCGCCATGGGGGCGCAATACAAGAAAGAATGGAACGTCAACCCGCCCGTCGGCTGCGGAGGTTGCCATCGTTGACATGAAACGCGTCCTGACCCATCCCGCCCGCGAAGCGAAGCCCACCTTGTGGCGCAGCCTCGACGAATTGTCCTCGTCGCCCGACTTTGCGGCCAAGCTCGAGCGCGAATTCCCGCAAGGTGCCTCCGAGTGGAATGGCGGCGAATTGTCGCGCCGCAATTTTCTCCAACTGATGGGCGGATCGATGGCGCTGGCCGGCATCGGTTTGACCGGTTGCCGTCGTCCCGAAGCCTATCTCGTGGCCTTCACGCAGGGCGCGGAGTGGACCATTCCGGGGAAATTTCTTTATTACGCGACGACCATGCCGCGCCGCAACGGCGCCATGCCGCTCATCGCCACGACGAGCGATGGACGTCCGACCAAGCTGGAGGGCAACCCGCTGCATCCGATCAGCAATGGCGCGACCGACACCTTCGCGCAGGCCTCGGTGCTCGACCTTTACGATCCGAACCGTTCGAAAACGATCAAGGCTGAGGGGGTCAAGACGGACGCCGCTGCGCTGGGGGCCAAGTTGGATGAAATCGCGGCGGCCGCCAACGGCGGGGCCGGCCTCGCCTTCCTCGTCGAGCGGGTCGATTCGCCCACGCGCGACCGGTTGCTCGGGCAGTTGCGGGAGAAATTCCCCAATCTTCTCTGGGCCGAATACGAACCGCTCGGCGCGAGCGAAACCACAGCAGCCACGGCGGCCTGCTTTGGCGGGGGCGTCGGTGTCATGCCCGACTTCAGCCGCGCCGACAAAGTGCTCGCGGTGGACAGCGATTTTCTCAATGCCTCGTTCAGCGGGTTGGATCAGGTGCGCGGCTTCATGGCGCGCCGCCGGATCAGCGAACCGGGCCAGGCGATGAACCGGCTTTACGTTGCGGAGACGCATTATTCCCCGACCGGCGGCCTGGCCGACCACCGTCTGCGCCTCAAGCCCTCCGAGATCGCCCCGCTCCTCCGTGCGCTCGGTGCGCAGGTCGCCACGCTGACCGGCGACGGGAATCTGGCTTCGGTCGTCGCCGCTTTCCCGGAGAGTCCGCTCTCCGCCGATCCCCAGTGGATCGCCGAGTGCGCCAAGGACCTCGCCGCCTCGGCCGGCAAAAGTGTCATAGTGGTCGGCAACCAGCAACCTGCCGCGGTGCAGGCGCTCGGTTTGGCCATCAATAATGCCCTCGGAGCGCCGGGTCAGACTTTGCGCGGGATGCGGACCGAAGCACCGCCGGCCGCCACGGTCGGCGAATTGGCCGCCGCGATGCAGGCCGGCCGGGTGCAGAATCTGTTCATCCTCGGCGGCAACCCGGTTTACAATGCGCCGGCCGATTTGCGCTTCGGCGATCTTCTTTCCGGCGTCCCGGTCAGCGTGCGTCTCGGATTTTACGAAGACGAAACCTCTGCCGCCTGCAAGTGGCATGTTCCGCAAGCGCATTACCTTGAAAGCTGGGGCGATGCCCGCAGTGCGGATGGCACGATCTGTGCGGTGCAACCGATGATTCTCCCGTTGTGGGACGGGGTGGCGGAAGTGGAAATTTTGAATCGTCTGGCCGGCAACGAACAGCCGATCGGCCCGCAGTTGGTGCGCGAAACCTTTGCCCGGATCGCGGGCGGCGGCGACCTCGAGGCGAAGTGGACCGAGTTTTTGCGTCAGGGTTTCCTCCCCGACACCGCGTGGCCCGAGGCCCCGTTGGCCTTCAATGCCGGCGCCGCCGCGGCGCTCGCCGCGCAATACCAACCATCGGGCGGCGGCCTGGACATCGAGTTCATGCCGAGCAGCACGTTGGACGACGGGCGTTACGCCAACAACGGCTGGCTGCAGGAGACGCCGGATTTCGCCACGAAGATCACGTGGGACAATGCTGCGCTGATCAGTCCGTCCACCGCGAAGGAACTCGGCGTGGCAAGCGGCGACATGGTGCAACTTTCGGCCGGCGACCGGGCGATCGAGGCTGCCGCCTTGATTGCGCCTGGTCAGGCAGACGGCGCGGTGAGTATCGCGCTCGGTTACGGACGGGTGAAGGTCACGCCTGTGGCGGACAAAGCGGGTTTCAATGCTTATCCCTTGCGCACCACGCGCGGGATGACCCACGTTTCGAATGCCGTGCTCAAGCGCACCGGGGCGGAATACAAATTCGCCGAAACGCAGACGCATCAGAGCATGGAAGGCCGCGATTTGGTGCGCGAGGCGACGGCCGAGCGTTACGCCGCGGAGCCGACGTTTGCGCAGACCATGGGGATGGACGGACACATCCCGCCGAACATTTCGCTCTTCACCCATCCGCCGTTCACCTCGCCCGAGCAATGGGGCATGACGGTCGACCTGAGTACCTGCACGGGTTGCAACGCGTGCGTCGTCGCCTGTCAGGCGGAGAACAACGTGCCCATCGTGGGCAAAGACCAGGTCTCGCGCGGCCGCAACATGGCGTGGATCCGCATGGACCGTTATTTTGCCGGCGACGAGAACGATCCGGAAATGCTCTCGCAGGCTATCATGTGCCAGCACTGCGAAAATGCGCCGTGCGAAACGGTTTGTCCGGTCAATGCGACGGTGCACAGCGACGACGGCCTCAACCTGATGGCCTACAACCGTTGCATCGGCACGCGGTATTGCGCGAACAACTGCCCGTGGAAGGTCCGGCGGTTCAATTTCTTCGACTACAATCAGCGTCCGCTCGACCAGCTCTACCTCGGACCTTTGGCCAAGAAGGGCATGGCCGACAGCCTGCAGATGTCGAAAAACCCGAATGTCACGGTGCGCATGCGCGGCGTGATGGAGAAGTGCACCTATTGCATTCAGCGGATCGAGGAAGCGCGCATCACGCAGACCGTGCGGGCGGGAGCCTCGGACAAATCGCTCGTGCCCTTCCCCGCGGTGAAGAGCGCCTGCCAGCAGGCGTGTCCGTCGGAATCGATCGTTTTCGGCAACATCAAGGATCCGAACAGCCGCGTGGCCCAGCTCAAGACCGAGCCGCGCAATTATGAAATGCTGAAGTATCTCAACGTCAGTCCGCGCACGACCTACCTGGCGCGGATCAAGAACCCGAACATGGCGATGCCCGGGGCGGACAAAGTTGGCCGGGCCAACGGTTACGGTCACCACGGCGGGGAAGCCGCCCACGCGACGGAGGCGCACGGAACCTGATTATGGCCGACGCAATCATGCAGAGTCGCGAAGCCGCGGCGGAGCGCCTGAAGCGCGCGCCGCTCGTGACGAACAACCGCTCGATGTCGTGGATCACCAACCACGTGGCCTCGTGCACCGAGAAAGCCGCACCGACCTGGTGGTGGATTGCTTTCACCCTGAGTTCATCGCTCGCCTTGGTCAGCGTCTTTTGCATCGGCTACCTCATCTCGACCGGCGTCGGCGTGTGGGGTCTGAACCATCCGGTTGGCTGGGCCTGGGACATCACGAACTTCGTGTTCTGGATCGGCATCGGTCACGCCGGCACGCTCATTTCCGCCATCTTGTTCCTCACGCGCCAGAAGTGGCGCACCTCGATCAACCGGGCGGCCGAGGCCATGACCCTCTTTGCCGTGGTCTGCGCGGGCATTTTCCCGGCGGTCCACGTCGGGCGTATCTGGATGGTTTGGTTCCTTGCGCCGGTGCCGAATTCGAACGCCATCTGGCAGAATTTCCGCAGTCCGCTGCTGTGGGACGTCTTCGCCGTCTCGACCTATTTCACGGTCTCCGTGCTCTTCTGGTACACCGGTCTGATTCCCGACCTGGCGACCTTGCGGGACCGCGCGACGAACAAGTTGCGCAAATTTTTCTACGGTATCGCGGCCCTCGGTTGGCGCGGCGGGAACCGTCAGTGGAAGCACTACGAGATGGCCTACCTCGTCCTGGCCGGCCTGAGCACGCCGCTGGTGCTTTCGGTCCACTCGGTGGTGTCCTTCGACTTCGCCACGTCGGTCATTCCCGGATGGCACACCACCATTTTCCCGCCTTATTTCGTGGCCGGGGCCATTTTCGGCGGTTTCGCCATGGTGCTGACCATCATGTTGCCGGCGCGCGCCATTTTCGGGTTGCACGATTTGATCACCGACGACCACGTGGACAAGATGTGCAAGATCATCCTGCTGACCGGTTCGATCGTCGGATACGCCTACGCCATGGAGTTCTTCATCGCGTGGTATGGCGGCAACATGTACGAGCAATACGCGTTCATCAACCGGGCCACGGGTCCGTATTGGTGGGCTTATTGGACGATGATTTTCTGCAACGTGGTCGCGCCGCAGTTGTTCTGGTTCCGCTTCTTCCGCCGCCACGTGCTCTGGGTTTTCATCGTCTGCATGTTCGTCAACACCGGCATGTGGTTCGAGCGCTTCGTCATCATCGTGACCTCGCTGCACCGCGACTTCCTGCCCTCGAGCTGGAACATGTTCTACCCGACCTGGGTCGACATCTGGACCTTTGTCGGCACCTTCGGCATCTTCCTCGCCCTCTTCCTGCTCTTCATCCGCTGGCTCCCCATGATTTGTATTTTCGAAGTCAAAGCGGTGCTCCCCGAAGCCGATCCGCACCACGGGCACGACGAGCATCACCACGAACCGGCGGCCGCGCTGAAGGAGGGCGCGCACTGATATGGAGACCACGGGCAACACGCAGTCGCAACTTTTCGCCATGGGCGCCGAAGTGCCGTCGGCCTCCGCGCTTTACCAGGCCGCGGAGAAGGTGCGCGATGCGGGCTATTCGCGTTGGGATGTCTATTCGCCGTTTCCGATCCACGGGATGGACGAGGCCATGGGGTTGAAAAAATCGTGGTTGAGCGCGCTGGTCTTCATTGCCGGCATCACCGGACTGACTTTCGCGGCCGCCCTGCAGTTCTATCCGTCGTCGATTGAATATCCGCTCATCGTGGCGGGGAAGCCGACCAACTTCTTTACCGTGCCGGCGTTCTTCCCGATCATGTTCGAGCTGACCATCCTGCTTTCCGCCTTCACCGCGACCTTCGGCATGCTCGCGCTCAACGGCCTGCCGCGTTGGAACCATCCGATTTTCAACTGGGATCTTTTCAAGAAGGTGAGCAACGATGGCTTCTTCCTCGCCATCGAGTCGACCGATCCGAAGTTCGACGAGGAGTCGACCCGCGCCATGCTCGAGAGCGTCGGGGCGAAGCACATCACGCTGATTTACGGGGACTGATATGTTGCGCTACTTCTTCATCGCCCTCGGGCTTTTTTTCGTGCTGCTGGCTGCGGTGGCCGGTTTCCGCGGACAAAAAAGCGGCAAGCCGCCGATCGAGATTTTCCCGGATATGGATCATCAGCCGAAGGTGAAGGCGCAGGTGCCGAGTGATTTTTTTGCCGATGACCGCGGCAACCGTCTCCCGGTGGCCGGCACGGTGCCGATCGGCTACGAGGCGCCGGTTTCCAAGGAGAATCCCTTCCCCGATGAGGGCAAATACCGCATGGTGCGCTATGCTTCCGGCACGGACTACATGAATACGGGCCGCTTCGGCGACCAGTGGGGAACGGGTTTTCCCCTGCCGGTCACGGCCGAACTGCTCCAGCGCGGGCAAGACCGTTACACTATTTATTGCGGCGTCTGCCACGGGGCGAGCGGCGGCGGCAACGGGGTGGCGGGTCAATACGGACTGGTGGCCATCGCCAGCTTCCATCAGGACCGTCTGCGCGAGATGGCCGACGGGGAGATTTACAACACCATCGCCAACGGCAAGAACACGATGCTCGGTTACGGGGCAAAAATCCCGGTCGATGACCGCTGGGCCATCGTGTCCTACGTGCGCGCGCTGCAGATGGCGCAGACCGCGACGATCAATGACGTGCCGGCCGACGAACGGGCCAAACTGGAGGCGCCGCCGCAACCATGAGCGCGTCCGAAAACAAAGTGAGCACCAAGGAATTTTTTGATTACCAGGGGTTCGGTGGAAAATTGCTTTTCACCGTGGCGCTGGCCGTCGTCTCGCTGGCGCTGGCCGCCTGGGGAGGTTTCCTTTCGCCCAAGCAGTTCGCCTTCTCCTGGCTTTTCGCCTTCAGCTTCTTCTTCACCATCCTGACCGGCGCGCTTTTTTGGATCCTGGTCCATCACGCGGTCGATGCGGATTGGAGCGTGGTGGTGCGGCGGCAGCTGGAAAATATGGCGTGGCTTTTTCCGGTCCTGGCCATCCTTTTCATCCCGATCATTTTCACCGCGCCCACCCTTTTCAAGTGGATGAAGATCGCGCCGGGCGAGGATGTTTTGCTTGATGGCAAAGCGGCGTATTTGAACGAACCGTTCTTTTGGGCCCGGGCTGGATTTTATTTTCTCTTCTTCATCGTGGCGGCCTTCCTGCTGCGCCGTAATTCGGTGCGGCAGGACAAAGATGGCGACCCGCGCTACACGTGGTCCTCGCGCAAGATGGTTTTCCCCATGCTGCCGCTCTTCGCCTTGTCCCTGACCTTCGGGGCGTTTGACTGGCTGATGGGCCTCGACTTCCACTGGTTCTCCACGATGTGGGGGGTATATATCTTCGCGGGGTCGGCGCTCAGCTCGATGTGCGTGCTCGTCCTGCTGGTCACCGCCTTGCGCAGTGCGGGCTACCTCGAGGGCGTGGTGACGATCGAGCACTACCACATCATGGGCAAGCTGATGCTGGCCTTCACCGTGTTCTGGGCCTACATCGGCTTCAGCCAATATATGCTCATCTGGTATGCCAACATTCCGGAAGAGACGATCTACTTCCTCCGCCGCAACACCGGCAGTTGGAACACGCTGAACATCATCATGGTCCTCGGCCATTTCTTCCTGCCGTTCGTGGTCCTTCTTTTCCAGGCGACGAAGAAGAAACCGCTTCTCCTCTGCGCGGTGGCGGTGTGGATCCTGCTCATGCACATGCTCGACATGTACATTGTGGTGTTGCCGACCTACCACAAAGCCGGTGCTTCGTTCCATTGGCTCGACCTGGTCTGCCTGCTCGCGATCGGCGCGACGCTGGTGGCTATTTTCCTGAAACGCCTCGGTGACGCGGCCCTCTGGCCGGTCAAGGATCCGCGGCTGGGCAACTCGCTGAAACTCCGCAACTGATGGACCCCGCCATGCACAACACTGCCCCGCGCGAAAAGAGCATCTGGCCGATGTTCACCGGCTCCTTCGTGCTTTTCGCGCTCTTCGCAGGATTCGTCTTTTGGATGCTGCGCTCCGGCGATGCCGCCTCTTTCGACGAGGAAGCGATCCGCGCCAAGGAGCGCTATGACATTCTGGCCAAGGTGCAGGAGGAAAACAGGAATCTCACCAGCGGATATGGTTGGGCGGACCAAGCCAAGGGCACGGTGCGCATCCCGCTCGATCGCGCCCTCGAAATGGCGGTGGCTAAATTGTCGGCGCAAAGCGAGCCCCGCCCCGCTTATCCGATCGATCCCAATCTACCGCTCGGTTCCGCGGTGAAGCCCGGTGGTCTTGCCGCGGCGCAGCCGACCCCGCCACCTTTCAACGCCCCGGCTCCCGCCCCGGCGCCCGAACCGCCCGCGGCCGAGCCGGATCCGGTTCCGGCCGCCCCATCCGCCACATCCGCCCCATGAACACGATCATCTACCTCCTTCTCGCGGCCGGCCTGGTCTTGTTCGGCGGATCCACCCTGGCTGCCTTTTATTGGGCGGCGAAGAGCGGGCAATTCCGCAATCTTGAAGCCGGGTCGAAATCCATTTTTGATGGGGACGAGCCGGTTGGCACGGCGACCGATGCTTTTGCCGACAAGATGGCCGACCGCCCGCTGCGGCGCGGCGCTGATTCCTTCCGACCATGAGCGCGACCCTTGCCCATCCTTCCACCGTGACGCCTGAAATGGAAAAGGCGCAACGTGCCCTCATTGACGAATCAACGCGGGTGCCGGTCATTCTGTTCTACGGTTCGGCCATTTTTTGGCTGCTCATCGGCACGCTCTTCGCGCTGCTGGCCTCGTTCAAGATGAACGCGCCGACTTTCCTCGACCAATGGAGCTGGCTGACCTTCGGACGCGTGCGGCCGGCGCACTTGAATGCGGTGGCTTACGGATGGGCTTCGGCCGCCGGCATCGGCACGGCACTCTGGCTCATGGCCCGTCTCTGCCGCACACCCTTGCGTTACAGCAAACTGCTCATCAGCGCGGCCATCTTCTGGAACATCGGCGTCCTGCTCGGGATCCTCGGCATCCTCTCCGGCGACGGCCGCTCGATCGAGTGGTTGGAATTCCCGAACTACGCCAGCTTCATGCTTTTTGTGGCTTTCGGATTGATTGCGGTGTGGGCCATCCTCATGTTCCGTTTCCGCGAACCCGGTCACATCTACGTGAGCCAGTGGTATCTGCTGGCCGCGTTTCTCTGGTTCCCGTGGCTTTATTCCACGGCGAACATTCTACTCAACTTCCAGCCGATCCAAGGTGGCGCGCAGGGTGCGGTCAATTGGTGGTATGGACACAACGCGCTCGGACTTTGGTTCACCCCGATCGGGCTGGCCACCGCCTACTATCTCATCCCGAAAGTCCTCGGCCGTCCCATCCATAGTTACTACTTGAGCATCCTTGGTTTCTGGTCGCTCGCGCTTTTCTACAGCTGGAACGGGATGCATCACCTGATCGGCGGGCCTTTCCCCGCGTGGTTGATCAGTGCCAGCGTGGTGGCCAGCATTATGATGTTCATTCCGGTCATCACCACGGCGATCAACCATCACATGACGGTGCGCGGCAATTTCCAGGCTTTGAAGTGGAGCCCGACGCTGCGTTTCACCGTCTTCGGCGCGATGTGCTACACGCTGGCCAGCGTGCAGGGCAGCTTCATGGCCATCCCGTCGCTCAACGTGGTCACGCACTTCACGCATTACACGGTCGGCCATGCGCACCTCGGGCTTTACGCGTTCTTCACCATGATCATGTTCGGGGCGATGTATTACATCCTGCCCCGGGTGGTCGGATGGGAATGGCCGTCGGCCCGCCTGATCCGTTGGCACTTCTGGCTGGTGGCGATCGGCATCGGCATGATGGTCGTGGTCCTCACCCTCGGAGGACTCTTGCAGGGGCTTGCCTTGCTCGACCCGGAAATCACCTTCATGGCCTCGCTCGACTACACCAAGCCGTGGCTTTTCTTGCGCAGCGTGTCGGGCCTGCTGCTCACCGCGGGGCATATTGTTTTCGCGGTCAGTTTCACCCTCCTTTTGCTTAAAACCGGGGCCACGCGCACCGAGCCGACCTTGTTCGGGAGTGATCAGGGCCGCCAACCGGAGCCGCTCAACGTATGAACAGGATGCCGGTCATCGTCATCGGGGTTTTCCTGACCTTTTTCAGCTCGTGGCTCGGGTTGGTCGCTTATCCCTATTTCAACTTGGGGCGCTACACGCCGGTGGTTGACGAGAACACGGGCGACATCAATCCGCCCCCGCTCTCGGGCCTGGCCGAGCGCGGCCAGCAAGTATACGCCTCGGCCGGATGTGTGTATTGTCATAGCCAGCAGGTCCGCCAAGTCGGCTACGGCAGCGATCTCGAGCGCGGCTGGGGATCGCGTCCCACCGTGGCCCGCGATTACATGCGGGAGAGCCCGGTCTTTCTCGGCACGATGCGGACCGGACCCGATCTGGCCAACATCGGCGCGCGGCAGCCCTCCGCCATGTGGCACCACCAGCACCTTTATCAACCGGCGGTGGTCAGTCCCGGCTCGATCATGCCGAGCTATCGTTACCTTTACGAAACGCGTCAGATCGAGGGCCAGCGTTCGGCCGAAGCGATCGACTTGCTGCCGCCGGATAACCCGCCGGAGGGCTACGAAATTGTCCCGACCTACGAAGCGGAAGCCCTTGTTGCCTACCTGACTTCCCTCAACCGCAACTACCCGCTGCCGGAAGCTCCGGAACCGCCGCAATGATCGACGACCCGCACAAGTCCGTCCCCGACGAACTGCAACCCCACCTTGAAGGGGAGGGGCTCAACGTGCGCGATGTGCACGGGGCGATCCTGCGCGAGAAAGACGATCCGCGCGACGGCTACGAACCGATCCCGCTGTGGTTGGTCTCGGCCTTTATGGCGCTGGTTTTCTGGGCCGGGGCCTATTTGTCCTTCTACAGCGGCGGGTTCCAGGCGGACGTTTTCGATCCGGTGCAAGTATCCTGGGCGGGTGGTGGTGCGGCGGTCAAAGGTCCGCCCGATCCGATGGTCGTGGGCAAACGCCTTTATACCGCCAACTGCGTGGCCTGCCACCAGCCGACGGGTCAGGGTGTGGCCGGACAGTTCCCGACCCTGGTCGGCAGCGAGTGGGTGCTCGGCGGCGATTGGCATGGCGACAACCATCTGGTCAAAATTCTCCTGAACGGTCTGCAAGGCGCGATCCAGGTCAAAGGCGAGACCTACAACGGCGCCATGCCGCCGTGGAAGCAACTCAAGGACGAGCAAATCGCGTTGATCCTGACCTACATCCGCAACGAGTGGGGCAACAGCGCACCGCCCATCACCGCCGAGCAGGTCGCCAAGATCCGCGAGGAAACCGCCGCACAGACCGAGCCGTGGACGCAGTCGCAACTGCAGGCCATCCCCGCCGTGAGATTCGAATCCGCCGCCCCGCCCGCGCCGGAAGGCGGGGCCGTGCCCGCGGAAGGTGCCACGCCGCCCGTCGCGCCGCCGGCAACCCAAGCCGCCACCCCTGCCGCCGCCTGACTATGACACACCGTCCGACCAAGTTGCTGCTCGGCCTCGTCGCGATCTTCCTCGCGGTCACTTTCGATGCCGGCGCGGAAGTGCGCGAGAGCAATCTCTACTGGGCCCCCGAAGCGGCGACCGTCGGTGCGAAGAAAATCGACACCCTGCTCAACTTCATTTTTTACCTCACGGCGGCGGTCTTTGTCCTCACGCAGTCGGTTTACATTTACTATCTGGTCAAATACCGCAGGCGTCCGGGTTCGAAAGCTTACTACAGCCACGGCAACAACAAGCTCGAGATCATCTGGACGGCCATTCCCACCGCGATTTTCCTCGGCCTCGTCATTTATAGCAACCGCCTGTGGGCCGAGTTGCACAGTCCGGCACCGGAGGACTCGGTCAAGGTCGATGTGGTCAGCTACCAGTTCGGTTGGGACATGCGTTATGCCGGGGCGGACGGACGCCTCGGCGAGGTTGACGTGCATAGTTACTCGGTGGACAACAAATTCGGCCTGGTCCCGGACGATGCCGCCGGGGACGACGATTTTGCCAGCACGGAGCTGGTCATTCCGGTCAACAAACCGGTGCACATCTACCTGCACTCGCGCGACGTGATCCATTCTTTCTACGTGCCCCAATTCCGCCTTTATCAGGCGGCGGTGCCGGGGCGCACCATTGCGTGGGTCTGGTTCGAGCCGACCCGCACCGGGAATTTCGAACTGGCCTGCAGCCAGATCTGCGGTTCGGGTCACTACAACATGAAAGCCCCGATCCGCGTGGTCTCGCAGGAGGAGTTCGCCAAATGGCAAGCCGGCAAGATCGCGGCCAAGGCCGAGGAAGCGAAGGCGGCCGCGGCGGCGCGCGCCCTGCGCACTTCGACCGCGGCGAGCGATCCGTCCGGCCCCGCCCCGCGTAACAAGGAAAACAAACTATGAGCACGAGCGCCACGACCTTCATCCCGGAGCCCGGCCACGCGTCGTCCGAACACGGGCATCACGAGCATCACGAGCACAAGCAGAGTTTCTTTTCCAAATACATCTGGTCGCTCGATCACAAGATGATTGGCCTGCAATACCTTTGGACCAGTTTCTTCTTCCTGCTCCTCGGCGGACTGCTCGCCATGGGCATCCGTTTCCAATTGGCCTATCCGGGCATGCAAGTGCCCCTGATCGGCGCGCTCCTGCCGTCCACCATCGCGATTGACGGCGTCATCCTGCCCGGCGGCTACAACATGCTTTTCACCATGCACGCCACGGTCATGGTGTTCCTCGTGGTCATGCCGCTCCTCATCGGCGGCTTCGGCAACTACCTGATCCCGCTGAAAATCGGGGCGGGGGACATGGCTTTCCCGACGCTCAATGCGATGAGCTATTGGCTCTACGTCCTTTCGGGCATCGTCATTCTTGCCAGCTTCTTCGTCGATGGCGGCGCGGCCCAGTCGGGATGGACGGCCTACGCCCCCTTGAGTTCCACCCCGGCCTACATGAACAACACGGCGATGGGGCAGAGTCTTTGGTGTGTCGGACTCTTCATCAACGGGTTGTCGTCGATTGCCGGAGCGACCAATTACATCACGACCATCACGAACATGCGCGCGCCGGGCATGACCATGTTCCGCCTGCCCCTCTCGGTCTGGGCGCTCTTCCTCACCGCGTGGTTGCTCATTCTGGCCGTGCCGGTGCTTTCCGCTGCGGCCTCGATGCTTTTTGCCGACCTGAATTTCGGCACGACCTTCTTTGCCGCGCAAGGCGGACAACCGCTCCTTTGGCAGCACCTTTTCTGGTTCTTCGGGCACCCGGAAGTTTACATCATGATCCTGCCGGCCATGGGGCTCGTCTCGGAAATCCTCCCGGTTTTCGCCCGCAAGCCGATCTTCGGCTACAAGGCGATGGTCTGGGCCATGGTGGCCATCGGGTTCCTCGGCTTCATCGTCTGGGGCCACCACATGTTCGTCAGCGGGATGAACCTCACCCTCGGCGCGGCCTTCTCCGTCTCGACCATGATCATTGCCGTGCCCTCGGCGATCAAGACCTTCAACTGGATGGGCACGGTGTGGCGCGGGTCGATCGAGTTCACCACGCCGATGCTCTTCGCCCTGGCCTTTGTCTCGATGTTCGTCATCGGCGGCTTGAGCGGCATTTTCATGGCCTCCACCCCGGTCGATCTCTTCGTCCACAATTCCTATTTCATCGTGGCGCACATCCACTACGTGCTTTTCGGCGGCAGCCTCTTTGGCGCCTTTGCCGCGATCTACTTTTGGTATCCGAAAATGTTCGGGCGGATGATGAACGAGACGTGGGGCAAGATTCACTTCTTCGCGACCTTCATCTTTTTCAACCTGACCTTTTTCCCGATGCACAATCTCGGGTTGGGCGGAATGATGCGCCGCATCGCGGATCCTACGGTCTACGAGCATTTGCGCGCGCTGCAACCGATCAATGTCTTCGTCAGCTGGGCCGCCTTCGGCATGGGTCTGGCCACCTTCATCTTCCTCTGGAATTTCATCTGGAGCATGCGCCACGGCAAAGTGGCAGGAAAAAATCCGTGGAATGCGACCACCCTGGAGTGGACGGTTCCCTCGCCTCCGGGTCACGGCAACTTCGAGAAAACGCCGACCGTCTACAACGGACCCTACGAATACAGCGTGCCGGGTATGGAGAAAGATTTCCTGCCGCAAGACGAAAAAGCTCCCGAGGGTGCGCGGTTGGAGGTGCATTGAGCGTGTTATGAGCTGCGGGGTATTTTCTTCCTTTGGTAGGATCGGCTGGCCTGGCCGTCCGCTGGCTTGTTTGGAAGGCAGGGGCACGCGGCTCGCGTGCCCGCTTGGCACGGGGCGGACGAGCGGGCCGCTCGTCCCTACCTTATGAATCACTACGGCACCGCTCGCACTCTGGTCTTCTCCTACGCGGTGCTCACCGTGGTCGCCGCGTTCGTTCTCTTGCTCAGCGGCGGCTTGGTTACTTCCAA
This sequence comes from Chthoniobacterales bacterium, assembly GCA_044359955.1. Classification (GTDB taxonomy): domain Bacteria; phylum Verrucomicrobiota; class Verrucomicrobiia; order Chthoniobacterales; family JACTMZ01; genus JACTMZ01. Next base: position 36,810 of record JBIKLF010000017.1, on the reverse strand, counting down.
AGGCGTGGGCATGACTGTGCCGGATTGGCCGAACAGTTATGGCTACAACATGTTTCTTTTTCCCCTCTCGCGCTGGGTCGGCGGGATTTTTTACGAACACGTTCATCGCCTGATTGCTTCCGGCGTCGGGCTGATGACGATCTTTCTCGCCCTCGCGCTTTGGATGGCGGAGCCGCGCAAGTGGGTGCGCGTGCTGGGCTACATCGCGGTGGTCACGGTCATCGTGCAGGGCGTGCTCGGGGGTCTGCGGGTGACCATGATTCTCGACGAAATCGGTATTTTTCATGGCATGTTGGCCCAGGCTTACATTTCGCTTTTGGTCGTCATTGCCGTCGCCACGAGCAAAGCCTTTGCCACCGGCGGGGCGCGTTGGCGTTGGCATGCGCCCGGGTTGATGCGTTGGGCGGTGGCGCTGACCGTGCTCGTCTACCTGCAACTGGCCCTCGGCGCGACCATGCGTCACGAGCATGCCGGGCTTTCCATCCATGACTTCCCGCTGGCCTACGGTCAGGTCTGGCCGATGGTCAACGCGGAGCAGCTGGCCATGATCAACGCGCAACGCATCGCCTCCGGCGAAGTGCCCACCACGATCGGTCAGATCCACCTGCAAATGCTCCACCGCACGATGGCTGTGGTGCTGGCTGCGCTCTTTGTGGTCTACGCTTGGAAAGCCCGCCGCGCCGCCATGGGGGTGCGCCTCGCCTCGCGTTGGTGGTTGGCCCTCCTCATCGTCCAGATCACTCTTGGCGCTTGGACCGTGTGGTCGAACAAAGCGGCGGACGTGACCACCGCCCATGTGGCGGTCGGGGCCCTGATCTTGTTTTTGGGGGTCACGCAGTGTTTCCTTTTGGGTGTCTTCTCGCCCCGGGCCGCCCAACTCAAGCGCGAGACGGCCCAACTTGTTCACGCCTGATGAAATCCGCCACCCAATCCCGTCCGCGCACGGCTTCTGCCCTGTCTGATCTGGCGGATTTGGTCAAAGCCCGCCTCAGCCTGCTCACCGTGGCCACGGCCATGGCGGGTTTCGCCCTCGGGGTGGAGGACTCGTGGAGCTGGCTGCTGCTCGCCGCCACACTCACCGGGACGGCCTTGAGTGCAGCCGGCGCCGCGGCTCTCAACCAATGGTGGGAGCGCGAATTCGACGCGCGGATGAAACGCACGCGCGAACGTCCCCTGCCGGCCGGACGGATGGCGGCCTCCGACGCGCTGATCACTGGCGCGGTGCTCTCGTTGAGCGGTGTTCTCTGCCTCGCGCTTTTCGCCAATGCGCTGGCCGCAGGTTTGGCCGCCGCGACGATCCTAATCTATATTTTGGTCTACACTCCGCTCAAACGCGTCACCACGCTGAACACGATTATCGGCGCGGTGCCCGGGGCCTTGCCGCCGCTCATCGGATGGACCGCGGCGCGCGGCTCGATCAATGCCGAGGGAGTCACGCTCTTTGCCGTCCTCTTCCTCTGGCAGATGCCCCACTTTCTGGCCATTGCCTGGCTCTACCGGGCCGACTACGCGCAGGCGGGTTTCCGCATGCTCTCCGAAAATGACGAAAGTGGCGCGGTCACGGGCCGCCAAGCCTTCCTTTATGCGCTCGCGCTTTTGGCCGTGAGTTTGTTGCCCTCCGTCTTCTTCGCTTATTCGGCTGTTTATTTCTACGGCGCGCTCCTCCTGGGCGCGGGCTTTGCCTCGGTGGCGGCCAATTTTGCGGTGAGCGGTGGTTCGGTGCCGGCGGCCCGCTGGCTTTTTCTCGCCTCGATTGCTTATCTCCCGCTCCTGCTCGCCCTGATGGTGCTCGCCCGATGAATGAAATCACCCGCTGCCAAAACCCGACAGGCCAACCGCCGGCTGTTTGCCGCCCTCGCGGTCTTCGCCCTTTTGCTTTGCACTCTGGTCATTCTCTGGAAAACCTTTTTCACCTGAAATAATCGCCCATGAGCACCGCCGCCCTGACCGCCCACGACAGTCCGTCCGACCACCACGCCTCGCAGCGCACGGCGGTCTTCGGCATGACCATTTTCCTCGCCTCCGAAGCCATGCTCTTCGCGGGGTTGATCGCCGGTTACATCGTGCTGCGATTGAGTTCGCCGGCGTGGCCGCCTTCGCCGGATTTGCCGAAGCTTCCCATCCTGCTTACCGGGATCAACACGGTCTTCCTCATTGCCAGCAGCTTCACCTTTCACGCGGCGGAGGTCGCGGTGAAGAAGGGCAAGAGCGGCGTCGCCTGGCTATTCGTTACCGTCCTCTTGGGCAGCCTCTTCGTCGGAGTGCAGGCCTACGAGTGGTATCACATGCACCATGAAGGCCTGTGGTTCAACAAAGGCGGGGCTTACGGGGCGACCTTCTTTGTGCTGACCGGGTTTCACGGACTGCACGTGGTCATCGGTGTGCTCATGATCGCGTGGGCGCTGATCCGTCAGCTCGGCGGCGCTTACACTGCGCAGAGCCACACGTATCTGATCCTGGCCGGCATGTATTGGCACTTTGTCGATGTGGTCTGGCTCTTCCTTTATTCGGTGCTCTATTTGATCTGAACAACCGGCGTCTCCGCCGGTGAATCCCATGAGCGAGCACCATCAAGAGGACATCATCGCCGGCCGGATGCGCCGGCTGGGCTGGGCCGGGGCCTTTCTTCTTTTTGTCCTCGCCGTCGCCATGGGCTATTCCATGTGGCAGGCCTCCGTGCGGCGTGATGTCGAACAGTTGCCGGTCATCCGTGCCGTCCCGGAATTTTCGCTGACCGACCAGAACGGCCAGACGGTGACCAAGGCCGATCTCCGCGGCAAAATCTGGATCGCCGACTTCATTTTTACCCGGTGTGCGGGCCCGTGTCCGCTCATGACCGCGCGCATGCTCGAAATGCAGAAAGCGCTGGTCAAAACCCCCGAGGTGAAACTGGTCTCGGTGACGGTCGATCCCGAATACGACACGCCGGAAGTGCTCAAAGCTTATGCCGAAGCCAACTTTGCTGATCCGGAGCGGTGGAAATTTCTCACTGGAGACAAAGCGGTGATCGAGAAATTGGTCACGGAGGGCTTCATGCAGCATCTTTCCGAGGAAGGCGGGGAACCAGTCCATGGGACGATGTTCCTCATCGTGGACGGCAACGGCATGGTGCGCAGCGCGCGGATGTTGGAGGACCCGGAGCTGATCCCGAAGGTCCTTACGGACACGGGGAATTTGCTACGGGAGCAGTCCAGCGACTCCGTAAAGTAGAAGCGGCGTCCCCGCCGCTTACTCTGATCGACAAGCGGCGGGGACGCCGCTTTTACCTTTTGTGACCGGCGGCTTGCTCTGGTCCGCGGCAGAGGCTAGCTTTTCCCTCGTGAAAACGCTCTTGGTTTCGTGCTTCGCAGGTCTTTTGACCGCGGCTCCTTCTTTGGCTTGCGCCGGGTGCCGCGTGATGACCAAGGATTCCGAAGCCACGACGGTTATGGCCGGTGTGGCCTTCTCGTGGGGTGTGGTGGCTATGTTGGTCTTTCTTTTCGCGCTGTGCAGCGGATTGGGATGGTTTGTTATGAAGACGATCAAGGCGGTTGATGCCGGGCGTGGTTCCGCGCCATGAGCGTCACGGATCTTCCGGCGGTCAACGCCACGCTCAACTCCATCTGCACTCTCCTCCTCCTCGCCGGATGGTGGTTTATCAAGCATGAGCGCAAACGCCAGCACATCATCTGCATGGTCTCCGCGCTGACTGTCTCGGCGGTCTTTCTGACCAGCTACCTCATCTATCACTACCACGTCGGGTCGGTGCGTTTCACTTATGAGCACCCGTTCATTCGCCCGCTCTACTTTTTCATCCTCATCACCCACGTCATTCTTGCCGCGGCCATTGTGCCGCTGGTTGTGATGACCGTGATCCCGGCGCTGCGTGCGCGCTTTGACCGGCACAAAAAGTGGGCGCGGATCACGTTGCCGTTGTGGCTTTATGTTTCGGTGACCGGCGTGATCGTTTACCTGATGCTCTACATCTGGTTCCCGTCGGCGCAATTGGCCGGGTAGGGAATTTTTGAACAGAAGGAAACGAAGGAAAGGAAGTCCGGAACGGTCCTTGGTCAGCTTTGGTCCAAATGCGGCTACGGCAGGTCGGCGTCGAAGTGGGCGAGGTCTTGGAACTCGGTGAAGCGGGAGAGGATGTCCTTTTGTTCGACTGAGCGCAGGCGTTCGAGGCTGAAGGCTTCGACGTTGTAGCTGGCCAGCACGCTGCCGACGACCACGGCGGTCTTGAGCGCCTTGAAGCCGACATCGTGATTCCCGCGGCTGGCCAGGTAGCCGGTGAGGCCGCCGGCGAAGGTGTCGCCCGCGCCGGTGGGATCGTGGATATCCTCGAGCGGATAGGCCGGGCAGCTGAAGAAATCGTCATCCTCGCCGAAAAGCAGACAGCCGTGTTCGCCTTTTTTCACCGCGACAATGCGGGGGCCGAGGGATTGGATCTTTTTGCCGGCTTTGATCAGGCTGGTTTCCTTGGTCAGTTCGCGCGCCTCGCTGTCATTGAGGATGAGCATGTCAACCCGCTTGAGGAGGTCGAGCAAGGCGGGTTGGGCGATATTGATCCAGAGGTCCATCGTGTCGGCGATGACGAACTTCGGTTTTTCCATCTGGTCGAGCACCTGCAGTTGCAAGTCGGGTGCGATGTTGGCCAGGAGGACGAAGTCGCATGATTTGAAGTGGTCCGGAAGCTTCGGGGCGAAGGTCTCGAAGACATTGAGGGCGACCGAGCGGGTTTCGCGGGTGTTCATGTCCCACATGTATTCGCCGGACCAGCGGAAGGTTTTGCCCGGGGCACGTTGCACGCCTTCGAGGTTGATCCCGCGGCCTTGGAGGAAGTTCCAGTGGTCGGACGGAAAATCTTCGCCGACGATGGCCACGAGATTGACCGGGGAGAAATACCCGGCGGCGACGGAGGCGTAGGACGCGGAGCCGCCGAGCAGATCGAAACGTTCCTCGACGGGAGTTTTGACGTCGTCGAGCGCGATGGAACCAACAATGAGAACGGACATGGGACGTAAAAATTAGGAGACGCGGCGCGGGGTCACAAGGTCAAATCAGGGAACCGGCGAGAGCTCGAGCACACGGTGCAGCATGTCCTGCTCCCAGCGGGCTTCGTAACGGAAGCGGCGCGGTGTTTTCAGCACCTCAGCCGCGGCGGATAGCGTTTGTGGATCGGAAGGGATGAGTCCGGCGGTCATCCCGGCCAGCGAGGGATCCTCGTCCAAGGCCGAGGCCCAGGCGGCGGCGAAGGTGGCCAGCGGTGCGGTGTGGAATTCCACGGCCTGAACCGCATCGCGGCCGGTTGCCGCGGGCGGCGACGCGGCAACCTGCAGGTTGAAGGCCCGGGAGTTGCCGAGCACCCAGCGGTTGCCGTCGATGGTGACGGCCAGACCGAGATCGGGTCCGCCCAGGGGCAAGGGGTAGGCGTAGGTCACGGCCCCGCCGGGCTCGGGCGAGGTCACGGGCGCCGGCCAGCGGGCGGTGTCACCCGCCTTGGTCGCTTCCTCCCAACCACGGCCGAGAGCTTCGCGATCCCGCAGGGCGGCGGCTACGGCGACGCGCGGCAAGATGGCCTGCGCGGCGGCGGGCGGCAGCAACGGAGGAGGAGGCATGGAGCCATCAAAGGAAACGGCCAGGGCGACCTGCGTTCCGAGCGCGGCCTCGAGGAGCGGCCCGGCCTGGGGTTTGAGTTGTTCCAACGGTCCGGCGGCCAGGCGCAGAAACGCTTCAACCGTGGTCCGGCGTTGGTCGTCGAGGAAAACCGGCCCGAGCACTTTGGTCCACTCGGCGGCAAAGGTAGCCAGCCCCGCGGTGAAATCGGTCAATCGCCGCACGTATCCAGCCTCCCAATTTTCGGTCCACAGAAAATCCACGCCCGTCTCGGGCGCGAGCAAGGGGGCGGTGTTGTCCGCGGCCAGACGCGGAGCGAGGGAGCCGCCGAAGATTTCGGCTCGCCAGGTATTTGCCTCGTATCGGGCGAAGCCTCCGACGGCGGACACCCGCGGACGGAAAAGGTCCGCCGCCTGCGCGCGGAGCGGGGCGGCTTGGGCGCGCAGGGGATCGATGGTTTCGGCCGGCGCGAATTCCAAGGCCGCTTCGAGGGCGGCCTCGAGATATTCGGCGACGGGAGGGGGAGCTGCGGCGAGGCTGACAACCAGAGGGTCGGCATAGAAGACGGCGTCGGCACCCGCGGCGAGCAAGGGTTCGACGCGTTGCATGACGGGGGTGGAGGGCAAGGCGTCGGCGGGCCCGGCGGCGAGGGTTGGCAGGCCGGAGTCCGTGCCAATCGAAATGACGAAATAGCCGTGCATGTGTCCGAATCCGAGCGTGGTGATCTTGGCCAGCAGGTCGCGCACGATGTAGGTGGCGGCGTAAGGGTCGCCGATGTTTGCGGCAAGGATGTCCCGCGCGCGCACCGCGACATTGGTCGGCACGAGCAGGGTGAGGGGGAGTCGCACGCGGGTGAACTGTCCGTGCTCGCCGGCCTCGACGCGATCGCGCGGGATTTTTTCCGGAAGAGTGGACACCCATTCCTCCACCAGTCGCGGCAGGGCGGAGTCGGGCGGCAGTTTGGCGCCGATGAGGAGTGGCGGGATGGCGGCATCGCGCACGAACTTTTCCAGCGCTTCCTGCATGGCGGGCGCGAGAGGCACAATGACCTCGGTGAAGGCCGCCGCGGCGAGGTCCTCGGGCATGGCCTCCAGCGGGATGTTTTCCTCCGGCGGGGCATCTTCGGCGGGCCGCGGAGTGAAGAGATTGCGCAGGCGCGCGACCTCGAAGAGGCGTTTGACCTGTTGCAGGGCGGCCAGTTGCGATGCGCTGCCGCTGCCGAGGGAGAGGAAGATTTCGTCATTTGTGACCGGACCGAGGGCGGTGAGGATTTCCGGGGTGCGCGGTGCTTCGAGCCATGCGTTGAAGAGCCGTCCCGGTGGAGTGCCTCGCCATGATTCGCGCAGTCCGGGATCGTTGAGCAGAGGGGACGCGGGGGTCACGATGTCCGGCCAGGTCTCGGCGGGGTGACGGCACCAAAAAAAGCCTTCACTCGAGGCCGGAATATGGCGGGCAAAAGCGCAAGCGGCCCACGGGTCGTCTGCTTCGGCCGGGACTAGGGGAGTTTTTTTTCCGCAACCGGCAACGAAAAGCAGTGTGCCGAGGGCAAGGGGCAGGATCGAGCGGTGGGGCACGGGATGTTTTATGGCGGGTCTGGCCGGCAGTGGTCCATGGAATTCCCGGTTATTTGCTTCTTGCCGCGGGGGCCCGGGGGGCGTATTCGGCAAGGCCTTTTTTTGATGTCCAAGCCGCTCCAGCCCGAATTTGACGACGCCCAAGTCGCGAAGTGGAACCGCGAACTCGAAGGACGATCCGCCGCAGAGCGCGTGCGCTGGGCGCTTGAGGAGTTCCGCGGTCATGCCGCGCTGAGCACAAGCTTCGGGGTGCAGGCGGCCGTCATGCTCCATCTGGTCACGCGGGTCGACCCGCAGATTCCCGTCGTCTTTGTCGATACCGGCTATCTTTTTGCCGAGACTTACCGGTTCGCCGGGGAGCTGACGGAAAAACTGGGGCTGAACCTGAAGGTCTATTCGCCCTTGCTGACGGCGGCGCGTCAGGAAGCGCTTTACGGAAAACTTTGGGAGCAGGGGGTCGAGGGGCTGGAGAAATACGGACGCCTGAACAAAGCCGAGCCGATGAACCGTGCGCTGCAGGATCTCGGGGCCAGCGTGTGGATTGCCGGACTGCGCCGCGAGCATGCTTCGACCCGCGAAGATTTGCCCGTGATCAAACGCCAGAATCGTGTGCTCAAAATTCATCCGATCGTCGACTGGACCGACCGGCAAGTGGGCGAATATCTCCGCGAGCACGGCTTGCCTTACCATCCGCTGTGGGAACAGGGCTACATCAGCATCGGCGACACGCACAGCACGACGCGCTTTGCCGACGGGATGAAAGCGGAGGACACGCGTTTCAGCGGGCTGAAGCGCGAGTGTGGTCTGCATGAGCAGACGGGCGGGCCGGAGTATATGATTTGAGGGTAGGGGCCCGCGGGCCCGTTGGTAGGGGGCGGACGAGCGGGCCGCTCGTCCCTGCCTTGAAATCCGCTAGGCGCGGGGGCGCAGCAGGTCGGCCGCGAGGTTCATCGCGGCGAGCATGCTTTGGTGGTTGGCGCGGCCGGTGCCGGCCAGGTCGAAGGCGGTGCCGTGGTCGGGGCTGGTGCGGGGATGGGGGAGGCCGAGCGTCACGTTTACGCCGGTGTCGAAGGCGAGGAGTTTGAGCGGGATGAGTCCTTGGTCGTGATACATGCAGAGGACGCCGTCAAAGGCTCCGTGGGCGGCGCGATGAAAGACGGTGTCGGGCGAGTGCGGGCCGGTGAAGTCGCCTTCGCGGGCGAGTTGGATGATGGCGGGGGCGATGAGGTTTTTTTCCTCCTGACCGAATTGTCCGTTTTCGCCGGCGTGGGGATTGAGTCCGGCCACCGCGATGCGGGGCGCGCGTCCGAGGCGGCGCTGCAGGAAGGCGTGGAGCAGTTTCCCGACGCGGACGATTTCCTCCGTGCGGAGCAAGTGCGGCACCTCGCGCAAGGGCAGGTGCGCGGTGGCGAGGGCCACGGTGAGCGGCCCGCCGGTCAGGCACATGGCAAAATTCCCGACGCCGGCACGGTCGGCGAAGAATTCGGTTTGCCCCGGAAAAGGAAAGCCGAGGGCGTGGAGGGAAGCTTTGTGCACGGGGCCGGTGACGACGGCCTGGATGGTGCCGTCCTGCAAAAACTGTGCGGCTTCCTCGAGCGCGTCCCACGCGACCTGCGCGGAAGCCGGGGTCGGTTTTCCGGCAGTGTGCCCGCCTTCGCGACCGATGAGACGGAAGTCGACGCCGCCGGGCAACTCGGGATCGGCGAGGCAGCGGGTGATGAGTTCCGGTCCGATCCCGGCCGGATCGCCGCTGGTGAGTCCGAGGACGGGACGGGCGGGCACGCTCAGTAGATTTTGACGTAAGCCTTCTCGCGAAGGGTGTCGATCCAGCGGTCCTGCATGCGGATGCGTTCTTCCTCGATGAGCTTCTTGGTGATTTCCTCGCGGACTTCGGCGAGGGGTTGGACCACGGCCGGCTTCTTGGCTTCGACGCGCATGATGTAGAAGGTGTCTCCGACTTGGATGGCCTCGCTCAGCGTTCCCGGCTGGAGGGAGAAGGCGATTTTGTTGAGCGATCCGGTGAGCGTGTTTTCGTCGATCCATCCCCAGTCGCCACCGAAATCGGCTGTGCTGTCATCGGAATACATTTGGGCCATGCCGGCGAAATCGCCGCCGTTGGCCAGTTTTTCGCGGATTTCTTTGGCCATGGCGCGTTTGGCTTCAACCGGGTTGTCCGAGCCGTCGAACTCGGGCCGCAGGACGATCATGTTGAGTTTGATTTCCGCCTGGGTGGAATACTGTTTGAGGTTCTTGCGGTAGTAGGCGTCGACCTTGTCGGGTGAAATGATGAAGTCGGAGCGCACGGCGCGCTGCCGCATGGCTTGCACCACGATTTTGTCTCGTTCGATTTCGCGGAAGCGTCCGAGGCTGAAGCCCTGGGCCTTGAGGGTGCGCACGAAGGCCTGGCGGTCGCCGCCGAATTCCTCGCGGATGATCGTGTTGACGCGGTCCTCGACGACGTAGGCCGGAATTTGGAAACCCTCGGTGTTGAAGTGGTCGATGATGAGTTGGCGATCGATGAGGTCTTTGAGTGCGGCGTCCTGCGATTCCTTCATCTTGGCGCGCAGTTCGTCGCCTTGATACATTTCGGAGAGGGACCGCTGGCGGAACATGAGGAGTTCGCGGACTTGGCCGAAAGTGATGGCATTCGAATTGACTACCGCGGCGATGCCGTCGACCAGCCGGTCGCGCTGCTGGCCCGGGGCGGTGAGCGGGAGCAGAATGAGGGTGAGGGCAAGGGCACCCGGGAAGGAGCGGACAGAAGTGATCACAACTGCTGCAAGAGTGTAAGAATCTGGCGCAATTTCAAGGCGGGATCTTCGGAGTCCAGCCGGGGGTGGCGGTGGCCGATCATGATGAAATCCCCTCCCCGACGGAAACGGAGGACTTTTCCCTCTGTTTCGACCAGGTCGATGTTCGCCGAGGCGGCGCGCAGACGGACCGCGGCGGTCTTGAGGAGATGGCGGGCGGGTGGCGGGAGGCGTCCGTAGCGGTCGCGCCACTGGTTCTTCAGCTGGTCGAGCCCGGCGAGGGTTTCTGTCTCGGCCAGGGCGCGGTGGGCGGCGATGCGTTCCTTCGGTTCGGCGATGTAGCCGGGCGGGATCCAAGCGGGAAGTTGTCCGCTGCGTGCCGTCGCGGGGTCCGGCGCGATGAAGTCGAGGTCGACCTTGATGTCCGGCCGGCCGGGTGCCCTTTCCCCTTTGAGCTTGGCCACCGCGGCTTTGAGCAGGCGGCAGTAAAATTCGAAACCGATGGCGAGGATGTGTCCGCTTTGCTCCGTCCCGAGGATGTTGCCCGCGCCGCGGATTTCGAGGTCGCGCATGGCGACCCGGAATCCGGCCCCGAGGCTGGAATACTGACGGATGGCCGCGATGCGCTGGCGTGCCTCGCCCGCGCCCATCATGTCGCGCGGCAGGAGGAGATACGCGTAGGCCTTGTGGTTGGAGCGTCCGACGCGTCCGCGCAATTGGTAAAGGTCGGCCAGGCCGAAGCGGTCGGCGCGGTCGATGATGATGGTGTTGGCGTTGGGAATATCGAGGCCGCTTTCAATGATCGTGGTGCAGAGCAGGATGTCGGCCTGGCCGGCGACAAAGGTGGCCATGATGTCTTCAAGTTCCTCCTCGGGCATTTGTCCGTGTCCGGTCAGGATGCGCGCGCGGGGCAGGAGTTCCTTGAGGCGCTTTTCGAGGAGGCCGATCGATTTGACCCGATTGTGCAGGAAATAGACCTGACCGCCGCGGGTCAGCTCGCGTTGGATGGCGTCGCGGATGAGGCGTTCGTCATAGCCGCAGATGACGGTCTCGATCGGAATGCGGTTGGCCGGCGGCGTCTCGATCGTGCTCATGTCGCGCGCCCCGAGGAGCGAGAGATAGAGGGTGCGCGGGATGGGGGTGGCCGAGAGGGTGAGAACGTCGACGCCGCGGAAGTTTTCTTTGAGCCGTTCCTTGTGCAATACGCCGAACCTCTGTTCCTCGTCGACCACGACGAGTCCGAGGTTTTTGAACGAGACATCTTTGCCGAGCAGGCGGTGGGTGCCGACCACGATGTCGACACTGCCGTCGCGCAGTCCGGCCAGCGTCTGTTTTTGCTGTTTGACCGTGCGGAAGCGGCTGAGCAATCCCACGGTGACGGGGTAGTCGGACATCCGTTCGCGCAGGGTCTGCCAATGCTGCTGGGCGAGCACGGTGGTGGGGGCGAGCAGGGCGACTTGCCGGCCGCCCATGACGGCTTTGAAGGCGGTGCGGATGGCGACTTCGGTTTTCCCGAAGCCGACATCGCCGCAGATGAGGCGGTCCATCGGCTTGGTCGATTCCATGTCCTTTTTGGCGTCCATGATGGCGCGGAGTTGGTCGGGGGTTTCGTCGAAGGGGAAGGAGTCTTCGAATTCGCGTTGCCAAGTGTTGTCCGGGGGAAAGACGACGCCGGTCTCGAGTTCCCGCTCGGCCTGCACGCGGAGGAGTTTCTCGGCGTAAAGGAGGACGGACTTTTCCGCTTTGCTCCGCGCGCGTTGCCAGCGGCCGTCCCCGAGTTCGCTCAGCGCGGGATTTTTCCGTCCGACCCCGACATAACGGGAAACTTTCCACCCCTGTTCGAGCGGCACGTAGAGTTTCGACCCGCGGGCGAATTCGAGGGTGAGGACTTCACCGGCGTCCTCTTGTCCGGGCAAGACCTGCAGCCCGCGGTAGCGCGCGATCCCGTAGTCGAGATGGACTACGAGGTCGTCGGTCTCGAAATCATCGAAGCGCAAAGTCTGGCGCGAGAGGGCGGCGCGGGCGCGGGCCCATCCGCCCCGGCGCTGTTCGAGGCTGGCGGCGCGGCCGAAGAGTTCGGCATCGGTGAGGAGGGCCAGTTTGGCTTCCGGCAGGGTGAATCCGCGGGTCAGGGTGCCGAAGAGCACGGGCAGTTCGCGCGGGGAGGTCTCCCCGGAAGCGGCCAACTCGCGCAACCGGGTCGCCTCGCCCTCGTTGGCGCAGACGATGCGCACCGTCCATCCGTCGGCCTGCCATTGCGCGATCTGGCGGAAAAGATCGCGGCGGCGTTGCTCGAGAAGAACGATGTCCCCGGCGGCGAAATCCCCGAGCGGGTGATCGGTGGCGAGGAGGTCGAGGTCCTCATCGTCGGCCAGCACGGGGCCGGAATGCAGCCGGGCCGGCGCTTCGGGGGCCGCGTCTTCGATCGAGAGGAAAAGCGTGTCGGCCGCAAAGTGCGCGCGCAAGGTGGAGTCATCGGCCCCGCCGCCGTCCCCGAGGCCAAGTTCGCCGCTTTCGAGTGTTTCGACCGAGCGCTGGGAATCGGGATCGTAGGAGCGGATGGATTCAATCTCATCGCCGAAAAATTCGAGGCGCAAGGGCAGGATGGTTTGCCAGGGGAAGACATCGACAATGCCGCCGCGCACGGCGTAGTGGCCGCGTTGCGCCGCCGTGGGCACGCGGGTGAAGCCGGTGCGCTCCAACCGGGCGATCAAGTCCGCCAGCGGCAGCGCTTCTCCCCGCCGGAGGGTGAGGGTGTCGCCGGCCAACTTTTGCCGCGAGGGCGCGGGATGATCGAGTCCGGCGGCGGTGACCACGACGAGCGGCGGCGGGTCGGTGTCGAGTTCGCGCAGTGCGGCGAGGCGGGCGGCGGCCATTTCGGGATCTGGGTTGCCCACGCCAGCGGCGGCCAGTTCGAGGTCCGGCACAAAGAGGGCGCGTTGGTTCCAGAATTGCAGGTCGTGGTGGAATTCTTCCTGACGTTTGACGTCGGCACAGACCACGCAGACCGGTCGCTGCAGATTGGCGGCCAACCATGCGGCAAGGAACGGCTGGGCCGGGGCGGCGGCGCCTCCGGCCACGGCGGGCGCCCCGCGGCGCACGGCCTCGAGCCAGGCCCGCGCGGCGGCGCTGGCCCCGCCGGCGGAAAGAAGCTCGTGGTTCACGGCACGATGTTTTCGCGGAGGAGGTTCTGGCGCAAGGCGCGTCCGAGGGGTCCGGGGGTGATCGCCGCGCATTGCAGGGGCATGACGCCGAGGCGGCTGTTGGTCAGGAAAAGTTCGGTGGCTTCGGGGAGGCGCGCGGCGGGAAATTCCACTTCGCGCACGGTCTGGATTTGCATGAGGCGGGAACGGATGACCCCGGCGCGGACGGCGAGGGCGAGTGAAGGGGTGCAGAGTTGACCGTCGAGGACGAAGAAGATGTTGCCGAAGGCGGCGGAAAGAAGATTCCCTTCGTGGTCGGCGAGAAGGGCGTGATCGCAGCCGGCATTTTGGGCCGCGGTCTGCGCGGCGCAATTCAGCCAGTAGTTTGCCGTTTTTCGTCCGTGCGCGAACGGGGTGACCGGTTCGGGGTGCAAACGCGCGGTTTGTTCATGCGGAATGCCGGCGGGATCATGCGGTTCGAAAAGGGCGAAGAGCCGCGGTTCGGAAACCGGTGCGGTGGGGGCTCCGTCGCCGGCCGTGAGGTAGAGGCGGAGGATGCCGGTGGCCTCGGGGGCCAAGGGAGGCAATTGGAGGTCGGGCAGGTTTGTGCCGAGGAGGTCCGCACCGCTTGCGGCAAGCAGGGTGAGATGTTCGGCCAGGAGGAGCGGCTGGCCCTCGCGGATGCCGATGGTTTCAAAGACGGACATGCCGTAGCGCGCGCCGCGGTCGGTCAGGGGAAGGGTGGCATCCGGCTGCCATGAGCCGTTGCGGCGGAGCCAGGCGCGCGGGGCGCTTTTCACGCGAGGTCGCCGCGCAAATGTTCGAGGCGTTTGCGCAGGGTGGCGCGGGTGATGCCGAGAAGCTTGGCCGCGCGCAGTTGGTTGTTCCCGGTGGACTCCATGGCGCGGCGGGTGAATTCCTGCTCGAGCCAAGGGAGCAGTTCGAGTCCGGGTTGCGCGGCGGCCGCTGCGAAAAGGAAGCGGGCGGCCTCGTCGAGATTGGCCGGTGCGGGGAGGGCAACCGCAGCTTCGCCGGGTTGCGCGGCGGCGGCCTGTCCCAGCGGAAGGTCTTTGGGCAGGAGGACGTCGCTGGTCGAGAGGACGGCAGCCCGTTGGATGGTGTTTTCCAATTCGCGGACGTTGCCCGGCCACGGATGGTTCTCGAGCAACTCGACCGACTCCTTGCTCAGCTGGAGTTGCGGTTTGAGTTTTTGGGTCGCGATGCGTTTGAGGAAGTATTCGGCGAGAAGACGGATGTCCTCCTTGCGGCTGCGCAGTGGCGGAAGGTGGAGGCGGACGACGTTGAGCCGGTAAAAAAGATCCTCGCGGAAGTTTTTTCCGGCCACCTCGGCCTCGAGGTTTTTGTTTGTCGCGGCGACGATGCGCACATCGGTCTGGATGGTCTGGTTGCCGCCCACCCGCGAGAAAGTCCCGTCCTGCAGGACGCGCAGGAGTTTGCTTTGGATGGAGAGCGGCATGTCGCCGATCTCGTCGAGAAAGAGGGTGCCGCCGTCGCATTGCTCGAAGCGGCCGATGCGTTGGGCGCTGGCCCCGGTGAAGGAGCCTTTTTCGTGACCGAAGAGTTCGCTTTCGAGGAGATTTTCCGGAATGGCCGCGCAATTGATGGCGAGGAACGGACGGTCGTGCCGGGCGCTGTATTGGTGGATGGCCCGGGCGACGAGTTCTTTCCCCGAGCCGCTTTCGCCGGTGATCATGACGGCGGCATCGCTGTTCGAAATACGCCCAACCATTTTGAAAACCTCCTGCATGGCGGCGGATTGACCGACGATGCTGTCCTGGTGCTGCTCGAGGCTGAGGGTCGGTTCAAAGGGTTTGGCCTGCCGCATTTCGGCAGCGGCTTTGAGCGCGGCATCAACCACGATCTTCAGATTGAAGGGCAACTGCTCCTTGCGCACGAAATCGAAGGCGCCGAGGCGCATCGATTCGATAACACTTTGCGTGGTGCCGAGGGCGCCGGTGATGATGACCATGGCGTTGGGATCGCGCTTGCGCAGCCGGGCGAGCAATTCCAACCCGCTGTGGGTGCCGAGCCGCATTTCGGTGATGACCACCAGGGGATCTTCCGCGCAGAAAAGTTTGAAAGCCTCTTCGGAACTTTCCGCGGTGAGGACGCGGACATCGTCAGCGGCGAGTTGGCTGCCGGCCCAATCGAGAAAATCGGGATCGGGATCAACGACAAGAACGGTCTGCTTTGCGGCCATGGGCAATCCTGTCAGATGCCTCCGTAACGCCGGTGCCGTCCAGCATATTCCCGGATCGCGGCGAAAAGATCCTCTTCGCCGAATTCCGGCCAAAGTTTCGGCGTGACCACGATTTCGGCGTAGCTGATCTGCCAGAGGAGGAAATTGGAAACCCGCATTTCGCCGGAGGTGCGGATGAGGAGGTCGGGGTCGGGGAGGCCGGCGGTGTAAAGGCGGGCCGCGATGGTTTCTTCGGTGATGGCATCCGGATCGAGGTCCCCGTCACGCACCTCGCGGGCCATAGTGCGCGCCGCGTCGGTGATCTCGGTGCGCGCGCTGTAGCTGAGGGCGAGGGTGAGGGTCATGGCGGTGTTTCCGGCGGACTTCTCCATCGCGGTATCGAGCCGGCGCCGCGTGTTGGCGGGCAAATCCTCGAGGTGGCCGATGGCACGCAGGCGGATATTGCGCTCCATGATTTCAGCCGTGCGCTCGGCAAGGAAGCGGTCGAGCAGGTTCATCAGGGCCTTGACCTCATCGGGCGGACGTTGCCAATTCTCCTTGCTGAACGCGTAAAGGGTGAGGTGCGAGACGCCGGCCTCGATGCACGCGGCGGTGCAGGCGCGCACCGCTTCGGATCCGCGGCGGTGCCCTTCGATGCGGGGCAACCCGCGCTCGCGGGCCCAGCGGCCGTTGCCGTCCATGATGACGGCGATATGTCGCGGGATTTTTTCGGCAGGGACTCCGGCGGGGTTGCTCACAGTCGGATGGTCTCGTCGTGTCCGGCGCCGATGCTGACAATGGAAAGTTTCGCCCCGGTCAATTCCGCGAGGGCCTTCGCGTAGACGCGCGCGGCAGGCGGCAACTGGCCGAAGCGGCGCGCCTTGGAAGTGTCCGTCATCCAACCGCGGAAGGTGCGATAGACTGGACGGCAAAGGGCCCAGTCGGCCGCGCTGGTCGGCGGGTGTTTGAGCGTTTTGCCGCCGAGTTTGTAAGCGGTGCAGACTTTGATCACCGGGACGTGGTCGAGTCCGTCGAGATTGGTGATGGCCAGTTCATCGATGCCGTTGATCATCGCGGCATAACGCGTGGCCACGGCGTCGAACCATCCGCAGCGGCGGGCGCGCCCGGTGGTGGCACCGTATTCGCGGCCCATGCCGTGGAGGAGATCGGAGATGTCCTCGTTTTCGGTCGGGAACGGTCCTTCCCCAACGCGTGTGGTGTAGGCCTTCATCACCCCGATGACCTTGTCCATCCGGTGCGGCGGCACGCCGGACCCGGTGCAGGCGCCACCGGCCGTGGTGTTCGAACTGGTCACGAAGGGATACGTGCCGTGGTCGAGGTCGAGGTAAGTGCCCTGGGCTCCTTCGAAAAGGAGGCCGCGTCCGCGGGCCATGACGCCATGGAGCCAGACAACCGTATTGGTGATGAACGGCCGCAGCGCTTTGGCCGCGGCGAGGTAATGGCGGAGAGAAGGTTGCAACGGGACGGGTTTCGCGCCGAGTGAGCGCAGGACGGCATTGTTCTCGCGCAGGCGGGCTTTGAATTTTTCGGCAAATTCCTTGGGGTCCAGCAGATCGCCGACGCGCAGTCCGGTGCGCGCCGCTTTGTCGCCGTAGGCGGGACCGATGCCCCGCTTGGTCGTGCCGATTTTGTTTTTCCCTTTGCGCTGTTCACGGGCCTCATCGAGCGCGCGGTGCCAGGGCATGACGAGGTGCGCGCCATCGCTGAGCAGGAGGTTTTTGCCCACGGGAATGCCTTTCTTGCGCAGGCCGGTGATTTCGGTGACGAGGGCGAGCGGGTCGACCACCACGCCGTTGGCGATCACGCACGTTTTGCCGCGTCGCAAGATGCCGCTGGGGATGAGGTGGAGGACGAATTTCCTCTTGCCGTGCACGATGGTGTGGCCGGCGTTGTTGCCGCCCTGCGTGCGAACGACGGCATCGGCTCCGTCGGTGAGGTAATCGATGATTTTGCCTTTGCCTTCGTCGCCCCATTGGGCGCCGACAAGGATTGTATTAGCCATAGTGATTGGTCGGGACGAAGGCTCCTGACCTGCGCCGCAAACGGGGATAATTGTCACCAAGCGGCGGCGGGCGGCAAGAATAACCTCTCTGCTTGAGCGGTTTACCAGGGGCTTGGCCGTCCGGCGGATGCGGTTCATCACCTGGGTGCTGTGGCGGCGCGCACCCGCAGGTGCGGAGGGCCCGGTCTGTTCGCGTGGTGAGCGGTGCCACGGTGGCTGTGCCTGCCGTGGCGACTGTCATTGGTGTCCCTTCGCCCGCTCGACGAACAACTTTCCGGCCCGCCGGCGCAGGTGGTTGCCGCGCGGCAGATTGAGTTTGGCCGGATGGCCCCCGGAAAGCGCCAGGTGGCGCGCGGCCTCGATGGTTTCGAAATCCACGGTGGTTGCGGTGCGTGCCGCCAGCCAGGTGCGGAGCAACCGGCGCTGATGGGCCAGTGGTTTGCCCCGCAGGGTGCGGAGGTCGAGTTGTCCGCTGTCTGCTTCGGGCGCGACGAGGCCCTCGATCCACTCTTCTTCGGCCGCGAGGATTTCCGCGGTGCGGGCCAGGGCGGGTGCGGGGTCGAAACCCACGGCTTTGGCCAGGGCGGGCAACACATCGTGGCGCAGGCGATTGCGGGTGAAGGCCCGCGAAGCATTCGATTTGTCCTCGCGCCAGGTGAGTTGGCGCGCGCGGGCATAGGCGGTGATTTCGTCCCGGGTGAATCCGAGCAAGGGCCGCACGATGGTTGCCGGGCTTTTTTCCAGCGGCGCCTCGCCCCGCAGGCTGCCCAACCCTCGGCGTCCGGCACCCCGGGCGAGGTGGAAGAGCAGGGTTTCCGCGGCGTCGCCGGCATGGTGCGCGAGGAAAACGGTGGCAGCGTTGTGCTGGGCCGCCGCACAGGCGAAGAATCGCCGCCGCAATTCCCGCGCGGCTTCTTCGAGCGATTCCTTGTTCTGCGCGGCGCGCGCGCGGGCCTGACCGCGACGGCAGACAAACCGGGCGCCGGCTGAAGCGGCCAGTTGGCGCACGAATTGCTCATCGCGGTCCGCGGCTTTCCCGCGCAGACCGTGGTGGAAGTGGGCCACGACGAGTTTGGGGAATCCCGCCCGCTGCAAAAGATCGAGGAGAACGACCGAGTCGATTCCGCCGGAAACACCGACCAAGGCGCACGGCGCGGGAGAGACCGTGCCGATCCGGCGGAGGAAGCGCGGCAGGAGTTCGGCCGCTTTTTTCACGGGTCAGGAAAGTTTCGCCGCGCCGAAATAAGGGTGGAGGATTTCCGGAAGGTGCACGGAACCGTCGGGTTGCTGCCCGTTCTCGAGCAGCGCGACATAGAGCCGGGCCAGCGCGGTGCCCGAGCCGTTCAGGGTGTGGCAGAAGTGGTTTTTGCCGTCCGCCCCCTTGTAGCGCAGGCCCATGCGGCGTGCCTGGTAGTCGCCGAATCCCGAGCAACTGGAAACCTCGAGCCAGCCGTGGTGGCCCGGGGCCCAGACCTCGATGTCATAGGTGCGGAGCGCACTAAACCCGAGGTCGCCGCCGCATAGCTCGATCACGCGATAAGGCAGGCCGAGCAACTGGAGGACGCGCTCCGCATCGGCCGTGAGGGACTCGAGTTCCGCGGCGGAGTTCTCCGGCAAGGTGATTTTGACCAGCTCGACTTTGTCGAATTGGTGCATGCGGATGAGGCCGCGCGTCTCGCGGCCGGTCGAGCCGGCCTCGCGACGGAAGCACGGGGTGTAGGCCGCGTATTTCAGCGGGAGTTTTTCTGCGGGGAGGATTTCCTCGCGGTGGAAGTTCGTCACCGGGACTTCGGCCGTGGGAATGAGGAAGAGGTCGCTCTCGGTCACGCCGAAGAGGTCGGCTTCGAATTTCGGCAATTGTCCCGTGCCGGTCATGGTCGCGCGGTTGACCAAAAATGGCGGACTCATTTCGGTGTAGCCGTGGTCGCGGGTGTGCAGGTCGAGAAGGAAGGAAATGAGCGCCCGTTCGAGCCGTGCGCCCTGCCCGGTGTAGCAGATGAATCCGCTCCCGCTGATTTTCGCCGCGCGCTCGGCATCGAAGAGCCCGAGCCGCGTGCCGATGGCCATGTGGTCCTGCGGGTCGGCGATGTCCGGTGGTTCCCCCCAGGTGCGGAGAACGGGGTTGGCCGCGGCGTCGTGGCCCGGCGGGATTTCGTCATGCGGCAGGTTGGGGATGGAAAGAAGCAGTTCGCGTTGTTTCTCCTCGGCGGCGGTCGAGGCGAGTTGCAGGGCTTCCATTTCCGCGCCCATCTTTTTCGATTCGGCTTCGAGGGCGGTGCTCTCTTCCTTTTTCGCCCGGAGGGCGCCGATCTCTTTGCTCAGCTGTTTGCGTCCGGATTGCAAATGCTGCCAGCGGGTCTCGTTGGTGCGGCGTTCGAGGTCGGTGGCGAGCACTTCGTCGACGAGGGTTTCCAGCCCCGGCCCGCGTCGGGCGAGGAGGGCTTTGACGGTTTCCGGGGTCTCCCGGAGGCGGCGGATATCCAACATGGTCAGGTGATCGTAGCGCGGCGGCCTTCCCACGCCAAGCGGCGGAATCTGTTCGCCGGGTGAGGGGGAGGGAACCTATAGTCCGGGGAAAATTTTCCGCCTGTGGAATTCCGCGACTACTACAAAACCCTCGGTGTGGCCAAAACGGCCACGGCTGACGAAATCAAGAAGGCCTTCCGCAAGCTGGCCCGCCAGCACCATCCCGATCTGGCTAAGGACAAAAAAACGGCCGAGGAAAAATTCAAAGAGATCAACGAGGCCTACGAGGTCCTCAGCGATACGGAGAAGCGCAAAAAATACGACGAACTCGGCCCGAATTGGCAGCAACCCGGCGGCGGGTTCCGTCCGCCTCCGGGTGGCGGCGGTTTCCCCGGCGGTTTCGGCGGCTATGGCGCCGGCGCGGGCGATGAGGAATTCCAATTCGGCGGCACGGGATTCAGCGATTTCTTCGAGGCGTTTTTCGGACGCCAAGCGCGCGGCGGCCGCCGTGGCAGCGCCTTTCCCGGCGGGGATGCCGCGCTGCGCGGGCAGGATGCGGAGGCCGACATCATGGTCACGCTGGAGGAAGCGTTGCATGGATCGACGCGGCAAATTTCCTTCACCCGCGGACGTTCCGGCAAGGTCGAGACCTACACCGTAAAAATCCCGAAGGGGGTGGCCGAAGGACAGCGGATCCGCCTGGCCGGCATTGGTGGCGAAGGCAGCGGAGGCGGTCCGGCCGGCGACTTGTATCTGCGCGTGCGCTTCGAACGGCATCCGGAATTCACGGTGGAAGGCGCGGATATCATCCACGAAGTCGAATTGCCCGTTGCCCAGGTCGTGCTCGGGGGCGAAATCATGATTCCTACGTTGGACGGACGCGCCAAATTGAAGATTCCGCCCCTCACCCAGAACGGCCGCAAGTTCCGCATCCCGGGCCGGGGCATGCCGCAGCGCGGCGGCACGCGCGGGGATTTTTATGCCGTCGTTGAGGTGGAGTTACCCGCGGTTCTGTCCGACGCGCAGCGGGCGGCCTGGGAAGCCCTGGCCAAAGCCTGAGTGCCAATGTCCGACCTGACCGACATCGCTTCGCTCCGCGTCGCCGCCCGTGAAGGGCGTGCCCGGGCCGTCTTGCCGGTCCTGGTCGAGACGGTGACGGAAAAAGCCTCCAAGGACGGCAAGCCGTTCCTCGAAGTGCAATTGGTCGATGCGCGCGATCGTTTCATCCTGCGCGTCTGGTCGGACAACGGGCAATTCGCCGCGGCGCAGGAGTTGGCGACCGGCGCCTGCCTCAAGCTGGAAGGCGAATTCACGGTGCATCCGCAATTCGGTCTCGAGGCCAAGCGTTGGAGTTTCGCGCCCCTGACCGGTGCGGAAAAAGACGAGTTCCTCGCCGGTCCGGCCGACCTGCGGGCCCGGCAAGAAGAGGATTACAAATTCATCGAGTCCGCCGTCGCGGCGTTGCAGGACCCGAGGCTCAAAGGATTGGGTCAAACCTTCCTCGAAAAATTTGGACCGCGCTTCCGTCGCACCGCGGCCGCCCGCTTTTTCCACCACGCGCGGCGCGGCGGACTGGTCGAGCATGTGGCGCAAATGATGCGTTACGCGGACGCCATTTGTGCCGCCAACCCGTCCCTGCACCGCGACCTCCTGCAATCGGGCGTGCTCTTTCATGACTGCGGCAAGCTCTGGGAAAACTGCATCGAGGAAGGTGGTTTCGCCATGCCGTTCGACGAACGGGGCGAGTTGCTCGGTCATATCAATATCGGGATCGAACTGGTCAATTCCTTGTGGAAAACACTCCCCCTCGACGAGTGGAAAGACCTCCAACCGGACAATGAGGACGTGCGCTTGCATTTGTTGCACCTCGTTGCCGCGCACCACGGCGAATTGGCCTTTGGTTCGCCCGTGCAACCCAAGACCCCCGAGGCCATCGCGCTGCATTACATCGACAATCTTGACGCCAAGCTCGAGATGCTCTCCCGCGGCTACGAGGGCGGGCCGACCGTGGCGGACCGCATTTATGACAAGGTCAAGCCCCTCAATGTCCGACTCGTCGCGCCATTGGGGCCCGCGCCCCGGGCATGAGACGCGCCGGCCTGTTGGTCGCGCTGCTGGCCGGCCTCCTGCCCGCGCGCGCCGAACCGCCCTCCGCCGCCCAGCTCAACACGACGGTGGGTGTCCCACTTTTTCCTGCGGACGGCACGCTTTGGGACGAAGAAGCCGAGGCCGTGGCGGAGCGTCTTGGTCTGCCGGTCGAATCGCGCACTCCCGGCGATGCGAGTTACCGGCTTTATCCTCCGGAGAACGCGCGCCTCTTCGGTTGTCGTCCGCATTCGGTGTCCCTTTCTGCGCGGGACGGCCAGCCGGTGGCCCTCAACATCATCTTCGCCAACAAGGGTGACTCGGTCGGCCAGTTCATCCGCACCGCACCGGGTGAACGTCCGCCCCCTGTGGCGAAGATCCTCCGCGATTACCGCAAGGCCATCGCGGCCGATGACGAGGCGCTCGATGCGGTGCTCGGGGCATTG
Organism: Chthoniobacterales bacterium; assembly: GCA_044359955.1. Lineage (GTDB taxonomy): Bacteria > Verrucomicrobiota > Verrucomicrobiia > Chthoniobacterales > JACTMZ01 > JACTMZ01. The sequence goes on along the minus strand of JBIKLF010000017.1, from coordinate 14,528 downwards.
CTTGGTCCGGCCACTGCGGAAAAAACCGGCGCAGGCGGCCAGCTGCAGGAACGGAGCCGGCGGCGCGATTGGAATGGTCACGCCCTGCAACTGGTGTCGGTGCGCAACGAGTATGTCGCCCTGCGTATTGTGCCTCCGGATGAGGCGGGTGTCAGCCCGCGCGCGGAACGTGTGACGGACCAGGAATTGCGGGCCCGCCTGGCGGAGCGCGTCGAGCGCCGCCCCAATGGCGATGTGGTCATTCGTGATATTCCCATGGTGGACCAAGGACCGAAGGGCTTCTGTGTTCCCGCCACCATGGAACGCATGCTCCGTCATCTCGGGATTCCATCGGATATGTATCTGCTCGCCATGGCCGCCAACACCGGACCGGGCGGAGGAACAAGGGTGGCCGATGTGGTTGCGGCGGTCCGTCAGACCGCGCAGCGGCACGGACGGCGTGTGGTCACGGTTTCCGGCCGGCCGGCCGGATCGACGGTCGCTGCATGGATCGAATCCGGAGTTCCGGTTTTGTGGGCGATCGACACATCCGCGTCGGTCGACGAGTTGATCAACCAGCGCACGCGCGAGCGGGTTAAGGTTGACGATTGGGCGCAGTGGAAGGAATCGCTGCGGGGGGCGCGGCGCGCCGCCCGTCAATTGGCCCGCGGCGCCGACGAGGGTCATGTCTGTCTCATCACCGGCTTCAACGCCGAAACCGGCGAAATCGCACTCTCCGACTCGTGGGGCCCCGACTACGAGGAACGCTGGATTACCGAAGAAGAAGCGGCCGCCATTTCGCAAGGGTCGATGGCCGTTGTTGCCTGGTGAAAATTATTTTTGTCATAGCTGCATGGCTGGCCGCCGGTGCGCAAATGCGCGGCGAGGAAGTGATCCTGCCGGCACCCTTGCCGCGTCTGGCCACCGTCTTCCTCGCCGAAGACCCGCGGGAGATCCGCGGCGGAAAGTTTGAAGCCTCGGCGGTGCGCCGCATGGTGGACAGCTTGGTCATGGCGGCCGCCGGCCGTGACACTATCGGCGACGCCTGGCGCGTCTTTGTGCGGCCGCAGGACCGCGTCGGACTCAAAGTTTCCGCTTCCGGTGCCCCGGTTTCTTCGACCCATCCGGCGGTGGTGGCCGCGGTGGCCGAGGGATTGGTCGCCGCGGGAGTCGCGCCCTCGCGCATCATCATCTGGGACCGCGAGTGGGAGGACATCAAACGCGCCGGTTACGGGGTTCTGGGACAACGCTTCACGGTCGTCGCGACCGACCGGGTCGGCGGTTATGACCCCGAGCAGACGGTCACGGCAGCGGTCATGGGCAAGCTGATCATCGGCGACCGCAATTTCGAGCCGTCTTCCTCCGGCGGACAGACCGCGAGCAAGAGCCATCTTTCCGTCGTGCTCGGCACGGTCGACAAGGTGGTTCATTTGCCGGCCCTGACCGACCACTTGTCTTCCGGGGTGAATGGCGCGCTTTCCGGGATGGTCTTGGACAACCTCGACAATTGGCGGCGCTTGGCCCGGCCGCCCCACTTCGGAGATCCGTTCTTGCCCGAGATTTATGCCGATGAGCGGATTGGCGGAAAAGTTGTGCTGACCATCCTCGATGCGCTGCGGCCGCAGTATGGGGGCGGTCCGTTTCCCCAGCCGCAATATCAGGTGCGCCACGGGGCGATTTATGCGTCGCGCGATCCGGTGGCCCTTGATGCGCTGGGACTCGAGTTGCTCGATCGTTTTCGGAGCAAAGGCGGTTTGCCGCCGCTGGGCAAAGACGTCCATTGGATAACTTCCGCCGAAGTGCTCGGCCTCGGCACGGCAGCGCGTGAACGGATCCGCGTGATCCGCGTCGGTCCCCGCTTATGAACGAGAAGGAAATCCTCCGCCGCACTTCGCGCTCTTTTTACCTGACCATCCGTCTCCTGCCGCGGGCAGTGCGCGATGACATCGCGCTGGCCTACCTGCTGGCCCGGGCGACGGACACCATGGCCGACACCGCAACAGCGCCGGAGGGCGAAAGACGGCACTTGCTGCGTGCGGCGCGCGAATCTTTGGGCCGTGCGGAGATCGCCGGTTACGATGCGGCCGCGTGGGCCGGGCGACACCGCGACGTGGCCGAGCGGAGCTTGCTGCTCGCTCTGCCGGACTTATGGCGGCGGATGGGAGAGCGCGATGCAGCGGCCCGCCGGCCGATGATCGCGGTGATGGGTTCTATTTTGGAAGGGCAGATCTTCGACCTCGAAAGATTTACCCCGGAGGCCGCACCGCTGACCGGCGAGGAACTCGAGCGCTACACCTACCTCGTGGCGGGGAGCGTGGGGGAATTCTGGACCGAGCTGTGCGCGGCGCGCTTGCCCGATTTTTCCCACGAGCCGCCTCAAGTCATGGGGGCGCTCGCTCGTCACTACGGTCAGGGTCTGCAGTTGGTGAACATCCTGCGTGACCAACGCATGGATGCGGCGCTCGGCCGGGTCTATGTCCTGCCGGGAGAGGTCGGACCTTGGACGGAGCAGGCGCGCCGTTGGTTGCAGGATGGTGCGGACTACTGCGCCGCGTTGCGTTCCGGACGGCTGCGTTATGCCACCCTGCTGCCGGCTCTGCTCGGTTGGCGCACTTTGGTTCTGACCGAAGCCCAGCCTGCGTCCGTGATCACACCGGCCAAAGTTCCGCGTCGCGAGCTGCGACAATGGATGCGCCGCGCCCTGCCCGTCTGGTGGTCGGCGACGTCGGTCGCCGGGTTGGCACGGCGGGCGTCAGAGTAAGGTGGATCGCGCTCTCCGGGCGCGATAGGAGCCGGTCGAAATCGCGATGGGGACCGCACGATCCTCCTCAGAACAAGACCAAGGTGACCGCTCCGAGGATAAGCACGCATCCGACGACCCGCAGGCCAAGCGTGCGGCGGTCGAACACGCTATCCGTGATACCCAAACGGCGGGCCACCACGGCGAGGAGTAGCAAACTCCACAAGCCGCGCGACCCGTAGATGACATTGGCCGCTGTCGCATCGCCGAAGAGTCCGATGGCTGAGGCCATGCCGGTGGCCTGTAATCCGAGCAGAAACACGCCGACCGCCAACCAACGGCGTGCACCCGGTGCGACCGTGCGCTGCGGCGGGCGCAGAATGTGCGGCCACAATAAGGGGAGCGAAAGCAAGGCCACGGTGCCGAACATCACGGGCATGAAGAGCGTAAAGCCGGCCACCGGCGCGCCGACCTGCACCACAATGTCGGCCGCGGCGAAACTCAGCGCGGCAAACAGCGCCCAGGCCAACGTGATGAGGGGACGCGAGGTGCTGATCTTCGGTCCGCGATGGAGCAGAATCATCCCGGCCATGGTCAGGACCACCGCCAGCCAGAGGTCGGGGTCGGGCCGGTTGCCGGGCACGAGCAGACTGAGCAGCGCGACAAATACCACCTTGGACGCGAGGGCCGGCGTGGCCACGGACACATCGCCGCTTTGCAGCGAACGGAACGTCCCGACCTGGCCGAGAAAAAAGAGCACCCCCGAAGCGAGAGCCCAGACGGCAGCGCCGGCATTCCATCCCGATGGGCCGGCCAGGAGGAGGGGAGCAAAGAAGAGACCAAGGACGATGTTGCTATAAAAAAGGACCGACCAAGTCGTCACCCCGCGTCCGAGCGCGATCTTCAGGCAGAGTGCGGCCGCAGCGTAGAGAATGGCGGCGGCGAGAGGCAGGAGGAGGTAGGGATGCAAAGTTTCCGGAAGATTAAGCAGTTCCCGGCCCCGAGGCGAGTCGGGGTCGGTCGGCGGCTTCGCGCGGAAAATTGGGCTGGCCTTGGGTGGCATGGAACAGAGCCAACCCGCTCCGCTCGCGCGGCCCAGACGCTCTTTCCGCTTGCCCGGGCGGTGGGCTGTCCTACGCTGAATGCATGAAAATCGGCTTTATCGGTTGCGGAAAGATGGCCTCCGCTCTCATTCAAGGTGTTTTGGCGGCCAAAGTATGCGAACCCGCGGAAGTCGTCGTGCACGACAAGCTTTCCGAACCGGCTGAAGTGCTCGGCACCGAGAGCGGGATTCGCGTGGCCCGTGATAATCACGACGTCGCGGCGGCTTCGGAGGTCGTCCTTCTGTGCGTCAAACCCGAGGACGCATTGCCTGCCCTGACCACAGCCTCGGCGGATTTGTCGGGCAAGCTGCTCGTTTCCATCGTGGCCGGAGTGACCATCGAATCGCTGCAGCAAGCGGCCGGACCGAAGTGCCGTGTCGTGCGCGTCATGCCCAACACCGCCGCTCTCGTGCAGAAAGGTGCCTCCGCCTACGCGACCGGCGAGGGGGTCACGGAGCGGGATGTGGCGCAGGTGGAAGAAATTTTCACTTCGGTCGGCCGTGCCTTCCACGTCAAGGAAGCCCTGCTTGATGCCGTCACCGGTCTGAGCGGCAGCGGTCCGGCCTACGTTTACCTTTTTATCGAGGCGCTCTCCGACGGCGGCGTGCAGATGGGTTTGCCCCGCGATCTGGCGACCAAGTTGGCCGTGCAAACCGTGGCCGGCGCCGCGGGGATGGCCGCCGAGACCATGATGCACCCGGCGCTCCTGCGCGAAATGGTGACCAGCCCCGGTGGAACAACCATCGCCGGTCTTTCCGAGTTGGAGCGCGGTGGCGTGCGTGTCGCGGTGATGGACGCGGTGCGCGCGGCCACGCTTCGGGCGCGTGAATTGGGCGGTGGCGATGCGGAAGACTGAACCGCTCTTTCTCGTCGCGCTCATCCTGCCGTTGGCGACTCTTCCGGCGGCCGAAGACGCGGCCGGTGACGGACGCCTGCCCTCTCGCGGATCGGCGGGTGCGGTGCGTCCCGTTGCCGAGACCGCCCCGCCGGCGCTCGTGCCGGTCACTATTCCCGACGAGGCGAAGCCTCCCGTGCAGACCGCGATTGTGGAAAAAATCGGGGCCGAAGGCATCGAAGCCTACCAGGCCGGCAATTTCGAAGGCGCGCGCGAGGCCTACCTGCGCGTGCTCAAAATCGAACCCGACAATCTGCCCGCCCTCGTCAATCTTGGTTCGACCGAATACCGGCTGGGCAACAACAAAGAAGGCGAGCGCCTCCTGCGCCGCTCGCTGCAAATCAAGCCCGACAACCCGACCGCCTGGCTCAACCTCGGCATCATCTATCTCGAACGCGACGAACCGATGCGCTCCCTCGCCGCCATTGCGCAGGCCGTGGTGCTCGCACCCAATGACGCGGTCGCGCGCAACTACCTCGGAGTGGCCGCGGGCCGCAACCGCTGGTTCGATGCCGCGGAATCCGAACTGCGCCGCGCCGTCGAGCTGCAGCCCGACTACGCCGATGCGCATTTCAACCTTGCCGTCTTCTGCCTCGAGCGCGACCCGCCGGCCGTCGAACTGGCGCGGCGCCATTACCAGAAAGCCCTCGAACTCGGCGCCGCGCCGGATCCGCTCATCGAGAAAGCTCTGAAATAAGACCCGTCCCGCGGCCGGCGATGGCCGCCGGTTGATTTGGCCGCGGAAAAAGGGCATGGTGTGCGGTCCCATGCGTTTCCTCGTTGCCTGTGCCATCGCCTGCCTCTGCGGCCAAGCGGTCCACGCCACGGGCACCCCGCCGCCAGTGCATGGCAAAGCTTTCATCGTGGTCGATGTCGAGACCGGCCGTGTTCTCGGTCACCGCAATTCGCGCGAGCCCCGCGCCGTGGCCAGCACGCAGAAACTCCTCACCGCCCTCATCATCGCCGAAGAGGGCAACCTTTGGGAAACGGTCACCATCAAGCCCGAGGACACCGCCGCCGCGCCGACCAAGCTTTACCTCAAGGCCGGCCAAACCTACTCGCGCTTCGAATTGCTCCAGGCCCTGCTGGTCAAAAGCCCGAATGATGTCGCCCTCGCCCTGGCCCGCGACCATGCCGGCACCGCGGAGGAATTTGTCGTGAAGATGAACCGCCGGGCCCGCGCCATGGGTGCGCGCACCTCGCGCTTCATGAACCCGAATGGCCTGCCGGCCGAAGGACAATTCTCCACCGCGCGCGACATCGCGATCATTGCCCGCAACGCCTACGCCAACCCGATCATCCGTAAAATCGTGGCCACCCCACGGGCCGAATTCCACTATTCGGACGGTCGCGTGCGCCAGCTCGTCAATACCAACCGCATCCTCCATCAGGCTCCCTGGTGCAACGGGATGAAGACCGGGTATACCAATGCCGCCGGACATTGCCTCGTCTCGAGCGGACAAAATAACGGACGCGACGTTATCGCCGTCATCCTCGGCAGCAACAAAGCCAATGTCTTCACCGACTCCAAGCGGCTGTTGGAATGGGGGCTGCGACTTTGAACGGGAGCGTCACGCCGTCCTCCGGCACCCGTATCGACTACACGGCCGAGTTGAACGAGCAGCAACTGGCCGCCGTGACTTCGCCGGGCGGCGGTGCCCTCGTCATCGCCGGGGCGGGCAGCGGCAAGACGCGCACCCTCATTTACCGCGTGGCCTGGTTGCTCGAGAACGGGATCAAGCCCTGGGAAATCCTCCTCCTCACTTTCACCAACAAAGCCGCGCGGGAAATGACCGGCCGGGTCTCCGAGTTGCTCGGTCCGGATGCGGACGGCATCTGGGGCGGCACCTTCCACTCGATCGGCAACCGCATCCTTCGCCGCCACGCCGAAACAATCGGCTTCCGGCCCGGCTTCAGCATCCTCGACCGCGAGGACCAGTCCGATCTGCTCAAAAGCGTGGCCAATGATGCCGGCCTGCCGCGCGACAAACGTTTCCCCAAGCCCGATGTCCTCGCCGAATTGTTTTCCCTTTCCTCAAACACCGGCCAACCGCTCGAGCAGATCGTGCATGATCGCTTCGGCTACTTCGACGGCATGGCCGACACCATCGCGTCCGTCCGCACCGCCTACGAACGGCGCAAAGTCTCGGCCAATGCGATGGACTTCGACGACCTCCTCATCCGCACGAACCACCTCCTCCGCGACCACCCGGAAGTGGGCGAGCATTACCGCCATCAATTCCGCCATGTGCTGGTCGACGAATACCAGGATACCAACCTCGTGCAGGCCGACCTCGTCGATCTGCTCGGCTCGAAGCACGGCAATGTCATGGTGGTCGGCGACGACGCGCAATCGATCTACTCGTGGCGCGGCGCCAACTTCGAAAACATCCTCAACTTCCCCAAACGCTACACCGGCGCACAGACCTACCGGATCGAGACGAATTACCGCAGCGTGCCCGGCATCCTCGAAGTGGCCAATGCCGCCATCCGCGGCAACCTGCGGCAATTTGAAAAAAACCTCGTCGCCTGGCGTAAGGCGGGCGGACGCCCCGTGCTGGCCGAGCTGCCGACCAACAACGACCAAGCCGCTTACATTGCGCAGCAGATCCTCGAACTCAACCGCCAAGGCCTCGAGTTCCGCGAGATGGCCGTGCTTTACCGCGCGCATTTTCATTCGATGGAAATCCAGCTCGAGCTGACCCGCCGCGGCATTCCCTTCGAAGTGACCAGCGGGCTGCGCTTCTTCGAGCAGGCGCACGTCAAAGACGTCGCCGCCTTTTTGAAATTCGCGGTCAACCCGTCCGATGAAACCGCCTTCCGCCGCATGGTCCGTCTGCTGCCCGGGGTGGGGGAGAAAACGGCCGACACCCTGTGGTCGGTGGTCCGGGCGGGGGTCGAATCACCCGCACCCTTCGGCGAAATTCTCCGCCGGGCCAAGCCGCCGGCGCGGGCCGCCAAAATCTGGGAGCAGTTGGCCGCCACGCTCGACGAAATCGCCCCGGAACGGAAACCCGTCGCGCCCGATCGCGCCATCGACTCCATCATGGAGGCCTTTTACGAGGATTACATGAAGGCGGAGTTCGCCAATTTCGAAAACCGCCGCGAGGACCTACGCACCCTGGCCGGATACTCGCGGCAATTCACCTCGACCGACGAATTCCTCGCGCAACTCGCCCTCCTGACCAATGTCGACGGCGCCGGATCGCGCCGGGACACCGAGACCGACCGCGTCGTGCTCTCCTCCGTCCACCAAGCCAAAGGCCTTGAATGGCGTGCGGTCTTCGTCATCTGGCTCAGCGAAGGCATGTTCCCCGGCTCGCGCTCGCTGGAAAAACCCGACGCCCTCGAGGAAGAGCGGCGTCTGTTCTACGTGGCCATCACGCGCGGACGCGATCACCTGCATCTTTGTTACCCGCAAATCCGCCTCGGCGGCGGCTACGGCGAACCCTTCCAACGCCGCTCGCGCTTCATCGCCGAAATTCCCGCCCACTTGTTGGAAAAGCCCGGCGCCGACGAGGCGCCGCGAACCACCACGTCCAAGCCCGCCAAAAAATCCGGCGAACGCGACTGGTGGTATTAGCGTTCCGGCGGACGCGGGAACGCAGTGACGAGTGACGAGTGACGGGTGACGAGTTTCAGAGCCCCTGGCCAAGCCAGGAGTTCACGCTCAATGGCACGTTGGTCTAATTTAGCTCTGCCAAATAAACCGTGCTCGACGATTCGCACTCCAGCAACGGGTTGGGGAAACGCACGGTTTCGGCCCGGGCGCGGCCAAAGGCTTCGCGCAGCGCGGCGAGAAAAATTTCATCCGCCGGATCATCCGACCACATGGCGAAAATTCCGCCCGGATGCAATTGGGCGGCGAGAGCCTGCAAGCCTTTGGTCCGATAGAACGCTGCATTGCTTTCAGCCAGCAGGTTGCGCGGGGAATGATCGATATCGAGCAAGACCGCATGCCAGCGTGATCCCGGTGCCTGCGGGTCAAACCCCCTTGCCGGATCCGCCGCACAGGCGAAAAAATCGGTATGAACAAACCGGCATCGCGCCTCGCCGGACAACTCCGCACCAAGCGGCACGAGCCCGCGCCGGTGCCAACCGATGACCGGCTCAAGCGCTTCAACCACGGCCAGCGAACGCACCGCGGGATAGCGCAAGGCCGCCTGCGCCGTGTAACCCAAGCCCAGCCCCCCCACCACCACATCGAGCGGACCCTCGCGTCCGGCCAAGGGCAAATCCGCCAGCGCGACTTCCACGGCATGAAAGAGACTCGACATGAGAAAACCCCCGCCGAGCGTGACCTCGTAGACCTCGGCATCATCCAAGGCCGCCACCCGCCGCCGCCGCAGAGCCAGATCGCCAATCGGCGTGCGCTGGAAATCCAGCTCTTCGAAAAAAGGTGTGCGCGAATTTTGAGCGGTCATAGACCAAGCCACCCTGACGGTTGCCCTGCGGCGGTCCAAGACCGAATTGCCGCACCGCGCTGGTGGTCAAGGCGCCAGATGCTGACAGTCGCTGCGAAAGGTAGCACGGGCATCCTGCCCGTGTTTTCCGGAAAATCATCGGCAGGATGCCGATGCCACAACGGCAACCAAGGTGGATCGCGATGTCCCTATCGCGATAAATCGTGCGGACCCATCGCGCCGGAACAGCGCGATCCACCAGTTAGAGCGGTGGCCGATTCCCGCCGAGGACTCCGTCTAACACGGACCCTGCAAAAATTACTGCCCGACACCGTGCGGTTCGCGCTATGTTGCAGGTCGCCACGGCAACGCTGGCTCGTCCTTCCGACGGGCCGGGGACCAAACGAACAGACAAAGCGGCGACGGATGCCCGGTGTCCGGTCTGTCTGGCCGGCACAATCATGAGTGAGCACACCGCAAACGAAAAGGCAGTCCGCGAAACCACGCGGCGGCGCACCTTTGCCATCATTTCGCATCCGGACGCGGGCAAGACGACGCTGACCGAAAAATTCCTGCTTTACGGCGGGGCGGTGCAATTGGCCGGCAGCGTGACGGCGCGCCGCAACCAGCGGTCTACCACGAGCGACTGGATGGAATTGGAAAAACAGCGCGGCATTTCGGTGTCGTCCACCGTCCTGCAGTTCGACTACGACGGCTACGTGGTCAACCTGCTCGACACGCCCGGCCACCAGGATTTCTCCGAAGACACCTACCGGGTGCTCACCGCGGTCGATGCCGCGGTCATGGTCATCGACGCGGCCAAAGGCATCGAGCCGCAGACCCGCAAGCTTTTCGAAGTCTGCCGCCGCCGCGGCGTGCCCATCTTCACCTTTGTCAACAAACTCGACCGCCCGGCCCGCGCGCCGCTCGCCCTGCTCGATGAATTGGAGACCGTCCTCGGCATCCATGCCGCGCCCTGCAACTGGCCGCTGGGTGATGGTCCGGACTTCCGCGGGGTCTATGACAGAATTGCCGGCGAAGTTCACCTTTTCGAGAAAACACCGCAAGGCGCCTTCCGGGCCCCGGAAAAAGTGGCGGGGGCGACCGACGATCTGGTGCGGAGGGTGCTGGCCCCCGAGGTGCATGCGCGCTTCCTCGAGGAGATCGATCTGTTGGACGGTGCCGGGGCGGGATTCGATCTCGAGGCGCTGCGCGCCGGGCGGCAGACCGCGGTTTTCTTCGGCAGCGCGATGAACAATTTCGGCGTACGTCTTCTCCTCGACCGCTTTCTCGAATTTGCCCCGCCGCCGGCCGGGCGCGTGGCGGCCTGCGGCCCGGTGGAGCCCTCGGACCTCCCCTTTTCCGGTTTTGTTTTCAAAGTGCAGGCCAACATGAACCCGCGCCACCGGGACCGTGTCGCTTTCGTGCGGATTGTCTCGGGGCGGTTCCGACGCGATATGACGGCGCACAATCCCCGCACGGGGCGTGACCTGCGTTTGTCCAATGCGCAGCGGTTGTTTGCCCGCGAACGGGAGACGGTGGACGACGCCTGGCCGGGCGACGTGGTGGGTCTGGTCGGTAACTATGACATCCAGATCGGGGATACCCTGAGCGAAGACGCGACGGTTGTCTTCCACGAGATCCCGCGCTTCCCGCCGGAATGTTTTGCCTCGGTGCACTGCTCCAGTTCGGCCATGCAGAAACGCTTCCGGGCCGGTCTCGACCAACTTCTCAAAGAAGGCGTGGCCCAGCGTTTCCATCCGGAGGGCGCGGTCACGGCTGCGCCGCTGCTCGGGGCGGTCGGACCGCTGCAATTCGACGTGCTGCGTCACCGCCTGCTGTCCGAATACGGCGCCGAGTGCCGCCTCGAGACATCGGCCTGGAATATGGTCCGCTGGTTGCCCGAGATGACGGCGACGGAGAAATCCCTCTTGATGCTCCCGACCGGTGTGGTGCGGGCCACCGACGAGGAGGACCGGCCGGTGCTCCTTTTCGACACCGCATGGGCGCTGCGCTACTTCACGGAGAAACACCGCGACGTCACGCTATCCGAGACCGCGCCGCAGGGCGGGTGAGGCGGTCTGACTTCGCCCGCCAGCGAGGCGCCGGAGGGGAAATTTGGCCTGGCGAGGCGGGGACCGGGGTGCGCGGTGGATCCGGCCCTGTTTGTGACTAAAGTTTCACAATTCTGGCGTTGGAGAACGAGGCGCCCCGCGCTTTGCTTGCCTCATGTCAGCGCGCAGCCGATGCATGGGACCGCCGGCGGATGTCGATCCGTTTGCCGAAGCCAAGCAAGCTACGTGCGCAAAACTTTCCGCGGATCTGTCCGCGGAAGTTTCCGGGGGGAAACATGAAGGGCGCCGCAAGGCGCCCTTCATCACTGCGGGCCGGTATTTCTCACTTCTGCTCCGCAACCAAATTACTGGCACAAACCTTGCTCCAATGAATGGCCATGAGGAATACCGCCACGCCTCTGCTCGATCGCGAGGAATGTGCGCCTCCCCGGCTGGACGACGCGTTGGCCAAACTTCCCGCCCGCGTGCGCGACATCGCGACCTTGCGCGGCCTCGGCTTCACGTGCCTGGAGATCGGCCATCGTTTCGGCATCACCCCGCAGGCGGTCTCGGCCACCTTGTCGCGTCACCATCGGCGTATCGACGACATGAGGGGCTGTCCCGAGATGTCGGAACTGTCCGCCCGTTCGGTCAATGCGTTGTCCCGTATCGGTGTCAACAGTCGTGCCGAAGCGTGCGGACGGGATATCTTCACTCTTCTGCTCCGCGAACGGAATTGCGGCGCGAAAAGCCTGGAGGAAATCCGCCGCTGGCTCGAACGCGGCGGCACGGAGACCGGGGAGCACAACTACCTATGACCACTTTTTCTTTGCCGGCACCGCCTCCCCGGCCTTTGCTTGACGTCCTCGCGGAGACCATCATCCGTCCGTTCTTTTGCCGTTCACCCCGGAGCACCACAACCAAAGGAGGTGAACATATGATGATCGCAACTCTGCTCATCGGCACCACGAGCCTCGTGGCCATGGTGACCGGTTTCATTGTCATGATCAGAGATTGACCGCTCAGTGGTGCTGGAGCTGAAGCACTACGGAATGGTTGATTTCGGGAGGGCGGGAGAAATCCCGCCCTCTCTTTTTGTCGCGGCTTTGTCACATTCCTGTGCTTGGCCTCCGCGCCGTGTCCGCGCAACCTGCCTGGCATGGCCGAACGAACCACCGACAACCGGCTTCTGGCGGAAACCATCCGCGCCGAAATGCTCGAGGACCTCGACGAGGAACTGGAATTGGAGATGGAGGAGGTCCGCTCCGAAGGCGCGCGCGAGGGCGGCGACCACTCCCGTGCATTCCGCCGTCGTTATTTCCGCGAGCTTTTCCGGCTGCAGACCGAATTGGTCGCGCTGCAGGAGTGGGTCGTTGCGGCCGGGCAGAAGATTGTCGTTCTCTTCGAGGGGCGCGACGCGGCCGGCAAGGGTGGCACGATCAAGCGCTTCACCCAGCGCCTCAATCCGCGCGTCTGCCGCGTGGCCGCCTTGCCCGCGCCCAGCAGTCGCGAGCGCACGCAATGGTATTTCCAGCGCTACGTCGCGCATCTGCCGGCCGCCGGGGAAATCGTCCTCTTCGACCGCAGTTGGTATAACCGCGCGGGTGTCGAACGCGTCATGGGCTTCTGCACGGACGCTGAATACGGGGAATTTTTCCGCGACGTGCCGGAGTTCGAGCGCATGCTCGTGCGCTCGGGGATCCGGCTGGTCAAATATTGGTTCTCCATCACCGATGCCGAACAGGAGCAGCGCTTTCTCGCCCGCATCCATGATCCGCTCAAGCAGTGGAAGCTCAGCCCGATGGACCTCGAGTCACGCGCACGCTGGGAGGATTACACCGTGGCCAAGGAAATCATGCTCCAGCGCACCAGTATTCCCGAGGCCCCGTGGTGGGTGGTTCCGGCGGTGGACAAAAAGAAAGCGCGCCTCAATTGCCTCAACCACCTGATTTCCCTCATGCCTTACACCGAGACCCCGCACCAACCCGTTATCCTGCCGTCCCGTCGCCACCATGAGGATTACCACCGTCATCCCGTGCCGGAGGAGATGATTGTGCCACAGAAATATTAGCCGCAGCCGTAACGATGCCGTTGAAGCCAGAAAGTAGAAGCGGCGTCCCCGCCGCTTGTCGTCCGGGGTTAAGCGGCGGGGACGCCGCTTCTACTTTTCCGAGCCATTGCCGCGAGGGCTTCACTGGACAGTCAGCACGCTCCTTCGCGCGAGTTATCTGACAATCTGTTGTCCGGCTGATTCCGACTGCATGGTTCCGGTTCAGAGGAATGACGATCAATGACCGGCCTCAAGATCCACTCACTCAACAAATGGTGAGATCTCTGCCTCCAAACTCTCTGTCGCACAACCCTCTGTGATTAGTGCCATTTGCCCAGGAGCTGTGTCGCCAAGCCTCCGCCGTGCGATTTGCCTGCCGAGTAACTCGAAGTGTTATCAGGCAGCGACGGTCATAGACCGCCGCTACAAGTTTTTGTCGAGCTGTAGCGGCGCTCTATGAGCGTCGGTGCCTTTGCCCCTGGCAGTGATGGTAGCCCCAGTTACTCCCCAACCACACCCGCCAACGCGCGGGTTCAGGGACTTGGGGCCGTGTCGCCAAGCCTCCGCTGTGGTGCATGGGGATACGACCGAGGCGAAAAGCAGCAGCGGTGTACCCGCCGCTGCTACCGTCCCGGGTCTCCGGTGACGGCGCCACCCCCGGCGATGTGACACAAATGTCACCATCCGGCGCTTGCCGCCGTCCGCGGAACCGCTGTCATGAGTCACATGGATTTTCTCGCCACGGCCGTCACGGATCCGACCTTCCTCACTTACTTTTTGCTCGCGCTTGCCGTGGGGCTCGCTCTCGGTTTTGAGTTCGTCAACGGCTTCCACGACACGGCCAATGCCGTGGCCACCGTCATCTACACGCACACCCTCAAGCCCACGCCCGCCGTGATCTGGTCTGGCATCTGGAACCTCATCGGCGTGCTCGCCTCCTCCGGCGCGGTCGCTTTCGGCATTGTCGCCCTCTTGCCCGTCGAGCTGGTCATCAACATCGGGTCGTCCGCCGGTTTTGCCATGGTCTTCTCGCTGCTCGTCTCGGCCATTCTGTGGAATGTCGGGACGTGGTATCTCGGACTGCCCGCCTCGAGTTCGCACACGCTCATCGGTTCGATCCTCGGCGTCGGCCTGGCCAACGCGCTGATGGGTCCGGATCATTCGGTGACCGACGGCGTCAATTGGGCCAAGGCGCAGGAAGTCGGCCTCGGCCTGCTCATTTCGCCGGTCGTCGGTTTTGTCGCCGCCGCCCTGCTGCTCATCACGCTGAAAATTCTCGTGCGCAAGCCCGAGCTTTACCGCGC
>JBIKLF010000032.1:0-19082 GCA_044359955.1 Chthoniobacterales bacterium | reverse complement strand
GCTGATCAGGAGGTTGACGGCTTCCTGACGGAAGCCGCTGTCGTAGGTCGGATGGGTCTTGGGCATGGTGGATATCCTTTCTGGATCCTCTGCGCCCTGCCTGTCCACTAAATCGGGGGAACTTCAAAGAGAAAGCCGAAGGGATCCTGCTGAACACTGAACACTGAACACTGAACACTGAACACTGCGCTCGCGCAAAGCGCGGAGCTAAAACTTAAGACTTAAAACTTCGTGAGCGGAGATCGGCGTGACAAGCGGAGAAGGGAGGGTCACGAAGGAGCGGCCTACAGGTCAGCAATTGGGAGACCGATCAACCGCGCTAGGGAGAGTTGGCGGGTGTCGGTCGAAACGAAGACTTCGGCATCCAGCGCCTGAGCCAGCGCGCAGTGCAAGGTGTCGAGTGCTCGACTGCCTGTCTCGGCGGCGTGCTGTTTGGCGAGAGTGGCCGCGGCCTGGAGGGTGCTGCTGTTGACAATGTCTACGGCGATCAATTTCCCGGCAGCGAGGTCATCGGCGACGAGCTGCAGAGCAGCTTGCGCTTGATCCCGGGTGGCTTCCCGGCGAAAGACCTTGAGTTCGAGCGCCGAGGCAAGCTCGAGGTCGTGCAGCGGGGTGTAAGCAAGAGGTTGGCCTGAGACCTTGGCCGCGATCAAGGCGCTGTCCTGCTCGGGGTAGTAGAGTTTGACCAGACAACCGGTGTCGAGGTAGACCACAACTCAAGCCCGGCTGCGGGAGACCAATTCGCTCAAAGTTTCGCCGGCCGGTTGCTCCCCCCAAATCAGACGGGCTCTGGCCAAAAAATCCGGCTCGCGCGACGGCGTGGCAACCGCGCTCTGGCGAACCCTGCGCCCCTCGAGCCAGGCGGCCAATTGATCCACTTCCCGCTCAGGCAGGCGGACAATGGCTTCCTCAATTTCGACTAACGTGCTCATGCAATATTCAAACTAGCAGAAAAGACAGCTGGGGCAATAAGGGCGGAGGGAGAAGCGGCCGGGGGCCGCGGGTCACAGAGGATTAACAGAAGGTAACGAAGTGAACGAAGGGGGAGGTATGATAGGGCGGAGACTTGAGCCGTAAGACAGGCCCTAGCCAAACCTGAACCGGAACGAAGTGGAGATAGGTCGCTTCAGCGATCAACTGATACCGGAACGAAGTGGAGATAGGTCGCCAGGGCGATCAAACCTTAGGGGGAAGAGAAGGCGGAGAGAGGAGCAGGGAAAAGGCGGAGACTTGAGACCGGAGACCTGAGGGGGAAGAGAGGGGTACGCTTGGCGTGCGGTCACGGGTGGCGGGTAGCTGGTAAAAAGTGCGAAGGGCGGAGTCGGAACTTAAAACTTACAAACTTAAAGACTTAAAACTGCGCTCGCGCGGAGTTGGGACAGCCGGAGGTCGGAGACCGGATTAAAGACTTAAAACTGCGCTCGCGCGGAGTTGGGACAGCCGGAGGTCGGAGACCGGAGACGGGTCGCCGCGGCGACCAACGGACAGCCGAAGGGATCTTGCTGAACACTGAAAACTGAGCACTGAGCACTGCGCTCGCGCAAAGCGCGTAGCTGGAACTTAAAACTTACAAACTTACAGACTTAAAACTTTGCGAGCAGGGAGCGGGAAGAGGGCTGAGGCCGGAGGTCGGGGGCCGCGCGGTTTGTCACCAAACGACCTTGCAGCGGTAGAGCTCAAAGGGTTTATCCGGTGAAACGATCCGCAGATCGCGCTGCAGGGCTTCGGCGGCAATGACCCGGTCAAATGGATCTTTGTGCACCGGAGGTAGAGCAGCCGCGCGATACAGTGTGTCTCGCTGCAGCGGCAAAACCTCGATGACCTGCCGTCGCAGCTGTTCCTCGATCCAAATGTCCGGCCGCTCCGGCAACGGAAGTTTGCCGCTTTCGTATTTCAAGGCGATTTCCCAGACCGAGGCCATGCTTAGCGCGCGATCGTTGGCCGGAGCATCCAGCACCCTGGCGGCCGGACTGCTCAGCTTTTCCGGATTGCTGCAAAGCCAAATGAATGTGCAGGTGTCGAGCAGGACTGTCATCAAAGGCCCCAATCTTTCAGGTCGCCATCCGAGAGCGGGGCAAAAGCGTCATCCGGCACCGCGAACCGGGGTGAGGTCCGTTGGCCGACTTTCGGACGAACCGGCTGACTCGCGCTCGTGGGGATGATTTTTGCGACAGGCTGCTTCCCGCGACAAACCACAACCTCCTCACCCTGCTCGACTTGATGGAGAAGACGCGAGAGGTTTGTTTTGGCTTGGTGGATTGTGACAGTCATCAAGAAGTAGTAGGACTAGATCTTAGCTAAGTCAACTTTATCGGCAGCATTGTTCCTCAGAGATTATCCACGAGCCGAGTCTTCGAGACAGCCCTGAGGCAACCACACGACCACCGGCGCGGAAGGCCGCGCGGGGGAGCCTGCGGAACGCAGCCCGTAGGGCGAGACGAGCGGGGCGAGCAAGGCAACTGTTTAACACGAATACCGGAGCGCAAGGGCGCTCGGGATAGATCCCGCGATCGCGGGACCCGTAGGGCGACACGAGTGGGAACGAGGGAGTCAACAAAGGGCGGAGCAGCCGGAGGCCGCGGTGTTCAGTGATTCAGTGTTCAGGGGGAGGTTTTAACAGAAGGTAACAAAGGGAACGAAGGGCGGAGTCGGAACTTAAACTTACAAACTTAAGACTTAAAACTCTGCGAGCCGAAGGCGAACGAAGAGAGACCTGAGAGCTGAAGAGACCAGCCAGAGGGATCCTGCTGAAAACTGAACACTGAACGCTGCGCTCGCGCAAAGGGCGGAGTCGGAACTTAAAACTTACAAACTTAAGACTTACGTTGGCGGAGTCGTGTTGTTGCCCCAAGCGCTCTTCCAAAAAAGCTTATCGCGCTTTTCATAAGATGAGTTGAATGTGGGTAGTTAGTAAAAAGAGTGTGGTGTAAAAGACCTCTGCACTTGGCGAGATGTTGACAGGTGGCCGCAATATACAGCTATCAACTGCTTTACGAGTTGCTTCCGAGCGCACGCGCCAGCGGTGATAACCAGTGTTCGGGCAGCGCGTGGAGAATGCGAGCGGCGTCCGGCGTAAGGGCTCGGGAGAAGTTCTCCCGGTAAAGTTTTTCACCTTGCTCCAGATTGGCGGCAAAGTGGCAGTCGGCCCCGATGGTAGAGGAGTGATCTTTCCACTTGAAGGGGCAGTTCAAGTAATCGCCGACCGTTCCATAAGAGAAAGGTATTCCGTAGGCCTGAGCGAGGATGGCGCCGTGCAGCGAGTTTGTGAGGACAAAGGACGAGCTGCACAGCTCAGCGATGAAATTCTCCAGAGCGGCCGGGGTCGGTTCGATTAGTGGCTCAAGGACTCGGTCGCAGTGGCTCTCCGCGAGTAAGGCCTCTAACCCGGGGGCGTGTTTGCACTGAGATATGTGAGGCACGAATGCGGTGCCTCTCTTGGCTTTGGTGGGAGAAGCGTGGATCAACCAAGGGAGCAAGAACGCGGGATCACCAATGGCCATTTCAGCGCTGCAATGAAGAGCTTGCGCGGTGTAACGCCCGCGCACGCCATGAATGCGCGCTATAATCCTTGATTGCAGCGAGGACCACGCAGGCCCGAGCGGCGCCCTTGCGCCACTGCCCCAGACATGTAGCTCGGCGAGATTCGGTCTGCTGTCTAAGACTTTGTTTAGCAACGGTGCGTGCAGTATGGAGCCGACTCCCAAGAGCAGAATCTCATCACGCTCCGCAGGCCCATTGATGAGTTTATCGTAAAGAAACAGCGAAATATAATCACCGAAGTTAACCTTTTGTCTTTGCGCAGACCAATAAAAGAGGCTGATTGGCATTGTCCGTTGTAAGGAGATGAGTAACGGGGTGGGATGGCGAAGCTGCCAAAAAATACTATACAGACGCGCTACCGCGTATTCGAAGCTAAATTGACCGATTGAAGGGACACCGAAAAGCCCGAAAGATGGAGCAATGTCGGTCTAAGGAGATCGTGAGTAGCCGAAGTTGTCGAATTCCCAGAAAAACATCTCGTTGACAGTGGTTACCAGCTCATCATCCCAGAGAGTCCAATCTGCTGGAAGCCGTGGCGTGTTCGCTTTGAGCCGGGGCAGATCTTTTATGCTCAAAGGAGTTTCAATCCGCCGCGAAATATCCTCCACCGCTTCAGCCATGTGCTCATAGCGATAAACATGATGCACCTTGCTTGTTCTTCCCTGCAGAAGATCAACTCCACGTGTATTTAACTTGTGGCGGCCGCTCGAGACGAACTGTTTGAACTTATGAAGTATTGGGGAAGCCGTGGACTCGTAGATGTCCGGCGTCTGGCGGGAAAGTTCCAGATGTTGCCTGATAAAGGCTGCCCTTTTCCACCTGAATGAAGAGAGAAGCCTGCTGAAAGGATTACGGATGAAGCCGAAGGAAAAATACTCCGTGCATTCCGGGTGAGCGAGCAGGGCTTGTTCATAGCTTGAATGTTGCCGTATCCCTTTGCGACGCTGAGCCGATTGCAAGTGTGACGGGAGGAGAGGTGGTCGCGGAGTTTTTCCTCGGCTTCGCCGAGCTTTGTGGCGATATCGTCCGGTCCGAGGATGTCCGATAAAAGAATTTCGAAAGACGAACCTGTGGTCTTGTTGGTCTTGACAAAAACGAAACGGTTGCGGTGCGAGATAATCATGGTCTCTGGAATAACTCCTTAAACATAAAGCGGTGTATTTGAAAGAAACTAGGACTGATTGTTGACAAGGGGCAGCTCCGGCGGTTCAGAGTCTTTTTTTGCCAATATTTCGGCGTGCCTTGGGGAGATGAAAATCGCAGCGTTGTCAGGCGCGCCAGGAATCCGGACTGTAACCGAAAGCCTCGAAATCTTCCTTGTAGATCTCGGCGACCAGTTCGGCGCTTTCGCGATCGAAAGCGCTTGAGACAGCGATCAGGTCGGACGATGTTTTCTTCGGCGAATGGAAGCCAAGCGGCAGAGTGCGCCCGAAGACTTCGCAAGAAATGGTTTCCCAGTCGGCTGCCAGATTCTCGAATTTTCCCACAAAATGGTAGTCGATGGCCTCGAAAGCCGTGACTTCCACCTGCGGGCGGATGTGCTGATCTAGGGCTTTGGTTTTCGTTCGCTGGCGGGCGATAAAGGCCACAAATTCGGCGAGACTAAAGTCTTTCCTGCCCAAATCGCGGACGATCTGGTTGTGAAGCACGGACTTTGCCTGGGCTCTGTCCCGGTAAGCGGAGAGGAGTCGGGTGTAGGGATTCCGCACAAAAATAAAGCGAGTGTATGCTTTGCCGCGGAGAATCTGGCGGCGCAGGGGCGAACGATTGCCGAGTTGCTCGAGTCTGAGACAAGGGCCCCAATAAGGGTCATGCACAAGCCGTGCGGCTCGACGCCAGTAGCCACGATCTACTGCCGGCTCCTTGGCGCCAACTTCAAGTAGCTGCAGGGCGAACTTGATACTGCTGTTTGCGACCTTGCCGACCGGAACGAAAAAGAATTTGTGCTTAATCGACAGCAAGGCCGCCGGGCTGGCCAACCTCTTTTTTTGCTTCGGGGGTTGCGTGGGTGTTTCCATTGTCGTGTCTGTTTGCGGTGCTTTGCCCGGCTTTATGCCGCCCGGTCAAACGTGCGCCAATTCACAAGAGCGATTCAACCTGTCCTAGCGCCCGCCGGATGTCATCAGCTTTCCACAGACAAACATGCCTGGCGGGGAAGCCGGTCATGTAGTCTTCAATGGCCAACCGCGGTTCGGGGAACCTGAAAGGATCCAAGCGGAAGTTTACTTGGCGGAATCCTTTGCTGGGGGGGAGATCGCTGTTCGCCGTGTTGGTATGACTGGTCAAAAGAAGCGAGTCGATGCCACTGGCGAGAAAGTTTTCGAAAAACGCGAAGCAATCGCGGTTCGGCAGGTGGAAGAGGCAGTCGCGGCACATCATCAATTCAGCGCTTGGCAACGGATCCACGGTGATGTCCCCGGCGAAAAATACCCGCTGCCGGGAGCCGAAGCGGGACTGGTTGGCGCGCACCAAATCACGCACAATGTCCATGCCGAGATACAGCATACCGTCCGGCACTTCGACCTCCTTGAACCACGCGAAATCGCCGCACGGCGCATCGAGGAAAGTCGAGACGCGCAGCTCGGCAAGCAGCTTGCCCAGATGTTTCCTGAGGTTCGTGGTATACTCCAGACTGGAACCGGCACCGGAAGCCGAGCCTGCCTTTCCGGCGGACCATCCGCCCCGCTGGTAAATCTTGGCAAAGCGTTCGCGCAAGCTGGTGGCGGGGCGTTGTGGTTGCCCGGCGCTGTCTTGTCGCGCGATCGTGAGTGCATTGTCGGTTCGTTGGAAGACCAACATGGCAACATCGGTGGCGGCACCGGGAGTTCCCTTGGCCAAATCGGAGACTTCCAGCTTCCAGCCCGCTGAAGCGGCTTCCTCCACAAAGTCATCAAGGGTGCCATGAACGTCGTCCTCTTCCGCTTTACGACCCCTGTCGCGGTTCCAAAGCCGTCGGGTGCGAGGAACGAGATCGAGTGTGACGACAGCCCAACCGCCGCTGCGAACGAGTTTTGCCGCCGTCTCGAGCAGATCGATGCGCAAGGCCCTTGGGGTATGCTCAATCACGCTGATGCAATAAAATGCGTCGAAGCTGCCCGGCTTGAGCGGCACCTTGGAGAGGGGAGCGTTGTGCGAGCTGATCGATGGCTCCAATAACGCGTAATCCAAAAATCCCCACTCCGTCCAAGCAGCCTTGTCCTGCAGGGTGCGGATTTTGCGACTATAATCTACGGTGACCACCTTCGCGCCGCGGCTGGCGAGGCGGAGAGGAAGCACGGACACACCGGCTCCGACATCGACTACCGAACGCACGCCGCGGGATTCGAGTTGATGGACTGCCCACGGATACTCGATTGCACGGGTGGCGTGTTTTGTGAAGAAACCGATCCCGTTGAGCGCTTGCTCGCGAAGCTCCTGCAAGATGTCAGGAAAGGCGGACCGGCCGAGGAAGTCGGAAAATTGGTCATCGCTGATGTGACGCGGATTGGCGGGCGGCGCGGAGGTTGAGGGTGTGCTCATTTGGAGGTTTGATCTGAAAACATGGCAAATAAATCGGCGTTTTTCCCCCCGCGCACGGCTGAGGGATCCTGCCCGGTCCACTTGAGGACGTATGCCAGTCTTCCAGCGGACGGACCCTCGGCAAAATAATATCGGCCGTCGTGCCGCTTTTCTACGCTATATTTTGCGCCCGATGAGAAATCTTGGATGTCGCTAGCGAACTCTCCAATTATTTGATGTCGTAGTCCGAAAATACAAACATACCACGCGAGGAACGCTTGCTCAGGAGCCATGCCGAAAAGCCTGCGCAGATTCACGTTTCGCCCGAGTTGTTGGGCTGTGGTTGGAGAGATCGTTCCGTAGCGGCTTCGAAAGAAGCCGGCATTGAAGCCGGTGCGGAATCCGGGAGATAAAACCTGCATAACGCTTCTGGCAGAAGCGTTTTTTATCGTCCGAAAGGGTGCCGACCTTTTTAAAAATAATATGTCGTATTGTGGCGGAAGTTTGTTTTCCAACTCCTCGACGTCGCCTAGTGCGATACTGTTAACGTCCATAAAGCAGAACTCTTTGAACGGCCCGGTGAATGCGTTGAACTTTCGGTAATAACGGTAGGCGGGTATTCCCGGCCGGTAGTCTGAATCCCCGTAGATATTTTTGCCGATGGCATCCCAAGTCGGGTCGGCTCCCACTACCGATGCACTGTACATTTCTGCAAGTTGCTTGGTCCTCTCCAATGAATCATCAAAGGGGATAATAGCGACAGGCATAGACGGCATGAAGTGTCGCACGCTGCGAAGAAAAGTTTCCAAAAACGGAGCCATCCGGTCGTTGGCCATAGTGTAGATTCCGTCCATAATGTTCGCGGGGTTGCTCAGGAGGTTTGCAGCCACTTCGGGTGCCAGATTCCCGCCGTTTGCATAGCCGAGAGCTCGTCCTGCAACTTCCGGCGGGCATAGTCGTCCCAAGCTGCGGGCAATGCTGCAACGATGCTGGCATTCTTACGGCGCGAGAGATCGTCCTCATGCTCCAGCGGGTCCAGGCCGATAAAGCGGCAAACATCCCGGAGGAACTGCTCGGGGCTTTGCACCATGTCCTCGAAATACATCACCTGCAGCTCGTCCTGCTCCAAGCCGGAGCGCAGCGTATTGCAAGTGGCTGCGTAGCATGCATTGCGCCAGAACCAGTCTTTCCCCAGTATTTCGCGGAAGAGGTCAAAGTCTTTTTCCGGCGCATTGGCCGCAGGGTGTTTGCTGAATTGGAGGTGATACTTGAAGTGCGACCAAATGCGTTTGATAGGATCACGCATGATGTAGATAACGCGCAGCTGTTTGACGTGGTTGCCTTTCAGGTCGTTCCAGTTGTCCGGGGTGAGAAAGCAGTTCAGGTTGGAAAAGTCCGCGATATACCGGCCTTCGGCGTGGTCTGCCTCCATGATTTTTTCGAACCACGCGTAGTCGACAGGCTCGGCTTTGTAGTCGGCATACCAGTGGCGCATACGACGCACCTGCTTGGGATCCTTCTCTTTGGCGCGCAGGCGGCGCATAGCGGTGCGAGCGCGTTTGTCGCGTTTGGGCAACGCCAGAATATTGGTGTGGCCGTAGTATTGAGAGAGAAAATGGACCTCTTTCTGGGGGGAGAAGTGGATGTCGGGATGCTGCTTCAGCTTGTCATAGAGCCAGGTGGTTCCCGCTTTCATCGCGCCGACCGAGAGAAAAAGTTTGTCGATCATGGCTGGTGGCAAAATCAGGCAGTGGCAGCCGAGCCGAAATGGCGCCGAAGAAATTCCGTCTGATTTTGGTATCGTTGCGACAGTAATGCGGTGACTTCCGTGTCTGGCGGATTCCGGTCACCCAAACTATTGCTCACCGTGGCCAGGCCCTCGCTGAATTTGCGCTGGTCGACGGGCGTCCCGCACACCTCGGCGATGCGCTTGGCGGCCCTGTCAGGATCATCGACCAGTTGTTCGTAGCTCAAGGCGAGGAAGCGGGGAAAAGCGGCGCTATAAACCCGGATGGCGCGCTCGTAGTCGTTGTAGCGGTCCTGGGCTTGGATCCACGAGGAGTTTTCTTCGATCATGCGTTGCAGCCAGGCGGCCAACTGGGCGTCGTCCATCTGCAAATTATTGTAAGTATTGAACAGCTTGGTCGCAGAGAGGAGGCGATCCACGGGATTGCGGCACATGAGGATAATCGCGGCATCCTCGCCCACTACGGCTCGCATGCGGGCCACCTGCTCCTCGTCGAAGAGCATGTATTCCGGGGTGACCTCCCCGAGCAAGGATCGCTCTTTGAGGAATGGGCGATAGAGATCGAGATAATCGATTTTTACGACCGGTTGGGTGGCAAGGATTTTTGATGTGCGAAGGAGGCATTTGTAGCGGCGCCCGATGAATTTGTAGTCGGTGGCCGAAACGATGCGCTCCACTTCCCGGCTGAGTTGGCGCAGGGAGAAATCGGTGAGGGCTTCTTGGGAGCGGATGCCGAAAAGAGTGTCGAAATAATGCAACTCCTTGACCGGATGCATGAAGACGTCCGTGCTTTCTCCGATCAGACGGTGCAGCAGGGTGGAGGCGGCGCGTTGCGAGCCGATGCCGATAACGAAACGGTGGCTCATGAAATTCGGGCGGCCATGGTGTAAATGCGGTTTAGAATTTCTGCGTTCTCGGGCGGGGTGGCGAGTCCTTTGCCGCTGAGGGCGTCCTCCCGCCAGCGATGCAGGGCTTCCCGGCCTTCCGCGCTTGCGGCGTGGCGGAGGGATTCGGCCAAGGCCCGCACATCGCGCGGGGCAATGACGTTGCCATTGATACCGTCCTGCACGGGTTCGGCGAGCGCCCCGGAGTCCGCCGCAATGACCCAGACACCGGCGGAGAGGGCTTCGCGCGTGACCAACCCGAAGCTCTCCGGCCAGATGGACGGTGCGATCAAGACATCGATCGAGCGGTAAAAAGTTTCCATCTCGCCGAGCGGCACTGGCGCGATGAAGCGCACGTCGATCTCGCCCCAGCGCACATCGCGATGCTCGTGGTTGGTCAGCGCATGGTCGACGATGCGCAGGCGGATCGGTCCGGCGTTGTGGATCAGCCGGCAGGCCTCGAGCAGCACGCCGGCCCCTTTGTGCAGGCTCCATCCGCCGATGAAGGCGCACTCGAGCGGGGCATCCGCCGCCTGTGGCGGGGCGGGGCGGTAAACCTGCCAGCTGTTGCCAAGGACCTCCACATTATCGACGCCGGCCTCGGCGTAGATGCGGGCAAAGGATGGCGATACGGCGAAGCGTGCAGCTGCTCTTTTCAGAGCCTCAGTCAAGTCTTGGCGTCTGACATAGGCTGAGTACACACGTATACGCGTAGCTTGGTGGGGAATCAGTTTCTCCAGCTTGCGGTCCAAAGAGTGCCGTTTGGAATGCAATCGGTCCCTTCCGCGACGATTGCCTCGGGAAGACGCTTCCGACTGAGCCTTGGAGTTCTCGTGCAGCGCTGCCAAGACGTTGTCCAACTCCATGCGCCAGATGTTGGCACCGGTGTTGGAAAGCGCGGCCCCACGTCCCTGCGGAACCACGCCTGTCTCCTGTAGGTAGTCGCTCGGATCGACTGGAGATCCTGCAGGGGAGGTGAGGAACTGGTAGCGCGAGAGCCACCACGCGTCATGAATGCTGACGATGTAGGGAATGCCTGCGGCGGTCGCCGCTCTGAGCACGCTCGCGGTGAGAACTTGCAGGGCGTGCACATGAATCAAATCGAAATGCTCTTTTTTGAACCAGTCGTGCAGGAAACTCCGGATGTCATCATCGGTGTAGGCAGACCATTCCTTGGGCAGGGACTTGAACCGCACCACGCGCGCCCCATCCTGGTGATGAATCTCCACGCCCCCGTCGTGGGCGAAGCGGTCGCTGCAGAGCACCGTGACTTCGTAGCGGCCGGGGTATTTGGCCTGGAGCTCGCGGATCTGGTCCTCAACCACGCGAGTCGCACCGCCTTCAGCTTGCGGGGCGTAGTAGAGATTGACGAGGAGCAGGCGGAGCGGGCGCACGTCTTGGGCGGTGCCCTCCGGCTTCGCCTCGAGAATGCTCGCCCACACGGCTTTCGGGTTCGACGCCGAGAATTGCGCCATGGCTTTGTGGCGCGCGCTGGTCGCGATGCGCGCGCGCAGGGCCGGGTCACCGATCAGGCGTGCGAGTTGCTCTTCCCACTCCTGCTTTGTCGAGGCGAAGAGAGCGTCGACGCCATCCTGCAGGAACTCGCGGTAGGTGGCGGAGGGGCTCACCACCGAGGCTGCGCCAAGGACCGCGGCCTCCATCCATTTGAGTCCGCTCTTGGCATCCGTCGCCGGACCGGACTCGATGGCGGCGAGACTCACATCGGCCGTGGACAAGATGTCGAGATAGCTTTCGTAGTCGACGAAAGGAGCCACGGTGACGCGTGGGTGGTTGGTCAGCGCCGGCGGCATTCCTTTGAGGCGTCCCACCAAGGTGACTTCGAGCTGGGGATGTTTTTCGAGCAGGCTCTCGAGCACGGGGAGAATCCATTCATCGATGATCTGCTTGTGTGCTTTGGTTCCCGTCCCGTAGACGAGACGCACCGCTTCACTTTTCTGCCAACGGCGCAAGGTGCGGGCACTTAGGGCGCGGTCGCGGAGTGCCTGTGGTTGGCAGTTTGGCTCGATGTGAACGGGACAACCGTCCCCGAGCAGCGCCCTGATGCGGTCGGCCAGCGTGGTGGTGGAAACGACAATCTCGTCGGCCAGACGCATGGCTTCGAGCCAGAGCGGCGTGTCCTCGGCCAAGCGACGGTGCTCGCGCGGCGTGATGCTGCGCGCATAGGTCTCGTAGGCGGGCGGGAAGTGTTCGTGGTCGAAGATCAGGTCGTCGATTTCGTAAATGATGCGCAGGCCCGCACGCCGGGCGGTGTGGATCAGGCGGAGCACGGCGAGGTTGGCGGGGAGGCGGCAGACGACCAGGATGTCGCAACCGGCGAGACGGCGGGTCAGTTTGGGGTCGTTGATCTGGTCCCAAGTGTCGGCGTGCTCGACATGGATCGGTCGCCGCCGACCGGAGAGCGCGCGCCAAGCCGCGAGCTTCTGCTCTTGGCGGTAGAGGTGGACCTGCGGCAGGTCCTTGGCGCCGACCAGCAGGATGTTGAGCGCTTCGCCGGGGCGTTTGGGCCGACGCGCCACCGGATCATCCGGCTCCAGTTCGAGCAGTTCATTGAGGGAGTGGACAATATCGGTGCGCGTGCGGCGTGCCTGTCCGATGGTCCGGCCTGCCGTGGTGGACGGGTTCATGAGCGCGCTGCCCGCGAACTCCAAATAACCGCGCCAAGCGGTGAGAAAAATCGGATCGGTCATCGCTTTGGCCAGGGAGGGACCCAGCTGCTTTTTCCAATCGCGAATCACAGCCGGCGCGAGCAGTTGCCCGAGTTCGCAGGCGGCGCCGAGTTGCGAGGCAAAGGCGGCAATCCTGCCGGACGGCGTCTCGTGTTCCGGATCTGCACTCTCCGCCGAAAGCGCCTGCAAGAACTTGGACTGCCTCTTGAGGGCGAGCGCCTCCCGGCGCAGGTGGGCGGAAGGGTGGTCGGAAAAGAGGCCGAGTTGCCGGCGCAGGCGCTGCAGCCCGGCGATGATCTGTTCGTCGCCATAGAGCAGGGAGACGGCGGCTTCGGCCGCCGAGAGCTTGGCGGCCAGGTCCGGGTCTTGGCCCCCGGTTGCCGGAAGATTGGCGGCCAACTCGATCGCGCCGACGAGGCTTTTCCGGACCCAGCCGTCCCAAGGAAGAAAGTGGAGCCGCCCCGAGTGAAGCGCGGGGGCGAGGAACTGCGCCTCCGGGGGGGGCGGTGGCGCGCTCTCTTCTTCGGCGGTGGCGAGAAAGGCCTGGCGCCGCCAACTGCGGCGCACGGCTCCGAGAAAATCTTCGGCGATGATGGCGACCTGGAAACCTGCTGCCGCGTTGTGCCACATCGGATGGGAACCGGCCAGGCGGGTGCCGAGCTCCGACAGCTTGCGCAGGTTGGTCCGGAATTCCCCCTGACCGCCGACCTGCTGTCCGCAAAAGTCCTGCATGAGCTGCACGCAGCGCGCGGCGCCTGCTTCTTCCTGCAACCCCGGCAGACCCGCTTGCTCCAGCTTGGCGAACTCCGCGTCGAACAACTCCAAGGTGTCGGTTCCCGCGGCAGCGCCCTCCAGTTGCAGGGCGAAGAAGCGGGCGAGCCAATGCCAAAGGAGCTCGTTGCGCCGGGCGGCTTCGAGCACCGGCCAGTAAACGGGCTGCCCGAGCAGGGCTCCCGAGGCCCCCTCCACGCGCAGCGCGTGACCGGAAAAGAGCGGCGGAAAAAGCGGGAGAAACTCGCGGAATTCGATCAGAAATCCGCGCCCGCCGGGGAACCCGGCCTCGGCCACATCTTGGCGCAGGATTTCGGCATGAACCGGTGTGCTCACTTCGCCGCAGCGGAGGAGAAACTCCTCCGGACTGCGTTCGGTAGTATCCAGCCAGCCGTAGACGTTCCCGGCTTGGTCGAATCCCTCGAGATAGCCGGTCACCGGTGGAGGCTCTTTCGCCCCCGGCGGCGTTGGGCCCATCCGGGCCGAGCTTGCCTTGACTGCCTTGGAGTGGAAGGTGAACTGCGCTCTTTCTCCCTCCCGGGCCATGGGCGGTAGCTCATCCCAGGCCAAGAGAAGTTTGCCCTCGTCGCTCTGTTCTTCGCGGCTGGGCGGCAGTGCAGTGCCATTCAACGCCAGCTGAGGTTTGAGGCTGGTGGCGTCTTTTGTGGAAAGCTTCCCGAGGGAAATGAGCACGCCGGGCTGATCGGGGGCCCACATCACATCGAAAGCCACCGGTATAATGCGCGGCGCATCGCCAAGCATGCGCTGGAGTTTATTGATGAGATGTTTCATGGCACATTCAACGCCAGCCAAGGTGTATCGATGCAGAGAAGTTTATCCACGAACCACACGAATTTGCACGAAGGGAGAGGTGGCCTGAGTCAGGGCCTTGCCCCTGACGGCGCTGAGGGCATGCGGCTTGCGCAAGCGAGCTTGCTCCCTGCCGCCTGACCTCACCGCCCTTGTCCGCCTAGGCGGACGGCCTCCAAGGTGAGCAGGGAGCGTGGAGCAGGGAGCATGGAGTCAGACTTACGATCCCCAAAGACTCAAGCGAAGCGCGGCGAAGTAATTCGCCGCGGGGCGGGCAGTCTGCGGTGGCGGACCTATGACGGTAGGGCGGTGTTGCGGTAAGACGGTTGTTCGGAACAGATCAGAGATTTGCTGCCTTCTGGCTCCATGCTCCACGCTCCATGCTCCATGCTTGCCAACCCGTTTGCGGACGTTACGGCGGGCTGCCCGCCGGTTCCGCCGTTGGCGGAACCAAGCTTCGCGTCTGCCTTTATTCGTGTCCCTTAGTGTGGTTCGTGGACCTTACCGTCCGGTTTGGCGGCATTCCGGCGCTGTGAACGCGTGGTTTCAGCGGCGCCGGCGTCGGGCTCGCGGTAGCGCGGCTTTGGCGCCGGGAAAAATGGCGCGCCGGATAAAGGGACGCAGGAGGATCATGATCACACCGACGACCAAGCGTTTGATCAGCCTCGAGTCCACGGGGTCGGAAATGGTGGGGAAGGGCGCCGGGCGATCGGTTACGCTTTTTTATCGGCGTTTCCGGCGGGAGGAGCGGATTTCGGCTTCGGTTGCTTCGGCTTGCTGGCGCCGAAGCCGACCCGGCGAACCTTGAGCTTTTTGCCCTCTTTCTCAACCTCCCGATTTCTCACGTGAAAAACCCCGAGGCCCCGCACACGCAGGGTTCCTGTGTCGACGGCTTTCAATTGATTGCCGATCTCCCCGAAAGCCAAAGCCAAGATTTTGGCCACTTTCTTTTCGGGAAGCGCCTTCAAGACCGGCGAGCCCGAGGCTTTAATCGTGATGGCGAGTTGCTTGACGTCAAGGATGTTCTTTTTAGAAGTAGTCATTTTTCGATTATGCGGTCTCTGTGGCGTCGACGCAACAGGTTTTGCGGGTTCGGGACTTGTTTTATCGGATGGCGGAGTCATTGCGGAGGACGGAACTTCTTCCAGCGGGGCGATTTGGTTGAGGACTTGATTGAAGCCGGATTTGACGGCCTTGGTCACGCGCTCGATCGGTAGTTTGGAAAGATAGGATCGCATCGCAAAAATTAAATCAGAAGACCCAGGGCTTTGGCGATGCTTTCGGCGGCTCCTTCGGTAGAATAACGCAAGGCGGTCCTATGTCCGGCCTCGGCAAGGGTGTCAATCGTTGCCGAGTTTTGGAGCAGTTCGGTCATTTGCCGCAGAATCTCCGCCTCCGAAGCCGTGTCGACGACCAGGGCGTTCTCTCCGTGGATGGCATACTCGCTCGTGCCTCCGGCCGCGGGGACCACGCTGGCACAACGGCAGGCCATGGCTTCCAAGGCCGTGCGTCCGAACGCTTGGTAGTCGGACGCATCCAGGAAAACATGGCAAGCACCGAGCAGTTCCGCGACCGCCTTGCGGGTGAGTGGTCCATGGTTGGTGTGCGGAAACCCGCGCTCCAAGGGCACGAAGCCGGGGTCGGTTTCGAGGCATCCGAAGATGTGCAAAGAAATGGCGTCTGCGAGGTGCTGGTGCAGCTGTTGCAGGACTCGTATGGTCCGCGCGGCGCCCCGCCGCGGCGTGGAGGGGCGAACCATGGCAACGACGTGAACTTTACCATCGCTCTTTTTGAGGGCGGGCCGGAAGACGCTGTGGTCGATGCTGGCCTGGACCTTTTTGACTTCGATTCCATGGTGCTGCCGGACGAGATCGCAAAGCCAATTGGTTTTGGCAAAGCAGACAAGATCCGGGATCTGCGTGTAAGAGGCGAACGCTCGCCGGTGCAAATCGGTTCCGGTCGCGTGAAACCATGGCTCGTAATCCTGAATGTAATAAGCGGGAGTGATCTGCGGGTGTTTGTCGCGCAGGGCAGCCACGTGAGCGACCGATGAAAAAAGCGTCGCCACCACCACGTCTGCTGTGCCGCCGACGAGCCCACGCTGGGCGGGGTCAAAGGCGGTGAGAATATCCGACAGCGCGGGGACATCGGCGTAGAGGTCGAAGTATTCGTCAAAGTCTTTGCGGTTCACGGCGACGCGCGCATCAAGACCGAGGAGCCGCAGGGCGGCGGCTTCTTGGACGACCGAGTTGGCGCCTCCGTTGCCGCCGCGCACGGGCAGCAGAAAAAGCACGCTCTTGGGCCCGCGTGAAGAGGTGGTCACCGGGGCCAATGGCGACAAGGGCACTGCTCCAGTCCAGTCATCAGAGGCGAGAGCGAAACTGTCGTGGGGTCCCAGATCGGGCAGCAGTTTGCGAATCGCAGCCGAGGCGGGAACCAGGGTGAGGGGTAGACCAAGGGCGTCTGTGACGCAGGCGCCGGCGCGCGCGAGGGCTTCTTTGGGCAACGATTCATGGACAACCAACCGCGCGCTCTTGGCTGTGATTTCCGGCCAATAGCGTTGGGGCTGCTGCAAGACTTGCGCATTGTGAAAAACCACGGTTTTGCACTCGGCCTTTTCGCCGTAAACGAGGATCTCGAGGTCGGGAAAATCCGGCTCCTCCCGGAACACGGACAAAAAAGATCCCGGCGGGACATCGCGGTCGGCGTAGAGATGCAGGATGGCGCATTGCTGATCCGTTTTCCGGAGACGCCGCCAATCCGCGACGCAAGCCCGGGCAGCCGCAGTGTCCTGGCGGAAATCGGCAACAAGGATGGTGTCGAAACGTCTCTTGGCTTCACCCTTGCGTGCTCCGGGTTGCAGGGGCCGCGGCACCGGGAAGAATCGTCGCCCGGACTCGGGCGAGTAGATCAGTGCGCCGCCGTTCCGGTGATGGGCGCGGTAGGTCTCCATGTAGACATCGCGGGCCCCGAATTGGTAACCATCGAAGCCCCAGTGCGAATCGTTGACGATGCTGGCGTCGGAAGATCTCTGGAACGACAGCGGGCCGGTGGACATTTTGCAAATGGCCGCGGGGCTGGTGGCGCGGGCCAAGCGCTCGAAGACCTCCGAGTCGGCGGCAAAACGCACCGGGTCCCAGCCTCCGCACTTCGAGCGAAAGACGTCCCGACGGAACATAAGCGAGGAGGCGTTCAAGGTGACCAAGTGGCCCTCGTTATCCGGGCGTTCGAAGATCATCTCCGCCGTGGCTCGGGCTTGCTGGGAGGCGCAGGCCACCAGATCGGGTTCGGAGACCAGGCATTCCGCTTGGATGCGCAACTTGTCGGGATGCGACCAGTCATCGGCATCATGGGTGGTGACGAACTCACCGCGGGCCTCTTCCAGTCCGCGGTTGCGGGCCACATAGGCGCCGCCGTTTTCGCGCATGCTGATCAAACGGATGCGCGGGTCGCTGGCAGCGAAACCGGTGACGATCTCGGCAGTGCGGTCGGTGCTGGCATCGTCAACCACCAGAATTTCGAGGTTTTGCCACGTCTGGTCTTGGAGCGAGCGAAGCGCCGTCGGGAGGGTGGTGGTGGCCTTGAAAGCCGCCACGATCACGGTGATGAGCGGCATTTCTCCCCTTGGCTTGGTTTTAATGAATTCGGCGCTGCCAAGTCGGTCGTAGAGGCAATCCGCATCGACGGAATCCGCAAATGTGATGGGGGAGAGTCCATGGCGCGCCAACGCGCGATTGATGAGTTTGGCCTTGGCGGTGGGTTCGACGTTGGCCAAGCAAAGCAAAAGATCCGTTATGTAGCTTTCGCTTTCTTTGCAGCCGTGCAGGCAGCTTCCTGCTTCATCGGTCTTTCCGCATTTCAGCAGGGCCAGGCTTTCGAGGATGCGGCAGGAGTCACGGTGCTCGCGCAACAAGGCGGCCGCCGTGCCGCGGGCTGCCCAGGTCGCGGCTGCGGCGAAACCATCGGGGGTTGCTTGGCGGTAGTGCCACAGCGCCAGCTGCCGGCAGGCCAAGGCTTGGAGCCACAGCGCCCCCGGGTCCGCCGCCTTCGTTTCCAGCGCAGCCAGAGCGGAGTCGGTGAAGCCGAATCTGGCAAGCCGCAGGCCCAGTCGGCGCTCCTCAGCACGGGCGCTGGCGTGAAGATCTGCTCCGTTGCCGCCGATTTGCGCCGCCGCGCGCCGCAGGAGCAGGTCGTTGTAGGGCTCCAGATCGGTGAGTTGGAGCGCGCGGACGGCCGCTCTGCAGGCCTCTTCCCAATGCCCGAGCTGCAAACATAGCTCGGCGAGTCGGATATAATAGGGGGCGAAGCTCGGCTGACTCTCGATCGTCATTCTCAGCGACCGGGCCAAGTGGTCCGGCGGCAAATTTTGTCCGTGGCGTGGCACTAAGCTCAACGCGGTGTGCATGGGCGGTCTCAAAAAATAAGCGCAGTGAGCAAGGTTCGATGATACTGGGAAGTGCCCGGCTGAGCGAAGCGCCGGTCGAGGCAGCAGTTTGTTGCCCGGCGACTTGGCGGATGCGCTTCGATCAGCTAACTCTTGGCCGGCGCTCCCCATAGATTCTTTTCGCCAAGCTTTCCCACGGTAGGAGCGATGTCGGATCTTTGATAGCCACGCAGGATGCAACCAAAGACTTTTCGCAAAGTTTTTTGAGCGCTGGCGGCTTTTACACCGGGTCACGAAAGTATTGCGCGCGAAGCGGCTCGAGACTTTCGCTCTCGACCAATCCCTCAAAGCATGTGTCGAAGCGCTCCCGTAAAAGCGCGCGGTCTGGCGGATGAAACTTTTTATCGTAAACTTTGGCGCCTTGAAAGGCTTTGTCCTGATCGATTTCGACGAGGACGCTGTCGGGTTCGTAGACGAATTGGCCGAGAGCCCGGGCAATTATAGTCAGTTCGTTGTCGGCCACGTGATTGCGGTAGCCAGGATAGAGCAGTGTTCCGCCGTAAAGCTGCTTGGCCCACTCCGCGCGGACCATTCCGTAGGAGGCGATGCGTCCCCGCCACTTGCCATCGTTGACCGCTAGTGTTGTGTCGCATAAATAAGTGGACTTATTTGAATCTTCTGGAGAGCATGTTGGCATGGCTCGACCAGCACCGCTCGAACTCACCGCCGAGGCCCAGTCCAAGCTCTCCGATTGGTCCAAG
>JBIKLF010000016.1:0-60091 GCA_044359955.1 Chthoniobacterales bacterium | reverse complement strand
CTAGTGTTGTGTCGCATAAATAAGTGGACTTATTTGAATCTTCTGGAGAGCATGTTGGCATGGCTCGACCAGCACCGCTCGAACTCACCGCCGAGGCCCAGTCCAAGCTCTCCGATTGGTCCAAGGCGCACGGAACACCGCAACAGGTTGTCAAACGCTGCCAACTTGTCTTGCTGATGGCCTCCGGCCTCTCGGGCGCGCAGTCAGCGAAGACCGTTGGCGTCAACCGGCACACCGCCGAACTCTGGCGGGATCGCTTCCGGGAAGATGGCCCCGACGCGCTCTGGGAGATCGCTCCGGGCCGAGGACGCAAGCCCCGGGCGGGCTTGGCGGCACGCATCGTGGAGAAAACCCTGCAGAGCAAACCACGCGGCCAAACCCATTGGAGCTCGCGGCAGATGGCCCGCAGCATCGGCGTGCACCACTCGACGGTGGCCAGGGTCTGGCAAGACCACGAACTCAAGCCCCACCGGCACACGACTTTCAAGCTCTCTCGCGACCCGAACTACGCGGCCAAACTCATCGATGTGGTTGGCGTTTATCTCAGCCCGCCGGAGCACGCCGTGGTGCTCTGCGTCGATGAGAAGAGCCAGATCCAAGCACTCGACCGCACGCAACCTGGCTTGCCTCTCAAGCGCGGGCGGGCCAGTTCCTGGACGCACGACTACGTGCGCAACGGCACCACCACACTGTTCGCCGCGCTGGAAGTGGCCAAGGGCAAGGTCACCGGCCAGTGCTACGCCAAGCACCGGCATCAGGAGTTCCTGAAGTTCCTGCGCCATCTCGACGACGAGTATGTCGGCGACCAGGAACTCCATCTGATCCTGGACAACTACGGCACCCACAAGCATGAGAAAGTGCGGCGCTGGCTGGATCGTCATCCACGCTTCAAGATGCACTTCATCCCGACCAGTTCGAGTTGGCTGAACTTGGTCGAGCGCTGGTTTGCCGAACTCACGAACAAGGCGGTGCGCCGGGGCAGCTTTGCCAACGTGCCGGATTTGATCGAAGCCATCTTCGAGTTCATCGCGGCGAACAACGAGCAGGGCCGGCCCTTCGTGTGGAAGGCCACGGCCCAGGAACTGCTGGCCAAATACGAAAAGTGCCGCCAGCGTTTGGAGCAAATCAGCCCCGGTTGCACTGCGCCGAGACGCCGCCGGAAAGCCTCCGCCTAACGTCTATTCATTTATGCGACACAACACTAGAGCAGTTTCGGAAAAGTTATAGCCGCTTGGTGTAGCCGCGCCACTCTGTGGCGTGTCAGCCAAACTGATTCGCGGCACAGAGTGCCGCGGCTACAGAAAATCTTAAACCGCTATAAAGGCAGCAGCCCGCTGGGCCAGCGGGCCCTACCTGGGGTCAAGCATGGGCAGATGCCCATAAGCTTCGGGCGATTGGTATGAGCCGCTCCTGCTCAGTCCCTCAACGTTCAACTATCTTTTTATACCAAAGGCCCAGCCCTACCACGCGATCAATAGTCGAAAAGCAAAAGGACGTTGGTATAAATGGTGGGTATGGAAGCAGAAGTGCCATTGGAGAAACGCGAGCACTGGCGTTTGGCCGCCCTTATGGTCTGCGTGCAGTTGCTCGATTTCGCGGTGACGAGCAAGCTGTGCTCGAGCGGGGAACTCAACGAAGCGGGCGTGGCCGTGGTGCAAACTTTCCATTACGGCAGCAATTTTCTTCTCCTGTTTCTCCTTTCCCTCATCGTCCTGGCTGTGTTCCACCCGCACTCGCGCATCATCCTGCCCGGGCTGACCGCTTATCTGGGGTTCGCCTTGCTGCATCTGGTGGTCAATGTCGGGGCTCTTCTCTTGAGCGCCACCGCCAAGGCCACGGGGCTGGCCAGCTTGTGGGACGTGGGCGCGATCGGGGCCATGAGTGTGCTGACCTTCGCGGCATGCTATTGGATGCTCGATCGGGCCACGCCGGGCGGGGCGTTTGTCATTCCCGGACGCGAAGGACGTCTGCCGGATCCGAAATTGTTCGACTATATCTACCTGTCCTTCGACACCATGACTACGTTTGGTCCCACGCTCGAGGTGCCAGTCTCCCGGCGGGCCAAGGCTTTGATGATGCTGCAGGTGGCGCTGGCCATTGTGATTCTCACCGTGCTGCTCTCGCGGGCCGTCAATGCGGTGGGCTGAAGTTAATAACCCATGCGTGAAAAAGTTTTGCTGCGGGTGCGTGTGCCGCTTACAAACGCAGCCGCTATGAATAAATACCTCGTCGAATTCCTCGGAACATTTTTCCTGTTCCTCGTGATCAGTCTCTCCACCCGCGTGGTCGATGCGCCGCTGCTCGCGCCGGTGGCCATCGGCTTCGCGCTGGCGGTCATGGTTTATGCGGGCGGACGGATCTCGGGCGGCCATTACAATCCGGCCGTGACCTTGGCCGCGGCCATCCGCGGGGCCATGCCTTACGCGCAAATCCTTCCTTATTGGATGGCGCAAGTAGCCGGCGCGGTCGCTGCCGCGTTCGCCGCGTTCGCCTTGGTCGGACCCGAAGGCATCACCGTGCTGCAGCTTGAGCCCGGCAAAATTTTCCTCGCCGAGATCATCTTCACCACCGCGCTGGCCTATGTTGTGCTCAACGTGGCCACCGGCAAGAAAGCCGAAGGCAATTCCTACTTTGGTTTGGCCATCGGCGCGACGGTCATGGTCGGCGCGCTCAGCGTCGGACCGATCTCCGGCGGTGCCTTCAACCCGGCGGTGGCCATCGCCGCCTGCGTCTCCGGCCTCTTTGTCTGGTCCCAGCTCTGGATCTACATCGTCGGCTGCCTGGCGGGCGGCGTCCTTGCAGCCCTGCTCTTCAAAGCGGTCAGCCCCGAGGGCGAGTAAAGCAAACCATCAACCATGCAACGGCAGCCGCGGCAGCAATGCCGCGGCTGCTTTTTTAGTCCAAGTCGCGGTCGGCCACGGGCAGCCGCCGCCGAGACCAAAGCGGCGTCATGCCGCCGCACTCCAAAGGGCTTTCGCTCCGGGTGGTGTCCTTTTGGAGTGCGGTGGCATGACACCGCTTTTTCAGTCCAGGTCGCGGTCGGCCAGGGCTTCTTCGTCCAAGCCGAGATAGTGGCCGAGTTCGTGGAGGTAGGTGCGGCGCACTTCTTCGTTGAAGCTCGTGCCGGCTTCCTCGCATTCCAAGAGGATGTTTTCGAGATAGAGAATGATTTGGGGCGGGGGCCCCGGATCGTTGGCGTGTTCGTGGCGCGGTGCGCCGACGAAGAGTCCGAGGATGTCGGAATCGAGTCCGTCTGCGAGCAAGGCATCATCGGGCAAATCTTCGAAGCAAACCGGAACCTGACGCGCCGCGTCGCGCAGTTCGGCGGGGAGATGATGGAGGGTTTGCACCACGATGCGGCGCGCGGCAGCGAGGTGTTTCATTTCTCGTCGAGGCGGTGCGCCGCGCGTTCCCGCAGGCGGGCGCCGGCCGCGGTTCCGGCGGGTTGTTTCCAGAGCGCGCCCTCGTAGAACGCGCACCAGCCATCCCATAAGGTGCCGGGAGCCCAACCTTCGGTGCGGACGTAGCGTTTGAAGTTGCCCGCGAGATAGGATCGCAGGTGCGCACGGTGCGGGGAGTGGAAGGCGAGGTAGGAAAGATTCTGCAGGAGGGCGAGGAACTTGAGCCGGTGAGAGGTGCGGACGGCGGCTGTTTTGGCCGGAGGCGGGAGGTGTGGCACTGCGACGGCGGCGGTGAACACGCCGCCGAGGAGCGAGGCGACACGCATAGAAAATTCGAGATCCTCACCCAGTATCCAGAAATCCTCGCGGAAAAATCCCAAGGTCTCGAAGGCCTGGCGGGTGTAAAGCATGCAGGCTCCGGTGGCCCAGCAGAATGGGTGGGGGACATCGCCGAAAGCCTGGCGGCATTCCTCTTGGGTGTGGGTGCGGCGGATGGCTGCGCGCAGGGCAACCTCGCAGGGTTCGGGAAAGGCCCAGAGGCGGTTCTTCTCGTCGAAAAGAAGCGGGGCGGAAGCTGCCGCGCCGGTGGTGACGAGCGCTTCGAGCAGTCTGTTCAGGGCATGCGCGGGAAGAACCACGTCATCGTCGAGCACAAGAACGTGGGTGACGTCCGGATTTTCCAAGGCTTGGGCCGCGGCGGTATTCCACGCGGGGCCGGGTCCGTTGTTGACCGGCCGGGGCAGCCAAGTGACGCCGGACGCGGCCTCGCAGACCGTGCGCGTTTCCGGCGACGAGGCATTGTCGGCCACAAAAATACCACCGGTCAGCGGCAGGTCGCTCTTTCCGAGGGCTTCGAGCAGGCGTTGTAATTGGGCCTCGCGGCGGTGGGTGGCCATGGCGGCCGCCACGCGGGGGGAGGGGGTGGTTGGAGTCATATCAGTCGGCAGCGGAGGTTGCAGGCGGGACGGGGCTCGGTTATGCAAGGGGAATGCTAAGTCGCCTCATCTCGCTGGCAATGTTCTTTGCCGCGACCGCTGCCGCCCAGCAGCAGGAACAGCGCATGATGGACCGTATCATGAACCCGGATCGGGATCGGGCCAATCCGATGGGCGCCAAAGCGTTTTCCGCCAAGCCATTCGAGGGGCGTGAATTCCAAGGCGCGGGCGAATACACGGGGGTCAAAGCGGCCCGCACCAAGGAATTCACCACGCGCGAATTCCTCGGCATCCGCAATCCCTGGTTCGGAAAGAGAGTTTATGCGACCGAGGCGGCCCGCGAGTTGAACCGTTATGTGCTGGCCGATCGCGACTACTCCTCGCGCGCTTTCGAGACGCGGGCCGCGGTGGACGAAGGTCGTTCGGCCCCGCTGCGCGACGCCACCGGCAAAGACAATACCCGCGAATTCCTCGCCCGCGGCAAGGCGCAGGGCTCGATTGATGCGGTCAATCCTTCGGGCGGCTCGCTGACCATCGACGAAGTGCGCGACCTGCTCAACCGGCCCCGTTGAGCGCATGAATCCCGACGAAGTTTTGCAGTCACTCTGTCGCGGTTGCGCGGAGGTCATCAGTCGCGAGGAACTGAAAAAGAAACTCGCCGCGGGACGTCCGCTGCGGGTCAAGCTGGGGGTCGATCCGACGGCGCCGGACATCCATTTCGGCCACACGGTCGGCCTGCAAAAACTGCGGCAGTTCCAGGATCTGGGGCACGAGGGGATTCTCATCATCGGCGATTTCACGGCGATGATCGGCGATCCGAGCGGCCGGTCGGCGACGCGTCCGCAACTGACCCACGAAGCCGTGCTGGCCAACGCCAAGACTTATCAGGAGCAGGCATTCAAGGTGTTGGATCGGGCCAAGACGAAGGTTGTGTTCAACGGCGAGTGGTTCCAGAAGATGACTTTCACCGAGGTGATCAAGCTGAACAGCCGGGTGACTTTGCAGCAGATGTTGCAGCGGGAAGATTTTCGCGAGCGCATGGAGAAGTCACACCCGATCCGGGCGCACGAGTTGCAATATCCGATCATGCAGGGCTGGGACTCGGTGGTCATCCAAGCCGATGTGGAACTGGGGGGAACCGACCAGCTCTTCAACATCATGGTCGGCCGCGATCTGCAGAAAGAGGAAAGACAGGAGGCGCAGGTGGCAATGATGCTGCCGATCCTCGAGGGGCTCGACGGCACGCAGAAGATGAGCAAGAGCCTCGGCAATGCGATCGGGGTGAACGAGGCGCCGGGCGAGATGTTCGGCAAGGTGATGAGCATTTCGGATGAATTGATGGGGCGTTGGTATACGCAGTTGCTCGGATGCGAGTTGTCCAAGGGCGACCATCCGATGGCGGCCAAGAAGGAATTGGCGCGGGCGCTGGTCGAGCGTTTCCATGCTGCGGACGTTGCCCGTCAGGCCCTTGAGGAATTTGAAAAACGTTTCAGCGGGCGTGATTTGGAAAATGCGGAGTTGCCGGCGTTTGCTCCGGCGGTGCCGCTGATCGACGTGATCACGGCGGGCGTCGAGGCTTACGCGCAGTGCTTCGGGCAGAACAAATCGCGCAGCGACGTGCGGCGGCTGGTGGTGCAAGGCAGTGTGCAGTGGCGCGGGGAGAAGGTGACCGATCCGAAAGCGATGCTGGATTTGTCGGGGACGGGGATTTTGCGTTTGGACAAGACGCGGGCGGTGCGGGTGGGGTGAAGACGAGGGCGGAAGGCGGAGACTTGAAACCTGAGTGGGGATGTGGCGGCGGTCTGTGACCGCCGGACCCTACAGAGCAAAGGCAGCGACGGTCACAGACCGCCGCTACAGCATGGAGGAAATCGCGGTGGGTAACGCTCTCGGGCCGTTGCCCCCGAGTTGTTCGTCGATTTGTTCGAGGCGGCGGATGAGGTCGATCACTTCGCGGCGCGCGTAGGGTCCGCCGGCGGCGGCGCAGAAGTGGGTGCGGCAGCCGAAGGGGCGGTCCTCGTAGATGAGACAACGGGAGGTTTGTGGATCGAGGAGAGGGCAGGCGCCGTCGGAGCGGGAGGGGAGCGTTTTGCGTCCGGTGGCTTTGAAGGCGCGAGCGGCGAGGAGGGCTTCGCCGCGGGTGAGATACGGGGTTTTGCCGGTGAGTTTGAAATGGCAACACTCGGTGCGTAGTTGGCAGTCACGCTCGATCGGACGCGCGGCGAGGTCGCGGTAGATGGCGCGGACTTCGTCGAGTGCGGCGGCCGGGGACGGCCGCCCTCCAGCGGGGCGCATGGTCAGTGGCAGCCGCAACCGCCCCCGCCGCAGCAACCTTCGTCGGCCGCGGCGTGGTGGACGTGGCCATGGGCGATTTCTTCGGGCGTGGCGGGGCGGACGTCGCGGATGGTGACGCTGAAGGTGAGGGTTTCGCCGGCCAGCGGATGGTTGGCGTCAACCGTGATGGTGTCACCTTCGACGGCCACAACCACGACATTGTCGGCGCCGTGCTGGCTGGTGGCTTGGAAACGCATGCCGGGCTTGATTTCGGCCCCGGCGGGGAAGATGGAGCGTTCGACCTGACCCATCCGACGTTCGTCGCGTAACCCATAGGCTTCGACCGGCGGAACGGTCACGTCGAGTTGGTCGCCGGCCACTTTGCCTTCGAGGGCTTTTTCCAGTCCGGGCACAATGCTGGCGTAGCCGTGGACGTAGGACAGGGGTTGTCTGCTTTCGGTGGAACTGTCGAGCAGCTCGGAGCGGCTGTTGCGGACTTCGTAGTCGAAGGAAACGGCGTGGTCTTTGGAGACTTTCATTGTCGGACAGTTTTCAGTTTTCAGTGTTCGGTGTTTGGTCAGTTCGGAAGGGTAAAAGTAAACGCCTCAATGGCCTTGCTGAAAACTGTAAACTGAACACTGAAAACTTCGAGCCGCTACTTCCGAAGCGGCTCGAACGCATGGTCCGCGCCTTGGCGTTTGGCTTCGAGGACGATTTGCAGGAGGCGTCCGAGGTCGCCATCGGGCCAGCCTTTTTGCTCGAACCAGCAAAGATATTCCGCGGGGAGTTCGTGGAGCGGACGACCTTTGAAACGGCCGAAGGGCATGGTCCACGTGCGGAGCTTTTCCCAGTCGGCGGCGGCTTGGGCGAGGTCCATGGGAGAAGTATGGGGCGGGGATGGGGGATTTGAAATTTCAGATTTGAGATCGGCGCGGATGGGGCGATTCAAAATTTCGTATTTGAGAGGGGGGCGGGGGGATCCTCTTTTTTGAGAAAAAACTTGCGGGGGTGGGGACAATGCCATACCGGGTATGGCATGAAGATGACGATGCACATCGATGGGGCGCTTTTGGCGAGAGTCATGGCGGCGCACGGTTGCGAAAGCAAAACCGAGGCTGTCGATATGGCGCTGCGGGAGATGGCGCGGAAGGCGGGGTTCCGGGCCATGGTGGCGGCGGCGAGTCCGTTTTCTCCGTCCGAGTTGCGGGCTGCGGTCGAGCCTTCCTACGATGTGGCGGCGCTGAGGGTCGCGGAGCCGAAGGAGGACGACAAGGCAAGGAGGGTCCATGGAAAGCGGAAGCGTTTTGGTCGATAGCAATGTCTACATCGGGCTGCTGCGGCGAGGGCTCGATCCCGTCGCCGTGCTCGGCGCGTGGGCGGGATCGACCGATGTGGCCACGTGCGGGATGGTGCGCTTGGAAGTCGAGCGCGGACTTCGGGTCGAACGGATCCGGCGGCACCTGCGTGCCTTCTTCGATGTGCTGATCATGATCCCCACGGGTCATCCCACGTGGGCGCGGGCGGCCGAGTTGGCGTGGTCACTCGACCGGCGCGGCATCACGCTACCGTCGCAGGATTGCCTGATCGCGGCTTGCGCCCAAGCGGGCGGGGCGGCGGTGCTGACCGATGATCGTCATTTCGATCACATTCCGGGTTTGGAAATTCTGCGTCCGGCTGACGAGTTGTCCGGTTGGTGAGGCAAGGGGGAGGGGCCGCAGCGGAGGCGATAACGGGGGTGGATTTTGGCAGGGTGCAGTGGTTTAGTGGCGGGTATGCCCGAATTCG
The DNA here is from genome assembly GCA_044359955.1 of Chthoniobacterales bacterium. Taxonomy (GTDB): domain Bacteria; phylum Verrucomicrobiota; class Verrucomicrobiia; order Chthoniobacterales; family JACTMZ01; genus JACTMZ01. The sequence goes on along the minus strand of JBIKLF010000016.1, from coordinate 51,696 downwards.
CCGAAGATCCTTCGAACAGCCCGCACGATGACTTGCACTACCGGGAGTATAAGATTCTGCTGCACCCGGAGCGGTTCACCACGCCGCAGGCTTTCCAGGATTTCTGGCAGGTGGTCAAGCGGGTGGCCAAGCAGTTCGATGTGAAGTTGGGGGAGTCGGAGGATGCTTTTGTCAACCAGGTGCGCGAGGTGCTCTTTTTCGACACGCCGACCTTCGACCTCTACAACAATCACTTCATTGTGCGGTTGCGCACGCTTTACAAGGACGGTTGGCCGGCGGGGACGCCGGAGCTGACGATGAAGTTCCGGCATCCGGATTTTGCCAAGGCTGCGGCGGTCGATGTCCGTCCGGCCTTGGCCGGGGAGACGCGGATCAAATTCAAAGAGGAACTTCTGCCCTGCCCGGACCGTCTGGGCGACATCCGCTCGATTTATTCGCACAATTCGGTGCTGGCTTTGCCGCGGGAGGCGATGAATTTCGCGCTGAAAAATATCACCCACGCTTTCCCCGCTTTCCGCTCCATCGAAGAAAAAGGGGATGCGCCAATCGAACTGGTCAACGATATGGCGGTCGAGGAGGTGCAGGTCAATGTCGGCCTGGCGCATTTCGGTCATCACTACACAGGGAAGACGACGATCGCGGTGTGGCGGAGTCGCAAGCTGGAGACGCCGGTCTGCGGGGAATTCGCTTTCCAGTGCAAATTCAACAGGTCGGACGCCGTGCCGGAGGGGACGCTGGAAAAAGCGGCGGCCTTCCACAAAGAGCTGCAGAAGACGGCGGAAGATTGGGTTCTGCTCGGGACGACCAAGACGGCGTTGGTTTACGGACTGGGGAACAAGCCGGTGGTCAACCATGAATGACGCCACGCCGCGGGTTTCACTGGGCAAACTGTTCAGTGTCTTCGCCCTGATCGGGGTGACCAGTTTCGGCGGCGGCATTGTCGCCTACTTGCGGCGGTCTCTGGTGGAAAAAGAGAAGTGGCTCAATGAGGACGGTTTCATGGCGGCGCTGGAAATCGCGCAAACCTTGCCCGGTCTCAACTCCACGAACATGAGCGTGATTGTCGGACGCAAACTGCGCGGGCCGGCGGGTGCGCTGGTGGCAACCCTTGGGATGATCCTGCCCGGAGCGGTCATTGTCACCGCGCTCGGCTTTGCTTACGTGGCGTTGCGCCATGATCCCAAGGTTGCGGTGATGCTGACCGGCGTGGCGGCGGCGGCGGTCGGATTGCTCCTGCAGGTGACGCTGAAGATCGGGTGGAAACAATTGATCCGTCCGCAGGACCTTGTCTTTGTCGTGGTTGTCTTTGTGCTGGTCGGGATTTTTCATGTCTCCTTGCTGGTTACCTTGCTCGCGGTTGCGCCGCTGGCTGTTTGGATGCACCGTCCCCGCACGGAAAAGGAGGCGGCATGAGCAAGATCGTTGAGCTGGTCAACGTCTTTGCCCTCCTTTCACTGCTCGCCGTAGGAGGCGGAACCGCGGTTCTGCCGGAAATGAAGCACGTCACGGTGGAAAGACACCATTGGGTGACCGACACGCAGTTCGCCGAGATTTACAGTCTTGGTCAACTGGCTCCGGGGCCGAATATGACATGTGTGGCGCTCATCGGTTACGAGGTGTCCGGGGTGGCCGGGTTGCTTGCGGTGCTGGTCGCTTTTTTCTTTCCCGCCTGCTTGCTCTGCTACTTTGTGAGCAAGGTTTGGGATGCGGCCGAAGGCTCTCCTTGGCGTGATGCAGTCCAACGGGGAATGGCACCTATTGTCATCGGGCTTATGCTCGCCGGTTGTTACGCACTGGGTAAAACCGCGAGCTACAATCCGGCCAAAGATTGGGATTTTAATCTGCTCACCCTCGGGATCGGTGCGGCCGTGGCTGTGATTTTAAGTATTACCCGCATCAATCCGGCGCTGACCATTCTGGCCGGCGGGGCGGCGGGTTTTTTTCTGCTGGGGTAAAACCCGGGAGGGCGGGGCCTCGGGAGCCGCCGCCTGTATCGTATCACTCGTAGCGCAGGGCGCTGACGGGATCCATCCGGGCGGCGAACCAGGCGGGAATGACGGCGGCCACGGTGCAGATGGCAAAGGCGCTGGCGCAGATGATGGCGATGTCGGAGGGAACGATCTCGGCGGGAATTTCGGCGAATTGGTAAATGGATTGCGGGAAGATTTCAATGCCGAGGACGCCAGAGAGCCACTGGCTGACTTGGTTGCGGTATTGGACGAGCCAGATGCCGAGACCGAGCCCGATGGCCGTGCCAAAAAGGCCGACCACGATACCTTGGCCGACGAAGACGCTGATGATTTGTCCGGTGCGGGCGCCCAAGGCCTTGAGAATGCCGATCTCCCGCGTTTTCTGCACGGTGACGGTGATGAGGGTGTTCATGATCCCGAAGGCGGCGACGATGACGATGAAGAGCAGGATGAAAAACATGACATTGCGCTCCATGTGGATCGCTTCGAAGAGTTCGCGATTCATGTCCATCCAGGTCGAGACGCCCAAAGCCGGATCGATGCGTCCCTCCATACGGGTCCGGATGGCGGCGGCTTCGTAGGGGTGGACAGTTTTGATGGTGAGCCCGTGCACTCCGTCGCCGAGTCCGTAGAGTTCCTGGCCGATGTGCAAGGGCACGAGGAGGAATTCCGAATCGTAGAGGTAACGTCCGGAGGAAAAGATGCCGGTCACGGTGAGTTCGAGTGGAAGGATCATTTCGCGCAGTTCACCGGCCGTTTTGGCTTTGTCCCCGCCCTGTTCCATGGCGTTGATCCCGTCAATGATCTCATTCAAGTTCCCCGGCGAATAGATGGTGATGGTGTCGCCCACGCCCACGCCGAGAATGCCGGCCAGAGCGGATCCCAGAACGGTTTCATTGCCCTCGAGTTTCAGCTCCCCCGCTACCATGAAGTCCTGCAGAGCGGTGACCTCACGTTCGACCTCGGGGTCGATGGCGCGAATTTTCGGGGCGAGCCGGCGCCCCATGAATTCGGCCAGCACGGGGCCCTGGACAAAAGGGGCCACGCCGGTGACCCCTTCGACCGCGCGGATCTGCGCGGCCTGGGCCGGCCAGTCAAAAATGACCGATTCACCGCCGGCCACGAGGTGTGCGTCGAAGCCGAGGACTTTGCGCCGCAGTTCCTGTTCGAAGCCGGTCATGACCGAAATAACGAGGATGAGGACCATGATGCCGATGGTGACACCGAGGATCGAAATAACCGTGATGAGGCTGAGGAAGGTGCGCTTCGGGCGAAGGTAGCGCAGGGCGAGGAAAAGGCTGAAGGGTTTGGTCATACTTAAGTTTTCAGTTTTCAGTGTTCAGTAGGTGGTGAGTGACGGAAAGAGTTACGGGAGTCTTTCGCAGCGGGCGGGTGGAAGCAACGGATTTGCGAATTATCGGACACAGCCGCGCGGGCGCTCCGCAGGACGGATAGGGTTTGCGCGGTTGGGGGCGGATGGTGTTTCCTTGTCGTTTATGAGCAAACGATTTGACGGACAAGTGGCGGTGGTGACGGGGGCTGGTCGCGGGATCGGCGAGGCCATTGCCAAGAAGTTGGCGGACGAGGGTGCGAAGGTGGCGGTGATCAGCCGCACCGAAGCCAATGCGGGCAAGACGGCGGAGGCGATCAATACGGCGCATCCGGGCGCGGCCAGAGCCTACGCGGTGGACGTGGCGGATTTCTCGGCGGTGCAGGAATTGGCCGATGTGATTTTCCGGGATTTTGGAAAGGTTGATATCTTGGTCAACAATGCCGGGGTGACGCGCGACGGGCTGAGTATGCGCATGAGCAGCGACGACTGGGACGTGGTGATGGACACCAATTTGAAGGGCGCCTTCAATTTTATCCGCGCGGTGCAACGCCCGATGGTCAAACAGCGCAGCGGGCGGATCATCAATATCAGCTCGGTCAGCGGTATTATGGGCAATGCGGGTCAAGCCAACTACGCGGCGAGCAAGGCGGGGCTCATTGGCCTGACCAAAACAATCGCCAGGGAGTTGTCCGGCCGCGGAATCACGGTCAACGCCGTGGCGCCGGGCTTTATCGAGACAGACATGACCAATGTTCTGCCCGAAAACATCCGCACCGCCGTTGTCGGGCGCATCCCGCTGGGGCGCTTCGGCGCGCCGGAGGACATCGCCGCGGCAGTGGCCTTCCTTGCCGGGGCCGAGGCGGGCTACGTGACGGGCCAGACGCTGGTGGTGGATGGCGGGATGGTAATGTAAGCCATGTTGATTTATCTGCTCCGGCACGCGGAAGCCGAGATGCTTGCCGCGAGTGATCAGGCGCGCCGGCTCACGCCGAAGGGCGACGAGCAGGCTTTGCGGGTCGGGAAGTTTTGCCAGCGGCAAGGCATCGAGCCGGCGGTTATTTTATCGAGTCCGGTCACGCGCGCTGTGCAGACGGCGAAGTTGGTCGCGAAAAGTTTGCCCGGCGCCGAACTGATCGAAGTGCCGTGGGCGGAGTGCGGGATGGATCCTTGGGCGGCGATGGATGAGCTGAAGGCTTACGCGAAGTTTCCCTCGGTGATGCTGGTGGGGCACCAGCCGGATCTGGGTGGTCTGGCCGCGGCCTTGCTCGGGATGGACAACGTGCAGGCGTTGCGGGTGCGCAAGGCTCTGCTCATGGGCATCGATGCTTCGCAGGGCCTTGGCACGGGAAGGGGCACGCTGCAATTTTTCGTGCCGGTGAAGTTGATGTGACGCGCCGAAGGCGCGTGCATGGAGCAAGGAGCATGGAGGCGGAAATCAATCTGCGTGCGACGTTGGAATGCGGGCAGGTGTTTCATTGGACGGAGAGGGCGGACGGGGCTTGGGAGGGATTGATTGGGGACGAGTTGGCGGTGGTGCGCGGGGAGGGAGGACAGCTCGAGGTGGTGCGCGGGGACGGGCCGCGGGTGGCGCGGTATTTCGGAATGGACCACGATCTGGCGGAGGTTTATGCGGGTTTTCCGCAGGATGAGACGATGCTTGCGGCCTTGGACTTTTGTCGGGGCCTGCGGATACTCCGGCAGCCGGCCTGGGAGTGCCTGGCCACCTTTATTACCTCATCGATGAAGCAGGTCGTCCATATCCGGCAAATGTCCTTCGCCTTGCGCGAGCGGTTCGGGCGCGCCGTGCCGGGATCCGGGTGGCGGGCGTATCCGGAGCCAGCGCGGCTGGCCGCGGCTTCCGAGAACGAATTGCGGGCCTGCGGTTTGGGCTATCGCGCGAAAAATTTGCAGGCCACCGCGGAACGCGTGGCCTCGGGCCAGGCCGAATTGACCGCGTGGGAGGCTCTGGACGACGGCGACCTGCGCGAGGCGCTGTGCACCTTGCCCGGGGTGGGACGCAAGGTGGCCAATTGCGCCATGCTTTTTGGTTTTGGCCGTCTGTCGGCCTTTCCGGTCGACACCTGGATTGCGCGCATCATGCGCCGGAGCTACTGGCGCGGACGCCAGAAACCGACGCCGCTCGCTTTGGAGCGGAGGTTGGCCTCGCGGTTCGGTCCGCATGCGGGTTACGCGCAGCAATACCTTTTTCATCATGCGCGCATGACCGAACGGAGGATGCGCGCGTGAGCGGAACGCGAACGAAGGAGCGGCGAAAGCTGCGGCGCCGCACGGGCTGGGCTTTGCTTTTGTCCCTGCTGGCTCACGCGTTGATCATTCTCACGGCCGCCTGGTTTACCATCCTCGGGCTGGAGGCGCCTCCCGAGCCGGTGGAGGAAATCGAAATCACCATCATTCAGCCCCCCCCGCAGCCGCCGCAACCGAAGTTTGTCGACACTTCGGCGCCGGAGGCGGAGAAGCCGCCCGAGCAGGCTCTCTTCGAATCGGATCGTGACACGGCGGCCGCTTCGCCCGACGTGGCCACGGGCGCGGAGCCGCTGCCTTCGCAGGACGGCCGGAAGCAGGATTTTCTCGAACTCGAGCAGCAGGAGTTGGCGTTGGCCAAGGTCGACCAGGCGCCGCCGGCGCCCGAGACACCGCCTTCGGAGCCGGCACCGCCCCAACCTCCGCAGCCCGAGCAGCCGCAAGAGACCCAGCCGGAGGAAGAAAAGCCCGAACCGGTGGAGGCCGACGCACTCATGGCCAGCGCGCCGCCGGCCAAAAAGGAGGAACCGCTCGAGCGCAAGCCGCCGCCTGCCCCGCCACCCTCAAGGCCATCCTATCAACGCCAAGCGCGTCCGACCCGCCTGAGCGGCAGCGTGAGCAATCGCGGCAAGTCCGCCGTGGCCGCCTTGTCCACCCCGCTGGGTCGCTACCGGAAGGCGATCAGCGACGCTATCGGGTCGAGTTGGTATCATCATATCGGCTCGCGCATGGACCTCTTCAGCTACGGAACCGTATCGGTGGTCTTCATCATCGACCGCAACGGCAAAGCACGCCGTCCGCGGATCCTCGCGAACAGCTCGAACGAAAGTTTTGAAATCGTCACGGTCGAGTCTATCCTCTCGGCCGATATCCCACCGATCCCGCCTGATATCCTGCCGACCTTGGAAGGCGGGCAGATCGAAATCGACTACACCTTCAGCATCATCACCAATTGACATGACCGAGGCATTGCAGGGAGCGTTGGATTTTTTCGTGCGCGGCGGCTTTTTTATGCTGCTCTTGCTGCTCCTTTCCATCGTGGCCGGCACGGTGATCCTCCTGCGCGGCTTCGCGCTGCGGGAAAACCTGATTATTCCGCCCGACGTGGAGGCGGCGGTCGACGCTCTGCAGCCCGGTGACTCGTTGCAGGTTGTCACCGCCATGGCGCAGCGCAGCAATTCGCCGCTCGGGCGCATTATTTCGGTCTGTCTCCGTCACCTCAACTGGCCGCGGCAGGAAAATGTCGAAGCGGTGCAGGTGAGGGCACGTCATGAAGTGGTGCGGATGGAAAGCGGGATGGCCGTGCTGGAAATGACGACCGGTGTGGCGCCTTTGCTCGGCCTGCTCGGAACTCTTTCCGGATTGGTCAGTGTCTTTGCCAATCTCGGTGGCGGGGCCGGCGTGGGCGACCCGATTGCGGTGGCGCGCGGCATCGCCGAGGCTTTGAACACGACGATTGTCGGATTGGCGGTGGCCGCCCCGAGCCTGGTGGCGCACAACTATTTCCAGCGAAAGATCGAAACCATGGCCGTCAGCATGGAGGGAGTGGTGGCCGACCTTCTGGCCAAGTGCTATCCCGAGAACCGGTAAACGGCCGTGGGTGCAGGTTTTTACACGAGGAAGCGGCGGCCGCCGGTCTTGGTCATTGTTTCGCTCATCGACATCCTGGCCATCCTGCTCATCTTTTTCATCGTCACGACGACCTTCAAAAAAACCCAGCCGCAGTTGAAGATCGCGCTGCCTGAATCGAAAGCCGCCGCGGCGGCCGAGACGAAGGAAGAACCGTTCCTCCTCGAGGTGAAAGACGAGCAGACATTGCAACTGGACGGTCAGCCGGTGACCTTGGAAGCGCTGGCCGCGGAGCTGCGGCGGGTCAACGAAGCGGACCCGGCACGCGGGATCGCGCTGCAGGCCGACGAAGGCGTCCCTTTTCGCGTCATCGTGCGGATCATCGATGCGCTGCGTGATGCGGGGATCCGCAATCTCCCGGCCTTTGCCCGACCGCCGGATGGCTAGTCTTACATTCAAACTTCACTGTGTTTAACTGTGTTGCCCTGTGCAGGTAGAGGTGTAGGGTGACGCGCTATTACTACCCCGACATGTCCATCTCAGAATTTACTTACACCGTTCTTCTCAAGCCCAAACCGCTGCGGCTGCTTACGAACGCTGTTCTCAAGGCTCTCTTGCCGAGAACAACAAAGGTTAATGGCGCTACTATATTTCTAAATCCCTCGGACCCGGTAATTTCCGCCGGAGTTCTCTTCGGCGTCTACGAGCATTGGGAACTCGATTTTTTTTCCTCCAACTATCGTCCAGACAGCGTGTTTGTCGATGTTGGGGCCAACGTAGGGTTGTACACGGGTCTCGCCTTGTCCCGCTCTGATTCTCGCTCGACAGTGCTTTGCATTGAGCCGCACGAGGAAAGTCGCGTTTACCTCGAACAGACAATCAAAGAGAACCTCCGCAAAGGTGCCCCTGCTCATGTTGTTGTCTGTCCGGTGGCGGCAAGTGACTGCGGTGGAAAGACAACCCTCTACCAGAATCTCGATAACAAAGGGGATAACCGCCTTCACCCAGACTCCCTGTGCGTCGGTCGCAGCGTCGTCGAAACGGAGACACTGGACTCGATCTGCGCGCGAAATCGCATCAACCGGATCGACTTCCTCAAAATGGACGTGCAAGGGCACGAGGGTCTGGTTCTCCGCGGCGCGGCGGGCGTTTTATCCGCAAGCGACCGGTGTATCCTGATGTTTGAGTTCTGGCCTCATGGGCTGAGGCAGGCAGGGTCCCCACCCGAGCAGTTTCTCGGCGATTTGGATGCAGCAGGCTTGAAACTCTACGCCCCCAAGTCCAGACGGCTCGTCCCGATAAATGACCTCCACGACGCCATCCACGGAAACCCCGGGCGAATTTACGCTAACTTGGTGGCTCTCAAGGGTATTTCTCCAAGCGATTTGCATCTGCCATAGACATGGCGAATTTTGCGTCTAACTCGTGATTTCGTGGTAATTGCCAATGCTTTCTGTCGTCAAACTTGGACATCCGGCGCTGCGCGCCCGTGCTGAGGTCGTCGCCAAGGCGGATGAATCTCTCATTCGTCTTGCCGACGATATGCTGGAGACTATGTATGCGCACGATGGGTGCGGATTAGCCGCCAACCAGGTGGGTGTGACGCGGCGTATTGTTGTCATCGACACGCGCGAGGCGAAGAAACGTCCCAGTGTCCTTCGCATCGGAGGCAAATCGCGGTCGGTGCACAAACACATGCCGATGATCCTTATAAACCCAGAGATCGAATTGTCCGGCACGCGCGAGGTCTGCAGCGAGGCGTGCCTGAGCATTCCGGGAATCTATGGCGAGGTGGATCGTCCGGCCGTGGTCAAAGCGCGCGCCCTCGACCTCGACGGCCAAGTCGTCGAGTTCGAGGCCGAAGGGTTGTTGGCACGGGCCCTGCAGCATGAGGTGGACCACTTGGATGGCATTCTTTTCATCGATCGTCTGGATGCCGCAGAGAGGAAGCGGGTAGCCGATGAGTTGCACCAGATGGCAGTGGGAATGGCGGGCTAGAAGAGAAGGCTGAGGGCGAGATGCCTGAGCAGGAACGCACTGTAGACAGCGCGAGACGAAGCCGAGGGCAAACTTGAGCGAGCCCGGTTCCGATGGTCGCAGAATGTCGCTACGGTATGTAGCATCGGCGTTTCCCACGCGACTAACCCACGAGCTGTATCTTTGACCAAAAGGGAGGGTGGATTGCGCTGACGCGGCGAGACATTTTACTCAGGAAATCGCGATAGGGACATCGCGATCCACCTGACAATCGGCTGTTTTTGCCACTGGTGGAAGGCTTGTGTCGCGGACCGGAAACGTGTTTGCTCCCAGGTTAAACCCCACCATGCCTGCCGCTTCCCAACCCGCCGCAACCGACGACCGGCCACCTATTTTCCTCAAAGCCGACTGGTGGGCCGCGCTGGTTACCACGCTCATCAGCGGCGCGGTTTATTTTTACACGGCCCAGCCGAACGTCGGTCTGCTCGACTCCGGGGAGTTCATCGTCGCCGCGCAGCATTTCGGCGTGCCGCACCCGACAGGTTATCCGCTTTGGACGATTCTGGCGTGGCTGTTCCAGTTGCTGCCGCTGGGAAATACCGCATGGGAGGTCAACCTTTTTAGCGGCCTGTGCGGCGCTCTGGCCGTTGGGGCAACGACTCTGCTGGCCTCGAGCATGCTGCGCTGGATGATGCCTTGGTGGAGCGGCGGGGAAGAGCCATCGAAAGTTCCGCCCATAGTGGCCAGCCTGATCGCCGTGAGTTTCGGTCTTTTGTTCGCTTTCAGTATTTCTTTTTGGACACAGGCGGTCATTGCCGAGGTCTACACGCTCCACGGCCTGCTCGTGAGTTTGTTCGTAATTTCTCTTTACTGGTGGGTATGCCGCCCCGAGCGCGACCTGCCAGTTCTTGCGACATTTTTCACTTTTGCCCTTTGCATGACGAACCATCACCTGACGTTGGCGCTTGCCCCGCTGCCGCTCCTCGTGCCGCTCCTCGTGCGTCGCTCGATTTTCTGGGATGTTTTGGTTGCCTCGGTAGGCGGTGGAGCGCTGGTCTACCTCGGCTTTGCCTGGCTCTCGAATGACCCGACCACCTGGTCGACGGCCATGCGTTTTTTCTACTTCGCAATGATGGCTCTGATCACCCTGCTGGTGCTCAAGTGGCGCCGGACTGATCTGAGGGTCGTGCTGCTGGTGCCCCTAGTAATTGTACTCGGCCTTTTGCCGTATGCCTACATGCCACTCGCTTCTTCGACCAATCCCCCCATGAACTGGGGCTATACGAGCACGCCCGAGGGATTTTTTTACTCCATCAACCGCACCCAATACTCCTACGCAAACATATCCAGCCTGATTCTCAATACGATCGGCAAAGCCATGGGGACAGCCCCTGAGAGAGTCCCTGAGCCTCAGGATCCTGAAAAGCTGTCACGATCGGAAAACTTCCGGCAATTCGTGAGTCATTATTGGATAAAGCTGGTCGAGAGTTTCACGGTTTGGTCGGTCATTGCCTTTTTCGCAGCCTTGCTGGCGGTTTTTCGGCTTCCGCTTGCCCAGCGTGTTTTTTTGTATCTTCTTATCATCGGATTTGCTCTCACGGCCTTTCTGGTGCCGCTGCTCGAGGAGACAGACACCTCCATTGACTCGTGGTCGTTGCAGTTTCCATTCCATGGCAGCGCTTATTTGTTCTTTGCTTTGCTCTGCGCGGCGGGCACGGGTTACGTGCTGGCGCGGCTGATGTCGGCGCGTCCGGCGCTGCGTTATGCGGCCTACGCCTTGCCGCTCTTGCCGTTGTGGACGGGAATCCATAATGCGCCGCTCTGCAGTCAGCGCGACCACTGGTTCGGGTGGCACTACGGACATGACATGCTGAAGGACCTGCCGAAGGACGCCTTTGTGTTCGGCGGCACGGATCCGGGGCGGTTTGTGCCGACCTATATGATTCTCGGGGAAAGTTTCGTGGACGCGAAACACCGGCGGGACGAGGATTTCGACCGGCGTGATCTGGTCATTGTCACGCAGAACGCCTTGGCCGACGCGTTTTACCAGAAATACATCCACGATCATTACGCGCCGGGCCGGCCGAAGGCGGAGGGCTGGTTCCAAAAATGGCTGGGCCGCGACCAGCAATATCCGGTCGGCGACACGATCATGCCGAGCGAGCAGGAGTTGATGGAGATCGTGCGTAATGTTTCGACAAACCTGCCGCCCGGGGCCAATCCGCAGGACCCGAATATCGGCATCCTTTACCACGCGGCCATCGCGCAGTGGATTTTCGAGAAGAACAAGGACAAGCGGGAATTTTTCATCGAGGAAAGTTTTCCCATGGAGTGGACCTATCTTTACGCGGTGCCCAACGGCTTGAGCTACCGGCTGAACAAGGAACCGTTGGAGACCCTGCCCCCGGAGGCGGTAGCCGAGGATTTCCGTTATTGGAACGATTACGTCGAGCGGTTGTTGGCGGACAAAAATTTCCACGAGGATTTCGATGCCAAGCGGTCGTTCTCCAAGTTGCGCAATTCGACGGGCAACCTCTACCGGGCGCGGCGGATGTGGACGGAGGCCGAGCGGGCTTATCGTCAGGCGTTGCAATTGCATCCGAACAACATGGAGTCGCTCGTGGCCTTGAGTGATATCCTGCGGACGCAAAAACGTTGGGAGGAGATGGCCGCGATTTGGGATCGTGCCGTCGAGGGGGATCCGAACAACCGTGGGGTGTCCAAGGCGCGGGAGCGGGTCACCCGGTTGCGCGAGGCGGACCGTGAGATCGACGCATTGCAACGGGAATTGGCGGCGAATCCGCAAAATCCCGAGATCGTTTCCAACTTGCTCCGTATCTACATGGAAACCGGACAACCCGATGCGGCCCGGCAACAGCTCGAAAAGTCGGCCGCGGCCTTTGGCGATAATCCGGACTTCCTCAAGTTCGCCGTTGATTTCAGCAACAGCAACGGCCAGTGGCAGGCGGGTCTCGGTCCGGCGCGCCGGTTGGCCACGGTGATGTCCAACGACGCGGGGGTTTGGCTCGCCTTGGCCCGCTTCGAATTTGCCAACCGCGAAATGAATTCTTTCCTCGAGTCGGCCCGCCGGGCGGTTCAACTCGGCGGGATCCAGGCCAAGTCCGCCCTCGCGAATGACCCGATGTATGCCATGGTGCGCGGCACGCCGGAGTTTCAGCAACTGCTCTCGCAGTAGGGCGGGGCGGCGGCAGGCGGGGGAGGGTGCTTTGGTTAGCCTTTGAAGCGGAAGAGGGCGTAGAAATTGCTGGGGTCGGTGAAGAGGATTTCACCATGGGAGAATCCGGCGGCTTGTGCGGACGCGAGGTATTCTTCGACTGATTCCGGTCGTTCCGATGCGCGGACATGGTCCCGCAAGGCGGTGCGGGCGGCGGGTGGGAACGGATCGTAGGGACCGTCCATCGCTTCGGCCCAGCGCTCGACATAGCCTTCGCGCGATTCGCCGTCGTGCAGGATGGGTTCGAAGAGGTAGAAGGATCCGCCTTTGGCCGTGGCGCGGCGGAGGTGTTGCATCATCTCGCGCTTGGTGGCGGTCTCGAGATGATGCAGGGAGAGTCCGAGATAGATAACGTCGAAGGTTTCGTTGTTGTCGCTCAGGAAGTGCGTGAAGTCCTGTTCGTGAAAACGGCGCGGGTGGTGAAGGGTGGCGGTTTTTTCCGCAGCGAGAGCGATCGCCGGGGAGGAAAAATCAACACCGGTGTAAGAGGAGACCTTGGTTCCCGACAAGGCGGCGGCGGTCAGGTCGGCGTCGCCGCAGGCGAGGTCGAGGAAGGTGAAAGGTTCGGTGCGGGTGAGCAATTCACGCCGCAGGATCTCGCCGACCTCGCGGTGGTGGAGTGTGTTGTGCTCGATGCAGAGACGGTAGATGTCCCATTGCGAGAAGAAGGCGTGGACGGCTTCAGACATGGCGGGTGAAGAGGTCGCCGGGTTGCGGGTCGCCGCGGCCGTGCCACCATGCGGTGAGGATCATGTGGGGCATGGTGAGGGCGCTGAGTCCCCAGAAGATGATGCGAAGCAGGGCCTCGTTGAAGTCGATGGACTGCGCGAAGATAAACCAGGCGAGGGCGGCGAGGAGGACGGTGGCGGCGGTGAAGGGAAAGCTCTCGAGGAGAAGCCAGCGGCGGGCGCGGGTGGCGGACTCGGGGAACCGGGCGGCACCGAGGTCGGCAATGTGGCGCACGGAATGCACGAAGCTGAAGTAGATGAGAAACGCGGCGAGCGGAGGGAAGACGGCGAAGATGGCGGTGGTGAGGAGGAGTTCGGCCGTGGCGGGAAGCCACCCGGGGGTGCGTTGGAGGAGGCGCCAGAGGAGGGCGGCGACGAGGCAGGCGGCCCAGAGCCATCCGGCGGCGGGCATGACGGTGTTGATGGTGCTATCGAGTGCGGCGGTGGCGTGGGGACCGACCAAGAGGGCGAAGAGGTCGCGGGTGGTTTGCGGGTGAAAGACGAGCGGGGCGATGCCAGCGAAGCCGCCGCGGGCGATAACTTCGAGGGCGCGTTGGGGTCCGCGCAGATCTTCAGTATCGCCGAGGCCGAAGTGGATGATGGCGATGGCGAGAAATCCGCATAGAGCAACTACCGGGGCGGCGAGCCAAACGGCGAGGACGGCGGCGGAGACGACAAGATAGACGCCGACGGCGGCGGCGAGGGCGCGCCATGATCCGCGGGAGGCGCCTTGGACAAGAGCTAGATCGAGCGCGCCGTGGGGGAGACCGAAGAGGGCGACGGCGGCGGCGAGGAGGGTCAATTGAACGGACAGCGGAAGCGCTGGGACCAGCGGGGAAACGATGAGGGCCAGGGCGAGGAGAGCCACAACCGCGAGGGTGTGGCGGCGACGGAAGGCGGGGAACCAAGTGTTCATCGGAGCGCGGCGGCTAGGAAAGGCGCGGGCGGCAGGGCGCGCATGACTTGCAGAATATCGGCGGGGCGCGGCTCCGACTCAAGAAAACGGATGAGCGCATCGGGCGGGACGCGATCGAAGAGGCGGGTGAAATAGGCTGGAACGCGTTCCGGGTGGCGGGTCATGGCGCGAAGGAAAACGCGGTCCATCCACGCGAGGAGTTTGGATTCATGGGTGATGACGGGATCGGGACGGCGGTGTTGCGACCAGTATTGTGTCATCGTCTCGCTGGCACGTTGGATGCGGGAGAAGGCGTAGCCGGAGGAGGCGCGCACGGCGCCGGCTGTTGTGCCCCAGGGGATGATGCGGTTTTTTATTTTGAGGGCGCGGAGGAGGCCCATGGGGAGGTTGCCTTCTTCTTGGTGGCGAATTTTCCAGGTGGTGGCGGAGAGATTTTTTCGGGCGTAGGACAGGATTTCGTCGTTGGAGAAGGTGGGAGATTTGTCGGAGGGAACGAGCCACGTGTCTTCGACTAGGGCGGTTTGGGGGTCGAGGGGGAGGACGTAGAAAAAGCGGATTCCGCCGGAGTCGGCGGATTGGAAATCCATGAGGGTGACCGTCTCGGTGTCGAGGTTGGCTTCGGGGGAGTGGAGTTCGAGGCCGCGGAAGATTTGGCGCCAGGGGGCTTGGTCGTTTTCGGGGGGGCGGCTGTCCAAGGTCCAGGCGGCGGTGATGTGCTGTCCGTCGGAAAGATGGAGCGTGGTGTGGTCGGGGTGTTGGTCAATGGTGTGGACGGAAACGCCGCGGAGGATGGTGACGTGGGGGGAGGCGGTGAGTTTTTCGGCGGCGATTTGGTGGAGGCGGTCGGCGGGGATGCGGATGTAGGGCGTGCGAGCGGGCGCTGCGGCGACCGTGCCTACGGTGGGGGTGCGGACGGTCCAACGGTGCCAGCGGTGGGTGATGGCGTGGTCGAAAGGGGTTTCGTGGAGTTGCCAGTGGCACCAGGTGCGGTCGCGGGGGAATTCGGTGCGGGGGTCGATGAGGATGATCTTGGGCGGATCGGGGAGCGCGGCGAGGCGGACGGCGAGGCTGACGGCCGCGAGGCCGGCGCCGGCGAAGGCGAGGTCGTATTGGTAGGGACGAGCGGCTCGCTCGTCCGTTTCAGGTCGGGCGGACGCGCGAGGCCGCGCATCCCTACCTTGGGGCAGTTCGGCGCCGCGGGGTGTCATAGATGTACCCCCGCGAGGCCTTCGAGATGGTGGTGAAGTGCTATGTTGTGAGGCGGGACGAGCGGGGTCGATGGCGCGGGCGCGAAGAAAGTTTGGGCAACGAGGGTGGCCTTGCGCCAAACGGGGACAATGACACGATCGGTGGTGCGGTGGGGGCCTTGCCGTCGGAGTTCTTCGCCGATTTCGCGGTAGACTTTGGCGGCGATGAGGATGCCGCGTCGTGATTCGCGTGGGAGATAGGTGAGTCCGGCGAGGCCGCTGGCGTAGTAGGGCCCGGCGAGGGAGAGGCAGCGGAGGGCGGCTTGGTGGACGCGCTCGGGGGCGCTTCGGATGGACGCGGGTGGGAGGTCAAGCCAGGTGGCGGGGAGATAGCGGCGGGTGTGGTCGGCGTCTTCGCGGGTGTCGCGGGCGATGTTGGTCAGTTGGAGGGCGATGCCGAGGTCGATGGCGTGCCAACCCGCGGCGGGATCGGTGGCGCCGAGGACGCGGGCCATCATGAGTCCGACCGTGCCGGCCACGCCGTGCGCGTAGCGGAGGAGGGCGCGTTCGTCGGCGATTTGTGTCGGGCCGGTGTCGTCGCGTAAGGCGCGGGCGAGGGCGATGGCCGGAGCGGGGTCGGGATTTTCGAGGGTGAGGTAGAGGGCAGCGAGGGGATGTGTTGTGTCGTTCTTTTCGAGGGCGGTGGCGACGGCTTCGATTTGGGCGGCGTCGCCGGTTTCGTCGGCGAGGTCGTCGAGGCCGCGGCAGAAGGCGTAGAGTTGGGTGGCGGCGGTGCGGCGGTCGGGCGGGAGGAATTTTCCGGCAAGGTGGAAGCTTTTGCCGGCGCGGGCGAGGATGGCTTCGGGGGTGCTCACGGAGAGGATGGAATTTTTACGCACAGAGGTCGCAGAGAGGAGGGTGGGTTTTGGGTCGTGACGGGCGGGACCCGCGCACGGGCGGGCAGGCTGCCCGTGCCCCCTGAAAATCGGTGGTTTATGCGGCGCGGCGGAGGAGGTTTTCGACGACTTTGGCGGAGCTGAGGACGCCGGGCATGCCGGCTCCGGGGTGGGTGCCGGCGCCGACGAAGTAGAGGCCGGGAACGTCTTCGCTTTCGTTGTGGAAGCGGAACCAGGCGGATTGCGTGAGAATGGGCGCGATGGAGAAGCCGGTGCCGTGCGTGGTGAGGAGGGCGTCGCGGAAGTAGGGCGGGGCGATGTGGAACTGGGAGACGAGGTGTTGGTCGAGATCGGGAAGGATGGTTTTTTGCAAGTGGTCGAGGATGCGCTGGGCGTAGTGGGGGCCTTCGGTGTCCCAGTCGATTGGGTGTTGGAGGTTCGGGACGGGGGAGAGGACGTAGAAGGTGTCGTGTCCGCCGGGCGCCATGGATGGATCGGTGGCGGTGGGACGGTGGAGGTAGAGGCTGAAGTCGTCGGCGATGATGCCGCGCTTGAAGATGTCGTCGAGGAGTCCGCGGTAGCGGGGGCCGAAGAGGATGGTGTGATGGGCGACGTCTTCGTAGCGGCGGTTGGTGGCGAAAAAGAGGACGAAGAGGCCCATGGAGTATTGGCGGGTGGAGAGTTTTCGATCGGTCCACTTGCGGCGGTGGACGGCGGGGATGAGTTGGCGGTAGACGGTGGGTGGGTCGGCGTTGGCCACGACGAGGTCGGCGTCGAGTTGTTCGCCGCCGGCGAGGCGGACGCCGGCGGCGCGTCCGTGGCGGATGAGGATTTCTTCGACGGTGGCGCTATGGCGGAACTGCACGCCGTGGCGCTGACCGAGGGCGAGGAGGGCGTCGACGAGGGCGCCGGTGCCGCCGCGGGGGAACCAGACCCCCCATTGGCGTTCAAGGTAGTGGATGAGGGAGTAGAGGCAGGAGGTGTCGAAGGGGTTGCCGCCGACGAGGAGAGGCTGGATGCTGAAGAACATGCGGAGAGACGGATCGCGCAGGTGGCGGCAGACGAGATCGTAGACGGTGCGGTCGCCGCGCAGGCGGACGAGATCAGGCAGGATGCGGATCATGTCCGTGAGAGTGCTGAAGGGCTCGGCGGCGAGTTTGGTGAAGCCTGTGTCGTAAAGTTGACGGGACTTTTCGAGAAGGCGCAGGTATCCGCGTTGGTCGAGCGGATTGAATTTGGCGATTTCGCGCAGGGTGTCTTCGACGGTGCCGCCGTAGTCGAAGCTGCGGCCTTGGTCGTCGATCATGCGATACCACGGTTTGACCGGGAGGAATTCGATGTGGTCGGCGCGGTTTTCGCCGAAGAGGGCGAAGAGTTCGTCGAAGAGGAAGGGGGCGGTCAGGACGGTCGGGCCGGCGTCATAGAAAAATCCGTCGCGGCGGAAGACGCGGGCGCGTCCGCCGTGGTCGGGTTGGCGTTCGAGCAAGGTGACTTCTTTGCCGAGGGCGCGGAGGCGGAGGGCGGCGGCGAGTCCGCCGAAGCCGGAGCCGATGACGAGAGCGCGGGAGGAGGATGGTGCGGCGGTCATAGACCGCCGCTACAAGTGGTCGGATTCGCGGCGCGTTGAAAGATGGCGGGTTCGCGGATGCCGGCGGCGAGGGTGGCGAGGTGCGGGGCGAAGGGGGCGGGGAGCGTGGCGGAGGCCGAGGTGATTTCGTCGCAAAGGCGGTGGAGGTGTTCCTGCGCGGCGGCGACGGCGCCGGAGGTGAAGAGTTGCTGGAGCCACGCGTCGAGCGGGGTGTTTTCGGTGCGGGCGGATGGATGGCGGAGGAAGGCGAGAAGGGCGGCACTGTCGTCGGGGCGGAGGGCGAGGTGGAAGAGGACGAGGCTGTTGGCTTTGCCTTCGCGGAGATCGAGGCCGGCGCGGGCGCGGCCTTTGAGACCGAAGGCGTCGGCGAGATCGTCTTGGATTTGGTAGGCCGCACCGAGACGGGCGAAGGAATTTCCGATCGTGGCGGCGAGTTCGTCGGGGAGGCGGGCGAGGGTGGCGACGGATTGGGCGGCGAGGGCGAAGAGGGCGCCGGTTTTGGCCTCGGCCATTTTTTCGTAAGCGGGCAGGGTGGGCGTGGCGGTGTGGAAATCGATTTCGGCGGATTGTCCGGCCGTTGCTTCGCGCAAGGTGGCGGCGAAAAGCGGACTGATGTCGGGAAGGCGCGCGGCGAGGGCCGTGGATTGGGCGATGAGGAACGTGCCGAGGTTGATGGCTTGGCTGCGTCCGAAGGTGCGCCAGATGCTGGCGCGGCCGCGGCGCATTTCGTCGTTGTCCTGCACATCGTCGAGAACGAGCGAGGCGTTGTGCAGGAGTTCGACGGCGGCGGCCAGAGCGATGCCTTGTTCGGGCGGGAGTTGGAGGCTGTCGGCGAGGTCGAGACTGAGGCGGGCACGGACGCGTTTGCCGGGGCGTTCGAGAAGATAGGCGGCGGCTTGGCCGAGACGGCCGGGGGTGAGGGTGGCGTCGGTGAGGATTTGTTCGACGAGCGCGAGGTTGTCGCGGGGTGTGACCTTGTTAACGCGAGGGGAAGGCATGAAGAGAAGGCGGAGGGAGGAGACTTGAGACCTGAAGGGGGGAGTAAAAAAAAGCGGCCGGGGCTCTGGGAGCCCCGGCCGCGGTGATTAACGGGTCAGCGTTTAGTGCGAGGCCGAGGCATACGACGGATCTTCGTCGGCCGACTTGGCGCGGGCGATGAAGTAGACGTAGAGGCCGAGGCCGCACTTGGCGACGATGTCCGCAATGCTGTAGCCGACCTGGAGGCCGACATTGATCGAGCCCGCGGCGCCGATGCCGAGCATCGGAAGCATGAAGGCGATCGGGTAGAAGGCCCAGCTCACGAGAATGAGCAGGCGGGCTCCGCTGATCAGGCCTTGGGCGGCAGCAGGTTGACGATCCAACGACTTGGAGAGTTCCACCCACAACACATAGAGGATGTAGAGGAAGGGGATCATGCTCAAGGTCCACCACAACCAGCGGGTGCTATTATCGGCGGAAATTTCGCCGGGGTAGCCAAGGCCGATCATGAGAAGCGCGGCGATGACCAAGCGGACAAGGAGGGAGCGGGTGACGCTCTTCGGCAGCGACAAAACAGCCACCAGTTCGACAAGGAGAAGGGGCACGGTGAGCAACCAGTCGACATAGCGGTAAGCGTCGTTAAACGGCTCACCAGAGGCAATGTAGCCCATGTCGCCGAATTCAAACGCACCGGTCCAGCTCATGAAGATGCGGACGTAGTGGTAACAGGCGATGAGGGTGACGAGGCCCGAAACAATGAGGGCTGGACGGTATTTGGGGAGCACGGAACCGCGTGACAAAAAGAAGAACACGGTTGAGGCACCCATGGCGGCGATGGTCAAACTCAGCACGTTGTAAACGAGACTGTATTGACCCGGACTTAAGACTAGGAGGGTTTCCATATCGCCGATGAGTGTGCGGGGACTTCTGGCGCGAGGCAAACTGTTTTTTGTTTGAATTTCGGGGCGCGGGATGGCCCCATTCTGGCGTGGATGATTTCGACGTGCGCGGACATGCCCGGTTGATCGGGAATGTTCTAATTGTCTTGGGGTTTTTCGCCTTTGGCCTCGTGTTGGCTGACTTTATCCCGGACGAGATCTTTGCCTTGCCCCCGCACTTTTTCGGCAACGACGGGGCGGTGACGGTTGGGTTGATGATGCTGGTGGCAGGTCTCTATCTGCGGCGCAGCGGGGCATAGCCGTATGGTTCAATCTGGTTGCCGTGGCGGCAATGCGGATGGAAGGCGTGATGGGAGGCGCGGCGGCCTCAGGCGCAGGAGCAGCGCTGCGGATGTGGCGGCCAGGTTTCAACGACGGCGCCGGATTCCTCGACGGCCATGTCGCCATCGGGGGTGGCGATGACGGCATAGGGCGGCTTTTCGCCGAGGGAGGCGGCCACGAAGGAAGCGGTGAGGCCGTTGACATCGACCACGGCGCCGATGCGGAAGAGGGAGCGGGTTTCATCGATGGCGTCGTCGCTGCCGGCGCGGATCACGACGCGCAATTGCGGGTTGGCGGCGAGCGCTCCCACAGCCACCGCGATGTTGTCGCGTTCCTCGCTGCTGGCCGCGACGAGGGCGACGGCCCCCTTGACCCCGGTGGCATGGACCGCGGCTTTCGACGCGCCGTCTCCGATGAGGACCGGAATGCCGCAACTGCGCGCGATCTGCAGGGTGCGCGCATTCGGGTTTTGCTCGATGCCGACCACGGCGATGCCGAGTTGCCTCAGTTCTTGGGCCAAGCGCAAACCGACCTGTCCCATGCCGACCACAATCACGTGACCGAACCGCGGCATGGCTCGTCGTCCGAAGATGGCAACATGGCGTCCGGAGAGGAGGTAGTTGACGATGCCGGCGGCAAAAAGCGCGGTGAAGCCCATGACGAGAAGCGCCGCGATGGTCGCCCAGATGAGGATCAGGGGGTTGTCCGGCAGGACGGGAGCCGAAATGGTGGCGGTGGTGCGGGTGGCGTCATAGAGGGCCCGCAAAAAATTCGCATGGGCCAAACCGACGAGGGTGTCGGCCAGGATGATCGCGACCAAACCCGCCGCGCCGCCGAGAAGCACGCGCGACCCGGAATCGAACGGCCGGAATTGTCCGGCCAGACGGCCGAGTAATCCCCGCCGGCGCAATGCTTCGGGGGTCCGGTAGGAGTCGACGCGGGCGTTGCCTTCACCGGTGTCGCTGACCGAAACCCACGAGCGAAGTTCCGGCGTCGATTCCCGCCGGATCGCGTCGGCACGGGGTTCGATGGCCCCGGCGACCATGGAGGGAACGGAAATGGCGGCAGGCGACAGAACGACACATCCGGGGACCACGCTGCGCAGTTGGGTGCGCGCCGTGAGGTCGAACATGGCCACGAACAGGCGCGCGCCGGGACGGATGTGATGAATCATCAGGCTGTAGCGCAGGGCCTCAATGTCGTCGTGCAGCAGGACGGCTACCCCGTCGATATCTTTACCCAGTTCGGCGCGCAGCTCGGCATCGGACGGCTCGTGCAAATGGACAACGGAAATTCCCGAGGAGGTCAGGAGCGAACAAACCCGCCGACCGACATCGGTGCGGCCGATGACGACAATGCGCCGCATGCTCATGATCGTGCTCCCTCCGTCAGGGTGCAGGGTTTTCGCCGCGGGGCGCAGGGGCGGGCGACTGGTCGAGCCGGGGGGACTGTCCTCACGAATCAAAGCCTAACCGCCTTCGGGGCGGGGGAGCAAGGGGGTGGAATGTTTCTTTATGATGGTCACGGCGGACCGGCGAAATTCGTCCTCGGGAGAAAACCTCCTATTTGCTCCCCGGCTTGATCACGGGGATGGCCGCGAGATCGGGCGGCAGCGCGTCGGGCGGGAAAGTTTCGGGATTCAACTCGACGAGGCCATGGAAGGGAAAATCCATGGCGGGGAGTTCGCCTCCGGAGCGGTTGACCAAGGAGGCGGCGGCGACCACGACTCCGCCGTGTTGTTGGACGATATCGACGGTCTCCATGAGGCGGCCGCCGCGGGTGACGACGTCTTCGATCACGGCGAAACGCTCGCCGGGCTGGATGGTGAAACCGCGGCGGAGAACGAGGGCGCCGGCGTCATTTTTTTCGCTGAAAATGTGGGGCTTGCCCAGTTGGCGGGCGACTTCCTGCCCGACGAGGATGCCACCCAAAGCCGGGGAGATCACGGTGTCAAACTCGGCACCGCGGAGTTGGTCGGCGAGGGAGCCGCAGACGCGCTCGGCCACCTTGGTGTCGCGCAGAAGGAGGGCGCATTGGAAGAACTCGCGGCTGTGCAGGCCGGAGCGGAGGATGAAGTGGCCGTGGAGGAGGGCGCCGGTTTGGCGGAAGAGGGCGAGGGTGTCGTTTTGGTTCATGGGAAAAGTAGAAGCGGCGTCCCCGCCGCTTGTCTGTTGGGGTTAAGCGGCGGGGACGCCGCTTCTACTCTAAGCATTCACAAACGAGAGGTTGGCCTTGTGGCGTTGGAGGAATTCTTTGGCCAGTTGACCGTAGGCCTCGGCGCCGGTTCCCCGCGGGTCGTGCTCGAAAATGGTGCGTCCGAAGCTGGGGGCCTCGCTCAGGCGGACGCTGCGGGGAATGACCGTGTCATAGAGCACCTCTTGGAAATGGGAGCGCACGTCCTTGACCACGGCTTCGGCCAGATTGGTGCGGCGGTCGAACATGGTCATGAGGAGGCCGGAGAGGGTGAGTGAAGGGTTGGCCCCGGAGTCGCGGATCTGGCCCATGACGAACATGAGTTTTCCGAGGCCTTCGAGGGCATAGTATTCGCATTGCACGGGGACGAGGAGTTGGTCGGCGGCGGCGAGGGCGTTGGTCATGAGGATGCCGAGCGACGGCGGGCAATCGAGGATGACGAAGTCGAAGGTGTCTTCGTCGCGCAGGGGTTGCAGGGCGCGGCGCAGCTGCTGGAGGTGGTCGTCCATGCGCGCCACTTCGATTTCCAGGCCGGCGAGGTCGATGTTGGCCGCGATGAGGGAGAGGTTCGGCAGGCGCGTCGCGGTGAGGCAGGAACGGACGTCGGAGGCGCCGGTGAGCGGACCGTAGAGGGTGGGCGGGTTTTCGATGTCGGCGGCAACGGCGCTGGTGGCGTTGCCTTGCGGGTCGAGGTCGACGAGGAGGACGCGTTGGCCGCGCGCGGCGAGGCCGGCGGCGAGGTTGACCGAAGTGGTCGTTTTGCCGACGCCGCCTTTTTGGTTCGCGACCGCGAGGATTTTCATCAGCCGGAATTTTTAACCACGGATATCACGGATGGCACGGATGGATTTTTTCGATTGGTGAAATCGGTGGTGGTCAATTTTCCCCGTAATAGGCCACGATGCCGTCGACCACGCCGCGGACGTATTCGCGGTAGATGCTTTCGCGGGGGGTGCCGTTGATGTTGCGGCGTCCGGAATAGTCGCCGAGTTGGACGCGGTCGTGGACCTCTTGGTTGTTCATCACGTAGGGCTCGAGGTAGACCACGGGGCATTCGAAAAGGCGATTGGCCAGGAGATTGCGGGCCCAGACGTAGGGGGAGCCGCCGACATTGATCGCGGTATCCCCCCTATAAGTGTAAGGCGGGAGTCCGGTGGCCCGGGCCATGCCTTGCGCCACGGTGCGGGAGACGCCGACCTCTTTGTCATAAGACCGGTTGAGAAGTTTGACCATGAGGTCGTAACGCTGGTCGTCGTATTCGAGTTCACGCGCGGAATAGCAACCGCTGACCAGAAGGTGGAGGTGATTGAGATCGGTCAGGGTGGGGCGGGCGGGGTTGCCCCATGCTTCGGCATTGAAGTGGAGGGCGAGCACGAGGTCCGGCTTGTAACGCTGGTTGACCAGGCGCGCGCGGGCGTGGATCTCCGCGGTGCGGTAAAAGAGGCGCTCGCTTTCGCTCTTGAGGCTGGCGGGATTGACGGGTCGGCCACGGTCGCGGAGGGAGGCGGCGGCTTGGGTCCGGAGTTTTTCCGGGCGCAGGCTGGTGGCGGGTTTGCTACTCGTGCGGAGGAGCACGACTTTGGCCCCGCGGCGCTCGAGTTCTTTTTTGAGCAACTTCGCCACCTCGAGCACCATATTGCCTTCAATCACGGGCTTGTTCTGGCCGATTTGGAACCACCGTTCCTCCATGCGGGCCCACTCGCCGCCGAGGTGTCCGGGGTCGAGGGCGATGCGCAGTCCGCGGAGGCTCCTTCCCGAATTCCAATACCGGGGCACGGGCCTCGCGCTGGCGGCGTCTACAGCGAAGGCGAGACGGAAGGGCCGTTGGCCGGGCGTGGTCATCACCGTCGCGTGGTCGTCGGCGATGGTGAAATAATCCGACCAGACGCCACCCGGAGCATAGACCTGGGTGAGCAAGCGGGTGAATTCGTCCTTGGTGATGGTGCGCTGGAATTTCTCCAACGACGACCAGTCCGGCCGGGGCGCGAGGGGCGTGAGTTTTTGCGCCTCCGCGCTGGCGGCGAGGAGCAGGAAGAGGAGGGCGGTGCGGACGAATTGCATGGCGGCGGAAGCGGGCAACATCTATGTCTTCGGGCTCAAAATCAATGATCAGGATACTTTTTCTGGGTGATGTGGTCGGGGAACCGGGGCGCAAAGCCCTGCAGCAAAGGCTCAAGGGACTGCAGGAGGAATGGGCGGTCGATTTCACCATTGTCAATGGGGAGAACGCCGCTGGCGGCCGCGGGATCAGCGGGAAGCAATGCATCGAACTGCTCAAGTCGGGTGCCACGGTGATCACCACGGGTGACCACGTGTGGGATCAGAAAGATCTGCCGGGCTACATCGAGACGGAGCCGCGCTTGCTCCGGCCGTGCAATTATCCGGCTGGGACACCGGGTGCGGGGTCGGTGGTTTTGGACACGGCCAAGGGCCCGGTCGCGGTGCTCAATGTGCGCGGGCTGACTTTCATGAACCCGCCCCTGGACAATCCGTTCCATCGCGCCATGGAGGAAGTGGAGAAACTGCGCACGTTGACGAGGGTGATTTTTGTCGATGTCCATGCCGAGACGACGAGCGAAAAGATCGCCCTCGGGCGTTACTTGGACGGCAAGGTCTCCGCCGTGGTCGGCACCCACACGCATGTGCAGACGGCGGACGAGCAGATTTTTCCCGGCGGGACCGCCTTCCTTTGCGATGCCGGAATGTGCGGGGCGGCGGACTCGATTCTGGGGCGGACCAAGGAGTCGATCCTGCGGCGGTTTCTCACCGGGATGCCCACGACTTTGCCGGTGGCGGGTGGCGATGTGGATTTGTGCGGTGTGGTGGTGGAGGTGGATCCGTCCAGCGGGAAGGCCGTCAGTATCTATCGCCTGCGCGAACGCGTGGCTCTGAGTTGAGAGGCAATCCATGGGCAAAGCCAACAAACTGCGAGACTGCCCGGCCGTCGGACGCAAGATCACGGGGTTGGAATGTGGTTCCAACCGCGGGACACGCTACGATTGTCCGCCCGATTGTCCGCATTGTCCTTGGACCGAGGACAACTACGACCAGTTGCTCGAGATGGGCCGCAAGTTCGACGGCAAGCTGATGGATTTCTACGGCAAGACGGTGGGTGCGCCGGCGGTGCTGCAACGCCTGCGGCCGCAAGAGGTGAAGAGCGATCTTGATGAAATGGCCTTGATGCAGCGCTGCCACTTGGAATTTTACCAGCGCGAGATCCGTCCGGGGAAAAGGCTTTTCGACCTGTGGCGCGAGTCCGGTTGGAGCGGTTTGCGCAACGACGAGATTTTGCTGGCCGGATTCGCGCCGCGAACGCGGGCGGCGGTTTTCGAGGTGCGGCGCGTGCTCGATGATCTGCGCTGCGAATGCGGCGACGTGCTCGAAGCGAGCGGTGCGACCTTCACGGTGTGCGATCGCGGCCTGGCCGAGATGGCGCGGCAATACCAGGCGTTTTGCGGCTGGCTGGTGCCGTCGCCTTTTTTCCAACGGCTCTATGGAGTGGCGTTTCCCCTGTCTTTGTCGCCCGAATCCGCGCGCGCCACCGTGCTGCGGCATGTCGAGAAACTGGGGGGACCCGTCGAAGGAAAGGAAGATATCACGGAGTGGTTGGGCGAAAACTTTTCCTTGCTCGTCGAGTCGGTGTCGGAGGAAGCGGCCAGGAATTTCGAACGCATCTGGCGCAACCTTGACGCGAAGCAATGCGTGGCCAATTACCTTTTCAACGGGGCGGCGGATGATTTGGGTCTGGCCGGGCGCGAGGACTTTGACGAGACGCCGCCGGTCCCGGAGGAGGTGGAGGCCCGCGGTCCGCACCGTTGTTTTGTCTGGCTGCGCACCGGTGCCTCGCGCGCTTGGGAAAAGAAGCTTCCCGAGGCCCTGCAGGGCGGCGGGATCGGCCCCGGGCAGCCCATGTGGGGGCAGTTGCGCGTTTTTCCCGGACGTGTGGAGATCAGCGCGATGAGCGCCATGCACTTCGAGCCGATGAAGGAAATGGTGACGGAGTTTTTCGGCAACCGGCTCGAACTCGAGAAAGAATTTGTCGCGGATCTGGCCAAGCAGACCGCCGCGGGTGGACGGGCCCCGAGCCGGGCGGCGCGTCCGGCAAGCAGCGAGCTGGCGAAGTCTCCCGAGCAGGCGGAAATGCTGCAATCCGTGATGCGCTCGCATTATGAGAAGTTTCTGCGCGAGCCCGTTCCCGCGCTCGATGGATTGACGCCGCGCGAGGCGGCCGCCCGGGCGGACATGCGCGGGCGGCTGGTTGATTTGATGAAAGGACATTTGCAATCGGTCGACGACCTCGGCCGCCGTCAGGGTATCGCCCACAACATCGGCTGGGTGCTGGAGGAACTGGGGTTGGATGAACTTGTGTCCGCCCCGCGTCCGCCACGACCGGCGGGCTCGCCGCTGCCGGGTGCTTGGTGGAGAGTGTTGACGGTCGACCAAGTCGAGGCGGCGGTCGAAGGCCTGGCCGAGGAGGACCGTGTGCTTCCCGGTCGCTGTCCGCCGGACCTGCGCGACTATTTCGAGGGTGCGGAAGAGCGGCTGGATCTCCAAGCGGCGGAAGTCGCGCTTTTGCTCGCGGCCGTCAACATTGTCATCGGGGTTCTGGTGCCGCGGGGTTGTGCGGCGCCGGACATCTACTACGACGAGATATCCACCGAGTCGGAGCATCTTTTGCTCGGGGTCTACGAGGCGGACGACAAGGTGGCTTGGGTCGGGGACCTCATCGAGTCGTCCTCCCAGCCGGACCTGTTCAGTTTCCTCATGAGTTTCGTGGTGGCGAAGGGACTCGGCGAGGAGGAGGACTTGAAGCGGTTGGGCCCCTTCCGGTCGGGCGCGGTGGCCCTCCTGGCCGTCGAGATCGAAGCCCTCATCCGCTGTCTGCGGCGGGCGGCCTTGGCGTGACCGGTTTGCCGGCCCAAGGCCGCGGAGAAAGATTTGGAAGATCGCCCGCTGAGGTTTTGGATGGTTTTGCGGTGATTGCCTACCTTCGTGACGAAAGCGGAGCGGCCGATGTGGGGCAACTGCTGTCCGAGGCGGGCTTTGCCGATCGAGTTTCCTCCGACCTCCATGGAGTGCGCGGAAGTGGCGGCCGATTTTAAGGCGCGCTTCAGACTGAGTCTGGCCGATGCTTTCGCCGCCGCCCTGGCCAAAGAATGTCGCGCCGAGCTGGTCGCCGGTGATCCCGAGTGCCCCGCCCTCGGCAACGAAGTCGAAATCCGCTGCCTGCCGTTCGCCCCGTCGGAACCGAAACGATACTTATGGCCTGCCATGGACCTTGTGTTCGGGTTCCGGGGTCCCCCTTTAACGGCCGGCCGAAAATCTCCTTTGACATGGAGCGGCTTCAGAGGCATAAAGCTCCAACGCTGCGAAAAAGTCGCGCAGTCCGCAGGTCGTTAATCCGCTGAAAAACGCGGGGGACGGCCCCGGGCTGCTTCACTTTTTTTGAGGCCGCGATTAACACCGAAACATCAACCCAAAAACACTTTGCGGAGTTTGCCCATGTAGCTCAGTTGGTAGAGCACGTCCTTGGTAAGGACGAGGTCACCGGTTCAATCCCGGTCATGGGCTCCAGCCTGCGCGGCGCAAAATTCGCAACATTCAAACCAACCAAACACACCAAGCACTATGGCTAAGGATACGTTCAAACGCGATAAACCCCACGTGAACATCGGCACGATCGGTCACGTGGACCACGGCAAAACCACCCTCACTGCGGCGATCACCACCGTGCTCGCCAAGGGCGGCAAGGCGCAGGCCCGCGGCTACGCGGACATCGACGCGGCCCCCGAAGAGAAGGAGCGCGGCATCACGATCAACACCGCGCACGTGGAATACGAAAGCGACAAGCGCCACTACGCGCACGTCGATTGTCCCGGTCACGCGGACTACATCAAAAACATGATCACCGGCGCGGCCCAGATGGACGGCGCCATTCTGGTGGTTAGTGCAGCGGACGGCCCGATGCCGCAGACCCGCGAGCACATCCTGCTCGCCCGCCAGGTCGGCGTGCCTTCGGTCGTGGTCTTCATGAACAAGTGCGACATGGTCGATGACCCGGAACTTCTCGACCTCGTCGAGATGGAAATCCGCGACCTGCTCAGCAAATACGAATTCCCCGGCGACGACATTCCGATCGTCCGTGGTTCCGCCCTCAAAGCCCTCAACGGCGATCCCGAAGGTGAAAAAGCGATCAACGCGCTGATCGAAGCCGTCGACAATTACATCCCCGAACCGCAGCGTCCGCTCGACCTGCCCTTCCTCATGCCCATCGAGGACGTCTTCAACATTGAAGGTCGCGGCACCGTCTGCACCGGACGTGTCGAGCGCGGCAAGCTCAAGAAAATGGAAGAAGTCGAAATCGTCGGCATCAAGCCCACGGTCAAGACGACGGTCACCGACATCGAAATGTTCCGCAAGTTGCTGGACGACGCGATGGCCGGCGACAACATCGGCGCCCTGCTCCGCGGCATCAAAAAGGATGACGTCGAGCGCGGCCAGGTGTTGGCCAAGCCCGGCTCGATCAGCCCGCACAAGAAGTTCAAGGCCGAAGTCTATATCCTGAGCAAGGACGAGGGCGGCCGTCACACCCCGTTCTTCTCGAACTACCGTCCGCAATTCTACTTCCGCACCACGGACGTGACCGGAACGGTGAAGTTGCCGGACGGCGTGGAAATGGTCATGCCCGGGGACAACATTTCGATGGAAGTCGATCTGATCACCCCGATCGCCATGGAAAAAACCATCCGTTTCGCCATTCGCGAAGGCGGCCGCACGGTCGGCGCCGGTCGCGTTGCGGAGATTCTGGATTAATCTTTGGAGGATACGCACAGGCCAGTAGCTCAATTGGTAGAGTAGCGGTCTCCAAAACCGTCGGTTGGGGGTTCGAGTCCCTCCTGGCCTGCTCTCCGATTGACCCTGGTCGCCGTGTTTCCCGCGCATGTTCCGCAAGCTCAAAACATTCATCGCCGAAGTTCGCACCGAACTGGCCAAGGCCACGTGGCCGTGGGATCCCAAGGAAAAGGGATTCCGCCGCTACAAGGAACTGGCTGATTCCACCGTGGTGGTCATCGTGGCGATGGTGATTGTGGGCGGCTACATTGCCTTCTTCGATCTCATGCTGGTCAACACTGTCGGGTGGCTGACCCGTCCATAAGGAAATACTCTCCATGTCCATCACCGCCCTTCGCATCCCCGCCCCGCGTGACCAATGGTTCGTCGTGCAGGTCCTCTCCGGTCAGGAGAAGAAAGTCTATGACAGCATCATCAAGCGGCTCAAAACCGAGGAGATGGGCGACTTGGTTTTCAACGTCCTCATCCCGACCGAGCGGGTGCAGGAAATCAAACAGGGCAAGAAGACCGAGACCACGCGCAAGTTTTTCCCGGGCTACATCATTGCCAACATGCACCTCCTGACCGAGGAGGGCGGGTTGATGGACCGCACGTGGTATTTCGTCAAGGATACGCCTGGCGTGATCGGCTTCGCCGGCACAAAGGACCGCCCGACGCCGATGCGTCCCCGCGAAGTGGAGAGCATGCTCGCCCAGATCCAGGAACGCGTCGACACGGTGAAACCCAAGGTTTCCTTCCAGGTGGGCGAAAAAGTCAAAGTGGCCGATGGACCTTTCCAAAGCCAGACGGGGGTGGTCGAGGAGGTCGATCCGGACAAAGGCAAGCTGCGCGTTTCGGTCACGATTTTCGGACGCGAGACGCCGGTCGAACTCGAATACTGGCAAGTGGACCGCGAAGAATAGAATTTTATGGCTAAAGAAATTGTCGGAACCATCAAACTGCAGATCCCGGCCGGGCAGGCCAATCCTGCGCCGCCGGTCGGCCCGGCGCTCGGACAAAAGGGCGTCAACATCATGGCCTTCTGCAAGGAATTCAACGCCGCCACGCAAAAGCAGGCCGGCGACATCCTTCCGGTGGTCATCACCGTTTACAAAGACAAATCCTTCACCTTCATCACCAAGTCGCCCCCGGCGTCCGTCCTGATCAAGAAGGTGGCCGGCATTGCCGCCGGTTCGAAGGAACCGAACAAAATCAAGGTCGGCAAGCTGACCAAAAAGCAACTCCTCGAGATCGTGAAGATCAAGATGAACGACCTCAATGCCCGTGACGACGAGGCCGCGATGAAAATCATCGCCGGCACCGCCCGCCAAATGGGCGTCGAAGTGGAGGCATAAGAATTATCAACCCGCCTCCCGCGCCAGCGGGGCGCACAACCGCAGGAGAGCCGCGAGGTTCGTTCGCACTGCAAAACACCATGGCAAAAAACCGAAGCAAACGTTACAAAGCGGCCAAAGACGCCGTCGATCCCGCGCGGAAGTATCCGCTGGCCGAAGCAATCAAGGTGCTCAAGAGCATGCCGCCGGCCAAGTATGACATGACCGTCACCCTCTCGATGCACCTGGGAGTGGATCCGAAGCAGTCCGACCAAATGGTCCGCGGCACCACGCCGCTCCCGCATGGCAGCGGCAAGTCTGTCCGCGTGCTCGTCTTCGCGACCGGCGCCGCGGCCGAAGCCGCCAAGGCGGCCGGAGCCGAGTTCGTCGGTTTCGAAGACATGATCAAAAAGTGCATCGAGGGATTTTCCGACTTTGATGTGGCCATTTCGACCCCGGCGGCCATGGCGGAGGTTCGCAAGCTGGGCAAAGTGCTCGGACCGCGCGGCCTGATGCCCAATCCCAAGACCGGCACCGTGACCGACGACACCTCCAAGGCGGTGGGTGAGGTGAAGGCCGGGCGCGTGGAGTTCAAACTCGACAAGAACGGCAACATCGCCATTCCGGTCGGCAAGTTTTCCTTCAGCGAAGACGCCCTGGTGGAAAATGCCAATGTCGTCCTTGACGCGGTGGCCAAGTCGCGTCCGCCCACGGCCAAAGGTGTTTTCATCGAAAGCGTGACCCTCGCGGCCACCGTGACCCCGGGCATTGCGCTCGACCTCTCCAACCTCAGCAAGAACTGACCGCCATGCGCCCCGAAAAAGCCAATATCGTCAAGGATCTCAAAGACCAGCTGAACGCTTCGCCGTTCCTTTTGGTCGCCGATTACACCGGGCTCAAGGTCGACCAGTTCGCCGTGCTCCGCACCCGCCTCCAGGCCGTCGGCGCCGAATGCCATGTGGTGAAAAACACCATGCTGCGCATCGCCGCGACCGAACTCGGTCTGCCCGATATGTCCGATTCCCTCGCGGGCCAGACGGCCATCGTCACCGGCGAGCAGGACATTTGCGCCACGGCGAAAGTGATCAAAGTTTTTGCCGCCGAGTTCAAGAAGCTGGCCGTCAAGGTCGGTATCCTGGACAACGCACTGCTCACCGCCGAACAGGTCCAAGCCATGGCCGACCTGCCGCCGCTGCCGGTCCTGCAGTCCCAGTTGCTCGGCCTGCTCAACATGCCGGCCAGCCAGCTGGTGCGCACCCTCAACGAGCCCGGCGCGAGTCTCGCGCGGGTGCTCAAGGCCAAAGTCGACGCCGGGGGAGGGGCGGCCTGAAAATTTTTCCGGGCGGTTGCTTTGTCACCGCGCGGAGGAAACCAAACAGAAACGGTTCCTTGTCGGTCGGACGGCTGTCCGCCTCAAATTCGCCGGAGCCCCGGCGCGCGACAATACCACAACCAAGGAAGCAGGCCGCGGAGGCAGATGCCGAGGCGGCCGCTAGACAGAAAGTATGGCTAATATTGAAACTATCGTGGACCAACTGAGCGGCCTGACCGTTTTGGAGGTGTCCGAACTCGTCAAAGCCCTCGAGGAAAAATGGGGAGTCAGTGCCGCCGCCCCGGTGGCCGCTGCCGCCGCGCCCGCCGCTGGTGGGGCCGCCGCCCCTGCGGAGGAGAAGACCTCCTTCGACGTCATCCTCGTCGAAGCTGGCGGGAACAAAATCGCCGTGATCAAAGAGGTCCGTGCCGCCGTGCCCGGACTGGGCTTGGCCGACGCCAAGGCCCTGGTCGAAGGCGCTCCCAAGCCCTTGAAAGAGGGCGTGACCAAGGAAGAAGCCGAAGAGATCAAGAAAAAGGTCGAAGCGTCTGGCGCCAAGGTCGAAATCAAGTAAATCTGCTTCCCGGGCGGGAAAAAGGGAATTTTTTCCCTTGACCCCCGCCCGGGAGCCCATCATAGTGCAGAGTCTGTCCCGGGAATCCCGTCGAACCATTGTCCAAAGCTTGACACCCTACTCTGAGTCATCGTGGCGCTTGCGCGCCCGGTCGGCCGGCGTGGGGATGTTTTGTCTCACCGGCATTTTCGGCGCGGCCGGGAAATAGACCAGCGCTCCGCGCAACAACCACCACCCGCATTCATGTCTGATCGTCTCTACTTCGGCAAACTCAAGGAAACCACGGAAGCGCCCAACCTCATCGAGTTGCAGGTCGATTCCTACAAGGAATTTTTGCAGGAGGGCGTCGCGCCATCCAAGCGCAAGAACACCGGCCTCGAGGCCGTTTTTCGCGAAGTCTTCCCCATCCCCAGTTACGACGAGAAGATGGTGCTCGAATACACGGGCTATGACATCGGCACGCCGAAGCTCAGCTCGCTCGAGGCCCAGCGCGAAGGCGAGACCTTCAGCGCGCCGCTGCACGTGACTTTCCGTTTCAAGGACGAGAAGGGGACCAAGGAAGAAAAAGTTTACATGGGCGAACTCCCGCTCATGACCCCGCAGGGCACGTTCGTCATCAACGGCGCCGAGCGCGTCATCGTCAGCCAGTTGCACCGTTCACCCGGCATCTGCTTTGAGTCAACCATCCACGCCAACGGCAAAATCCTCTACAGCTTCCGCATCATTCCCGACCGCGGGTCTTGGGTCGAAGTCCAGTTCGACACGAACGATTTGCTTTATGTTTACATGGACCGCCGCAAGCGCCGCCGTAAATTTTTGGCCACCACGTTCCTGCGCGCCATGGGTTATCCGTCCGACAAGGACATTGTCGGCCTCTTTTACACGCCGCAGGATCTCAAGCTCACCGGCCGCCTCGATGAGGACGAACTCGCGAGCAAGGTGCTGGTCGAAGACATCAAGGACGGCGAGATCGTTCTGGCCAATGCTTTCGAACCGCTGAACAAAGCGACTATTGCCCGTCTCCTCGCCGCCGGCATTGCCAAGGTGAGCGTGGTTGACGTCTCGGCTGATGAAACCATCATCAAGTCGCTCCGCAAGGATCCCGCGCACAACGAGGAAGAGGCCCTCAAGGATATTTATCGCAAGCTGCGCCCCGGCGACCCACCAACTGTGGCCAATGCCAAGAGCATGCTCAAGCGCATGTTCTTCGATCCGAAAAAATACGACCTCGGTCGCGTCGGACGTCACAAAATCAATCTCAAGCTCAATCTGAATGTCGCGGACGAAAATCGCGTGATGACCCGCGAGGATTTTGTCGCCGCGGTCAGGCACCTGCTCGAACTCAAGCGTGAGGAGGGGATGGTCGACGACATCGATCACCTCGGCAGCCGTCGCGTCCGCACCGTGGGCGAACTTCTCGCCAACCAGTGCCGCACCGGTTTGGCCCGCACGGAGCGCGTAGTCAAAGAGCGCATGACTTTGTTCGATTCCGCCCTCGAACACATCACGCCTTCCAAACTGATCAATCCAAAAGCTCTCAGCGGCGTGGTCCGTGATTTCTTCGGACGCTCGCAGTTGAGCCAGTTCATGGACCAGACAAACCCGCTGTCCGAGCTGACCCACAAACGCCGCCTTTCCGCCCTCGGGCCCGGCGGTCTCAGCCGCGACCGTGCCGGATTCGAAGTCCGCGACGTGCATCCGTCGCACTACGGCCGCATTTGCCCGATCGAAACGCCGGAAGGCCCGAACATCGGACTGATCAGCTCGCTCAGCACCTTTGCGCGCATCAACGATTTCGGTTTCATTGAAACCCCTTACCGCAAGGTGACCAACGGGCGCGTCAGCGACTCCATCGAATATCTCCCGGCCGACAAAGAAGAGAACTTCCTCGTGGCCCAAGCGAATTCGGTGGTTGATGGCCACGGCAAATTGGTCGGCGACAAAGTTTCCGTCCGTTACCGCGGCGACTTCCTCGAAGTGGAACCGGCCAAGGTCCACTACATGGACGTCTCGCCGAAACAGCTCGTTTCCGTGGCGGCCGGCCTCATTCCGTTCCTCGAGCACGATGACGCCAACCGCGCCCTCATGGGCTCGAACATGCAGCGCCAGGGCGTTCCGCTTCTCCGCTCCGATTCGCCGCTCGTCGGCACCGGCCTCGAAGGCCGTGTGGCCCGCGATTCGAAGGCTGTCGTGATTGCCGAGGAGTCGGGCAAGGTGGCTTCGGTCACG
Organism: Chthoniobacterales bacterium; assembly: GCA_044359955.1. Classification (GTDB taxonomy): domain Bacteria; phylum Verrucomicrobiota; class Verrucomicrobiia; order Chthoniobacterales; family JACTMZ01; genus JACTMZ01. Next base: position 17,364 of record JBIKLF010000016.1, on the reverse strand, counting down.
GCAGACCAGATCATCGTGACCAAAGATGGCCGCCTGCCCGAAGGCAAGCGCAAGATCAAGAGCGACCCGGAAAAACACGTTCACGTTTACGAACTGCGCAAATTCATGCGCTCGAACAGCAGCACGTGCATCAACCAGCATCCGATCGTCAAAAAAGGACAATCCGTCAAAAAGGACGAAGTTATCGCCGACGGCCCGTGCACGGAGAAGGGCGAACTCGCCCTCGGACGCAACGTGCTCGTCGCGTTCATGCCTTGGAGCGGATACAACTTCGAGGACGCCATCATGATCAGCGAGCGCGTTGTCAAAGAGGACATTTACACCTCGATCCACATCGACGAATTCGAAATCGGCGCCCGCGACACCAAGCTCGGACCGGAGGAAATCACCCGTGACATCCCGAACGTGGGCGAAGAAGCCCTGCGCAACCTCGGACCCGACGGCGTGGTCCGGATCGGCGCGGAAGTGAAACCCGGCGACATTCTGGTCGGCAAAATCACCCCGAAGAGCGAAACCGAACTCGCTCCCGAAGAGCGCCTCCTGCGGGCTATCTTCGGCGAGAAGGCGGCTGACGTGAAAGACACTTCGCTCACCGTGCCTTCCGGAACTTACGGTATCGTCATGGACGTCAAGGTCTCGGCCAAAAAGGAGCTGGCCAAATCGAAGCTCTCGCCGACCGAGGCCAAGAAGCACGCCAAGCAACTCGACGAGGACTATAAAAAGCGCAGCGATGAACTTCACGAGCAGTTGACCGAAGCGCTCTCGAACGTTCTGCTCGGCGAGAAAATCCCGCTCGACGTGGTCAATGGCGAGAGTGGCGAGATCATCATTCCGGCCAACCGCAAGATCACCAAAACGCTCCTGCGCAAATTGGCCGGCGTTTACAATCAAGTCGAAATCGACCCGAGCCCGATCCGCAACAAGATCCTCGAAATTATCGGCCAATACCGCCACCGCTTCGACGACCTCCAGCACGAGCGCGAGGAGAACATGATGCGCGTGGAAAGCGGCGACGAAGTCGATCCCGGCATCGTCAAGCAGGTCAAAGTTTACATCGCCAGCAAGCGCAAGCTCAGCGTGGGCGACAAGATGGCCGGACGCCACGGCAACAAGGGTGTGGTCGCCAAGATTGTGCCCGAGGAGGACATGCCTTTCCTCGCCGACGGCACCCCGGTTGACATCGTGCTCAACCCGCTCGGCGTGCCGAGCCGCATGAACGTCGGGCAGGTCCTCGAGACCCACCTCGGCATTGCGGCCAAGGCGCTCGGATTCAAAGTGGCCACGCCGGTCTTCGACGGCATCAACGAGGAGAAAATCTTCGATTACATGAAGCAGGCCAGCAAGGTCGACGGCTTCACCTGGGTGCAACCCAACGGCAAAGCCATCGTGCACGACGGCCGCACCGGCGATGCCTTCGAGCAGGAAGTCGTGGTCGGCTACATCTACATGATGAAGCTGGGTCACTTGGTCGCGGACAAAATCCACGCCCGCGCGGTCGGACCCTACTCGCTCGTCACCCAGCAACCGTTGGGCGGCAAGGCGCAATACGGCGGCCAGCGCTTCGGCGAAATGGAAGTCTGGGCCCTCCAAGCCTACGGCGCCGCTTACACGCTGCAGGAACTGCTCACCGTCAAATCTGACGACGTGCAGGGCCGCACCCGCATCTACGAATCCATCGTCAAAGGTGACAACTCGTTGGAGGCCGGCACACCGGAATCCTTCAACGTGCTGATCAAAGAAATGAAGAGCCTCGGACTCGACGTCAAAGCCGGCCGACCCGGCCACGTTGCCGCCGACCTCGTGGCCTGACCACGCAACGGGACCAAAGAAAAATCATGAGCGACCAAATGCTACGCGACCTGTCCGGCGAAACTGCGCCGGCCTTCGACCAAGTCTCCATCACGGTGGCGTCCCCCGAGTCCATCCGTTCCTGGAGTCACGGCGAGGTGAAAAATCCCGAGACGATCAACTACCGCACGTTCAAACCCGAGAAGGGCGGACTCTTCTGCGAGCGCATCTTCGGTCCGACCCGCGACTGGGAGTGCACCTGCGGAAAATACAAGCGGATCAAGCACAAGGGTGTGGTTTGCGACCGCTGCGGCGTCGAAGTCACCCTGGCCCGCGTGCGTCGCGAACGCATGGGCCATATCGAGTTGGCCGTGCCGGTTTCGCACATCTGGTTCTACAAATGCACGCCGTCCCGCCTCGGGCTCATGCTTGACCTCACGGGCAAGCAGCTTGAGCGCGTCATTTATTACGAGGATTACCTCGTCATCGACCCGGGCAACACCAGCCTCGAGGCCGGACAACTCCTCAGCGAAGCCGAATTCCGCGAAGCCGAAGAGCAATACGGCGAGGACTTCACCGCCGGCATGGGTGCCGAAGCGCTGCAGAAGCTGCTCGAGCGCATTGACCTCGGCGCACTGGTCAAGGATCTGCAGGAGCAGATGGAAAAGACCAAGAGCAAGACGACCAAGACCAAGTTGGCCAAGCGTCTCAAGCTCGCCCAGGGCTTCCTCCACTCGCGGACCCGTCCGGATTGGATGATCCTCAACGTCCTGCCCGTCATCCCGCCGGACCTCCGTCCCCTCGTGCCGCTCGAAGGCGGCCGTTTTGCCACCTCCGATCTCAACGACCTTTACCGTCGCGTCATCAACCGCAACAACCGGTTGAAAAACCTCCTCCAGCTCAAAACGCCGGAGGTCATCATCCGCAACGAAAAGCGCATGCTGCAGGAAGCGGTGGACGCCCTCTTCGACAACGGCCGTCACGGCCGCGCCGTCACCGGCGCGAGCAACCGCCCGCTCAAGTCGCTCAGCGACATGCTCAAGGGCAAGCAGGGGCGTTTCCGTCAAAACTTGCTTGGCAAGCGCGTCGACTACTCCGGCCGTTCGGTCATCGTCATCGGACCCGAACTCAAGCTCAACCAGTGCGGTTTGCCCAAGAAGATGGCGCTTGTCCTCTTCGAACCCTTCATCATCCGCCGCCTCAAGGAACTCGGCTATGTGCACACCGTGCGCAGCGCGAAGAAAATCATCGAGCGTCAGGAACCGGTCGTCTGGGACATCCTCGAAGAAGTGACCAAAGGTCACCCCGTCCTGCTCAACCGGGCGCCGACCCTCCACCGTCTTTCCATCCAGGCTTTCGAGCCGCAGTTGATCGAAGGCGAAGCCATCCGCATCCATCCGCTCGTCTGCACGGCCTACAATGCCGACTTCGACGGCGACCAGATGGCGGTGCACGTCCCGCTTTCGGCCGAGGCGCAACTCGAGGCCCGCATGCTCATGCTGGCCACGAACAACATCTTCTCGCCGTCCAGCGGCAAGCCGATCACCACGCCGTCGCAGGACATCACCCTGGGCTGCTACTACCTCACGCAAAATCCCCGCATCACGGCGAAAAACCGCGACGAGCGCCTGCCGCTCTTCGCCGACTCCAGCGGAGTCGAGTTGGCCATCTCGGAAGATGCCATCAAGACCCACACCCGCATTCTCTACAAGAATCCCGACTTCGGGAAACAGACCGTCTACGGAGACCCTTCGAAGAAGGTCATCGAGACCACCGCGGGCCGCGTTCGTTTCAACGAAATCTGGCCCGAAGGCCTCGGCTTCATCAACAAGCCGGCCGGCAAGAAACAGCTCAGCGAAATCATCTGGAACACTTACCAGGTGGGCGGACAAAAAGTCGCCGTCGAAACCCTCGACCGCCTCAAGGATCTCGGTTTCAAGGAAGCGACCCGAGCCGGTATTTCCATCGGCATCGTCGACATGATCATCCCGAAGGAGAAGCAGGTCGAAATCGACCGCGCCCACAAGCAGATCGACGAAGTCGAGAAGCAGTATCGCAAGGGCATCATCACCGACGGCGAGCGCTACAACAAAATCATCGATATTTGGACCCACGCGGGTGAGGAAATTTCCAACGTCATGTTCCGCACCCTCGACCACAACGAGGGACGCAAGGAAATGAACCCGGTCTTTCTCATGGTTGACTCCGGGGCCCGCGGCAACCGCCAGCAGGTCAAACAGCTGGCCGGCATGCGCGGCCTCATGGCCAAGCCCTCCGGCGAGATCATCGAGCGTCCGATCACCTCGAACTTCCGCGAGGGCCTCACCGTCCTCGAATATTTCATCTCGACCCACGGCGCGCGCAAGGGCCTGGCCGACACCGCGCTCAAGACGGCCGACTCCGGCTACCTGACCCGCAAGTTGGTCGATGCCGCCCAGGATGTCATCATCACGGAGGAAGATTGCGGCACGGTCAAAGGCATCGTCGTCCAGCCCATTTACGAAGGTGACGAAGAAGTTGTCGACCTCAAGACCCGCATCATCGGACGCACCAGCTGCGAGACGGTCAAGGATCCGGTCAGCGGCAAGGTGGTCCTCAAGTCCGGCCACATCGTCGACGAGGCGACCGCCGCCGCACTCGAGCACATGGGCGTGGAGCAACTCCGCATCCGTTCCGTCCTGACCTGCGAATCCAAGCGCGGCTGCTGCGCCAAGTGCTACGGCCGCAACCTGGCCAACGGCAAACTGGTCCATATCGGCGAGGCCGTCGGCATCATCGCCGCCCAGTCCATCGGCGAGCCCGGAACCCAGCTGACCATGCGTACGTTCCACATTGGCGGAACGGCCAGCCAAACCTTCAAGCAGCCGATCATCAAGGCCAAGCATGACGGCACGGTCCGTTATGTCGAACTCCGCACGGTGACCTCGACGGACGGCAACAACATCGTGCTGAATAAAAACGGCTTCATCGGGATCTACAATGACAAGGATGGCCGCGAACTCGAGCGCCACAGCATCGTCATCGGTTCGGTAGTCTCTGTGAACGACGGCGGCACGGTCAAAAAGGGCGAAGTCTTCGTCCAATGGGATCCTTACAATCTCCCGATTCTGACCGAAAAGCCCGGCACCGTGGAATTCCGCGACATGATCCCCGGCCTCAGCGTGAAACGCGAAGTCGACGAGGCGACCGGCATCACCGGTCTCGTGGTCATCGAGCACAAAGAGGATCTCCATCCGCAAATCGTGGTGGTCGACTCCGAGAAAAAAGTCGTGGCCAGTTACTCGATCCCGGCCGGCGCCCACGTCGTGGTGGCTGACAACCGCAAGGTCGAAGCCGGACAGCTTCTGGCCAAAACCCCGCGTAAAATCGCCAAGACGAAGGACATCACCGGCGGTCTGCCCCGTGTGGCCGAATTGTTCGAAGCCCGCAAGCCCAAAGATTCGGCCGAGATCGCCAAGATTGACGGCATCGTAAAAATCGAAGGCACCGCCCGCGGCAAGCGCCGTCTTCTCGTTCTCGACCCCGAGGCCAAGGAGGAGGAAGAGCACCTTATCCCGATGAACAAGCACATCATCGTGGCCGACGGCGACCGCGTGAAGAAAGGCAGCCAGCTGACCGAAGGACCAGTGCTCCCGCACGAGATCCTCGCGGTCTGCGGCCCCGCGGCACTGCAGGAGCATCTGCTCAACGAAGTGCAGGAGGTCTACCGTTTGCAAGGCGTTGAGATCAACGACAAGCACATTGAAATCATCATCCGCCAGATGCTGCGCAAGGTGAAGATCACCGATCCGGGTGACACCACGCTGCTCTGGGACGACAAAGTCGAGCGCACCGAATTCGACAAGGAGAACGAGCGCATCACCCAGCTCGGCGGCAAACCCGCCGAAGGCGAACCGGTGCTTCTCGGCATCACCCGCGCCTCGCTCAGCACGGAAAGCTTCATCTCCGCGGCGTCCTTCCAGGACACCACGCGCGTCCTGACCGACGCTGCCACGCTGGGCAAAGTCGACATGCTGCGCGGATTCAAGGAAAACGTCATCATGGGCCACCTCGTTCCGGCGGGTACAGGCTTCCAAGGCGCCCGCGACATCGAAGTCGTGCAAGTCGACCTCGGCGAGGAACTCGCCGCGGCGGCCGAGAGCGAAAAAGAAGCCGGCTAAACCCAAGACAAGACCATGGCATCCATCGAACTGATCACCGAACTCCTCGAATCCGGCGTCCACTACGGACACCAGACCAAGCGCTGGAACCCGAAAATGCGGGAATTTATCCTCGAAGAGAAAAACGACATCTACATCATCGACGTCAGCCAGACGGTCGAGCAACTCGACCGCGCGAGCAAATTCCTCGCCGGTATCGTCGCCGGCGGCGGCAAAGTCCTCTTTGTCGGCTGCAAAAAGCAGGCCCAGGAGGCGATCAAGGAAGCGGCCGAATCCTGCGGACAATTCTACGTCCACAACCGCTGGCTCGGCGGCACCCTGACCAACCTCACGACCATCCGCAAGAGCGTGGCCCGTCTCCATGAGATCGAGAAAAAGCTGAAGGGTCCCGGCCTGTCCAAAATCGGCAAGAAGGAGCAAGCCTCCCTGCGCCGCGAGTTGGCCCGGCTGATGAAGAACCTCGCCGGCCTGCGCGAGATGGACAAACTCCCGAATGCCGTGGTCGTGATCGATACCACCCGCGAAGACATCGCCGTGCGTGAAGCGAACCGCCTCCGCATCCCGGTGGTGGCCATCGTGGATACCAATTGCGACCCCGAGGTGATCGATTATCCGATCGCCGGGAATGACGACGCCATCCGCTCCATCCGCGTGGTGCTGACCAAACTGGTCGAGGCGATCAAAGGCGCATCCGGGATCCGCGAGAAAAAAGCGGACACCGCCCTCTCCGGAGTCGCGGAATAAAGGATCAAGCAGCCCCGCTGCGGATCGGCTTAAAACTTACAAACTTAAAACCTAAAACTTTTTCCGCATGTCCGACATCTCACCCCAACTCGTCCGTGAACTCCGCGAAAAGACCAACGCGGGAATGATGGACTGCAAGCGTGCGCTGACCGAAGCGGGCGGCGACCTGAGCAAAGCCGAGGATCTTCTCCGCGCCAAAGGCATTGCCTCAGCCGGCAAGAAAGCCTCGCGCAGCGCCAAGGAGGGGATCGTAGCCTCCTACATTCACCTGCAGGGCAAGGTTGGCGTGCTGGTCGAGGTCAATTGCGAGACCGACTTCGTGGCCAAGAACGAGAAGTTCCGCGAATTGGTCAAAGACATCACCCTGCATATCGCCGCGGCCAATCCGACCTGTGTCTCCCGCGAGCAGGTCGACCAGTCCGAAATCGAGCGGGAGAAGGCCATCTTCCGTCAGCAAGTCGAAGGCAAGCCGGCCAACATCGTGGACAAAATTGTCGAAGGCAAAGTCGAAAAGTTCTACGGCACCATCTGCCTGATGGAGCAGCCCTTCATCAAGAATCCGGATGTGACCATTGCCGACTTGGTGAAGTCGAAAATTTCCGAACTGGGCGAAAATATCGTCATCCGCCGCTTCACCCGCTACATGGTCGGTGAAGGCGTGGTGGACGAACCGGCCGCGGAGTAGTCCTTTCTGTCGGTCTTTTTGTAGCGTCGGTCTGTGACCGCCGGTTCCTGAGTCCTCAACGGCCGTCCCCGGCGCCGGAACGACAGGCGGTGTGCTCGGACAGGAAAAAGCCGCAGGAGCCACAGAGACAGTCTTGCCCTTTTTGAAAGCGGTGGCTTCGGGCTGGCGCCCTCCGCCACCGCACTCCAAAATTTTTACGGTGAGGACGTTTTGGAGTGCGGCGGCTGGCCGCCGCTTTGGCGAGGGGAAGGAGGGACTCCCGAGTAACTCGCGTTACGGCGGACCCGCCGGGCGAGTCGACTTCTGGTTTGGGCAGGGGGCACGGGCGTCCCGCCCGCATGGTCTTTCGGAAAACGGGCGAGACGCCCGAGTCCCAGAGAATGTTCGCGGTCGGCGCCGGAGGTCCGACCCTGCCCCGGGGCCGAAGGATAAAGTCCCAAGGCGCCGGGCCCTTGGTGTAAGTCGTAACGATGCCGTCAAAGGCAAAAAGTAGAAGCGGCGTCCCCGCCGCTTGTCGTCCGGGGTTAAGCGGCGGGGACGCCGCTTCTACTTTTCCGAACCGCTGCCCTTCTGATGGAGGCGTGCGGTCGGTTGGGCTCGGTTTGTCCCGACCTCCTGCATCGTTACGGCTAAGCGTGAGTCAGGCCATTGATGTCAGTCGCTCCTGCTCAGTCCCTCAACTTTCAACTGCGTTTTTCGGCTTAAACTTTACCGCCCCCGTTAGGGACGCGGCGGATGTATGGTTGGCCCGCGGTCCTTTCGGGCAAAGAAAAACGGCGCCAGATTTCTCCGGCGCCGTTGGTGAATTAGTTCAGTCGTTCAATTAGAACGCGAAGCGCAGGCCGTAGCGCCACATGAGCTGGTTGTTCGGCAAGCCGCTCACCCCTGAGAAGAGGTAGCGGGCGTCGCTGAACAGACCGATGTTCTCGGTGACACGATACTCGAGACCGCCGCCGACGTGGCCGAAGCCCTGACCGGCAAGCTTGTTCGGACGGCCTCCTTGGGCCACGTAGCCGCCGCCCACGTTGCCGTAGTTGGCGCCGCCGCCGACCATGAGGTAGGGGGCGAGGTTCATCGAGCAGATCGGGTAACGCAGGAAGAGGTTACCGATGGTGGCCCAACGGGTGTAACCGAAGTCGTTCGCTTGGGCTCCGTTGCCCTTGCTGTTACGACCGTAGAGGTCTTGCTCGATACCGACGCCGAGGAACCTCGTGAAGAAGTAGTTGGCGCCAAGACCGCCGCCCCATGCAGGACGACCGGACATATCGAAGTTGCCACGATAGAAATCGCCGAGACCGAACGCGTCGATCTGGAATTCCTGGTCGCGGAAGAGGCACGTAGGCTCAACTGCAATGACTTCTTTGGAAACGGCGGCAGTGCCCGCGAACGCCGAGGTAGCGGCGAGAGCGGCCATGACACCTGTGATGATATATTTTTTCATGATTTGGTTTATAGGTTGATTTGCGTGCAGGTTGCCCTGCGATAACGAGACTGATGGATTGTTCCATCAAGGGCAAGAATATTTTTGTAGAAATGCGAAACGCTTCTCATGCCTTGCCGGTTTCGAGTAGGCCGGAGAGGCGGAGGCAACTGCCGACGCGGGCCACGCGGGCGTGGGCAAGGCTGGAGGGAGGGGTGAGCTTGGCACCGGCGACCGCCGTCACGCTTCCTCCGGCCAGCATCGGACCAACGTAGAAGACGACTTCGTTGGCGAGGCGGGAGGCGAACAGCTGGCCCAAGGTGTGTCCTCCACCTTCAACCAAAACCGATTGGATGCCGTGGCGGCCCAACGCGCGGAGGGCGGCGCGCAAGGTGGTTTGCCGGAGCACCATGGTGCGCTCGCGGTGACGGTCGGTCAAAACTTTGGCTTTACCCGAGGGTTGGGTGCGCGGGGCCCAGATGATGCGTCGTGGTTGTTCCGCGGATTTCACGCCACGCACGGTGAGGGCAGGGTCATCGGCCCGCACCGTTCCTGCGCCGACCAGAATCGCCTCGACCCGCGCCCGCAATTTCATCGCGTCGGCCCGTGCGGCCGGGGAGGTGATCCACTGTCCTTCGCCTGGCGGGCGGGTGAGGCGTCCGTCGAGCGACATGCCGCACTTGGCCACGACCCAGGGCAAGCCGGTGGCCATGAAGTGGTGGAACTCGGGATTGAGTGCGGCGCATTGATCGGCGAGGACTCCGGAGGTTGTCTTGACTCCGGCCTGCGCGAGGTGACGCAACCCGCGACCGCGGTGTTTAGGGTTGGGATCGATGGCGCCGCTGACCACGCGTGCGATGCCGGCGCGAATTAATGCTTCAGTGCAGGGCGGGGTGCGTCCGTGGGTGCTGCAGGGTTCGAGCGTGATGTAAGCGGTGGCCCCACGGGCGCGGGCCGCATTTTTCAAGGTGCGCAGCGCTTCGATTTCGGCATGTGGTCGGCCCGCGCGGCGGTGATAGCCGCGCGCGATGATGCGTCCGTTTTTGACCAACACGCAACCGACCGCCGGATTGGGCCGGGTTCGGCCAACACCGCGGCGGGCGAGCTTGATCGCTGCGCGCATGAATTTTTCGTCGGTGGTCATGTGGGGCGGGGAAGCGTCCGGTGGTCATGGACCGCTGCGAAGAAGCGGGAGACTTTGGCCGTGGGGTGGCCGACGGGATTCGAACCCGCAACAACCGGAATCACAATCCGGGGCTCTGCCATTGAGCTACGGCCACCATCAGCGCAAGGAGAATGTTTACGGGAGGGGCGGGGCGGTGTCAAATGTGGGAAAACGGGGGAAAGTTGAGAGTTGAGGGATGAGGGTTGAGGGAGGAAGTTGTGGGCATGGGGAACGGATGGCTGAGATTGGTGCCGTTGGTCGCGGTGGCGGCGGCCGGGTGCGCGCCTTTGAGCGAGACGACCGTCTTTTATACCCCGGTATCGGACCGGTATTATCCGCCGAAAACGAAGAAGGAGGAGGTGCCCGTGTTGGCCGAACCGCCGGCGTGGCCGCACCGGGTCATCGGTCGCTTCGCCATGCAGTCCGATCGCGGTTATCCATTTGTCAACAAGGCGCTCCTCTACAATGCGCGCTTGCAGGGGGCGGATGCGGTGGTGGTCCGCAAGATGGGGTTCGATGTGCGCCAGACCGTCAACCAGATTCCGGCCAGTTGGGAAAGCATTCCGCAGAGCAACGTGATCTACCAGCGGGTGCAGAATAGCCAGGGGCAGTGGGAGACTGTGCCGCAGGTTTACACCACGTATGTGCCGGTGTTCCGTCCGGAGCGCACGGTGGTCAGTGAGAAACAGTGGACGGATGTGACGGCCGAGATGGTTGTGCGGCGGGGCCAGGACGCGCGGGCGGAGCCGGTGCCGGCGCCGATCGCGATGCCGCGGTGAGGCGAAGTTGGGGGTTGAGGGATGAGAGTGGAGGGAGGAGGGTGGGGGGATGACGGATCTTGAAGAGCGGAAGCGGGGGTGTTTGCTGGGGGCATTCTTGGGGGATGCTCTGGCCATGCCGGTGCACTGGTATTACGACCGTGCTGCTCTGGCGCGGGATTACGGGCGGGTGACGGACTTGGTGGCGCCGAAGAGTCCGCATGCGGACAGCATCTTGTGGCGCTCGAGCTATGCGGCGCCGAATGCCAAGGGCGAGATTTTGCATGACCAGGCGCCGTATTGGGGTCAACGCGGTGTGCACTACCATCAGTTTCTGGCGGCGGGGGAGAACACGGTGAATATGCAGTTGGCGCGGGAGCTGCTGGAGTCGTTGCGCGCGTGCGGGGGGTATGATCGTGCGGATTATTTGCGGCGTTATGTCGGATTCATGACCACGCCGGGGCGGCATCGGGATACCTATTTGGAGGAATGCCACCGGAATTTTTTTACCAAGTATGCACGCGGCAAAAAGCCGGAGGATTGCGGGGGGGAGGATATTCACATCGGCGGGCTGGCTCATGTGCCGGTGCTGGCCGTGTGGTATGCGGATGATGAGGCGGCGGCGCTGGCCGCCGTGCGAGAGCAGGTGCGGATCACGCATCGAGGGGAACTCGTCGAGCATGCCGCGCGCGATCTCACCAAGATGCTCATCGCGATTCTGAACGGTGCTCCGGTCCGCGAGAGTATCGAAAAATCCGGCAACGGCTGGGTCGGGCGCAAGAAGCTCGAGGCTTGGTCCGCACGGGAGGACGAGGAAGTGGTCGGCGCGATTTTGAGTCCGGCCTGCTACTTGCAGGATTCTTTTCCGGCCTCGCTCTTTCTCGCTTGGAAGTATGCGGACGATCTGGAGGCGGCGCTGGTGGCGAACACGAATCTCGGCGGGGACAATTGCCACCGGGGCATCGTGGTCGGCGCGCTGGTTGGCGCGGGTGGGGCGGCGGTGCCGGAGCGGTGGGTGGCAGCATTGAAAGCGGCGGTCGAGGTTGGGCAGGGGTGAGGGGGAAAGCGGTGTCAAGCCACCGCACTCCAAAAGGGCTGCGTGCGGCGGTCATATCAGTTGGTCGCCTGCGGGCGACCAAGGGGTGGCGACGGAGTTTTATTCCGCGTCGAAGGTCACCACGATCGCTCCGCGCAAATCGCCGTCTTGGAAATCGACGGCTGCGTCGTTCGGGTAATCGCGCTGCAGAGCTGCGCGCACGTTGCCGGGAATTTCGTCGCCGCTGCCGTGGCAGGTGAGGCAGGTGGTCATGACGGGGACCGGACGGTAGTAGCGGATTTCTTTGGTGCCGTCGGCGGTGATGAATTCCTGCATGACCGGTTTTGGCGGGGCGGCGGGGTTCCAACTCGCCAGCCACTTTTCGAGCACGGAGCGGTCGGTGGCGTCGGGCTGATTGCCGGAATTACGGACGCGCAGCGCGGTGCGGCGGACGCTTTTGACTTGGGGAAACTCTTCGGCGATCTGCGCGGTGAGCGGGAGAGCTTCAAGGCGGCAGTAGGCGATGGCGGCCTCGGGGCCTTCGCTCGCGATTTTTTCCTGCAGGGTGGTCATCAGGCTGGCGAAGAGCCGGCCGGCCACTTGGTCGCCGATTTCTTGCGGGGTGGGGTCGGCGGCGAGGGCGCGCGCCGACAGGATGAGGGTGACGAGAAGGGGGCGGACGGTCGCCGCGGCGACCGTGCCTACCGGGGGGAAGGGGCGTGAGCTTTGGTTACGCAAGTTGCTCGAGGGTTTTGGCTTCTTCGGCTTTGAGTTCGGGGGGGCATTTTTCGCCGAGGTTGGCGAAGAATTCGTCGTTGGAATGCATCTGCTCGGCGAGCGTGGCGGAATCTTCAGACATCAAGGCGCCGAAGCGCTTTTCGGGATAATCCAAACCTTCCCACGGGAGATCGTGGTAGCCCGGCATGATGCCGAGTGCGCTGGGGCGTCCACCGGCTTCGCCACGGCAGCGTCCGACGATCCAGGCGAGGACGCGGAGGTTTTCGCCGAAGCCGGGCCAGAAAAATTTGCCATTGCCGTCCTTGCGGAACCAGTTGACGTGGAAAATGCGCGGCTTTTTCGCCCCGAATGTTTCGCCCATCTCGAGCCAGTGGCGGAAGTAATCGCCCATGTGGTAGCCGCAAAAAGGCAGCATCGCCATGGGGTCACGGCGGAGGGCGCCGACTTTTCCTTCGGCCGCGGCGGTCTGCTCGGAGGCAAGAGTGGCGCCGACGAGGGTTCCGTGATTCCAATCGCGCGTCTCGACAACGAGCGGGATATCGTTCATGCGACGTCCGCCGAAAATGATCGCGTCGATCGGCACGCCGTCCGGATTTTCCCACTCCGGGTCGATGCAGGGGCAGTTGCGTGCCGGGGCGGTGAAGCGCGCGTTGGGATGCGAGGAGGGTCTGCCGCAGCCCGGCGTCCAATCTTCGCCCAGCCAACTGATGAGATGCCCGGGCGGTTCTTCGGTCATGCCCTCCCACCACACATCGCCGTCGTCGGTCAGTGCCACGTTGGTAAAGATGCTGTCCTTCCGGCAGGACTCCATCGCATTGGGATTGGTGCGGTAGGAAGTGCCTGGCGCGACGCCGAACCAGCCGGCTTCGGGATTGATCGCGCGCGGGGCGCCATCCGGACCGGGCTGAATCCAGGCAATGTCATCGCCCACCGTGGTGACCTTGTAGTCTTTGAGCGCGGCGGGCGGGACGAGCATGGCAAAGTTGGTTTTGCCGCAGGCGCTGGGAAACGCGGCGGTGACGTAACTTTTTTTCCCGTCCGGCGTTTCCAGTCCGAGAATGAGCATATGTTCGGCCATCCAGCCCTCGTCGCGTCCGATGACCGAAGCGATACGCAGGGCGAGACACTTCTTACCGAGCAGGGCGTTGCCGCCGTAACCGCTGCCATAGCTCATGATGAGGCGTTCCTCGGGGAAATGGGCGATGAAGGTGTTTTCCGGATTGCAGGGCCAGGGGACGTCCTTTTGGCCGGCCAGCAAGGGGCTGCCCACCGAGTGAAGGCATTTCACGTAGAAGCCATCCGGGCCGAGCACGTCGAGTACGCGCAGACCGATGCGGGTCATGATGCGCATGTTGACCACGACGTAGGGTGAGTCGGTGATTTCAACGCCGATCCGCGCGATCTTCGAGCCGACCGGTCCCATGCTGAAAGGAATGACATACATGGTGCGTCCGCGCATGCTGCCCGCGTAAAGGCCGGACATTTTTTCCGTCATCACGGCCGGGTCCTCCCAATTGTTGGTGGGCCCGGCATCGTCTTTCGATCGACTGCAGATGAAGGTGCGTTTTTCAACCCGGGCCACGTCGCGCGGGTCGGAGCGGACGAGCAAGCAGTTCGGACGCTTTTGCTCGTTCAGGCGGATGGCCGAACCTGAGTCGACCATGATCTGTCGCAAGCGCCGGTCCTCCTCCTCCGACCCATCGCACCAGACCACGTGGTCGGGTTGGCAGAGGTCCCGAACCTGCCCGACCCACTTGAGGAGTTCCTGATTTTGGGTTGGCGGAAGGCTCATGTGTTCAGTCTTTGCAGTCTGTGATTCACCATCGACCTTGGCAACGTTAATGGGGGGAGAATTCCCTGGCCGGCGGGTGGGGGAGATGCGCCTTATCGGCGGATTCCCCCGTTTCGGGGCACCCTTGATCGGTTGCTTTTTCGGTCCAGCCGAAATTGACCGCTTTTCCCAGGCGGATCGCCTACATTGGGAATTGTTTTATGCCGCCTTTTGACCCTTCCGAGATCCGGGCCGACTTCCCCATCCTCGGGAGGGAGGTCAACGGTCGTCCGCTTATTTACCTCGATAATGCCGCCACCTCGCAAAAACCGCGGCAGGTGCTCGATGCGATGGACCGTTTTTATCGGGAGGAAAACGGGAACATCCACCGCGGTGTGCATTATCTGAGCCAGGCCGCGACCGAGGCCTACGACCGGGCCCGCGAGAAAGTGGCGCGTTTCATCGGAGCGCCTTCGCCGCGGGAGATTGTTTTTGTCCGCGGGGCGACGGAGGGAATCAACCTCGTTGCGCACGGTTTGGCCCGGTGCTGGCTGCGGACCGACGACGAAATTCTGCTCACCCGCATGGAGCACCACGCCAATATCGTGCCTTGGCAGCAGGCTGCGGCGCAGGCCGGCGCGCGAATCGTGGTGGTGGATGTCACCGCTGACGGCCGGATTGACCGGGAAGACTTCGTCCGCAAGCTCGGGCCGCGGACCAAAGTCGTGTCCTTGGTCCATGCCTCGAATGCGCTCGGCACGATCAATCCCGCCGCGGAACTGATCCGTCTGGCCCACGGGGTTGGAGCGGTGGTCCTGCTCGATGGCTGTCAATCGGCACCGCATTTCCGGGTCGACGTGGCGGCGTTGGGTTGTGATTTTTTTGTTTTTTCCGGCCACAAAGTGTGCGGTCCCACCGGCATCGGTGTGCTCTACGGCACCAGCGAATGGTTGGAGAAGTTGCCGGTCTACCAGACGGGCGGTGACATGATTGGCCGCGTATCCTTTGAAGACGGCACGACGTTCCGCGAGTGGCCGGAGAAGTTCGAAGCCGGCACACCGGATATTGCCGGGGCGATCGGGCTCGGAGCCGCGGTTGATTATCTCGAGTCCCTCGGGCTGGATGCCGTGGAAGAGGCGGAACAACGGCTGCTCGAGCATGTCACCCCGCGATTGCTGGCCGTTCCCGGAGTGAAACTCTACGGGAGCGTGAAGCGGAAGGTGCCGGTTCTTTCCTTCACCATGGACGGCGTGCATCCGCATGACATCGGGACCATCCTTGATACTGATGGAATTGCCGTGCGGGCCGGTCATCATTGTGCCCAGCCCCTGATGAAACATTACGGCATCCCGGGCACGGCACGGGCGTCGTTCGCTTTTTACAACACGACGGCGGAAGCCGACGTGCTGGTTGCCTCCTTGCGCAAAATCGGCAAGATGTTTGCCTGATGTCCGAACTGGCCGATCTCTACCAGGAAATCATTCTGGACCACAACAAGCGTCCGCGGAACTTCCGCGAGATGCCGGAGTGCACCTGCCAGGCCGACGGACTCAACCCGCTCTGCGGTGATGAGGTGAAGGTTTTGGTGCAGGTCGAGGACGGGAGGCTGTCCGACGTAGCGTTTCAAGGTCAGGGCTGTGCGATTTCGCGGGCGTCGGCGTCGATGATGACGGGCAAAACAAAGGGGAAGACCGAGGAAGAGGCGCGGGGGTTATCAGCGCAGGTGCGCGAGATGCTGGTCGGTCCGGAGGTCGATGCGCCGCGCGAGTTGGGGGATTTGGCCGCGCTCTCCGGCGTGCGCAAATTTCCGGCGCGCATCAAGTGCGCCATGTTGCCGTGGCACACGCTGGAAGCGGCACTGTCGGGTCGGGTGAAAGTCTCGACGGAATAGCGGCGGCCGGCTTTTTCCGCGTGCCAGCGATGCGGGCGGGTGTCAGTTTCGAACGCTATGGATTTCGGGGCTTTGCTGGCGGATGCGTTCACCTTGAACGCGTTGGCCACCCTGGCTTTGCTGGTCGGTCTGGAATTGGTGCTGGGGATCGACAACGTGTTGGTTATTTCCATTGTGGTGTCGCGCGTCCCCGACGATCAGAGGGATCGCGCGCGGGTCATCGGGTTGCTGCTCGCTTTGGTGGCGCGGCTGGTTTTCGTTGCCGGGGCCTTTTGGCTGGTGCATTTGACCCAACCGATCTTGGCGGGTTTTCCCTATTCCTGGCGCGACGTCGTGCTTATTGCCGGGGGATTGTTTCTCCTCTGGAAAGCGGTGAGGGAAATTCATCATGTGGTCGAATTCAAGGGCGAGCACGGCGCGGGCCGGGTCGTGGCCGCGGGCTTCGGTGCGGCCATCGTGCAGATCGTGGTGCTCGACATGGTCTTTTCGCTCGATTCGGTCATCACGGCGGTCGGATTGACCCCCAACCTTCTCATCATCGGGTTCGCGGTAATTTTGTCATTCTGCGTCATCCTGGCCTACGCGAAAACGGTCGGGGACTACATCATGCGGCGGCCGGCGCTGAAAATTCTCGCGCTGGCTTTTCTTGTCACGATTGGTGTGACGATTTTTCTCGAAGGCCTGCACCAGCATGTCTCCAAGGCCTACATTTATCTGCCCATGGGTTTCGCCCTTTGCGTGGAATTTTTGCAAATGCGCCACGACGACAACCGCCGGAGGTCGAAGGAAATGCGCGGTGAGGGGATCGAACCCCCGACCAACTCGGTGTAAACGAGCCGCTCTACCGCTGAGCTAACCGCGCGACCTGCGACCATTATCGCCTGGGCCCTTTGACGTCAAATTGTCCTTGGGCGGAACGATGCAGTTGAAGACGCAATAAATGCGCGGCTGGGCTTGGTTTGTCCAGGGGGCACGGGGGGATCCGCCTTTGCGTTCGCCGAGGCGAACGGCTACGGCGGGACGAGAAGGATGAAGTTTGAAGGATGAAGGATGAAGGGGGAGATGGCGCGGTCAGGACATAGGTAACACTTTAGGTTCAAGACATGGGTAACACCTGCCGTGATTTGTTGGTGATGTTGATGTGTTGGTTGTGGTTGGTCAATGGCATGCAGAGAGGTGGAGGAACTCAGCCGCCGCGCCCGAAGCGG
>JBIKLF010000038.1:0-6055 GCA_044359955.1 Chthoniobacterales bacterium | reverse complement strand
TGAAGGCGCCCGAGCGTCCCGTGCTCTTCACCAAGGGGATCAACACCGTGGCCGGCCCGGGGGATGCGATCGAAATCCCGGTGAAGGCCGCCAGCCATGAGGTGGACTACGAGTGCGAGCTGGCCGTTGTCATCGGCAAGCCCTGCAAGAATGCCACCCCGGCCAACGCCCTCTCGTATGTTCTCGGCTACACCTGCGCCAACGATGTCTCGGCGCGGGATTGGCAACTGAAATGGGGCGGGGGACAGTGGTGCCGCGGCAAGACCTTCGACACTTTTTCCCCGCTCGGTCCGTGCCTGGTTACTGCCGATGAAATCCCCGACCCGCAGACCTTGGGCATCCGCACGATCCTCAACGGCGAGCGAGTGCAGGATTGGAACACGGACGACATGATCTTCGGCGTGGCCGAGATCATCGTCTTTCTCAGCGGGAGCAACACCTTGCCGCCCGGCACGGTTATTCTCACCGGCACGCCGCACGGCGTGGGCATGGCGGCCAAACCGCCCCGCTGGCTCAAGCCCGGCGACGTGGTGACCATCGAAATCGACCGGATCGGTGCGTTGACCAATCCCGTGGTCCTCGAGCCGTAAATCATGACAAACACAGGCTCCCATGAACAACCCGTCATCTGGTCGACGCCGCGCGGCCGCATTTCCCTTCTGCCCTCGCGGGGCCGGGTCCTGCAGATCGAAGCCTCAGGTCACCCCTGCCTGTGGAATCCGCCCCAAGTCACCGCCGCGTGGAACCTCGGCGGGGAACGGCTGTGGGTCGGGCCGGAGCCTTCGTGGTTCTGGAAACAAACCGCGCGGGTCGACTTCGAGCAATACCAAGTGCCCCCCGGCTTGGATCCGGACCGCTGGAGCGTGACGACCGTTTCCGCCGATGCTTGCGAGGCCACGTTGCCGCTCGACCTGCGCTGCTACCACGAGGACCGGCATCTCCGGTTGGAGATCCGCCGCCGCTTCGAGCTTTTGAATGAGGAAGTTTTGGCGTTGCGCGCCGCGGCGGCAGGTTTCGCCGTGACCACGACGTTGGAAATCAAAAGCGGCACCCCGGGCCAGCCTGCCGATCTCTGGTCGGTCATCCAGGTTCCCGTCGGGGGCAAGATGCTGATGCCCCTCGTCGGCCCGGCGAGGGCGCGCGACTACTTCGATCCGTGTCCTCCCGGCGAGATGGATGAGGCCGGCGGCTGCCTCTCGCTCAGGATCGGCGGGTCGGCCATGTTCAAAATCGGCGTGGGACCCGACCGGGTCGCCGGGCGCATCGCTTATGTCCGTCCGGTTGGCGACCATTGGCTGGTTTTGGAACGATCCTTCCCTGTGCATGCCGCCCTGCCTTATTGCGATGCTCCGCTCGACGCGCAGGGCACGCAGGGCGATGCGGCGCAATTCTTCAACGACGGGGGTAAGTTCGGCGTGTTCGGCGAAATGGAACACCGGTCGCCCGCCATCCATTGCGGGAGCGGACCGCAGTCGATCATCGAGACGACCATCACAACAGCCGCGCTCTTCGGTGCCCGTGAGCTGGCGGTGTGGCAAGAGGATTTTCTCGGGCGGCCATGAGCAATTAATGAAACTACGGAACAAAACCATTATCGTCACCGGTGCGAGCAGAGGCCTCGGAGCCGCCATGGCCGAGGAATGCGCCCGCGAAGGCGCCCGGCTTGTCATCACGGCGCCCTCGCTGGTTGAACTCGATGCCGTCACTGAAAAGGTGCGCGCCGCCGGGGGGCGCGTCGAGCCGGTGCAGGCCGACATGGTACGGCCGGAGGAGTTGCAAGCTTTGGTCGCGAGAACCCTCGAGGTATTCGGAAGCATTGACGGCTTGGTCAACAATGCGGGCATCAACTACGTGAAGCCCTTTCTCGAGATTGATCCCCGCGAGTGGCAGAGGGTTCTGGATGTCGATCTCAACGGCGCCTTCCGCCTTACCCAACTATGTGCCCGCGAGATGCACCGCGCCGGCCGCGGCGGTTCCATCGTGCAGATTGGCAGCGTGCACACGCATGCCTCGCTGGCCGGCGCCGCCCCTTACGATGCTGCGAAATGCGGCGTGGTGGGCTTCAGCAAGGCGGCGGCGGTGGAATTGGCCGCGTCAGGAATCCGGGTGAACATCTTATCGCCCGGGCTTTGCGGAACGGAGGTTTGGAAAGACATTGTCGCCGCCGCTCCGAGCGAAGAGGAATGCCGGCACTATTGGAACGCCAATATTCCCGGCCAGCGCCTGGTTACCCCTCTCGAGGTGGCCAAATGTTGTGTATTCCTCCTCTCTGACGACTCCTCCTGCATCACGGGCGCCAATATCTTCGCCGATCTCGGTATGACCAGCCTGCTGGTGAGCCGTGAACCCTACGCATCGAGGTCGATTTACAAGGATGCCAAATCGTGAACACGGTAGCGAAAGTTATGGACGCGTCCGCTTGCAGCCACGGCGAGGATCCGGTATGGGATGAGTTTGGGGAACGCCTTTTCTGGGTGGATCTAACCGGGGGCAAGTTGCACGCACTCGACCCGGCCAGCGGCTCGGTCGAGACTTGGGTTTTCCCGGAGCCCGTGTGCGCCGTTGCGCCTTTTGTCGACGGGCGTCTTCTCGTCGCGTTCGCCAAGAGAATTGCCCGGGTCGATTGGCCGAGCGGTGCAGTCACCGCCACCATCTGCGAGGTGGAACCGCAAAAGCCCGGCAACCGTTGCAACTACGGCAAACTCGACCCTGCGGGCCGGTTCTGGATCGGCACCATGTCTGCCGACGGCTCGGTGCCCGGGGCGGGTGCGCTCTACCGGCTGGACGGCGAGCGGTTGGTGCCGGTGCTCGAGGGCTTGACCATTGCCAACGGGATGGGATGGACGGCCGATGCCCGCACCATGTTTTTCATCGACTCGCCCACGCGGGAGGTCTGGGCTTTCGACTTCGACCCGGCAGATTCCACCATCACCAACCGCCGGACGGTGGTTCGCGTGCCGGAGGAACTCGGATTTCCCGACGGCATGTGCGTGGCGCCGGACGACACGATCTGGGTCGCGCACTGGGGTGCCGGGTGTGTCTGCCGGTGGGATCCGCGAACCGGGGTCCTGCTCGATCGCATCCCCCACACCTCGTCCTGCTGCATGGGTGCCGACGGCATGATCTATATCACCACCTCTCAACTGGGACTCTGCGAGCGTGTTTTGGCCGATGCCCCGTGCTCAGGCCGATTGTTCTCCTGCGTCCCCAATCATTGGCCGGATCCACCCGACTCATGACTGCGAAGATACAAGGCATCTGCATCCCCGGCGATGTTCGCGGCGGGCAACTTTCCGGAAGGCTTGCGCGAGGGCGCAATCTTCTTGGCTACGTCCACCTCTGCCCTCGCCAAGGGCAACGGGACTATTTACGCAGTCTCAGCGAAATTCTTAACGATTAATAACCGCATCAAAATGAACTCACCGACCATTCCGCCAACTGCGGCACGATCCACCAGCCAGATGTTGGACAAATTGAGCCTCAAGCAAAAGATCGGACAGACTTCGCAAGAATGTTTATCAAGCCTTTTACAATGGAGCGGAGGGGATCTCGCCTCCATCCTTGCCCAATATCCCATCGGTAGCCTTTTCGTGGGCGGGGATGTTATTGGGCAAGTCAATCAAGCGGACGTCGGCATGGCACAACTCGTCCGTCACTGCCAAAGAAACAGCCATATTCCCCTATCAGTAGCGGGTGATCTCGAGAATGGCGCGGGCATCGCAATCCCAGGAATGACGGTCTTTCCAATGTTAATGGCTCTCGGCGCCGCAGACCGCGAGCAGTTCGCCTACGATTACGGGCGGCTTACGGCGATCGAGTCGACTGCAGTTGGTTTCAACTGGACTTTTGCCCCGGTGGCGGATCTGGCACTGAATTGGCTGAACCCCGCGGTTTTCACCCGATGCGTGGGCAGCGACCCCGAACGCGTGATTGCGATGCTGGTGGCTCTCATCAAAGGATTTCAAGAGCACGGGCTTAGTGCGACCGCCAAGCACTTCCCGGGCGATGGGGTGGATTTTCGCAACCAGCACTTGCAGACAGCAGTAAACTCTTTATCGGAAAATGATTGGCTGGCCAGTTTCGGTAAAGTCTATGCCGCGTGTATCGGCGCGGGCGTGAGGTCCATCATGGTCGGGCACATTGCGCTGCCTTGGCTGGACAAGGCTATCGGGAGAGGGGGGAGACCGCGGCCAGCCACCGTTTCGCCAAAGATCCTAACTGATTTGCTGCGTTCGCAGCTCGGTTTCGACGGTATTATTGTTTCCGATGCCCTCATTATGGCGGGATTCACTGGTTGGGCAGACTACACAGAACGCATTATCCAAGCGTTCAATGCCGGGGTTGATGTATTGCTTTGGCCTGGTAAGGCTTATCTCGGCCTTATGGAACGGGCGATTGAGGACGGGCGCATTACTGAGGCGCGGCTCGACGAAGCTGTTGCACGTATCTTGGCTTTCAAGGAACGCCAAGGGTTGTTCGGTCAAGACTTCACGCCGGAGTGTCTTGAGCCACAGCCCAACGCGGAGGCGGCCACCTTCTCGCGGCATCTCGCCGAAGAGAGTGTGACTCTGGTTCGCAACTCAGGCGGGTTGGTGCCCCTCCCGCCCCAGCACGGCAAAAGGGTCTTGCTTCTTTTCTCGACACCGGTCCCGCAAAACGCGGGAAAGACGATTGCCCCGATGATCCGAGCATTCGAGGAGCGCGGTGCGCAGGTGAAGCTGCACGTCAATGGCAACTGCCTCGATATTCACAAAATGGAAGAGAGCGGGGAGAGATTCGACACCTTTCTCTGCGTTTACGAATTGGGGATGCACATGAAGTCCACCTCTCGGCCGGCCGGTGAGATGGCAGAATGCCTGTGGACACAGCAATACTCGGATACGCTCAGGCCCATTACGATCTCGTTGGGTACGCCCTACCTTCTCAATGAGTTGCCCCACATTGATACACTCATCAACGCTTATGGACCGGCGATCGGAGTTCAGCAGGCGGTCGTGGCGCTCCTTTGCGGGGATAAAATGTTCCATGGCAGCTCTCCGGTGCCAACTGGCGGCAGCTGGATCAATCCATTTATGGGTGGCAATGTCCTTTTCGCGGGGGGATCAAACCAGCCAACTTGACAGTTCCGCGCATTTAAAATAACAAACATAATCATGTCACAGCTAATCTATTGCGGGCACCAAAAGGTAGTATCGGCAGCGAAGTTTCTCTCCAAGCTAAGATGGATCAGACGTCGAAGCCTGAATTCTGCTCTCCTCATAAGCTTGATCGCGCTCGCGACTGCTGGTCAAAAAGCTCAAGCTGAAACACAAAACCAATCCATAGTCGCTACTGGATCCACTTTCGTCAGTGAAGTCGCTCCGGATGAGAATTATGCGGGACGCGAAGCATTGGAAATTTCCATGATTGGTGCTCCTCGGCAAGCTTTGATCGTTTGGGA
Organism: Chthoniobacterales bacterium; assembly: GCA_044359955.1. Classification (GTDB taxonomy): domain Bacteria; phylum Verrucomicrobiota; class Verrucomicrobiia; order Chthoniobacterales; family JACTMZ01; genus JACTMZ01. The sequence continues at coordinate 615 of JBIKLF010000038.1, read as the reverse complement.
TCTCAGCGCAATACCCGAGGGTGCGCTTATCACGAGCGCAAAGATCACCTTAAGCGGCTCTTATGTTTTGCAACTTCCGGATGGAGCAGTATATCTTAGTATGCACCAAATCACGTCCCCTTGGGATGAATCGAGTGTCACTTGGAACGACAAGCCGAGCGTCGGGGAGCCAGTGCAGTCGGTTCCCGTGTCCTCTGAAGATCCTAGCAGATCCTACATCTACTCGTCTCTCGAGTTGCTCAGTCTGGTGCAGGAGTGGCACCGCGGCTCACGCGACAATCACGGTGTTTACGTGCTCAGTGACAACGCTGGCCTCATTGGCTTGCACTCAAGCAGGATTCTTCATCTTGCCCCCTTGTTAGAAGTCACTTACCAGCTGCCCTGATCGTCGGCGCTCGGCCGCAACTATGCAACTGGGGGGACAAGTTAGCTGCGATTGGCGCCACTGCGCCCCGCCTGTCCACCAAGCGGGAGAACGTCACGCAACATGGTCTTCCCCCGAAAAAGTGGACTGCGTGAGCGCAGCTGTATTGGTTTTAGTTTAGTTGATGTTTTTGGTTTTGGAAGTAGCGAGTGAGGAAGTTTTGCGGTGACTGGTAACCGAGGGCGCTGTGG
>JBIKLF010000015.1:0-63441 GCA_044359955.1 Chthoniobacterales bacterium | reverse complement strand
AAGGCTTTACGAGAAGCTCTTGAGCACCATGCCTAACTGCAATGCAATACCCTCTTGGCCGCCGTGCGCGGTGCCAGCGTGACCTTATCCGGAGCTTTTTATGGGGAGGTTTTGAATGGTTACGGCTTAGCCGGAACGATGCAGAAGCCGCGGCGATGGACGGACTGCAGCAGAAGGAAATGTTCGTTCAGAAGGTAGGGGCGAGCGGCCCGCTCGTCCGCTCCCCAACCAACGGACGCGCGAGCCGCGCGTCCCTACCTAAGTCTGCAAATTCTGAGCCCGTCACGATCAGACCATACGGCCGGGACGGCCGTGCCCGCTGGAAAAACCGGGCCCCTGGAAGTTCTCCGAGAAAATTGCCCCGGCCCACCACCTTTTCCCGGGGTCCGTTCCTCAAGAAGGCAGGGCTCTGATCCGCAAAGGCTCCGCTTGCACGTTCTCGGGCGCGATTCCCAAGAGTGCGGCGGCCGCTTTGCGGTAGGCGTCGAGCTGGTCCCGGTATCGCTTGCGCAAATCGACCGGGCTTTTGTCCGTCTTGAAATCGTAGATGGCAGCTTTGACCGGTTTACCGTCTGCCCCGAGCGTGAGATGCACGCGGTCGAAGATGCCACTGACGGGCTTGTCGTCGATTTCCACGTCGAAAGCCCTCTCCCGCCAGACGATGCAATTTCCCTCCGGCCTCCGGAGCGCCGCGGCCCGGTCGCTGCCGAGAAATTCGCGGACCAACTGGGCCGCACCATCACTCACGCCGGAGTAGTCGGGTTCCTCCCCCAGCCATTCGACCTGCGCGAGCAGTTCGTGCACCTCGGTGCCAAGATGACGCGCCGCACCACCGCCGAGGATCAAGCCTGCCGGTATGTCTTCGCCTTCGGACGATGAGGGCGAGGTGTCGGGGGAGTTGCGCTGCCGTGGCCTGAGTTTCGTTCCGAGAATCTTGGTAGGATGCAGCTCTTGGCGCCGATAATTCTCGAACCACTGGGGGTTTCCCAGCGTGCGGCTGTCCGGATCTGACCCGTCACCCTGCGGAAAGCAGTCCTGCAGCCAGCGGCCGCTATTTTTGATGTCCCTCACCGGGGCCCGCAGGCAATAGAGCGCGTGTTTTGCACGGGTCATCGCGACGTAAAGCACGCAGAAGTTTTCGTAAGCCTGCCGGGCCCGCAGGTGCTCGCGGGCGGCCCCGAGGGTGTCGTCAGCGGCGCAAATATCTTTGGAGGGAAGCGACAAGCCCCATTGGATTTCCCCCTCGGTATTGCGATGCAGCGAAATGCCGGCCGTGTCGCGCAACTCGGCCATGCCCTTGCCGCCGAGTTCGGGCAGGATGACCATGTCCATGCCGAGCCCCTTGGAGAAGTGCGTGGTCATGACGCGGACCACACCCGGCGTTTCGCTCTCCTGCTCGATGCGGTGGTCGACGAATTCGATGAAGGCGCGGAGATCTTCGTTCGGCTTCCGCTGCGCATCGTAGTCGGAAGCGGCTTCGATGAAGGCTTCGACCTTGGTGGCCTCAATGAGGGACTGACGCACGGCTTGGCGGACCCACCCGGACAAAGTTGCGGCCAAGCCCGATTCAGCGATCAGCCCGAGGGCGGCGAGGTGGAAGGCGGCCGTGTCATTCCCGGCGATAAAGCCGAGCGGAGAGGCGAGGAATTGTTGTTCGGCGATACGGTCGAGGGGTGAAGCGAGAAACTTCACGAGGGCATAAAGGGCCAGACCCTCGGGTGATTTGAGGCACGGGTTGACCCGTCCTTCCGCCGCCACCGGGATCGGTTCCTTTTGCCCGCGCAAGAGGGCGACGTAGTGCTCCAAGGCGGCGCGGGTGCGCACGATGATGGCGCAATTGATGCCCCGGCCGACCGGATCAACGTCGCGAAGGATCTCGAGCACGGCCTCGTCGAGTGCCATCTGGCTGGCGTCATCACCCTCGTCCTTGTCGACTTCGAGCGTCCGGAGTTGCGCGAAGCCTTTGCCCGCGCGTTCCTCCCGCGCCTGGTGAACGACCCAGGCCTTCTGCCAATGGGCGATGGTCTCTCGAGGCAGGCCGAAACCCGGCGCATGCTCGAGACGCTCGGGCGCGAAGACCTCATTGATGACCTGCACGATATTTCCGTCGGATCGCCAAGAGTCGGGAAGTTGCTGCCGGGCGATCTCGACCCCGCGCTTCGTCTTGAAGTTGTCGTGCACCTGCTCGAACAACTCGAAGTCCCCTCCCCGCCAGCCGTATATGGCCTGCTTGGTGTCGCCGACGTAGAAAAAGCTCCGTCCCTCGTCCTCGCAAACCACGTTGTCGATGAGGGGTTGCATGATGCGCCACTGAAGGCGGCTGGTGTCTTGAAACTCGTCGAGCAGCCAATGGCTGTAGCGCCCGTCCAGACGATACTCGATGTGCTGGTGGTCGATTCTCTCCTGGTGAAGGGCGAGCAGGGTGGCCAGATCGCTGAAGGTGAGTTGTCCGGCAAGCCGGACCGAACGTTGGTAGATCTCCTCGTAGTTCTTGAGCAGCGCATGAAGCGCCTTCGAGGACTCGAGCTTGCTGGACAGTTCGAGCTTGGCGATCGAACGGAAGAGGCCGTCGCGCCGTTCACGGACACCATCACGGAGGAAAAGTCTTTTGCTGTCACCGCCGCGCCCCATCGCGATGTAGTCACCGCCCGCGTCGCCCTTGCCGAGACCCGCATCGGTGAGCTTTTTGAGGAAAGCGGCCAGAACCTTGCCCAGACGTTTGGGCGGACGGTGCTCAATGGCGGCCTGCAGCCATTCCTCGAGGGTCGCCCGGGCCGCGTCATCGAGTTGGGTGTTGGTGCGCAGCACCTCGGCACGGAACTTTTCCGCCGCCGGTTGCACCTCCTCGGCCTCGAGGATCGAGCTGCCCCCGGGCCAGATGGCACCGGGGTGCCCCCAAGGCCGATCCCCGGGTGTTTCGATGAACTTTTCCTGCAGGGAGGTGGCCGCCCGGGAAATGGCTTTGAGGGCCGACTGATCGGCGCGCTGCCGACTTTGCTGGCGCAGCATCTCGATGAATTCATCCAGGCCTTTTTCTTTCGTGGCCTCGGCAAAGAGCCGTTCCAGCGTGCGTCTCTGGTTTTCCTCCTTGTCGGCATCGTCGAGAAGTTCCACTTCCTTGGACAAACCCAACTCGAACGGAAAGGCGCGCACGATACGCCCGAAATATTGGTCGAGCGTACCCATGGACAACCGCGGCAGAGCCTGCACGAGGGCACGCAGCAACTTGGTGCAGCCCTCGGCGTCGATCGGCTGGCAGTCCGGGCCCAAGTCACTCTGCAAATTTTCCAACTGCACGGGGTCGGTCGCCGCTTTGGCCAGACGCTCGAAAAGTTGCTGCAGGAATTCGGCAGCGGCCGCCCGGGTGAAGGTCAAGGCGAGGATCTCCTCCGGTTTGGCCTCGCGCTGGAGCAACTGGATGCAGCGGGTGACCAGGCAGTGCGTTTTGCCGCTGCCCGCGTTGGCCACAATCATCAGATTGCGTTGGAATGTTTTGCCTACGGTGCTCACGGGTTGCCGTTCAGGCGGTGGGCCGACTCCTCATCGATCAATTTGCGGGGATCTTCCTGCATGAACCAGTCCCCGAAGTCATCAAATTCAACTTGCGAGGACGGGGACGGAGGCCAGAACTGACCGCTCTTGACCAGACAGGCAATGCGCGCGGCACATTTCTCCGCCGAAGTTTGCATGTCGTCGGTCAGGGCAAAGAACTCGAGCGCGCTCTGGCCGGCCTCGCCATCCGGAGGCAGAAGGAAGTAACCGACGGCCACTCCTTTGGCGGCATGCTCGGGCCAAATCTTCCGGGCCAGCCAGGCATAAAGTGGAAGTTGTAGTTCCGTCCACGAGCGCGGCTGCGGTTTGCCGGTTTTGGTGAAGGTCTCGAGATCCGCTTCGGGCAAGTGCTCCATCCCGCGCGGCGGACCGAGGTGCGTCTTGAACGGATTTTTCGGCTGCAAATAGGTTTTGTAGTCGAGGATGCGCAGGCCGTGCTCGGGGTGAACATCGATGCGATCGATCGTGCCGGTGATGGCGAGGCCCCCGAGCATGTGCTTGTCCTCCGCGACGACTTGGTATTCCGCTTCCAGCGTCGACCATCCGTCCGCCCGGATGATGGCTTCGGTCGCCGCGGCCGCGACGAGGCGGGCCCGCATGTTCTCGATCTGCACCTGCACCACGGGAGAAGGCTTCTCGCCGTAGTAGCTTGGAGCGACAGCATCAAGGAGCGCGGAAAGCCGGCGGGCAATTTCATCGGCGTCCCGCAAAGGGGCGAGCGATTTGTCGAGGGCAAGGCCTTCGAGCACCTTGTGCATCACGGTGCCGAAATCCGTGGCGGGAATTTCCCGCGCATCAGGATCGACCTTGCGCAACTTGAGGATGGTGCCGAGGTAAAAACGAAGCGGGCATTCGAGGTAGTTTTTGAATGCGGTGACCCGGATCGATTGGGGCGGCCAGTTCTTCGGATCGGGTGCGGGGATATGCAACTTGAAAGGGACCTCATTCCGGTCGCCGCGCTCCGACCGCGGTGCGGGTCGGAGCAGGAGACCGGAGCGCTGCGGCAACTCGGGATCGCTGCACCCGAAAAGCAGGCGCGAGGGGCGATTCGGTTCCCCTTGGGTGCCGAGACGGGAGAAACCCAGACGCACTTGCGCAGCCGGACGCGAAGCGAGGAGGCACGAAAGCAGATACGAATCGCGGGCCAGCCGTCCGTCCTGGGTGACCAACCCGAGATTTTTTTTCGCGCCGTCGGGCAGGAAGGAATCATCGTAAGTGCCCGCGGGCAGCGCACCTTCACGGCAACCGGCGATGACCAGATGCCGGGCTGCACTCCATGGCGCCTCAAGCCACCCCTGCACTTCGATCGCCTCGGCCGGCGCGCGCGGGAAGATCCGTTTGCGCATGATGTCGGCCCGTGAGGCCGCTTCGCGCATCGGTTCCGGCAACTGACCGAGGAGCGGAGAATCCGCCAATTGCCCGGCGACTTCCGCCACGGCAGCCAGTTCCCGGGCGGCAAAGGAATCCGTCGGCACCGTGCCGCGATGACGGTTGACCGCGGCGAGCATGGCTTGGCCGTCCATCTTTTTCCCAAGCAGCTTCCCGGCTGTCGTGACCAAACATTCTTGCGCGGGAAAATCACGCGACGATGTTTTGTCCGCGGAAAGATCGGCATGCTGGAGCCAGCTTCGGGCCGCCTCCACCGACTCGCAGAGGCGCTGGGCTATCAACTGGTCGCAGGCCTCCAGCGCGGTTCGGGCGGTGAGAGACGGCGGCTGGCCGGTCGCCGCGACAAAGAAAGAGAGGAATTGGGGCTTCTGGAGCAGAACGCGGAGATCACGCAAGCGGTGGCCGCGCGCGAAGTCATTCCAACCGAGCAGAATCTCCGCCGATTCGGTGCGGGCCAAGGCGCGACCTTCGGGCAGATAGGCGTCCGCCTCCCGCCAGGCAATTTCCTGGGCCAGAGCCACGGCCGACTCCGGGGCGGCGGCGAAAATTTCGAAGTCTGCATTCTCGTCCTCGGCGGCGTAGTCGAGCAGGAGCCCCGCTTCGGTCGGCGGATCATTGGCGGCAACAATGGTGCCGGTTTCCACCCGGGGTTGATTCTCCCTCCACCATGGCTGGTCCGGCCGCCCCCACGCGTTGAGGTGCTCGGCTTGACCGGACGGACTCCAAGCCAGCACTTCGACGGGGATGCCCTGCTTGTCCAGGGAGCGCAGGAAGGTTTCCACGACCGGGGACAGATCGGGAAGGCAGGCCACGACGACGCGCTGGCACTCGCTGGGTACAGTCGGAACTTGCGCCTGGGCCAGCCGCACGTCATTGGGATCGCGCAATCCGTGCTTGGTTAAAATATCGACGTATTCGGCATAAAGTTTTCCGAACACATTCCAGCGCCGCTCATCACCGGAGCATGCCTCGACCACTCTCGGTGAAGCGGGATCGAGCCCGGCTTCCGCCAATTGGTCGCACACGGCGCAGAGGCGTGCGGCGACACCAAAACGGTCGTCTGGTGCATCGAGGGGGACAATTTCCGGGACGAGTGACTTGAACCTTTGTCGCCGGGTCGGTTCGAGGAGCAGGGCCCACGCCGCTTCGCGTTCCAGACGGCTGGCCACGGGGAGGCTCTTGGGCAGCAAGGCGTCCAAAGGCAGACGGAATTGCGGCGACAAGACGCCCTTCTTGGACAGCTCCCGCCGGATGGCCCGGCCGGCGCCGGCCGTGGGGATCAGGACCAGAGTGTCCCCCAAATCCACCGGACTTCCCTCCCGGCCACGCAGCAGAAACCCGGCAACCTGCGAGGGTAGCGGGGTTGATTGATCGAGCGGGATGAGAGGCTTCAAGGTTGTGGGGAGCATAACCAATCAAACCAAAAAGCCGAGCCGGAAGGGTGTCATAGACAGGTTTGGTCAGCTTGGGCGCGTCCGCGCCCGCTCTGCCTGAGCATGGGTTTGGCACCCTGACCATGCAGTCAAGGTCGGGCTGTAGCGGGCCCGCATGGCGGGAGAGCAGTCAGCCTGCACAGCCGAGCAGTTTGCGTTCGCGGATGATCTTGGCCACGGCGGGCGGGACGCATTTTTCCCAGGCGCGGTCGCCGGCGCGGATCATGCGGAGGACTTCGGGAGACTTGATGCCGAGGATTTCTTCGCGGTAGTCGGTGACCGGAACAATGAAATCGTTCTCGCGGAGATAGCTGTAGAGATGGGCCAAGCGGGGTTCGACGCGGAAGTTGTCCGCCGTGATGATTTTCCCGTCGCTGGCCCGACGGGGGTAGGCGTAGAGGCGGACGTTCTTTTTGAAAAGCCGCCCGAGCCCCTCGAGAATGCCGCCTTCGAGGTCGGTGTAATATTTCTCGCGGAAGATCTCCTCGAGCGCGGGCACGCCGAGCGCGAGGCCGATCGCCTGATCGGTATGACGCGCGATGTAATCGACGAGGCGGAAGTATTCGCCGAAGCCGGAAACCAGCACCGTCTGGCCGAGGGCGCCGAGAATGTCGGTGCGGTCGAGGAAGTCTTGCGGATCGAGTTGGCCGGCGCTGAGGAGGTTTTCCATGGTAATCTCGGCCAAAGTGAGGACTCCGCGCGGCGCCTCATTTTCGCGCGGGGAAAAAACATCGTAAGCGCAACGCAACATCTCGTGGGTGACATGCGTGACGGGACGAAAGCTGCCGCGTTCGACCAGCACGGCACGCTTGTAGAGTTCTTCGGAAGGCTGCACGACTTCGCCGTCCGCGCGGAACATGGCAGCGCGGCCCAAACCCTGGGCCACCAAATGGAGGCTCATCAAACGGTTGTCGACCCCGGCAAAGGCCGGTCCGCTGAAGCGGATCATGTCCACCTCGATACGTTTCGCCGTAAGGTCATCGAGCAGGCTGCCGATCAACTTCTCCGGTTCGCCATGGAAGCGGAAGGCGCCGTAGATGAGATTGACCCCGATAATTCCGATCGCTTCCTGCTGCGCGATGTTCTCCGCGTCGAGCATGCGGACATGGATGATGATCTCATTGACGCCCCCGCGGGGCACCGTCTGGAAACGGATACCCATCCAACCATGCGATTCGTGGTGACTGTGGAAGCTGCGCGCCGCCACGGTGTCGGCAAAAACGAAAAAGGTCTTTTCCGCGCCCATCTTCGTCTCAAGACGCTCAAGCAGCAGGGTGTATTCGTGCTCGAGCATGCCGCTGAGGCGTTCGCGGCTGACATAGCGCTGCACGGGACCGTAAATCGCGTCGCTGAAAGTCATGTCATAAGCCGACATCGTTTTGGCCACCGTGCCGGCCGCCGCACCGACGTAAAAAAATCGCCGTGCCACTTCTTGACCTGCTCCGATCTCGGCAAAGGTGCCATAGACGGTGCCATCGAGATTGAGGTCCAGCGCCTTGCGATTGGCCGAAAGATTGTAATCGTTGGCGGGCATGAAAAGGGCGGATTCTGGATGCCGCGGGCCGGCACGGCAACGGCAAAGGGACACATTGCACCTCTCGGTGCTTGCCAGCGGCGCGCGGCACCGTGAAATTGGAGGCGGCTCCATGTCCCGCGCGCCGCTCCTCCGCCTACTCCTGACGGCCACGGCCGTTCTCCTGCTCGCCTCCTGCACCCCTCCCCGAGAGAAGCCGAGCGAAATCGTCATCTGGCACCAGAAGACCGGGGCGGAGCGCGCATTTTTCGAGGAAGCAGTGGCCGAATACAACCTTCGGCATCCGGACGACCAACTGGTCGCTCTTTACCGGGAGGGGGAGGAAATGCGCCATGCCTTCATCATCGCGGCCGTGGCAGGGCAAGGCCCCGACCTTGTCTTCGGCCCGGCCGACAACGCCGCACTTTTTGCCGAAACGCAGGTCGCACGGCCTTGGGACGAGGTGTTGACCGCGGATTTCCTCGCGAGGTTCACCCAGGATGGCATCGTCTCATGGCGGGATCGGCCATGGCTCATCGCGGACCAGATCGGCAATCAGCTCATGCTGGTTTACGACCGCCAAGCGGTGGCGGAGCCACCCGCGACCCTGGGCGAACTGGTCACCCTCGGCCGCGAGCTGACCCTGCGCAGCGGGGCACGCACCGACCGCTACGCTCTGACTTGGAATTACGCGGAACCTTATTTTTTCATCCCTTTTCTGACCGGTTTCGGGGGCTGGATCATGGACGAGCAGGGAAACCCCACCCTCGACACCCCGGAGATGCGCCGCGCGCTGCAATTCGTCATCGACCTGCGCGACAAACACGGAGTCATGCCGCACTACGAAGACTACAACACGGCCAATCTCATGTTCCTGCGCCGCCGCGCCGCCATGATCATCAACGGACCATGGTCGTGGGCCGACTACGGAGTGCCGGAGCGCAGCATGCTGGCCCTGTTGCCGGTCAACGAGGAAACAGGTCTGCGCTGCCGTCCCATCGTGGCGGCGAAAGGCTACGTCCTTAACGTCAACACCCCCGCCGAGAAATTCGAACTGGTGCGGCGGGTTCTCGGCTACCTCGTCGGCGAGGAGGTCCAAATCGCCATGGCCACACGCCTGTTCACCACGCCAACCCTGCAGTCCGCCCTCGCCTCCCCGGCCATCCGCGACAACCCCGTCTTGCAGCTGGCCATCGAACAGGCCAAATATTCCATCCCCATGCCCGTTGACTCCCGCCTGCGCTTCATCTGGGACGGCATCCGTGAACCGTATCGCCGGGTCTTCACGGACAACCTTTCGCCGGACGAAGCCGCGCGCCTCATGCAGCGCGAGGCCGAGCGGCGGATCACCGAGGGCCGCTTGTGAAAAAAAACGACGAACTGGCCGAGGCGGCCGCTTTGGCGGCGGCGGGCGGATGGGATCCGGCGGCCCGTCGGCGTGCTTTCCTCAGCCTCTGTTTGCTTCCGGCCTTGGCCGTGCTCGCCCTCGTGCTGGTCTACCCTTTGTTTTACAACGTGCTGCTTTCGCTCTCCGACGCGAGCATCTACCGCATCCGCGACTGGCAGATCACGGGGATCAACCAATACCTTGACGTTTTTCGCGAACCGCAGTTTTGGGTCATTGGCAGTAAGACGGTGATCTGGACGGCCGTGAGCACCTTCCTTCAGGTGGCCATCGGCGTCGCCCTGGCCGTCGTGCTGCACCAGGACTTCATTTGCGGTCGCCCGGCCTGGCGTCTCCTTCTTCTTCTCCCTTGGGCCATGCCGCAATACATTGCCGCGCTCACTTGGCGCGGGATGTTCCATGGAGAAACCGGCGCGGTGAACCAATTCCTTGGAAAGACCTTCGGCCTCCCTCCGATCGAGTGGCTCACCTCCCCCTTCGAAGCCTTCGCCGCGGCCACCCTGGTCAATGTGTGGATGGGTTTTCCCTTCATGATGATCGTCGCCCTGGTCGGCCTGCGCAGCATTCCGCCGGGACTTTACGAGGCGGCCATGCTCGACGGGGCGTCAACTCGGACCCAGTTCGTGCGCCTCACCGCGCCCATGCTGCGACCCATCATGCTCCCGGCCACCACGCTTGGCATCATCTGGAATTTCAACAACCTCAATGTCATCTGGCTCTTTTCCAACGGCGGCGAGCCCGGGGACTCGACCCACATTCTCGCTTCCTACGTTTACAAAACGGCGTTCACTTACTACCAGTTCGGATGGTCGGCCGCGCTGTCGGTGGTCATCTTTGTCATACTCTTTCTCGCCGTGCAGGCTTTTCTCCAGGCCGGTCGCTGGCGTCGCTGATCAACGCAGCCCAAGCCAGCCCACCACGGCCGGTCCGGCCGCGATCCAGAGGAGTGCGCCCGCGGCAAGGTAAGGGCCGAACGGGATACGACCGGCGGCTTCCAGCCGCCCGGTGGACAGCAGCAGCACCCCGGCCACCGCACCGATGACCGAACCGGCGGCGATACTGAAGAGCGCCCCGGGCCAACCCAGGAAAGCACCCAGCGTCAGCATAAACTTCACATCGCCGAAACCCATGGCCTCCCGCGGCACGACAACCGCAGCAGCCACGCCATTCCAGCCGTCCGCTGCAGCGTAGTCGCAAGACACGCCGTCGCGCCGGACGCCGTCCGGTCCGAGACGCCACACCTCACCCTGCTCGGTGTGCAATTCGAGCACGTCCGTCGGACGGTAAAAAAACTCCGCCAAGTCCCAATCGTCCTCCCCGATACGCAGAAACGGTCCCTCCGCGCGGGCCTGCAAGGTGAAAGCCTCCGCCGGTTGCAATTCGAGACGCTTGCGCCCGAAGGCGAGTTTGCCCAATTCAACCACGGCGAAGAGCACGGCAAAACCGACCCCGGCCCCGAAGAGGCTCGAGCGCAACCGCGCCTCCCAATCCTCGCCCGGTTGCAGCCCCGCGACCAGCATGCTCAGCACCGCGCCCACCACGGCCCCGCCCAGCGTGAGGCTGTCGGGCAGGATCATATGCTCGAGGTCGATGAACGTTCCCGCGACCAGAATACCGGCCAAGATCATGTAAGCAGCCGCGACCGTCGGCGGGAAACTCCACCAAAGCCAAAGGAAGAGCACCGCGGTGAGAAGCTCGACCAACGGATAGCGCGCCGGGATGCGCGCGCCGCATCCCGCGCACTGCCCCCGCAGCCACAGCCAACTCGCGACCGGGATGTTCTCGTACCACGGGAGGGAGCGGCCGCACGGCGGGCAGAAGGAACGCTTCGGATGACCCAGTCCGATGCCCCGCGGCAGGCGATGGACCACGGCATTGAGGAACGAGCCGCAGATCAGGCCGAAGACAAAAACAGTCGCGGACACCCAGGCCGCGCTCATTCCCGCGGAAGTTTTTCCTCGGCCAGTTCGCAGAGCACGTGGAGGAGGAATTTCTGGGCTTCCTGGATGCGCGCCGTGCTCTCGCCCGGCACGATCAATTCGATGTCGGCCGCGCCCCTGGTGAATCCACCATCCCGGCCGAGCAGGGCAATGCTGACCATCCCCCGCCGCCGCGCCTCTTCGATCGCGGCCAGCACATTGCGGGACTTGCCCGAGCTGGAAATGCCGATGAGCACGTCGCCGGATTGACCGAAGGCGTGGACCTGCCGCGAGAAAGCATCGCCGAATTCGTAGTCGTTGCCGATCGCGGTGAGCAGGCCGCCATCGACGCCCAAGGCGAGCGCGGGATACGGACGGCGGTCGCCGACAAAGCGGCAGACGAACTCGGCTGCAATATGTGCCGCGTCGGAAGAGCTGCCGCCATTGCCGCAAAGCATCAGTTTGTGGCCGGCGACCAGAGACGCAATGACTGCATCCGCGGCGCGCCCCAGCGGCTCTTCGAGGGGAAGAAGCGCATCGAGAGCGGCACGTGCCGCCTCGAGGGACCGACGGTAATGCGTCATGACCGCAACCTCCAAGACGCCGTAAGCACAAACTTCTTCATCAAGCGCGAGCATCTTGATGACGGACGCAGTGAAGCAAGACAATTCCCCCGGGCCCGGGCGCCGTTTGACATCGGCGGCCAAACCTTCTTTCATGCCTGCATGCTCATGCGTTCCGGCTTGTTTGTCGCAGCCTTGCTGCTGGCCGCCTGCGTGGCGCCGCCCAAGGCCGTGGAATTGGTCGATGCGCCTGTGCTGCCCCTTGCTCTCGATAGCGATTTTTCCTTCCGCAAGATCAACCGCTTCCTCAATCAGCCGGAACTTTTCCAGACGACGCAGAACGAGACGATCAACTTCGAGCGGACCCGCGTGAATTTCGGCGCCCTTTCCGCGGACGAGCGCCGCCGGCGCCAAGGCACGTATTTCGATTTCTTCTGGCGCGCCGACCGCCCGGCCGACCTCACCGTGCGCCTGGAATACCGCCAAGCCAAGACGGGCAATGCCGTGCGCGCCCGGGAAGTCGCCTACGAACAGGCCCAAGGTTCGGTCAAAACTTCCTTCGCCGTCATCGGCGACAGCTACCTTTGGAACGGCCCGGTTACCGCCTGGCGCTGCCTTCTCATCGAGAACAAACGCATCGTGGGCTTCACCCAGTCGTATCTGTGGAAGTAGCAGGCCCGATGTTCCTCGTTTCACTTGCCGCGGGGGCGCCGTCTGATTGAATCCTGTGTCGTGAGCGCCGTTTCGTCAGTGCAAGTCGGGGTCGCCGGGCCATCCGTCTGGGTCCGCATCGAAGGCCGCGGCACGTTCCAAAACAGTGCCGGACTCAAGGAATTTGCCGCCGAGATGATGCAGCGCGGTCATCGCGATTTCATCGTCGACCTGGCCACCTGCGAACTGATGGACTCCACATTTCTCGGCACCCTGACCGGCATCGCGCTCGGTCTGCCGGCCGCTGGCAAGCTCACGGTCATTCGTGCCAACGAGCGCAACCGCGGCGTCATGCAGAACCTCGGCCTCGATCGCATCTTTGCCGTGCTCGAGAGCACCCCGGTGGCCGCCCCCGGCCGGCTGGAAGACGCCGAAACTAATCCCCCGCAGACCGCCCGCCGCGAAGCCATCGTCCAGGCCCACGAAAATCTGGCCGCGGTCAATCCGGAGAACGCCATCCGCTTCAAGGACGTCCTCGACTTCCTCCAGCAAAAGTCATCGTGACAATCGCGCCCTTGATGCGCCGGCCTGCCGGCCCCTAACCTTCCCGCCCCGCGCGGGAACCCATGGTCACCGGCCTGCTCATCATCTTTATCGCGCTCTCCGCCTTCCTCGGTTGGCGGATCGTCCGGCAACAGCGCGCCTTGCATTTGCTCGGACACGAGTGGCGCGCCTTGCAAGCCGAGGAGAAGCAGGTTTTTGATTTTCTCCATGGCCTCGGCGAAGCGTTTGGTGGCGGCGTGGGGCGGCGCGAATTGCATCGCTTGATTGTCGAGAGCGCCGCCCGCATCCTCGACGCCCACGGCGGAGCCCTCTACCTGGTCGACCGTTCGGGACAATTCCTCGCGCCCACCCACATCAGCCGAACCTGCGCCCCGCTGGTTCACGTGCCCGGTCACATTCGCCAGCAGGCCGCCTCGAATCCCGTCGCTCTGGAAAGCTACCTGCGCCTCCATCCGGTGCACCCGGGCGACGGCGCCGTGGCGCGCATGTGGAAAGAAGGCGGCGCGCGCATTTTCAATTTCTCCGATCCGGAACTGGCCGGTTTGGCCGCCGACGGCCAAGGCGCCACTTCGGCCCTCGTCGGGTGTCTCTCTTATCGTGACAAAACACTCGGAGTCCTCGCCGTGGTCAACGGACCGATGAGCGCGACCTTCGGCCCCGACGACCTCGCCGTTTTCAAAGCGATTGCCGAGCAGTCGGCCTTCGCGCTTTTCAGCGAAGCCGTCTACCTCGAAGCCGGGGAGAAGCGGCGTCTCGACAGCGACCTGGAAACCGCCCGGGAAATCCAGAGCATCCTCCTCCCGGCCGCGTCGCCCGAAATCGCCGGATACGAAGTGAGCGGACTCAACATCCCCGCGCGGCACGTGAGCGGCGATTATTTCGACTACCTGCGGATCGACGAACACCATTGGGGTCTGGCCATCGCCGACGTCTCCGGCAAAGGCATTCCCGCCGCCTTGATCACCGGGATGTGCCGCAGCCTGCTCCGCGCCGCCGCCCCGGGTTGCACCTCGGCCGCCGAAGTGATGCGCGCGGTCAACCGTCGGCTTTATCCCGACATCAAGCAGGACATGTTTGTCAGCATGCTCTACGTCGTGATCGACACGCGGACCAACGATGTGACCCTGGCCCGGGCCGGACACGACCCGCCCCTGCTCTATCGCGCGACCGGCCGCGAGGTGGTTCCGCTGCGACCGCCGGGCATGGCCGTGGGCATTGACAGCGGCAACGTGTTCGATAGGGTCATTGCCGAAGAAACTGTCACGCTGGCGTCTGGAGACGGCATCCTCCTTTACACCGACGGTGCCACCGAGGCTCTGGACGCACACGGATCGGAGTTCGGCCTTCCGCGGCTCATCCAAGCCGTCCAAGCCAATGCTCCCAAAGGCGCCGCCGCGACGGTTTCCAACATCGCAGCCGAACTCCGCGAATTCGCCGGCCAGTCCGCACAACACGACGACATCACCCTCATCTCCATCCGCAGACTATGAGCAAGAAGCACCAAAACGAAACATCCCCCGATCCCGTCAAGGAAGCGGAACCCCAGGCCACGGCTGATCCCGTCTTGGATCCCGCGGCCGAAGCGGAAAAGTTCCGCGATCTCGCCCTGCGCACCGCGGCTGATTTTGACAACTTCCGTAAACGGGCCGCGCGCGAGAAGGAGGATTCCATCCGCTACGCCAACACCTCTCTCCTTGGCGACCTGCTCCCGCTGATCGACAATTTCGAACTCGGTCTCGAGGCCGCCAAATCCGCGCCCCACGCGGAGGCCATCCTCCAAGGGCTCGGCATGGTGGCGCGTCAATTCCGCGATTTCCTCACCTCCGCCGGCCTCGAGGAAGTCCCGACCGAAGGCGCCGCCTTCGATGCCAATGTGATGGAATCCGTCGGCCACGAAAACAGCGACACCGTGCCGGAAGGTCAGGTCCTGCGCTCCACGCGCCGCGGCTACAAACTGCGCGACCGCCTCCTGCGGCCGGCCAGCGTTTTTGTCTCCCAAGGCCCCGCCGCCTGATCACCCATGTCCGCCCGCCATCCCAGGGATCCCTACGAGACCCTCGGGGTCTCCCGCCGCGCCGCCGTCGAGGAAATCAAAATCTCCTACCGCAAGCTTGCCATGAAATATCACCCGGACCGCAATCCGGGGAACGCGGCGGCGGAAGAGAGTTTCAAGGAAATTTCCCAGGCGTATGACATTCTGATCGATGCCGACAAGCGGGCCGCCTTCGACCGCTACGGATACGCCGCGTTCCAGGGTGCGGGGGGCGGGGCCGGCTTCCACGATCCGTTCGACCTGTTCCGCGAGGTCTTCGGTTCAGGCGGAGGCGGTATTTTCGAACACTTTTTCAGCGGCGGCAGCGGCGGGGCGGACCAGGCACGGGGCGCGGACCTCCGCTACGATCTGGAAATCAAACTCGAGGAAGCCGCCCGCGGCGTCGAAAAAGAAATCGAAATCGGCAAGACCGGCCGTTGCTCGGCCTGCGGCGGTTCCGGCGGCGGACCCGGTGCGCACCTCCACACTTGCCCGACCTGCCGCGGACGCGGCCAAGTGATCGCTTCGCGCGGCTTTTTCCAGGTCGCCCAGCCGTGCCCCCGCTGCCAGGGCGCGGGCGAGATGTTCGACCATCCGTGCAAAGTCTGCCGCGGTGATGGCCGCGCCGAGACCACAACGCGCATCAAACTGAAGATTCCGGCCGGCATCGAGGACGGCTCCCGCCTGCGTTCGGGCGGCCATGGCGAGGCGGGCGTGCGCGGAGCCGCCTCCGGCGACCTCTACGTCGTCATCCACATCCGCGAGCATGCGGTCTTCGCCCGCGATGGAGACGACCTTTTCTGCGAGATGCCGGTGTCGTTTGTCACCGCGGCACTGGGCGGCGAAATCAACGTCCCCACCCTCGAAGGCAAGGCCGCGATCAAGGTCCCGGCCGGCACGCAAAATGGCACGGTGTTCAAATTGCGCGGCAAAGGCATGCCGCATCTGCGCGGCTCGGGTCAGGGTCAACTGCTTGTCCGCGCCGTCGTCGAGGTGCCGACCAAACTCACGACCGAACAACGGCGGAAATTGGAAGAATTCGCGGAGAGCTGCGGCGAGCAGAATGCGCCCATGACGAGAAGTTTCCTCGAACGGGCCAAAGAATTTTTCTCCTGAGGCTCACCAGCCGCGCTGCTCCACCGAGTCGAGATAGCGCGAGATGGCGTCGTTGCGCCGCACCACGGAATCCGGGGCCGGCGGCAAACGCACCGTCCCCACCTCCGGGTCAGCCTGCGCTTCGTTGGCCTGATACCAATTCATATGGTCGGTGATCTCGCGGCCGCGGTCATCTAACGCCATGCGCAGATCCTCGGTCGCCTCAAAGCGCGTGACAAAACCACCGCGCCGGTTGCGGGCCAAATCATCGAGCAGAATGCGGTATTCCCCGACCAGCGGGGCGTAAAGCGGATGCGAGCGGAAGGCCAGCCGCTGCGTCTCCTGCGCCGCCTGGGCGATGCGGAATCGGCCGTCTTTTTTGCGCGAGAGGGCCACGAGAGCCTCCGCGGCCGGAGCGCCTTCCACGGACCCATCCAAATCCCCCAGAATTTGCCGCAGCTTTTTTCCAGTTTCCTCCGCCCCGAGAAACTCCAGCTTCTTCGGGGTGGAAAGCCGCGCCACCGCCAACGCCCAGAGCCGCGCCAGTTTGGACTGATCATCGGCCAACTCCGGCCAGGTCTGGGCGAAACGCTGTTCGGGTTCGCGGGCCGGCTCGGCCAAAGTGAGATTCTCGACGATGCGACGGCGGCCCTCGGGAAGCTCAAGCAGTCCGTTGTAGAGTGCCAGACTCTGCGCCGCATGCAGTTCGCGGGTGCGGCCTTTCATCATCGCGGCATTCTGCCGCAGGAAGCGATCGAGGCGCGGCATACTCCTCGCCTCCAGCAGGTCCGCGTAAAGCGAAGCGTCGCGCGAGGCCTCGCGCCCGAGCGAGGCGGCAAGCGCGGAGGACAACCAGTCGGGCGGCTCGATAAAGCGGCCGCCCTCGAACTTCTGCCGGCGCAACGACCGCTCGAGCAGCAGGGCACGCAGGATGCCGCGGTCCACCGCGGCGGCCTCAGACATCGTCCCGGGGGCCAGATCGACTTGGATCTTGCGGCCCGCTTCGCCGGCATCAAAGACCTGCAAAAGCACGGGCGATTGCCTCAGACGCAGTCCATCACCCGGAGTAAGCACGATGAGCACGGGCGTTTTCCACGTGTCCGACTCCTGCAACTCGCGCAGCAGGCCGGTTTTCAATTCCTCGGCACGCCGCACAAGTTCCGAGCGCTGACCGCGGGTGCCACCGAAGACGGTGAACTGCCTTGAATTGCTTACCGTGCGGTTTTCCGGCTTGAGCAACTCCGGGGCGGCGACCTGAGCCATGGCCGGCCCGCAGGCCATGACGCCGGCCAGCAGCCATCGTCCGAACATTTTCACCGCGGCCGACCCGACCAACGCAAGGTGACCGACTCGGGGGTGATGCCGATGTGCGAGGCTGTGGCCAACTCCCTAAGGGGCGCCGCCAAAGCATCAACGAGGCTTTCAAACTGACGCTGGACCAGCATTCCGGTCACCGAGGGCAACGGCAGACGCCCCACCGAAAAACTCCGCGCGACCAAACCCGTGCCCTCACCTGCGGGAACGGGCGCGTAGCGGCCCTCGAAATAAACAGGCCATCCCGGCGGAAGTTTCGTTTCAAGCCCAACCCGCACATCGCCGTCGCCCGGAACCGCATAAACACGCTGGGGATCGAGGCGAACAATGCCCTCACCCTGCGGCTTGAGCGCGACGCTCGAAACGAGCCAGGTGTTGATGTCCGCCGCGGGCACATTGAAGGCGCGGGCGCCTTCGGCTTGGGCGGACGCGGCGACCAAAGAGGCCAGGCGCTCGGCCAGAGCGGCGTCCGGAGGAACCGCCCCCGGCAAGTCGCGCGGCGGCAGCAAAGCGAGCACCACGGCACCGACCAGACCGGCCAGGACGAGGAGATGCACCATGGCCCGGCAATAGCGACCCCAAGCCACCGGATCGCGGGGCTTCTTCATTTTCGCCACATCCGTCGGATGCATGTAGCCGGTCGGCGGCGGCGGGGCCTGCGCGCTGCGCTCCAACCGCGTCCCGCAACGATGACAATACACCCGCGTCGGATCGTTGTCGTATTCGCAACTTGCGCAACGCAGGCCCATAAAAATCTTATTTGCTCCCGCTCCCGGTGGACGGACTTCCGCCGGCGGACGAAGAGGCGCTGCCGCCCGGTGAAGCCGGAGGGGTCGCGGCCGGCTTGTCTGCCGCTTTGCTTTCCTTGGCGCCGCCCCCGCTATCTTGCTTCGCGGCCTGCTTGTACCCCTCGCTGCGGTAATCGGTGGTGTAGAATCCGCTGCCTTTGAAAATGAGACCCGCGCCGGTGCCGAGCAGACGTTTCACTTTGCCGCGCCCCCAGGGGCTCACCTGGCACTGCGCTTCGGGACAGGTCTTGAAAGCGGTGTCCTTCATCGACTGGAAAACCTCGAAATCTTTGTCGCACTTCAGGCAATGGTATTCGTAGGTAGGCATAGGGTCTGAAGCTTGTTTATCCGCAGTCCGGCGCCCCCGCAAGCCACCTTCCTAGGAACGTGCCTCGGCCAAGGCCGCTTCCCGCGCCTCGAGGTCGGCGGCCAAGAGTTCCTCGAGGTCGCCACCCGGACGATCCCCGCACCTCTCGAGCACCGCGGTGACGATTTGCCAGATGCGCGGGAACGCGATCCGGCCGGCAAGAAACTCCGCCACCGCCACCTCGTTGGCCGCATTGAGCACGGCCGGCGCCGCGCCGCCCCGCTCCGCCGCCTGCCGTGCCAGATCGAGCGCGGGAAAGACGTCATAACGCGGTTCCTCGAAGTCCAACCGGCCGAGCCGGGCCCATTCCAGCGGTGGCAGCGAACCCGCGATGCGATCGGGCCAGGTGAGTGCATATTGGATCGGGAAGCGCATGTCCGAATGACTCATTTGGGCCAGCACGGATCCGTCGACGAATTCGACCATCGAATGCACGATGCTCTGCGGATGGATGACGACATCGATCCGCGCGATGTCCACGTCGAAAAGCCAGCGCGCCTCGATCATCTCAAGGCCCTTGTTGAACATCGTGGCCGAATCGATGGTAATCTTTTCGCCCATGTGCCACGTCGGATGACGCAGCGCTTCCTGCCTCGTCACGGCACGCAGCTTGTCCTCCGGCCAAGCGCGGAAAGGCCCGCCGGACGCGGTGAGAATCAGACGCCGCACCTGCACCGGGTCGCGTCCTTCAAGGCACTGAAAAATCGCGTTGTGCTCGCTGTCCACCGGGAGCAGCCGACGGCCGCGGCGGCGGGCCGCAGCCATGACCAACTCG
Source organism: Chthoniobacterales bacterium (assembly GCA_044359955.1). Taxonomy (GTDB): domain Bacteria; phylum Verrucomicrobiota; class Verrucomicrobiia; order Chthoniobacterales; family JACTMZ01; genus JACTMZ01. Next base: position 44,081 of record JBIKLF010000015.1, on the reverse strand, counting down.
CCGGCCACCACAAGCACCTCCTTGCTGGCCAGTGCGATGTCTTTGCCTGCCTCGAGCGCGGCGAAAGTCGGACGCAGCCCTCCCGTCCCCACGATGGCGACCAGCACCATGTCCGCGCCATCCCATGTGGCCAGTTGATCCAAGCCGCCGGTGCCGGTGAAAACGGCCACCGGCTGGTAATCCAGCTTCGCCCGCAACTCCGCCTCCGCGGCCGCATCGGGCACCGCCAAGGCATCCGGCCGCAAACGGTTCGCCTCCGTCGCGAGACGCTCGATATTGCGGAAGCCCGACATGCCGACAATGCGCACCCGCCCGGGCAATTCACGGGCCACCCGGCAGGCGCTCTGCCCGATTGAGCCGGTCGCGCCGAGGAGCACGATGTTACGGCAACTCATGAGGGCAATCCGAGAACCAGACGCATGTAGAAAAAGAGAACGGGCGCGGTGAAAAGGAGACTGTCGATCAAGTCGAGCACACCGCCGATGCCCGGCAGGAGACCGCCCGAGTCTTTCGCCTCCGCACTGCGCTTGACGATCGATTCAGCCAAGTCGCCGATCACCGCGGCAAACCCGAGCAGCACCCCGAGAATAAGGAGGTCACCAGTGCCGAAGACGGCCAGCTTGTCGGGGATGAGATACCAGAGCCCGAAACTTCCCCCGACGGCGAAGAGAATCGCCCCGGCCAGACCCTCCCAGGACTTGTGCGGGCTGATGTGCGGCACAAGCTTGTGGCGGCCGAAGACCGAGCCGGTCAAATAAGCGCCCATGTCGCTGAATTTGGTCACCAGCAAGAGGTAGAGCACATAATATTGCCCGATCGTCTCCCCCGAAGGATCGCGGGGCGCGAGGTAAACGATCTTGGTCAGGAAATTGAAAAGCCAGACGATGTAAAGCAGCCCGAACAGCGTGTAGGCCATCGTTTCGAGCGGATTCTGGTCGCGGGTGCGGCGAAACATTTGCCGCCCGAAAACAACCAGCAGAAAAACCACCATGACGGCGATCTCGAAGTCGTAGGACTTTTCCGGACCATACGAGCGAAAGGTGATAAAACTTCCGGCCAGAAAGACCACGGCAGTGATGAGGGCCGTGAGTTTGAAATTGGGCACCCCGCGCCGGTCGAGCATTTCGAAGTATTCCCACAACCCGAGTAGTCCGATCCCGGCAATGGTGATGAAGAATAGCTGCTCGTATCCGGAAAGGACGGTGCCAAGAACCAACACCCACAAAATCAGGGTGCTGACCAGACGGCGGCGAAAAGTTAGTTCGGAGGACTCCATCGAAACAGCCGCTCATGGTCAAAAGCCCGCGCGGCAAAGGCAAGCGTGCATTGGCCCCGGCCCCGCGACGATGTTATAGATACGGCCCGCCATGAGTCTCACCGTGTCAACCCACCCCGACGAAACAATCGTGGCCGGTCGCGTCCTCGGCGCACGCCTCGCGCCCGGGACCGTCGTTGCCCTCGCCGGCGATCTGGGGGCGGGCAAAACGCATTTCGTGCGCGGACTCGTCGCGGGTTGGGGCGGAACCGATCCGGCCACCAGCCCGACCTTCACCCTCCTCCACGAATACGCCACCCCCCGCGGTCCCGTCTTTCACCTGGATCTTTACCGCGCGCGGACCGCGGCCGAAGTCTGGGACGCCGCGCACGACGAAATGAGCGAAGCGACCGGCCTCGTGGTTATCGAGTGGGCCGACCGCTTTCCCGAACTCGTGCCGCCCGGCGCATGCCGCGTTTCCCTCACCGCCACCGGCGAAGGTCGCCGCGAGATTGCCATCGAGCCGTGAAAATCCTCGCCATCGAAATATCCTCGGCCGCGGCAGGAGTCGCCGTGGCGGCAGACGGAAACATCACGGCGATCCGCCGGTTCGAGGCGCCGCGGGGTCGCGGGGCGGAGGTCTTCTCCGTGCTGGCCGAAATGCGTGCCGCTTGGCACGGCGCGGACCGCGTGGCGGTGGGAATCGGTCCCGGTTCCTACAACGGACTCCGCGTGGCTTGCGCCTTGGCCGGCTCGTGGCAGCAGGCGCTCGGCGTCGCATTGGTCGCCGCTCCGTCCTGCTGCCTCCTCGACGTGACCGAAACCGCCTACATCGCGGCCGGCGATGCACGCGGCGGGCGCATCTGGTGGGCGCGCGTCGAACACCGCACGTTGAGCGGCGAAATTCTCCTGCTAACCCCCGACGAATTCCGTCTTCACCTCGAAAGTGCCGACATCTCCATCTACCGCGTCGGCGATCTGCCCGGCTTTGCTTCACTGCCGGCCGCCGGACCGGATGCCGGCGTGCTCGCTTTGCTCGCGCCCCGCTTGACTCCGGTCGATCCCGGCCGGTTCGGGCCCATCTATTTGAAGCCGCCGCACATTACCGCGCCCCGCCCGGTCCGCCCGTGACTTGCCACCGCCCGCCGATGCGTGTTCATTGCCCTTCCGCACCCGCGTGAAAATGCCGCGTCTTTTCGTCATCTTTTTGGCCCTCGCCCTCCCGGCGTCCGCCCAGCAACGCCTCACCGACGTGGTGGAGGTGCCCCGCCCCACTTGGGAAACCCAGAAACAAGCCCGCACCTATCTGCTCAATGTGCCGGCCCCGCGCGGGCAAATCACCGACCGCCACGGCGCCCCGCTCGCCCAGACCCGCGTGGCCTTCAACCTCGGCCTCAGCTTCCCCACCCCGCTCGAATTCACCGACGGACAAGCGGTCAACTTCGCCCGTCGTCAAGTTCTCACCGCGCAGGAACTCCTCGGCCGCACCTTTAACGTCACCGACGAGGACCTCATCCAGCATTACAACAACCGCGGCATCCTCCCTTTCATTCTCGCCGAGGACCTCACCAACGAGGACATGGCCAAAGTCAGCCGCGGACTCGGCGCCGGTCTCGTCCTCCAGCACGCTTATTTCCGGCATTACCCGCTCGGGGCGATCGCGGCCCATATCGTGGGTTACACCGGCCGGGTGGCCCCCCTCTCGATCAAACCGATCGAAAACCGCGACCTGGTCTTCCCCGATGCCGAGGGACGCGAAGGGCTTGAACAAGTCTTCGACGACCAACTGCGCGGCACACCCGGCGTGCTCAACCTCACGCTCAACGCCGAAGGCAAGCGCACCACCGAAAGAATCGTCCAGCAACCGGTCCCGGGATACAATGTCATCACCACCCTCGACCTCACCGTGCAAAAAGCCTGCGAGGACGCCCTCGCCAAAACCGGCCGCCGCGGTGCCGTGGTGGTGGTCGACCCGAATACCGGGGAAATCCTCGGCATGGCCTCACGCCCTTCCTTCGATCCGAACGCTTTCATTCCCATCATCAAGCCGGACGTCTTCGCCCGACTCAACGACGACCCGGACGTCCCGCTTTACCCGCGGGCCTTCCGCTCGGCCTACCCGCCCGGGTCGACCTTCAAGACTTTTGTCGGACTTGCGGCGTTGCAGAGCGGCCTGATCACGCCGGAGACACGCATCAGTTGTCCGGGCGGTCTCCAAGTCGGCAACTTCTATTTCCGCAACCACCGCTCCGGCCACTCCGGACAACTCACCCTCGCCCAAGCCCTCGCCCAATCATGCAACACGTGGTTCTACCAAGCCGGGCTGAAAATCGGCGCCGAACCGATCATTGAATGGTCCAATGCCTTGGGCCTCGGCCGCCGCACCGGCATTCCTTTGCGCGCCGAATCGGCCGGCAATATTCCCACGGACGATTACATGGTCCGCGTCCACAACCGCAACATCCTGCAGGGCGATGTCGCCAACATGAGCATCGGGCAGGGCGACATCCTCGTCACGCCGCTGCAAATGGCCCAAGCCATGGGCGTGCTCGCCGCCGGCGGCAGCTTCCACCAGACGCGCCTCGTCAAGCAGGTGCAGAGTCTCGACAACCGGGTCGTCTCGGCTTACCCGGATCGCGTCCGTTCCGAACTCAACATCGCGGAAGAAAACCTCGAAGATCTCAACAAAGGCCTCGTCATGGTGACCAGCCACGGCAGCGGCACCGGGCGACGAGCCGCCACCGTCAAAGGGGTCAAAGTCGCCGGCAAAACCGGCACCGCCCAATGGGGCCCGGTTACCAAACGCCGCAACGCCGCCTGGTTTGCCGGCTACGCTCCGGCCAACCATCCACCCCTCTACGCCTTCGCCGCGGTGGTGGAAGGCAATCCCGGCGAGTCCCTTTCCGGCGGTTCGAACGCCGCGCCGGTCATCGGCAGCGTTCTCGCCACCCTGCTCAAAGACTACAAGCCGCCGGAGAAAGTAGCCGAAGAAGAAAAACCGGCCGAGGAAGGGGCCGAGGAAGCTCCCCCGGGCGAGGAAGAAAACGTCGAGGACACCGAACGGACCGAAGACCTCATGAACCCCGAGGGCGCGCCCACCCCGGAAGAGCTGTCCACCGTCGAGTAAGTCCCTTTGCGTTTGCCGGCAACCGCCGGGCGCGCAATGATCCGATTTATGTTGGAACTGCGCGAGGTGACGGTCACGGCGGGTGACGGTGAAGAAGCGCCGGTTTTGCTCTCCGAGGTCACGGCTCGTTTTCCGCGCGGCGAGGTTTGTGCCCTGCTCGGCCCGAGCGGCAGCGGCAAGACCACTTTGGTGCGGGCCGTTGCCGGCATCGCCGAGACCAGCGCGGGATCATTGCATTGGGAGGGGGTGGACCTCGATTTGGAGGACCTCCCGCCCTCGCAGATCGGTTACGTTCCGCAATTCACGATCAGCGAGGAAAACCTCACCGCCGAGGAGAACGTGGTCCTCGCCCTCCGTCTGCGCGTGGCCGGACTCGCCGGGGCGCAACTCGGCGCGCGCGCCACCGAGTTGCTCGACCTCACCGGCCTGGCCTCCGCCGCGCAGACCCTCTCGAAACACCTCTCCGGCGGACAGCGCCGCCGCCTCGCCCTCGCCATGGAATTGGCCAGCGAACCGCCCCTGCTCCTCTGCGACGAGGTGACCAGCGGTCTGGACGCACGCTCCGAACGCGAAATCCTCGACTTGCTCCGCCGAATCGCCCGCGATGGGAACCGCGTGGTCATCGTCGTCACCCACGGACTGCGTGATCTCGATTTTTATGACAAAGTCGCGGTGCTGAGTGGTGGTCACCTTGCTTACCTCGGACCGCCGGATACCCTGGCCCACTACTTCCGGGTGGACCGGCCGGAAGAAATTTTCGAGCGCCTCCCGCAGCGTGAGGCCGGCGAATGGCATGCCTCGTGGAGCAAGCACCGTGCGCACTTCGAATCGGCACACAAGGCGCCCGCGCCCAATGCGGAGGCAACCGACACCACGGCGGCTGTTTCTATTCTCCTGCCCGGCGCCTTCCGCCAGTTTCTCACCCTCACCGCCACCCGCTGGAAAATTTTCTTCCGCGACAAAGGCAATATCGCCCTGCAAATCGGTCTCGTTCTCGGCTTCCCGCTGGTCGTAGCCGTTTTCGCCCTCGACGGGTTGCCCGCCGTGCCGAGCTTGGACGCCGGCCTGAGCGGTGATGTGGTGCGGCAACTGATCGAAGCCCGCACTTTCGCCGAAGGGGCGAGCAAGGCGGGCAGCGCGGTGTCCGGTCTCATCCTCCTGCAAGTCATTCTCCTTGGTCTCCTCGGGGCCAACAACAGCGCGCGCGAGATCGCCGGGCAGCGCGCCATTTTCGAGAAAGAACGTTTTGCCGGGCTGAAACCCTCGGCCTATGTCGGGGCCAAAATCGTGTTCCTCGCCGTGCTTGTTCTCTTGCAATCCGCGTGGATGACGTGGTTTGTGCGCACCGTGACCGGGTTTCCTGGCGACGGGTCCCAACAATTCCTCTTCTTTCTGCTGGTCAACGCCGCGCTGACCGCCACCTGCCTTGGCATCTCCGCGCTGGCCCGAACCGCCGACCAAGCCTCGCTTGCTTCGATCTACCTCGTCGGTTTCCAATTGCCGCTCTCCGGCGCCGTGCTCGCCCTGCCGGCCGGTTTGGACGCCGCCCTGCGGCCCTTCATTGCCGCCTACTGGAGTTGGAGTGGGGGGCTGCAGAGTCTCCGCGAAACCCGCTACTACGACGTGCTCGAACTGGTCGTGCCCACCACGCTATCCGCGGCCTCGCTCTGCGTTTGGGTCCTGGTCCTCCATATCGTTTTCGGCATTTTTCTTGCATGGCTGGGTTGCCTTCGGGCCTCTTGGGATCGATAAATAGCACTCATGGCCCGTCGCGCTAGTAGTGTCCCCAACATCGCTTGGCTTCTTGCCGGTCTGGCAATGCTCCTCGTCCTCATCGGCGCCGGCGGGTATTTCTTCGGTTCCTCCAACACCCCTTACCGGGCCACTCCTGAATTTCCTGTGGACGAATACCTCTCCACCTCCACCTCCCTTCGCGGCAACACTTACAGACTCTCCGGCGCCGTCCTCAACTCCATCGCTTGGTCCCCGAGTGAAGGGCGCCTCATCTCCGTCAAACCTAACAACTCTGATTCACCTATCCCCGTCGTCATTCCTGCCGGTATCAGTGAAGCAAATATCCAAAAAGGCCAGCGCTTCCACTTCCTGGTGGAAGTCCGCGAAGGAGGCGTCATCTACGCAGCCGACATCACAAAATCATGATCCGACGACTCGTTATCTTGATCTTGTTTTCCGCGGCCTCGGCGTCCGCGCAGAACAATTTCAACGTTGTCGCCCCCGGCGGCAAAACCTCCAACGCGGACGAGAGCATGCCTTCTTCCGAGGAAAGACCGGAGCCACCCGCGAGCAACACCCCTGAAACGAAGTATAATGACAAAGGCTATGTCACACTTGCCGGCGTGCGTGTGCTAATTCCGGCAGAGTTCCTCCAATACATGGGGGGCTCCGAGGCTGCAGAGCATTTGCTCAAATCGAGATTTCTAAAGTATCTAACCACTCCACCAGCGGAACTCAAATCCCAGAGTGAGCACAATGCAATCGTCCGCAAAATGATGAACCTCCTATCTGCTGGAAAAATCGGTGCGCGCAACCTTGATGCAGCGTTTCGTCTTTTACCACAAGCAGCCGAGTTTCAAGAAGACGCCAGTGTTTGCGACGCCATAGCGAATCAAGTTTTGGGTGCTTGGCAAGCCCAACAACAGGTCGCGCGTCTCGCAGCCGCAAACCAAGCCCTTGAGGCAGATCGCAAGCGCCACGAATGGAACACCCGCATGGCCACCCAAAGCTCGGGCCTCGACACACCTCCCAAAGATGCCGCCGCCGCGGCCGTTTGGGCCAAGGAACGCGAGACCGCCCGCGCCGGCCGCCTCCAACCCCACTCCCAACGCCTTGCAGAGGTCAACGCCTTGCTCAACGCCAACCGTGCTAAAAGTGAGCTCTCTGCAATGGAATCCCGTGTGGAATTCCAAACTCTCATGGTGCAACTACTGCTTCAGCGCCGCTTCCAGCACGTCATCATCTCCACGCGCTTTTACCGCAGCATTTTTGACGATGGCGATAACCGCTTGCGGTTAAGCAAAGAAACTTTGGATCGCCTGAGTTCTACCGGCGGCGGCGACAGTCCCGGACCAAGTAGCTTTTTTCCACTTATCGGCGGCCTACTCATGGACTTACCCCCCACGGTCACCTCTCTCGAGCTTCTAGCCAACGAATTCATAAAGGACGCAGGCCAAGGAGTCGAGTCGGCTGGCTTTCTCCTGCGGAAAGATGAACTCAAAGGAGCCACCCATCGCTTAGCCGAGAGCTTTGTTCTCGGTGAGCATCTTCCCGCCCTTCAACAATTTCCCCACGAGGACAGGCAGCGCATCTATGAATTTGCGAGGAGGGGTGACGAGCTCACCACGGCCATCGAGGTAAAAGATTATCTCCGAGCCGAGGCCTTGGCCCGCCAAATGCAGGAAATGGCCAAGGATTTCGATCCGACAGAAGCGCTAACAGCCGTCCAGACGTTCCGCAATGTTTCACGCATGCACCTCGCCCGCGCCCGCAACGCCGCGCTCGGGGGCGATGCCGGGACGCTCGAACGCGAGTTGCGCGCGGCGACCGAAATCTGGCCGAATAACCCCGACCTTGCCGATGTCTCCGGACAGATCTTCCAGCAAACCGACCTGCAGCAGCAGGCCTTGAGCGAACTCCAACGCCTCATCGAGCAGGGCGATCACCGCGCCATCTTTCGCCAGAACGCCAAATTCATCGCTGCTACCGCGCTTTATCCCGAATGGCAGGAAAAACTCGGCACCATCCTTGAGGCCATGACCGAAATCGAGGGATCCCTACAGCGTGCCCGGGAAATCCAGCAACGAGGAGACGCCGCCGGCGCTTGGGAAAGCATCCAACTGGCCTCGGTGAAATACCCCGAAGACAATGAGATCAACCGCCTGCGCGCCGACCTGGCGAGCGGAGGTGCCGCCACTTTTGTCCAGGCACTCAACAAAGGCGACGAGCTCGAAGCCCGCGGCGAATACGGCGCGGCCCTCGCTTGGTATCTCGACGCCCATCGCCAGTATCCGCCGAGCAAGTTTGCCCAAGAGAAGATCAGTGCCTTGGCTGAACGCATCTTACCCGGGGCGTCCCCCGCCGCGCCCTGAGCGGCCAGCTTTCTCCGTGCCCTTGGTCCCGCCGGAGGCTAATCTTTCCGCCCCTGCCTCATGTCCTTCCTGCGCAACCTCTGGCCCTGGTTAGCCGCCGCCCTGAGCGGCGTCCTTCTCACCCTCTGTTTCGCGCCGTTTGATCAAGCTTGGCTGGTCTGGATTGCCCTCGCCCCGCTTTTCGCCGCGCTTTGGTTCGGCCCCACCCATCCGCGCCACCCCTTGCTCCGCAAGGCCGAACTCGGCTACCTCACCGGGCTCGTCTACTTCCTCGGCTCACTGCACTGGATCACCGTCCTGACCGTTCCCGGCTGGTTTATTCTCTGCCTCTACCTCGCGCTCTACCCCGCCGCTTGGGCCTGTATTGTTTTTGTCATTGCCACCCCGCGCGACCACGACCGCTTCTCGTTTCACTCCGTCTGGCTCAGCTCCTGGCGCAATCTCGCCACCGCGGCCATCGCCGCCGCCGCTTGGGTGGCGCTGGAAATCCTGCGCGCCCACATCTTCACCGGCTTCGCCTGGAATTCGCTCGGCATCGCCCTGCACGGCAATATTCCCCTCATCCAACTCTCCTCGCTCACCGGCGTCGGCGGTCTCTCCTTTCTTGCCGTTCTCACTGCAGCCATCGCCGTGGCCACCGTGCGCCGACTGATGATCGAAGCCCGCGGCGGAAAAATCCGCGCGCACTTCGATTTCACCATCACCATCGCCCTCGTCGTCGCGGCCTTCGGCTACGGACTCCGCCAAATCAGCAGCCCGGGTGAGTCCGTCCCCCTGCGCGTGGCCGCGGTCCAACCATCCATCCCGCAAAACGAAAAGTGGAACCCCGCCTTCGAGCAGCGCATCTATGACACCTTCGACCGTCAAACAGCCGTGGCCGTCGCCCTGCAGCCGGACCTCCTCCTCTGGCCGGAAGCGGCCACCCCCCGGGGGTTCTTCGAAGACCGCATGGCCAACGAGTTCGTCAAAAAATGGGCCGCCGCCGGGAACCATGCCCTCCTTTTTGGCACCCTCCGCCTCAGCCACGAGGGCGACTACAACGCCGCCGTCCTGCTGACCGGAGCCGACAACCCGCCGCAATTTTATCCCAAGTCCCACCTCGTCATGTTCGGCGAATACATCCCCTTCCGTTACAGCTTCCCGCTCTTTGCCATCATTGTCGGGGACATGGTGCCGGATGACTTTGATGCCGGGGATGGTCCGGTCATTTTTCATCTCCCCGATCCGCCGGTCGCCCTTGCTCCTCTGGTCTGCTTCGAGGACACCCTCGGCTACCTCGCCCGACGTGCCTCCAACCTCGGGGCGCAGCTCTTCGTCACCGTGACCAATACCGGATGGTTCAAACGCAGCGCCGCCGGACGCCAGCACCTCGCCCACGCTGTCTTCCGCTGCGCGGAAAACCGCCGCCCCATGGTCCGCAGCGCCAACAACGGTGTCACCTGCTTCGTCGACCACCTCGGGCGCGTCCGGCAAACCCTTGCCGATGCGGACGGTGACATCTTCAGTGAGGGCGTCCTTTCCGCCGAAGTAGAGGTGCCCGTCAATCCTCCGACCACCTTTTACATGAAATATGGCGAGGCCTTTTCCGCCGTCTGCCTCGCCGCCACCTTCGCTCTCCTCGGCATCGCAGCCGTGCGCCCGCGCCCCTTGACCAAGTAGGGCTGGCCCTCCCGACGCGCCTTTTTGGAGTGCGGTGGCACAGCCACCGCTTTTAGCCGCAACCTGCGCACGCCACCCCGGGTAGGGCGCGCCGGGAACATTTCCCTTCACCAGTCCCGAGCCAAGATCATCAGCAGAACGCCGACACCAACCCCGCCCCGCAGTTGCGTCAGCCCGGCAGGCGCATTACGTTCACCCATCATGAAGCGCCGACCCAAAGCGGGGGATCTCTCGGGTTCACTGCTTGTCGCCCACCCTATGATGGCGGACCCGAATTTCCGGCGAACCATCCTCTACCTTTCGCACCACAGCGCGGATGACGGTGCGCTCGGTTTCATTCTCAATCGTCCGCTCGGCCAAAACGCCTCCGACCTCGACATCGGCGATACCCTCGACCAAATCCCCCACGTGCCCATCTACGAAGGCGGTCCGGTGCAACGCAACCAAGTCATTGTCGCCACCCTCGAGTGGGACTCCGCCGCCGAAGCATGCAAGTTCGAGCCCATGGAGCGACCGGAAGGCGACTTAACCTTGCCCGCCGGCCACGATGAAAAACTCCGCGTCTTTCTCGGCTATGCCGGATGGTCGAAGAACCAACTCGAACAGGAAATCGCCCTCAACTCATGGCTCGTGGTCAAACCGCACCCGGAATTACTTGGCTCCGATGCCGACGACAGCACGTGGCATCGCATCATGTGCGGCTTGGGCCCGATGTATCGCGTGCTGGCCGACTCCCCGAACGACGCCTCGAAAAATTAACCCGCGCGCCACGCGCGGGAGCGTTCAGTTTTCAGTGATTCAGTTTTCAGCACACCCCCCCGCGCCGACCTCAAACCAAGCCACTCACCCAAAACCGAACCCTCCCATCTGTCTGAAATCTGAAATTTCAAATCTCAAATCCACCTCCTCCCCCTCCCCCTTCGCCACCAAAGTCTACGCGGCGCTCAAAAAAGTCCCTCCCGGCCGAGTCATCACCTATGCCGACCTCGGTCGCCGGATCGGCTGCCACTCACCCCGCGCCATCGGCCAAGCCCTCCGTGCCAACCCCTTCGCCCCCGAAGTCCCCTGCCACCGCGTCATCGCCTCCGACCTCACGCCCGGCGGCTTCCAAGGCAAAAAATCCGGCCCCGCCCTCGCCAAAAAGCTCCGCCTGCTCGCCGCCGAAGGCATCCACTTCCAAAACAACCACCTCACCGACCCCACCCGCGCCATCCGCTGACCTCCCCAAAATTTGTCGCGGCGGTCGGCGACCGCCGGTAACCTTCCACTCAGGTTTCAAACTCAAGTCTCCTCCCTCTCCTCCCCACCATGCACCTCCGCGGCCAAATCATCGACATCCCCAACCAACGCATCTTCCCCGGAGTGATCGAGATCGCCGAGGGCAAAATTGTCGCTGTCCGCGAAGACATCTCGGTGACCGATCCCGGCTACCTCTGCCCGGGCTTCATCGACGCTCACGTGCACATCGAGAGTTCCATGCTCACGCCCCCGGAATTCGCCCGCATTGCCGTCATCCACGGCACGGTCGGCACCGTCTCCGACCCCCACGAAATTGCCAACGTCCTCGGCATCGAAGGCGTCCGCTACATGCAGAGACTCGCCGCCCAAACCCCCTGCAAAATCCACTTCGGCATCCCCTCGTGCGTCCCCGCCACCAACTTCGAAACCGCCGGCGCCACCCTCGGACCCGACGCCATCGAGGAACTCTGCCGCGACAAATCACTGCTCTACCTCTCGGAAATGATGAACTTCCCCGGGGTCATTCATCGTGATCCCGAGGTCATGAAAAAAATCGAGATTGCCCAAAAGCACGGCAAACGGATCGACGGACACGCCCCCGGCCTCCGCGGCGAGGATCTCAAGAAATACATCTCCGCCGGCATCGAGACCGACCACGAGTGTTTCCAGATCGACGAAGCCCGGGAAAAACTTTCGCTCGGCCAGAAAATCCTCATCCGCGAAGGCTCCGCCGCCAAAAATTTCGAGGAACTCTGGCCCCTCCTCAACGAAGCGCCCGAATCGTGCATGCTTTGCAGCGACGACAAGCATCCGGACGACCTCATGGAGGGCCACATCAACCAACTCTGCGCCCGCGCCATCGCCCGCGGCGTCCCGCTCTTCCACGTCCTCCGCGCCGCCTGCCTCAATCCGGTCGAACACTACGGACTCCGCTGCGGACTCCTCCGCCCCGGCGACCCCGCTGACCTCATCCGCCTCCATGACCTCATCAGCTTCCAAGTCATGGAAACCTGGATCGACGGCCAATGCGTCGCCCGCGACGGCCACTCCCTCCTCCCCAAATCCCAATCCCCCCGCACCAACAAATTCCACGCCACCACCAAGGTCCCCTCCGACTTCGCTCTGCCCATCCCGCCCCCCCTTGCCCCCCAAGGTAGGGACGAGCGGCCCGCTCGTCCGCTCCGTTCGGCAGGCGCCCTCAAGCCATCCGCTCCCGTTATCCGCGTCATCGAAGCCCTCGACGGCCAAATCGTCACCGGTTCCTCCTTTGCCGAAGCCCTCATCCACGACAACTGCGCCGTGGCCGACCCATCGCGTGACATCCTCAAAATCACGGTAGTCAACCGCTACGGCGCCATCGCCAAGGGGAACGGGCGTCCCGCCCGTTTTCCCAACGACCACCCGGGCGGGACGCCCGAGCCCCATGTCCCGCCCGCCGTTGCTTTCGTCCGCGGCGTCGGCCTCAAACAGGGCGCCATCGCCGCCAGCGTCGCCCACGACTGCCACAACATCGTCGCCGTCGGCACCTCCGACGAAGACCTCGCCCGCGTCGTCAATCTGGTCATCCAAAACGAGGGAGGCATCGCCTTGGTCGGGCCCGACGGACAAGAAGACGCCCTCCCGCTTCCGGTTGCCGGCCTCATGAGCGATGGCTATGCGGAGGATGCAGCGGCCGGCTATGCGCGCCTCACCAAGGCAGCCAAAGCCCTCGGCAGCTCCCTCCACGCCCCTTACATGACCCTCAGCTTCCTCGCCCTTCTGGTCATCCCCGCCCTCAAGCTGAGTGACCTGGGCCTCTTCGACGGCACCAAATTTGAGTTTGTGCCGGTCTTACGCTGAAAAACCAAAAAGGGCGCCGGAAGGCGCCCTTTGGTGAATTCTGTGACGCAGTTTAAGCGCGGCGACGGCGGCGGATAATGTAGCCGCCGAAAGCCAAGCCGCTCAGCGCGAGAAGGGCGTAGGTGGAGGGTTCGGGAACGACCGCAATCGTGGACACCGTTGCGTCGATCGTCTCGGCGCCAACGCCATTCCAAGTAAGGACAAATGAGCCAACCTCGGAGTAGTCGGAAGATCCTGCGGTGAGCAGGGACAGGTTGTAATAGGAAGGTGTCGAAGTAAGCCCGACAGTGAATCCATCCCATATGTCGATTGAAACGAATGAACTGTCAAAAAACTCGATGGAGAAAGGAATATTCGGATTGACCCCGGAAACGCTCATAAACACGGTAAATACGTTGCCGCCACCCAGTTGAGATGACCAGTCTTGCGAGGCAAACGTAGCGAAGACGTTGTCGCCAGCACTCACAGATCCGTTGTAAACAAATCCCGTCGCTGACTGCGTTCCGAGGCCAGAGAAAGTGGGCGCAACTAAAGGACCGAAAGATTGCGGGTCCGACAACGACAGCAAATCAGTCTGAGCGCAAAGCCGCATCGAAGTGAGAGCTAGCAGGGCAAGAGAGAGAGCGAGGAAGTGTTTCATTGCTGAGAGTACATTTCGGTTGGGATTGATTTTAATATTTTACGAAGAATAGCACACTCAATTCAGCGTGTAAGGCACGTTTTGGGAGAGAGTGGTAAAGCCAGGAGCGGCACCCTTCTTAATAATCTGGACCGATGAACCGACAGGAATCAAGTTAGTGTCTTGATTCGAAGGTATTGGGAAGCGCCTCCAGTTGGTGCCGTTGTAGTAGTAGGTGACGGCCGATCCCCCAGAAACTACCATGACGTTGTCGGTAGAGGTTTGATTGGTGCCGATAACCCATCCTGGCAGATTTTGAATCCCAAGCCCACGCAGAGTGTTGGTGGTGGGCCAGTAGGAGGAGAGGACGGTTGAGCCGCTGTTCTTCACAGCCACTTGGTTGCTGATCACCGGGACCTGACCCGTGGTCACAAAACTCAAAGCATTACTTCCGAGCCTGCTGTAGATGACACCGTAGCTAGGAAGGAGGGCCACGCTATTGGCCACCGAAGGCGGGGACGAGCGAGTCCAATTACTTGTGCTAGTGTTGTAGTAGTAAGTAGCAAGAGAGCCGTTGACGTTCACAATCACGTTGTCAGCTGACGCGACGTTGGCTCCACCAAGGATGCCCGTGGTAACCGGGGAACCGAACCAGCTGAGCGTGTCACAAGCGTATATTTTGAAGGTGTCTCCAGCCGCTACGCCAGCATTGGCCAGATTATTAGTGGTCGGCGTTAGGCTGATGCTGCTGATGAAGACGGTGGTCGCCGTGTTGGCAAGCGGAGCCGATCCTGAGGCGCCACCTGTGGCGGCCGAAGAGGCGATCAGGAAAAAGCGTCCGGCAGCCGCTCCACTGGTAATTTGAATGACGCAAGGTTCAGAGGGTAGGGAGAGAGCGCCGGGGGTCCATGCGGCGTTGGACACGACGATAGAGTTGGAGGTGACGCCGCTAATAGTGCCCGAGGAAAGACCGCTGACCGAGGCTGCGTCAAGGAGCGGGATGGACATCATCGTTTGCCGACGCGCGGTGCCGTTGCCCGGGGTGATCGTCACGGTCGTGAAGCCAACAGGATCCGTGGCGACGGTCGTTTGGGCGTTGAGGTGAGCCGGGGCGAGGGCCAAGGAGGCCGCCGCAGCGCAGAGGGGGAGCCAGCGAACATTCATTCTGTCACCCAACCTATGCACCTGAAAAAGCCTGTCAACGAGTTTTGGGTGTTTTTTTGGGAAAAAAAGAGCCTCAGGAAGAGCAGTTTAGCGCGGCAGAAGCAGGACCTTGGCCGGCCACCAGCCTGGGTTGCGATGAAGGGGATCCGAGGCAAGGGCGCGCAGAGTCAGTTGGGAGGCTGATTCGGTCAGGCTTGCGGGATCGGTCGAGATTCCTGCGTTTTGTGCCGTGGCAAAGCCTGACGCGGCACGGGCAAATGGCGAATCAGGAAGAAAGCCCAGGCCCGCGAAGACCGTTTCCCCCGCCTCCGCCGAGGCGAAAATAACTTTGGCGCTGAGAAAGTCGGAGCTGTCCCACGGTTGGAAACGATGCAGGGCCGACAACGCGCGGTCGCGCCCTTCGCTCTCGCGTCCCGCATAGCGCAGAACTTCGGCGGAGAAGAACCAAGGCGGCGCGGCGAAATAATCGGTGTCGGTCGCATCTGCGAAATAGACGCTGGCAGCGTCTGCGGCGGAACTCATCTCGCGGTCGCTCGCGCCGCGGTTGATCCATTTGTCCAAGCCGAGCAGCACACTGGCTGCAGCCGCGTGATCGTTTTTTCTTCTGGCGGCTTCCGCCGCGGCGCGCATATCAGTAAGTTGTTTTTCGCCCAGCGCGAGTTCGGCAAAAGCGATATCGATGCCCGGTGCGGAGGGATCAGCCTTGCGCGCCTGGTCGAGGGCGGCCAAGGCGCCGGACGTTCGCTTTTCGTGCTTGGCACGCATCGCCTCGTCGATGAGGTCCAAAGCCTGCCGGCGCTCCGGGGCGAAGGGGCCGGTTTCCTGCGGCAGCGCAGCAAGGAATAAGCGCGAGGAATTCGCTCTCCAAAAATACCCGGCGGCGAAAGCAGCAACCGCAAGAAAAAAAAACGCGGCGAAAAAGATGCGGATGGGCACCTGCTTTCTGAGGCGCTTTGACCGCCGATGTTGCACACTCCGCATGGTCATGGGACGAAAAGCTTAGTCTTTACCACTAATAGCGGCAAGACAGGGACAGATTTGTCCGTGCGCCGGGACAACGGCCGCGCTATGAAGCACCCATGGCCGCATTCCAAACAAATGTTACCATCCGCTTCGACGACGCCGACCCCGCCGGCGTTGTCTTCTACCCGCGCGCCCTCGCGCTGGCGCATGCTGTGGTGGAAAATCTCATCCGCACCTCAGCCCTCGGCTGGCACGCCTGGTTCGCCTCGCCCACCCACGCCGCTCCGCTGCGCCACGCCGAAGCGGATTTCCTCCGACCCATGTACCCCGCCGAAATCTTCACCGCCCGCGCGACCGTCGAACAGCTCGGCACCACGTCGCTTACCTTTCTTGTCGAATTCACTGATGCCACCGGCAACCTCGCCGCCCGCATCCGCACCACCCATGTCCTTGTCGACAAAGCCACGGGCCAGCCCGTTCCCCTCACCACCCCCATCCGCGAGGCCCTCGGCACCCCATCTTGAAACCTGAAGATTCCGGGCTGCACTCTCCAGCCCATCACCGGCGCACCACTTTCCCCAGCGCCGTTCGCTCGATCGCGCCTACCATGATGTTCTCCGGCCGCGCAAAAGCAGGAAAGACGTCATCCCGCGCCAACCGCGCCTCATCTGCCGCCGCCCCGTTCTCCGCCACCACCTGCAGAGTCTGGCCGTTGCGCTCGTCGGACTCCGACCGCACCACCACCAATCCAGCCCGGACCCGCGCCTGCAACGCCCGCTCGAGTGCCGCAATATCAACCAACTCACCGCGGATCTTCACCAAATCATCCATCCGTCCCAGCACCCGCAACTCACGCCCGCGTAACTCCCCCCGGTCGCTCGTCGCATACCAACCATCACGCTTCGGATCCTCCCAACGCACAACACCACCAGCGCCGAAAATCATCCAGCCGGTCAACAACGAAGGCCCACGCAACTCCAACACGCCCGCCCCGCCGGTTCGCACTTCCATATGTTCCAGCACCGGCAACCATTCCGCCTCCACCCGACCCATCCGGGCCGTGGCCACTTGCGAGGCGGCTTCGGTCAGTCCGTAGCTGGGCAAAAGCGGCCAACCCAGCGCCACCGCCTCGCCACGCAAATACGCATCCAACGACGCGCCGCCGACCACCACCGCGCGCAAGGCCGGCGGCGGAGACAATCTCGCGGCGACCAAATCATGAACTTGGGTCGGAACCAACGACGAGAACGTGGCACCAGCCGCATGCGCCCGCGCCGCGTAGTCCGCAGGATTCCAAGCGCCGAGCATTTCCACACGCGCGCCCGAAACCGCGGCGCGCACCGCAATCCCCAGACCTCCCACATGAAAAAGCGGCAGCGGATTGAGCCACACATCGCGCGACGTCACCCCGAGATGACCATTCACGGCACGAGCACTCGCCTCCAGCGCCGTCCGCGACAGCGCCACCATTTTGAGATTCCCGCTCGTGCCCGAGGTCCCCAGCCACACGTGGTCCTCCAGATCGGGAAACTCCGCCCCGAGCACCCGCTCCCGCCACGTTTCCGACAGACGCGGATTAAGCAGCAAAAAACTCCCCCCCTCCTCCCAAGAAGGACAACTCTCCCGCCACAAATCCAAACCACGAAGCATCCACGCATCATCCGCCGGCCAGGCCCGAATTCAAAATCCAAATCCCCGATACCTTGCCACTTTCCCGCCTTTCGGACTTTCACACTTTCCCGCGGTGATCTCGCCCCCCGGCGAGCCAGCTCCGCAGATGCCGCCTCGCTCCAGTCTGTCTCGCTCCGCTCGGTTCCCACGTTCCCGCCGTCCGCCACCCCTTTTTCCTTGCCTCACGGCCGCGCCGCACGCACATTACGCGACCTTTCCGGCCCCGCCCCGCGGTGCCGCCGCTGTCAAATGCCAGGGTAGCTCAGCGGTAGAGCAGGGGACTCATAAGCCCTTGGTCGGGAGTTCGATTCTCCCCTCTGGCACCAAAGCAACACACCACCAATATGGCCAACATCAAATCCGCCGCCAAACGCGCACGCCAAGCCAAAGTCCGCACGGCCCGCAATCGCAGCACCCTGCGCAGCCTCAAAACCCTCGCGGGCAAAACGAGGTCTGCGCTCGGAACCAAAGACAAGCAAAGCGCCGCCGAAAAGGCCCGCGAGCTCGTCTCCGAACTCGACCGCGCCGTCAAGCACGGCACCATCCACCGCAACGCGGCCAACCGCCGCAAGAGCACCCTCGCCCGCCAACTCGCGGCCCTCTAACCAACTGCCGAACCCCTTCCTCCAGCAGTCGCTTCTTCCATTTGGAGCCCACCCGCGGGCTGTTCCCCTACTCCCGGCACAGGGCTCGGAAGTTCTGGCAACGCTGCGCTCGCAACGCAAATTCCAGTCTCTTTTCCATAGGTTTGATTTCTTGCCACGGCATAGGCCGCCCACTCTGCCAGAGCGCCCAAGTGTTACCTATGTCCTGAACCTGCGCCGTGTAGCGGCGGTGTCCCCGCCGTCGCATCCTTTTCTCCGCTGGTGCGCAGAGACGCTCACCAAAAAGTGAGTCAACTCTCGCTCGGGTGCACCTCTCTTGCCGCGCCAGAAAACACAGACGTTTTGCATAGTTACAGCTTAGGTAGGGACGCGCGGCTCGCGCGTCCGTTGGTTGGGGAGCGGACGAGCGGACCGCTCGTCCCTACCTTCTGAACGAACATTTCCTTCTGCTGCAGCCCGTCCATCGCCGCGGCTGTGCATCGTTACGGCTCAGGGCTTCCCTTCGAATCCCGGGCGCGCGGCCACTCTCATCACGTCACGCTATTCGTGGATCTCGTCGGTGAGCAGGCGCTGGAGGTGCCGCATGACGAGATCGGCCATGTTCGTGGCCCCGGTGAAATCCTGGCATTCGTGGTAATCATTCAGCTCGAGCGCCAGAGCCGCCACGTTCTCCTGCGGGGCGATCGTGGTCTTTCGCATGGTCGAGAGAAGTGCGCTGTAGCGCCGGCTTTCCGCTTGGATCCGACGGGCGGTCTGGGAGCGCTCTTCCTGGCGGTATTGCACGATGGTCGGGACATTGAGGTGCTGACGCACCAACTGCTCGACCGGTTTGTTGTCCGGAAAAAGGTGCGGACGGTAAACCTCGAGGCGTTTTTCGTAGCACTGCTGGTCGAAGTCGATCGGACGCACCCGGTATTGCACCTCCTCGAAGTCGGGGGTGATGTCGACGATGTAGTTCACCGCGCGCATGTCGCCGAGCAGCCGGAGGTAGCAGCGCTCGGCGAATTTGACGAATTCCTTGGCCATGCGGACTTTGTTCACATCCTCGCGGCCGAGGTAAGTCCGGATGAATTCGTCACCCGGCACGCCCGCAATGTGTTCTTCGATGAGGGTATTTTCGCGGACCAGATAGCTGATGCGGAAGGGCGAGAGCAGGTGCTCCAGTTCGAGACCGTAGAGGCGCGAGGCGTCGGCATATTTCACGTAGTAGTGGTCGGCGTTGCCGTTGAAGCGGTTGATGATGCGGACGCGGAACGGACGGGAGTTGCCGAAGTCGCCGAAATCGATACGTTCGACCGAAAGGTGCTCGGTGCGGGAGAGATCACCGCCAATTTTCAGCATGGCGTAAATACGGGTCAGTTTGGGCTGCAACTCGCGCATGACTTCCGGCGCATAGGCCACCGTGAGCCAGAGCGTTTCCCGGCCGGACGGGTTCTCGTAGGGCATGGCCGTGTCGAAGCGGAGGAGGTCGTCATAGACGATGGGCACATCCGCCCATCGTCCGAAATGATGCAGATACTGCAGCAGCGAGGGGCTGATGGGGTATTTTTCCTTGCGGCGGGAGATCATCGGGCTGGGGGCAAATATACGCACTCACCCGCCCGAGCAAAGCCACAGTAACCGGTCATGACCCGAGTGCCGCGGTCAGGCCGGGGAGCCCGGAGGCATCCCGCGTGGTGGCGGTTGGCCTCCGCGGTCCAACCGGCGAGGGCGATTTAGCGGTCGCGTTCGCGACGGGCCGCGTCCAACCGCAGAAGGTAAAGTGCTCCGACCGTCACCACAGCCAAAGCCACCACCGGAAAAATCACCACCAACGGATAAGCCTGGGTGTAGGCCAGCAGGATGAAAAGCGTCACCCCCACGGCGCCGGCGATGCCGAGGGCGATGTGCCCGATGACGAGGCCGCGCATGGCGGATTTTACGACAGGATCCTGCATGGCGTGTTGTTAGTGTCCACCTTGCGCCTTGGCAAGGCCAGAACGCGCAATTGCGCTTTGACCAGCGGGCGCGCGGTGTAAGTTGTCATTCCTCTTGACCATGCGCTCCTGCCTCCTCGCCGTCCTCGCTTTTTTGACCTCTCTTCCCTTGGCGGCGGAGGAACCCCTCTCCCGCATCGCCTTCGGGTCCTGCGCCAACGAAAACCGTCCGCAGCCCATTTGGGACGCGATCAACGAGCTGAAGCCCCAGCTGTTCATCTTTACCGGGGACAATGTCTACGCGGACACGGCGGACCCGGCCAAGCTGCGGGCGAGCTACGAAAAGTTGTCCGCCATACCCGGCTTCGCTGCGTTGCGCGCCGCGGTTCCGGTCATCGGCACTTGGGACGACCACGATTACGGCAAGAACGATGCCGGGGTGGAATTTGCCGGCAAGGGAGCGGCGAAGGATGCCTTTATGGCATTTTTCGCCACACCGGAAGACTCGCCGCTGCGGGAGCGCGGCGGGGTCTACGACGCGAGGATTTTCGGGCCTGAAGGCCAGCGGGTGCAGGTCATTCTGCTCGACACACGCTGGTTCCGCGGACCGCTCCGCAAGATGTCCGCGGAGGAACTGAAAGCCGCCCGGGCCGAGACCGGCCAGAAGGTCGGACGCTATCTGCCCGACGAAGAAAGCAGCAGCAGCATGCTCGGCGAGGAACAGTGGCAATGGCTGGCCGAGGAATTAAAAAAACCGGCCGAGCTTCGTCTCCTCGTCAGCGGCATCCAAGTGCTCGCCCTCGACCATGGCTGGGAAAAATGGGGCAACCTGCCGCGCGAGCGGAAGCGACTCCTTGAGGTCATCCGCGACCAGGCGACCAATGTCGTCATCCTCAGCGGTGACCGTCATAGCTCGGATATCTCCATGCTTCCACCGGAGACGGAGGGTGGTCCTTTTTACCCCCTCTATGACATCACCTCGAGCGGATTGAACCAGACCGGTCTCCCCGACGAGCCGAACCGCTTCCGCGTGGCCGGGGACGGGGTCTACAACGAGCCGAATTTCGGCTGGATCGAGATTGACTGGGACGCCGAGGACCCTGCGGTCAAACTCGAAATCCGCGACCTCGAGGGCAAGGTGGTGCGTGAGGTGCAGACCACGCTGAACACGCTCAAGCCTTGCCGCCTCTGAGCCGGAACACTGCAGTCGGAGACGCAAGAAAAGCGCGGCTGAGGTAGGGACACGCGGCTCGCGCGTCCGATCGTATAAGTGCGGACGAGCGAACCGCTCGTCCCTACCCTCTGAACGAACGCCGAAACACATTTCCTTCCGCGACAGCACGTCCATGACCGCGGCTTCTCCATCGTTCCGGCTGAGGTAGGGACGCGCGGCTCGCGTGTCCGTTGGTGGGGGATCGGACGAGCGGGCCGCTCGTCCCTACCTTCTGAGCGAACGTCGAAACACATTTCCTCCTGCGACAGCGCGGCCCCCTCTCGATCGCGCTTATTTTAGCAGCGGAGCGATCACCAGCGCCACGATCGACATCACGTTGATGAGAATGTTCATCGACGGGCCGGAGGTGTCTTTGAGCGGATCGCCGACCGTGTCGCCGACCACACAGGCTTTATGGGCATCGGAATTTTTGCCGCCGTAGTGCCCGTGCTCGATGAATTTTTTCGCGTTGTCCCAAGCGCCGCCCGAGTTGGCCATGAAAAGGGCAAGGAGCACGCCGCTGAGCAACGCGCCGATGAGAGCACCGCCCAGCGTGGCGGCGCCGAGACCGAAGCCGATCACGGCCGGACTCCCCACGGCCACGCTGGCCGGCAGGACCATCCGTTTGATCGCGGCGTCGGTCGCGATCCGAATGCAAGAGGCCGGGTCGGGCTTGCCCGTGCCCTCGAGCAACCCGGGGATTTCGCGGAACTGACGCCGGATTTCCTCGATCATTTCCTGGGCGGCCTCGCCGACGGCCGTCATGGAGAGGGCACTGACCAGGAACGGGATGAATCCGCCGATGAAAAGTCCGGTCAGCACCCGCGGATCGGAAATGAGGAGCTGGAAGCCGGGGTTGTTCACCTTCACCACATTGATGAACGCGGCAATGAGGGCCAGGGCGGCGAAGGCCGCGGCGCCGATGGCGAAGCCCTTGCCGATAGCGGCCGTCGTATTGCCCACTTCGTCGAGGGTGTCGGTGATGGCGCGGGTTTCTTTACCCATTCCCGCCATCTCGGCAATGCCGCCCGCGTTGTCCGCGATCGGGCCATACGCATCGATGCTCATGGTGATGCCCACCGTGGCCAGCATGCCGACCGCGGCGATACCGACCCCGTAGAGGCCGGCAAAATGGCTGGCTCCGAGAATAACGAAAGCAACCACGGCGAGAGGAATGACCACGGAGAACATCCCGACAGCGAGGCCGCGGATCATGACCGTGGCCACGCCGGTCAAAGCCGCCTTGGAGATGGACTTCATTGGCGCGCCGCCGGTGTAGTACTCGGTCGAAAGTCCAATCGCGATGCCGCCCACTGACCCCATGATGACGCAGAACCAAACCTTGAGATCGACCGCGAGCCAGCTGATGACCGCGGCGGCAAGCAGGACAAAGAGGATGGCTGCCCCGACCGTGCCGGTGCGCAGGGCCCGGGCCGGTTCGCGGTGGGCCGAGATTTTGACCAGGCCGATGCCGGCCAACGAGCAGAGCAGCCCCGTGGAAGCCAGCGCGAGCGGCAGGAACATGAGATTGCCGCGGTCCGCCGCGAGCATCTCCCACTGCGCGATGGTCAGCGTGGCGGCAATGGCCATCGAGGCGATCATGGCATTGCAGTAAGATTCGAAAAGGTCGGCCCCCATGCCGGCCACGTCGCCCACATTGTCGCCCACGTTGTCCGCAATGACCCCGGGATTGCGGGGATCGTCCTCGGGAATACCCGCTTCGACTTTGCCCACGAGGTCGGCGCCGACGTCCGCCGCCTTGGTGAAAATGCCGCCGCCGATGCGGTAAAAGATGGCGACGAGCGAAGCGCCCATGGCGAAGCCGTGGATGACGTGCACATCTTTCTCCGCGGTGCCGAAGAAGATGAAAAGGGTCCCCACCCCGAGCAGACCCATCGAAGCCACGGTGAGCCCCATGATCGATCCGCCGAAGAAGGCGGTGGTCAGCGCCGCCCCGGCGCCTTTGTGGTGCGCGGCGAGGGCCGTGCGGACGTTCACATTCGTCGCCGAATACATGCCAATGAAGCCGGCCACCGAGGAAGCCGCCGCGCCGAAAAAGAAAGCCAGTGCCTCCCAGGGATCTTTCAGCGTGAGCAAACCTCCGACCACCACGGCGAACCCGCCGATGAGCAGGATTTCGCGGCGCATGAAGACCATGGCGCCGTCGTGGATCTGACCGGCAATCTCGGCCACGCGCCCCTCGCCTCCCGGTTCAAGGACGATGCGGCGGTAGGTGATGAAGGCAATGGCCAGTCCGGCCAGGCCGAACAGGGGAACGAAGAAAGGCAGGTTTTCCATAAGGTTAAAAAGTCGGGGCGCTTAGTATCCCTTCACTGCCCGGGCGGAATGCCACCAGAGGTTGTGATCCGCCTCGAGCGAATCCTCGGACGGCATGGGGAAGAAGCGCAAGCCATGGGCGTCGCCGACAAACAAGCCGCTGCGCACCATGGAAAAAAGAATGTCGGGCCGCATCCCGCGGTAGACGATTTTGGTCTTGCGCGAGGCGTGGTCGCGCAGGGAGCGGAGACATTCCCGCAGGTGCTCGACATTTTGGTAGGGCACACTGCCGTCGAGTTGGATGTCGGTGTCGGACGCGAGGCTGCCTAGTTTGAGGTCGATGAAGGCCAGGCGCGGCAACGAGACGAGATTGTCCGGTGAAGTGACCAAGTCGCAGAAGCCCTTCGGTCCGAGACTGCTGGCCACGCGGGGGTAAACCGGGCCGAGTTCCTGATAAAGGAAGAAGCGGTCATGGCCGTCACCCGTCCACGGTGCCGGGTCGAGACCGAGAGTGAGGCCCGAGGGGGTGGTCAGGTAAACTTTGCGTAAAGCATCGAGCGGGACGCGCGGCAAGACATTGAAGACCGCCAGGTAAACCGACTTGCGCGGCGAACCGTCGCGGTGGGGCACGCAACGGGCGCGCGCCTCGTCCATGCGGAAACCGGAGAGATCGGCCGACGGATCGACCTCGAAAAAAACAGCAGGTCCTTCGATCTGACGTTTGGAGCCGGTGGCCAGATAGGCGCCGAACTTGTCGGGCGGCAATTGCGAGAGGATGAGGGCCTCGGGAATGAGGGAGAGGTAGAGATGACAATCCATGGGGGTCCGGTGAAACCTAAGGGAAACCCGCCCCGGGAGGCAAAGCACAAAAATTTAGCCACCCCACCCCGCCGAACGCGCGGTGCGCAGCAGTGCCCGACGGCGGTGGTAAGCCGAAGCATCGGGCACCAGCAACTCTCCCACGGTGACGGCGGCCAATCCGCATTGCCCGACGATGCGGCGCAGGATGACCAGACAGGCCACCGCATCAAAAAGCGCATCATGCCAATCGAGCGCCGGACAGAGCGCCCGCACTTCATCCTCACCACCGAGCGCGGCCGTGACTTCGCCGAGAGAATGTCCGGGCAAGTCGGGCAACACGGCGCGGGACACGGCCAGGGTGTCCAGCCAAGGACCGAATCCGTGCAGCGGGAAGGCGCGAAGAAAACGTTTCTCCGTTCCCGCCCCGTGCGCCACGACCACGGCCCCGCCGAGCCGCGCCTTGAAGTCCGGCCACAGCGCGGCCATAGGCGGAGCGTCACGCACCTCGGCGTCGCCAATGCCGTGCACGGCCCGGGCTTGGGCCGTGATGCGCGCCGGCGCATGGACGTAGCTG
Source organism: Chthoniobacterales bacterium (assembly GCA_044359955.1). Classification (GTDB taxonomy): domain Bacteria; phylum Verrucomicrobiota; class Verrucomicrobiia; order Chthoniobacterales; family JACTMZ01; genus JACTMZ01. Next base: position 19,053 of record JBIKLF010000015.1, on the reverse strand, counting down.
CGAAAAAAGTCCGACATTTCGGAACCACGCCAGACGGCCATTCCCACCTGCACCGGTTCGTCACTGCGGCCGGGCGCCGCACCGGCACTCTCGAAATCCAAAGCCGCCCACGACGCCTCACCCACCGGCGTCTCGAGCAAGGTCATCGCCCCGCCGCCCGCCGGGTCTCGCCCGACTTGCGCTCGCTTTGCGCCGCAGCACGCAGGAGCTTTTCCGTCGCGGGCCAACCGATGCAGCCGTCGGTCACCGAGACACCATACTGCAGCTTGCGGCGGTCGGCACACACCGCCTGATTACCCTCTTCAAGGAAGCTCTCGAGCATCGCACCGATGATGGAAGCGCGGCCGCGACGGCGCTGCGCCAGGACATTACGCCAGACCACCGCCTGACGGCGCGGATTTTTCGCCGAATTGGCATGGCTGCAATCGACCATGAAGCCCGCTTGGAGACCCGCCTCGCGCAGCCGGCGCTCGGTGTCCGCCGTGTGACGCGAACCGTAGTTCCCGCCCTCGCGTCCACCGCGCAGCACAATGTGGCTATCCGCATTGCCCGCCGTCGTGACAACCGACGTGCAACCGTCCTGATCGATGCCGAGGAAACTGTGCGGCGAACGCGCGGCCAGCAGCGCATCCAGCGCGGTCTGCACGCTGCCATCGGTGCTGTTTTTGAAACCGACCGGCATGGAGAGGCCGCTGGCCATTTCGCGATGGGTCTGGGATTCCGTGGTGCGGGCGCCAATGGCGGCCCAACTGACCACATCGGCCAGATATTGCGGGACAATCGGATCGAGGAATTCGGTGGCGGTCGGGAGGTCGAGGGCGGTGATTTCCAACAAAATCCGGCGGGCCAAACGGAGCCCCGCCGCGAGGTCGCAGGAATCGTCCATACGCGGATCGTTGACCAAGCCTTTCCATCCGACCGTGGTGCGCGGCTTCTCGAAGTAGACGCGCATGAAAATGCAGACCGAATCCTCCAATTCATGCCGGAGCGCCGCCAAACGCCGCGCGTAGTCGAGGGCGCCCTCCGGATCATGGATCGAGCAAGGACCGACGATGGCGAGGAGGCGCGGGTCGCGACCCTGCAGGATGGCCTGCGCTTCGGCGCGGCCGCGCACCACGGTCTCGAGGGAAAGGCCGCGGGCCGGCAATTCTTTCTTGATCACCTTCGGGGAGACGAGGCGTTTGAGTTGGCGAACCCGCGTGTTTTCAAGCGGACGGCTGGGCTTTCGGGCGGGCATGAGGCGGGTCAGGGTGAACCGGACATTAAGCCCCAGTCGGAGCCGCGGTGCAATTCACGACTTGCGCAAAGGCTTTGCTCGAGGTCGGCCGCTGGTTAATTTCGGGGGATGTCCGTGACGGAAACTCCGACCGGCGCCAGCCTCGGCCGGCGCTTGGAGGGCACCTTGCGCAATTTTTACCGCGCGCGCCGCGCCGGGGAATCCCTCCTCCGGCGGGCCCTGCGCCGTCCGCGCACCGTGACCGAGAGCCCGAACCTCCTGCCGCTTCTCATCAAAGTGCTGGCCGGATTCGCCCGCGTTGATGGCGACCTGCTCGAGGAGGAAATCGACTCGAGCCTCGGCTTCCTCCGCTACGATTACCCGGAAGCCGTCTACTCCGAATTGCGGCAGCATTTCCGTCAGGCCCTGCACGAGAAACAGGACCTCGGGGCGATGGCCCGGCAGCTGCGCAACCAACTGGGCGAAGACCGCAAAATCCTGCTCGGCATCCAGCTGTACGATTTGGTGCACCGGTCCGGGATGAACACCGACAACATGGCCGCCTATTACTCCTTCATGGAGCAACTCGGCACCGCCTCGCAGGCCATCGATATCGTTTACCAGCTCAACAGCGACACGCCGGACCCGCGCGGGGAATTTTTCGCAGCCGACTCCTCGCCGCTCGAAGTCATCATTTTCGGTTCGGATGCCGAGGCCGACGTGCGGATGCAGGAATTGACCGGGACGAACCGCCTCGCGGTCTACCGCCACGGCGACCTCATCCTGGTCAAAAACCTCTGCGACCATCCGGTCTCCGTGCAGGGTCGCGCGCTGCGTGCCAAAGAATTCTGCCGCGTCTATCCCGGCCAGCGCATCGTGGTCGACGAGAAGGTACTCACCCATCAGGACCTCGTCTTTTATTTCAACGCCAAGAAAAACGTTTCGCTCGCGCACATTTTCGTGACCGTGACAAAGGACAACGAAATCCAGCTGGAAAAAAGCCGCACCCGCGACAGCTCCCTCGAGGTGCGGTTCGGGCTCGGCGTGCTCGTCATCGCGCTGAAAGACGTCCCGGCAACCCTCGAGGGCGTCCGCCTGCGGGCCGACGCCCGCATCGAGGCCACGCTCGAAGAAAAAATTCTTTTCGACAACGACACCGAACTCCCGCTCGACGACCTGCGCCGCCACGCCCACTCCTACGGCGGCCGCTTCCACCTCAAGCACTCCAAGACCACTTACCTCGTCTCGAACAACCCGGCACTGCTTGACGAGGACGACATCCTGCTCGCTCCCGGCGCCGGCGGTGATGTTTTGCTCCGCATCTTCTGCGATTTCGACCGCCTCGTCGGCCGCCTCGAAGTGCTCAAGACCGACCAACCCATCCTGGTCGGCGACACCCCGGTGCGCAACGAGGCCGATTTGCGGGATGGCGACATGATCCAGATCGACTCGAACCAGTCGCTGCGCTGCAATTTTTCCGAGCGCCTCCTCGAGGAGGAGCGCAACGTCATCCACCACCTCGACGTGCGCGATCTCGTCTGCCGCTTCAAAGGCGGCGGCCTCGGTATCGACGGCGTGAGCTTTGCCGCCACCCGCGGCGAAATGATTTGTGTCATGGGCGCCAGCGGTTGCGGCAAGAGCAGCCTTTTGCGTTCGCTGGCCGGCCAGTTTCCCCCGGTGCGCGGGCAGGTGCTCTTCAACGGCCTCTCGCTCTACGAAAATTTCGACGCCCTCAAACAATACGTGACCTACATCCCGCAGTTCGACGCCTTCGACGAGCACCTCACCATCGGCGAGAACCTCGACTTCGCCGCCGCCATCCGTTCCCCCTACCTTTCCTGGCGGGAACGCCACCGCCGCATCGACGGCAAATTGGCCGAACTCGGATTGAACGAGCGCCGCGACAGCGTGGTCGGGGCCACCCACAAAAAAACGCTCAGCGGCGGCGAGCGCAAGCGGTTGAATATCGGCCTGGATATGATCGGCTCGGCCGACATCTACCTCTTCGACGAGCCGACCTCAGGATTATCCTCGAAGGACTCCGAGCACGTCATGGAAATCATCCGGGCCATGGCGCACAACAAAATCGTCATTGTGACGATTCACCAGCCAAGTTCGAAAATATTCCAGATGTTCAACAAGGCCATGCTCCTCGACCGCGGTGGTCGCATGGTTTTTTTCGGCACCCCGCACGAAATGCTTTCCTACTTCGCCGAGGCCGAGCACCAGCAGCATTTCGGCACCCCGCTGGGCGGCTGCCCGGCCTGCGGCACGACGCGGCCGGAATTCGTCTTCGACGTGCTCGAAACCCCGCTCCGCGACTTGAGCGGCGATGTCATCTACGAGGAGAATGACCGCGGGCAGCTGGTGCCCGTGCGGCGTTACTCGCCCGACTACTGGCGCGACAAATACGAGGCCTGGCGCCTCATGCGTGACGTGCGGCAACCGGCGCCGGAACCGGCGCCGGGGGACAACCAAGGGGTCGGTGCCGAGACCCGGCGTTCTTGGCGGGCCGCCCTGCGCGAGGAATTTCTCCAGTTCCGCACCCTCCTGGCCCGCGCCTTCATCAGCAAGCTGCGCAACAAGGGCAACCTGGCCACAACGATGATTGCCGCACCGGCCCTCGCCGCCCTCATCGGCGCCGTGCTCCGCTACTCGGAGGAAGGAACCTACGACTTTGCCTCGTCCTTCCACATTCCCACCTACTTGTTCCTCTCCCTGGTCGTGGCCATGTTTCTCGGACTAACCAATAGCGTGGACGACATCATCCGCGACCGGCCCGTGTTGCAGCGCGAGCGCAACCTCAACGTCCGCCTCGGCTGGTATATCCTGGCCAAGGTGCTGACCCTCTCGCTCTTTGCCCTCGTCCAGTGCGTGTTCTTCATCCTCATCGCCAACTGGATCCTCGAGGTGCGGGGCATGTTCTGGATCTTCCTCGCGGCCATGGTGCTCACCGCCGTGAGCGGCATTGCCATCGGACTGCTCATCTCGAGTCTGGTCAGCGAAAGCAAAACAGCAGTCAACATCATCCCGGTGGTCCTCATCCCCCAGATCATCCTCGGCGGCGCGCTGATCAAGTATGAGGAGATGAACCAGAACCTCGACTTTGTTTACTCCGTCAGCCGCTGGTTTTCCGAGAATCCCGAAGCCGGCCAACCCCGGAGCGACCTGCAGGTCCCGCTGATCTGCGAGTTCATGCCCATGCGCTGGTCCTACGAGGCGATTGTCTTTGCCCAAGCGAAACTCAACCCGCTGACCAGCCGGCAGGAAAAAATCCAGGCGCAGATCAACCAACTCGCCCGCCGTCCGGACCTGACCGCCCCCGAGGAAGAGCGCCTCGAAGACCTCAAAGAATTGCTCGCCATGGTCTCCGGCCTCCAAGGCACCGATACCGCCGCGGTGGAGCGCGAGTTGCGCGGGATTGACCGCGTTCTCAAGGGCGATCCGCTGCCCGAGACCTCCGCCGGCTCCGCGATGAAAGGGGTCAGCGCCGAGCGTCTTTACGTCAACCAAAAGACCACCGACCTCGTGAACAAAGCCGAGATGGAACAAAGCGACTACCGCGAAACGCGTTTTCTCAACGTCTTCTTTGGTCCGGAAAAACGCTACTTCGGTCTCGGCGCCAGCGTGCTGGTCTTCAACGCGTGGGTCCTCATCCTTTCCTCCCTCGCCATGTTCCAGGCCCTCTACTTCGTCCTGCGCCAGCAATTGAAATCGCAACAGCTATGATCCCGCTGGAAGACAACTTCGCCGACATTCTCGGCAAAGCCCTGCGCGGAAAAGATCTCTCCGTCCCCGCCGCCGCAAAAGCGGCAGGCCTGAGCGAGGCCGCCGTGGACCTCCTCCTCGCCGGCGAGTTCGACGAACCTGCGGCCCGCGCCCTCGCCACCGTGCTCCAACTCAATGCCGAGGCCCTCGTCCGGCTGGCCCGCGGTGATTACCGGCCGCAGGTCGCCTGCCCGCTTGCCATGGTCGTGGCCACCACGCCCTACGGCGACATGACGGTCAATGCCTACATTCTCTGGGACGAGGAGAATCGCGATGCGGCCATCTTTGACACCGGCGCGGACGCCGCCCCGCTCCTCCAAGCCGTAGCCTCCCTCGACCTCAACGTGGTCGCCATTTTTCTCACCCACAGCCATGCCGATCACGTTCATGCCCTCGCCGTCCTCAAGCGCGAACTCGAGGTCGAGGCCTGGTCCTCGGCCTTTGAGCCGGTGCGCGGCACGAAGACCTTCCGCCCGGGTGACCTCTTCAACACCGGCCGCCATTTCATCCGCACCCGCCTGACCCCCGGCCACAGCCCCGGCGGCACCACCTATGTCATAGAAGGCGCCATTCTGCAGGCCGCCATCGTCGGTGATGCCATCTTCGCCGGCTCGATCGGCGGGGTGCGCGAGGACTACCAAAGCGCCCTGACCAACATCCGGCGCGAAATTCTCGGCCTGTCGGACAACACCATCCTTTGCCCCGGCCACGGTCCCCTCACCACGGTGGCCGGGGAAAAAGCCCACAACCCCTTCTTTGCATGACCACACCCGAACCCACCTTGCGCCAGCTCAAAGCGCGTGCCCAGAAACTCAAAGCCGTGATCCATCTCGGCCACGACGGCATCACCGACGCCCTGACCGCCGCCCTCGACCAAGCCCTCGCCGACCACGGGTTGGTCAAAGTCCGCTTCACCGACCACAAGTCGGAGCGCAAAGCACTCGCCGCCGCCCTCGCCACCCGCACCGGCGCCCGCCTCGTGCTCCAAGTCGGCCACACCGTCACCCTTTACCGGACCCCGCTTGACAAAACCAGCCGGGTATAACATACGTTATAACATGGCCATCGAAATCAAAGTCCGCCGCATCGGAAACTCCTTGGGCATCATCCTGCCCAAGGAAGCCTTGGAGAACCTGAAAGTCCAGGAGGGCGCGAGCTTATACCTTACCGAGTCCCCGCAAAGTTCCCTCCGCATCACGGCCAACCGCCCGGACTTCGAGAAGAAGATGCAGATCCTCGAAAGCCTGATGGACCGTTACCGCAACGCACTGCAAGAGCTGGCCAAATGACGGAGCCCGACTGGCTGACCACCGAGGAATGCCTGGTCGCCCATGAAGCGCTGGTGGCTCGCTTCGGTGGCACGCACGGCATCCGCGATACCGGACTCCTCGACTCGGCGTTGAACAGACCACGGCAGCTCTTCTGCTACGGCTCGCCCACCCTTTATGAAATGGCGGCCGCCTACGCCTTCGGCATCGTGAAGAACCACCCTTTCCTTGATGGCAACAAAAGAGCGGGATTCATCGCGGCATCCTTGTTCCTCGAGTCGAATGGATTGAGCTTCACCGCCCCCGAAGAGGAGGCCGTCATTTTCACCCGCGGTCTCGCCGCCGGTGAAATCACCCTCGAGGAATACACCCTCTGGCTGCAAAAGTCGTCGCGATCCACCTTTTTGTAGCGGCGGCAGCCTGTCCGCCGTGTGCGGATCCCCCCGGTAGAGCCGGTCGCCGGGCGACCGGCCGCACCCCTCCACTCAGGCTTCAGGTCTCAGCCCTCAGCCCTTTCAGACGTCTTCCCGCACTTCCTGCACGTAGTTCACGCCGATCAACGCGCGGGTGATTGTCGTCTGGTCGAGGAGGTGGCGCATGTCGACGAACTCGCCTTCTTCCACCACCCGCCGCATTTCCACATCCATGTCGCGCGTCCCGCCGGGCGAAGGCGCATGGCGGAAAAAGACAGCGTGGTTGTGCAGCACCTCGTCTTGCGAGGCTTTATTCGCGAGATTGATGTAGAACATCCGCCGCAGGAGTTCCTGGTCGATTCGGGACAAGTCGGCAGTGAGATCCTCCCCCGCGCCGCAAATCAACGCGGTGGTGCCCTGATGGCGCGGGGTTTTGTCCGACTCGAACCACGCGTCGTAGTTCGACGGATCGGTGATCATTTTGCCGTTGGCCGGGCGATTCGCCAGCAGCGGGGATTTCATGATGCCCGCCCCGAAGGCCTCGTGGATTTCGGCGCGCATGGCCAAGCCGAGGACACCGCGATAGTCCGGACGACGCTCCTTGGCCAGATCAAACAGGGCGCGGTAAATGTCGCGCACGCTGGCGGGCCGGCCGGGCGCGGCGGTGAACTCGGCGAACTCGTTGAATCCTCCGCGGATGCTCGCGTTGAACCCGGTCTGCATGACAACGGTGGTCGAGGCCTTGCGCGCGATCATGTAGTCGGGCGTGTTGTTGCCGTCGGTTGGCAACCAGACCATCGCCCCCGCGACCATGATCGCTTCACCCATCAGCGGAAGATAATCCTCCGGATTCGCGCCGAGCGCGCCGACACCCAATGAATATTCCGTTTCGAAGAAAGGTTTTCCTACGACCGTTTCCTGCGTGATGGCGCAATCGATCACATTGCCGACCTCGCCGAGGATATCGATCGTTCCCGCGGTGCTCCCCACGGTGTGAAAGGCGAACGTCCCTGCCGCCGTTTCGTGGCATTCACCGACCCCGATCGCCGCACCGCCTGCTTGCATGGCCCGCGTGGCATCCTCGACCGAGGCATAAACCGGAATCAGTCCGGAGAGGCCGGACATTTCCATGACCGAGGCACAGAACGGCTGCAGGCCGGCCAAGGCAAAGGGGAGCCCGGCCGCCGCCGCGGCCTTTTGCAAACCAAGCAGGAACCGCACTCCAGCACTGCTCAGATACGACAACCCGGCGCAATCAAGCACCAGCGGCGTCGTGACATTCTCCCCTGCCAACGTCTGCTCCGCCTCCTTGGCCCCGAAGCCGTCCAACCGGCCGGCCAACGATGCCACGCGGACACCGTTTTCCTCGCGGAGGGAAATTTTCATGCGAGGAGTTTTTTGGTCAGGGTGAGCACGTTTTGCCCGTCCACCCGCGCGTAACTCTGCGCGTCGGTCAGCTTCTTGCAGAAGTGCACGCCAAGCCCGCCGATCGGGCGTTCCTCGGCAGGCAGGGTGACGTCAGGATCCTCGCGCAGGAGCGGATTGTATTCCGCGCCCCGGTCAGTGATCCGGATGAGGAGTTCGCCGTCCTCTGCGGACAGATCCACGCGCACGGCGTGCTCGCCGGCGGGAACGCCTCCGTAATCGATGACGTTCGTGACCAACTCCTCCACAATGATCTGCAAAGCGAAGAGATCTTTGTCGGACAGCCCGGCCCCCTGCGCGAAATCCGCAGTGAACCCCTCGAGCTTGGTCAACTCGGAGCGGTCGGAGACAAAATCGGCGGTCGCGGTCACGGGAAGCAGAGTTCCACCAGCGAGACGTCGTCGTCAAACACCGGTTGGCTGTTGAGCGCGCGCAGTTGCTCCATGGTCCAGGCCGCCGCGTTCTCCTCAGGCGCGCGGGCCAGCAGTTCACGCAGATCGTCGTGCCCCATCATCGATCCGTCGTGCCGCACGATCTCGTAAGCCCCGTCGCTGAAGACGAAAAGCCGCGCGGCCGGCGGGATGACCGCTTCGGCGGAGGCAAACTTCATTCCCGGCATGGCGCCGATGACAGGTCCCTTGGCCGCAAGGATCTCCGTGGTGCCGTCGGCCCGCACGAGAATGGACGGCGGATGGCCCCCGCCCGCGAAGCGCATGCGGCGGGTGGACGGATCGTAAATGCCGCACCACGCGGTGAAGAACATCTCGCCGTGTTTCTCCATGGGGAACGCGTTGTTCAGCCCGGTGAGCACCTCGCCGGGATCGGAAAAATTCACTCCGGGCAGGGATTCGGCCCGGATGACGTTGAGCACACTGATCGAGAGCAACGCGGCACCGACCCCGTGGCCGCAGACGTCGAGCAGACAGATGCCGAACTTGCCGTCCTTTTCGGGTCCGTAGCCGAAGGCATCGCCTCCGAGGGAGGAGGACGGCAGGAATTGCCAGGAGGCGCTGACCGGGCCGTCCTTGATCGGCGCAGGCAGCACGCTCTGCACGTAAGCCGCCGCCTCGGAAAGTTCCGTGGCCAGCTTAGCCTGGCTTTCTTGCAGCGCGGCGAAGGCGGCCTGTTCGGCATCGCGCAGGCGTTTGCGGTCGAGCGAGGACCCAATGCGGGCCCGCAGGAGCACGGGATTGAAAGGTTTGGGCAGATAATCCTCCGCCCCCTGCTCGATGCAGGCCACCACGCTTTCGATCTGATCGAGCGCGGAAATCATGATCACGGGAACGTGGCGAAGCTTTGGGTCTTTTTTGATCCGCCGCAACACCTCGCGTCCGTCGATCCCCGGCATCATGATGTCGAGCAGCACCAGATCGAAATCCTCCGCGGCCAAACGCTCGAGCGCCGTGGCCCCGTCATAAACCGCCGCGCAAGTGTGGCCTTCCTTTTCCAACCGGCGCTGCAGCACCACGCAATTCTCCTCTTGGTCGTCGACGATGAGGATTTTCGCCGTGATGGCCGCCGGAGCGATCACCTCCTCTTGAGGTAGGGACGAGCGGCCCGCTCGTCCGCCCTCTTCCGTTCCGGACGCGCGAGGCCGCGCGTCCCTACCTTCTCCCACCAAAGCAATCCGCCCCGGCTGGATCTCCCGCGTGATCAAATCGGCCAACCCACGCGCCGCCCGCCCGATCTTTTCCAAATCCTCCCGCGTCCGCGCATTCTCCTCGCCCTCCAAATCCTCCGCGACCAATTCGGAATAGCCGATGATCTGGTTGAGCGGCGTGCGCAGGTCGTGACGCAAAGCCGCCACTGCTTCCTCACCGGATGCCGCAGGATCAGACATTGGGCAAAAACTTTCCGATTTTCTCGAGCAAGCGCGGCAATTCGATCGGCTTGGTATCGTAGTCGTCGCAACCCGCGGCCATCGCCTTCTCCCGGTCGCCCGCCATGGCGTGCGCGGTCAGGGCAATGACCGGGATCTTCGACAACTCGGGGTCCGCCTTGATCGCCTGCGTCGCCGCCCAGCCGTCCATGACCGGCAAGCTCATATCCATGAGAATGAGATCAGGCCTTTCGCTCCGCGTCATCTCGACGCCTTGCTGGCCGTCCATGGCCATGACAATGACAAACCCCCGCCGCTCCAGACGGCGCGAGAGCATATCGCGGTTCATTTCGTTGTCTTCGACGATGAGAATTTTCGGCATGGGGATCAGGTGGGGTTGAGATTGCGGCGGATGATTTCGAGCAGAGTTTCGCGCTGTCCCGCACCCTTGCGCAAGGTCTCTTGCACGCGGCCGGCAAGCAGACCGCGCTCGTCCGCCGTGAGATCCTTGGCGGTCAGGACCACCACCGGGATGGCGGCGAACTCCGGACCCTCCATGCGCAGGGCATCGAGGAAAGCAAAGCCGTCCATTTCCGGCATCATCAGATCGAGCACAATGAGCGACGGACGCGCTTCATGGACCAAACGCAGGGCCTCGCGTCCGTTGCGCGCGTGGCGCGAAGGGCGGCCGGCCGCCTCCAGCGTGCGGCGCACGATATCGGCCGCCATGGGGTCGTCCTCAACGACCAGAACATCGTCCCCATGGTGAGCGATCCGGCGCGACACGACCTGCAAAACCCGGGACTTGTCGATCGGCTTGGTCAGGTAATCGGAAGCACCCAGCGCGAAACCCATCGGCTTGTCGTCGACCATGGTCATCATGACCACGGGGATTTCGGCCGTAGCGGGATCGGCCTTGAGGGCGGAGAGCACGGCCCAGCCATCCATGCTCGGCATCATGACATCGAGGGTGATGAGTTCGGGTTGGTGCTCCTTGGCCAGCGCGAGGCCTTCCGCTCCACCGGACGCGGTGAGCACGGCATAACCGTCCTTCTCGAGCATGCGCTTGAGCAGATCGCGTGAATCCGGATCGTCGTCGATCACGAGCAAGGTGCCGCGGGTTGCCGCGGGCCGGGTTTCGGGCGCAGCGTTCGGCGCCGCCACTTCTTCGGCCGCCGGTTCCGCGGCCGGTTCCTTGCCTTCGGCCGGCAAGATCGCGGTGAAGGCACTGCCCTCTCCGGGCACACTTTGGACCGTAATATCGCCGCCGAGCAACCGGCAGAACTTGCGGCTGATGGCCAACCCGAGGCCGGTGCCGCCGTATTTGCGCGTGGTCGAGGCGTCGGCCTGCACGAACTCACCGAAAAGTTTGTCCGTTTGCTCCGGCGTCATTCCGATGCCGGTGTCGCTCACCGCGAAGGAAACCATCTGGTCGGCCCGGCGCGTGATCTCCAACGTGATCCGGCCCTTCTCGGTGAACTTGGATGCGTTGCTCAAGAGGTTGAAGAGGGTCTGACGCAGCTTGGTCAGGTCGGTGCGCATCGTGCCGATGTCCTCCGGGCACTTGAGTTCGAAGACATTCCCGTTCTTGGCCACCAGCGGTTCCACCGTGGAGGACACGTCGCGCGCGGCCTGCGCGATGTCGACCGGCTCGAGGAAGACGGTCATGCGTCCGGCTTCAATCTTGGAGAGATCGAGGATGTCGTTGATCAGCTTCAGGAGATGCTTGGCCGAGGAGAGGATTTTTTGCAGGTCGGACTCCATCCATTTTTCCCCCGTGTCTTCCGCCTCCTCGAGCAGCATCTCGCCGTAGCCGATGATGGCATTCATCGGGGTGCGCAACTCATGGCTCATGTTGGCCAGGAAAGCGCTCTTCGTCTTGCTCGCCTCCTGCGCCTGAGCCCGCGCCTCTTCGGCATCTTCGACCGCGCTTTTCAGGTCGGAGGTGCGGTCGGCCACCGTCTTTTCGAGATTCGCATTCCACGCGGCGAGGCTCGCTTCGCGCTGACGGATCTCTTCGGCCATGCGGGTGAAGGCCCGCCCGAGGTCGCCCACCTCATCGCCGCGCTGCAGCAGGGGCGTGAGCTTCCCGCCGGTTATTTGCCCCGCCTCCAGTTCCGCCGCCGCGACGGTGAGATGCCGCAGCGGACCCGCCACGCGGTGGGCAATGAGGCCGACCGCCCCGAGGAGGACAAGCAGACCGATTCCGCCCACCGTGCCGAGCCGCCAAGCCAGCGCGCGCACCGGAATAAGGAGGGTGGCATAGGGCACATCGAGCACCACCTTCCAGCCGGACAGCGGAGCGGTAACCCAATAGACGATGCGCTCGGCTCCGTCGGGTCCGCGGTAGTTCGTTTGGCCGGAAGGTGTCGCTTGAATCGAGCCCCCGGCCGGAAGTTGCGAAATATTCGTTCCCGGATTTCCCTCGCCGATCATGAGGCTGCTATCGGGGTGCGCGATGATTTTTCCCGCCGGGCTGACCAAGTAGGCGAAATCCGACTCGTGGCCGGCCATTTCTCCAGCCATGTCAATGTCGACCTTTTTGATCAACTCCTGCATGTCGTCCAGCGAGATATCGACACCCGAAATGCCGTAGAATTGCCCGTCCGGACCGAAGACCGGGGCATTGACGCTGAGCATGGTCACGTCCGAGCCGCCGCCGTCGAAATAAGGTTCACTGATGGTCCGCTGGCCGGATTTTTTCGGGCCCCAATACCAAAGGGTCGACGGCTGGTCGATGTGGTAGTCGTTCTTGTTGATCGTCGCCTCAGGATAGGAATTCCGGTCGATCCACGGCATGGACATCGGGTCGCGGAAATCAGCATTCTCGAATGTGTAATAGGCTCCGAAAACTTCGTTGGCCGGAAAGCTGTCCATGATCCGGCGCAGTTCGAGCATCACATCCGGGTGCGGGTCCGGGCCACGCAAGCCCTGCACGGCCGCCATGGTGGTGACAAGTGACTCCACCCGCCCAACCATCGCGTCGATTTCAACCGCATGGAACCCGACCTCGGCCAGGGCGCTTTGCTTGGTGCTCTCGATCAGTTCGGCGCGCGCCGCGCGGTAGGCGAAAAGGATGAGCACGGACATAATCGCGCCCGCAGCCAGAGCCGTCCACAGAGTGAGCTTGCCCGCCAGAGTGTTGAGTCCGAAAAGACGCCGCATAAATACCGTCCCATCCATAACCCGTCCGCCGCCCGATCGGCAACGCCGCAACGGCCCAAGCGGAAATTTCTTGCCGCGCTTCGGTGCGGGGGGGCATCTTTCAATTCATGCAATGCTCCTTCCTTACCGACGACAACGTCCTTGTCGCGTGCCCCTCCGGCCGCATCGACACCATCACCTACAACGATTTCAAAACCGCCCTCAACGCCGAACTGGACCGGACCCAAGCCAAACACCTCGTCATCGATCTGACCGATCTCGAATACGTGAGCAGCGCCGGCTTCCGTGAATTCTTCCTCGCCGGACGCCGCATGGGCCGCGAAAGCGGCACGCTTTCGGTCTGCAGCTTCCAGCCCCAAGTGAAGGAGCTTTTTGAAATCGCGCAATTCATGACCGCTTATGCGGTCCATGACACGAGGGAAGCAGCCGTCACCGCAGCCAAGGCCTCCTGATGGAAATCGTCCGCCGCAGCGAAAACGGCATCCCCGTCCTGGTCCTGACCGGCCGTCTCAACCAAGCCAGCGCCGATGCCCTGCACGCCGCGGCGATGGAAGTTGCCGGGGACGAAACGAACAAAGCCCTGATCGTCGACATGGGCGGCGTCGATTTTATCGCCAGCGTCGGCATCCGCTCCCTCATCCGCCCTTCCCAAGCCCTCGCCCTGCGCGGCGGCACACTCGCGGTGGCTAACCTCAGCCCGCAAATCAGCGAATTTTTCAAGCTGACCGGCCTCGATCAAATGTTCCGCGTCTACGAAACCGTCGAAGACGCCACCGCCGGCGTCGCCTAATTCCCCCGCTTGTAGCGGCGGTCAGCCGAGGCTTGGCGAGACAGGTTGCCAGCGGCAACCAACTGATCTGACCGCCGGACTCTTTCCATTTTCAAGTGCACCGGCGGTCATAGACCGCCGCTACAACCTCACTCAGGCTTCAAACTCAAGTCTCCTCCCTCGCTGATCCAATTCAGCCACGGATCAAAGAGGATAAACTGCTTGGATAAGAGTTCGGCTCGTTGACACGAGCCAAACTCAAGCCCTGCCACCAGCGGGCCGGATTGCATCCCAGCGTCACCCGTGCGAGAAGGCGTCATGTCAAAAGAACTGGCTCACGGCGAGATCACCGAAGCGATTATTGGCTCGTCCTTCGAGGTGCACCGCGTCTTGGGCCACGGCTTTCTTGAGGCGGTTTACCGCAACGCCATGGCAGCTGAACTGCAAAGCCGCGGCTTCAAAGCCGAAATGGAAAAGCGCTTGGAAGTCCTTTACAAATCAACGCCCGTTGGTCTCTACGTCGCCGATCTACTGGTGAACGATCTGGTGCTGGTTGAACTCAAAGTGGCGGATGAATACCGGCCAGCAGATGAAGCCCAACTGCTCAACGAACTTGCCGCGACCCGGTTGCCGGTCGGCCTGCTGATCAACTTCGGCCGACGCAAAGTAGACTTCAAAAGAATGGCGTGGAATCTCGGAGAGCCTTGAGCGAAGTGCCGTGATGAATTGTTGCCGGCCGGGGTCACCCGGCCGGCAACTTATCCTCCGAAATCCTCTTTCATTTGCCTTCGGCTGTCTCGCGGACTCGGCTGTGGCTGGCTCGAACAGCTCCCCGAAACCGCTCAATCATTCCATCGACATAAGCCCCCGGATCCAACGCCTCATCCTCGATCAGCGGCGTCAGCTCCATCCCGAAAATCACCTTCGTCGCCTCATCCGTGGAGCGCGGATCAAGAAACGTCGCGTTCGCCGCGCGCCGCCCCTCCACCGCCAAATCGTAACGTTTCCCTCCGCCAATCTGCGAAGCAAAGCACGCCGCCAACTTTGCCGCCAAAGCCTCGTGCCCGCTCACATCCATGACGACCTTCTCATCGTCCGGCAGCCAATCAAGGTCCCGCCACATCTCGCAGCCGATCATCCGTAGCGGACGCCTCTCGCGCGGCAACGCCCGCACCGCCTCGATCACCGCCCGCACCACCGCGAGATGCGTCGGATGTTTGTCCGCCAGATTGTGCGTGTACACCACCTCCGGATTTGTTGCTTCGAGAATCCCGCGCAGATCATCCTGCAAACTTCGGTCCGCGCGGTCTTTGATCGCCGCGCTCGCGTGTCCGAGTTGCACCATCGCCCCGTATTGACCGATCCCGGCGGCGGCATTTTGTTCCTCCCTCCGCAGGGCGGACATCTCGACATCGCCAAGCTTCGCATAGTCGCCAGTGCGCGAACTCCCCGTTCCGTCAGTGCACGTCACCCCGCAAAACCAGCGGTCGGTCTTGCCGAAACATTCCGCAATCCCTTGGAACGCCATGAACTCAAGATCGTCTTGGTGCGCCCCGATCCCCAGATGCGTGGTCCGCGCCAGCGCCGTATCGACCGGACAACCGTCCGGCACGAACACCTCCGCAGCGCTGCGCGAAAATCTTACCATGAAAAATCTGCCGGCGGAGGGGATCGAACCCACACTCCCTTGCGGGAACCAGATTTTGAGTCTGGCGCGTCTGCCAGTTCCGCCACACCGGCTCAGGGACAAAACGCTAAATCCAAATGCACGCCAGGTAAAGCGCCGCGATGCTGTCCGCCGGACAGATTCACATCGCGGTAACGCTGCCGTTGAGGGCCAAAAGTAGAAGCGGCGTCCCCGCCGCTTAACCCCGGACGACAAGCGGCGGGGACGCCGCTTCTACTTTTCCGACCCTTCAAAAATACGCCGCCGTCGCCCCCTCGCACCGGTAAAAAGGCACTCCTACCCGGGCAATGTGCGCGGCCACCTGGACATCGGTTCGGGTGTCGTGGTGAAGCAAGCTGAAGGTATAAGGCAGGAGCAGGTCATCCAATTCGTCCTCGATCCGACCGAGCACACGCCAATCGAGCCCTTCGCCGTAGAGCGCCAGGTCGATGTCGGAGCCTTCTTTGGCCGTGCCCTTGGCCCGCGACCCGAAAAGCGTGGCTTTCCCGACCTCGGGAAAATGGGCCAACACGTCTTGAATCCGCTGCACGGTCTGTGGGCTCAATCCGTGCCCGTTCATGACCCCGCCTCCTGAAGCCGGGAAAACCGCATCTGCAACTGCGAAAATTGCGCACAATACCGCGTCAGGATGGCCTCCGTGATCTCGTTCGCCGTCTTTTCGTTGGAGGTATGGGTGGTCTGATTGCGGCTCTTGATCATGTCCATCCAGACTTCGCCCTCGGAAATAAGGCTGTTCTTGAAGGCCTCGCGCGTGGCCCCCTTGGACCCGACCACCCCTTGGATGCCTTGGCTTTCGAGGTAATCTTTGAGCACGTTCCAAGCCAGTTCGTGAGTGCACTCAAACGCCTGGATCAATCCCCGCTTTTCCAACGGAGAAAGCTCCCGCTCCCCGGCCAGTCGGGCGCCGTCCGAAAGACGGTCAAACGCCTGGCCAAAAATCTGCAAACGCTGGTGCCAGCCGACATCAAGGTCATTGAGCATTCAACTATCGTGGCGGGAGACGCAACCGATGGCAGCCTCAAATTCGGCCGTCACTTCCTACCCCAGCCCAGCCGCCCGGATGGGCTGGGCCGCTTGGACCCGCGCGAGATTTTCACTTCTACCCGATAGGTCACGCGCACGAGCAAATCGCCCCGGCCGCCGCGCGGCTTGGGCAGGCCTTCGCCCGGCACCCGCAGCACCGCACCACGCGTGACTCCGGCCGGAATGGTCACTCGGACCATGCGTCCACTCGCCCCGGGGATCGTCTCGCTGCCGCCGTTGGCCGCCCGCGTGGCGCTGATCCGCAGTTCGGTGCGCAGGTCGGATCCGCGCGCCCGGAAGCGGGCGCCGGGCAGGACGCGCAAACGCACGACGACGCAGCTCCCGGAGAATTCCTCCGCGCGGGGCAGACGGAATTTGGTGCCCGGGGCTGTGTCCGGTGGGACCTCGAGTTCATAGCTTTCGGCGCCGTGCGGGTTGGCCGGATCGTTGACCCGGATGGTCAGCGTGGTCCCGCGGAAAAACTCTTCGATCCGCAGCATCACATCCTGGGCGATGTCACGATGCCTCCCGCCCCGCACCGTGGCGCCGGCGGGGTGGTCCCCGTCCAGTTCGCGATCGTAGTCCGCGCGCCGGGCCGGATCGCTCAGCGTGGCGTGCGCGGTATTGAGCGCTTGGGCCCGCAGCGTGGCTTCGGGCGCGGTCTGGTTGACGTCCGGATGATGTTGTTTGACCAACCGGCGGTAGGCCGCGCGGATGTGTGCGGTGGTGCAACGCCGGTCGAGGCCGAGCGTGTCATAGTGATTCGGGGCGCTCACACCACCAGAGCCCGCAGGCTCGACTGCGCCAGCGCCTCGCGCCGGGCGGCATCGGTGGCCCCGGCCTCGCTCCTGAGGCAACGGGCCAAGGTGCCGAGAAAGCGATCGAGCGGAGCCTCCCTGCCTTCGTCCGCTTCCTCATCCGGATACTTCGCATCAAGAATCCAAGTTCCTGCTGCGGAGGACTCGCTCAATTCCTCCGCCCAACCCAGCACGGTGGTGACCGGATCCCCGGGAAAACGCGCCGCGACCAAAGGCAGAAGATCCGAGGTCCGCGGGACATTGAGCAGGAGGGCGAGAAAGAAACGATGGTCAGCGTCCTCGATGGAACTGCGCAAGCTGACCAGCCGGTCGCGCCAGACGATTTCTTCCAAGGTGGGTGCGGCATAAGCGGCGAGCGCTCCGTGTTTTTTGGCAAAAACATCCCACGTCTCCTCCCATTCTCCCCGCTCCTGCAGGGCGACCAGGCAGTTTTGCAAAGTGAAGAATCCCCGCTCGTAATCAAGCGAGGCCACCATGCCGCGGACCACCTCGGCAAAGTCTTCTGCTTCCGTCCGGTCGAGCACGTCGAGCAGTTGCAACCGCCGGGTGGTCAGGGCGTCGGAAAAAAAGGGGTCCACCGCGACATGCGGCGGCAGGTAGGTGAATTGCGGTCCGGTCCCCGGATCCGAGTGGGTGCGCACCACCACGGTGATGGACGGGGTTTCGAGGTGGAAGAGCGAGTGAATACTGGCCCCGCCCGAGGTGATCGGCACGGTGCGCCCGGTCTCGAGCAACTCGGTGCCGGTCAGTTGCAAATCCCCCAGCCGGAAATGCGCGGTGACCGGCCGCGCGTGGGCAAAGGCAAACTCGGTATGAAGACTCGACCCTTGCAGGACATGGAAAGCCCCGGAGAACTCGTGCTGGTGAATCTGCGTGGTCCCGTCCAACCAGAAGAGCAGCTGGATGTAGAATCGCGGATCGTCGAAGACGACCAGCTCCGGCTGACCAAATCCTGAGGCCGTTTGCAACGCTTGCTCGTCGTCGCGCAAAAACGAGCGGGTCAGGGCCTTGACGTCCACCGCGGTCGCCGGGGGATTTTCCTCCAGAGCCGCCTGCGCGAGGCCGGGGAAAGCGGCGAGGGAAAAATCAGCCGCCTGCCACCGCTCCCGCACCCGGCGTCCGAGATCGACAAAAAACGCATCCATCGCCGGGTAACATCTGCTGCTCCACCCCGACCAACAAGAGCATTCCCGCGGAGGGCGTCCGGGGTTTTTGGGAAGGGAAGCGAGAGAGCGCGGCGGCCTTCACTCGGTTGGCCGGAGCCATCATTCCCGTCCAAGCGGGGCGGCCGCGGGCCTCAGGACTTGCTGCAGGCGTCGCCTTTGCAGGCTGCGCTCGCTTTGCAGGCATCTGAACCGCAAACGTATCCGCAATCCTTGCACTTGCAGGGTTGGCCACTGACGCAGCCGTCCTTATCAATCACCTTGTCCGATGCGGCCAGCACGGGGGTCAGGGCCAAGACGAGGAGGGCGAGGGTGGTTTTGAATGCTTTCATGTGGATGAATTTGGGGCGCCGCGGGCAAGAAGTCAAATTGCCTCTTGATTGAGTCTCGGACGTGTTGCCTCAATGAAAAAAGACACCGGGGCCTGGAAGTTCGGGGAGGCTTGTTCACAAACGCCCTGAGGCCTGTCCTCAGGGCGAGGTAGCGGCAGCCCGAGTCCCCCGGACGACTCGGGCGCTG
>JBIKLF010000014.1:0-64081 GCA_044359955.1 Chthoniobacterales bacterium | reverse complement strand
GTTCCAGGGCCTCCGGCAGCCCGGTCAGCCGCGCGATCGTTTCGAATCCGGGCCGGACGCATCCGCCGAGGAATGTCATAACGCCGAAGCCCAGCCCCCCCGCCGCGCCGGCGCCGGGCGTCGCGGGGTCGGGTGCGCCGAGATCGCGGCGGGCCAGGTCGGCGGTATGCCGCAGCGCGTCCTCGAGGAAATCGACCTCGGCGGGGTCGGCACCTTTTTGCGGGCCGTAGGCCCGCGAGGCGCCTTCCGGCCCGAGCAGGGGATTGCGCACGTCGGCGAGGGCGATCACTTGCGCGCCGGTCGGCGTCCGCGGCGGCACGATTTTTGCCACGCGGGGCAAGGAGGCCGGGAGCGGTTCCACTTCGTCCCCCTCGCGGTCGAGGAAGCGGAAACCCAGTGCGGCGGCCAGGCCGCAACCGGCGTCGTTGGTCGCACTGCCGCCGAGGCAGACGAAGATGCGCCGGGCGTTTTCGCGTTCGGCGGCGCGGATGAGATCGCCCAGTCCCGCGCTGGTCGCGGTGGCCGGCCGCCGTTCGTCGGCGGACAGTCCGGCCAAGCCGGCCACGCGGGCGGCTTCGATCCAAGCAGTGCGTTCCGTGGGTTGCCACAACCAGCGGACAGGCCGGATGACGCCGCGGGCGTCGCGGGCCGGGGTCTCCCTCCACTCGCCGCCGAGCGCGGCCTCGAGAACGTCGAGTGATCCATCCCCACCGTCGGCCAAAGGGTGCAGGACGGTCTCCGCCTCCGGCCACGACGCCCGCCAACCGCGTGCCATGATCGCGGCGGCTTCTCTCGCGCCGAGCGATCCCTTGAATTTGTCGGGGGCGAAAAGGATGCGCATGGCTCGGCTGGTCGGCTAGGGGTTGACCACATTGACCGGGCTTCCCCCGAGGAAGGCGCGGATATTTTCCGCGGTGATGGTGATGAGGCGGCGCCGCGCGCCCGGACCCATCCACGCGATGTGCGGGGTGACTAGGCAGTTGGGTAGGGCGCAAAGCGGGTGGTCCGCTGCTGGTGGCTCCGCGGCGAGGACATCAAGCGCGGCGCCGGCGATCCCGCCGGTGCGCAAGGCGCAAGCCAAGGCGTTTTCATCAACGAGGCCTCCGCGCGCCGTATTGACCAGGAAAGCATGCGCTTTTATGCGGCGTAGAAACTCCGCGTTCACCATTCTCGCGTTGGACGGCGTCAGTTGGCAGTGCAGAGAAAGGATGTCGGCGCCCGCGACAACTTCGTCCAGCGCGTCCAACCCGTCACCTCCGGCCGGGAGCGACGGGCTGGCCATCATCACGCGCATCCCGAAGGCGCGGCCGATGTCCGCGACGCGGCGCGCGATGCGTCCGCGTCCGATGATGCCGAGACACCGACCGTCCAATTCGGTGATGCCGGCGAGCGGCGCGCACCATTGGCCCGAGGCGGACCAGTGGCCGTCCGCCACGGCGGCGGCCTGCGCCCCAACGCGGTTGCAAAGTTCGAGGATGAGGGCGAAGACGTGCTGGGCGACCGATTCCGTGCCGTAGGCCGGCACATTGCTCACCGGGATGCCGCGGGCGCGGGCCGCGGCGGCGTCCACGACATTGTAGCCGGTGGCCAGCACGCCGATGAACCGGAGGTCCGGCAAAGCCGCGATGGTTTCGGCGGTCAGCGGTGTCTTGTTGGTCAGCACGACATGCGCCGCCGCGGCATGCGCTGTCACCTCGGCCGGCGCGGTGGAATGGTGCACTTCGAGCCGGCCGAGCCGGGCCACGTCACCCCAGTCGAGGCCACCATCGAGCAAATGTCCCGCGTCGAGGACAACGATGTGGGGGGGCTTTTGTGTCGGGATCATGCGGCTTTAGGGTGAAATTCGCGATCAGGCCCGTGTCAAGGCTGCGGTGAACATTGGAGCAGGAAGCGGCTTTAAGGCGACCGTCAATTCCGCCGCATGCGGCGGGCGATGGCGCAGATGCTCTGGTCGGCGGCTTGCAGGTGCCGGCGCAGGGCGCTTTCAGCCAGATCAGGCCGGCCTTTTTCCAGCGACCAGTGGATACGCAGGTGCTGGCGCAGGCCGAACCTGCCTCTCGCGATCCGGAAGTGGGGGCTGACCAGCTGGAATTCGATGATGAGGTAAATGAAGCCGGCGCGTTCCGGCAGCAAGGGATTTCCGGAGGCCTCGAGCAGCAGGCGGTGGAATTCCAAATCCACGGCGAGGATCTCGCGGATGGTCGCCCGCCGGTTGGCCAGCAGTTCCTCGGTGCGCCGGCGGTTGCGGGCGAGGGCGGTCGCCACGAGCGGGCACCGTGGCCGTTCGAACAAGCGGCGCAGGGCGAAGATTTCGACCATTTCCCGGAATTCCCGCAAGGCTTCGAGTTGTTTGTCATCAACGGAAGCCACTTGCCAATGGCGGCTTTCCTTTTTGACGAAGGCCCCGAGCGGGCGCAGTTCCAGCAGGGCCTCGCGGACTACGGCGGTCGACACACCCAACTCGCGGGCCACGGCCAGTTCGACAATACGCTGCCCGGCCTGCAGTCCTCCTCCGGTCACCCCGGCCAAGAGGTGCTCCTTGACCAGATCCTTCTTGCTGCGCGGTCCATGGGCCCGGTCGATGCCACCCTCCGGTGGCGCCGGCAACGGACGCTTGAGGACCCACTTCCTTCCCCGGCGGGCAATAAACCCGCGGCGGCCCAGATGGCGGAGCAGACCCCGCACCACGGTGCGACCCACTCCGGCGCGGACGGCGATAGCCATCTCGCCGGGCAGCTCGTCGTTGCGCTGCAGCCCTTGCCAAAGCGGGGCGGCCTGCTCCAACGCGGATTTTTGCAACAACGTCACTTGTTCCGAACGTGGACAAAATCCCGCCGGGATGCAAAAAAATCCGTCTGTGTATGGTCATTATCGGTATTGACCTGAAAGAGCTGGTTTCTTAGCCGTGAAAATTCAAAACCGGTGCCGATTCGAGCAGGGCACCGACGGCGGGGACGCCGCCGCTACATCTCGACGAAAACTTGTAGCGGCGGTCTATGACCGTCGCTGCCTGAAAACACTTCGAGTTACTCGGGAGTCGGAAAGCAAAAGGACGTTGGTATAAATAACTATTTGGTGAGCGAGCTGGCACGTGGCCAAGGGGCACGGGCGTCCCGCCCGTCACGATCAGACAACACGGCCGGGACGGCCGTGCCCCCTGGAAAAACCGAGCCAAGCCGCGCTTTTATTGCGTTTCCGGCTGCATGGATACGGCTTAGGTTTCCGTCATGCGGATTGTTTCTTTGCTGCCTAGTGCGACGGAGATCGTGGCGGATCTCGGACTGGCGGGGGATTTGGTCGGGCGGTCGCATGAGTGCCAATGGCCGGAGGAGGTGCGGGCGGTGCCGGTGGTTTCGGCGAGCCGGATTGATACGGCGGCCTTGGACGGCCGGCAAATCGATGAGGCGGTGCGAGCGGCGGTGGAGAAGGGCGAGGCGCTCTACGCGGTGGACGGGGAGTTGCTGGCGGCGCTGCGGCCGGAGGTGATCATCACGCAAGATCTTTGCCGGGTTTGTGCGGTGTCCGGCGGCGATCTGGGCGAGGTCGGCGCGCGGGTGATTTCGCTTGGGCCGCGGACGCTGTCCGAGGTGGCGGAGTCGGTGCGGTATCTCGGGCGGGAGTTGGGCGCGGCCGAAAAGGGCGAGGTATTGGCCGGGGAAATGACGGAGCGGATCGCGCGGGTGCGGCAGGCGGTCGAAGGCAAGAGGCGCCTGAGGGTTTTCGTGGCGGAGTGGATTGATCCGCCGTTTGCCAGTGGTCATTGGATTCCGGAGATGGTCGAGGCGGCGGGAGGTGAGGAGGTGTTGGGCCGGGCGGGCGAGCGCTCGGTCCGCACGACGTGGGAGACGGTGCGGGCGGCGCGGCCGGAGTTGGTCATCGCCGCACCATGCGGCTTCGACGAGGAGCGTGCGGCCCGGGAGGCGGCGCTGATTGAGGTCGGGTGCCGGGTGATGGCGGTGGATGCCGACCGGTTCTTCGTGCGGCCGGCGCCATCCTTGGCCCATGGAGTGGAAATCCTCGCGCGGATTTTCCACGGGATTGATCTGGTGGCGGGTTGAGGATTCAATTCCCGCCGTGAAGTTGCATCAGACCATTTCGTTGGACCGTCCTTTGCTCGTCGTGGCGCTGGAGGAAGAGGCGCAGCATTTGCATGTCTCCGATTTGCCGGTTTTGGTTACGGGAGTGGGCAAGGTTTGTGCGGCTGCGGCTTTGGCCTCGATCTTGGCGCGGCAGCGTCCTTCGCGGGTGATCAATCTGGGCACCGCGGGGAGCTTGCGCGAGGGGATGAAAGGCACGCAGGTGGTCGGGCGTGTCGAGCAGCATGATTTCGATGACGAGGCGATTTTCGGGCTGACCGGCGAGCACTTCGGCGCGGCCATCGACTTGGGGGTGAGCGGGCTGGTGCTCGGGTCGGGTGATCTTTTTGTCGATAGCGCGGCGAAGCGAGCGGGGTTGGTCGGTCGCGGGATTGACCTGGTCGATATGGAAGGCTACGCGGTCGCGTTCACGGCGCGTCAGTTCGGGCTGCCGGTCACGCTGGTCAAGGAGATCAGT
This sequence comes from Chthoniobacterales bacterium, assembly GCA_044359955.1. Taxonomy (GTDB): domain Bacteria; phylum Verrucomicrobiota; class Verrucomicrobiia; order Chthoniobacterales; family JACTMZ01; genus JACTMZ01. The sequence continues at coordinate 59,527 of JBIKLF010000014.1, read as the reverse complement.
GATGCGGCGGACGAGGGAGCGGCCCGGACGTGGCGGGAGTCGGTCGACGAGTGCGCCGAGCGCCTGGGCGAATGGCTCCGCCGCGAATTGCGCGGGTCTTGACGGTCTGCGGCGGGTTGTGAAGGGTGGAGCCCTTATGAATATCGACGCTTACACGAAAATTGTTCTCACGGTCATTGCCGGTTGCCTGCTCTTCATGGTCGGGCGGGATATTACGCTCGTCCCTGCCGCTCATGCGCAGACGGGGCCGCAGGTCACGGATGTGAATATCGTGCAGATTGCGGGTGCCGCGGTGAGCGCGCCGGCGAATAGCCGGTTCGAGGCTTCCTTGCCGGTGACGGTGCTAGATCGGTAGCGGAGGGGCAGCGGCCCGCTGGGGCCAGCGTGCCCTACTGGGGGGACCAATGGAACGCGGTAGGGAGTGCCGCGCTCGGGGCCTGATTGCAGGGCGGAAAAGAAACACGCCGCCGGGCTTTGCGGGCCGCGGCGGCGTGGTGTGAATTGCGGCGGGGCCGCCAAGTTTACTCGGCGTCTTTTTTCGGCGCGGGCTTTTTCTTGGCAGCCTTCGGCTTTTCGGCCGCGGGCTCGACTACGGTTTCCACCGTGGCGGTGTCCACCCACTCAAGGACGGCCATCGGGGCGCTGTCGCTTTTGCGGGGTCCGAGTTTGGTAATCCGGGTGTATCCGCCGGCGCGGGAGGCCGAGCGGGGAGCGATTTCCTCGAACAATTTCTTCACCGCGGCCGGCTGGTGCAGATAGGCGGTCGCGGTGCGACGGGCATGCAGGGTGCCTTTTTTGCCGAGGGTTACCATTTTTTCCGCGAGCGGGCGCGTCGCCTTGGCTTTGGCCAGGGTGGTGCGGATGCGTTGGTGGATGATCAGGCTGCAAACCTGATTGGCCAGCAATGCGTCGCGGTGAGCCTGCGAGCGGCCGAGTTTGACGGTCTTGTTTTGGTGCCTCATGGCTTACTTCTTTTTGGCCTTGGTCTCGTCTTCGTCGCCGGCGGGTTTTTCCGCTTCGGGCTGGACCTCGATGAGGCCGGGCTCGAATTTCAGGCCGAGGCCGAGTTGGAGTTCTTCGAGTTTGTCTTTGATCTCGTTGAGCGACTTCTTGCCGAAGTTGCGGTATTTGAGCATCTCGGCTTCGGACTTCAAGGCCAGTTGACCGACGGTGGTGATGTTGGCGTTGTTGAGGCAGTTGGCCGCGCGGACGCTCAGTTCGATCTCGTTGACCGACATGTTGAGCAATTTCTTGAGCTTGGCGTTTTCCTGGCTGACCGCTTCCGGAGTCTGATCGAACTCGACCTGCGCGTCGTCGTTGCCGACGAAGACATCGAGGTGGTGACGGAGGATGGCCGCGGATTGGAGCAGGGACTCCTCGGGCGTGATGCGTCCGTCGGTCCACACCTCGAGCACGAGCTTGTCATAGTCGGTGCGCTGTCCGACGCGGGTGGCTTCGACGGCATATTTCACGCGGGTCACGGGCGAGAAGATGGAGTCGATGGCGATGACGCCGATGGCTTGATCGGTTGTCTTGTTTTCATCGCCGGTGGAGAAGCCGCGCCCTTTGCGCACGTTCATCTCGATGGAAAACTTCATTTTCCTGTCGAGCGTGGCGATGTGCTGCTTGGGGTTGAGGACTTCGCACTGGTTGGTCGAAGCGATATCGGCGGCGGTGATGGCGCCCTCTTTGTTCACGCTGAGCACGACGCGGTGCGTGTCGTGGTCGTGGGTGTTGAATTTGACCTGCTTGAGGTTGAGGATGATTTCCACGACGTCCTCGACGACGCCGGGAATGGTCTGGAACTCGTGGTTCACTCCCTCGATCTGGATCGAGGTGATGGCGGCACCCTCGAGCGAGGAGAGGAGCACGCGGCGGAGCGAGTTGCCGACGCTATGGCCGTAGCCGGCCTCGAAGGGTTCCGCGGTGAATTTCGCGTAGGTGGCGGTGGAAGTCATCTCGTCCTTAACGAGAGACTTGGGCATTTCGAAACGTCCAAGACGAACTGGCATAATGTTGATTGGTATGATGTGTCGCCGGGTTTCCCTTGGCGCGTTTGACCCGAGAGACGAGGCTCCGGGGCCCAAGGACCTACGGCGCGATTGGTGACGCGCGACCCGCCACCATAGCGGCGCGCCCCCGGCGGACAAGCAAAATTTACTCCTCGCTCAGGATTCCGTCGGCCTCGAGGCCACCGGGGGTTGCGCGAAAGACCTCCCGGCTGACCGGGTGCGAGGCGATCAGATGGCTTCGAAGAAGGGCCCCGGCTTCAAGCGGCGGGATGCGTCCGGCCAGACGCGGGTAGAGGGCGATGGTGTTGCGGTGCGGCACGATGACATGGAACCCGGTGCCGAGCAGCGGTTCGAAGCGGCGGTAGAAGGCGGGGGTTGTCACGAGAGAGGAGAGGAGGGGGTTTTCGCCGGTGATGAGAATGCGGTCGATGACCCGTCCTTTGCCGCGGCGAATCTCCACGTCGGCGGCGGCCAGCCAGGCTTCGCCATGTTTCGCGGCATGATCCCGGGCCCAGCGCATGGCTCCGCGGGTCGTGGCGTATTCGAAGAGGCCCAGTTCGCCGGGACGGGCGACGGCAAGGATGGCGGTGTCCGCCCCGGGGATGTTCTCGTGCAGGGAGGGGCGTTCGAAGGCCGGCACGAGAACCACGCGCCAACCGGGATCGGGGGCGTCGTTGGCCAGGGCCGATGTGGCAACGCCGAAGAAGACGAGAAAAGCGCGCTTGCCGCGGCGGCGTGGTCTGGTAGCGGTCATGGGCAATGATTACGTATCTCGATGGCACCCTGCGCGAAGTGTGGCCGACGCAGGTGGTGGTGGAGGTTCACGGGGTAGGCTACGAGGTTTTGATCCCGCTCTCCAGCTACGATCGTCTGCCGCAGCCGGGCCAGCCGGTGCGGCTGCTGACTCACCTGCAGGTGCGGGAGGATGCGCATATTTTGTTCGGCTTCGCTTCGCCGGAGGAGCGGGATTTGTTCCGCTTGCTGGTCACGCGGGTCAGCGGGGTGGGCCCGAAGTTGGCGCTGGCCGTGCTGAGCGGGATGGATGTCATGCGCTTCAAGGCGGCGGTGGTGGACTCGGATATCGCGTCGATTTCCAAGATCAGCGGACTGGGCAAGAAGACGGCCGAACGGATCGTGCTTGAGTTGAAGGACAAACTCGGGGTGGCGGCGGCGTGGGAAGCGGCCAGCGCAGACCAGGCGCCGAGCGTGGAGGCGCGGGCGGCCAATGATGCGGTGCTGGCCTTGATCGCGCTGGGCTACAGGCAGGTCGATGCGGCCAAGTCGGTGCGGGAGGTGGCGCTGAAAAACAAGGAGGCGGGGACGGAGGAGTTGGTGCGGTTGGCTTTGAAGGGATTGGTGTGAGCGTGGCCGCGACGGAAGATGATCGCGTGGCCCGGGCGGAACGCATCCGGGCGGCCCTGCCGCCGGGTGGTTTGTTTGCCGGCAAGGAATGGCGCGTGGCGGCGGAGCCGTTCGTGCTCCCGGCGGGGATGGACGAGGAGTTGGAGAAACTCGGGTTCCGGCTGCGCAAATTTGTCGAGGCGTGCAATCTGCTTTACCGGCTGAGTGTGTCGGGGAAGCGGGCGGCGTGGATTGCGGACTTGCTGGATCGCGGGAAGCCGCGCGAATTGGTGGAACTGGCGCGGGCCAAGGCGCTGGCCGATGCGGTGCCGCGGATCATTCGTCCGGATGTGATTTTGACGGAGGACGGTTTTATTATTGCGGAGTTGGACAATGTGCCGGGCGGGATCGGGTTGACCGCGTGGTTGAACGAGGTTTACGCGGCCGAGGGGTTCGCGGTGACCGGCGGCCGGGGGATGGATGACGGTTTCCGGGCGCTGGCGGGAGGAGGCGACATTGTCATATCGCGCGAGGCGGCGGATTACCGTCCGGAAATGGAGTGGATGGCGGCGCGTGTCGGGTCGCGGGTGGTGGAGGCGGAGCATCCGCCGGAGGATTTGCGCGGGGCGGTTTACCGTTTTTTCGAGTTGTTCGATTTGCCGAACATTCCGGCGGCGACGGGCTTGCTGCGGGACGTGGCGGAGGGGAAACGCACGATGACGCCGCCGCCCAAGCCGTGGATCGAGGAGAAATTGTGGTTTGCACTGTTTTGGTTGCGGCCGTTGGCTGATTTCTGGAGGCGTGAACTGGGCGAAAAACATTTTGTGGCGCTGCAAAAAGTGATCCCGCGGACGTGGTTGATGGATCCGCAGCCGCTGCCGCCAACGGGGGTTTATCCGGGCTTGGAGATCCAGAGTTGGGAGGAGCTTAAAAAGTTCAGTCAGCGCGAGCGGGAGCTGGTGCTGAAGATCAGCGGGTTCTCCGAATTGGCGTGGGGATCGCGCAGCGTGAAGGTCGGGCAGGATTTGTCGCACGAGGACTGGGCGCGGGCGGTGGATGAAGCGCTGGGCGATTGGGACGCGCGGCCGTGGATTTTGCAGAAGTTCCATCACTCGCGGGTGATGGAGATGGATTATGTGGAGAAAGGGACCGGCGGTCATAGACCGCCGCTACAAAGGATGAAGGGGCGCGTGCGGTTGTGTCCGTATTATTTTTGCGGCGAGCGGGAGACGAAGCTTGGTGGGGTGCTGGCCACGGTTTGTCCGGCGGATAAAAAACTCCTGCACGGGATGCGGGATGCGATTTTGGCTCCGGTGATGGCGGGCTAAATGTGAAGTTTCAGAAGGTTGTTCAGGCGAGGAGGGGTTGAGAGAGCGGGTTTGATGAAAGATGATCCAGCTCCCGAAAACTAGACAGTGTTGAGTGAGAGTTCTGCGGAGTGAAACCCGTAGAGCCCATGAAGAACCGACACACTTTAGAACAAATCATCCGTATTCTTGGGGAGTCCCTGAACCCGCGCGTTGGCGGGTGTGTGCTGGGAGTAACTGGGGCTACCATCACTGCCAGGGGCAAAGGCACCGACGCTCATAGAGCGCCGCTACATCTCGACAAAAACTTGTAGCGGCGGTCTATGACCGTCGCTGCCTAAAAACGCTTCGAGTTACTCGGGAGGTCGAGCGCGTTAGGCTCATGGTCACGATAACCCACCGACCCCGGACCGGCGGGCTCGCCGGGGTGCCGGTCGCGCGGGCCTTAAACATCGCCAAAGGGTTCATGAAGCTCGCCAGGGCGTGATTCCCCAAACGCTATTTTCTGGTTCGCATCTCGCCGGGTGAACAGCCTTCGGCGGATTTGATGCAGCGGGAGAGATGGCTTGCGGAATGAAATCCGGCATCGGCGGCTCGGCCTTCGTGCGGCGCGAGGGCTTGCGCAATTCGGCGACGGTCTCGCCGCGTTTGCGGATCTGCGCCGTCTCGCTTACGGCCAGCCAGGCTTCGAGGCGGGAGAAGTTGTTGCGCAGGCCGCGGCCGGTGGCAGTTTTCATGTGGACCAAATATGTCCACATTTGTCCAAGGTCAATTTGGGTCGTCAGGCGTTTTCATCGATGAGGGGCAAAATCAGAGCGGCGACTTCGTCGATCACGCGATCATCCGTCCTGGCCGCGAATTTGGCACGGCGGGCCTTCCAATCAAGGCTCTTGATTTGATCGGCGAGGATGACCCCGTCCACTTCCAAGTTCTCCGGCAGCCGGACCTCGAAGGGGTAGCCCTTCACTTTCGAGGTGATTGGGCAGGCCAGGAAAAGGCCGGTCTTGCCGTTGTAAGCCTGGGGCGAAACGACGAACGCAGGCCGGCGTCCGGCTTGTTCGTGCCCGGCTTGCGGGTCGAAGCTGAGCCAGACGATGTCCCCGCGACGCGGAACATACCTCATCACCAAACCTCTTGGCCGACGGCCGGACCGGTCTGGGTGGCCGTGTGGCGGTTGCGCGGGGTGATGCCGCGCAAGAGGGTGTCCAGTTTGTGACGCTTGCGCGTGACGGGTCGGATGACGATCGAGCCGGCTTTTAGTCTGAGTTCGACCGGCGAACTCTCCGCCAGATTGGTCTCGGCGGCGTAGGCGCTCGGAATGCGGAGGGCGAGGCTGTTGCCCCACTTCTGGACGGTGGTGGTCATGTGTCTACAATGTATCTTCGTGGCGGCGACGTCAAGGGGGATGTTGATAAAGCAGAAGCGGCGTCCCCGCACCTGCGGGGCCACTTCTACCTGTTGCATCACAGGGGTTTAGCCGCCGGCCTTACCGCGGGGTCAGAATTCGCACCAGCAGTTGCTGCAAAATGAGGGCGGGGTCGGAGCCGGTGGACATGATCGCGGTGGTGGCTTCGGCGCAGGCGATGGTGGCTTCGGCGAGTTCGGCGGCTTTGAAGCGTTTGGCTTCTTGGGCGGACATATAGAAACCGTAGGCGTTGAGGGTGCCGTCCTTTTTTCTCGGGAGGATTTCCTGGGCGTCGGCCGGGAGTCGGTCGAGAGCGCTTTGGAATGACTGGTAATTCGGGGGCACGCGGAGGCCGTATTCCTCGATGAGGATAGCGGCGGCGGTCATGCGCTGGATGGTGGGCATGATGGCGGCGTAGAGGAGGCCGACGGAGTCCTCGCCTTGGGCGAGGAGTTTTTGCAGGCAATTGCTGGCGTCGCGGAGATTGCGGCGGGCGAGGCAGTTGCCGAGTTCGAAGATGATGCCGCGGCGGGTTTCGGGGACCAGGAGGCGGATGTCTTCCTCGAGGATCTCGCGGCGCTCGTCGCCGAGGTAGGTGTCGATTTTGTCGAGTTCGTTGAGGACTTGGCGGGTGTCCGAACCGACGTAGGCGGCGAAGCGCTCGAGGGCGTCGGGGTGGAATTTCAACTTGCGCTCGCGCGCGGCCGACGAGGCGGCTTGGCGGGCGGCTTCGTCTTCGTCGAAGCGCGGGCCGCCCGAGGGTTTGTCACGGAGGTCGGTGGTGGCGAGTTTGGTCAGCGATTTGTAGGCGGTGCGGCGTTTGTCGGGGCTGATGGCGCTGAGGAGGAAGCGGGTGCCTGCGGGGAAGCCGCCTTCGAGGACTTTGAGCAATTCCTCGAGGGCTTCGAGAACGGCCTTGCTGCCGCCGAGTTGGGTGTCGGAAAGGAAATTGGCGCTCTTCAGCCAGACGAGTTTTTCCGAGGAGAGGAAGCCGGCCATGCTGAGCGAGAGGATGGTTTCACGGATGATCGAGGCGGCATGCTCGGAGTTGTCCGCGTGGGCGTCGATCGTCTCGACCGCGAATTCGCCGCCTTCGGCCGGGGAGAGTTCCGCGGCGAGTTCTTTGGCGCGGGATTTGACGGCCATTTCGTCGTTGCCGGCGACGAGGTGGATGGCGGTGGCGGGGGGGGCTTTTTTGGGTTTGGCGGGAGGCATGCGGGGAAAGTTTTAAGTTTTATGTTTTAAGTTTAAAGAGGGCAGATGGAGCGGTCGTCACGGGCGGGGAGGGCAGTTCATCGGCGGCGTTTTTTGGCAGCGTAGGTGACGGGGCGGCGGGACGGGGAGATTTTTTCGAGGCCGGTGCCGGCTTTGAGTTCCATAATCTGGTCGCGGAGGAGGGCGGCGCGTTCGAATTCGAGGGCGGCGGAGGCTTCTTCCATTTCTTGGTTCAGTTCGCCGAGGAGATCGGAGAGGGAGAGGCCTTCGGCGGACTCGGCGATGCGGGCGGTTTCTTCGGATTTGCCTTTGAGGATGACGTGGAGGCTTTCTTGCACGGCGCGGACCACGCTGCGGGGGGTGATGCCGTGCTGCTCGTTGTATTCCATCTGGCGGCGGCGGCGGTAGTCGCTGATCTCGATCAGGGCACGGATGCTGCCGGTCATGTTGTCGGCGAAGAGCACGACCTCGCCGTCGACGTGGCGGGCGGCGCGTCCGGCGGTCTGGATGAGCGAGGTCTGGCTGCGCAGGTAGCCTTCCTTGTCGGCGTCGAGGATGCAGACCAGTCCGACTTCGGGGAGGTCGAGGCCCTCGCGGAGGAGGTTGATGCCGACGAGGATATCGAACTCGCCGGTGCGCAGTGCGCGGAGGATTTCCACGCGTTCGATGGTGTCGATGTCGCTGTGCAGGTAGCGGACCTTGAGTCCGACATCGCGCAGGTAGTCGGAAAGGTCTTCGGCGGTGCGTTTGGTCAGGGTGGTGACGAGGATGCGTTGTTTCTTTTCGATCCGTTGACGGCAGAGTTCGATCGTTTCGTCGATCTGGTCTTTGAGCGGGCGGACGGTGATTTGCGGGTCGAGGAGCCCGGTGGGGCGGATGATTTGTTCGGCGACGAGCGGGGCGCCGGGGGTGGAGACATCGAACTCGTCGCGGGCGCGCTGGAGGAGGGCGGCACTTTCCTCGAGGGTCAGGCGGTTGTCGGGGCGGACGGCAGGGAGGAATCCCGTGTTCCCGACGTGGCTGTTGCGGATTTCGAAATCGCCGGGCGTGGCGCTCATGTAGAGGAGTTGGTTGGTCATGCCCATGAACTCGGGGAAGTTGAGCGGGCGGTTGTCCATCGCGCTGGGCAGGCGGAAGCCGTAGTCGACGAGGACCTGTTTGCGCGAGCGGTCGCCGGCATACATGCCGCCGATCTGCGGGATGGAGGCGTGCGATTCGTCGATCACGCAGAGGTAATCCTTGGGAAAAAAGTCGAGGAGGGTGAAGGGGCGCGAACCGGGGGGGCGTCCGCTGAGGTGGCGCGAATAATTTTCGATCCCGGTGCAGAAGCCCATTTCTTCCATCATTTCGAGGTCGAACTCGGTGCGCATTTTGAGGCGCTGGGATTCGAGGAGTTTGCCTTGGGACTCGAGTTCGGCGAGGCGTTCGTCGAGTTCGGTGCGGATGGTGCCCAGCGCGCGGCGGAGTTTGTCCTGCGGGGTGACGAATTGTTTGGCCGGGAAAATGGTCAGTCCGGGCAAGGTTTCCGAGACGTTGCCGGTCAGCGGGTCGAACATGCTGATGCGGTCGATGTTGTCGCCGAAAAATTCCACGCGCACGGCTTCTTCGTCGAGGTTGGCCGGATGGACCTCGACGACATCGCCGCGGACCCGGAATTTGCCGCGCCCGAAGGCGATGTCATTGCGCTCGTAGAGCAGATCGACGAGGCGCCCGAGGAAGGCTTCGCGCGAAAGTTCTTCGCCGGTTTTCAAGGGAAGGAGCATTTTCTGGTAATCCTCCGGCGAGCCGAGGCCGTAGATGCAGGACACACTGGCGACGACAAGGACGTCGCGGCGCGTCAGGAGGGAGCTGGTAGCGGAGAGACGAAGGCGCTCGATCTCCTCGTTGATGGCGGAATCTTTTTCGATGTAGGTGTCGGTGCGCGGGATGTAAGCTTCGGGTTGGTAGTAGTCGAAATAGCTGACGAAATATTCGACGGCGTTGTCGGGGAAGAACTGTTTGAATTCCGAGTAGAGCTGCGCGGCCAGGGTCTTGTTGTGCGAAATGACGAGGGTGGGGCGGTCGAGGTTGCGGACGATGTTGGCGGCGGTGAAAGTTTTGCCCGAGCCGGTCACGCCGAGGAGGGTCTGGTGGCGATGGCCCGCCTCGAGCGAGCGGGTGAGCTTGTCGATGGCGGGTCCTTGGTCGCCGCAGGGTGCGTGGGGGGAGGCGAGGCGGAAGGACATGGCAGTAACCCGTCAGCTTAAACGCGCGGCGTGCCGGATGCCAGCGGGTGATTTGAACAGAAGGTAACGAAGGAAACGAAGATGGGAGGATGGTGATTGAGCAGCGGGTGGGACAGGGCTAAGTTCAAGGCAACAGCGCGTCCTCATGGCGCGGGCTGCCAACCGCCAAAACTTTTATGGTCAAAATCGTCACCCAACTCGCCGTCTTTATCGAAAACAAACCCGGAACCCTCGCCGCCGTCTGCGATGCGCTGGCCCAAGAGGGGATCAGCATCTGGGGTTTGGCCACGTCGGACACGACCGACCACAGCGTGGTGCGTTTGGTGGTCGATGATGCGGACCGCGCGCTGGTGATTTTCGAGGAACGCGGGACGCTGGTCGTGGAGCATGACGTCCTCATGGTGGAAAATCGCAACCATCCGGGCGCGCTGTCAAAAATTGCCAAGGTGCTGTCGAAAAAGAAAATCAACATCGACTACGCTTACCTCGCGAGTCATCCGGCAGATGTGCGCGGGTTGCTCATCTTGCGCGTGAGCCATCCCAAGGCAGCTTTGGCGGCGCTCAAGACGCTGAGGATTTAGGGAGCGGCCGTCGGGCAGCGGCACGATGGCCGGTGCGGCTGCTTCGATATGATTGCGTCCGGCGCGAGGCGGTTGATGTCGGCCAAGGCGTCGCCCCTAATGTAGGCGGGAGTCCCTGAGCCCGCGCTTTGGCGGGTGTGGTTGGGGAGTAAGCGGGGCTCTATACGCTGTGAAGGCAGGGCGCGACGTCGCTGGGTGCTTCGGCGCCGGGGACGGCGCCGCTACATGTTCCTGCAGCGTCGGCGTCCCCGCCGACGAATCCATAGTCGTGCGGCGGGTCCGGAGGCCCCGGCCCTACCGGCCGTGTTGTCTGATCGTGACGGGCTCAGAATTTGCAGGCTTAGGTAGGGACGCGCGGCTATCGCGTCCGTTGGTTGGGGAGCGGACGAGCGGGCCGCTCGTCCCTACCTGCTGAACGAACATTTCGTTCGGCGACAGCCTGTCCATGGCCGCGGCTTCGGCATGGTTAGGCTTAAGGTTTTGTCTGCGTCAGCTGGACCGGTGGTTGAGCGGGGAGTGGGCGGAAGTTTCGACCATGCCGGAGGCAATCGCGTGGCGGGTGAGGCTGGCGGTGTCGTGGATGTGGAGCTTGTTCATCAAGGCTTGGCGGTGTTTCTCGACGGTCTTGATGCTGATGCCGAGTTGGTCCGCGGTCTGTTTGTTGGCGTTGCCTTCGGCGATGAGTTGGAGGACTTCGGTCTCGCGCGCGGTGAGGGTGTCGGATTTGCGGCGCCGGAGTTTGCGGCCACCTTCGGACTTTTCGTATTGCGGGATGCGTCGTTTGACCGCGGGCGAGAAGGCTTTGTGGCCCTGGGCAACTTGGCGCACCGCTTCGGCCAGCGTTTCGGCAGCGGAGGTTTTCGAGACGTAGCCGTCGACGCCGGCTTCGAGGGCGTGCTGGATGAAGAGATCGTCTTCGTAAGCGGTGAGGATGACGATACGCGTGGCGGCCGACTGGCGGCGGATCTGGCGAGCGGCATCGAGCCCGTTGAGGTTGGGCATGGCGACATCAAGGGTGACGACATCGGGTTTGAGCTTGGCGGCTTGCTCGGCGCCTTGACGACCGTCGCAAGCTTGTCCTATGACATGGATATCTTTGTGGCGGCCGAGAATGTTGACGAGAGCATCACGCATCATTCGATGGTCGTCGATGATGAGAACGGAGGTTGGTTTCATTTTAATTAGTCAGGTTTTGCGGGACCGCGTGCGGGGGGGGGGGGGGACGGGTATTTCGACGCGGATGGTGGTGCCTTGGTCGGGCACGGCTTCGAGGAGGAGAGAACCGCCGAGGAGTTCGGCGCGTTCGCGAATGCCGAGGAGTCCGAGGTGTCCGTCGCCTTGCGCTTCGGCCACGCGCTCCGGGGTGAAGGCGCGGCCATTGTCGCCAATCTCGAGGTGCATGGTGCCGTTGTTCTGCGCCAGGGTGAACCAGGCTTGGGTTGCGGCGGAGTGGTCTTCGATATTTTGGAGGGCTTCTTGGGCGAGGCGGAAAAGGTGGGTGAGGTTTTCGCAGGCGAGGAAGTTGACCGTGTCGGGTTCGATCCGGATATCAAGCGTGATGCGGGAACGCTGGCGGAAGCCGTCGGCGCACTTTTCGAGTGCGGCGGCGAAACCGAAGTGGTCGAGGAGGGCGGGGCGAAGGTCACGTGCGAGCGTGCGGACATCCTGCAGGGCTCCTTCGAGTTGAGCGCGGAGGTCGAGCAGTTCCTGGCGCAGCCAGGCAGGCATTTTTTCGTTCCTGGCGAGCGTGATTCGGTTGGTGGTGGCGGCGAGAACTTGGGCGATATTGTCGTGGAGTTCACGGCTAATGCCTTGCTGTTTCTGCTCGCTGGTCTGAATCAGGCTCTGCGCCAGCGCCTCAAGTTCGCGGACATGCAAGATCGCGTCGCCCAACGAATCCTTGTTTTCACGCCGTTCCAAAACGAGGGGGCGGGCGCCGTTCGGTGCATGCTGGCCCTGCGTGCCGTTTCGTTGCTCGGTCTGCGGGGGCATTCTCTTCGCACTGAGAGAAGAGCGGCGCTTGCGGGCCTGCTTGCTTGGCGACTTCACAAATAGGGGGGAAACCTTCGACAAGAAATTTAAATAATCTTGGTAGTCCCCGGTGTTTTTAGTGTCAATACTTTCTTTATAGTGACGTTGTTGCCGTCTGAGTTGAGCGAGAGCGGGAGAAATGTGCACCGGATTTAAGGGAGTGAGGGTTCTTGTCCGTTGAAGGAAATCACGCGGTTGCGTCCGTTGTGTTTGGCTTGATACATGGCGGCATCGGCGCGTGCGACGAGGGTATCGGTCGATTCATCCGGTTGTGCGAGGGTGACTCCGATGCTGAGGGTGACGACGACCGGGCCGTCGGTGGTGGAGATCGGTTCCATCGCGGCGGTGCGCAATTTTTCGGCGACGGCCGCGGCGTTCTCCGTGTCTTGCACGCCGTGGAGGACAACAAGGAGTTCGTCACCGCCGACCCGGGCGGCGAGGTCGTCGCTGGTGCGGAGGGTTTCCCGGAGCCGGCGGGCCATGGTGCGGAGGACTTCGTCGCCGACGGCATGGCCGTGGGTGTCGTTGATGTTTTTGAAGCGGTCGAGGTCGCAGAAGAGGACGGCAAGTTGCTGTCCGGTGCGGCGGGATTGCGCGCCGAGGGTTTCGATACGGCTGAGGACTTCTTTGCGGTTGAGGAGCTGGGTGAGGTCGTCGGTGCGGGCCCGGTGTTCGAGTTCTTGCTCGGCGGCCACCTGCGCGTCGACGATACGACTGGTGGCGACGAAGCCGTCGTGATGTCCGTTGGCATCGAGGTAGGGACTGGCGTGCGTCTCGATCCAGTGCCGGGTTCCGTCCTTGGCGCGCACGATGGTTCGTCCGCGCACGGTGTGGCCGGCTTCCAGCTCGGCCATGTATCCGGCGCATTGCGTCTGGTGTTCTTCCCCGATGAAGCTTGAGACGAGGTGTCCGGTGCATTCGTCCACGGCCCAGCCGAAGGTCGGGGTGATGGAGGGCGAGATCCATCGGATGGTGCCGCGGCGGACGCGGGTCACGACGTCGGAGGAATTTTCGGCGAGCAGGCGGTAGCGTTCTTCCGAAGCGGCCAGACGTTTGGCGGCGAGGTAGCGTTCGGTGACATCGCGCCAGGTCCAGACGATTTCGTCATCGATGCGCACGGCACGGATATCGAAGCGGTTTTCCTGACCGTAGATATGGAGGGCGAGAGGGTAGTTGTTGACGATGAGCGGTTCGCCGGACTCATACGCATCGCGGGCCATGGCCAGAAGGGCGCCGATGTTGTCCGTGGGAAGGAATTCCAGAAGGTGACGACCGGGCATGGTTTCGCGGTCGAGATGGTAGTATTCGGCGGCGGCGGTGTTCGCCTCCATGATGGTGAAGTCGGTGATCCGGCCGGAAGCGTTACGGAGGGGGATAAGGAGGAGGTGCGGGTCGAGCAGGGAATCGAGGATGGCGCGGTGTGTGGGGGGCGGAAAAGGCGCTGCGGTGGGGGGCTCGGATGATACGGCGAGTGTTTCCATAAAGGTTATTCGTCGAGCCGTGCGATGAGGCGTTGGAGGCGGAGAATATTGCTGACCGTGCTGCGCATCCGGTCGGAGGTGCCGGCATCGAGGTTGTCGCCTTCGGCGGGACGGTGCTCGGCGAGCATTTCACGCAATGCGCCGACTTCGGCCCGGTGGGCGGCCTGCATTTCGCGCAGTTCGGAATACATCGGACTCACAACGGCGAGCATAGGATGACGGGGCGACGGGCATCTGTGGGGTCTATTGCCCATAGAGCATGCCCCGTGTGCGAGGAGGGCTACGGTCAGGTGAACTCCCTATCGCGGGGGGCGCGTGATCGTTGTTTGCTTGGCCTGATGAAAACGCATGACGAAGCAAAACGTGGGTCGGAGCGGAAAAAGGAAGATGCAATCGAAGAAACCAAAGCGGACTCCGGGCGTTGGAAAACGCCGGGGCCGGCACAAGGCGGTGGCGCCAGCCTGGCCGAGTGGTCACCGGGAGCCGCGGCGCGCCGGGGATACGAGCGCGCCGTGGAGGAGTGGTGGTGGCTGTGAAAGAGCGGAGGAGCGGGGAGTCCGGAGCCGGGGAGGAGACAGGCCACGGATTGAAGAAGATGGAAGAAGATGACGTTGTGCCGGACGCGGTTGGGATCGGTTTGTCCAGGGGGCACGGGGGGATCCGCCTTTGCGTTCGCCGAGGCGAACGGCTACGGCGGGACGAGAAGGATGAAGTTTGAAGGATGAAGGATGAAGGGGGAGATGGAGACCGGAAAGCGGAACCGGAGGCCGTATGGTCTGATCGTGACGGGCTTAGAATGTGCAGACTTAGGGAGGGTCGCGCGGCTCGCGCGTCCGTTGGTTGGGGAGCGGACGAGCGGGCCGCTCGTCCCTACCCGCTGAGCGAAAGTCGAAACACAATGGCCTTTTGCTGCAGCCCGTCAATCGCCGCGGCTTTTGCATGGTTACGGCTTAGCGGAGGCTAAGACTTTGCGGTCTGTTTTCGCTTCGCTGGCTTGGTAAGCGCGTTTGGGGCCGGCTTTGGCTTCGAGTGCGGCGAGGTAGCGGCCTTCGCTGCGGACTTTGCTGTCGGTGGTTTTGCCGGACCAAGCGCGTGCGCGGTCTTCGGCCGGGACGTGAACACGTTCGTGGGATTGGGACCAGTGTTTTGGTTTTTTCATCGTCCCATGGTCGCGCACGCTGTGCTCGCCGGCTGCCGGGTCTTCACCCCATGGCGGGCCGGGTCCCGCGGCATCATCTTGCCGCTGATGCAAATCCCCGACAATTTTGGCAACGGCGTGGGCGCGGCAGGTGACGCGGTCCGCGGGAGCGAGACGGAGGAACCCTTGTTCGGCGATCCGCGCTGGATCGATGAACGACTGCAGGCTCTGCATGGAGAGCCGGAAAGGGAGGTTTAAGCGATGCCGCCGTCTTCTTCGCTAACGTGGCGCGCGATGATTTCCGAGGCCTCGGTGCCAGCATCACGGTGTCGCATCTGCGCCCGGCGGATCAACTCCTGCTCCAATTCCGGGGAGATGTCGTGGACGAGGACAGTTTCTTTTTCAGCGTCGTGCTTGGTCGCCATTCTCATAGAAATTTATATCAAAACGATAGGAATTGAAAATGCTTTTGGTGCTGACCTGCGGCTTTCTCCATGCTTGCGCGACCAGCCGCTCTGGGCCAATTTATCCTTGTTATTGTGAATACGGTGAGAAAAACACGGGCAATTGCCGTGCAGTTGACCCCCCAGACGATCAAGCGCCTCGACGAGTTAGCGGAAGCATCCGGGATGTCACGCCATCGTTACATGATCTTGATCCTCGAACGGGCGGTCATGGCCAATGTCATCGTGCGCGAGCAGGTGGCTTTTTCGAACGAGCATCCTTGAATCCAGCGTGAGGCGGCGGTGGTGGCGTTGAGTCGCTCGGTCGGCGGGATGTCTGGGCTGCCGTAAAATTGAAGCTAGTGCTCGAGAAAGTCCGGTAGAGCGGAAAAATCCGGGGGCGTGTCACGTCCGGCGTCCACCATGAAATCCCCGCAACATGCCCGGAATGATCCGGTAAGTTCAGCCGCTCTGGGTTTTGACGTTGTGCAAGGCCCGCCCGATCTCGCGCGGGGTGGTTTTGAGCCCCTCGATCAGATTCGAGGAGTAGGAATTCATCTCTCGAACCAAATCAGCCACCGCCTTGACCACATGCGGCGAATGGATTGGCCCGGTCAGGCGCCCCGAGTCTGTGAGAATGTCGCAAGTAAGCTCAGCCAGCCGCCCTCTTTCCGCTGCGGAGTTGGTCGGACATGACGCCAGCGTAAGCACCCATGTTATTACGTCAACCGGCGAGCCGGGCTGACTAAGCGGCCCATTCGGCGCAGAGCAGTTCGGCGGGATGCGCAAGTGACAGGCTTGGCCAAAAAACGCGGACTCAGACGCGCCGGTCGAGCACGCGCGTTTAGCTTCGGGTGTGCTGTCCGCCCAAGTAAACCCAGCGGCGCAGGAGCGTTTCGACGGGACCGAGGGCATGACGTCCGCGCCACCACCCGACGAACAGCAGGGAGACCACGGCCGCCGCACTGCCGATCAGCACCACCGCGGCGGCGCTCGACAGGCCATAGAGTCCAAGGCCGTAGCCGCAGAAGACGAGCGACATCAGCAAACCTTGCAGCAAATACGCGGTGAGCGATCCGCCCCCGGCGCGGGCGAGGAATCCACGTAGCGCCGACCCGGGACCGCGAGACCAGAACGCGAGCCATCCGAGGTAACCCATGGTGGAAAATGGCGCGCCGATCGTGATTAGCGTATAGCCCCACATGAAAGTGGGATCGAACAGGCTTTCGCTCTGCACGATGTGCCAGGCACCCCAAGCACTGATGACCATGCCGAGAGGCAGAAAAACGCGACGGCTCCGCGACCAGATCGGCGCATCGAGGTTTTCGAGTGCACCGGACTTCAGGGCGGACAGTCCGAAGAGCATGAAGGCGAGAAAGCCGAGACCTACTTGCGCCAACACCAGAGGCATATCGGTTGCCCATGCCGCAAAGCGTGTCGCGGCGACAATCGAGAAAGCCGCGGCGCTGAATCCGGTGGTGCGGCGCGCCGCTTCCGCATCGAGCTCGGCCAATGCTTTTGCCGCCTCCTCAGGAGCGAGGACATCGAGCGCCCAACAAATGCCGCTGCAGAGCAGAAAGAAGAGAACCTGAATCGAGTAGATGACGATGGCCCAGCGCCGTAGCGCGGGCGCGCTCAGTCCGCAGAAGAGAATCAACAAAAACCCCAGCAGACCATAGACGATCAGGATGTCGCCGTAGAATAGCAGCCAAATGTTGAGCAGGCCCAGCAGAATCAAGCCCAGCATTCGCCGCGCGTGCCGCGCACTAAAACTCGTGCCATCGGCCGCCGCGGTTTGCATCTGTTGCCCGACGCCCGCGCCGAACATGAAAGCAAACAGCGTGTAGGACTTACTGACAAACAACGCCGAAACGAGGAATAATGCGCCGATGTCGAGTGGCGAGCTCTGGTCATCAAGGCCGAAGCTGGCGGTGAGCGGTTGGGCGAAAAGGAACACGTTGACCACGCCGATGCCGAAGAGGGCAACGGCGCGCGTGAGGTCAGGGAAGGGTTGGCGACTGGGCATTTTTTAAGAGCATTAATGTGGTGGCTTGTCCTGGAGAATGGCGAGAACTTCCCATCGCACAACAATACTTTGGAATTAGCCGGTTTTGCGGGCTTGGTAGTTGTGCCGGCAGCCCCCTCCGCCCAGCGGCGTGACATCCGGGGTGGGCTGACCGCGCGAGAGGAATCGGGAATGTTTAAATTATAGGCCTGACCCCTTTGGCTTGGGGGTGAAGCCGATGAAGCTAGCATTGGGCAAACTCTTGCCGCTGACTATATCCCCGACTTCTTTCGATTGTCGTCTTTGCAGAGCATCTGGCAATTCGCTGCGATGGTTTTCCCACCCGCGTGCCATGGCGTGATGTGGTCGGCTTCCATGCCTTCGATCTCAAAGTGCATTTTGCAGACCGGACATTTCCCTTTTTGCCGCTCATACGCTTCACGTTTGTTGTTGTCTGTGAAGGCGCGGATGCTGAGGTGGCTTTCCTTCCCGTCCAGCACATACGGGTAAATGCCCGATTTCTTCGTCACGTCATCGTCCATCATCAGCTTGGCGACCTGCTTTTCCAGCGTGTCCGGGTTCACCTTTGCACCTTTGAACTTGTTGTAGAGGCCGCCCCAGTCACCTCCCTTCATCTCCTTGCGATATTTTGGGAACGTCGCCTTCACCCACGCGATGACGCTTTGGAAGTAATGCCATATTTCACCGGCATTCTCGTCGTGCTGGTGCTTCGACATGTAGTCCTCGATTGTTTCGCCTGCTGCGTGCCACTCGATGGCCGTCTCCAGATATTCCTGCCGGATCGGGCTGCCCTTGAGGTAGTCGCTGCCCAGACCATAGGCCGCGCAGCCTGTCTTGCTGAAATATCGCTTCGCATCTGCCGTCCACGGCCCGGCATAGACGGCATTACGGAGTTCCTGCGCGGTCAATTCCTCTCCCGCGATGTTGATCGTCTTAAACCACTCCAGCTTCTCGCTATCCGTGCCGGAGCAGAAATAGACCATCAGCTTGTAGTCGAGGATTTGCTGTTGCTGGTCGTCCTGCAGGTTGTGAAAGGCCAGCCCGCCGATGGAAAAGTCGCCGTTCACATATTGGCAGATCGAAAGCGTGCGCTGCTGACCGTCAATCACCTCCAACTTTCCATCCTCCCGCACCGCCCAATACATCACATTCAGCGGGTAGTTCTTCCGCACCGTGTCAATCACCGCGTCGCGCTGCTTGTCTTTGTAAATAAACTCGCGCTGGTAGGGCGGACGAATGTCGAGCTTCCCGCCAAATCCGACGACACCGGCCTCGGCATTGTCTTCGAAGTCTTCAAAGAGTTCCCTGACTTTGATTTCGTTTAGGTCGATTTTCATCTATTTGGTCTTTCGGCGTATGAGTATTCGCGCGAACAGCCGCTTCCCTTTGACGTATCCGCGGTCAATCTTTCCGTTCCATCCTCCCTTTAGAATTTCAGGCAACTGGCCCTGCCGCACTTCGTAATCCGACCCGACAATCTCGAACTGCTCTGGATTGTAATACTCAAGAAAAGTTACAGGCACGCCCATCACGCCGTCGTAATTGGTTGGTATATCCTTGTATCTGGAAACTTCGACGGCGTTGTAGTTGTCATAGTGCGGGTGTGAGAGTGGATCATATGGCTTAATAGCAACCAGCTCTTCGTGTCGCTTTTGGATATCCAGGTTAGTGAACCAACAGGCATTTCCTAAACTCCGCCAGTTCGTGCCACTTTCGTCGCGCCAGCTTCTAACCTCGCGCATCTCATAATGGTCTGGAACAACAAACGCGACGGGATGAGTATATCCGAGCCACATCTCGTTTCGTTTAATAGCTTCAAAAATCTCTCTGTAACTAATCGCGCCTTGGTTGCCGATGATAAGAAACTTTTTGCCATACTTAAGGAGCTGCTGGACATATTCCCTAAACAGCGAGAACGGAGGATTGGTGACCACGATGTCGGCTTGCTTGAGTAGCGCGATACATTCCTCGCTGCGGAAATCGCCATCACCCTTAAAGGGATGGACGCCGATCTCTGCCGGGTCTGGGACACGGTTGCCGTCTTTGTCGCCGTTGTATTCGAGATAGACCCCGCGTTCTGCCTTGTGGGTGCTGAAGAGGTCGACGTCTTGGTTCTTGTAGCAGGTGGTGATGAGTTTCTTTAGCTTTAGCTTCTCAAAATTGTGGGAGAAGTAGTGGAAGAAGTTGCTGACGCGTGGGTCATCGCAGTTGCACAAGACGGTCTTGCCATTGAAGTGCTTCGTGTAATGACGGAGTTCCTTTTCGATATCCGAAAGCTGAGTGTAAAACTCATCCTGCTTGGTCGCCTTAGCGGCGCTAAGGCTTTGATTAAGTGGCTTATGTTTCATTTCATCACAAACAGTCTATCTCTGTTGCTTTCTCCAACGGTCAACGATGCTCTCGACATCGATGTCATCTGGGCCGTCTTTCCATTTGTTGTAAAAGTCTATGTCCTCGCTGTTCGGGAATGGTGCGGGCTTGTTGAACTTGAAGCGCGTCGGCAGCGGAACTGCCTCCCCAAGCGCCAAGCACTCGCCTCTTCCCAAGCCAGCGAGAATGTCCACCAAGCCGCGCTCACCCTCCGGCACGAGGCTTTTCACGTATGACTGGTCGTCGGGGTTGGTAATGCGGAGACATAGGAACGTGCCGCATTGCGCAAGAACCGTCTCAGAGAGCTCGTGGGGTCGTTGGCTCACCACCGCCAAACCAACGCCGTATTTGCGCCCTTCTTTGGCGATTCTTTCCATGGACTTCCGGGCACCGGCAAATTGGGAGTCATGTTGCCGCTTGACGTAGGCGTGGGCCTCCTCACAGACAAGCAGCAGCGGAAGCTCCCGGTATTGCGGGTTCCAAAAATTGAACTCGAATGCGAGCCGCCCAATCTGGGCCGCAACTGTTGGCCTAACATCAAATGGAACCGTGCTGAGGTCAATTACGGTCACGGGCCGCTTGGGGTCACCCAAACCAACGAAATCTCGGAGAAGTTCCGCAAGCGAAGCGGATGTCGTCCTTTTTTGGGGCTTCAACAGGAAGTCGTATCGAACGTCATTGAGCTTGCTTTGAAGGCGTATTAGAAATCGGTCAAAAGTCCCATACAAAGGCCCATTATTCATTCGATTAGTTTCTGGGTTGCGTGAGCGCTCAGTATTCTTGTCGGTTGTTTGTCGAAGTAGTTCTTCCAAAGAAAAATACACCGGCGTATCAATCGTGACTCGGTCTAAGCCGAGCGAGTTCTTCTCAGCTTGCTTCAAATCAAAGAGAGTGTCTCTGAAGAACGCTGTTTGATTTGCGGCCTCCCGTTCCGAGTGATCGATCAACAGGTCGCAAAGCTCGGAATAAGTCATGAGCCAATATGGCATCTCCAATTCTTTGGCATCGACGTATCGAAAATGTTCTTCCTTGAAGGCGGCGTCTCGTTCCCCATCCGGTTTAAGCCAGCAATACTCGCCGTGCAGATCCAAGATGATGATGTGAGCCTTTGGCATGACGGCGAGCGCCTGCTGGATGAGACTTGCAACGGCCCAAGATTTGCCTGCTCCAGTTTGGCCGAGGATTGCGAAGTGGCGCCCGAAAAGACGTGACGGCTCAAGGCAGACCTTAACGGAAGGCTGTGAAGACAGGTTTCCAACCACATAGCCCTGCGCTCTAAATTTACTGAACATCGTGCCCAGTTCGTTGCCCGCCACAACATGCACCTCAGCCCCGGTTGTGGGATAGCTGCTGACGCCACGTTCAAACTCGCCTTCGACTGACACGCTGCCGATTGGAATTAGTGCGATGGCCCGCTGTGCGTAGGTGACGACTGGCGCGTCGGGTGATGCGTTGTTTGTATCGGCCAACTTCTCTAGTTCTGAAACCCGCGTGACGACGCAAAGAATCCGAACTGAGCCTTGCCGAACCGATACATACGAGCCGAGTTGTCCGACCAAGACATCCTCGTCGCCGACGGTGATCTTCGGAGCCGCGTCTTGCTCGTCGGCCAAAAGATTGGCGGTCAATCCATCGCCTCGAACG
Source organism: Chthoniobacterales bacterium (assembly GCA_044359955.1). GTDB lineage: Bacteria > Verrucomicrobiota > Verrucomicrobiia > Chthoniobacterales > JACTMZ01 > JACTMZ01. The sequence continues at coordinate 38,308 of JBIKLF010000014.1, read as the reverse complement.
TCGATGACGTGGCCGATCAGTGTTCCGGTTGATGTGCTCATGGATGTTCAGATGGTTTGAGTGAGTGTCGCGAAATTCCACAGTGCGGTATGCCCTGGGCCGACTTCGCCGTAGAGGGAGCACCGATCTTCGGTGACGATGATAACATTGCGCTTGGCGCTCCATCGAGTGAACGCTTGGTCGGTGAGGGCGTGGGCAAAGGCGAGCATGGTGAAGTCATTTCTTCCAAGCGCGTTCTCAATCACCGCATTCAGGTGTTCGTCGCGTAGCCCGTAGCCGACACAGGCGAGGCGATTTAGCATGGTTGGTCCTTGGCAGAGGAGGCCACGAAAGTCTGACCAGAGGGCCGAATAGGGATGCGCTGTGGTGTCAATGGTCTTGCGGTGCTGAGGCGGCACCATAAGGCGCTTCGCGTTCGGTGGAGTTTTCGCACCCAAGCCGAAACGGCGCACATCAGTGCCACCTAAATGGAACCAACCAAGTGACCCGTGCAGCTTGTAGAGGTGGAGGATTCCTTTCCGCCAATCAGCCTGGGGCTTTCGTGGTCCGCGGTGGGAGAGGGCTGTGCGCTCCTGATAAGTCACAGGGTCGAAGAACAGCCGTTCCTGACCGATGAAACCATCCACTACGCGTATCCGCTCTGCATCTGCGGCCAATTCAATCAGGCCATCGTAGTTCAGGCAGAAAACCGGCGTGCTCAGCTCGTCCCTTGCGGCGAGCCTGCGAACAAAAGTTTGGTGAACGTCAATCGGCGGCGAAATCGAATGGAAATGGGTGGCGATTGCCTCTGTGACGCGATGCCGATGCGGCTTTTCAATGGCCGAACCATCGTCGAGCAAATCAAGCGCGTTTTCGATGCCATCAGCGCCACCGTCGAGCTTTGCTTGAATCTCGTCGCGCTCGGTCTTCGGCAGTTTCGGCGCAATGCAGTCCCAGAGTTTCCCCGCAAGCGGGTATCCGCACCCACCGAGATACGATGCCCCCGCTCCCAACAAATAGCCGACGCGTTGCGAATTGAGTTGTTGGGCAACTTTCGCTTCGAGGCGGGAACTGAATGAGTCGGTTGAGGACGGCATAATTAGTTGAGGCCGAAAGTTGAACCGCCAGCGTTTCCATTTTTCCCAATAAACCAGAGGCAGACGGGGATCTGCGTGCTGTAGAAGAGCTGACCCGGGAGGGCGACCATGTTGCTCTTCGCTTCGCTCAGGACCTGCGGAGTGGATTTACTTTGATGAAATGCGCTATCGCGCAAAGCAGTGTCCACGAGGTCGGCCTCAACGAGGGCGCGGCGGATGTCGTTGGTCTTTTTAACCCATTGCTTGACGCTGAGTTTGTAGTTGTTCAGCCCCTCCTGACTTCCAATTATGGCGAATTCGCCGGAATTAAAATCTGGGTTGTAGACAGTCTCCCATAAGCCGAGGAATTCGACGGTGTTGCGCTTGCACAGCCAGTCGTAATTAGAAAAGTGGCTGTCCTTGGCTTTGCGCATGTCGGTGAGGGAAATGTGGTGGTCGCTCATTCTTTTGCTTTGGCCTCCTGCAGGTCTTTGAGCGTTTTGCCGTCTTTCGTCTTCCAGTCCACGCGGCCATTGGCGGCGCGTCCCTGCACGACTCCCGCGGCAGTGGATGGTGATGGGAAAACGTAGTCTTGGGCGAAAGCATAGCCGTCTGACGTCGGCTTCAGAACCCCGTTGGAAATCAAGGCGGCGCGAAGCTCCTTCAAGTAGGCGTGACACGACGGGACTTCACTTTTGACCGCGCCGCTGCCCGTGCGGACGACGAAGCCATCATGCGTCTCCATGCCTTCAGCTTTGATGCCTTTGGCCGAGATGAACAGGAGCTTGGCACTCTTCTGAATCGGAGCGGCGGCGGTGAACACGGTGAGACCCAGCACCGGAAAGCAGAGCATGATTTCCGAAAGGAACCCTTCCGCGTCCGCTCCATCGGCATCCGAGAGCGACGGCAAAGCGGGCGCATTTCCATTGTCTAAAACACACCGCTTGGCTTGCGCGGCCAAGGTGATCAAGCGTGATTCGATATACTGCACGTGAGCCTTGTTCAGGTTCTCGTCTTTGCTCGTGAAGGCGATGCAGCTGGTCCAAAAATCTTTCTTCGCGGCGTGCTGTTCCAGCCGGGGTTTGATCGGGTCGCCTTCGCCGACATAGACCCGCGATAAACCGGATTCCTCGGGCGGTCCAATCAGCACATACACGCCAGTGCGCGCGAGTTCGCGACGGTTCTTGGCTTCGCTCATCAAAGCACGGGGGATGACAATTCCCGCGCCGGTCCAGTTTGATTTCTCGATGGTGCGGATTCCTTCAGGATCTCCCGCGGGGAGAAAAATCTTGATCGAATACGGTTTGTTCATCGCGCGGGGAAATTACAGCAAGAGGCGTGCCGCTGGCACGAACGAAGGTTGTCATAGGCGCAAGTGTTTCCGGGGCAGGGAGTTTGGCGGGCGAAAGGTGGGGGGCGCTATTTCAGGCGTTTTCCTTGGTTGGCGGCGAGCAGGGTGCGCATTCGGGTGAAGTTCTGTGCTCTCCGGGCTTACTCATGATTTCTTCTTCTTGGCAGTCTTTCTCGGCGCAGGCAGGAATTCTCTCGCCACATCTGCGAGTTGCCTGGCGGTTGGCAGCTTGCCCTTGAATTCGGATGGCAACTTCTCTGAAAGGACATACTCCGCCACGCCGATCGGGTTCGCCTTGGTCTTCAGAGCGTATTCAACCTCCACGTCATCCTTCTCCGCGCACAGGATGACGCCGATCGATGGCCGGTCATCCGGTCCGCGTTCCTTCTCGTTCAGCAGGTTCAAATAGAAATCCATCTTGCCCGCGTGCTCCGGCTCAAACTCGCCGATCTTGAGATCAAACGCCACCAGCGCCTTGAGGAAACGATGGTAAAACAACAGGTCCACGAAGTATTCCTTCTTCCCCAGTGCCAGCCGGTATTGCCGGCCCACGAAACAGAAGCCGTATCCCAGCTCCATGATGAACTGTTGGAGCCGGGAAATCAGCCGCTCCTCCAGTTCCAGCTCCTTCATCGGTCGGGCGATTCCGAGAAACTCGAGGTTGTAGCGGCTCTTGAGCATCTCGTCCGCCTGCCCGGCGAAATGCTCCGGCAGCGCCAGTTCGAAATTGTGCGTCTTCTTCTCCTTCACCGCCCGCTCATACGCCTGATCTTTGATCTGGTTCAACAACACGCGCCGGCTCCAGCCGAATTGCGCCGTGGCGCGGAGGTAGTAGAACATGCCCTGTGGTTCCTTGATTTTGCCCAGCAGGAAAACGTGATGTCCCCACGGAACCGCAGCCACCAATTCTCGCACAGCTTGTGCGAGAAACTGATCCCGCGCCATCCCAACGGGAACCGGACCCAATTCTCGCACAGCCTGTGCGAGAAATTCAGGACCGGAATACGCCTCGAAGCATTGCCGCATTCGCCACACATTTGCCGGAGAGAAGCCCTGCATGTCCGGAAACTCCACTCGCAGGTCAGCGGCGAAACGCTCCACCACCGCATCACCCCAGCCAAGGCGCTGTTGGCGTTCCACAATCCCGCGTCCGATGTCCCAATACAGCATCACCAACTCCCGGTTCACAGCCCGGCTGGCCTGCAGGCGCGCGGTCTGGATCCGGCCCTTCACCTCGGTGAGGAAGTTGGTGTAGTCAGGCGCTGTTGGCGTCGGCTTCATTTTGAATTACGAATTAGGAATGTTCGATTTGGTCGTTCGGATGATGGAACCGGAGAGCTTCAGAAGTTCTGCGCAGTCTTCGATCACTGAACCGGCTTGCCGGTTGTCCAGAATGTCGGAATCACGAAGCAACCGGAGCCAGTGGTGGGTTTCGCGGGCCTCCTTGTAGGCGATGCTCATCTTCGAAAGGAAGTCCTGGCGCTCATGAGAAAGAATAGCGATGGAGGTTCCCTGGACCTCGATGGTGCTACGTTTTGCGTTGCTCATAAATTGTCCTTCTGGATGACGAGCCAGGTGACGAGTTCGAGGGAGACCTTGTTCGCCTCAAAGCCGAGATTGGCGGTGGAGTCGGCGGCTTTGGTCTTGGCGGTGGAGCGTTTGGGCATCGCGCGGGGAAAATACAGCAAAAGGCGTGCCCGAGGCACGAACGAAGGTTGTCATAGGCGCAACTGTTTCCGGGGCAGGGAGTTTGGCGTCCGAAAAGCGTGGGGAATGCTTAATTTTGAATGTTGGATGATGAATTTTTGATGGGGGGAGAAGGGTATTCAAGAGCTGGAGTTTCAGGTTTCATGGCTGATTTCCTGCATTCGGTAATTGCTTGATCATCCGGTCGAAGTCGGACTCGAAGAGGCGGTCCTGCACGATACGGTATTTCTCAAACTCGCTCTCGGCGTGGGCCTGGGCGATCTCGGCCGTGACCTTGCCAGCATCTTGCAAAATTTCCCGGTCGGTCGCGGCGATGAAGCGATTGAGGCGGGTTTCCCAGTCCTGCATGGTCATGGGAATCTGCCGCAGCGCCATGTCTTCAGCCACATCGAGGTAGGCGGAGACGAGGCGTTGCAGTTGCGCCATTTCGTTTTCCGTCAGGTAGTTTTTCGCGACGACAACATCGAACTTCTGGATTTTCCCCGTGGGCGCGTCCTTCCAGGTGGTGAGACCCATGCGTTCTTTGGTGGCATCGGCGCGGGAAAGAATGACCTCTGCCGCCGTCTGGCCGTGGATGGCCCAATGCAGCTTGTTCTGCACGGTGGCGAAGAACCGTTTTGTGGCGGCGGCAGTCACATCGTAGTCGATGGCGGTCGAGTAAATGTCGGTAATTTTCTGGTAGAACTTCCGCTCGCTCAGGCGGATTTCCCGGATGCGCTGGAGCTGTTCCTCGAAGTATTTTTTGCCAAGGATGGAGCCGTCATTTTTCAGGCGCTCGTCATCCATCGCATAGCCCTTGATGGTGAAGGACTCGATGATACCAGTGGCCCACTTACGGAACTGCACGGCGCGCTCCGAGTTCACCTTGTAGCCGACGGCGATGATGCCAGAGAGGTTGTAGTGCCCGGTGTCGTAGGTTTTGCCGTCGGCGGCAGTTATTCGAAAATTTCGAATAACTGAATCCTCCTGCAACTCATTGTCCGCGAAGACCTTTTTGAGGTGGTAGTTCACCGTGTGGGTTTCCACCGCGTAAAGCACCCCCATCATTTTCTGGCTGAGCCAGACGTTTTCATCGGCGTAAACGGCTTCGACGCCGCCCTGTCCGCTGGCCGCCACAAAGGTGAGGTATTCCGCTGCCGACGAGCGGACGAGCGAGACTTCGGCCTTCTTCTTGGCGCGACCGCCGGGGGTGGACTTCTTCTGGCTCATGGGTTGCTGGGGACGATCAGCTGAGGATGCTCGCGAAGGCCGTAGGAGTCACTCGTGTTTTCTGGACAGTGGGGCGTCTCGGCATGGCGCGGCGAACTTACAGCAAACGCCGTGCCGGAGGCACGAACGAAGGTTGTCATAAGCGCAAGAGTTTCCCGGTCAGGGAGATTGGCGGGCGGCAAGAGGAGTGAAGAGTGAAATAGGAAGAGTGAAATCTTCCGATGCGGCAGGGTGCGCATCTGGGTGATGGCGATGGCGTTAAGCGTCGCGAGGTGCTCGGGCTGGGGGAGGCCTTGGCGGGAGAGCGGAGGGTGGTGACGGCGAAAAAAAAGGTGAGGCCTTGACTCGGGAGAGTGGCCGCTTAGTTTCGGCGTCATGTCGGGGTTGCGTTGTTTCCGTATTCTGTGGCTGGTCGGCCTGGCGTTGCTGGCCGTGGCGCAAGGGATTCACGCTTATGAGCATTGGGAGATCGCGGCGCACTCCGAGTGTGTCGCCCATACCCACGGACACTCCGACCATGAGGATGGCGGGCCGAAGCACGACCACGGCTGCACTTCGCATGATCATGCCCCCGCGCTGGCCGGAGCGGTCTTCGTGCTGACCGTGGCGGAGTCGGTTGCCTCGCTGTGTGCGGAAAGTCTCGCTGCGCACGTTGCGCTGGTCGCGTCCATCGATCAACCCCCTCGATTGTCCTGAGCATCCACGGGCGAGGTGTGCCCGTGCGACGACCCGATAGGCCCTTCGGAGCTGACATCCGACGGGATATTCCCATGCCGCCGACCGGCGCGGCGCTTTGCCTTAGCCGGTCATCAGGACCATGAAAAAAAGAAACATATATTGGCTGAGTGGCCGGATTCTCCCGGTGCTGGTCGTTGTTTGCGGGCCGTTGTACCCCGCATGGGGTTCGGAATTGTCGATGGAAGGTGCCGTGCAGGCCGCCTTGATGGGAAACCGCGATCTGGCGGCCGCGCGCTTTGCGGTGAAAAAAGCGGAGGGGCGCCTGCGGCAGGCGGGCTTGTTGCCGAATCCGGAGATCGAGTTCAACGGATTCAGTGATTTCATTACCAGTGGTGACGGTGAGGGCGAATTTATCATCGGCTTGCATCAGGTGCTGCCGCTGACCGCGAGGTTGCCGCTCGCTCGCGAGGTGAGCCGTGTCGGGGTGGCCGAGGCGCTGCGGGAAGTGCGCAATCACGAGCGCCTGCTCATTGCCCGGGTGCAGGAACTCTACGTGCGGACGCAGGCGGCGCGGCGACGTTCCGTCGCGGCGGGCGAGGCGAGAGAGGATGCCGCCGCATCCTCCGGGTTGGCGGCGACCCGACTGACGGCGGGGCAGGGCACGCTGGCGGAGTCTGCGTTGGCCCGGGTGGACGAGCAGCGCTGGGGCACCGTGGCGACGAGCGCGGCGACCGAGGCCGAGACGTTGCTGCTCGATTTGAAAACTGCGGCGGGCATGCCGGCTGGCGCTCCGCTCGCGCTGACGCAAACGCTCGAGTCTGCGGTGGATGATTTGCGGGCACGCGCCGGCTTGTCGCGGGCCACTTACCGTCCCGATGTGGAATTGGCCCTGCTCGGGATGGACCGCGGCGGGGCGGAGACGCGCTTGGCGCAGGCCTCGGCGTGGGAGGGGATCCGGGTGGGCGTGGAATACATGCAGGACCGCGGGGTCGATGCGCCGGGCGGCATCGACACGGGCCATTTTCTCGGCGTGAAGGTCAGCCTCCCCCTGCCGGTTTGGGACCGCAAGACCGGAGAAATCGACGTGGCGCGGGCGACGGAAGAGGAGCGTGCCGCGCGGGTGCGCGCGCTGGAACTCGAGGTGGGCAATGACATTTCCGCCGCGAGCCGTCGGGTCTCGCTGCTCGAGGACCAGTGGCGGCGCTACGGTCGCGATACGCAACCGGTCATCGACGCCGCGAGCCGCGAGATGGTGCAGGGTTTCGAGCAGGGGCGGGTCGAGGCCCGCGACTTGTTGCTCGTCCGCGCCCAGAGCACGACCCTGCAGGTCGAGGCGACGCGTATCATCGAAGATCTGGCGCTGGCGCTCATTGATTTGGAAGCCGCGGGCGGAACGCATCCCGCCATGGCGGCGGCTTACCTGGAAGAGAAACCATTGCATCGGAGGAAAAAACCATGAGGACCATAATGATGATTTGGTGTCTGGCTGTCGCGGCCATGACCTTGCGGGCCGGGCCGGGCCACGACCATCCGAACGAACCGGGATCCGGTGGTGCCATCGCCGATGGGCCGGTCGTCCTGACCGCGACGCAGGCGGCGAATCTCCAGCTTGAGACGGTCGAGGCGGAGATCACGGAGATGGCGCCGACACTGGAAGTGCCCGCGGTCTTTGTGCTCCCGCCGGAACGCCATGCGCGGATCACGGCACCATTTGCGGGACGCGTCACCGAGCTTTTGGCCAAGCTGGGCGAGCAGGTGGAAAAAGGCCAACCGTTGCTGCGCGTTGCGCCTTTGGCGGTGGGAAGCCCGCCGCAGGAAATCCGTGCACCGCTTGAGGGGGTGGTTTTCGAGCAGGCGGCGGTCATCGGCTTGCCTTTCACTCCGGAGACCACGCTGATGCAAACCGGCGACTACCGGGAGTTGCTCGCGCGGGGGAGTTTTTACCAATCGCCGGAGCTGACGCGGGTGGCCGCGGGGCAGAAGGCCGTGCTCTTGCTCGATGTTTTTCCCGGCGAGCGCTTCGAGGGATCGGTGCAGCGGGTCGATCCGGGCCATGCGGAAGGCAGCCCGTTTTTCCACATTTACGCGCTGGTGCCGAATCCCGGCGACAAGCTCCATCCGAATTACCGCGGGCGCATGCTGATCGAAACCGGCGCGCCGGAAACTGTGGTCGCGGTGCCGCGCCGGGCGGTGCTCGGTCAGCTCGGGGCCAAGTTCGTTTTCGTCCAGACCGAGCCGTTGTACTTCGAGCGCCGCGAGGTGGTGACCGGGTTGGCCGGCGGTGACCGCGTGGAAATGGTGGAAGGCGTCTTGCCGGGCGACATCGTGGTGACGAACGGGCATTACCAATTGCAATACGCGGCGGCGGGTAGCGCGGCGAAGGCGGGGGCGGAAGCGGGTCACGATCACGCGCACTAAATCCATGTTCGACCGCCTGATCGCCTTTTCCGTGCGCAACCGCCTTTTGGTGGTGGCGACCGCCGCGCTCATCGCCGCTTATGGCGGATACGTGCTGACCCAGATCCCGGTCGATGTCTTTCCGGATCTTAATCGTCCCACGGTGACCATTTTCACCGAGGCGGGCGGATTGGCACCCGATGAAGTGGAAATGCTTGTCACCATGCCGCTGGAGACCGCGGTCAATGGCGCGGCGGGCGTGGAGCGGGTGCGATCCATGTCGGGGATCGGGTTGTCGCTGGTCTTCGTGGAATTCGGCTGGGAGACCGACATTTACCGGGCCCGGCAGATCGTGGCGGAAAAAGTCGCCGAGGTGACTCCGCGGTTGCCACAAGAAATCCGGCCGTTCCTCGGACCGGTGTCGTCCATCATGGGCCAGATCATGGCCATCGGTCTGACCAGTGAAAATCCGTCGGTGAGGCCGATGGAATTGCGGACGCTGGCCGACTGGGACCTGCGTCGCCGCCTGATGAGTATTCCCGGGGTCTCGCAAATCACCGTGATGGGCGGGGACGTGCGGCAATACCAGGTGCTGGTCGACCCCGCGCTGCTCGTGGCCGCCGGCGTGACCTTGCACGAGGTGCAGTCGGCCATCGACGAGTCGAACGTCAATTCCTCCGGAGGTTTTCTTCCCGACGCACACAACGAGCGGCTGATCCGCAATCTGGCCCGGGTGGAAAGCGCGGAGGATCTGGCCATCACGGTGGTGAAGGTGTTGCCCGACGGATCCAGCGTCCTGCTCGGGCAGATCGCCGAGGTCCGCGAAGGGGCATCGCTCAACAAGCGAGGTGATGCGGGCATCGACGGGCGTCCCGGCGTGATCCTCACGGTGCAGAAACAGCCGGGGGCGGACACGATCGATTTGACGCGGAGGATCGAGTCCGAGTTGGAGGTCATCGGGAGGTCGCTGCCGGAGGGGGTGAAGGTTCACACCGACATTTTCCGTCAGAGCAATTTCATCGTGCGGGCGGTGCGCAATGTGGAGGAGGCGTTGCGTGATGGAAGTCTCATGGTGGCGGTCGTCCTCTTCATTTTCCTGCTCAACTTCCGCACCACGGCGATCACCTTGACCGCGATTCCGTTGTCGTTGCTGACCACCTTCATCGTCTTCCACGCGGCCGGTCTCGGGATCAACACCATGACGCTCGGTGGTCTGGCCGTGGCCATCGGCGAACTGGTCGATGATGCCATCGTGGATGTGGAAAACGTGTTCCGCCGTCTGCGCGAGAACCGCCACGCGGCGAACCCGCGGCCGGTGCTCGATGTCGTGGTCTCGGCCTCGCGGGAAATACGCAATTCCATCGTCTATGCCACCGTGCTGGTCGTGCTGGTCTTCCTCCCTCTTTTCGCCCTGCAGGGAATCGAGGGGCGCATCTTCACACCGTTGGCCGTGGCGTATATCGTGTCCATTCTCGCTTCCCTTGCCGTGTCGCTCACGGTGACACCCGCCTTGTGCGCGTTGCTTCTCCCGCGCATGAAACGCATGGAGCACCCGAGGGACGGATGGCTGGTGCGGAGGATCAAGGAGTGGGAAGCGCGGCTGCTGGATGTCGGGTTCCGCGCACCGCGCCGCGTCTACCTCGTGGCCGGGGCGCTTTTCGCCGCGGCACTGGTCACGGTGCCGACGCTCGGTCGCGAATTTCTCCCGGAGTTCAACGAGGGCAGTATCACCGCATTTGTCGTCTCCGCCCCGGGCACTTCGCTCGAGGAGAGCAACCGCATCAGCCGCATGGCGGAGGTGTTGATGTCCGGGGTGCCGGAGGCCCGCACCATCGCCCGCCGGACCGGACGGGCCGAGGGTGATGAGCATGTTCTCGAGGTCAACACGACGGAGATCGAATTCGAACTGGATGCCTCCGCACGTTCCAAGGCGGAAATTCTCGCCGACATCCGCGCGCGGTTGGCCACCTTGCCGGGTGTCGGGGTCAGTGTGGGGCAACCGATCTCGCACCGAATCGACCATATCCTCTCCGGGGTGCAGGCGCAGATCGCGATCAAGATTTTCGGCGATGACCTCGGGGTGTTGCGACAACTGGCCGTGAAGGTGCGTGACGCGGTGATTGCCGTCCCGGGGATGGCCGACGTGCAAGTCGAGCGGGTCACCCTGGTGCCGCAGATCCATGTGCGTTTCGACCGCGTGAAATGCGCGGCCTACGGGCTGCGTCCGGGTGAGGCGGCGCGTTACACGGAGTTGGCGATCAAGGGGGCGGCCGTGACCGAGGTGCTCGAGGGTCAGCGGACTTTTGACGTGGTGCTGCGACTGACCGACGAGGCGCGCCAAGATCTGGACGCCATCCGCTCGATTCCGGTCGATACCCTTGCCGGGCAGTTGGTGCCCCTCGGGCTGATTGCCGAAGTGAGCGAGGCGATGGGGCCGAACATGATCAACCGGGAAAATGCGCAGCGCCGCATCTACGTTTCGGCCAACGCGGCCGGCCGGGATCTGGTCACGGTGGTCCGCGAGGCGCAGGCCGCGGTGGCGGAGAAGGTCGCGCTGCCCGAGGGCTATTATGTCACTTACGGGGGACAATTCGAAAGCGAGGCCGGGGCGTCCCGACTCATCCTGCTGCTTGGTGCCCTGAGCCTGGTGGGCATGTTTTTCGTTCTCTACATGCAATTCCAAAGCGGCGCGTTTGCCGCGCAGGTCATGCTGAACATTCCGCTGGCCTTTGTCGGTGCGGTCTTCGGCGTGAAGTTTTTTTCGGCCGGGGTGCTTTCCGTCGCTTCGATGGTCGGGTTCATCGCTTTGACCGGAATCGCCGCGCGCAACGGGATCATGATGATTTCGCACTACCTGCACCTCATGCGCGAGGAGGGGATGCCCTTCGGCCGCGAGATGATTGTGCGCGGCACGCAGGAGCGGGTGGTTCCGGTGCTCATGACGGCGCTGACCGCGGGCCTGGCCCTTCTCCCCTTGCTCCTCGGGGCCGGCCAGCCCGGCAAAGAAATTCTTCATCCCGTGGCGGTCGTCATTTTCTGCGGTCTGTTCACCAGCACGCTGCTTGATTTGCTCGTGCGCCCGCTGGTCTTCTGGCAATTTGGCCGCCGTGCCTCGGCGCGGCTGGTGCCCGGCGCCTTTCCCCAATCAACAACGACACCATCATGAAATACCTCCCTCTTCTGGCCGCTTTCATTCTCCCGTTCAACTTGCAGGCGGGTGAGGACCATGGCCACGGGCACAGTCACGAACAGATCGAAGTGCCGTCCACCCTGCCCGAGGTGCGGGCGGTGATCGCGGCGAAGCAGCCCGAACTCACGGCGCTGCTCAAAGCCGGCAACGCCGCGGAGGCCCACGCGGTGACCGATGTCCTGTCAGCTTGTGTCAAAGCCATTCCCGGCCTGCTGGAATCCTTGGACGAGACGGCGAAACAGCGTGTCGAGGGCATGGCCAACAACACGGCGAAAGCGTGGGCGTCCGTGGCGCACGACGCGGATCATGGTGACTACGAGGGAGCCGGCCGCGAGGCGGTCAAAGCGGCGGCGGCCTACAAGCTGCTTGAAGCGCGTTTGCCGCAGTGAAGCAGCAAGTGAGGCGCCTCCGTTCGCCCGGGTCGCGTGGCCTCAGTGGCTGCCGCGGCGGAGGGCGTCGATCAACTCGTCAAGGGCGACGGAGGCAAAGCGGGTCGCGGTGTCGGAGACGGCGTAGGGTATGACAAGGACACCATGGTGAAGCAGGGCGCCGCAGGTATAGACCACATTGGGCACGTAGCCTTCGCGTTCGTCGGGGGCGGGGCCGAGCAATGGTTCTTTGAGGCGTCCGATGACACGGGAGGGGTCATCGCGGTCGAGAAGGACGGCACCGATGCAGTATTTGCGCATCGGGCCGACGCCGTGGGTGAGGACGAGCCAGCCGGCGTCGGTCTCGATGGGCGAACCGCAGTTGCCGAGTTGGGTGAATTCCCAGGGTTGCGCCGGGCGGACAATGACCTGCGACTCATACCAGAAGTGGGGATGGTCGGAGTACATGAGGTGGATATTGACACCGTCTTGGCGGCTGAGCATGGCGTAGTGGCCGTTGATTCTTCGCGGGAAGAGGGCGAACCCCTTGTTGCGCACGGCGGGGCCGTTCAGGGTGCTGCTGTGGAAGGCGCAGAAGTCGGGTGTGGCGACGATCTGTGGGAAGACGTCCGCCCCATTATATGCCGTGTAGGTCGCGTAGTAGGTGACCTTGCCGTCGTCGTCGGTGAAGCGCACGAAACGGGCGTCCTCGATGCCGTTGCTCTCGAGCGGGGAGTAGGGGAAGATGACTTTCTCGGAGAGGTTGAGGCCGTCCTTGAAGCGCACCGCGTAGTTGGCCTCGGCGAGGGAAACCGCGCGCTCGCCGGCGCGGACGATTTCGGGGTCGCTGCCGTCACGGCGGAGGGCGGCGGTGCGGGCCACGAGTTCGGGCATGTGGAAGACGTCGGGAAGTCCGGCCGTGGCGGCGTGGGCCGCATGGTGGGGCACCCCCAATTCGAGAAGTTTGCGGCGGAAGAGGCGCAGGTCGTATTTGGCGGCGGGTTCGGGCCGGGGGGAGTGGACGAATTTCGAGACCGGGTCGAGGCGCACGGTGCCGTCGGCCGCGGCGATGCCCGAGCGGAAGGTGATCGACGAGATGTGTCCCTCGCCGGTGGCGCGCAGGCTGAGGACGAAGCGCAATTCTCCGGAGGCGAGACCGGATTGATCGGGGGCGGCCACGATGCTCGGGTTGAAGAGGGCGCTGGATTCGAGGGAATACTCGTTGGTGAAATAGGAGCCGATGAGGAGTTTGCGGGCCTCGTCGAGCCGGCGGTCGACGGGTAGGAGCGGGGCCATTTTGTTGAATCGTTCGAGAAAAATGGCGCGAATGTCGACGTGCCGGTCGTGGAATTCGGCGAGCACGTTGTCGAGGGTGACGGCGACCGTGGCATCGTCGAGCATGAGGACACGGGCGAGGACATCGAGGAGGCGGCGGCTGGGTTCGGGATGGCCGGTCGGTTTGACGATGACGGAGGCCATGAAGGGGCGGAGGAGCACGCGCCGTGGGTCGGGGCGCAATTCGAAGGGTTGGCGACGGAGGTTCATGTCGGGCGTTCGGAGAAAGCGGCGCTGGCGTTGTCGAGGGCCTTCATCTCGGCGAGGGCGAGGAGGAAGGAAAGGGTCGATTCGGCACCTTGGTTCTGGTTGGTGCGGTTTTGGTGGAGTCCGTCGCGGCAACCGCCGGTGGCCGGATCGTAGAGCAATTCACCGAGGTCATTGGCCCCGAGAAACCAGTCGAAGGCCCGGATGGCCTCCGCGCGCCAACCGTGGTCGGCCGTGGCGTTGTAAGCCTCGATGCAGGCGCCGACCGCCGCGGCGGCGTCGACCGGTTGTTGGTCGAACGCGGCGGGCGGGGCGCCTTTCTGCCAGAAGCCATTGGATCCGATCGGACGGAAACATCCGCCTTCGCCGCGTTGGTGCTTCATGAGCCAGCAAAGCGAGGTAAGGCCGGCTTGCAGCATTTCCTCGTTGGCGGTCCAGCGGCCGGAGAGAATGAGGGCGTGGCAGAGACGGGGATTGTCATAAGTCACCACCTCCTCGAACCACGGCCACTCGGGGGTGGCCACGCGTTTCCAAAGAGCGAAGAGGCGCGCGGAGAGGTCCTCGCGCATGCGGGCGGCGAGCAGATCGCCCTCGAGGGTGCGCAGGTATTCGTGGAGTCCGAGAATGGTGAAGGCCCAGGCCCGCGGAGAGGTGAAGGATTCGACGACGGGCAGGGCTTCGTCGAAGAGCGGTGCGGCCCAGGAGCGGAGGCTTTCGTTGCGGGTGCGGCCGACCACCGCGCCGAGCGCCCAGAGGGTGCGCCCGTGGCTGTCTTCCGAACCATGTTTCTCGAGCCACTTGCGGTCGAAGCTCATGAAATTGCGGAAAAGCCCGGTGTCGCGGACAAACGCGTGCTGGAGGAAGGCGGAGTAAGCGGCGCGGGCCACCCCGATTTCGGCCGGGCATTCGTCGAGACCTTCGAGGAGCACGGAGAGGAGGAGGGCGCGGGCGTTGTCATCGGCGCAATACCCGTGGTCGAACCACGGCACGGTGAAAATGGCGTGCTGGTAAATGCCGGTGCTATCGGTCATGCGCAGGAGATGATCGAAGCGCCACGGGGGGAGGTGCGAATGCTCGCCGAAGGGTGCGGCCGGACGGGGCTTGTGGTGCGCATGGACTTCGTTGTGGTCGCCGGCCGTGGCGAAGAGCCGGGTGTAGGCGGAGGCGACCTCGGGCCAAATCATGTGGCGCCCGGCCAGGTAGGACTGCTTGCGCATGGCATTGAGCCGGGTTTCGTCGGCGAGCAGGGCTCCGACCTCGCGGGCCACGGCGGTGGCGTCGCGGAAGGGGACAAGGACGCCGGCTTCGTTGGCCAGCAATTCGCCGGCATGCCAGTAAGGGGTCGAGACCACGGCTTTGCCGGCGCCGAAGCAGTAGGAGAGGGTGCCCGAGGTGATCTGGGCCTCGTTGAGGTAGGGGGTGATGTAGATGTCGGTCGCGCCGATGTATTCGCGGAGTTCCTCGTTCGAGACGTAGCGGTTGACAAAGCGGATGCTGTTTTCCACGCCGAGGCTGCGGGCCATGCGCTCGAGTTGCAGCCGGTAACTCTCGCCTTCTTCGCGGACGAGGTTCGGGTGGGTGGCGCCGAGCACGATGTAAACGAGGCGCGGGTGGTCGCGGACGATGTCGGGCAGGGCGCGGATGACGTATTCGATGCCTTTGTTCGGCGAGAGGAGTCCGAAGGTGAGCATGACCGGCCGCCCGGCGACCTCGAACTGGTCCTTGTAAAAACTCGGATCGGTGAAGCCGGTATCGGGAATACCGTGCGGGACCACCGCGATCTTGGCGTCATCGACCCCGTAAAGACTGGTCAGCATGCCGCGGGCGCGGTCGGCCATGACCACGAGACGCGAGGAAAGGTCGACCAGTTCGTGGAAGACGCGGCGCTGGTTGGGGTCCGGATTTTCCAACACGGTATGGAGGGTGGTGACAACGGGCATGCGCACGCGGCGCAGGAGGGCGAGGAGGTGGCTGCCGGCGGACCCGCCGAAGATGCCGAATTCGTGCTGCACGCAGAGCACGTCCATGTGGGCGAGGTTGAGGAAGTTGGCCGCCCGCACGTAGGATGCGACGTCGGGTTGGGGAATTTCGAAGCGGACTTCGGACGGATAGGTGTAGGTGCCGGCGCGGTCGGAAACGGCGATGACCGGGCAACTCCAATCGGGATTCGCGGCAACGACCGCATCGCGCAGGTCGCGGGTGAAGGTGGCAATCCCACACTGCCGTGGAGGATAGTCGCCGAGGAAGGCGACTTTGGTGACCGAAGACAACGGGGTCATAACCACCCATTGTGGACTGCAGGGCTGTCGCGCCAATGGAAAACTTCCCCCAGTGCGCCGCGGCGCTCAGCCTTCGTCCTCGGTGCCAAGAGCGTCACCGAGCCACCAACTGAGGCCGCGCAGCGCGAGTTCGGCCATGGCCAGCGGATGTTTCTCGAGCTGATGCATGACTTGAGCGGTGAGATTGTTGACCGGCTTTTTGACCGTGCCGGAAAGTTCGATCTCGCACCAATGGAGGCCGTCTTCCTGCCGGGCAAAGACGGTCTTGGTGGCGTCCGGCAACCAAGCGAGCGCGGAGGCGGGTAATCCGGCCCGCACTGTGCCGGCGAGGGTTCCGTCGGGAGCGACGCGCACCGCGCCGCGCAATCCGGCTTGATCGGGAGCGAGAACGTCGAGTTGGTCAAGGTGGAGGCCGCGACGGTCCTCCTGCCAATGCGCGGAAGCGCGGGTGACTGCGATGGTGGTGTAGGCCTTGGACTTGAGGAAGCGGTCGAGGAATTTCTGGAATTGGAATCCTTCGAGCCGTCCGCCGGTGAAGCGCAACGTGCCGCCGCCGCGGCCCTCGGCAACCTTGGTGCCGTGCCAAGCCCAGGAGAGGTCGGCGGCAAGTTCGCCGGCGAGGCTTCCGGTGAGCGAAGCGGGGAGGTAGGCGCCGAGGGGAATACCGGAGGCGGAGATCTCCACAGCAGCGTCCGCGGTTTCCATATTCCAAGATCCGGAGCCGCGCAGGTCGGCGAGGCCGGGGGCGAGAACGACGATGTTTTTCGCGCGGAGGAGATCCCCTTCGAGTTGGTAGTCGAGGGAAACGCGCGAAAGGGCGAGGTTGCGCCAGGCGGGTTGGCCGGCGCGCTCGGCAAGGCGGTCCAAGTAGTTCCAGTCGCGAAGGCGCGCGTTCTGCAGAGCGATATGGCCCTCGCCGGAAGCATTTTTCCCGGTGGGGTCGACGCGGTAGGTGAGTTTTCCGTCGAGCTGGCCGGAGAGTACGGCGGCGATGTCGTGCGGGAGGAAAGGCGCAATGTCGAGCGCGGTGATCTGCGCGGAGGCGTCGATGCTTTTGTCGGCTTGCTGGCCGAGGCGTGCTTTGAGTTCGAGGTTGCTCTGCGCGGAGGCGGGTTCGCGCAGGTAGAGGTAGCCGATATCGATCACCTCGTGCGTGACATAGACTTCCATTCCGTCGATGGCGAGGTCGGGATAACTGGGCAGGACAAGATGGCCGCCGCGGCCGAAGTATTTGAAATTTCTCCCGACCATCATGGCACCGAGGTGCATGCCGGCCCCGCGCACCGGGGTTGGTCCGAGGGGCAGCTCAATGGTCATGTCGGGACATTCGATCCATCCGCAGTGGAATTGTGAAGGCATGAGGAAGGCATACCAAGGCTTGGGCGGGATGACGGGGTCCTGCTTTTTCAATTCGTTGTTTGGCGCAACGACGCGGAAATTGGCTTGGGCGATATCGATGCGGTCGACCTCCCAGCGTCCGCGGAGGATGCCTGAGGGGTTGAACCAGCCGGTGGCCCGGCCCGCGTCGAGCCCGCCGATGGCTTGTCCCGGCCAGCCGGTGCTGGAAAAATTTTCCGCGGTGACCGAAAGGTCGGGGTTCAGGGTGAGCGGACCAAATTTGCCCTCGACCTTGAGCGCGTGGCCGACGGCGTTGGCCAACATGCGCTCGAACTGCGGCCCGGCCACCCAACGGGCGAGCACTTGCGGCAAGAAAATGCGGGCCGCCGCGTAACCAGCCAGGCCGAGCACGGCCAGCATAAGAACCAGCGTGAGGAGGCGGTTACGGAGTTTCATCGGGGCCATGGAGGCGGTTCGGCTCGTCGATGGCAACCTCTATCCATTCCTCCGTGCTTCCGAGGCAAAATCCGGCAAGCGGCGGCGCGGGTCGTAGGCGCGGTGGAAGACGGGGCTGGCAGAGCCGGAGATGGGTGGCACGAGCCAGGACCAATCACCGGGCACGCGGCGGCCGGCGGCTTTTTCTTTTTCGAGGTGGTCCATGAATTGGCGCGACGCGGTGTGGTGGTCGACCATGGTGACGCCGGCGCGGCGAAACGAGTGGAGCACGGCGGCGGTGAGTTCGACGAGGGCGCGGTCGCGCCAGAACGGGTCGTGCGCGCGGAGTTGCGGGTCGAGGCGGTCGGCCACGGCGGGGAGCAAGTTGTATCGATGCGTGTCGCCAAAATTGCGGGCGGCAATCTCGGTGACCATGTAGTAGCCGCTGAACGGTGCTGCGGTGTAGCGCACGCCGCCGGACTCCAGGGTCATGTTGCTGACGGCGGGGAGTGCGTGCCATTTGAGGCCGAGATCGGCGAACCACGGCAGAGTCGGATGGGTGATGGGGACTTCGAGCACCGCATCCGGCGGCACGGGGAAGAAGCGTGGTTTTTCGCCGGGGGTTTCGATGAGGAGCGGGAGGATGTCGAAGGCGGAGCGCGTGGTTGGCGGGGTCCAACCGGCTTCGATGAGGCGCGCGGTGAAGTTGGTCTCGGCGGGATCCCCCAGCACGGTGCCGTCGGCGGCGCGGTAACCGGCGTAGCGGATGAGTTGGTAATTGTGGATGCGCGGGCTTGGTGTGCCAAGGCCCGAGGGGGCGAAGACGGTGATGAGCGGCTGGATACGTCCGCCATTGGTCGAGCGGCGGAGGTGGGCGACGCACGCTTCGAAAATGCCTTCGGCCGTGGTGACTTCGCGCGCGTCGACCACTTCGAGCGATTCCCAAAAGCGTCGGCCGATGCAGCGTCGGTTGTTGCGCCAGGCAAGGCGGCAGGCGAACGAGAGTTCGGCGGGTGTTTGGTGGTAGAAGCCGTGGCGGCGGATTTCGTCGGCGACTTCGCGGCGGCGGGTGGGATCCGGGTCGGTGCCGTTTTCCTGCGCGAATTGATCGAGGAACGCGTGCGCGGCCCCGACCGGATCGGCGGGGTGGCCGGATTCGTCAGCCAGCAGCGGGGAGTCGTCGGGCGGGAGGTGCCGACCGCTGAAAGGACATTGCGTGGGGATGTTCATTCTATTCGCGGCGGAGGATGGAAAGTGGCGGGGCGTGGCAGACGCCGCGGCTGAGGAGTCCGCCCATGAGCAGCGAGAGAGCGGCGGCGCCGAGGAGGATGACGGCAACGGAAACAAGCGGGAAGACTGGTTCGGCGGAGAAGGCGAAGCGGGCGATGAGGACGTGCGCGCCGAGGGCGAGGAGGCTGCCGGTGAGGGCGGCGAGGAAGCCGAGGACGCCGAATTCGACGCAGAGAATGGTGCGCAGTTGGCGGGTCGAGGCGCCGAGGGTGCGGAGGAGGACGGCATCGTGGGTGCGTTGTTCGCGTCCGTTGAGGAAAATACCGGTCATGATGAAAATCCCGGCGACGACGGTGAATGCGGAGAGCACTTGCACGGCTTGGCCGACGCGGCCGAGGAGTTCGCGCACGGTTTCGAGGATGAGGGAAAGATCGATGGCGGAGACGTTGGGGAATTTCGCCGCGAGGGCGGCTTGGAGGCGTCCGGAAGTGGTGTCCTGCGGCAGGCGGGTGGTGATGACGTGAAAGCCGGGGGCGTTCTCGAGGACGCCGGGCGGGAAGAGCATGAAGAAGTTGAGGTTGAGCCGGCTCCAATCGACTTCGCGGAGGTGCACAATTTCGGCTTCGAGGGTGCGCCCTTGGATGTTGACGACGAGACGGTCGCCGAGGCCGACGTTGAGGTCTTCGGCCATGCCGGTCTCGAGCGAAAGCGGGATGGGGGCGTTGGGATTCCACGGTGCGGGCGGCCATTGGCCGGCGATCTCGCGTTCGGTTTCGTTGAGGGTGGTGCGGTAGCTGGAGCGGAATTCGCGGCGCAGGACCCACGCGGGCACGCGGCCTTCGTCGCGCAGTTGACGCACCTCGGTGCCGTTGACCGAGACGAGGCGCATGTTGACCATCGGTGCGCTTTCCATCACGGGGAGTTGGCGCTCCGTGAGGAGGGCGCGCACGTCATCGGCTTGGTCGGGTTGCACATCGACAAGGTAGAGGTTGGGTCCGGCGCCGGATTCGGTGACCGCGATCTGGCGGAGGACTTGCGCGCGGGCCAGCACGGTGAGGGTGAGGAGGCAGACGCCGAGTCCGAGCGAGACAACGAAAAGCAGGGTCTGGTTTTGCGGACGGAAGAGGTTGGCCAAGCCTTGGCGGGTGAGGTAGCCGGGCGAGGCTTTGGCGCCGCGGCGGGCGGCGATGATGAGAAGTTGTCCGGCGAGAAGAAGCAGCAGGAAAACGCCGGCCAGTCCGAGCGGGAAGGCGAGGCCGCGTTGCAGACTGGTGCTGCCGAGGATCGAAAGCAGGGTGAGCAGGGCGAAAAGAAAAAGTCCGACCGGCAGGGCGCGCAGGACGAGGCGGAGGCGGCCGAGACCACCGAAGTTGTCGCGCAGGACGGCGAGTGGCGGGATGTCGCGCACTTGCAGGAGCGGCAGAAGGGCGAAGCCGAGGCAGGCGAGAAAGCCGACCGAAGCGGTGCGCAGGATGACGCCGGCCGGAGGAAGCAACGCAAGGGCGACCGGCAGGTCTTCGCGGAACCAGGCGACGATGCCGGCATGGAGGGCGACGCCGAGCAAAGCGCCGGCCACGGTGGCGAGGATGCCGAGGACGGCGGCCTGCACGAAATAAACGGCGAGGGCGCCGCGCGAGGAGAGTCCGAGGCAACGCAGGATGGCGATGCTTTGACGGCGGCGGCGGATCTGCGAGTGCATGGCGCTGGCCACGCCGATGGCGCCAAGGACGAGACTGAAGAGGGCGATGAGCGAGAGGAACTGTTCGAAGCGGTTGAGCACTTCGCCGATCTGGTCGCGTCGGCTGTCGGCGGTTTCGATCTCCCAGTTGACGTCGGGGAAGAGGGCGTTGAGGCGTTCGGCCACGCGGGACGGTTCGGCGTCGTCGGGCAGTTGCAAATGCGCGTGATAGCCGGCGAGGCTGGTGCGTCCGAGCAATCCGGTGGCGTCGAGGGCGGCGCGGTTGGCATAGACGTCGGGGGCGAAGCCGGCGAAGCGTCCGGTGCGCGGGGCGGTTTGCAAGACGGTGCCGCTGATGACCAGATCGGCTTCGCCGAGGCGGACGCTGTCGCCGATGGCCACGCCGAATTGATCAAGGAGGGCGGGCTCGAGAAAGAGCACGGGTGCGGTCTGCTCGCGCAGGGCGGGCCAAGCTTCGGCGGGCCGGGTGGCGATTTTTCCGTAGAAAGGAAATTGTCCGCCAAGCAGGCGCAGTTGCACGAGCCGCGCTTCGCCCGACGGGAAGGTCATCATGGTGGTGAAGTTCGTTTCGTAATCGGCGGCGGTGCTTGCGGCAGCGAAGGCAGCGCGGGCCTTTTCGTCGAACGGGAGGCGGGCGGAGATTTGCAGGTCGCTGCCGAGTAGTTCGCGGGCTTGCAGCGCAATGCCGCGCTCGAGGCTGGCGCGCAGGGCGTGGATGGAAACCAGCGCGGCGATGCCGACGACGATGGACGCGGCGAAGACGGCGAGACGTTGCCGTTCGCGCCGCGAATCGCGCCAGGCCATGCGCCAGATCCACGGATGGACGAGGAGGCGGGGTAGGCTGGTCGGCAGCGCCGGCTTCATGCGTCGGACAAAATCCGTCCCCCGCGCATGGTGATGACGCGTCCGGCGCGGCGGGCCAGCTCGGGATCGTGGGTCACGAGCACGAGTGCGGTGCCGGCGGTGGCGTTGAGATCGAAGAGCATATCGACGATGGGTCCGCTCGTTTCGTCGTCGAGGTTGCCGGTTGGTTCGTCGGCGAAGAGGATTTTCGGGCGGTGGACGAAGGCGCGGGCCAAAGCGACGCGCTGTTGTTCGCCGCCGGAGAGTTGGTTCGGGTAGTGGTCGGTGCGGTCGCCGAGGCCGACGCGGGCGAGGTTGTCGAGGGCGGTGGCTTGCGCGCCGCGGACGCCGCGCAACTCGAGCGGCACGAGGACATTTTCCAGGGCGGTGAGCGAGGGGAGGAGTTGGAAGCTTTGGAAAACAAAACCAGTGGTGGCATTGCGCAGGGCGGCCAGCGCGTCTTCGTCGAGGTCGCCGAGGTGGTGTCCGTCGAGGACGACCTGGCCGGTGGTTGGACGGTCGAGGCCGGCGCAGAGTCCAAGCAAGGTGGTTTTGCCGCTGCCCGAGGGTCCGACGATGGCGCAGGGCGCGCCCGGGGCGAGGTCGAAGTTGATGTCAGCGAGGACGGTGAGCGGGTGTCCGGCGGCGGTGTAGGTCTTGCCGAGTCCGCGGACGGCGAGGATGGGCGCGGTCATTTCGCTCTTGGCAGGGGCCGGTTCCGTGGTTTGTTGGGAGTTCATATGCGCGGAAGTCTTTACGTTTTGTTGTTCGGTGCGGTTGTGGCGGCAGGGGCGGCGGCCGGCGAGCCGGGCCGTGTGGTCATTCTCGGTGACAGCATCACGTCCGGTTACAATCTGGAACCAGAAGAGGCTTACCCTGCGTTGCTGCAGGAGAAAATCAAGGCTGCGGGGCTTGATTACATCGTGGTCAATGCCGGCCTGAGCGGGGATACGACAGCGGGGGGACGGCGGCGGGTCGATCTGGTGCTGGGCGAGGGGGCGGCGGAGGTGATGGTCATTGCGCTGGGCGGTAATGACGGATTACGCGGTTTGCCGGTCGCGCAAGTGGAGGAAAATCTGGCGGCCATCATGGCGAAGGCGCGCGCGGCGAATCCGGCGGTGAAAATCATGGTGGCCGGCATGCAGATGCCCGGCAGTATGGGGCAGGACTATGTGGAGTCCTTTGCGGCGGCGTTCGGCAAGGTGGCGCAAGCGCACGGTGCGGTGTTGTTGCCGTTTTTGCTCGAGGGAGTGGCGGGTGATCCGGGGATGAATCAACCGGATTTGATTCATCCCACGGCGGAGGGTCAACGGCGGATTGCGGAGACGGTGTGGCCGGTGTTGAAGGGTGTGCTGGTTGCGGGACAAGAGTGAGGAGGGCGGGGCGCAGAGAGGGATGCGTTGGAGACTTGAGTTTGAGGGAGGGGAACGGATGCGGCGGTCGTATCTGTTGGTCGCCGTCGGCGACCTGATCTTCCCCCGGAAAAATGGACTGCGTGAGCGCAGTTGTGATGGTTTTATATGACGAAAGTTGAAACATATTTCCTGCTGCACCAGCCCGTCCACGGCCGCGGCTTCGGCATCGTTACGGCTCATAAGCAATAGACAAACACAGCATAAGCGGACAAGGCGAACCAGAGGCAATTGGCATGCCTCTTCGGCGGATGTGCAACCAACTTACGGCTTCCATCTGGCCGCACCCGTGCAACTATCCGCCCGATGCTGACCAAGGTCTACTCCGCCGCCCTCCACGGCGCCGACGCGCAGGAGGTCGAGATCGAGGTTAACGAGGGGAGGGGTGACCCCAAGGTCATTATCGTCGGTCTGCCCGATGCCGCGGTGAAGGAGAGCAAGGACCGCGTGACCACCGCCATGGCCAATAGCGGCTACCGCTGGCCCCGCGGACGCACCACGATCAACCTGGCGCCCGCCGACATCAAAAAAGAGGGCCCGAGTTTCGATCTTCCCATCGCCATTGGCATGCTGGCCATTGTGCATGGGCGTGACCTGCCGCGCTTGGCCGATTGCTGCATGGCCGGCGAACTGGCGTTGGATGGAGGCGTACGCTCGATCAAAGGCGTGCTGCCCATCGCTCTCGAAGCCCGCCGCCGCGGCAAACCTGTGCTCATTGTTCCGGCGGAAAATGCGGACGAAGCCTCCGTCGTCCAAGGCCTCTCCGTCCACGGCGTGCGCAATCTTCGCGAGTGTTTCGAGTTTCTCGAAGGCCAGCGGAAAATTCCCGCGACGGTCTCGGACTTGGACACCGTCTTCCACCGCAACCAGCAGTTCGACGTGGATTTTGCCGACGTGAAGGGTCAGGCCGCCGTGAAGCGCGCCCTCGAGGTGGCGGTGGCGGGCGGACACAACCTGTTGGTCCTGGGCTCGCCCGGCGCCGGCAAGAGCATGCTGGCCAAGCGCATTCCGACCATCATGCCGGCGATGACCCTGGAAGAGGCCACCGAAACCACCAAGATCCACAGTGTCTGCGGACTCCTGGCGGGGAAGCACAATTTTATCGCGATCCGTCCGTTCCGGTCGCCGCACCACACCATTTCCGATGTGGGTCTGCTCGGCGGATCGACCAATCCGTCTCCCGGCGAGGTCAGCCTCGCACATCATGGCGTCCTCTTCCTGGACGAGTTGCCGGAGTTCCGCCGGGGCACCTTGGAAGTTCTGCGTCAGCCGCTCGAAGACCGCTGTGCCGTCATTTCCCGTGCCGCCGGCACCATGACTTTTCCGGCGGACATCATGCTCGTCGCGGCGATGAACCCTTGTCCGTGCGGCTATTACGGCCACCCGAAGCGCGAGTGCCGCTGTCCGCAGGGACAAATCGAACGCTACCGGCAGCGGGTTTCCGGACCATTGCTCGACCGCATCGATATCCACATCGAGGCGCCTCCGGTGGAATATGACGAACTGACCTCCCGTGCCCCGGAAGAATCCTCCGCCGCCATCCGGGCACGCATGGCCAAGGTCCGCGCGCGGCAGGCTGCGTGCTTCGGCGACACGTTGAAACCGGCCTTGAATGCGCGCATGCAACCCCGCCACATGCGCGAGTTCTGCCAGATTTCCGCCGGCTGCCATGCCTTGCTCAAGCATGCCATGGAGGATCTCCATCTCAGCGCGCGGGCCCATGACCGCATCCTTAAAGTCTCCCGCACGATTGCGGATTTGGCGGAAGCGGAGAGCATTGGTGAGGACCACCTCCTTGAAGCCCTGCAATACCGCAGCCTCGACCGCTCGGTCATGATGTGAGGGCGGTGCGGCTTTCCGTTGGTTGTTGAGGTGGATCGCGCCGTCCCGGCGCGAGGCGATGACGGGGGAACTGTCGACAGGGATGCCGCCGGGTGCCGCGGCAGGGGCATCCGTTGGCGGGTTGGAGGGCGAAAACTTACGGGTGACACGTGGCGGCGCTGTCCGACCCCGCAGCGATATTTGCCGAGGCAAATTAAATTGAACGATCGTTTGGAATGGGTGTCTGAATTAGCGTCGGACAAAACTTAACCAGCCACCCAACACCATGGAATCCCCTGACAACAATGTCGGTCTCTACCTGCGCGAGATCAGTCAAGTGCCCCTGTTGACCCCCCAAGAGGAGGTCAAGCTGGCGGGACAGATCAAGCGTGGCAACAAGAAGGCTCGCGAGAAAATGATCACGGCCAATCTCCGCCTTGTGGTGAAGATTGCCCATGACTTCGGCAGCTACGGCCTTCCCCTGCTGGACCTCATTTCCGAGGGCAACATCGGCTTGATGAAAGCGGTCGAGCGTTTCGACCCGAAAAAAGGCGGCAAGCTCAGCACTTACGCTTCCTGGTGGATCAAGCAGTCGATCAAGCGCGCCCTGGCCAACCAGAGCAAGACGATCCGCCTGCCCGTTCACCTCGTGGACAAAATCGGCAAGATCCGTCGCGTGGCCGCGCAGATGACCGAGGAACTCGGTCATGAGCCGACCACCGAGGAATTGGCCGAGGAACTCGGTTTGCCGATCGCCAAAGTGGCCCACCTGAAAAGTGTGGCGATCCGCCCGGCCTCGCTCGACGCGAAGATCAGTGCGGATGACGATACGGCCTTTGGCGATCTGGTCGGCGACGACCGGGCCGAAGATCCCTTCGAGGCCCTGCGTGACAAAGATCTGCGCGACGAGGTCGGCGACTTGCTTGATATCCTCGATCCGCGTGAGCGCAGGATCATCGCCTTCCGGTTCGGTCTGAGCGGCGGTCGGGAGCGCACTCTGGAGGAGGTGGGACAAAAATTCGGCGTGACCCGCGAGCGTATCCGCCAGCTGCAAAACATGGCCCTGCTCAAGATGCGCAAAGCGCTGCGCAAGCGCGAGGAACTGAAGTTTCCCGAGCCGCAGCCGGCGTAACCGGCGGGGTCAACGTCAGGATTTGGTGGGGCCGGGCCTGTCGGGTTTTCCTGACGGGCCCGGTTAGTTTTGCCGCCGTGGCGATCCGGTCGACGTCCGCCGCCGGTCGTTGCGACCCTCGGCTTTCACGGCACGATGCGCAGTTGCACCGACTCATGCCTGCGATCGCCGTCGAGAATGTCGGTCACGACCACCAAGTGGTCGCCGGATTCGGCGAGGCCTTTGAGCAGGAGTGCTGTCTCGGCGGCGAAAACGTTTTTGTCCGGCTCGGCCACGAATCCCAACCGGTGGGCCTGCACACCGTAGAGCAAGGCGAGGCGGCGGCAGACCCGCTCGTCCGGGCTGAAGGCGAAGATGGGGGCGTGCAGCGGGCGCAAGTGGGAGACATAGAGCGCCATGGAACCGTGGAAGGTGAACACGACCATCTTCGCGTGGGGGAAGCTGTTGGCCAACGAGACCGCCGCCGCCACGGTCTTCTGCCGCGGCCCATCGATGACGGCTTCGCCCGCGTAACCGGCACCGCCGCTGCGCTCGATGCGCCGGGCCACGCGGTCAAAGGTTTCCACGCATTGCACCGGATATTTGCCCACGCTGGTCTCGCCGCTCAGCATGATGGCGTCCGCCTGTTCATAGACCGCATTGGCCACGTCGGTTATCTCCGCGCGGGTTGGCAGCGGATTGGTGATCATCGACTCGAGCATGTGGGTGGCCACGATGACCGGCTTGCCGACCTGCAGGCAGGCCTTGACGATGCGGCGCTGGATGATGGGAAGTTCTTCCATCGGGCATTCGATCCCGAGGTCGCCGCGGGCCACCATGACGGCGTCCGCCGCCTCGATGATCTCTTTGACGTGCTTGACCGCATGCTGGTCCTCGATCTTGGCGATGATATGCGCGTCGCTCCCGAGGCGCCGCAACTCGGCCTGCATCGCGTCGACGTCGGACCGCTCGCGGCAAAAACTCAGGGCGAAATAATCCACCTCCATTTCCACCCCGACCACGATGTCTTTGAGGTCCTTTTCCGTCATGGGCGGGAGATTGACTTTCACTCCCGGCAAATTGATGTGGCGGCGCGAGCCGAGCACACCCCGGGTGAGGACCTCGCACTGCACGCGGTTCTCCTTTTTGGTCAGAACCTTCATGTGGATATTGCCGTTGTCCACCATGACGACATCGCCTTCCTGAATGTCGTCAATCAGGCCATCGTAGTTCACGTCCACCGAATAGTGCTCCTCGCTCTTGGCCCCGCGGACCGTGAACTCGACTTTGTCGCCGGGATGGAGGTCGAGGTTGGTCGCCACGTCCCCGGTGCGGATGGCGGGACCTTGGGTGTCCATCATGATGGCGATATTGGCCGAAGTCTGGCGCGCCACCTCGCGGATGCGCGGGACCACCGTGCGGACCCACTCGTGGGTGCCGTGGCTCATGTTCAGCCGGAAGACATTGGCGCCGGCGGCGATGAGGCGGGCGAGCACCTCGGGCGAGTCCGTGGCCGGGCCGAGAGTGCAGATAATTTTTGTTTTGCGCATGGGAGAGCAAAGACGGCCGGGCTTGGGGTGGCAAGAGCAACTTGCGGTGCGGCGAATTCAAGCTTGCCGACAGACGACGACGAAGATTTCTTGGAAGGTCATGCACGATCCGTTTGCCGCTCTGGAAAAATTCACGCCTGCCCCCGGGCGCGAGGGAGTCTTTTATTCGCTGCCCCGTCTGGAGGCCGCCGGGCTCGGTCCGATCTCGCGGCTGCCGGTCAGCATCCGCATTGTTTTGGAGTCCGTGCTCCGCAATTGCGACGGAAGAAAAGTCCGCGAGCAGGATGTGCGCGTCCTGGCCGCGTGGCAGGCGAAGAAGCCGGCCTCCGAGGAGATTCCCTTCGTGGTCGCCCGCATCGTGCTGCAAGATTTCACCGGGGTGCCCCTCCTGGTCGACTTGGCCGCCATGCGCAATGCGGTCGCCGCCGCGGGCCAGGATCCCGCCATGATCGAGCCCCTCGTTCCGGTTGATCTGGTGGTCGACCACTCCGTGCAGGTGGACTTCTTCGGCAGTGCCGACGCGCTGCGTCTCAACCTCGAGATGGAATTCAAGCGCAACCGCGAGCGTTACCAGTTTCTCAAATGGGGGCAGCAGGCCTTCCAGACCTTCGGGGTGATCCCGCCCGGCATCGGCATTGTCCACCAGGTGAATCTCGAATACCTCGCCAAGGGAGTGCTCTCGCAATCGATCGACGGGCGCGAACTTTACTACCCCGACACGTTGGTCGGCACGGATTCGCACACCACCATGATCAACGGCCTCGGCGTGGTGGGCTGGGGGGTTGGCGGCATCGAGGCGGAAGCCGGCATGCTTGGTCAACCCGTTTATTTCCTCACCCCCGAAGTGGTGGGGGTTCATCTCACCGGCCGCCTGCGCGAAGGCGTCACCGCGACGGACCTCGCCCTGCATGTCACCGAGCTGCTCCGCCAGACGAAGGTGGTCGGGAAATTTGTCGAGTTCTACGGGGAGGGGGCGGCTTCGCTTCCGCTCCCCGACCGCGCGACCATCGCCAACATGGCGCCGGAATACGGGGCCACCATGGGCTATTTCCCGGTTGATGCGGAGTCGGTGAACTACCTCCGCAGCACCGGTCGGACCGATGAGCAGTGTGCTGCATTCGAGGCTTACTTCAAGGCGCAGCAAATGTTCGGCATGCCGAAGAAGGGCGATATCGACTACAGCACCGATCTCGAACTCGACCTCGCCTCGGTGCAGCCGGGCGTGGCCGGTCCGAAGCGTCCGCAGGACCGCATCAACCTGCCCGACCTCAAAGCGACCTTCGCATCCCTGCTCGAAAAGCCGGTGGCCGAGGGCGGATACAACAAGCCCGCGGCCTCGCGCGGACAACCGGCGGAAATCAAAGTGGATCATCCGCGCTTCGACATGCCGGCCGACGAAAAAAAGCAGGTGGAGGAAATGGAGGAGGACCGGCCCACTCCGGATGATGTGCGGGGCCGCGCCGGCAACGGAGCCGCGGCCCTCGACCACGGCAGTGTGGTCATCGCCGCGATCACCAGTTGCACCAACACCAGTAATCCAAGCGTCATGCTTGGCGCGGGCTTGCTGGCCAAGAAGGCGGTCGAGCGCGGGCTCCATATTTCGCCCGCGGTGAAGACCTCGCTGGCTCCGGGCTCCCGCGTGGTGCAGGACTACCTGCGTTCCACCGGACTCCAGCCCTACCTCGACCAGCTCGGCTTTCAAATTGTCGGCTACGGATGCACGACGTGCATTGGCAATTCCGGCCCGCTCCCGCAAGCGGTCGAAGAGGCGATCACCAGCCACGATCTCGTGGCCGCCTCCGTGCTCTCCGGCAACCGCAATTTCGAGGCCCGCGTGCACCAGAATGTGAAAGCGAACTTCCTCATGTCGCCGCCGCTCGTGGTGGCTTTTGCGCTGGCCGGACGGGTCGACATCGACCTGACCAAAGAACCGCTCGGGCAAGACAGCGAAGGCAAGGACGTCTACCTGCGCGATCTCTGGCCGACGTTGGAGGAAATCCGCACCGCGATGCAGTCGGCGCTCAAGCCGGAGATTTTCCGCAAGCTCTACCGCGACTTTGCCGAGCAGAATCCCAAGTGGAACGAAGTTCCCGGATCGGCCGGACAGCTTTACGCGTGGGACGACCACAGCACCTACATCCAGAATCCGCCATTTTTCGCCAATTTCTCGATGCAGCCGGGCACGATGGCCGACATCAAGGGGGCGCGCCCCCTCGGTATTTTCGGCGACTCGGTCACGACCGACCACATTTCGCCCGCGGGCGCGATCAAGGCCGCTTCGCCGGCCGGCCGGTATCTGGTCGAGCACGGCGTCGCACCGCAGGACTTCAACAGCTACGGATCACGACGCGGCAATGACCGCATCATGACCCGCGGCACGTTCGCCAACGTGCGGATCAAAAACTTGATGGTGCCCGGGGTGGAAGGCGGGGTGACCAAATATTTCGCCAAGGGCGCGAAGGAAGGCGAGGTCATGGCCATCTACGATGCGGCGGAACATTACAAAAGTGACCGCACTCCGTTGGTCGTGCTGGCCGGTCAGGAATACGGCACGGGCTCCAGCCGCGACTGGGCGGCCAAGGGCACGATGCTGCTCGGGGTCAAGGCCGTGGTCGCCCAGAGCTATGAGCGCATCCATCGATCGAATCTCGTCGGCATGGGTGTGCTGCCGCTGCAGTTCGAGGAAGGGACGAGTGCCCAGACGCTCGGGCTGGATGGCTCGGAGACCTTTGATGTGCTTGGCCTCTCCGAGGAGGTCAAACCCCGCGAGAAACTCACCCTGCGCATCACCAAAGCCGACGGCGCTACCCAAGATGTCCCGGTCGTTCTGCGCATCGATACCCCGATCGAGGTCGAATACTACCGCCACGGCGGCATTCTGCCTTTTGTGCTGCGGGAGTTGATGGCGGCGGCGTAGAGGAAACCGCAGAGATTCGTCAGGAGTGGCATCGGCATCCTGCCGATGATGTCTTGAAGTCACGGGCAGGATGCCCGTGCTACTTTATGCCTTCAACGGCATCGTTCCGGCTAATACCAAACCCGAAAAGGTTGTGGACTTTACCTCTTAAGGTAGGGACGAGCGGCCCGCTCGTCCGCTCTCTGAACAACGGACACGCGGGCCGCGTGTCCCTACCCGCCGATCGAGTTGTTGCTTATGGCCGGAACCCGGCCGCCCGGTCAGCCCGATTTCAAAACTTCGATGAAAGCTTCCTGCGGAATATTGACCCGGCCGATGCTCTTCATCCGCTTTTTGCCTTCCTTCTGTTTCTCGAGAAGCTTGCGCTTGCGGGTGATGTCGCCGCCGTAGCACTTGGCCGTGACGTTCTTGCGCATGGCGCTGACACTTTCGCGGGCCACAATCTTTCCGCCGATGGCGGCCTGGATGGCGACTTGGTAAAGTTGGGTGGGGATGACTTCCTTCAGCTTGGCCGCGAGTTGGCGTCCGCGCGCTTCGGCCTTGTCGCGGTGCACGATGGAGGAAAAGGCATCGACCGGCTCGCCGTTGACCAGCAGGTCGAGTTTCACCAGTTTGTCGGCCCGGGTGCCGGCGTGCTCGTAGTCCATCGAGCCGTAGCCGCGGGTGATGCTTTTGATCTTGTCGTTGAAGTCGACGAGAATTTCGTTCAGCGGCAGCACGCAGGTCAGCATGACCCGGCGTGTGTCGAGCGACTCCGTGTGGTCCAGTTGGCCGCGCTTCTCCATGATAAGCTGCAGGAGCGGGGAGATGTATTCGTTCGGCACCATGATGAAGCACTTGACGATTGGCTCGCGGATTTCCTCGATGACGCTGAAGTCGGGCAGATACTCCGGGTTGTCCACGTGGAGGATCTCGCCGTTGGTTTTCACCACTTCGTAGATGACCGA
Source organism: Chthoniobacterales bacterium (assembly GCA_044359955.1). Classification (GTDB taxonomy): domain Bacteria; phylum Verrucomicrobiota; class Verrucomicrobiia; order Chthoniobacterales; family JACTMZ01; genus JACTMZ01. The sequence goes on along the minus strand of JBIKLF010000014.1, from coordinate 7,229 downwards.
CGGATACGTCGCGATGATATCCATGTCATACTCGCGACGCAGGCGCTCGAGGATGATCTCCATGTGAAGCAGTCCGAGAAACCCGCAGCGGAAGCCGAAACCGAGGGCCACGCTGCTTTCGGCCTGGAAGACGAACGATGAGTCATTGATCTGCAACTTCGCCATCGCCGTTTTGAGGTGTTCGAAATCCGCCGTGTTGATCGGATAAACACCGCTGAACACCATCGGCTGGATCTCCTGGAATCCCGGCAAAGCCTCGGTGGCGGGGAAGCGCGTGCCGGTGAGCGTGTCGCCGATCTTGATCTCCGTCGATGTCTTGATATTGGCGATCACGTAGCCCGTGTCGCCCGGTCCGAGGCTTTCCCTTGCCTCCATTTTCGGGGTGAAGACGCCGACCTCTTTCACTTCGTAAGGCCGGTTGTTGCTCATCATCTTGACGCCGTCGCCGGCTTTGAGCGAGCCGCTCATCATGCGGACGTAGGTGACGACCCCGCGATAGGAATCGAAGGTCGAATCGAAAACCAGCGCCCGCACCTTGTCGTCCGGCCATTGGGTCGGCGGCGGGATGCGGTGGATGACGGCCTCAAGGATATCCTCGATACCGAGGCCCGCCTTCGCGCTGGCCAGAATGGCTTCGCTGGCCGGAATGGCCAGGATGTCTTCAAGTTGTTTTTTGACCGTGGGGATGTCGGCATTCGGCAGGTCGATCTTGTTGATCACCGGGACGATGGTGAGCCCTTGTTGGTTGGCCAGATGCACGGTGGCAACGGTCTGCGCCTCGACCCCCTGCGCGGCGTCCACGATGACCAGGGCGCCCTCGCAGGCGGCGAGGGAGCGGGAAACTTCGTAGGCGAAGTCCACGTGCCCGGGCGTGTCGAGCAGGTTGAGTTTGTACTCTTGGCCGTCTTGGGCCACGTAACGCATGGCCACGGGATGCATTTTGATCGTGATGCCCCGCTCGCGCTCGAGATCCATCGAATCGAGCAACTGGTCCTGCTTCTCCCGCTCGGAAATGGTGCGCGTCATCTCGAGCAGGCGGTCGGACAAAGTTGTCTTGCCGTGGTCGATGTGGGCGATGATGCAAAAATTGCGCGTGTTCCGCATGGCGTAGGACCGGGCAGTATCCTTGACGCGCGCTCCGGGGTCAAATGCCGCGTGGTCTTCCGGGGTTTGCCCGCGGCGGCGGATTCGTTCATGATGCCGGCATGGACAATGTGCGGATCCGCAAACTCATCATCATCGCTGTTGTGGTCTTGGCCGCCCTCCTCCTGCCACTCGGGCTCATCATCTCCGGCGTCCGCGGCATGTGGCAGGAGCGCGCCGAGCAGCGCGCCGCCGAGGCCCAATTCAGCGAGGCGCTCCGGCAATCGTTGGAGAAAGCCGCCGATGTTCTGCTGCCTGCTCCGACCTTGGGCGAGGGGGCGATGGCCGTGGAATTACCCATGGAGAAAATCGAGGATGAACTGCAGCGCGTGGTGCGCTTGGCGGCGGGCGTCGGCGGGACGGCCTCTTCGTGGAATGATGGCGAAACGGTGCGGGTTGTGGCCAACGTCCCGTCCAGCGTGGAGGTCCTTTTCCGTGAATCTGTGGAACGCGGCGTTTACGATCTCAACGCCGCCGGGGAGACCGGCCCGATGGTCATGGTCGAGGTTCTCCTCAAACCGGTCGCCCCGACGAAAAAGAAAGCGAAGAGGTAGAGGTTCCCGTCAGCCGTGGTATTCTCCCCGTCGCAGGCGGCGGCCTTTTTTGACGTGCCGTGCCAGCCTCAGCTCGGTAAATCTGACAGGCTCATGAGTTCCCCGGCTGCCCGCGACCTTCGTATTTATGACCGCGCGGCGAATATTGCCGACCTCTACCGTTTGGCGGGCGAGGTCTACGGGAGTTTCCCGGCTCAAGCCCACCGGGGGAAGAATGCCGATTTTCAGACTCGCAGCTACCGTGAGCTTTATGACACCGCATGCGCGCTGGGCACAGCCTTGATCGGGCTCGGACTGCAGGCCCGTCAGCAGGTGGCCATTGTCTCGGATAACCGCCCCGAGTGGATGCTCTGCGATGCGGCGGTTCTTCTCTGCGGCGGGGCCGACGTGCCACGCGCGGCGGATACCACCGAACAAGAGATGGCCTTTATCGTGGCCCACAGTGACGCGGTACTCCTCGTCGCCGAGAACAAGAGTGTGCTGCAGCGCGTGCTCGCGGTCCGCGCCGCTCTGCCGAAGGTGAAAAATATCGTCCTTCTCGAGGGTGAGCCGCCCGAAGGCAGCGGAGTGCACAAACTATCCGATCTGCTCGAGCGCGGACGCCACCTGCGCGCGACCGGCGACCGGGTCATCGAGGAACGACTCGCCGGCATCAAGGGTGACGACCTCTTCACCATCATTTACACCTCCGGCACCACCGGGGAACCCAAAGGCGTCATGCTTACGCACGACAACATGCTCTCCCAGGCGCGTTATCTCCCGTTCGATCTGACCCCGGGTGACCGCATCCTCTCCATCCTGCCCGTTTGGCACAGCTACGAGCGTGTCTTCGAAATGGTCACGGTCAGCCACGGCAGTTGCACCTACTACACCAGCCTGCGGGCGGTCGGGGAGGACTTGCGGAAAGCCCGTCCGACCTGGATGGCCTCCGCTCCCCGGCTTTGGGAAGGCCTCTACCATCGCATCCTGCAGAATGTCGCCCAAGCTCCGCCCTTGCGCCGCGCCCTCTTCCGCGCCGCCTATCATTGCTCGCGCGAATACCAATCGGCGTGGTTTTTTCTCACCGGTCGCCTCCTCGACCTGCACGGCCGCTCCATGTCGCAATCTCTCGGCCTAGCCGCCTCCAGTCTCGTGAAGCTTCTTCTTTACGCGCTGCCCCACAAAATTCTCGATGTCCTCGTGCTCCGAAAGTTGCGCGGTGTCGTCGGGGGCGAGTTCCGCGGCACGGTCTCCGGCGGAGGGGCCCTCCCGCCGCACATCGATGAATTTTTCAATTTCATCGGCATCCCTGTGCTCGAGGGCTATGGCATGACCGAGACCTCGCCCGTCCTCGCCGTGCGCACCTGGCGCCAGCTGGTCATCGGCACCGTCGGTCCCTTCTGGCCGCACACCGAGATCCGCATCGTCGATCCGGCAGACGGCACGGTGATCTATCCCTCGGGGGTTTCCGGCCAAGGCGGCCGGGGCCGCAAGGGCGAGATCCACGCCAAAGGCCCGCAGGTCATGAAGGGCTACTACAAAAACCCCGAGGCCACCGCCAAGGTGCTCAAGGATGGATGGATGAACACCGGGGATATCGGCATGGTCACCTTCAATGACTGCCTGAAAATCCTCGGCCGCTCGAAGGAAACCATCGTCCTCCTCAGCGGGGAAAACGTCGAACCCGTCCCCATTGAAGCCAAACTTCTGGAGTCGCGCTTCATCGAGCAATGCATGGTCGTCGGCCAAGACGAAAAAAATCTCGGCGCCCTCATCGTGCCGTCCGTCGAAGCACTCAAGGCCCAGGGCTTCGCCGTTGATGACCTGACGGCGGCCGGGCGCGACCCGCGCATCGCCGAGGCCATCAACGCCGAAGTCCGGCGTCTGGTCAGCCGCGAGCAGGGGTTCAAACCTTTCGAATTCGTTCCCGCCTGGCGCTTCGTCCCCAAGCCCTTCGAAGTCGGCGATGAACTGACCGCCACCTTCAAACCCAAGCGTCACGTCATCACCGAAAAATATTCCGAGCTGGTCGACGAGATGTATCAGCAGACTCGCACGGCGCGGAAATTTTAGCGGGGGTTCGCCGCGGCGGCCCGGCGCGACCCTTACTTTCCGGGCAAGTGCTCCGTGCAGTATTCCTCGCCGTCCGCGGCCACGCGGAAGTCGAGTTCCGGATGGGATACTTCCGTGCGACCGCAATGGCCGCAACAGTGCACGGTCACCTCCTCCGCGCGGCGGAACTTGGCCAAACGCAACGCATCGGTGCGCTGGGAGCGCCAGCTGTTGACCAAGCCGGGCAGGAAAAAGACCAGGTAGTTCATCAATGAGGCCGCCATGGCCATCTTGGCCGGAGTCGGCAGGACGACAAATTGCAGGGCGAAAAGCCCGGCCAGCACCCACGCGATGTATTTGATCCGCACGCGCAGGATGAAGAAGAGGAAGATTTCGTAATTCGGCGCGATCGTGGCGAAGGCGAAGAACAACGAAAGATTGAGAAAGGTATTCGACGAGGCGCCGCCGAAGAAAAAGGCCGCGACCGTGCACCCGATCATCCCCACGAGGTAGAAAACATTGAGCTGCAGCGCGCCCCAATTCTCCTCCAGCGCCGTGGCCAGAAACCACATGAACATGAGGAGGAAGAAAAGCCAGAACCAGCTGTCCGTCTGCGGGATGAAAATATAAGTGACCAACCTCCACACCTCACCCTGCATGATCTTCGCCGGATCAAGCACGAGCATGCCCGCATAGGCCGGTTCCACCTGGACCAACATGAAGGTCAGCGCATTGAACAACACCACCGCCTTGAGGAGGCCCGGCGTGCCGAGCCACGGTGCGCGGGCCTCGAGGAACCGCCAAAATTTGGCCACGCCCGGATCCGTCATTTCACGGGAGGTTTTTGCTGCCAAGGCCAGCGCCCGTTGATTTCCAGTTCCAGCGAAAAGCTGAGAAAAGTGCGGATGATCACGATGGCGCCAAGCACCGCCATATTCTGCAGGGTGGGGGCCACGGCCACCGTTTTGATGATATCGCCCGCCACCAGCAGCTCCAGGCCGAGCAAAATCGCCCGCCCCAAATTCTGCCGGTAGGCCATGTAACGGTCCAGTCCCGGCGGCGGAGCGCTGAGCAGGGCGCGGCCGGTCGCGCCGATGATGCCCAGCACAATCACGGCGACCCCCGCCGCATCCACGAACATCCCGACTTGTTCCATGGTGGTTAGGAATGAGTTCATCGCCCGCCAGACTGACCCGTGCGCACGCCCCGGACAAGTTCGCATCCGTGCCCGGACTGGTCAGCCGCCGTCGCGCCGTGCACCATCCTCCGTGTATGGGCACGGAAATCGAACGCAAGTTTCTCGTCAAGGGCGACAGCTGGCGCGCCCGCGTTTCCTCCACCCGGCAACTGCGCCAAGGCTACCTCGCCATCGACGGCGGCAACACGGTGCGCGTCCGCACCGACGGCCGGCACGGTTGGCTCACGGTCAAAGGCCGGGGCGAGGGGATCAGCCGTCCCGAATTCGAATACGAAATCCCCGCGGGCGAAGCCGACGCCATGCTTTCGCTCTGCCGCGGACGTCTCGTCGAGAAGACCCGCCATCTCGTCGGGTGGCACGGCCACACGTGGGAAGTCGACGAATTCGCCGGAGCCAATGCCGGACTCATCATGGCCGAACTCGAGCTGCGCGAGGAGACCGAGGTCTTCACCCAGCCCGCTTGGCTCGGCGAAGAAGTCACCACCGATCCTCGCTACCTCAACGCCAGTCTCGCCGTGCATCCCTTCAGCCGCTGGGAGCGTTAAAGTAAGCAGGGTGCAGGACAAATTTTTTCCAGATTTTGAAACGCCCATCTTTTTTTGCTGACAAAGATATATGTGCATATATTCTTTTGGCGTATGAACACAAAAAGCACACCAGAAAGCATCCTGCGCGAAGTCACCGCCATCCAACGCTTGGAGAAGGGTTCGCTCTCCACAATCCGACAAACAGCCAAAGGGCCCGCCTTCAATTTCCAGCGATGGGAGAATGGGCGCAACCGCTCAGAATATGTTCCCGCCGATCAGGCACGTGAGGTTCAGGAGAATCTCCAGGCCCATGTCCGCTTTGAAACCCTCGTCGCCAGCTACGTTGAAGCCCTCAGTGCCCGTTCGCGGGAAGAACGTCTCACCGGAGTCAAAAAAAAACGCCCGACCCAAACATCGGCCTCGCCCAAGAAGCGGAAATCCAAGACCTGATGGCGGCTTTCCGCCGCAAAGAGCCTGCCGGAACCGCCGTGGCCGAGTTGGAAGTCCTTGTGCGCACCGCCATCTTCAAACCGGCCAACGAACTGGTGGCCATGCTCCTGCAGCAAGCCGCCGAGCGCATTGATGAGACCTACATCCCCAAGCCGGGCGAACAGGCCAAGGGGCGCGAGGTGCTCATGGTCCAGGGTATGTTCGGCACCTTCGCGCTGATGCGCCAATACTACTACCATCCCGGGAAAAAATGCGGCCACTTCCCGGCGGATGCCGCCCTCGGTTTGGAAGGGGCCTACACCCCGGCTCTCGCCCGGCTCATCTGCCTGGAGGGAGCCGATGAAACCAGCTTCCTTCAAGCTTCCTTCCACCTTGCCGAAACCGGCGGCATCACCGTCTCCGAGCGTCAGATCCAGCGGGTGGTTGGCCGCACCGGTGAGTGCGCCGTGGCGTGGCAGAAAAGAGAATCGGACCCGGGTCCCTGTGAGGCCAAAATCCTCTACGTCAGCGCGGACGCCACCGGAGTGCCCATGCGTGGGGAGGAACTCGCGGGGCGCAAAGGCAAAGCCCCGGACGGAAAAGCCAAAACCCGCATGGCCACGCTGGGTTGCGTCTTCACCCAGATCAAGGAAGATGACCAAGGACGCCCCCTGCGCGACCACGACTCCACCACCTACCTTTCCGCCTTCCAGAGCCCCTCGGACTTTGGCATCAGCCTGCGCCGGGAGGCCATTCGGCGGGGCTTGTTTTCGGTCCCGGAAATCGTCCTGCTTATCGACGGTGCCCCGGGCTTGGAAAAGCTCGGGCACGATTACTTTGCCGGAGCCGTCCAGATCGTGGACTTCTACCACGCCATGGAGCACCTGCAGACCCTGATCGAAACCCTCTGGGGCAAAGGCGATGAGGCCCGCAACAAGCGCCGCAGACATTACTGGAAAAAACTCCTCGCCCACGACGGGGTCGATCGCATCATCAAGCAGGCGCGCAAAGAAGCTCTCCTTCGAGGCCATGTGGCGCAGGTCGAAACCGCCCTGGGCTACTTCGTGAATAACGTCGCCCGCATGCAATACGGAACCTTCCGGGCCAAAAAATACTTCATCGGCTCCGGGGTCGTCGAAGCCGGCTGCCGCTCACTCATCGGCAAACGATGCAAGCAATCGGGCATGTTCTGGGGGGAGTCCGGCGCGGAAAAGATCCTCGCTTTCCGCTGCATCCAGGCCAGCCGCAGGATGGACTCGTTCTGGAAATACCGCCTCAACTCGCGCTCCGCCGAAAACGACACCCTCCCCCTCGCCGCATGATTGAAGATTTTTGTCCTGCACCCAA
>JBIKLF010000013.1:0-65910 GCA_044359955.1 Chthoniobacterales bacterium | reverse complement strand
AGATGAAAGAGGATAAGCGGGGCGCGCTGACACGCGCCCCGCTCATGGCATCTCTCCGAGGACTGTGTTTGCGCCGTGTCAGCGGCGCAAACACCATCTTCTGCCATCTTCTTCTATCTGTGGCTTTCTGACCTCTGCCTGCCCAAGCTCGCAGTCGACGCCGGCCCCAGTTACTCCCAGCACACACCCGCCAACGCGCGGGTTCAGGGACTAGGGGCCATCTTCACTGCGTTCCGGTTGGACCGGCCGGGTCGAAGCCCAGAGAAAGTTCACGGTCGGCCCGGAGGTCCGACCCTACCCGGGAGCCGAAGGACAAAGTCCCATGGCGATGGGCCCTTGGTATGACACCAATCGCCCGATGCTCATGGCTTCAGCGATGCTTGACCCACGGTCGGGCCCGCAGCGACCACCCCTCCAAAGCGGTCTGAAAAGTTTAAGAGACGGGTGACGTTGGTCTTACTCCACCGTCACGCTCTTGGCCAGATTGCGCGGCTTGTCGACGTCGCAACCGCGGTTTAACGCGATGTGGTAGGAAAGCAGTTGGAGGGGAATCACGGTCAGCACTGGCATGAGCCAATCCGGCGCGGCCGGGACCCACAAGGTGTCGTCGGTGATCTCCGCCAATTCGCGGTGTCCCTCGGTGCCGACGCCGATGACCGGACCCTTGCGGGCGCGGACTTCCTGGATGTTGCTCGCGTTTTTCTCGAAGAGGGCATCGTCGGGCGCGATGAAAACGGACGGCATGTCGGGATTGATCAGCGCGATGACGCCATGTTTCAGCTCGGCGCTCGGGTAGCCCGAGGCGGACATGTAGCTGATCTCTTTGAGTTTGAGTGCGGCCTCCATGGCCACCGGGTATTGGAACTGGCGGCCCATGAAGAGCATGCCGTGGGCGTTTTCGTATTTTTCCGCGATCTCCGGCAGGTGCGGGTTCATCTCGAGCACCCGGGCGACTTTGTCCGGCAACTTTTCCATCTCCTCGATGATGCGGAGACCGTCGGAACTCGAAAGATTCCGGATGCGGCCCATGAGGAGCGACAAGAGCGTGAGGATCGTGACTTGCGAGGTGAACGACTTGGTCGCCGCCACCCCGATCTCCGGCCCGGCGTGCATATAAACCCCGCCGTCACTCTCGCGAGCGATGGTGCTGGCCACATTGTTGCAAATGCCGAGCGTGCGGTGTCCTTTGCGCTGGCTCTCGCGCAACGCCGCCAAGGTGTCGGCCGTCTCGCCGCTCTGGCTGATGACAAAAGACAAGGTGTATTTGTCCATCGGCATGTTGCGGTAACGGAACTCGCTGGCGATTTCCACCTCGGTGGGCAAGCAGGCCAGACTTTCCATCAGATACTCGCCGACCACCGCCGCATGGTAAGCCGTGCCGCAACCAATCAGGACAATGCGTTCCACTTCGCGCAACTGCGCGGGCGTCATGTTGAGTCCGCCCAGCTTGGCCGTGGCTTCCTCCGCCGAGAGGCGCCCCCGCATGGCGTCGCGCACCGAGGAGGCCTGCTCGTAGATTTCCTTGAGCATGTAGTGCGCGTAGTCGCCCCTCGAAACTTCCTCCGCCTCGAAATCAACCGTGCTGATCTCGTAGTCCTGGCCATCACCGGCCAGCGACTGGATTTGGAAATTGTCGGGCCGCAGCACGACAATCTCGAAATCCTTCAAATAGACGACATCGCGCGTGTGGTTGACCAAAGCCAGCGGGTCGCTCGCCAGGAAATTCTCGCCCTTGCCAATCCCGAGCACCAGCGGACTGCCCCGCCGCGCCCCGATGAGCAGATCCGGCACATCGCGGTGCATCACGGCAATCCCGTATGTCCCGTGCACCTCGCGCAGGGCCAGGCGCACCGCCTCGACGAGATGATCGGCCGAGGGTTCGCCAAGTTGGATGGTGTATTTGCCGATGAGATGAGCCAGCACTTCGGTGTCGGTTTCGGATTGGAAAACGTGCCCCTCGCGCTCCAGTTCGGCGCGGAGCTTCAGGTAATTCTCGATCACGCCATTGTGCACCAGCACGAGGCGGCCGCTCTGGTCGGCATGCGGGTGGGCGTTCTCCCCGGTCACCGCACCATGCGTGGCCCAGCGCGTGTGGCTGATGCCACGGTTGCCGTGGACCGGCTCGTCGGCCACCAATTGCGCCAGATTCTGGATGCGGCCGACCGCTTTGCGGATCTCGAGCGTCCCATTGTTACCCAAAGCAAGCCCCGCCGAATCATAGCCGCGGTATTCCAAACGGCGCAGACCATCCAAAAGAATGGGCGCCGCCTCCGCCGGACCAACGTAACCGACAATGCCACACATAAGTAACCGGATATAGTGCGGCATCCGCCCGCGGGTGGCAACTACGGGGATCACCCCACCGCGGGGAAAGAAATTCCCGGCGTGACATCCGCCCCTCTTTGCGCGAACCCATGAGGCTTCATGGCTGACCTAGACGTCTCCCAGATCGACGCTGCCCTGGCGCGGACCCTGGGCATCATTATGGGCGGCGGCGCGGGCCAGAGGCTCTTTCCGCTGACCAAAGATCGTTCCAAGCCGGCCGTTCCCCTCGGCGGCAAATACCGTCTGGTCGATATTCCGATCAGCAACTGCCTCAACTCGGGCATCCGCAGCATCTACGTGCTCACCCAGTTCAACACCGCCTCGCTCCACCAGCACATCAACGGCACCTACAAGTTCGACATCTTCAGCGCGGGCAGCTTCGTCGAAATCCTCGCCGCGCAACAAACCCCGACCGGGGCCGGTTGGTATCAAGGCACGGCCGATGCGGTGCGGCAAAACCTCAACTACTTCCTCGAGAAGCCGTGGGACTATTACCTCGTCCTGAGCGGCGACCAGCTTTATCAGATGGATTTCCGCGAGCTGATGGAAAGCCACCTCGCCTCTGGCGCCGACCTCACCATCGCCACCTTGCCCGTCAACCGGCAAGACGCGCAGGGATTCGGCATCATGCAAACCGACGAGGCGCGCCGCATCACGCGGTTCGACGAGAAACCGACCGACCCCGCGGCGCTCGAGAGCCTGCGCATTCCCCCTGCCCTCCTCACCGAACTCGGCCTTCCTCCCGACACCGAAAGCTACCAAGCCTCCATGGGTATTTACCTGTTCAACCGCTCGGTCCTCGCGGGCTGCCTCGAAAACAATCTCGACGACTTCGGCAAAAACATCATCCCCGCCACCATCTCGGACCGGCGCGTCCAAGCGCACATCTTTCAGGGTTACTGGGAGGATATCGGGACGATCCGTTCTTTCTTCGAAGCCAATCTCGCCCTCTCCGAAGTCGAGCCGTCCTTCAGTTTTTACCGGCACGACGCCGTCATTTACTCGCGGCCGCGTTTTCTCCCCGCGAGCAAAATCAACAGCGCCAGCATCCATCGCGCCGTGGTCTCCGACGGTTGCATCATCACCGAAGCCAGCCTCGAGCGATGCGTGGTGGGGATCCGCAGCATCATCGAGACCGGCGCCGTGCTGCGCAATGTGGTCATGATGGGCGCGGACTTCTACGAATCGCAGACCTCCGCGCCCCCCGGCACACCCCCGATCGGCATCGGACGGAACACGACAATCAACGACGCCATCGTCGACAAAAATGCCCGCATCGGCGAACGCGTGGTGATCAGTCCGGACGGCAAGCCCACGGAATACGATGGCGACAACTACTACATCCGCGACGGCATCATCATCATCCCGAAAAATGCCGTGATCCCCGACGGCACCTGGATCTGACCCTCCAACCCTCCTCTCCACCATGTCCTCCGCCCCGCCACCCTCCTCGTCAACCAACTCCCCCACGATTTCCGGCAAAACCAAACCGATCGTTTACTTCGTCGGCCTGACTGCCGCCTTGGCCGGACTTCTTTTCGGTCTCGATGTCGGGGTCATTTCCGGCGCGAACGAATTCATCCAGAAAGATTTCGGCGTTGACGATCACACCGTGGAAAACATCGTTAGTGCGCTCCTCTGGGGTGCGGTTTTCGGCGTGCTCCTCAGCGGGTTCTTTTCCCTCCGCCTCGGCCGCCGCGGCACCATCCTGATCAGCGCCCTGGTCTTCGCCGTCGGTTCCATCCTCTGCTCCATGGCTCCCTCGGCCGGCGCGCTCATCGCGGCCCGCTTCTTCCTCGGCATCGCCGTCGGCATGGCCTCGTTTGTCGCCCCGCTTTACCTCTCGGAAATCGCCCCGCAAAACGTTCGCGGTGCGCTTATTTCCATGTATCAGCTGATGATCACCATCGGCATCGTGCTGGCCTTTCTCAGCGACACCTTTTTCTCCACCTACGCCAACCTCCAACCGCTGGCCGCCGAAATGAGCCAATCGCTCAGTTCCCTGGCCGGCGGACGCGGACAAATGGTCATGCATGCCTATTTCGCCATGCCCTGGCGCTGGATGCTCGGGATCATCGCCGTGCCGGCCGTGCTCATGTTTCTCGGCATGCTTTTTCTGCCGGAGAGCCCGCGCTGGCTGGTGCTCAAAAAGCGCGGTCCCCAGGCGCTCGCCGTGCTGCGCCGGCTGGCCAACAGCGACGCGGAGGCGGAACGCGAATTCGCTGAGATCGAAGCGAGCCTCAAGATCAAACAAAAGGGCTTTTCCCTCTTCCGCGACAACCGCAACTTCCGCCGTGCCGTCTTCCTCGGCGTCGGCCTGCAGGTCATCCAGCAATTCACCGGCATCAACGTCATCATGTATTACGCCCCGCGCATCCTGCAGGAAGCCGGCTTCAACACCACCGCCGAGCAAATGTGGGGCACGGTCCTCATCGGCACGATCAACGTCCTGGCCACCTTCATCGCCATCGCTTTTGTCGACCGGCTCGGACGCAAACCGATGATGTTCGCCGGCTTCCTCGTCATGGGCCTCGGCATGCTCTCGCTCGGCGCCCTCTTCCACTTGGGCATCGGCGCCCCTGCGGACGGAGGACTGACCATGAGCTACCTCGCCGTCGCCGCGCTCGTCGTCTTCATCATCGGCTTTGCCATGAGCGCCGGACCGATCATCTGGATCCTCTGCGCGGAAATTTTCCCGCTGGCCGGACGCGACTTCGGCATCACCTGCAGCACGGTGACCAACTGGATGGCCAACGCCATCGTCGGGATGACCTTCCTCACCATGTTGAACACCCTCGGCCCCGGAAACACCTTCCTCCTCTACGGCGCGCTCAATGCCGTCTTCATCGTCTTCTTCCTCGCCCTTGTGCCCGAGACCAAGGGCGTCTCCCTCGAGTCGATCGAAGAGAAACTCCTCGCCGGCACCCCGCTCAAAAATATCGGCCGCTGAAACGATTTCGCGCCTACTCATCGCGCCGGAACGGCGCGATCCACTCCTCCACTCAAGTTTCAGGCCTCAGCCTTCATCCCTCTCCGTCCTCCCCTACTCCTCGATCTTCACCGGCGTGCCCTGCTTCACCCGTTGAAAAATCAGCGGCGCAATATCCACCGGCAAACGCACCGCCCGGTCCGCTGACGGGTAACCCGGCAACCGCCCCGCGTGCAGGGCGAGCCCGGCATCATCGAGACGCAGAAAATACCGCACCGGCACCGGACGGAAAGTGGTGCCGCTCGGAGCCGCGTCGATGCGTATGCTCACACCATGGCGGACCGCATGGCCGTCGCGATCGACAAAATCCCCGTGCAAATTCGAGCTCTGCTCTGTCTCCTTCTGCCTCACCGTGAAATCCCCCGTCGGGGTCTGTCCGCGACGCTTTCCCGTGGAGACCGGAGCGTCGATCGCCACTTCCTCGTCCACGTAGAGATAGGCGCGCTGCCGTCCGAGGGAGACAATGATCCGCGTGTTATCCGGAGTCGCGCGGTCCAACACGCGCGGCACCGTCTTCGGGGGATCTTGCGCGACAATCAACTCGCCGGGCCCCCGAAGCGCCGGTTCGGATGCCTCCTGCGCCGATGCCGCCGTGATGGCCAAGACCGCGGCCGCCAGCGCATGCCTGAACACACTTCCCATAAACTGCAAAATAGGGTTCGACTCGCCTTTTTCCAACCCATTTGCTTCCTTGGCCCCGTGATTCCCCGCCTGTTCGCCTGTCTGGCGATTTTCTTCGCAGCGCAAAGTGCGGACAGCCAGGCTAAAAAGCCGCAACGCGTCTCGCCCAAAGCCCAAGATGTCGAGGTCGAGGTCGCGCGGGGGGGGAGCGTGCGCATTCCGTTGCGCGGGTTCGAACGCAATCTCAATCCGCTGACCTCTCGTCCGCTGACCCAGCCGCAGCACGGCAGACTCTCGGGACTCGAACAATACGATGGTCCCGAGCGCCAAGGTCCCGCTTACATTACCTACACCCACGGCGATGACGATAATTCGACGGAGGACAACTTTGCATTCGAGGTCAAGGCCGGGATTACCGGACGAACCGGAGACGGGCGCGTCATCATCAACATCCGCGACGCCGCCCCGGTGTTGGCCATCGCGCCGGAGTTGCTCGATTTCGGTCCGTCCGCCCTGGGCGATCCTCCGGTGCGGCGCGTGGTGGAGTTGGCCAACGTGGGCGGCGGCGTTCTGAACGGTTTCCTCCGACCGACAGAACCATTCGCTCTTGAGGACGATGGCAGCTTTGTTCTGCGCCGCGGCGAGAAAACCCGCATCCCTCTACTTTTTGCCGCGGAACGGGCCGGCGAATTCGTTTTCCGCCTCCAACCGGTCGCCGGCGCCCCGGCCGTGCTCATCCTCAAAGGCTTGGCCCTTCCGCCGCTCGCTCTCGAGATAGCGGAGGAAACATTCTCGGCCAACCCGGACCAATCACGCATCGCCATCGCCGTGGTGAAAAACCAGTCCGCACGTCCGCGCACCGTATCCGTTGGCCTTCCGCCGGAGAGCCCCGTCGAAGCCATTGCCGACTTTGCCCTCGGACCCGGCGAAAGCGCGGAAGTCATCCTGCGCATCCCGGCCGAACGCAAAGAATACCTCCCGCTGTTCGGCGTCCGCTTCGAAGGTGAAGGCCATGCCGAGTTGCGCGAATTCATCGCCCCCGCCATCCCCGCCGCACTCCGCGTCGTCGCGCCACCCGACTTCGGGGAGATCAAACCCCGGACCATCGCCAAAGCTTCGTTGCTGGTGCGCAACGACGGTGGCGCCCTTGCCGAAGTCAAGTTGCTCCCACACGAATCGATCAGTCCGGCCAGCGGCGCCACAGCCTTCGCTGTTTCCCCCGGAATGGAAATGGCCATCCCACTGGAACTACGCCTCAAGCCGGACCAAGCCCCTCCGACCGAATTAACCGTCTCCTTCGCCGGAAAAGAGGTCACGATCCCGGTCATTGCACGCATCGCCCCGACCAAATCCCCCACGCCGACACCATCGCCCACGCCATCGCCCACCCCCCGGCCAGCAGATTTCACCCTCAACACCGACATCCGCTACGAACGTCCGGCCATCACTTGGGTCGAAAAACCGGGTTGGAAAAATTTCACCCTCCAGCACCGCGCGGAAGGCAGCAGCGAGTGGCAGGATTGCCATCCGCCCGCACCCCACGAAGGGCTGCTCGGGTGGCTGCAAAGCCTGGCCGACCGGATCACCGAATTCCTCGACACGCCGATCGAAAGACATGACCCCACGGCGGAGCCCTCCAAGGAAGCACCTGCCGGCCAACAACTCATTGCAGAGTCCCATCTCGGCACCGATGAATGGCGTCTGGTCGCCACACCCGATGACGGCGCCGCACGCCCCGTCTCCGTGCCGTTCCGCATCCGTGAAAACAAGCTCGTCGGCATCGCAGACCCACCTGCTCCTGGCCCAGCGCCCTCGGCCGCCGCGCCCCCGACCGCACGCGTCTTTGGCCCAGAAACCGCCATGGCGTCCGCCGGCATCAAACCCGAACGCTTCGGCGCCCTCCTGCAGATCGCCTTCGCGGGCGATCTCGATATCCGCGGCTTCCGCCTCGAACGCGGCACGATGGTTGCCCCCCTTGATCCAAAAACCGGCATCCCCGGCGCACCCAAATTCGAAATCCTCGACCCACCCGAAGCGACGGTGGCAATCCTCGGCCTCGGTGAAGCGGAAGCCGAGGGACGCAAGTTGACGGTGTGTGCGGCCCGCATCGAGGGCCTGCCCTCCGGCACACGCACCTACTGGCGCGCCGTTCCGACCGGACCAGCGGGCGACCTCCCGCCCACCACCGTGCTCTTCGTCGATACCATCCCGGCGCCCCCCTTTCCTTGGAACACCGTCCTGCTCGGCACCCTCTTCGCCTTGCTGGCCGGCGTGCTCTACCTCCGCTGGCGCATCAACCGCGCCCCACGCTGAGACCTTGGAGAGCGGTTTAAGTTTGTCTGCCACCGCTCCAGTTAAATGTCGCGGCGCCGGAACGATGCCCTTGAAGGCAAAAAGTAGAAGCGGCGTGGACTTCACAAAATGGTGGGCGCTTTGCTTGGCAAAAGTTGCCGGAGAGGCAGATCGTGGACTGATTTCCGACGGCATCGTTCCGGCCGAGACCCGCTCCGAAAAGGTCCCGCCATCTTGGTATTCCACACTGAGTCGCAGGTTTCATCTGGAAAAAATGAAAGCCCCGCGCCAATCTGTTCCCATGATCTCTCGCATCGCCGGCTGTCTGGCCGCAGCGATCCTCCTCACCTCCTGCGCCTCCCTCCCCCCTCCGCAAACCGTTCCCTCCGTCGACCTCGCGCGTTATGCCGGTTCGTGGCATGAGATTGAATCCTTCCCGAATTGGTTCCAAGGCGGCTGCACCAAGACAAAGGCCGAATACTCTCCGCTGCCCGATGGCCGCATCCGCGTGGTCAACACCTGCGAGCGCAACGGCCGTCCCGTCCGTATCGAAGGCACGGCACGCGTCGTCCCCGGCAGCAACAACAGCAAACTCAAAGTCAGCTTCTTCTGGCCGTTCGAAGGCGACTACTGGGTCCTTGACCTCGATCCCGCTTACCGCTGGGCCGCCGTCGGACATCCGAACCGCAAATACCTCTGGATTCTCGCCCGCAGCCCGCAACTCGAACCGGACGAACTGGCGCGGATCCGGCAGCGCTTGGCCGCCCAAGGCTATGACATCTCCCGGTTGCGCCCCACACCCCTCGTCGGATTGACGGAAGCAAAACCATGATCCCGGACAACATGCCCGCTCCCCCTTCCACCGGAGCGTCCCCCGCCCTCCGCCCGCCGGATTTTTTCCTGCCCAAGACAGACCTGACGACCCCCGGACGCCGCACCGGAGAACCCGATGTCTATGTCTCGTGGGGCGGACAAATCTACGGTCCTTCCGCCGTTGACGATGTGGTCAGCGGTTTGCGCACCTCGTATTTTGAACAGGATGCCCTTTTTTGGTTTGAAGGACGTGACGCGTGGAGTCCGGTCGGGGAATTGCGCGCGCTCTTCAAGGACGAAGCGCCTATTGCGTTGCCCGCGGCAACCGTTCTCCACACCCCGCCCGCCGAAGGGATCCGTCCTCAATGGCCGGGCCGCAAGACTGCCTCCACCCCCGGAGCGCCGACCGAGCGAAGGCGACGGCGCAAAAGCGGACGAAACAACCGCACCCCACGCCCCGGGCCTAATATCCTGATCGGCCGACTCATTGTGCTCGGCGCCGTTCTCCTTGCCGTGCTCGTCACCGCCGGCTTGCTCGTGCTGCTCAGCCTGACCTGATCCGCTCGCAGCGAATGCGCCGCACCAATCAGGATGCCGCCGCGTCCCTCGCCGCCGCGACTTTGAGACGCAGCGCATTGAGCCGGATGAACCCCGTGGCGTCCGACTGGTTGTAAGCCTGTGTCGGGTCGGCTTCCATCGTCGCGATGTGTGGATTGTAAAGGCTGCGCGGACTGCGCACGCCCGCGGCGATGACATTCCCCTTGTAAAGTTTCACCCGCACCTCGCCGGTCACGTCCTTCTGCGTCTCCTCGACCAGTGCTTGCAGGGCACGGCGCTCGGGGGCGAACCAGAATCCATTGTAAACCAGCGTGCTGTAATGCGGGATGAGCGAATCACGCAGGTGCATGGCCTCGCGGTCCATGGTCAGCGACTCCATCTGACGGTGGGCAAAGTGCAAGATCGCGCCGCCCGGTGTTTCGTAAACCCCGCGGCTTTTCATCCCGACAAACCGATTCTCCACCATGTCAACCCGCCCGATGCCGTGCTTGCCGCCCAATTTGTTGAGCACCCGCATGACGAGGAGCGGACTCAACTTCTTCCCGTCCCCCTTGTGCCCGAGTTCCTGCAGCACCTTGGTCACACCCGCGCCCTCCAATCCGGTGCAGTCGCCCTTGGTGAAATGCAAAATGATCCGCTCCGCCTCGTCCGGCGCGTCTTCCGGCGCCGCGCTCAGACGGAACATGTCCTTGTTCTCCTCGTCGCTCGCGTCGAACCACGGATCCTCCAGGATTCCGCTCTCGTAGCTGATATGGAGAAGATTGCGGTCCGTCGAATACGGCTTCTTCGCCGTGACCGGCACCGGGATGCCGTGGGCCTCGGCGTAGGCGATCATTTCGGTGCGGCCGGGGAATTTTTCCCGGAACCGCTCCTGCCGCCACGGCGCGATCACTTCCAATTCCGGGGCCAAGGCCGCCGCCGCCAACTCGAACCGCACCTGGTCATTCCCCTTGCCCGTCGCCCCGTGCGCCACCGCGGCCGCACCCTCGGACCGCGCGATCTCCACCATGCGCTTGGCGATGAGCGGACGGGCAATGCTCGTGCCGAGAAAATACTGGCCCTCGTAAATCGCCCCGGCGCGGATCATGGGGAAAATGAAATCCCGGGCAAACTCCTCCTGCAGATCATCGACAAAACATTTCGCCGCCCCCGTGCTCAGCGCCTTGGCCTCGAGCCCGTCGAGTTCCTCTTCTTGCCCGATATTGGCGCAGAAGGCAATGACCTCCGCCCCGTAGGTTTCTTTCAGCCACTGCAGCAGCACCGAGGTGTCCAAGCCGCCCGAATAAGCACATACGATCTTCATCTGTCCGCTTTCCTACATCGCCCGTCCGCCTCTGGCAATGCCGCACGGGACTTGCCGAACGCAAGCCCGCCTCTCACTATCACGCTCTCCATGAAGGTCTCCAAACGCGGTGAATACGCCCTGCGCGCGCTGATCGATCTCGGCATCGCCGCCGAACTCGGCCGTCCCATGCTCCGCGCCCAAGAAATCGTGGCGCGCGAAAATCTTCCCAAAGGATTCCTCGACCAGATCCTCATGCAACTGCGCAAAGCCGGCCTCATCGGGACCAAGCGCGGCAAACACGGCGGGTATTACCTCAACAAGCCGATGGACAGCATCACCCTCGGCCAGATCGTCCGCCTGGTGGACGGCCCCCTCGCCCCCATCCGCTGCGTCAGCCAGAGCAAATACGAAAAATGCTCCTGCCCGGACGAAAACACCTGCGGCCTCCGCATGGTCATGCTCGACGTGCGCAACTCCATTGCCGACATCCTCGACCGCCACACCTTGGCCGACACCGTCCGCGGCTCCCTCGCGAAAATGCGCGCCTGCGGCGCAAAGCTCCCCTACGCCTCCGACGCGCCGTCCTGAATGCGCTATGGAGTGCGGCGGCTCGACGCCGCTTTCCCTCGGCAGCAACTCAGCAAAAAGGCACCGCCCGTCAATTTCCCACCCCCTCACTTGTCGCGGCGGTTTTCCGGAGCCACCTTTTTCATTTGAGCCTTCCTGCGTGAACGCACTGCCGGAGACGCTCTCACGATTCGGCGTCAGCCCGTCATCCACTGCCACAACTGCTGGCTCCCCGCGGCACCCAGGAAAAAGATCAGGCCCACGTAGCAGAGCCCGAGAAGCGCGAAAAAGTAGCCGATCAAGGTGCAAACGCCATCGCGCTCCATGATGCCGAGGGCCATGAAAATGACCGCGAGCCCGGGAATGGTATTGGTCAGGGGAAAAATGGGCGGGAAGGGCAGGCTGAGCAGGACACCTCCCATCATGATCATCAGCCCCATCAAATTGATCATCCCCGGCCAGCGTTGCAGGAAGTGCATGCGCGGCCGGACCAGCTTTTCCACCTTGCGGTAGAACGAGGCGGCGAACCCGACGATTTTTTGCAACATCTCGTAGCTCACCTCGCGCCGCAGGATGAATTGCGGCATCCACAAGCTCTGACCCAGCCCGAGCCGCAACCCGCACAGCGCGATGGCCACGCCGAAGGGAATGGAGAGGCCCGGCAAGGGCAGCGGAAAAAGAAAGGGCACGCAGAGCAGCACGATGAGGGTGGGCAGGCCCCGGAAATGGAGATGCTCGACCACGGTGCGCAGCTTCATCGGCTGACCCGGAGCGATCTCCAACAGGCTTTCCAGCTCCTCGCTGAGACGCCGGGCCTGCGGTGGAGGATCGGTCTCGGTCGTCGGCGGGGAATTGCTCATCGCGGCCGCACTCTAACCCGCACGGAGCCCGCGGCAAATTTTCAATCGCCGCCCGGCCCCGGACCCGATAACTTCACTGGTGCACTATGCATTCGGAATTACTGACGGCGATCGACGAAGGAAAACTCACCAAACAGCAGGCGGAAATACTGGACCAACTCGCCCCCGGGGCTTTTGCCCTGCATAAAAGTTGGGGCTGCGCCCGGGTGGCCGGCACGGACTTTCTTATCGGGCAAATCGAGCTCGAATTTCTGGGCGGACGCAAACAGTCCATGCAAATGGGGTTTGCCGCGACGTCCCTGACGCCCATCACCGAATCGCATGTCGAGGCCCAGCGCCTCTCCGACCACACCGCCGTGCAGAAGGCAGCTTTGGATAGTCCGGTCGAGTTTGTTCATCGCGTGGTCTCCGACTTCCAATCCCGCCTCACCGTCGACGCCCTCTCCGATTATCTCGCCGCCGTCCTCCCCGACAGCGCTTTCCCCAAACCGGCCCCGGGAGCTTTCAAACGTTGGTGGACCTCCCTGCGCGGCAAACTCAAAAACGACAGCCGTTTCATTGTGCCCCCGAAGAAGACGGAATTCGTCGTGGTGCGCGAACGTCCCACCTCGCCGCACCTCGACATGGTCGACGCCTTCGAGAAAGCCCGCCAACCCAAGGAACAAGCCGCCGCGGCCGAAGCCCTCCTCAAAGGCTTGGAAACCTTCGAAGGCCAGCCCGACCAACTCCAACGCATCCTTGGTCTGCTCGCCAAGGCGGCCGACGACCACCAACGCCGCACTCCGGCCCACTCCATTCACCTTCTCTGCGTGCGCGACGAAATCCTCGAGCGCCGCAAGACAGCCTTGCCCGAGGGCGCCCTCACCCTCACCGCCTTCCTCTCACATCCGCCCGCACACCTGGCCGGGTTGCTCGCCCCGCTCCCGCCCGCCCGCATCCGGCACGCGCTCGAATCCGGCGTGGCCCTCGGCGGCACGGCCGGCGACCGCCTCCTGCTCGACGTCCTGCAGGAAGGCGACAGCAAAGTGGTGATCGAAGCCACCCGCCTCCTCCTCGAACAGGGCCATCTCGAACCTCTGCGCGAGCATCTGCGCCGCAGCATCTCGGAGCGCAACACCAACCCCGAACTTCTCGCCTGGTTTCTTTCCAAGCGCCCCGAAGGACTGGCCGCCCTCATCACCCCGGAAACCCTCGAGGCCGCCATCACCGTGGTGGAGCGCGAGACGCTCAAGGACAGCAAACGCGCCACCCGCCTGCACAAAGTGCTTTCCGACGACAAGGCCCTCATGGCCATCGCCCTCGCCTCGGCCGACGGCGAAGCCACCCGTGATCTTGTCCGCAAGATCATGCGCACGGCCATTTTCGAGGAAATGGACAAACGCGCCCTCCTCGCCCGCGCGATCAAGGCCCGCCCCGAATTGCAGGAACTTCTCGAAGTGAGCGAAGACAAGTCCGCCACCTCCACTCCGGCCGCGAAAATGCTCACGGTCTCGTGGGCCAGCCTCGAGCGGCGCAAGAAGGACTATGACGATCTGGTCAACACGCGCATCCCGGCCAACAGCCGCGACATTCAGGTGGCCCGCGAACAAGGCGACTTGCGCGAGAATGCCGGATTCAAATTCGCCAAGGAGCAGCAAGGCGTCCTCCTCCGCCAGAAAGCGGAGATCGAGCAGCAGCTAGCCAACTGCCGCGGCACCAATTTCGAAAATCCCGATACCTCGCGGGTCGGCCTCGGCACCACCGTGCACCTGCGCGATCAGGCCGCCGGCACGGAAGAACATCTCCACATTCTCGGTGCGTGGGACGGTGACTCGGCCAAGCAGGTCGTTTCCTACCTCGCCGCCGCGGCCACCGCGCTGATCGGCCACCAGGCCGGCGAGACGGTGCGCATGCCCTCGGAACACGGCGAACGCGAGATGACCATCGTCTCGATCGAGCCGTTTAAAAGCCTTGAAATTCTCTGATCGGCGGGACACTTTTTTCCGCGAGCGGCGCGCCCGCTGATTCTTTCGTATGTCATCCACGCTCATCAAAAACGTCCGCGGCCGCGAAGTGATCGACTCACGCGGCAACCCCACCGTCGAAGTCGAAATCACTTTGCAGGGCGGCGCGACCGGCCGCGCCATCGTCCCGAGCGGCGCCAGCACCGGCGAGCATGAGGCCTGGGAGCTGCGGGACGGCGAAGCGGCCCGCTACTTGGGCAAAGGCGTGCAGAAAGCCGTGGCCCACGTGAACAAAGCCATCGCCGCCACGATCACCGGCTTCGAAGCCACCGACCAGGTCGGTGTCGACCGCGCCATGCGCAAGCTCGACGGCACGGCGAACAAGAAAAAGCTCGGGGCCAATGCCATCCTCGGCGCCTCCATGGCCACCGCCCACGCCGCGGCGGCCCAACTCGGCCAACCCCTCTTCAAATACCTCGGCGGACCCAACGCCAAAGTCCTCCCCGTGCCGATGATGAATATTGTCAACGGCGGCGCGCACTCCGATGCCCCGATCGACTTCCAGGAATTCATGGTCATGCCGCGCGGGCTCCCCACCTTCCGCGAGGCCCTGCGCTGCGGTTGCGAAATTTTCCACGCCCTGAAGTCCGTGCTCAAAGGCCGCGGACTTTCCACCAGCGTGGGTGACGAAGGCGGTTTCGCCCCGAATTTCGCCTCGGCCGAGGACGCCCTCGACACCATTGCCGCGGCGGTCAAAAAGGCCGGCTACAAATTCGGCAAAGAGGTCTTCATCGCCCTCGATTGCGCCGCGAGCGAATTCTACGACAAGACCAAGAAGGCTTACGTCTTCAAAAAGTCCGATGGCAAGATCCGCTCGGCCGACGAGATGGTCGCTTACTACCAGAAGCTCTGCGCCAAATACCCGATCATCTCGATCGAGGACGGCTTCGCTGAAAATGACTGGGCCGGCTGGAAAAAACTGACCGACGCCCTCGGCGACCAAGTGCAACTGGTCGGCGACGATCTCTTCGTCACCAATGTCGATTTCCTGCGCAAAGGCATCAAACAAGGCGTGGGCAATTCGATCCTCGTCAAGGTCAACCAGATCGGCTCGCTCACCGAGACGCTCGACGCCATCGAGCTGGCCCGCGAGAACCGCTACACCGCGGTGATCAGCCACCGCTCGGGCGAGACCGAAGATTCGACCATTGCCGACCTCGCCGTCGCGACCAACGCCGGACAAATCAAGACCGGATCCCTCTCCCGCACCGACCGTATCGCCAAATACAACCAGCTCCTCCGCATCGAAGAAATGCTCGGTCAGGACGCGGTCTATGGCGGGAAAATGCACGCATGAACTTCGACGAGGACGACGATTTCGTGGTGAAGCGCCGGCGGCGCAATGAGCCGGACTTCTGGCACCGTCTCAATCGCGTCCTCCAATTCCTCGTCGTCATCGGCTTCCTCCTCACCGTCGGCGTGATGTTCTACCCCGTCTGGCAGAAGCAGAACGAAATGCGTCTGCACCTCCTCACCTTGGAGCGCGAACAATCCGACAAAACCGCCGTCTTGCAGAAGACCCAGCGCGAACTCGACCTCCTGCGCAACGACCAAGAATACCTCGAAACCATCGCCCGCGACCGCCTCAACCTGATGAAGCCGGGCGAAACCATCTTCCGGATCGAGCTGCCCCGCTCGTAAAGGACCGGGACGAGCCACCCGCTCGTCCATCCCGGGTGGATCGCGATGTCTCCCTCGCGCTTTCTTCGAGGACTTAGAGTGTTTTCAGCGAAGCTTTTTACAAGCGCTACAGCGGTTTTGCCGATAAGTGGCACGGGCATCTTGCCCGTGATCACGGGACATCATCGGCAGGATGCCGATGCCACGTAGTCCAATCCCCGATGGATCAAACGAGACAGCGTAAAGACTCGTATCGAAAACGCTCTATCGCGCCGAACCGGAGTGAAGTGGAGATGGCCCTTAGTCCCTGAACCCGCGCGTTGGCGGGTGTGGCTGGGGAGTATAACTGGGGCCGGCGTCGACTGCGAGCTTGGGCAGGCAGAGGCAAGAACGCCACGGATAGAAGAAGATGGCAGAAGATGGTGTTTGCGCCGCTGACACGGCGCAAACACAGTCCTCGGAGAGATGCCATGAGCGGGGCGCGTGTCAGCGCGCCCCGCTTATCCTCTTTCATCTTCTTCCATCCGTGGCCTGTCCCGATCCCGGTGGTGCTGATGCCCGGCCCAGATGTGGCGGGCGTCATTTGTTGGCGTCTGATGTGGTGGGAGCGGCTCCCTTGGAAATTGCCAGGCGCTACGCGGCGTCGATGAGGCGATTGAACGTGGCGCTCGGGCGCATGGCGGCGGCGGCTTTGGTGTCATCCGGACGGAAATAACCGCCGAGATCGACAGCTTTGCCCTGCACGGCGGCCAACTCGTCCGTGATTTGCTTTTCGTGAGCCGCGAGTTCCCCGGCCACCGGGGCGAAATGTTTCTGCAGCGCGAGGTCATCGGTCTGCCCGGCCAGAGCCTGGGCCCAGAAGAGCGCGAGGTAGAAATGGCTGCCGCGGTTGTCGAGGGTGCCGAGCTTGCGTCCGGGGCTTTTGTTCTCCTCGAGGAATTTCGCCGTGGCGGTGTCGAGGGTGTCGGCGAGGACTTTGGCCTGCTTGTTGCCGGTCACTTCGGCCAGGTGCTCGAAGGATGCCGCCAGCGCGAAGAATTCGCCGAGCGAATCCCAGCGCAGGTAATTCTCCGCGGTGAATTGCTGGACGTGCTTTGGCGCGGAACCGCCGGCTCCGGTTTCGAAAAGTCCGCCTCCGTTCATCAGCGGGACAATGGAGAGCATTTTCGCGCTGGTGCCGACTTCGAGGATGGGGAAAAGGTCGGTCAGGTAGTCGCGCAGGACGTTGCCGGTCACCGAAATGGTGTCCTGGCCTTCCGCGATACGTTCGAGGCTGAAGCGGCAGGCTTCGGCGGGAGGCAGGATGCGGAGATCGAGTCCGGAGGTATCCTCCTCCCGCAGATAGGTCTGCACCTTAGCGATGAGCTGTGCATCGTGGGCACGGCGTTGATCCAGCCAGAAGATGGCGGGGGCGCCGCTCGCGCGGGCACGTTTGACCGCCAACTTGACCCAATCGCGGACGGCGGGGTCCTTCGTTTGGCAGGCGCGCCAGACGTCGCCCGCCTCCACCTTGTGCGTTGTGAGGATGCTTCCCGCGGCATCGATCACGCGGATGGTGCCATGGCTCGGGATCTCGAAGGTCTTGTCGTGCGAACCGTATTCTTCCGCCTTCTGCGCCATGAGCCCGACATTGGGCACGGAACCCATCTTGACCGGATCGAGCGCGCCCTTGGTGCGGCAGAAATCGATGACGGCCTGGTAAACCGGGGCGTAGGAGCTGTCCGGAATGACGGCCAGGGTGTCCTGCGTCTCGCCCTTGGCATTCCACATCTTGCCGCCTTCGCGGATCATGGCCGGCATCGACGCATCGACGATCACATCGCTGGGCACATGCAGGTTGGTGATGCCTTTGTCCGAATTGACCATGGCCAGCGCGGGACGGGCGGCCAGCGCCGCGGTCAAGGCGGCTTCGAGCCCCGCTTTCTCCGCGGCGGGCAGTTGTCCCATTTTGGCCACGAGGTCACCGAGCCCGTGGTTGAAATCGACGCCGAGTGCTTCCAGCGTGGCGTTGTGCTGACGGATGAAGTCGGCGAGGAAAACCTTCACCGCATGGCCGAAGAGCACGGGGTCGGAGACCTTCATCATGGTGGCCTTGAGATGGAGCGAGAAAAGCAGGCCGAGTTCGGCCGCGGCGGTGATTTGTTTTTCGAGAAATGCGACCAGAGCTTTGGTGCTCATGAAGGTCGCGTCGAAAACCTCTCCCGTCTCCAGCTTGATCCCCTTCTTCAGGACGACCGGAGGTCCTCCGGAAGCGGGGAGGAATTCGATGGTTGCCGTGGTGGCCGCGGGGACCGTCACAGATTGCTCGTTCGAGAAGAAATCGTTCGCGTCCATGGTGGCCACGCGGGTTTGGGAATCCGGCGACCATGCTCCCATCTTGTGCGGATGCTTGCGGGCATAGTCTTTGACCGCTTTGGGTGCCCGGCGGTCGGAGTTTCCTTCGCGCAGGACGGGATTGACCGCGCTGCCTTTCACTTTGTCATAGCGCGCCTTGGCCTCTTGCTCCTCGCCGGTGGCGGGTGTTTCGGGGTAGTCGGGGAGGGCAAATCCCTGCGACTGTAGTTCGGTGATCGCAGCTTTAAGCTGGGGCACCGAGGCGCTGATGTTGGGAAGTTTGATGATGTTGGCGCCGGGCTGAAGGGTTAGGGCGCCGAGTTCGGCCAAGGCATCGGGCGTCTTTTGCCCGGCCGGCAGCAGGTCGGCAAAAGCGGCAAGGATGCGTCCGGCCAAAGAAATGTCGCGAAGTTCGACCCCGATCCCTGCCGGTTTGGTGAAGGCGGCAATGATCGGGAGGAAGGAGTAGGTGGCGAGCAGCGGGGCTTCGTCGGTCTTGGTGTAGATGATGGTGGGCTTGGTCGGCATAAAATGTCCGCCATTAAAGCGCGCGGCGCGGCGGGGTCAAAGCAAAGGACGGATTTTCAGACGGCGGTGGGGTCCAAGCGGCGGAGGTAGCCGACGGAATAGATGCCGGTGGCATGGCCGTCGGCCCATTTGGGTTTCCAGCCGTAGCCGCCGACCATCTCGTAGGAATCCAACTCGAAGCTGGCCGGGCTGTGCTTGACCTCGGGCTTGTCGCCGCGGCCAAGGACGTCCGGTTCGCCGCAGCAGACAGCGCAGGGGCAGGCTTTGCGGACGTCCTCCCACGCGAGATAAGTCTCGTGCCCGTCGCTCCACGCGATGGCCAATTCGCGGCCGATGGTTTGCAAGGTGGTGATCTGCGGGGTCATGGGGAAAGGGGGAAGGTAGAATGGAGAATGATGAAGTTTGGGGAGGCAGCGTGCCGGCGAGTTTTTCTTTCTTCGCTCATTATTCGGCGTTGGCTTGGACTTGGGGGCGTTGGCCGAAGATAGACGAACCGAGGCGCACGAGGGTAGCGCCTTCCTCGATGGCGGGCTCGAAGTCTCCGCTCATTCCCATGGAAAGTTCCGGTAGGGCGGAGCCGTGGGCGGACTGCAATTCGTCGCGCAATTCGCGCAGAGCACGGAAGACGGGCCGGGCCGCTTCGGGGTTCTCGCTGTAGGGGGCCATGGTCATGAGCCCGCGGATGCGGAGGTGCGGCAGGGCGGCCAGCGCGGGGAAGGCCTCGCGAAGTTGGGCCGGGGTGAAACCGTGCTTGGTCTCTTCGCCGGAAACGTTGACCTCGAGGAGCCCGTCGACTTTTTGTCCGGTCTCACCCGCGATGCGGTCGATCGCTCCGGCCAGTGCCTCGCTGTCGATGCTGTGGAAAAAGGAGAAAAGGGAGAGAGCTTGGCGGACTTTGTTTTTTTGCAGGTGGCCGATGAGGTGCCATTCGAGTCCCGGCGGGCAGGCCGGGATTTTTTCCCGCGCTTCCTGCACGCGGTTCTCGCCGAAGATTCGCTGGCCGGTGGCGGCCGCGGTCACGATGGCTTCGGCGGGCTGCGTTTTGGAGACCGCGACGAGGCGGACGCTGTCCGGGGCGCGCCCGGCGCGCCGGGCGGCGGTGGCGATCTTCTCGTGCGCCGCGGCGAGATGGGTGGCGATGTCAGTCATTAGATTTGCTTATGCAGCGCCCGCAGGTCATAAGTTTGTCTCATAGTCCCGTGCAGCTCCTGCTTTTCAAAGTATTCCGCGATCTGGCCGAAACCGCCAGTTTTTCGCAGGCCGCGCAACTCAACGGCATCACGCAGAGCGCGGTGAGCCAACAGGTCAAGGCCTTGGAGAAGCGTCACGGGGTCCGTTTGATCGAACGCGGCAAAAAAAGTTTTTCCCTCACCGCGGAGGGGGTGGTCTTTTTGGGGGCCGCGCGCGAGATCCTCGGGGTGGTCGACGGTTTGGCAAGGCGACTGCGCGAATTGAGCGAGGTGATCGCCGGTGATTTGCCGCTGGCCGCGGTGCTCAGTGTCGGACTCCACGAGTTGCCGCCCTTCACCCGCCAATTCACCCGCCTTTATCCGCAGGTGAAGATCCGGACCGATTACCTCCGCTCCGCCGAGGTCTATGCCGCCGTGCTTTCCGGTCGGGCCGAGGCGGGGCTGGTCGCTTTTCCTGCGCCCCGGCGCGGTTTGGAATCCGAGGTCCTCTGGCGTGACCGCATGGTGATGGTCTGCGCCCCCTCGCACCGGCTGGCGCGGCGGGCGCGGGTGCCTTTGAGCGAATTGGCCGCGGAAAAATTCATCGCCTTCGCGGCCGACCTCCCGACGCGCAAAGCGCTCGACCGGGCCTTGCGGGCGGCGGGCGTCACGGTGCGCCCCGAGCGGGAATTCGACAACATCGAGACGGTCAAGCGCACGGTCGAGATCGAGGGCGCGGTTTCCATCCTGCCCGAGGCGGCTTTGGCCAATGAGCGGCGTGCGGGCTCGCTCATTCCGGTGGAAATCGCCTCGCCGGATATGTGGCGTCCGGTCGGTGTGATCATGAAGCGCAACCGCGCCGGTTCGCCGGCCCTGCGGCGATTTCTTGAGCTTTTGCGCGGTTCGTCCCACCGACCCAAGCTTGCCAAACAGCGCCTTCTGGCGGATTAGTGCCGCGTATGGTAATTGGCAGATCAATCATGAAGTTCACCGCACCCCTTGCTGCCGCTGCCGCATTCTTGGTCGCCGCCTGCGCACAGAATCAGTCCGCTCCCGCCCAACACGAACCCTCGATCAGCATCAGTGCCGCCGGGCCGGTTTCGACGGCACCCCGCCCGCGCCGCGTTCCGGCCAGCTACAATGCGGTCAACACTTCGCGTCCGTTTGTCGCCCTGACTTTCGATGACGGTCCGCATCCGGAGTACACCCCGCAACTGCTCGACATCCTCCGGAACGAGGGCGTGCGCGCCACCTTTTATGTCATCGGCCGCAGTGTGCAGACCTACCCGGAAATCGCCCGCCGTATCGTGGCCGAGGGCCATGAGATCGCCAACCACTCGTGGAGTCATCCGGCGCTGACCGGAATCAGCGCCGCGCGCCTGGAGAAAGAAATCACCAGCACGACGGAGGTCATCCAACGTGTGACCGGCCGCACCCCGACGAACATGCGTCCGCCCTACGGCGCAGTGAACGAGCGCGTGCGCCAGAGTATGTTCAAGGACCACGGTTTCGATGTCATCATGTGGTCGGTCGACCCGCTCGATTGGCGGCGTCCCGGCGCGGAAGTGGTCCGTCAGCGGTTGGTCGACGGAGCCAAGCCCGGCGGAATCCTCCTCGCGCACGACATTCATCCCGGCACGATCGAGGCCATGCCGGGGACTATCCGTGATCTCAAAGCCAAGGGCTTCGGTTTTGCCACGGTGAGTCAGCTGCTCGCCCTCCAGGACCATCCGTCCTCGACGCGCACGGCAACCCCTGTTGCGCAGGAGCAACAGACGGTCGTGCGTTGATTAGATCAGCCAAGCGGCGAGACCGGCGCACAGCGCGGTTGCGCCGAGAACGAGCAGGACAGGCCCCCGCATAGACGTGCTGCCGAGCGTCACGGCGATACCTGCTTTGAGCAAGGCGTTGGCCATCGCGGCAATGACCAGCGCGCGGGCGCCCGCGTGGGCCAGGACATGTCCGGTTTTTTGCAACTGCGCGAGGGAAAGCGAGATGGCATCGAGATCGGTCAGTCCGGACAAAAAGCTGGCGGCATAAAGTCCGGCTCCGCCGAAGACGTCCTGCGCCCACTTCACGAGCAGGACGATCAGCGCGTAGAGGATGGCGAACTGGATGGCCACGCGCAGGTTGAGAGGGTTGTGCGCTTCGGCGGGTTTGGCCGTGCCGGCGGCTTCCTCATCGCGGAAGTGCCGCCAACTCCATGCGGCAAAGATGATCGCCGGCACCGCCATGAGCGCGAGCCATGGTGCGGTGGCGGCGAGAAGTGTCGGACTCACCGCGCCGACAAGGACGGCGACGCGTCCGAGCATGACCGTGCAGGCCAGAATCACGGCCAACGCGCAGACCTGTCCGAGCCCGGGCTGATCCCGGCTTTCGCGGCTCATGGCCAGCGTGGTCGCGGTGCTCGAAGCGAGGCCGCCGAGCAATCCGGTCATGGCTAGTCCGCGATTCCCGCCGAAAATCCGCACTGCGACATACCCCGCGAAGCCCAGCCCCGAGACGAGCACGACCATGAGCCAGATATTGAAGGGATTGAATGCGCCGTAGGGTCCGTAGGGATGATCCGGAACCAGCGGAAGGACAATGCCCGTCACGGCGGCAAATTGGAGGGCCTGGTAGACGTCCGCGCTGGTGAATTTTTGCGACATTTTGTGCAGCCAGTCTTTCGACGCGAGCAGCACGACAAGCGAAACGGCCACGACCACCGAAGTTTTCACTTCGCCGTAGGCCACCAGGCCGCCGAGCAGATACGTGGCAAGACTGACCCCTCCGGTCGTTAGGCCGATATCGCGGTCGCGGACAACGCGACGGTAAAGGAAAAGCGAAACGAGCAGGATCATGCCGATAAATCCGGCGAGAAAGATTCCCGGCTGGTGTGCCCGATCGATCCACGCACACAAGGTGCCCAGTGCTCCCCACACCGCGAAGGTTCGCGCGCCGGCGACGGTCTCCGCCTTCGGATGGTTACGCTGCCCGCTCCATTGCCGTTCGAGACCGAGCAGCGCGCCCAAGGAGGCGCTGACCAGCAGGGCTTTGAGCAGTTCCGGCATGAGGCGAGGCTAAGTCCCGGCCCGCCGGAACTCAAACGCCGGCATCAACCGGCAGACGGGCGCGGCGCGGGGGGCGCGAGGGCAGCCGGGGTGATTCGGCCGGCTTGTTGCCCCCGTCGTCACCGCCCTCCCTCTCATGCGGGTCGAAAAAGTGGTCCCAAGCGACAAAGATGGCTTTGGAGTGGCGGGCGAAGAGGAGATTGAAAACCACCACCGGGATGACCACCGAGGCGATCAGCGTCCACACGGGCCAGTCGAAGAACCATTCGAAGGAAGCGTAGAGGACCAAGCCGAAAAGCGCGGCGATGCCGTAGTTGATGGCCCAGATCGAAAGCAAGAAATAGCCCGGCTCGCGGTCGTAGGCGTAGCCGCAGCGCGGACAACCGTCGAGCGGCGTGAACCAATCGCGCAGGGTCCGGGTGCGCGCCACGCTGGGAAACATCGGGCTTTGGCCGCAGACCGGACACTGCAGCGCCATGGCGTGCCGCAGATACGAACCCGCTTTCGCCCAATCCGACTTGCCCTGCATGATTTATTGCATACGCCCCAACCGGAGGAAGGTCAAAGGACTTGCAGAACAAAAGAAGGCGCCGCGGCGCGCATGACGCGCGGCCTTGCTCAGCGCTGCAGCCCGGCGACAAAGACAGCCATGCGCTGCAAGGCGATCTTGATTTGCTCCAAGGAGGTCGCGTAGCTGCAGCGGACAAAGCCCTCGCCGTCCGCCCCGAACGCGGTGCCGGGCACCACGGCGACCTTGTGCTCCTCGAGCAGACGGAGGGAAAATTCCCGGCTGGTCAGCCCCGTGGAGCGGATATCCGCAAAAACATAAAACGCGCCGCGCGGGGTCGGGCAGGGGATACCCATTTCGTGGAGGGCGGAAACAATGTAGTTGCGCCGGAGTTCGTATTTCTCGCGCATGTGCGCCACGGCGGCATCGCCGTGCTCGAGCGCCTCGATCGCCGCGTATTGCGTCATGGTGGGTGCGCAAAGGATGGCGTATTGGTGAATTTTCATCATCGCCTCGATGAGCGTCGCGGGGGCGCAGGCGTAGCCGATGCGGAACCCGGTCATGGCCCAGCCTTTGGAGAGCCCGTGCAGGAATACGGTCCGCTCGCGCATCCCGGGGAGCGCAGCGATCGACACGTGTTCCGCGCCATCGTACGTGAGTTCGGCGTAGATTTCGTCCGAGAGAACGATGAGATCGTGCTTCAGGCAGAGCGCGGCAATCGGCTCCAGCGCCGCCCGCGGCATGGTCGCGCCGGTGGGATTGGTCGGGAAATTGAGCAGGAGGGCTTTGGTTTTCGGCGTGATGCGCTTGGCCATTTCGTCGGCGCGGAGCTGAAAGTTGTCCTTCTCGTGCACCGGAATGGAGACCGCTTTGCCGTGGGCCAGGGTGATGCTCGGGCCGTAACTCACGTAGCAGGGCTCGTGGTAGAGAACCTCGTCGCCCGGATTGAGCAGGGCGCGCAGGGCGAGGTCGATCGCCTCGGAAACCCCGACCGAAACAAGCACTTCGGAGGGCGCGTGGTAATCGATGTGGAACTGGCGCGAGACATAGTTGGCGATGGCTTCGCGGAGTTTGGGCAGGCCGAGGTTCGAGGTGTAGCCGGTGCGTCCTTTCTCGAGGGAAAAGAGGGCCGCTTCGCGGATGTGCCAAGGGGTGACAAAGTCCGGCTCACCGATGCCGAGCGAAATGACATCGTGCATCGACTGCACGATTTCAAAGAAGTCGCGGATCCCCGAGCGGGGGATGTCGCGCACGTGCGCGGCAATTTTGTCGTCCATGACCGGCGGGCGTTACGGGCTGACCGGCAAGCGGTCCTCCGGAACGTCGGAGGTGAGGAGCGCGCCGTTTTCCTTGTAGGTCTTGAGACGGAAGTGCGTGGCGGTGGAAATGACCGATTCGATGGTGCTGAGTTTTTCCGAGACGAAGCTGGCCACTTCGCGCAGGCTGCCGCCCTCCACGACCACGAGGAGGTCGTAACCGCCGCTGATGAGGTAGCAGCTGACGACCTGGTCGAACTTGGCAATGCGGTGGGCGATGCGGTCGAAGCCCCCTCCGCGTTCCGGCGTGATGCGCACTTCGATGAAGGCGGTGACCGTATTCTTGTCCAACCGCTCGCGGTCGACGATGGCTTGGTAGCCGCGGATGACCCCTTCCTTCTCCAGGGCGGCGATGCGGGCGTTGGTCTCTTCGACCGAAAGATTGAGGAGGCGCGCGAGGTCCTCGCGGGACGTGTTGGCGTCCTGTTGCAAGAGTCGGAGCAGGGTTTCCATGGAATCGAAGGCGGAGTATGGGGTCGCGGCGGCGCCGTGGCAAGAGGCGGGGCTTGCCCAGGGCGCGGGAAGGCCGATGTTTTGCCGAATCGGCGGCGGAGTAGCCCGGTTGGTAGTAGAGCAGCGGATTCGCAAAGCCACCGGGCTTCTCTCGTGGAGGTTGCATATTTTGCCGTTGCCCGTCACGGGCAAGTAACATGCGACCAGTCGTGAAACCCGATATCAACGCACTGTCGTATTCTACACGTCCGGAAAATTATAGCCCCAGCGTTCTCCAAAAACTCTTTGGGCCATCATCATTTTTCGGGTAGGATGGTGATATGAAGGCTTCCATACTACCGCAAGTTCAGTCGCTCTCAGTCAGAGAGAAGTTGGAGTTGGTGGACGAGATTTGGCAGACAGTGTCGCCCGATTTCGAGGAGCTGGAGGTCAATCAAGAGGAGAAGGAATTACTTGATTCCCGATGGGCCATGTTTTTGCGGAATCCGACCACGGCGCTGAGCGTTGACCAATTCAAGAAGGAACTGAATGCGCTTCGCGCATGAGAGATTTAAGGATACTTCCAGCCGTGCTGGAGGACATAGCGGAAGCAGCTGCATGGTATGACGACGATGGGTATCACGGACTTGGAGATCGTTTCATCGCAACTTTCTACAGCTACCTTCACTCAATTCGGCAGAACGGACACATTTACCGAGCATCCTATCGAGAGTTTCGCAAGATTCTCATGAAACCTTTTCCTTATGCCGTTTTTTTCAGATTGCATGAGGAAGTGTGGATCGTTTCCCTTGTGATCCATGCGGCCCGACGCCCAAGCCGTGTTCGGCGACAACTTCAAAAACGAAAATAATCCAAACAATCAAGGGTGCAGCAAAGCCGGAGCGCGGCGGAGGCTTCGACGGCGCTCGTGGTTGAACAAGCCCGCGGGAGCGGAAGCGGGCGGGCCATTGCCGCTTGTGTTCGGGGAAGCCTCGCGGCGACGAGCGGCGGGTCCTGTGTTTGAAGCAATCCGCCCGAAGATAGTGCGGTCGAGGAACCAACGAATCCACCGCCTTGCGTCCGGCTTGTCCGCACTGCGCTTCGCTGCGCGGTCCGGAAACCGTCCACACCCGCACAAAAAACAACTATCCACCGGGCGAAAGACGCTTGCCACGGCGCATCGGTCAGTCACAAGATGCGCCATACCGACCGACCTCCAGCATGAGAGACTTGCAGGCAACAATACTTTTCCCGATAGACGACCGCCACGCCGCCCGTGGCGGCTCAGTCCAACTGGAGAGTATCCGCCGCGCCGGCGGAACAACCCCGCTCCCCCAAACGACGCCTCATCCCCGCCGCCACGGCGGATACACTCCTCAACGCTGGCGATAAAAGATTGAAAAACGAAAAGGATAAAGCGATGCGGAAGAAGCCGGAAGAAGCGGCCATGCCGATGCTCGATACCTGTGAGGGAGCCCGATACTCTCTTGGCGGTGAGATAGGGCGGCGGCTGGAGGCAGTGACACGACAGTGGATTCTGCCCGCTCCACACGCCAACCCCGGTATGCTGGAGATGTTCCGCCAGCGCGACCGGAAGCCCTCGCACGACATGGTGCCGTGGGCCGGAGAATTCGCCGGCAAGTATCTCACGCACGCGGTGCAGATTTGGCGACTCACCCGCGACGCCGCGTTGGAGACCCACATTCGCTGGTTTGTGGGCGAACTCGTGGCCTTGCAGGCCGATGACGGCTATCTCGGTCCATGGCCGAAAGCCTTTCGACTGCGCAAAGGAGCGCCGAACTGCGGCCATAGTGATGACAACCGCGAAACCTGGGACGCCTGGGGGCATTACCATGCTATGATTGGCCTGCTGCTCTGGCATCAGGACGCGGGCGAGCCCAAGGCACTTGCCTGCGTCAGACGCATCGGCGACCTGTTCTGCGACCGTTTCCTCGACAACCCGAACGAGCGGTTGCACGACACCGGCAAGCACGAGATGAATCAGGCGCCGGTGCATGCGCTGGCATGGCTCTACCGCCTGACTGGCGAACACCGCTACTTGCGCATGGCCGAACAGATTGTCACGGAGTTCGCGGTCCCGCCCGCTGGCGACTACCTGAACGCCGCGTTGGCTGGCAAGGAGTTCTGGGAGACGCCCAAGCCGCGCTGGGAGAGCCTGCATCCCATCATGGGACTGAGCGAACTGTATCGCGCCACGGGGAACGACGACTACCGCCGGGCCTTCGAACATCTTTGGTGGAGCATGCTCAAGAGCGACCGCCACAACAATGGCGGCTTCAGTTCAGGCGAGAAGGCCACCGGCAATCCTTATGACGAGGGCCAGATCGAGACCTGCTGCACGGTGGCCTGGATGGCCATGAGCGTCGAGATGCTGCGCCTCACGGGCGCCTCCGTCGTCGCCGACGAACTGGAGTTGTCCATGCTCAATTCGGGCCTTGGCCTGATGTCCCCCTCCGGACGTTGGGTGACGTACAACACGCCAATGGCAGGGGAGCGTCAGGCCAGCGCGCACTCGATCGACTTCCAGGCGCGGGCAGGCACGCCGGAGTTGAACTGCTGCTCGGTCAACGGCCCGCGTGCCATCGGACTTCTTTGTGAGTGGGCGGTCATGCGTTGCTCCAACGGCCTGGTGGTGAACTACTACGGCCCAGGAACGATCAAGACTCCCGACGCTGTGTTGACGCAGACGACCGACTATCCGCGCGAGGGGCGCGTTGACATCGCGGTGACACCGCGGTCGAAGCAGCCGTTCACGCTGGCGCTCCGAATCCCCTACTGGTCGGAGAAGACGCGAGTTCTGCTCAACGGCAAGCCAGTCAAGGACGTGAAAGCCGGAAGCTATTGCGAGATCACCCGACAGTGGAGCAAAGGTGATACGTTGCGAATGGATCTCGATTTCCGGCCCCATTATTGGGTTCGGGAGACAGGGGCGGAATCTGTTCCGGAATCGAACGTGCGCCGCGCATCCGTCTATCGCGGCCCCCTGCTGCTCGCGCACGATCCGCATGACCAGTCTGCCGACTCCGCCGAGTTGCCCGTATTGGATGGCGCAACATTGAAACTCCGGCGCGGCACGGACCGGCGATGGCTCCAGCCCTGGCTGCTCTTGGAGACGATGGCAGCAGATGGATCGAAGGTTCATTTCTGCGATTTTGCCAGTGCAGGCGCGGCCGGAACCGCCTACGAGACCTGGTTGCCGGTGGCGAATGCGCCGACCCCCGTGCCCTTTGCAAACAGGAATCCGCTTCGTAGCCAGCGGATGTGACACGACATGAAACGCCAACCACCGCGTGCAGGCGATGCGGTGCCCGCGCGCCTGTCGCGCACGTTCGCCGGGTCTTTGAGGTTTCAGGGCTGAAAGGCCTTGAGTCGGCGGAGAAGCCGTGACAGTGTTCCGCACGCTATCGCGCCGACATAGCTCAGTTGGTAGAGCAACGGTTTCGTAAACCGTAGGTCACGGGTTCGAGTCCCGTTGTCGGCTCCACTCTGCGGAGCTTTGGAAAGTCTCAGCGAAGCGGAGCCCATGCCCTCTTCGGCTCCATTTTTGCGGCCACGAAAGTCCTGTGTCGCCGTGCACGGTCCGCGTCACGAGGACCGCGCTGCGGCGAGGTCGAGAAGCCGCGGGAGGGCCGGCAGGGCATAGAGCGGGATATTCAGCACCGCACCGTCATGGCGGAGATTTTGCAACGAGGCGCGCAGGGCGAGCGGCGGGCGGAAGCGTGAGGTGTAGAGGCCCAGGCTGCGGCTGCGCACATTGGTGCCGGCTTTGATCTCGAGGGGAAGGACGGCCGCCCCGGCGGGATGGAGAAAGTCGACTTCCGCCTCGCCGGACGGGCTTTTCCAGTAATGGAGCGAGCGCGCGCCGAGGGCTGCCAGTTGCTGCGCGGCATAGCTTTCGGCGAACGCGCCGTGATGGCTGGCGACCACCGAGAGGTCGCCGCTGAGAGCGTTCGGCGGGGTATCGGCCAGCGCTCCGAGCAAGCCGACATCCAAGGCGTAGATTTTGAAAGCCGACGACTGGGCGGTGGCCGCGAGCGGAACGGCCGGTGCCAAAGCGAGGGAGCAACGGTGGACCAATCCGGAATTCTCCAGCCAGGTGAGGGCGTTTTCGTATTCGCGGGCCCGGGCGCCGTGTTTGACGAGGGAGAAGAGGAATTTTTTGTTCTCGCGGGCCAGCTGCGCGGGTAGCGAGCGCCAGAGCAGGGAGAGTTTGGGAATGTCGGTCGGGGGCGCGTGTTTGGCGAAGTCGAGCGTGTAAGCGTCGAGAATGTCGCGCTGGATGGAACGGCAGACCGAGCCGTCGGCGCCCTGCGCCCGGCGCGCCACGACTTCGGGCATGCCACCCGTGAGGTGGTAATCGCGGAGGAGGGCGACCAGCTCGTCATGGAGAGCCGCCGGCAGGGGTTGGAGACGGTCGAGATTCTCCAGCCGTTCGCGATAGGCCGTTGCACCGGCGGCCTCGAGAAATTCGAAGTAGGTCATCGGGTGAAGATCGAGGAAATCGACTTGGCCGACGGGAAACGAAGGGGCGGCCGCCATGCGCACGCCGAGCAGGGAGCCGGCGGTGGCCAAATGGTATCCGCCGGCCTGCTCGTGGAAATATTTCAAGGCGGTGAGGGCGGGCGGACAGGCCTGAACCTCGTCGAAGATCACGAGGTCTTCGCCGGCTTTGATGGTTTGCCGGCTGTAGATTTCCAGATCGCGGAGGATGCGCTCGGGGCGCAGGTCATCGTGAAAAATGGAGGCCAGACGCGGGTCTTGTTCGAAATTGAAATAGTGGCAGCGGACGTAATCATGCGCGCCGAACTCGCGCAGCAGGTGTGTCTTGCCCGTCTGCCTGGCGCCGCGAAGGATCATCGGCTTGCGGTGCCGAGAGGCTTTCCAGAGTTTAAGCTGGGCGAGGCAGTCGCGTTTCATGGATATACCGAATAAAATGGCGTAAAATCACATAAAAGCAATCAAGTATGTGACAATAATCACATAATGGCAGCTTAAGGAATCTTACCTTGTCCGCGGCCGAGGCGTCATATCAGTGACGGTTCTTCGCAAAATTTGCTGTGATTGGGATCAGGCTGGGGAGCCTCTGAACCCGCGCGCGGCGGGTATGGTTGGCGAGTAACCGGGGCGGCCAAGCCCAGGGGGAACGGCAGCCCGCCCGCCCGTGTGCGGGTCCCGCCCGTAACCCAAATCATCGGGGTGTGGCATCTGCATCCTGCCGATGGGTTTAGGTCGTGACGGGCGGGACGCCCGTGCCCCCTGCCCCCTGCCCAAGTCAAAAGTCTGCGACCAAAAGGGACGTTGGTATTATTGCTCCTCGCTGCGGCGGAATTTGCTGCTCAGCCAGAGGCTGAAGATGAAGATGGCGAGGAGGAGGACGCCGAGGGCGGCGCCGAAGGGTTGGTTGCGGGCCCGGGTGAACTGGTTCTGGATGACTTCACCAATGGTGGGATTGGCCCCTCCGCCCATCAGGTTGGTGATGGCGAACATGGCGATGGCGGGAACGAAGACGAGGAGGATGCCGGCGGCGATGCCAGGTTGGGTCAGGGGGAGAACGACCTGGCTGAAGACGCGGGCCGGGCGCGCCCCGAGGTCGTAGGCGGCCTCGATGAGGGAGCCGTCGAGTTTTTCCACGCTGGTGTAAATGGGGAGAATCATGAAAGGGAGAAAGTTGTAGACCAGCCCGAGAATGACCGCGAAGGGCGTGTACATGAAGCCGATGGGGGCGCTGGTGATATTGAGGGTCATGAGCAGGGCGTTGAGCAGGCCTTCCTGCGAAAGAATGGAAATCCAGGCGTAGGTGCGGATGAGGAAGCTGGTCCAAAAGGGGATCATGACCAGCATGATGAGGAGCCCGCGCACGCGCTCGCTGGAGCGTCCGATGAAATAGGCCACGGGGTAGCCGAGCACCAGACAGATGACGGTGGTGAGGAAGGCATACCAGACGGAGACCCCGAGGATTTTCAGCCACTTCCAGTCGAAGGCGCGGGTGTAGTTCTCGAAGGTGAAGGAGTAGACGATGCGTCCGAGGGCGTCGCGTTCGCAGAAGCTGACCACGACGAGCATGAGGGTCGGGACAATGACAAAGAGCGCCAGCCACCCGAGCATCGGGGTGACGGCGAACCATGGCCCGAGTCCGGCCCGTCGCTGGAGCGACGGGCCGGTGGGCAGAACTGCGGTGGCGGCCGTGACGGCCATGGGACGTTACTGGACTTTGATCGTGGTGATCAGTTCGTCGACTTTCGAGGCCTGCTCGCCGATGTCGGTGAAGAGCTGGGCCGAAGTCACGTCGAAGCCCGGCGGATAGCTGGCCGGGTTATTGAGTTGCTCGGGACTGAGCAGGGCGCGGGCCTCGAGGTTCGGGTTGTAGTAGGGGAATTCGTCGGAAATCATTTTGCTGATATCCGGGCGAAGGATGAAGTTGATGAAGGCCTCGGCTTTGTCCTTGTTCCGCGAGGTCTTGGGAATGGCCAGGTTGTCGACGAACATGTGGACGCCTTCGACCGGCATGACCCACTGGAATTTGGGGTTTTCCGCGAAGAGCAGGGCGCCCTCGCCGCTCCAGACGATGCCGATGTCGGTATCCCCGTTGCTCATGGCGGTCTTCGGGCTGTCGGAGTCGAAGACTTTGACTTTGCCCAGCCAGTCCTTGAGGAGCGGGGTGATGGTGGCGAGGTTTTCGTCGCTCACGTCGTTGATCGGGATGCCGGCAGTGGCCAGACCCCACGTGACAATTTCGCGGGCGTCGTCGAGGACGACGATGCGGCCGGCGTGTTCGTCGGTGAAGACGTCCTTGTAGCCGACAATGGGTCCGGGAACGACCTCGGCATTGTAAACAATGCCGACAAAGCCGGCCATCCAGGGGACGGAGAACTTGTTGTCCGGGTCAAACGGCATGTTGCGGAACTCGGGGGCGAGGTTTTTCAGGTTGGGGATTTTCTCCTGGTCGAGTTCCTGCAGGAGGTCCTCTTTGATCATGGCCTGCACGGTGTATTCGCTCGGCTGGATCAGGTCGTAGGCCCCGCCTCCGGCGAGGAGTTTGGCCAGCATTTCCTCGTTGGAGGAATAATTCTCCACCGCGACCTTGATGCCGGTTTCCTCCGTGAATTTGTCGATCACGGCCTGCGGCACGTATTCGCTCCAGGAGAAGAGTTTGAGGGTTTCGTCTTTTTTCCCGCAACCGGCGAGGAGCAGGGCTCCGGCGCAGGCCGCGGCGAACAGTTTGGTTTTGTGTTTTGTCATATGGTTTTTCTACGGGTGAATATTTGGCTGGCGATGACGAGCAGGGCGGTCGCGGCGATGAAGAGCGTGCTGAGGGCGTTGAGTTGCGGGTTCAGACCGACCCGCACCATACCATATACCTTAAGCGGCAGGGTCTGGGAATCCGCCCCGCTGGTGAAAATGGTCACGATGTATTCGTCGAACGAGAGGGTGAAGGACATGAGGGCCCCGGCCACGATGGCGGGCATGAGGTAGGGGACGATGACCAGCCAGAAGGCTTTGAGCGGGGTGGCGCCGAGGTCCATGGCTGCCTCTTCCAGGGAAGGGTCGATGCCCTGCAAGCGCGCTTGCACGCCCACCAGCACGAAGGGGAAACAGAAGGTGGTGTGGGCGATGATCAGGGTGCCGTAGCCGAGGGGGATGCCCAGGGAAACAAAAAGGACGAGCAGGCTTACGCCCATGAGGACTTCGGGCATGACCATGGGAATAAAAATAAGCAGGCCGAGGGTCTGCTGGGCGGGGAAGCGGTAGCGGTAGAGCAACCAGGCGGCGGAGGTGCCGATGATGACGGCGAGAGTGGTCGTGGCAGCGGCGACGATGAGGCTGTTTTGAAAGGCGCGGAGGAGGACTTCGTTGCCGAAAAGGAGCCCATACCATTTGGTGGTGAATCCGGCCCAGTAGAGGTTGAGCCTCGAGTCGTTGAAGGAATAGACAACGAGAAGGACAATCGGGAGGTAGAGGAAGGCGAAGACGGCAATGGTCCAGCCGCCGAAGAAGGCGCGCTGGACGGCTGGTCCCTGAGGCAGCCACCAGCGCCGTCCCAGAGGCACCAAGGAGGGTGCATCCGTCATCGCCACGCCCTTTCAATGCGCACGATGCGGCAAGCTGGCCAGCCTAAAATTCGCTATTTTTCGCCGGTCAGCGTGCGGCAGGCCCGCACGGTGTTGCGCATGAGCATGGCGATGGTCATCGGTCCGACGCCGCCGGGCACGGGGGTGATGGCGCGGCATTGCGGGGCCACGGCGTCAAAATCCACGTCGCCGACCAGCCGGTAGCCCCGGGGATCGGTGGGATCGTCGATGCGGTTGATCCCCACATCGATGACCACGGCGCCTTCGCGGACGTGTTCCGCGCCGAGAAATTTCGGACGCCCGAGGGCGGCGATGAGGATATCCGCCTCGCGGCACACCGCGGCGAGATCCGCGGTGCGCGAGTGGGCCACGGTGACCGTGGCATCCGTGCCTTTGGCGAGGAGCAGCATGGCCATGGGTTTGCCCACGATGAGGCTGCGTCCGACGACCACGGCGCGGGCTCCACGGGTCGGGATCTCGCAGGCGCGGAGCAACTCGAGGCAGCCGAGCGGCGTGCAGGGGACGAGGGCGGACGGATCTTCCATGGCCAGGGCGGCGACGTTGAGCGGATGGAATCCGTCGACGTCTTTGCGCGGGTCGATGGCGCGGACCACGGCCGCTTCGTCGATGTGCTCCGGGGCGGGGGACTGGACGAGGATGCCGTGGATGGCGGGGTCGGCATTGAGACCGGCGATGAGGCGGAGCAGTTCTTCCTGCGTGGTGGAGACGGGTAGTTCGAGTTTGCGCGAATGCATGCCGAGTTCGCGGCAGGTCTTGTCTTTGCTGCGGACGTAGGCCCGCGAGGCGGGGTGGTCTCCGAGGAGAACTACGGCCAGACCGGGGGTGATACCGCGGGCTCGCAGCGCGGCAATGTCGTCCGCCGTCGCGGCATGGCAGCGGGCGGCGATGGTTTTTCCGTCAATGATGGTTGGCACAGCGGCGTAGTTAATCGGCTTCGGCCCGCAAAACCGATTCGATTTTCCGGTTTTCGGCGAGAAAGGCGGCCTCGTTGTCGGTGGGAGGCACGGACAAAAGGGGGCCGAGCGTGACCACGACGCGGGAGAAAGGTTGCGGGATGGTGAATCCGTCCCAGGTGCGCAGTCGCCAGGCACGGCTGAATGCGGCGTGGCAGGGGAGGATGGGCAGCTGGGCCTTTTGCGCGAGGTAGGTCAGGCCGGGGCCGAGTTCGTAGCGGGGTCCGCGCGGGCCATCGGGAGTGATGGCGATGTCATTTCCGGCGGCCACGCGTTCGAGCAGTTCACGCATGGCGGTGGCGCCGCGCCGGGAACTCGAACCGCGCACGGATCCCATGCCGAGGTGTCCGGCCACCAACCCCAGCCACATACCATCCTTGCTCGGACTGGTCAGGACAAGGACGCCCCGGCGTCCGGCCGGATAGACCCGGAGGAATGCGGCGGTGATGGCGAGGATGCGGTTGTGCCAGAAGGCGCAGATCACCGGGGTGTCGGGCGGGGCTGCGAGAAAGCCGTGCGGATCGTGCACGCGCAGGCGGAGGGTGGCGAAAAGGAGTCGCAGCAAAAGGGCGCCTCCCAAGGCGGCGGCGCGCTGGGCGGCGGAGGGGCGGACGGGATGCGCGGACACAAGGCGCCAGATTGGCAAACCGTTACGGCTCCGCCAAGCGTCCAGTCCGGCGTTGATTTTCCCGGCCGCCCGGGGATATTGAAGGGCCGTCCATGGAAGCCCCCGAAAGAAACTCCCTGCTCGACCGGTTGATCGACAAGTTCAACAACTCGCGTTTCTTCACGATCTCCTTCGTGCTGCACGTGCTCTTGATCGTGATCTTCGGCGGGACCGTGCTCTTTGAGGCCATGCAGGAGCCGCCCGATTTCGAGGGCGGGGAGGGTGGCTTTCTGGCCGCCGGCGAAGAGGTGGCCGCCCCTCCCGCTGCCGCTCCGGCGCAGCCGCAGGAGACCACCTTCACCGTGAGCACGCCGACGGTGCAAAACACGACGGTGGCGGCCATCACCACCACGGGGCAGAACCCGCTGAACTTTTCCATGGACGCGATCATCACGCCGTCGGCCATGGTCAAGCCGGCCACGACGACCGCCGTGGCGGCAGCCGCGCCGACTTCCGTGCCGGGTGCCGCCGGGATGAGTGCGGCCGTGGCGGGCCAGATCCGCGAGTTCACCGGCGGATGGGGCAAGGCCACGGGGAGCGGCACGGGGACGCGACAGCGGGAGTTCGAATTCACCGCTTTCATTGCCAAATACGGCGGCGGCAACTGGGATTCGGTCTTCCGCATGGTCGATGGCATTCCGCAGGGTGCCTTGCCCAATCTGCTCGAGTTCATGAGCAAGGAGTCGCGCGACAAGATCAAGACGAACTACAGAAAGGTGGAACCGCTGCAGCTGGACAGCGACCGCATCTTCACGGCCAAGCCGCCCTTCATCTTTTTTACCGGGTCGCGCGATTTCGTGCTGAGCGAGAAAGAGGTGGCGAACTTACAAAAGTATGTCCGGCTGGGCGGGGCGATCTGGGGTGACAGTTCGGTGCCGGGCCGCGGTTCGCGTTTTGACATTGCTTTCCGGCGGGAGATGAAACGGGTCATGCCGGACAAGGACAAGGATTTCGAGGCCCTCGCGGTGAGCGACTCCATGTTCCGGCGCGCACCGTATTTTCCCGAGGTCAAGCAGCAGCCGCCGGGCCTGAATTATTACGAAGAGCCGGTTTACGTGATGCGCTACTTCGGCGAGATTGCCATCATCTACACGGCGAATGATTACGGCGACATGTGGCAATTCGGCATCAAGCAGAAGGGGCCGCGGGAGTGGGAGATCAACACCGATCGCAACGAGCGCTACCAGCATGTCGTCTTGAACTGGGGCCTCCACCTGAACAGCGGCCTTTACATCCATAACGCCGACACCCGTCCTCCCATCGAGAGTATCCTCGATACCTACAAATTCGGCACCAATATGGTGATCCACCTGCTGACGCGCTGGGAAGACAAGTTGCGCAGCGCGCCGCGGCTGTAAGGGTGGCGGACGGCTGGAAGGCTCCGGCTTACGTCCCGAAGATGCGGTCGCCCGCGTCGCCCAAGCCGGGAGTGATGTAGCCGCGCTCGTCGAGAGCCTCGTCCAGGGCGGCGCCGTAGATGGTTATGTCCGGGTGCGTGGCCCGCAGGCGTTCGACCCCTTGGCGGGAAGCAATGATGCAAGCGCAGGTCATTTTGGGGATCCCTTCTTTTTTGAGGCGGTCGGCTGCGGCAGCAAGGCTGTTGCCGGTGGCCAGCATGGGGTCGAGGAGCAGGACGTGGGCCTGGCCGGCGCCGGGGGGAAGGCGGAAGTAATAGCTGACCGGCTCAAGGGTTTCTTCGTTGCGGAACATGCCGATGTGTCCGACCGCGGCTGAAGGGAACATGCGCAGGACGCCGTCGGACATGGCGAGGCCGGCTCGCAAGACGGGGACGAGGACCAGTGGTCGCGCGGCGCGGACGCCGGGTGCGGGCCCGAGCGGGGTCTGCACGGTGACTGGCTGCGTTTCGAAATCACGCAATGCTTCGTAGGCCACCAGCTGGGAGAGTTCCTGGAGCAGGCGCCGGAATTCGGGCGGCGGCGTGTCCTTGTCGCGCAGGGCGGAAACCTTGAGGTCGGCCAGGGGGTGGCGCACGAGGTGGAATCCGGGGAGGGGCTGATTGGTCATGTCAACCCAGCATGGCGCTCTTCGCCCCGCACGGTCAATGCGCGTCAGGGTTGGCCCCGCCGGATCGGCCTGCTAGTGTCCTGCGCTCCATGAAAATCCGTC
This sequence comes from Chthoniobacterales bacterium, assembly GCA_044359955.1. Taxonomy (GTDB): domain Bacteria; phylum Verrucomicrobiota; class Verrucomicrobiia; order Chthoniobacterales; family JACTMZ01; genus JACTMZ01. The sequence continues at coordinate 28,779 of JBIKLF010000013.1, read as the reverse complement.
GCGCCCTTCTTTCCGTCACCGACAAAACCGGCCTGGTCGAATTCGCCCGCGGCCTGGCCGCCGCCGGAGTGGAAATGCTTTCGACCGGCGGGACCGCCGCGGCTCTGCGCGAGGCGGGTCTGGTCGTGAAGGATGTCTCGGAGCACACCGGCTTTCCGGAAATGCTCGATGGCCGGGTCAAAACACTGCACCCGATGATCCACGGCGGATTGCTCTTCCGCCGCGATCTTCCGGCGCACGAGGCGCAGGCCGCGGCGCATGGCATCGCGCCGATCGATTTGGTGGTGGTCAATCTTTACGCCTTCGCCAAGACCGTCGCCCGTGACGGGGTGACGCGTGAGGAAGCCATCGAGAACATCGACATCGGCGGACCCTCGATGCTGCGCAGCGCGGCGAAGAACCACGCGGCGGTCACGGTGGTCTCCGACCCGGGCGACTATGCGGAGGTCCTGCGCGAGATGAAGGCCCACGGCGGGGCGACGTCACCCGGTTTGCGCGCGCGCCTTGCCGCCAAAGTGTTCGACCTCACCGCACGCTACGACCGGGCCATCGCCGATTATCTGGGCGACAAAGTGCCCGGCGAATCCTCCTTTACCGTGGCGCTGCCTCGGGCCGCCATTCTCCGCTACGGCGAGAACCCGCACCAAACGGCCGAGCTCTACGGCCGGTTTTCCGAACATCTCGAGCAACTCCACGGGAAGGAGCTGTCATACAATAACATCCTCGATATCACCGCGGCGGTCGATCTCATCGCGGAGTTCAGCGAGCCCACGGTGGCCATCCTCAAGCACACCAACCCGTGCGGGGTGGGGAGTGACGAGGATCTGCTTGCGGCTTGGGACAAGGCGTTTGCCACCGATCAACAGGCGCCGTTTGGCGGGATCATCATGACCAACCGGCCGATGACCGAAGCGTTGGCCGGTGCCATTGCCGGGATCTTCAGCGAAGTGATCATCGCGCCGGATTTTCCTCCGGCCGCGCTGGACATTCTGCAAAAAAAGAAAAACCTGCGCCTGATGAAGCTCCGGGGCCGGCCCGAGGCGCCATCGCGCGACGTGCGTTCGGTCGTAGGCGGTCTTCTCGTGCAGGACCATGACGCGAGGTGCGAGGAGATGGCCGGGGCGAAGTTGGCCACCCGTCGCGCCCCCACGCCCGAGGAACAGCGGGCCATGGACTTCGGATGGAAGGTGGTCAAACACGTCAAATCCAACGCCATCGTCTTTGCCGGTCCCGACCGCACGTTGGGTATCGGTGCCGGCCAGATGTCGCGGGTCGATGCGGTGCGGATTGCGGTCTGGAAAGCGGGTGAGGCGGGCTTGTCCTTGGCGGGTAGTGCGGTGGCCAGCGACGCTTTTTTCCCGTTTCCCGATGGACTGATTTCCGCCGCCGCGGCAGGCGCGACGGCGGCCATCCAACCGGGCGGCTCGGTGCGCGATGAAGAGGTGGTCATGGCGGCTGACGAGCGCGGCCTGGCCATGGTTCTGACCGGGAAACGCCACTTCCGGCATTAATTCCTCCGCATCCCGCCGCTGCTTGGTTTAGGATCAAGATCTCGTGAGCTACCAAGTTTTCGCCCGCAAATACCGTCCGCAGTTGTTCGAGGAGGTCCTCGGTCAGGACGCGGTGGTGCGGACGTTGCGCAATGCGATCAAAAACGGGCGGTTGGCCCACGCTTACCTTTTCGTCGGCCCGCGCGGGGTCGGCAAGACCTCGACCGCGCGCATTTTTGCCAAGGCGCTCAATTGCGTGAACGGGCCGACCGAAACTCCCTGCGGTCAATGCGATCCGTGCCGTGAAATTGCGGCCGGCAACAGCCTCGATGTGCTCGAGATTGACGGGGCGAGCAACAATGGTGTCGAGCAAGTGCGCGAGTTGCGGGAAAATGTCCGCTTCCTGCCCACGCGCGGCCAGTTCCGTATCTACCTGATCGACGAGGTGCATATGTTGAGCGGGCCGGCTTTCAACGCGCTGCTCAAAACCCTCGAGGAGCCGCCGCCGCACGTGAAATTCCTTTTTGCCACGACCGAGGCGCACAAGTTGCCCGCCACCATCATCAGCCGATGCCAGCGTTTCGATCTCCAGCCGATCCGCGATGAAGTGGCGGCGAAGCATTTGCTGTCCATCGCCAAGCAGGAGAAGGTGGTCCTTGATCCTGCGGCTGCGGACGTCATTGCCCGCGCGTCCGAGGGCGGCATGCGGGATGCGGAGTCGATGCTCGATCAGGTTGTTTCCTTCTGCGGTGACAAGGTGGAGGAGGCCGATGTGCTTTCCATCTTCGGCTTCGCCTCGGCCGAGGACGTGGCGTCACTCGGGGGACATATTCTCGCGGGCGATGCCGCAGCAGCCCTCGACCTGGTGGCCGCGCAGGGCGAAGCGGGCAAGGATCTCGGACGGCTGTTGGCCGACCTGGTCACCATGACCCGCGACTTGCTGGTCAGCGAAGTGACGGCCAAGGAATTGCCCGGCCGGCGCGGCGAGTTGCTGGCGCCTTTGCGCGGACGTTTCACCCCGCGCAAGCTCACCGAGTTGCTCGAGATTCTTTCGTCGGCGGAAGCCGGCCTGCGTTTCACCCCGGACAAAAAACTTCCCCTGGAAGTTGCCGTCATCAAGGGGATCCAACTTCTTCATACTGCGGACCTCGACGAGGTGCTGCATGCCTTGGCCGGCCTGAGTGATGGCGTTCCCGTGGTTCCGTCCGCCCCGCCGCGCCCCGCGCCCCGCGCCGCCGCGCCCCAGCCCGCCGTGGCGGTGGCCGCCAAACCGCCGGCTGTTATGGTCTCCGCGGATTCGCGCGCCACGTGGCAGCGCATCGTCGGCGACATCGTGGCCAAACAACCGCTGCGCAGCGCATGGCTCGACAAGGCGGGCGAGGTCGCCGAGGAGAATGGCGTCCTGCGGGTTGTCTTCCCGAGCGATCAGGAAAAGCAGTTGAAGACGCCGCCGGTCAAGGAGCAGGGTAAAATCGTCGAGGAAATGTGGAAGGAGTTGACCGGTCGCGCGGTCGTCTTTCGCCCCGAAGCAACGGGTGCGGTCAGCGCCCCGATCGCGTCCGCAGCCTCCACCGCGCCGATGGCGGAAAATTTCGAAAACGATGCGGGCATCGAGGCGGCGATTGAATTGTTCGGTGCCACGCTCGAACCGGAGGAAAAATCATGAACATCCAAAAAATGATGAAAGAGGCGCAAAAAATGCAGGAGCGCCTGGCCCAAGCACAAACCGACCTTGCCGCGCAGGAGTTGGAGGTATCGTCCGGTGGCGGCAAAGTCACGGTCACCGCCAACGGATCGGGTGACATCACCGCGGTGAAAATTTCCAAGGACGTGGTCGATCCCGAGGATGTCGAAATGCTCGAGGACCTCGTGCTTTCCGGCGTCCGAGAGGCGCAGGAAGCAGCGCGCAAGTTGCAGGCTGATACGATGGGGAAGGTGACCGGCGGACTGGGCGGGTTGGGCGGATTGCCGGGGTTGGGGCTTTGATCGGGGCTCTTGGCTGCAAGGCTGCGGCATTCCGGTTGAACCCGCCTCCGGTGGCGGCATGCGCCCGGCGCGTCGGGGACGCCGCGCCCTACCTGGCGTTGGTGGGGCGGAGCCTCCGGACCCGCCGCGACCGTGATCGGGCTTTCAGATGTTCTAAACTTGTCCCAAGATTGCGAGACCATGTCCGGATCACGTCCGACCCGTCGCCGGTTGCCCCACGATATTCCGTCGTGGGTTCCGGATGGAGAGATCTATTTTTTGACGATTTGTGCGCGTGAGCGAGGCGAATCGGTCTTGATGGAACCGGCCGGCCGGCTGGTTGAGTCGGCGGTTTTTTACCATCAAATCCAGCGCTGGCATTTGCACCTGCTTGTCGTCATGCCCGACCACTTGCATCTTCTGGCTTCATTTCCGGCTACTCCGGGTCTGCGCACAACGGTGAGCGCGTGGAAAAGCTTCACCGCGAAAGAGTCGGATTTCCGCTGGCAAACAGACTTCTTCGAGCACCGACTACGGGCCGAGGAAAGTTTTGACGAGAAGGCGCATTACGTCCGCATGAACCCGGTCCGCGCCGGTTTGTGCGAAGCGTGGACGGACTGGCCGCACCGCTGGCCGCAGTAATTCCCCAAGGTGGGGCGGGGCCTCCGGACCCGCCGCGGGTGGCGGGTGGCGGCATGCACCCGGCGCGTCGGGGACGCCGCGCCCTACCTGGTGGTGCTACCGGCTTAACTCGAGCATGCGGCGGATGGGGGATTCGGCGCGGGCGCGCAAATCTTCGGGCAGAATGATTTGCGGTGCGAGGTCGCGCAGGCAATCGCGCAGTTTCTCCAGCGTGTTCATCTTCATGTAGCGGCAGTCCGCGCAAGCGCAGTGGTCGGTCGGGCCGGGGATGAAAGTTTTCTCCGGGATCTCGCGGCGGAGCCGGTGCAGCATGCCGGATTCCGTGACGATGATGAAGGCCTCGGCCGGAGATTGCCGGCAGTAGCTGACCATTTTTTCGGTCGAGCAAACTTCGTCGGCCAGCAGGCGCACCGCGTGGGTGCACTCGGGATGGGCGACCACGGGGGCGTCGGGGTATTCGCGGCGGATCTTTTCGATGCTCTGGCGGGTGAATTCGACGTGGACATAGCAGTTGCCCTTCCACAGGGTCATGGGACGTCCGGTTTGTTCGGTGACCCAGGCGCCGAGGTTCTCGTCGGGGACGAAGAGGATGTTGCGGTCGGCCGGGACGCTTTCGACAATTCTGACCGCATTGCCGCTGGTGCAGATGACATCGGAGAGCGCCTTCACCCCGGCCGAGCAATTGATGTAGGCGACGACGTAATAATTTTTCGCGGCGTGCTCCTCGAGGTAAGCGGCCAGTTTCTCGGGCGGGCAGGAATCGCTGAGCGAGCAGCCGGCGTTGAGGTCGGGGAGAACCACGGTCTTGCCGGGATTGACGATTTTCGCCGTCTCTCCCATGAAGTGGACGCCGCAAAAAGCAATGACGTCGGCCTCCGTCTCGGCCGCCCGGTAGGCGAGGCCGAGCGAGTCGCCCACGTGATCCGCCAACTCCTGGATCTCGGCTCCTTGGTAGTTGTGGGCGAGAATGACGGCATGGCGCTCGTTTTTCAGGCGCTTGATTTCGTCGGCCAAGAACATGGGATTACTATGAGTGCGCGGGTGCGCCGAGGCAATCAGAGGACGAGACCGTCGAGGTCGGCCGGAGTGCCGATGGAATGGACGGATGTTCCCTTGCGAATGCGTCCCAACATGCCCGCAAGGGTTGTGCCGGGACCGAGTTCGAGAAAAGTATCACAACCCAGTTCGTCGAGCAGACACGTCATGCTGTCCGCCCAACGCACGCTGCCGGTTACTTGGTCGGCGAGGGAGCGCCGGATGTCGTCCGCCGTGTGCACCGGCTTGGCCTCGACATTGCAGACCACGGGATAGCGCGGTTCGTGCAGCGGGGTCTGCAGGAGCACTGCGCCGAGACGTTCGTAGGCCGGTTGCATGAGCCGTGAGTGGAAGGCGCCCGCCACCTTGAGTTCCACCGCCTTGCGAATGCCGTAATCTTTGGCCAGGCCGACCGCGAGGGCAACCTTGCTGGCCTCGCCGGAAATGACGATCTGCCCGGGGGAATTGAGGTTGGCCACATCGACATCGGTGGCGGCGGCGAGGTCACGCACGACATTTTCCCCCGCCCCGATCATGGCCGCCATGCCCCCCTCGGTGGCCTCGCAGGCTTCCTGCATGAATTGTCCGCGTTGGGCCACCAGGCGCAGTCCGGTCGCGAAATCGAAAGTGCCAGCGGCGGCATGGGCGGTGAATTCGCCGAGGGAGAGTCCGGCCGTGCCGGCCACGGGGAAATCTCCCAGATTTTCCCGCACCACGGCGAGCGCGGCGAGGCCGTGGACGTAAAGTGCGGGCTGACAGACGGAGGTCTTGGTCAGTTCCTCCTCGGGGCCTTCCCAGCAGATCTTGCTCAGCGGCCAGCCGAGGATTTCATCGGCCTGACGGAAGATTTCCGCGGCGGCCGGGAAGTGTGCGGCCAGTTCCTGGCCCATGCCGACGGCCTGGGCTCCTTGGCCGGGAAAGATAAGGGCGAAATTTTTTCTCACCCTTTCTGTATGCCGATCCGCTCGGGAGAAAGCGAGTCCGTGAGGTGCGTCAATTCGACGCTGAGGAGCCACCACCGCTGCTGCCGCCACCACCGCCGCCAAATCCGCCAGCGGTAGGGGGTGTTCCTCCGGAACTTGTGGAACCTGCAGCGCTTTGTTGCGAACTTTGCGCGACCGCGTCTGCAACTGCTTGTGCTTGGTCGGGAACCGCTGTCGAGACGCTTTGACTGACGGCGGCGGCGGAGGCAGGAACTGCGGTGGCCACGGCAGCAGCAATGGCGGCGGCGGAAGCAGGAACGGCAGTGGCTACGGCGGCCGCAATGGCCGGGGCGGAGGCGGGGACCGCAGTGGCCACGGCGGCCGCAATGGCTGGGGCGGAGGCGGGGACTGCGGTGGCCACGGCGACGGCGACAGCTGCGGCGGCAGCGGGAACCGCAGTGGCCACGGCGGCAGCGGACGAGGCGGCCGTGGACGGGGCGCCTCGGGCGGCAGCCACCGCCGCGCGGGCGGCGAATTCCGGGCTGGTGTTGAAAGCAGTGGCCGCGGCGGCGATGGCTGGAGCATCGGCGGGGTTTTGGGCGGACATTTGCTCGACGGCCTGGAGCAGAGCATCGGAGTCGCCCTGCGGGCCGAAGGCCTCGGCGAGGTCGGCGGCAATTTGTTTGGCGGCCGCTTCAGCCACATTGTTGCCGGCCGCTATTTTTTCGGCAGCGGCGGTCTGGCTGGGCAAGTCTTGCGCCATGAGGGACGAGAAGCCGCAGGTCATGGCGGCAGCGATGAGGGATATGGAGCGGCGGAGGGTGAAGTTCATGACACTAGGGATTCTTCTTTCATTAAAAGCATTTTTTCCGCACTGACAAGAGGTTTCCTTCCCTCGGGTCACTGGACAGAGAAATCCGATGAAGGTTGAGCGTGCCCTTGTTCTGGCCCTAGTATCATTTTCTGTGGCCAGCCAGTTGCTTACATGGTGTTCGGCAGCTCTCTTGGCCGCCGGGGTGGTGGCATCTCAGTTGCTGCTGGGAGGCTGGTTTTATCCGGCCTTGGCGGCACCCGGCTTCCTCTTGGTGGGGACGGCCGCGGTGGTGGCTGGCGCGGCTTTTTGGAGGACCCGTGATGCGCCCGGCGCCTGGTGTGTGGGCGCCACCTTGCTTTTTGTCGGATATCTTTTTTGGCGTCAGGCCACGAGTCCGGATGCCTATGCCGCGCGCGAGGATGCGTGGCTTCTGCTCGGCGCACTGGCGGTCTATCTCGTCGTGGCGTGGCAGCTGCGCGGGGAGGGTCCGCGGTGGCTCGTGCTGACCGTCGTTTTCCTCATGCTGGTGGTGCAGGTCGGGATTGTTCTCGTGCAGTTCACGGCGGACGCGGCCTTTCATCCGTTGGCCGACCTCGCACCCAGGTTGTTGCTGCCACTTGGCGATGAAGGCATGGTCAATCGGGGATTTGTCTCCGGAACCTTGGCCGGCCGGGGCTCGCTCTCGGCCGTGTTGCAGGTCACCACGTTTCTCGCTCTCGGCATGTTGGTCTGGGGGCGCGGCGGCCCGGTGGTGAAAATGCTTCTCCTCTGGGTGACGGCAGCCGGATTTGCCGCATTGGTTCTTTCGCTGGCGCGGGCTGCTTACCTGGGGGCGACGTTGGGCCTGGTTGTTTTCGCGCTGGTCAGTTTTTTTATCCTGAATCGCGGTGCCATGGTCAACCGGTTCCGGATCATGGCGGCGGCGGTTATTCTCATCATTTTGCCATTGCTGCTTGCTGTCTCCGTCGGGGCGGAAAGTTTGCTCGTCCGTTTCCGCCTCGAGGAGATCGGCGGCGATGTTTATCGCGAACGCCTTTGGTTTACCATAGTGCGCCCCATGCTGCCGCTCGACCCGTCGTTCGGGGTGGGGGCGAACATGTTCGACCAGATGTCGCTGCGCTACCGGGCGGGACTCTTTGACGTGCCGCCGATTCATGCGCACAACGATTGGCTGCAACTACTCGTTGAATATGGATGGATCGGCCTTGCTCTCGGGACCGTCATGTTCGTGGTCCATTTTGCCGCCGGATGGCGTAATGCCCTGCGATTGGCCCGTGAGGCGGCGCCGACTGGATGGTTCCCGCAGAGCATGGAACTCGGTCTGGTCAGCGGCGCCCTCGCGGCATGGGCGGCGCAGGCGGTGCATTCTTTTTTTGATTATCGCCTGCATATTGCGCCCGTAGCCATGTTGCTGGCGCTCTGCGCCGGATGGCTGGCCGGAGCGCGCTTGTCGTATGTGGGCGCTCCGCCACCGAGGTGGTTGCGTTTGTTGGGACTGATGCCGGCCATCCCGGGTGCGGTGCTCGTCTGGTGGGTGGCGCGCGATGCGCCGGCGGAATGGCGCGCGCTCCAAGCGGAGAATGCGCTCCTTCGCGGGGAGGAGGCCGTGCTCAAGGCCGAGCTGGCGGCCGGCTTGGCTCTGGATCCGGACAATCCGCGCCTGCTTGCCATGGCGGGGGACTATGCGGGACGTCAACGCGGAGCAACCTTGGAGCATTTGGCCCGTGGGCCCTGGGCCGAGGCGTGCGCCGGGGATTGGCGAAAGTTTCTTGGGCAGCGCCCTTTTTCCGCACGGGGCTCCCGCGAGTATGGGCTGGCTCAGACGCACCGCGGATTGTTCGCGGAAGCCTTGCCCTTTCATTTGCGGGGTATCGCGCTCGATCCCGACTACGCGACGGGCTACGAGTATTTGGGCTATTATTTCTTGCGGCGGGAGCGCTATGACGAAGCGCTGCGTCTCTTCCGGCTGGCGAGGAGGCTGCCCGGGGCCACGGTCACCCCGCCGGAAATAACCGCGTTGGAGGAGTTTGTTCGCGGATCAAGTCCGTAGCGCGACCCCTGGCAGGGCCAAGGCGGTCCCGGCGGCGTGCGCGCTGGCCCAAGCCCACTGGAAATTGTAGCCGCCGAGCCAGCCGGTGACATCGACGACCTCGCCAATGAAATAAAGTCCTGGCACGGCGCGCGCTTCCATGGTTTTCGAGGACAGCTCACGCGTGTCAACGCCGCCGAGGGTGACTTCCGCTTTGGGGTAGCCCTCGGTTCCGGCGAATTCGACCGGCCAATGGTGGATGAGGCCTTGCACGCGGGCCCGTTCCGCGGCCGTCCACTGGGCTACGGGTTTGGCCGGGGCATGACGCTCGCACCACGCCTCGGCGAATCGCTTTGGCCAGACGGCCGACAACTGGGCGATCGCGGTGCCCCGGCCCGGGGAAGGAAGGTCCCCGCCAGAGGGCAGGAGATCGAAGGCCAGGCTTTCGCCTTCGTGCCAGTAGTTCGAGATTTGCAAGACAGCGGGTCCGCTCAGTCCGCGATGGGTCACGAGCATCGCTTCCTCGAAGACCGCTTTCTTGTGCCGCACCCGGACGGGCAAGGAGACGCCGCTCAGCGGGCCGAGTTCGTGCTTGTCGGCGTCCCCGAAGGCGAGGGGCACGAGGCCGGGGCGAATTTCGGTGAGTTTCAGGCCGAATTGTTTGGCGATACGGTAGCCGAGGTCACTCGCGCCGAGTTTGGGAAAGGAGAGACCTCCGGTGGCAACGACGAGAGCATTGCAGGTGAGGGTGGCGGTGTCGGTGCGCAGGTGGAAGCCGTCGGGCTTGCTGATTTCACCAACGCGGGCCCCGCAGCGGATTTCCGCCCCGGCCTTCGCACATTCCTCGAGCAGGAGCGCGATGATCTCGCGCGAACTCGTATTGCAAAAAAGTTGCCCGAGCTTCTTCTCATGCCAGTGGATGCCGTGGCGTTCGACCAAGGCGAGAAAATCGGCCGGGGTGTAGCGGGCCAGGGCGGAGCGGCAGAATTCCGGGTTGGAGGAGAGATAGTTGTCCGGGCCGGCCCGCAGATTGGTGAAATTGCAGCGCCCGCCGCCGGAGATGGCGATTTTTTTGCCGGGCCGGTCGCTGTGCTCGAGGACGAGGACACGGCGGCCGTTTTGTGCGGCGGTCAGGGCGCAAAACAACCCGGCGGCTCCGGCGCCAAGGACGACAACATCACGGTGCTCCATGTTGCGCCCATCTTGTGCGAGGCGCGGGGCCCTGACGATGTCTTTGATGCTGCTTGGTCGGCGGGATGGCTTCTGCTAGAAGACGCGGTCAACCATGCCAAAAAAAGTCGCCAAGAAAAAAACGCAACCGACACGCAGCGAGTGGGCTACGGTCCGGGGGTCGAAAATCCACGGACGCGGGATGTTCGCCAAGAAGACCATTCCCAAAGGAACACGCGTCATCGAATACACCGGCGAGCGGATCACCAAGGCCGAGGGGTGGAGGCGTGAGTTGGCGCGGCAGGAGAGGGCCGAGCGTGGGGCCGACGGTTGTATCTACATTTTCGAGCTGAACACCAAGGTCGACATCGACGGCAGTGTGCGGTGGAACACGGCGCGCTACATCAACCACTCTTGCGAACCCAACTGCGAGTCGCAGGTGGTGCGCGGTCGTGTCTGGGTCGTGGCCATCCGCGAAATCCGGCCGGGCGATGAGTTGAGTTACGACTACTACTACGATTACGAGCACTACCACGAGCATCCTTGCCGCTGCGGCGCGAAGAATTGCGCCGGCTACATCGTGAAAGCGCCCCTGCGTTGGCGGGTGCGCCATGCCGCCCGGAAGGGCAAAAAAAAGAGCGCGCGCAAGGTGGCCTAGTTTTGGGCGGCCAGGGCGGCGCTGACGGCCTCTTCGAGACGTCCGCGCGGCGAGGCATCAAGCAGCTTTCCCTCGCGGTTGAGCAGCCACATGGTCGGCACGGACTGGATACCGAAGCGTTTGGCTAGTTCGTTTTCCCAACCCTTGCCGTCGAAAAATTGCGGCCACGTCATTTTGTTCTCCGCGGTGAATTTATCGAAAGCGGCTTTATTCTCGTCGAGGGAAATGCCGACGATCTCGAAGCCCTGCTCGCGGAATTTTTCGTAGGTGGCGACCAATGCGGGAACTTCCTCGACACAAGGCGGACACCACGTGGCCCAGAAGTCGAGGAGCACGACCTTGCCGCGCAGGTCGGCCAGGTCGAATTTCGATCCGTCGACGGCGGTGAAGGCCAGATCCACGGGCGTGTCCCGCATGGCCATCATTTCGAGAGCAGCTTTCGCCGCGCCGGAGAGTTCGGGATCATCGTCCTTGGTCAGATCGGTGAAGATGGCCCGTGCGCGGTCGGGTTCGTAAATTTCGAGCGCCTGGGCCTTGGTCATGCGCAGGACGGGCAGGCGGGCGTCTTCGGGATGCGTCTCGATGAATTTTTCGATCGCCTGGGAAAGCGCGCGGGCGGCCTGTTCGGTGCGTTGGCGGTCGAAGTCCATGGAGGCGAGTTGCAGGAGGACCAGACCGGCATCGGCCCGCACGTTCTCCGGCGCTTCTTGGTCATCGGCGATCGACTCCAGTTCTGCCGTCTGTCCGGTCATCTCCGGTTCGCGCTCCTGCACCATGGCGAGCGAGTTGACGATTTGCATGACGGCCATCCGCGCTTCCCAGCGGTTCGGACTTTGCGGGTAGTCTTGGAGGAACTGTTTGAAGTGCTCCAACTGCTCGTCGAGCCGTGCCGCGAGCATTTTGCGTCCTGCTTCCTGGTCGTCTTCGGGCAGGTTCTCCGTGAGCCGGGCTGCTTCGTTTTGCAGGTTTTCCCACGCGGCATTTTCGTCGGCCAGGGCCGGCAGGCAGGAGGCGACGAGCAGCAGAACGGAGCCCAGGAGATTTTTCATCATTTCCGATTCTCTGGTGACTCTTGGCCGGTGGCAAGCCGGGGACCTGCCGGAAATCGCGTCAGTGCGGCCAGGACTGTGGCGACAGGTAATTCCGGGAGATTCCCGTCCGGCGCGCGCAGAACACGGACGTATTCATGGGGTGGCGCCCAGACGCCGGGATCGGTTGGTCCGAAGAGCAGCAAACTTGGCACGCCCGCCGCGGCTGCGAGGTGGCTGACTCCCGTATCGTGGCCGAGGTAGAGTTGCGTTCCGGCCAAGCGCACGGCCAACTCGGGCAGCGGGAGGCTCTCCCAAAAGTCGACGCGCGTTGTTTCCAAATCCCGCAGCGCGTCGACGGCCGCGGCATCGGCTTCGCCCCCGATGATGGCCAGATGCACCTCGGGATTGGCGGTGAGGAGTTGTCCGGCCAACTGGCGCCATTTTTCAACCGGCCAGTTTTTCGCCGCACTGCCGGATCCGGGGTGCAAGGCCACGGTTGGCGCCTGGTGTGCTGCCGGCGTGAGGGCCAGTCGGGTGGCGCGCCCGGCCAGGGGAAGGCCCAGTGCGGTGAGCGGCACCGAGAGTTGGTCAATGGCGTGCGTTGATTCGCCCGGACGATGAGGGCCGGTGATGATGCGGGTGGCTCCGGAGTTTTGGAGGTTCTCGGCGAAGATGCCGTCGGGATCATAGAGGTAGCTCAGGATGAGATCGAATGACCCGAAAAATTCGCGCAGTCCCGGGTCGAGCACGGTGCCTCGGGTGAAGAATCTGGCCAGCGGCCCGTATTCGATCGAGCGGACGCCGTCAATCAGGCCTGATCTTTCCGCAAGCGCGGCGATGCCCGGGTAAGCAAGCATCTCGAGACGCGAACCCGGAGCGGCTTCACGCAGGGCATTGAGCACCGGCAGGGTGAGGAGAAAATCCCCGAGGGCACCACCGCGGATGACGAGGGCGCGTTGAAACGGGGCCGCGGACACCGGTGGCGATCAGTATCCGCGCATGGCGGACATTTGACCGCCGAGCACGCCGCCGCCTTCCCACTTGGCCGGGCGGTTCCATGGAATGGTGCTCACGCCCGGGCGGGAGGTCGCGCTGTCCTCGGTTCCAGCGCAACCCGGAAGACTCACGACGATGCACGCGGCAAGGAGGGCAGCCAGAAGCGAGCGTTTCATGACACGATCAGTCGCGCAGCGCCTGATAAATGACGCGGTCGCCGGGCATGACCGAGAGGCCGCGCGGCACGGTGCGAACGAGGATATCGGCGATCGAGGTTGAGGGCTCGACCGAGGTGACGCGGACTTTGCCGAGGAATTGTCCGTCACGCTGCACGAGCATTTCGGCATTGGGGACCACACCTTGGCGGTCGCCGAGGCTGAGGACGACGAAGTTCCACGCTTGGTTGACGGCGAGGATCGTTCCGGAAAGGCCCTGGCGCATCTGCACCTTCTGCCGTCCGTCCTCTTTGCGGCGCAATTCGGATATTTGCGCGCTGAGGCCGGTGTTTTGGTCCTGCAATTGTTGGTTGACGGTCTCCAGTTCGGTCATGCGGGCCATGGTCTCAGCGTTTTCGACCGCGACCGGCGCGCCGTCGGGGGCGGCGGGCTGCTGTTCGAGTTCGGCCACCTGTGTTTCCAGTTCGCTGATTTTGGTGTCCTTGGCTTGGCTGTCTGACTCGAGGACTTTGGCTTGTTCCAGCGCGGTGGTGGCTTCCTCTTTGGCTTTGGCCAATTCGCTGCGCGCTTCGCCGAGGTCTGCGGTCAGCGTGTCTTTTTCTCCGCCGAGCTTGGTGACTTCCTCTTTTTTCTGTCCGAGTTCGCTTTTGGTCGCGTCGAGCTGCTGGTTCGCTGAGGCGAGTTGCCCCTGAAAGCCTTCCAATTCGCCGCGTGCATTGAGCAGCTTTCCGCGGTTAAGGAAGCCAAGCACAGCTGCACCCATCGATAAAAAAATGCAGGCAATCAGGAGAACTTTGGTCATGGGGACTGAAGGGCGGGGTGAAAGGAACTTTGTTTTATAAGCAACGCGAAAGGGGCGGACAAGCAGTTTGTCCGGTGCGGTTTTTGCTTCGGGCACTTCCGGCCACCGAGTGGGTTGTCTCTTGGGCGGGGAACGGCTACAGTCTGCCTGACGCCGGGGGCCGTGGAGGTCCGACTGACGAACCCCGCCAGGGCAGGAATGCAGCAACGGCAGTCTGCTCGACCCTGCCGCGGTCTTCCGGCGTCCTTTCCTTGCCCAAGGGCTTAACCCGTAACCATAGGCAAAAACATTCTGTCATTTCCGGCGCTGCCACAGAGGCGCGCTTGGGCGAGAGTTGATTGACTGTTTGGTGAGCGAGTTGGCACGTGGTCAAGGGGCACGGGCGTGCCCCGTGGAAAAACCGAGCCAAGCCGCGCTTTTATTGCGTCTCCGACTGCATGGATACGGCTTAATAGGCTTGCTTGCCGGGGGCATTTCCGGTGCCTTGCCCTTCGTCAATGACTGGCCGCCGCGAATTCCCTGCCTTTGGCAAAATTCTCGCCTATCTGGCCGCCGTGTTCCTCGCCGGATGCCTTGTGGCGCCTCCCATTTACTGGGCCGGGCAGGCTCTCGAAACAGCCGGGGTTACCGATTGGCTGGCCAAGTTTCCTTTTCACCGCGTTCTTTCCCGCTGCCTTCAGGTCAGTGCCTTGGTCCTCCTTGTTCCGGCTTTGCGCTGGATCGGCCTGCGGCGGCCGTCCGATCTGCATCTTTGCCGGAACCCCCGGTCGTTCGCCGATCTGACGGCGGGTCTCGCTCTTTCCGTCGCCCTGGTCGCGGCGGTGGCGTTGCTCTGTTTGCTCGCCGGCTGGTCCGAAGCGCGTCCGGGAGCTCTCTGGTCAGGGCTTCTGCGCATCGTGCCAACCGCTGCGGCGGTGTCCGTCGTGGAGGAAGTCGTTTTCCGCGGGGTCGTGCTCGGGATCTCTCTCTGGTCCCTGCCGCGCGCGGCGGCTATCGCTTGGACCACCGTCCTTTTCGTTGTCGTCCACTTCATCAAGCCGGCCAAGACCGCCATGGCGGCGGACGCGGTGCATTGGTGGACGGGTTTTGCCGAGGCGCTGCGTTTTGCTGATGGGCTGCCGGCCCCCGGGATTTTATTTTTCGGGGCGGCCAGTCTTTTTGCGGCCGGCTGGATTCTGGGGTCGGTCGCGGTGGCGACCCGCTCGCTGTGGTTGCCGATTGGACTGCATGCCGGTTGGGTCTTCGCACAGCAAACCTCAAACCTTTTCCTGCAAACCACCGCGACCGGCCCCTCCGGGTGGTTGCCGTGGGTCGGACCGAATCTTGTGAGCGGTGCGGTGCCCACGGGCCTCGTGCCGCTGGCCGCGTTGCTCGTCACCGGGCTGCTGGTCAAACTGTACCTTCGTCATGTCTTCCGCCCGGTGGGTCCGCGTTTGCATTGAGGCGGCATCCGGGCTGCTCTATCCGCCGCACTGCGCCGGTTGCGGCAAGGCGGTCGGTCCGCGCGACGCAGGGCTTTGCCGCGGTTGCCGGCGGGCCCGACCGCGGTTGGGCGGCTCGCAGTGCAAGGTTTGCGGCCAACCTTACGGCGGTGCGATCACCGCGAGCTTCCGCTGCATGAACTGCGGCGACCGCGAGTTGTCCTTTGACTTTGCCACCGCCGCTTACCGCAGCCGTGGGGTGGTCCGCGACCTCATCCACCAGTTCAAATACAATCACCGCACGCACCTCCGGCATTTGCTCGCCCGGATGCTGAGTGAAGGCTTCCGCGACCCGCGTCTGCACGGACAAAGGCCGTCCGCCCTCGTGCCTGTCCCGCTCCATCCGACGCGGCAGCGGGAGCGGGAGTTCAACCAGGCCGAAGTGCTGGCCTCGCTGGCCGGGGCGCGTCTCGGTGTGCCGGTCGACGATTGCTTGGAACGCACCCGATACACCCTGACCCAAACCCATTTTCACCGCGACGAGAGATTCGAAAACCTCGAAGGTGCTTTCGCCCTGCGGCGCGGCGCCGAGGTGACCGGACGCGACCTTGTTTTGGTCGACGACGTCCTGACCACCGGTTCGACGGCCGACGCTTGCGCGAGGGTCCTGCGTGAAGCGGGGGCTTCCTCGGTGGTTGTCATCACGGTCGCCCGCGGATAGGAAGAAGCCATGGGAATTTTCCAAAAACCGGCCCTCCAGCTCCGGTCGAAAATCAAGAGCAACGTCCCCGAAGGCCTCTGGACCAAGTGCCCGTCTTGCGGCGAGGTCATCACCCAGACCGAGCTGCAGCAGAATCTCCAAGTCTGCCCCCGTTGCCAGCATCACATGACGCTCGGGGCGCGCGAGCGGATTGAGAGTCTGGCCGACGAGGGCTCGTTCAAGGAACACGATGCCGGGATGCTTTCGGTCGACTCGCTCAAGTTCCGCGGTGTCGCCACCTACCAAGACCGCCTCGAGACTTACCGCAAAAAAACCGGACTCAAGGATGCTGTCATCACCGGAGACGCCAAGATCGGGGGGCGCCCGGTTGGTCTCGCCGTGATGGATTTTAATTTTATCGCCGCCACCATGGGCTCGGTGGTCGGCGAGAAGATCACCCGGACGATCGAGCGGGCGACAAAAAACAAGTGGCCCGTCATCATCATTTCCGCCTCCGGCGGCGCGCGAATGTATGAGGGAATGCTCAGCCTGATGCAAATGGCGAAAACCAGCGGAGCGCTGGCGCGTCACGCCGCGGCCAAGCTGCCTTATATTTCCGTGCTGACCAATCCCACCACGGCCGGCGTCATGGCCAGCTACGCCTCGCTCGGGGACATCATCATGGCCGAGCCCAAATGCATGATCGGCTTCGCCGGTCCGCGGGTCATTCGCGAAACCACGCACCAGGAATTGCCCAAGGGTTTCCAGACCGCCGAGTTCCTGCAGGACCATGGACTGGTCGACATGATTGTTGCGCGGCACCGTCTGCGCGAAACGCTCTCGCAATTGCTCGATTTCTTCGGTCGCAAGCAGTGAACTACCGCGAAACGCTCGCGTGGCTTTTCGGGACGCAAACTTTCGGCATCAAGCTGGGGTTGGAAAACACGCAGCGTTTGCTCGCCGCCTGCGGCCGGCCGCAGGAGAAATTGCGGTTTCTCCACGTCGCCGGCACGAACGGCAAAGGCAGCACCTGTGCCATGATGGACTCCATCCTGCGCGCGGCCGGCCACCGCACCGCACTTTATACGTCCCCGCACCTGGTCGACTTCCGCGAACGCCTCCGGGTCGACGGGCAGATGATCCCGGAATCCTCCGTCGCGGAAGGGCTCACTTTGCTCCGCGATGCCTCGGAGGGTTGGGAGCAAGCCCCGACTTTTTTCGAATTGGCCACCGTCCTCGCCGCGTGGTGGTTCGCCCGCGAGGAGGCGGAGTTTGTCGTTTGGGAAACCGGCATGGGCGGACGTCTCGATGCGACCAACGCGGTGACGCCGCTGGTCTCGGTCATCATGCCGGTGGGACTCGATCACCAAGCGTGGTTGGGTGAGACGATCGCCCTCATCGCCGCGGAAAAAGCCGGCATCATCAAACCTGGTGTCCCCGTGGTCTCCGCGCCGCAAGCCGGTGAGGTCCGTGCCGTGTTGGAAGCCAAGGCCGTGGAGGTTGGGGCGCAGGTCGGGTTCGTCAGTGCCCCATGGGAAGCCGGACCCGTCGGTCTGGCCGGTGCGCACCAAAGATGGAATGCGGCGGTGGCGATCGCTGCCTTGCGGGCGGCCGGCGTGGAGGTCGGGGAAGAAGCTATCCGTTCGGGACTGGCCACGGTGAAATGGCCCGGACGTTTCCAGCGCGTCGGAGCGGCTTTGGTCGTCGATGGGGCGCACAATCCTTCGGCGACCGCGGTGCTGGTGGCTAC
Source organism: Chthoniobacterales bacterium (assembly GCA_044359955.1). Taxonomy (GTDB): domain Bacteria; phylum Verrucomicrobiota; class Verrucomicrobiia; order Chthoniobacterales; family JACTMZ01; genus JACTMZ01. The sequence continues at coordinate 11,177 of JBIKLF010000013.1, read as the reverse complement.
GTGGCGGGAAGTTTTCGGCAACGTCAAGGCACGTTTGGTCTTCGGCGTCTTGAGCGACAAGGACGCCGCCGCGTTGTTGCACGTGCTGCGCGCCATCGCCGACGAAGTCTGGTTGGTGCCGGTTGCCGGCGCGCGCGGTGCGTCGGTCGATGAATTACGTCCGGCCGCCGCAGCGGCAGGGTTCACGGCCGTGCATGCCTCGACAATTGAGGAGGTTTTGGCCGGTGATCGGTCGGACCGTGCTCCGGTGCTTGTCACCGGCTCACTGTTCCTCGCCGGCGAGGTTTTGGCGCTGCTCGAAGGGGCGGCCCGGCCCGTAGCGTCCTCTCAATGATGGAGCGGCGGTTTGCGACCGCCGGAGCATAAGGAGGTGATTGGTTATCTCAGCGCGGCGATCTCCGCCGCGCGATCCTTCGCCCGAAAAACGGATGTCCCGGCCACCATCACATCGGCTCCGGCTTCCCGGCACTGGCGCGCGGTCGCGACATTGATCCCGCCGTCCACGGTGATGTGGAAATCGAGGTTGCTCTTTTTCCGGAGCTCGGCGGCGGCGCGGATTTTCGGGAGCATCTCTTCCATGAACGGCTGTCCGCCGAAACCGGGTTCGACGGTCATGACCAGCAGGATGTCGAATTGCCCGAGATACGGTTCGATCGAGCCGATCGGGGTGTGAGGATTGATGGCGAGCCCGGCTTTCCTGCCGGCGGCGCGAATACGCGCGAGCGTCTCGGGCACATCGGCCTCGGCCTCGAGGTGGATGTCGACCGACGCCGCCGCCGGAAGGTAGCGGTCGAGGTAGTGGTCCGGATTGGTAATCATGAGATGGACGTCGAGCGGCCGGTCGGTATGCCGCGACGCCGCCTCGACAAAGGCCGAGCCGAACGAGATGTTGTCCACAAAATGACCGTCCATCACATCGCAGTGGATCCAGTCGGCCCCCACGCGGGTCACATCGGCCACCTCGTCGCCGAGCCGGGCGAAGTCACAGGCCAAGATGGACGGGGCAACGATAACCTTCATGGGGAAAGCTTACGATGAGCGCGGAAGAAATCCAAGGTTTCGACTGGCAACCGGACGTCTTCTACATGCAGTCCGCCCTGCGCTGTGCGCACAAAGCGGCGGCGGCCGACGAGGTTCCGATTGGCGCGGTCATTGTGCGGAATGGCGAGGTCATCGGCCGGGCTTGGAATCAGGTCGAGATGTTGAAGGACGCCACGGCCCATGCCGAGATGTTGGCCATCACCCAAGCCGAGGCGGCGGTCGGCGATTGGCGGCTCAACGAATGCGACCTCTACGTGACCAAGGAGCCCTGCCCGATGTGCGCCGGTGCCATCGTTCTCGCACGCCTGCGCCGTGTGGTCTTCGGTTGCCCTGATCCGAAAGGGGGTGCGGCCGGGGGTTGGATCAATCTTTTGCAAAGCGACACGCTCAACCACCGGTGCGAGGTCACGAGTGGTGTCCTCGGGGAGGAGTCCGCCGCGCTGCTGCGTCAGTTTTTCGGCAAAAAGCGGGCGCCGATTTCGGAGAGCTGATCGACGCTCAGGGGGCTTGCTCCGCGGGCCATGGCGCGGATTTGCCGTTGATTGATCTCGTCGAGTTGCGGACGCAGGTAAGCGCCGAGGTCGTCCGCCGGGCGCTCCGGGGGCGCGGCAAGTTCCTTCCGCCAAGCCTCGATCCAGGCCCATTGGATACGGCGAGATGCCTCCATTTCGGCGGCGAAGAAGCGCCGGACCGTGTCCGGAGCAAGTCCTTGCTGCTGGCCCGCGGCCATCATGGTTTGCAGGATGGCGGTCTCGCGTTGCGGATCGTAAACCGGCAGATCGGCGGAGTGTTTGGCCCACGCAATGTCGCGAGACATGCCGAGCCGCTGCTCGGCGAGTGAAGCCAATTCGCCTTGCGGCGACATGCATCCGGCCAGCAAAGCGGGCGCGAGACCGAGGATGAAGAGTTTCTTGTTCATCAGAAATCGTTTTTCAGAACGATACGGTAACGTGCTTTGCCGGACTCAAGGTGGGCCAGCGCTTCGTTCACTTGCGACATGCCGAAATTTTCGGTCACGGCGGCGATGTTGTGGCGGGCGCAGAAGTCGAGCATCTGGGCCGTGGTGGCGGGACTGCCGAGGGGCGAGGCCGAAACCGATCTTTGTCCCAGGAGCAGCGGGAAGACGCCGATGTTGAGCGGTTCAAGCACGGCGCCGACAAAATGCAAACGGCCGCGCGGGGCCAGCGTGTCGATGTAAGCATTCCAGTCGAGCGGCACGTTGACCGTGACCATGACGAAGTCGAGCGAGCGGGCGAGGGGCTTGAGTTGCGCGGGGTCCCTCGAATCCACCACATGGTGCGCGCCGAGTTTCCGCAGTTCTTCCTTTTTGTCGGCTGACGAGGTGAAGGCGAAAACTTCGCAGCCCCATTTGCTGAGGAACTGGATGGCCAAATGGCCGAGCCCGCCCACCCCAACCACGCCGACGCGGTCGGTCGGTCGCACACCGCACTGCACGATCGGATTGAAAACGGTGATGCCTCCGCAAAAAAGCGGGCCCGCTTTGGCGGCGTCGACTCCGTCGGGGAGCGGCACGGCCCATGCCCAATGGGCCCGCACGCGCTCGGCGAAGCCACCGGGCCGGCCGATGATCGTGTCCTCGCCGTTCGGGCAGAGGTTTTGGTCGCCGCGCAGGCAGTCAGGACAACTCATGCAGCTGCCGGAAAACCAGCCAAGCCCGACGCGGTCGCCTACTTTGACTTTTTTCACCTTGTCGCCCGCGGCAACGATGCGGCCCGAAACTTCGTGGCCCGGGACCAGCGGGAATCGGGCGTTGCCCCAGCTGTTGTGGATGACCGACAGATCCGAGTGGCAAATGCCGCAGTAATCGACCGCGATTTCGACCTGCTCGTCACCGAGCGGACCCGGATCAAATTCGAAGGGTTCAAGGGCGGCGCCGGGTGAGGTGGCGGCGTAGGCTTTGATCTTGCTCATACTGGTTTCCTACCTTCCCGGCCCGGTTTTGGCGAGACTGGTCAGAGAATCAACATGCAATCGCCGTAGCTAAAGAAGCGGTATTTTTGGTTAATCGCCTCGGCGTAAGCCTCGCTCATCAGTCCCTGGCCGGCCAAGGCGCAGACCAGAACAAAGAGCGTCGATTTGGGCAGATGGAAATTGGTCAGCAGGGCGTTGGTGCGGACAAATGGGAATCCGGGCTTGATAAAAATCTCGGTGCGTCCCTTGCCCGGTTGCACGGGCCCGGGGGGCAAGGACTCCAAGACGCGCAAGCTGGTTGTGCCGACCGCGATAACACGCCCGGCGCGGTTGATCTCCGCCGCGCCTTCAAGCGATACGACAAAGTTTTCGCCGTGCATGCGATGCGTTTCGAGGTTGTCCCCGCGGACCGGCAGGAACGTTCCCGGCCCGACGTGCAGGGTGACAAAAGTGTGCGGCAGCTTGGCCAGGATTTCCGGGGTGAAATGCAATCCGGCCGTGGGCGCCGCGACCGAACCGGCCTCGCGCGCGTAAACCGTCTGGTAACGCACGCGGTCTTCCGCATCATCCTCGCGGCCGAGGTAGGGCGGAATCGGCATGTGCCCGAGCTTTTCCAGATCCGGCTCGGTGTCGAACCGCACGATACGCGTGCCGTCCTCTTCGTGGATCGATTCGATCTGCGCGGTCGTCCCGGCAATGGCGAAGTGGGCGCCGGTTCGCGTGCGTTTGCCCGGACGCGCGAAGGCGCGCCAACGGGCCGGGCCCAGCTGATCGAAAAGCAGCAACTCGATGCGACCGTCAGCGGTGACCAATCGCGCCGGAATCACCCGCGAGTTGTTGAGCACGAGCATGTCGCCCGGACGGATAAATTCCGGCAGGTCACGGAACGCCCGGTGGGTCACGGTGCCTGCGGTGCGGTCCACCACCATCATCCGCGAGGCGGCGCGGTCCGGCAACGGACGCACGGCCACCAGCTCACGCGGCAATTCGAAATCGTAGTCAGAGAGCGACGAACTCACGCGTCGCTTTGGGACTTCACGGGCTGCAGTCCCGCGTGGCGCGCGGCCACCGCGAGCAAGTCGGCCACCCGGCGCTTGAGCCGGCGTGCGCGGACGAGGAGGAAGAGGACGAACAGGCCGTAAGCCGCGCCGGACCACCACGGGATGCCATGGCCGAGGAATTGCTGGTAGGCCAGCACGGCAAGAAGGAGGAAGTTGGCGAGGAAGTTCGCTCCACCCGCTCTCAAGCGGAGGCTGCCGCGTGTGAGGCACTTCGGTCCGCCATGGTATTCGGTCACGGTGCGCAACCGCACCAGCCACCAGAAGCTCCCGTAGATCTGCACATCCCAATTGTTCCACCCCGTATCGAGCGAGTAGCTCCAGCCCTCATCCTCGAGCAAACGCGTGGTTTCGGCCAGCAAGCGCTCGCGGCCGTGACCTTCCTCGTTCCAGAATTCGAAATGGGTCGTGCTCCCCGCGTTGTGGCGCGAGGCGAGTTCCTGCTCGGGTGTGCGGATGACGCGTTCCGGCGTGCGTTTGTATTTCAGCCACGTGAAGTAGCGGCTCCAGCCGCGCACCAGCGGTTGGGTGAAGGCGAGGAAGGCGACAAGCAACCGCGCCCGCACCGAGTCGAATTGCGGCTCGAGGCGGGCATGCAGCATGTAGGAAAGAGCAACCAAAAAGGTTCCTCCGAACATCAAGTAAGGCACGATGCGCAGGTCGGGAAAGCCGATGGAAAGAATGAAGACCATGACGGTGAGCAAAACCCACTCGAGGCTGGCCAGATAGTTCGCCACCTCGGAGCGCGGGGTCGGATAGATGCTCTGGAAGAGGCCTTCGCCGAAAACGCCGTGGTAGATGAGCGGACGGTTGATCAGCCAAGTGAAGCGCGGGGCCCCGTAGATCTGGCCCTTCCATTTCGCCGTCCCGGTCGGGCCGAAAAAGATGAGGTGTTTGAAGCGCAACATCGATTCCGCCTCGCCGTAACCTTCCTGCTGCTTGCGGAAGGCGCCGAGGGTGAAACGGCGGTAGTGCCAGACAATGGCGGCCGGACTGAACGCGATGACTTGGCCGCTCTGCTGGAGCCGCCAGCAAAAATCCACATCGTCCCCCGCCTTGCGATAATCGGGGTCGAAGCCGCCGACCGCATCGAAGGCCCACCGGTGGAAGGCCATGTTGCATCCCGGAATATGCTCGGCCACCACGTCGGTGAGCAGCACGTGGCTCGGTCCGCCCGGGGCCGCCGCCACGCAGGCCTGGATCCAATCTTGGGCGGGCGGAGAAATGTTCGGTCCGCCGACCCCGGCGTAGTCACCCGAGATCAGGGTGCCCATCAAGTAGTATAGCCAATCGGGATCCGCCATGCAGTCGCTGTCCGTGTAAGCAATGACCTCGCCGGTGGACGAGTAGGCACCCGCGTTGCGCGCGTAGCTCAGGCCCATGTTTTTCTGCCGGATGTTTTGGAAGTCGGGCAACTTGGCTCCCGCGGCGCGCCGCGCTGCGCGCGCCTTTTCCCAGGCCGCCACCACATCCGGTGTGTCGTCCGTCGATCCATCGTCAACGAAGACGATTTCGTAGTCCGGATAGTCGACGTGGTCGAGCGCCTCAAGACAATCGCCGAGGGTCTTGCCGCCGTTGTAGGAGCAGACCACAACGGAGACGCGCGGGTATTTTTCCAGCGGCACGCGCTCGGCCAGCGGCTTGTCTCCGGCGAAGAGGGTTTTGACTCGGGCGTAGGCTTTCTTCGGCTTCCGCTCGCGCGTGACCAGACCGAAGGCCCAATCGGTGATTTCCTGGCCGCCGCGGAACCATTCGTCGGTCCACGCGTAAATGATCGTTCCGGCCAACCCACCGCGCACCACGCTCTCGATGTGCCAGGAGATCATTTCCGCCTGCTCGTCTTTGCTGTGGCGGATGGTGTCCATGCCGAATTCCCCGAGCATGAGCGGACGGTCCTCCGCGAGGTTTTGCAGGCGCGCGAGGTAGCGATCGAAGTCCTCCTGACGGTGCAGGTAGACATTGAAGGTGAAAAAGTCGGCGTTCTGCGGCAGCAGGTATTCGGTCGGGGGAAAGCTGGCGTAAGAATAAAGCACCTCGGGGTCCACGCGCTTGGCCAGGAAGATGAGGTGCTCGACGAATTCGGTCACGCGACCCGGACCCAGCCAACGCACCATATGGCTGGGGATTTCATTGCCCACGAGATAGCCGAAAACGGCGGGATGCCCGCGGTTCGCTCTGACCGCATCAATCACCGCCTTCTCGATCTCGCGGCGCGTTTTGCGTTGGTTGAGGAATTCGACGTGTTCGGCCCAGGGAATGGAAATGAGGCAACGAATGCCGTGCTCCGCGCAGGCGTCGAGGAACCAGCGCGGCGGCACATAATAGACGCGCACGAGATTGAGCCCGGCCTCGTGCATCATGGCGAGGTCCGCCTTTGCCTTGTCCGGTGCGCCGAAGTGTTCGCCCCCGGCGTCGGGGGCGAACGGACCATAGGTCGTGCCCTTGACGAAAAACTTGCGGTCGCCTTCGCGGAAGAATTTGGCTCTGACCCGGACGGGTGCGGTGAAACTCACGCCGTTCAGCTAGGCCAAGCGAAGGCCCTTGTCGAGAGGATCGCGGCATTGACCAGGTCCGGGCCGCAGGTCAGGGTTCAGGTAATTCATGAACATTGCCATCGCGCTGGCCCAATTCATCATGCTCGCCCTTGCCACCATGGCGGCGCACATCTTGGTCAATTCGGGTTCCGTGGCCTCGCCGCCAGTGACCTTTTCGGACTCGGTCGCCACTTTCATCGCGAACCAAGGCCTCTGGTTTCTTCTCATTCCGGCCATCTGGCTTTTTTTTGCCGGTTGGTGCGAAAAAAGCAAAGGCGCCTGGTCTGGCATCGCCCAGCCCATCGGCGCAGGAATCGCTTTTGCTATCCTCGCGATGATCGTGCTGGTGCTCATGTTCTGAGGTGAAGCAACGCGGACAGCATCGGTCCGCGAAAGAAGGCGTCCACGACTTCATGAATTCGGTGGTGGATCGCGCCGTCCCGGCGCGATGGCTTTCACGCCTTATCGCGACAGGGCCATCGCGATCCATCTGCCCTTATTTTTCTTCAGCCCTGCAGCGCGCTGATCAGCACGGCGGGTGAAGTCGGCGCTGGGGAACTGCTTCCCACCGGCTCAATGGTCACCGCAAATCCCTGCATTGAGCTGATGCCATCCCCCGGTTGAACGAAACTTCGGGCCAACCCGCCTTCGCGCACCGCCAGTTCACCGCAGTCATGCACTGCGCCATCCGCGTCCACCGCCCAAACATGGTAAGAGTGTGTTGCTGGGAGGGCGGGGAGCCCGCCCGCTTGCACATACCACCCTCGCTGACCGCTGTCCCAGAGCACATGCGCTTTCGCTTTGGCGTAATCGCCGTATCCCTCGAGTGCGATTTGCAAATTTTGCGGGTCGGGACGCGCATCGCGCACGACGACCGATTCTTTTTGCCGGGTGGTGGCCGAGGCGCCCACCAGCACGAGAAGCACGATGGCGGCAGCAGCAGCCCATGCGGCAAACCCAAAAGGCCGGGCCGCTTCGGTCACTGTTTTGTCGGAGGGTTGGCCGCCGAAGACTCGGTCCATGACGCGCTGCTTCAAGGCGGATGGGGCGGTGGCCGCCGGAGCAAGCAAGGATAACTGGGCCGCGGCACCGGCCAACTCGTCGCGCAGGCGCAAGGCCGACGGGTCTTCCCCGCGCACCCGTTCCCAAGTAGCGAGATCCTCGCCTTCGAGCGCACTGAGCGCATCGAGTGCGGCTAACTCTTGGATTTGGTCGCGGGTCATGGTTTTTCTCCGAGAAGTTCTTTCATTTTCATGAGTCCGCGTCGGGCGCGGGCTTTGATTGTTCCGAGTGGTTCGCCCAGCCGATCGGCGATCTCGCTTTGGGTAAGACCACCGAAGAAGGCCAAATCAATGACTTTGCGCTGTTCGGGCGACAGGCGTGCCACCGCATCCCGCAAAATCTGGGTCCTCTCACTCGCATCTACTCCAGATAACGCCTCCCTGATCCCTGCGGATTCATCGGCGACCGTCTCCTTCTCAAAATCGTCCCGCAGGCGGGTGCGGCGCTGGATGGCCCGGATGCGGTCGATCGAGCGGTTGCGGGTCATGGTGAGGGCCCAAGTGAGCGGCTTGCCCTTGGCCGGATCATAGAGCTTCGCCTTGTCCCAGATCTGGATGAAGACGTCCTGCACCACATCCTGCGCGTCGGCGTCTTCTTTGAGAAATTTCATCGCCGTGGCGTAAAGGATGTTCGAATAGCGGGTGTAAAGCTCCTCGAAGGCCACCCGTTCCCGCTTGGTGATCCGCGCCAGCAAATCCAATTCGACAGCGCGATCGTCTGGTTCGGGTGCGGTGGTCATGCGGCGTGGTGCAGTGCTCGGGTGATCACCGCGACCGTGCGGACGATATCCTCGTCCGTGTGCGCCGTGCTGATGAATCCCGTCTCGAACTGCGAGGGGGGAAAATACACGCCATGGTCCAGACAGTAATGGAAAAATTTCGCAAATCGCACGGTGTCCGATTTTTTCGCATCGTCCAAATTGTTCACCGGGCCTTCGGTGAAGAAGAGACAGAACATGCTGCCGAGGCGTTGCAAGGTCACCGGGTAAACCGCGGCATGGATGGGCGCCTCGAGTCCTGACTGCAGCGCGGCGCCGAGTTGCTCAAGCCGGCTCCATGCCTCGGTCCGCTCCAACTCCCGCATCTGGGCCAACCCGGCCGCCAGGGCCAGAGGATTTCCCGAGAGCGTGCCCGCCTGGTAAACGGGACCATCCGGGGCGAGGTGGTCCATGACGTCCGCCCGCCCGCCGAAGGCCCCGACCGGCAAACCGCCGCCGATCACTTTGCCCAGTGCGGTGAGGTCCGGAACGACCCCGCACAATTCCTGCACCCCACCGCGTGCCACGCGGAATCCGGTCATGACTTCATCGAAAATCAAAAGGGCCCCGTGCGCCGTGCAAAGTTCGCGCAGTCGTTCCAAAAATCCGGGTAACGGATGAATCAAACCCGCATTGGCCGGCACGGGTTCCACGATAACGCCGGCGATTTCCGCACCCTCGCGGACAAGTATTTCTTCCAGTGCCGCCGCATCGTTGAAAGGCAATGTGATGGTCAGCTCCGCCAGGGCCCGCGGCACGCCCGCGCTGTCCGGTTGCCCCAGGGTGAGGGCGCCGCTACCGGCCCGCACGAGCAAGGAATCCACATGACCGTGGTAGCAGCCTTCGAATTTGACGATTTTGTCCCGTCCGGTGAATCCGCGGGCCAGCCGCACGCAGGACATAGTCGCCTCCGTCCCGCTGTTGACCATGCGGACTTTTTCGATCGACGGCAGACGCGCCGTGATGAACTCCGCCATCTCGACTTCGAGCGGGTGGGGAAGGCCGTAGCTCAAACCGCGCCCGGCCGCCTCGCGCACCGCGTCGATGACGATGCGCGGCGCGTGGCCGAGAATGGCCGGACCCCACGTGCCCACGTAGTCGATGTATGCGTTGCCATCGACATCGCGCAGGTGCGAGCCTTCCGCCCGTTCGACGAAAAAGGGTTCTCCGCCGACACCGCGGAATGCGCGGACCGGCGAATTGACTCCCCCCGGGATGCGGGCGCGCGCCGCGGCGAAGAGTTCCTGCGAGCGAGGGCGTGCGATCATGATCGGGCCGGGGGCACGGGCGTCCCGCCCGTCATGACCGGACCACACAGGCCGGACGCCGGTGCCCCTTGCGCGGAACGGGTGTTGAAAAGGTCATGGTGTCCGGGGTCATGCGTCAACACGCTCAGAGCGTGCGCAGGAAGCTCACCATGTCCTCGGCGGTCGGGCTTTTGGCCGTGCGTACGTAAAAACCGGAGGTGGCCACGCCGATCTGCAGGCTCACGTCGAGCGGCGCCCCGAGGATGCGACCGATGCAAAAGCCGGCATTGAAATGGTCGCCGGCCCCCGTGGTGATCATAGGTTTCTCGATGAAGGGCCCCTGCACCGCCGCCGTGCCATTGGCGTCCGCCGCCGCGGCGAAGGACACCGGGTGGATAACCACGGTCTCGACGCCGAGCTTCTCGCGGATCCAGGCCGCGTGGGCCGCCACGGCCTCGTGTGTTTCCTCGCAGGGCGCGAGGCCGAGCACCTCGCCGATCTGGCGCCCTTCCTGCAAGTTGAGGCCGAGAATGACCTTGGCGTGTTTCTGAAATTTCGCGATGAGGTCGACCGCTTTGGCGATGTCCTCGCGCGTGCGCTTGGCCGGGTCGGCCAGATCGAAAAAAATCCAGCGCGGCCCGGTCACCACCGGCATCACCTTTTTCAGCAACTCCTCGAAAATCCGCGTCATACCGGTGAGCATCGTCCAATTGACCAGCGCGATGAGGGCGGAGTCGTTGAAGATTTTCACCAAACGTTCGATCGGGATGTGCTCGAGGAGGTTTTCCCAATTCACTTCGCGCAGGCTGAGGTGCTTGCCGAACATCAGCTTGCCATCGTCGAACTCGATCGCGTCGGTGTAGCCCGGTTCAGCCAGCGAAATCACTTCGGCGCGCGCCGCGAAATCGGCGAAGACCGGATGGATATTCGGCGCCCCGAGGAGGCCGACATAGGTCACCGGCGAGCCGTAAGCGTCGAGCGCGTTGGCCATAATCGGACCGTTCCCGCCCAGTTTGATCATCTGCTGGACCATCTCGAAATTTGCGCTCAACCCCGCCGCCGAGGTGATCTTGCGGCCGAATTCAGCCATGCTTTCCATCCGCGTGTATTGCTCCGCGCTCTCCCGGGTGGCAACGACGTGAAGGATGGTGTCCACAAAACCATCGAGGCCGACCAGGCTGCGCGACTTCGGCAAGGTGTCCGCGCGGGAGGACAAAAGATCGGCCGCTGCGGTGGCCAGTGAGGAGTTGCTCATGGGACCGGACAGCATAAAACCGCCGGTCGGGCCAACGCACGCGATTTCCGTCTCCGCAAAAAGAGCTTTCTCCGAAGAGCGCGCTGCGCTTTATTCAGTGTTTCGTCGGAGGAGCCTTAGCTCAATTGGTTAGAGCGCTGCCCTGTCACGGCAGAGGTTGCGGGTTCGAGTCCCGTAGGCTCCGTTCTTTTTAAGAACGGATTTTTCCCTGATAAAATGCTCATTTCTAGAGCATTGCACCGATCAATCGCCGTCTTCAATTCGCCGGTTACTTTTCGTTTTCGCCGGTTA
>JBIKLF010000012.1:0-67123 GCA_044359955.1 Chthoniobacterales bacterium | reverse complement strand
CTCCTGGCGACTCTTTTGACTCATTTTTAAAGACATCCGGCCATGGTGTCTTTTTCATTGAGGCAACGTATCCTTTTTCGCCCCATGCTAGACACCCGCCCGGTGTCTTTTCATTTGAGTCAATTCGCTTGGCGCGTCACCGTGAGCCGGTTCTTGCCGAACTGCTCCAAGACCTCGAAGTTCGCGCCGTGGGCGGGCTTGAAGTAGGCGAGGCGAAACGTCTTGCCGTAAAACTTGAATCCATGCCGCAGCACATGCAGCGAGCCTTTGGCATCCAGTTCCTTGACCAACGTAGCGAGGAGCAACTCCTCCAACCCCGCCGCGTGCAGCGTCCGCATCTCGGCCCAGAGTTTAGACTGCGTGTCCGCGATGAACGCGAACACCTGTGCCGGGAACAGCGCCCGCTCCTTGTCCCACTCCGCGTTGCTGCCGGATGTCCAGCGGCCCCGGGTCAGGAGGATTTCCTCCACGTAGGTCTCAAAAGCTCTTTCGTTGGTTTGGCTCATGACCTCAGGAGTTGCCGGACTTGAGCGCCTTGTTGGGCCTGGTTTCCAGTCGCTTGATGCTCTCGGCGGTGGGCAGATGTTCGGGCATGGTGCCGCCCAACTCCTGAATGGTTTGGCGGACTTTGGCCCCGACTTCGCGATGGGCCTGGTTTGCCTTCGCTTTGCCGACGATCTTCTCGCGGCGCAGTTTCTCCTCCGCCTGCGTGGCGCGGAACAGATTCGCGGCCAGCTCCGTGCTGCCCATGTGATCCAGGATTTGCTGCCTTTTCTTCAACCCTTTCCGCGCGTGAATCTCCTGCGCGCCGAGGCCACCGTAGAGACCTTGGTAGCCGTGATTTTGGAAGATTGCGTAGTCGCGCGGCTCAATGATGCCGGCCCCCTTGGCGGCGTCGGCCAGTTGGCTGTTGTGCTTTCGCAGCTCCGACCGAATGGTGAGCCGGCGTTGCTCCTCGATCTCCTGATCGCTTAACTCCTGCCGCCGGGTCTGGACGGCGAAATAAGTTTGCCCGACCGCCACAATTTCCTTCGCGGGATCGGCGTTCTGGATCACAAGATAGCAGGCGTAGCGCGACATCATCACCGTCTTCACGGGCCGCTGCCCACCTTTGCCGATGCCGATCATTTCGGTGATATCAACGAAATGATCTTCCAGCCGTTGCCCGCTGTTGAAGCAGGCCGTGCGGGCTTTGGTGATGACGGCCTCAAAGTTCCGGTAATCGGTGTAGCCCAGCACGCGGGCGAAATCCCGGCTGGACCAGAACTCGTTTCCTGCCGGATTTGTCCGGCGGATTTGCTCAAAGGGCGTGATGGCTTGGCTCATGGGTTTCAGCGGAGTTTAGGTTTGCCGGACGTCAATCTTGCCGGTGACGGCGGCGGTGATGAGGGCGGTGCGGTATTCCTGCAACCGCTCCACCGCCTCCTCCACCTTCCCCACCAGCGCGTCCAGCTTCGCCGTCTCCTCGTCCAGATACGCGGCGATGGCGGCTTGTTCGGGGAGGGGTGGGACGCAAATCCATACCCTCGCGAGGTGGGACGGGCCGAAGTTCGGCTGGCACGAGCCTGTCATGAAAAGACCCAACTGTTCTCGTGTGCCTTCCGAGATTAACAGCCAGCCAATCAAAGACCGAATGACGGTGCGCTTGCCGTTCTCGTTCACTCGGATGGTGCTCGTGTTCAGAATCGCAACGTCATCGGCATCGAATGTCGCTACTTTGCCCCACGAGTTGCCTGAGCTGGAGAGAAGTAGGTCTCCCTTCGCGACGGTGAAGCGGCGATAAGTGCTCTCATACTCTTCTTCCGAGATGAATTTCTCGTAGTTGGCGAAACTGATTCCGGCCTCGGTAATGTTCGTCACGCAAATCACTCGGATGCCATCTTGCGTGAACTGCCAGTTTCGCAGCCCAGGGCCCTCTTGGAAGAAGGCGCAGCGCGAGAACTTCCGAACTTCCCAATGCGATGGGATGTCGCCGAGCCAGTCCAGGGAGGAGGGTTGAAGGGGCGGGTTTTCGGGGAGGCCGGCGGCGCGGGCGGCGGCGGGCGGCAGGCCGCGGGTGACGGTGCGGGAGATGAGCGCGGTGCGCTTCTCCTTCAGTCGCTCGATCAACTCCCGCTTCTTCGCCACCAACCGGTCCACCCGCCCAGTCTCCCGGTCCAGAAACGCCGCGATGGCCCGTTGCTCGGAGACTTCTGGCAACGGAATCCACGCATCACCGATGGATGCTTTGGGCAGGCCGTAGCGCGTGACCCCGCTGGCAGCCAATTGGAACTGCTGATTGACCGCGCATGACTGGAAAGCACGGAGCAAGTAATCGCCGAGGAGTGCTTTCGGATAAGAGCGAATAATGGCGAGATGGTAGCCGCACACCAAGTCGGGCGCGGTCTTCTTCACCAACGCAGGAACTGCGATGTCGCTCCATTCCTCGGAATCTTTAGTGATGATGACGTCTCCAACCAGCAGACCGAAGCGCCGGATTTCATCCGCAGTCGCCGTGGTTTCCATCAGGTCCATCTCAGGTGTGATGTGGTCGTGGTAGTAAACGTCGGTGTAGTTACAAAGCCGCACTGGCAGTTCGTTTTCGGCGGAAACTTTGTCCACGTTGCTCACCCAGCAGGTCGCTGATGTTTTCAGCCGCTTCACCTCCCAATGCTCCGGCACGTCGCCGAGCCATTCGACGCCGCTGGGTTTGGTGCGCGGGTAGGCCGGGAGTCTCACGCGGCCACTTCCTCTACTCCCCAGCCTGATGTAACCACCCGCGATCAACCGCCCGGGCCGTGAGATGTTTTGCTTTTGTGTCGATTGTGCTCTTTGAGTGACCGGAGAAATCGACGACGGCGTGTTCGGGAAACTCCTGAGGAGCATGGCGAGCACTCAATTCGACATCGACGCATTCGGAGCAGGAGATCGCCAGCACACCGACAGAACGGAAACCCAATAATTCGGTAAAGTGCTTCCAAGCGTCTGCCACGCTGATCATGTCTCCATGGTAGGCCGACAACAGATCGCGGTCCTTTGGAGTGGGTCGGAATGCCTGCGAGGTTACGCGGCCGAGTTGGACGAAGGCGGGATTAATTTGTCGAAGGAGCAAGGTGGAGGGTTTCACGCGACAGTTCCCCCCGCGTTTCGGACCTCCTGAGCAAGCACCTCCCAAAACTCGGCTTGGCCGAGGTCTAGGGAGAATGCCGCTTCCTCGCTCGACGACAGATTGAGGCGGTGCCATTCCGCCTGTTTGGTAACGAGATCGATCTCCAAAGAGACTTCACCTGCCGGCAACCCCCACTCAAGTTGGAGCCCCCCTTCAGCCGTCGGATAGACATAAGGCAAAACAGCGTCGCGCGGGTAGTTGGCCTCGAACTCCTGAGCAAACCAGGCAAGGCCCTCTACGGAGGGAGCAGCCCCAGCCCCGTCGAGCCATCCGTCTTGCAGCATGCGCAGCTCATCAAGCCGCGCTAGGACGTCGTTAGGATCGAGGATATTGACCTCCTCGACCCGCTCGATTCGTTTGGGGCGGCCCCCTCGATCATACTTTACAACGCCCCGCACCGAAACCCGAACGCTTTGCTGGTAGCCGGTGAATGCCTCCACAATAGTCTCAAGATGGAAAGGCTCGATGGGAGCAGCAAGTTTTGGCCCGTGGATAACCTGAAGCTCGAAGCTCTTGCGCTCATGGTCAGCCTCAGGAACCGTGCCACGTAAAACGACTTCCTCGGTGACTTCCTGAGCTTGAGATGACGCGAGAATCAGTCGCCTGCGCACAACCTTGTTCAGTCTCGCTGGACGCTCAGGATTCTCCGGCCTGAACTCGATGGATTCATCATCCAGGAGACTCCGCCCGAGGGTGTCAAAGTGCGGCAGAATGGTCTCAGGCAGATGATCCGTAATTCGTCCGTTGGAGTCGGCCACGTCGATGGCAGCGATCACACTGTCTCTGGCCCGCTCAAAATACTTCTGGTGATCTGAAAAGAGGAGTTGGCTGCCCACCACGTAAAGCATGATCAGGGGAATCGCGCTGCCTGGTTCGATGTCCTGAACGCGAAGGGAGATTTCATCGGTGAACCCGCGTGGAACGCGTTGGCGCCCCGGGTTTGATTGCAGGAAATGCCATTTGGCCGTCTCTTTGATGAGCTCGTCCAGCGCGGCCAAATCCTTGAGCACCTCCAAGGGCACGGCATGACCCTCGAAGCGCTTTCCGACCAGACGCGGCGAAAGAAATGGAATCGGCTCGCTCATTTCAGCGGGCGCTTCAGCAGCAGGCCAACACTTTGTGCCCATTCACGAAGCGCACTTTCCTGCCGGGCAAGAGGGGGCGCCCCAGATGGGCGGCCATCTGGCGATGGGCTTCCTCGGACGTGATCGAGCGCCTGGAGGACAGGATCCGCTCCATCTGCTCGCGGGAGACCAAGGGCTTCACGGGCTGGAAATGACGCTTCACTGGTCATACCAGTAGCACCGGAAGCTCCGGAGCCGCAAGGAGGGTTTTCACGCGGTCACCTCCCTGAGCATTTTCATGATGTCGTCTTCAAGCCGCTTGATGTCAGTCTCGATGACTTCCAGCGGGCGCGGCGGCTCGTAGCGGTAGAAGTGGCGGTTGAGCGGGATTTCGTAGCCGACCTTGGTCTTGGTGGGGTCGATCCAGGCATCGGGCACGTGGGGTAGCACCTCCCGTTTGGAGTAGGCCTCGATGCTTTCCTTGAGCGGCACGGTCTCGGTGTCGCGCAGGTCGGCGTCGGGCTCGGGCTGGCCGTCGCGGTCGCGGCAGATTTCGGCGGTGTCGTCGCGTTCGCCGAGGGCGGCGAGCACGGCCTTGAGTTCCGAGGCGCTCAGGCGGGGATCTTTATCCGCAGATTTCGCAGATTGACGCAGGTGGTTGAGGAAGGCTTTGCGGTCTTTCCAGAGCTTGCTGCCGAGTGTGCGAACGAAGGCGCGAATTTCTTTCTGACGTTCTTTGCCACCCTCAATTTCCTTTTCGCGGACGGCGGGGTCTTTCTTCGCGCTGGTGGCGAGGTTCTTGAAGCCGCTCTCGTCATCGAGTTGGGCGATGCGTTCGGCGCTGGCCAGGAAGTTCAGCCGCAGCGGACGTTCGACGGTGATCTTGTAATAACCGAAGTCGTCGTTGTCGAAAATCTTGCTGACCACACGCTGGCGCTGGATGGGCTGGTGGGTGATCGGGTCTTCCTCGGTGAAGGTGCGTGTCTGGCCGTCGCAGAAGTCGCCGAAGATCTTGGTGAGTTCGCCGATGTGGTCGGGATCTTTCTCCTTGTCGGAGGGATCGCCGATGCGGCGGCGTTTGTTGCCGAGGCTTTTCTCCATCTGCACCCAGAACGGGCGGGCATCGATGAGCTGCACCTTGCCCTTGCGGGAATCTGCCCCTCCGGCCCCGGAGTCTTTCCGGTTGGTGAGCACCCAGAGGTAGGTGGAGATGCCGGTGTTGTAGAAAAGTTGCTCGGGCAGTGCGACGATGGCCTCCAGCCAGTCGTTTTCGATGATCCAGCGGCGGATTTCGCTCTCGCCGCCGCCGGCGTCGCCGGTGAAGAGGGGCGAGCCATTGAAGACGATGGCGAGGCGGCTGCCACCGTCCTGCGGGGCGCGCATCTTGGCCAGCATGTGCTGGAGGAAGAGCAGCGCGCCGTCATTCACGCGGGGCGTGCCCGCGCCGAAGCGTCCGCTGAAGCCGAGGGTGTCGCTTTCGTTCTCGATGTATTTCTGCTGCTGCTTCCACTCCACGCCGAATGGGGGATTGGCGAGCATGTAGTCAAAGGTCCATTTCTTGCCGTCATCGGTGCGGTCGAAGCCGTCCTTCGTGAAGGTGTCGCCGAGGATGACGGCGTCGGCGTCCTCCCCCTTGATGAGCATGTCGGATTTGCAGACGGCCCAAGCTTCGTCGTTCCAGTCCTGACCGAAGAGCTTGGGCTGGGCGTCGGCGTTGAGGTCGCGAATGTATTTCTCAGCGACGGACAACATGCCGCCCGTGCCGCAGGCGGGATCGTAGATGGTCTTCACCACGTGGCTGCGCGCGAGGTCTTTCTCCGGCGAGAGGAGCAGATTGACCATGAGCTTGATCACTTCGCGCGGGGTGAAGTGTTCTCCTGCTTCCTCATTGGATTGTTCCGCGCCGATCCGGATGAGTTCCTCGAAGACGTAGCCCATCTGCATGTTGTCCACGCGGTCGGGCGAGAGGTCGATGGCGGCGAACTTCTGGACGACAAGATAGAGCAAGTCTTTCTCGGCCATGTAGGCGATCTGCTCGGGGAGCTTGAATTTTTCGATGATGGCGCGGACGTTGGGCGAGAAGCCGTTGATGTAGCTGTTGAGGTTGGGCGCGAGGTGGTTCGGGTCATCCAGCAGGCCGTTCAAGCCGCTGCCTTCAGCGGCCTTGGCCATCGTGAACTTGGAGAGATTGAAAAACGGCACGCCGGTGATTTGCGAAAGCTGGTGGCGGATGATATTCTCCCCCTTGGCTTTGATGGCTGCATGTTGCTTCAGGACCGCCGGTTTGGTTGGAGCGAGGATGCTATCAAAGCGGCGCAGGACTGTGAGCGGGAGGATGACCTTGCGATACTCGTTTCGCTTGTAGGGGCCACGAAGGAGGTTGCAAATGCTCCAGATGAAGCTGGCGATCTGGGAATGGGTTTCAGTGGGCATGAAATGGTCTGGTTAATTGTGAGGTTTCAGAAGGTTGATCATGCGGGGCGGGGCATGGCGCGGGGAATTTACAGCAGACGCCGTGCCGGAGGCACGAACGAAGGTTGTCATAAGTGCAAGTGTCTCCGGGTCAGGGAGATTGGCGGGCGGCAAGAAGAGTGAAGAGTGAAATAGGAAGGGTGAAATCTTCCGATGCGGTAGGGTGCGGTGTGCATTTACGTTGCACTTTTCTAAACCTAAAAACGGAGAGGAGAGCTGGAGCAGGGCCGCTGATTCAGGTGTCAAACTCACTCTTCAGCCATCGCCTTACCCCCTCAACCATAGACCCTCAACTTCCTTCCTAGGTTTACGGCTGACGGGGCGAGAGTGGCTGGCCCGCATGGACTCGAACCATGAATAACGGCTCCAAAGGCCGCTGTGTTACCATTACACCACGGGCCAGTAATGATGGGATAACGTGGCTGAAGTGGGGGGCGGGTGCAAGCTTGGGGATTTAAGATTGGAAATTTTGGAATTCAGAAGGTGAGAGGATGGCGGGTGGGAGATTGGAAATTTTGGATTGACCCGGAGGCTGTTGCGCTCCCCTGCAACAAGGTCAGGGGCGGCGCTCTGCAAACAAAAGCCCCGGAGAGTTTCCTCTCCGGGGCTCGGTTTGGTGCGCGAAGATCGCGCGACACAATGGTTTTAGCTGCAGCCTTGGCTGGTGCCGCACTCGGTGCAGACGCCGCAGGCCCCGGCGCGGATCACTTTGTTGCTGCCGCAGTGGGAGCAGGTGGTGTCCATGAACATGGTGCCGAGGGCGCCTTGGATGCGTTCGGCGTGGGTCGCGGTGCCGGCCATGGCCACCGGGGTGCCTTCGCTGTTCTGGGTCTGGGTGATGACGTCGATGATTTCACGCTCGCCGGTGCGCGGGAGGTCGGTGACCGGGCGGTTGACCGCGCGGCGTTCCATTTCCGGAATTTCCCTCATGGGAAGTTCCGGTTGGTTGCGGTTGGGCGAAGTGGCTTCTTTGTAACCCTTGATGAATTGGCAACCGAGCCAGCGGAACACGTAGTCGGTGATGCTGCTGGCGTTGCGGATGTCGGGGTTCTTGGTGAAGCCGCTGGGTTCGAAGCGCTGGAAGGCGAATTTCTTGACCAGGCTCTCGAGCGGGACACCGTATTGCAGCGAGATCGAGGTGAGGGTCGCCACGGTGTCCATGAGGCCGCCGATCGTGCTGCCCTCTTTGGCCATCTGGATGAAGAGTTCGCCGGGTTGGCCATTCTCGAAGAGACCGACGGTGACATAGCCTTCGTGGCCGGCAATGTCGAACTTGTGGTTGAGCGCGACGCGGGTGTCCGGCAGGCGGTGGCGCGACGGTTGGTCGAGCTTGGCCCGCAGGGAATCGAGGTCGTTTTCCAGTTCGATGATGCGCTCCTCGAGTTCGTTCTTGGTCGAGAGTTCGGCCTCGAGTTCGGAGTTGCCGGTGCCGTGCTTTTTCTTGTCGGTGACGACCGGCGCGGAACGCTTGGAGCCGTCGCGGTAGATGGCAATGGCTTTGAGGCCGAGTTTCCAACCGTCCACGTAGGTGTCAACGATGTCGTCGATCGTGGCGTGCTCGGGCAGGTTGACCGTCTTGGAGATGGCGCCCGAGAGGAATGGCTGGGCGGCGGCCATCATGTGGATGTGCGCGTGGTAGCTGAGGCTGCGTTCCCCGCGCATCGGCTTGAAGGCGCAGTCAAAGACGCTGATGTGTTCGGCGCGGAGTCCGCTTTTGATCGTCTGGCCCTCCTCTTCGACGTCTTCGATCGTGTCGTATTTGTCGATGTGGGCGATGATCGCTTCGATGTCGGTCTCGCGGTAGCCGAGCTTTTGCAGGGCGGGGCGGACGGTCTGGTTGACGATTTTGAGCATGCCGCCGCCGGCGAGGAGTTTGTATTTGACCAGGGCGATGTCGGGCTCGATGCCGGTGGTGTCGCAGTCCATGAGGAAGCCGATGGTTCCGGTCGGGGCGAGCACGGTAACCTGGGCGTTGCGGTAGCCTTGTTTTTTGCCGAGTTGCAGGGCGGCGTCCCAGACCTGGCGCGCCTCGTTGAGAAGATACCCGAACTCATCGGAGGCTTGAATTTCCTCGACCGCGTCGCGGTGGAGTTGGATGACCTCAAGCATGGCGTCCACGTTGTCGGGGGCGACGGTCTGTTTCACGCCGCTGGCCCGGGAGTCCTCGTAGCCCGGGAAGGGCCCGGTGATGCCGGAGATGCGGGCGCTCTGCTCGTAGGCGTGGCCGGTCATGATGGCGGTGATCGAACCGGCGAGGGCGCGGCCCTCGGGGCTTTCGTAGCCGTGGCCGTAGCTCATGATGAGGGCGCCGAGGTTGGCGTAGCCGAGACCGAGGGTGCGGAAGATGTGGCTGTTTTCCGCAATGTATTTGGTCGGGTAGCTGGCGTTGTCGACGAGGATTTCCTGCGCGGTGATGTAGATGCGTACGGCGGCTTTGAATTTCTCGACGTCGAAGGTGTTGTCTTCGCGCTTGAACTTCATGAGGTTGAGCGAGGCAAGGTTGCAGGCCGTGTTGTCGAGGAAGAGGTATTCGGAGCACGGGTTGGTCGAATTCTGCCGGGCGGTGCCTTTGCAGGTGTGCCACTTTTGGATGGTGGTCTCGAACTGCATGCCGGGGTCGCCGCAGACGTGCGTGCCTTCGGCGATTTTGCGCAGGAGGTGGCGGGCGTCTTTTTTCTCGCAGGGCTTGCCGTCGGTCACGCGGACCGTGGTCCATTCGCGCCCCTTGAGGGCGGCGTCCATGAATTCATCGGTCACGCGGACGGTCAGGTTCTCGTTCTGATACATGACCGAGCCGTAGGCCTCGCCGTTGAAGGAGCCATCGTAGCCCTGTTCGATGAGGGCCCAGGCTTTGCGCTCCTCCTTCATCTTGGATTCGATGAATTCCTCGATGTCGGGGTGCCAATCCTTGAGCGTGTTCATTTTGGCGGCGCGGCGGGTTTTGCCGCCGCTTTTGACCACGCTGGCCACTTGGTCGTAAACTTTGAGGAAAGAGAGCGGACCGCTGGGTCTGCCGCCGCCGCTCAATTTTTCGCGGGTTGAGCGCAGGGTGGAGAGGTCGCTGCCGGTGCCGCTGCCGTATTTGAAAAGCATGGCCTCGCTTTTGGCGAGGTCGAGGATGCTTTCCATGTTGTCCTCGACGGACTGAATGAAGCAGGCGCTGGCTTGCGGGTATTCGTATTGCGTGGGGGCGCGCTCGGCTTCGCCGCTGAGGCGATTGTAGTAGTAGTTGCCCTGCCCGGCGTCCTTGCCGATGCCGTATTGTTGGGCGAGGCCGACGTTGAACCAGACGGGGCTGTTGAAGGCGCCGTGCTGGTGGAGGCAGAGCCAGGTGAGGTCGTTGTAGAAGGCCTCGGCGCTGGCCTTGTCGGCAAAGTAACCGTCGGCTTGGCCGAAGTCCGTGATGGTGCGGGTGACGCGGTGGATGAGCTGGCGGATGGAGGACTCGCGCCCGCCTTTGTGCGGATCGGTGCCATGGGAAACATCACCGTAAAAATATTTGGAGACGGCGATCTTGGTGGCGAGCGGACTCCAGCTGCGGGGGACTTCCACGTTTTCCTGTTTGAAGATGACCTTGCCGGAGTCGTCATTGATCTCGGCCGTGCGCTTGTCCCACTCCACGTGGTCGAAGGGTGAGCCGGCTTGGGTGTGGAAACGCTGCTCGAACTTGAGGCCCTTGGACTTGGGGTCGGTGATGCGGGGGCGGCCGGCCGAGACCGGCTTCGTGCCGCGGGCAGAGGCCGGGCGCGAGGTGGTCGATTTGCGTGTTTTGGAACGGAAGGATGATTTTGTTGCGATCATGGAATCTTGTCTCGTAGGGGGGAGGTTTGCGCCAACCAGTCAACCTTGGGGGGAGGTCACCGGCAGACCCGACACCACCATATGTGGGTGAGTTGTTCTATAAAGCCACAATCGCTGGGGGGCGAAAAGAGTTTTTTTCGGGCGGGGAGGAAAAAATTTTATTAATTGTGGTGCAGTAGGTTATGCGGGTGCATGCGGTTCGGAAAGATGCTTTTTGGCGACTTCTTTGCGGGAGTGGCTCCCGCGAGGCCTTTATTTATGGGACTTCGCGAAGGCCTCGGCCCGCGAGGCGAGAAATTGAGCCAATTCGCGCTTGGTGGGGTGGTGGAATGGGGGATGGGTGCTCTCGAGCAGGCCAAAACCGGGTCCGTAGGCCGCCCCGTTGAGCACGGTGGCATCGCTCTGGCTTAGCTGGAGCGGGGTGCGGGCCTCCGTGACGGCTTCTTCTCGGGTGCCGACCAGTTCGTATTTCCAGCCAACGATCCAGGCGTGCGGAAACCATGCGCGGAGGAGCGGAAGGATTTTCGCCGCGGGCTCGAGGAGGAGGTGGAGTTGTGGGAGGTCACCGGGGATTTTGGGCGAGCCGAGGAGGGAGCCGTCGGGTCCGCGCACGGCGGTGAGGTCGTAGTCGGAGAGGGCGGCGGCGTGGAATACGGCGCGGATCTCGGGGGCGCGGCTTTCGGTCAGTTCTTCGAGGGCGCGGGCGAGATCGTGGTTGGTTTCGAATTCGTGGAGCAGCGCGCCGGTTGGCACGTGGGTGTGCGTGGCCCCGCGGGCGCGGAAGAGAAGGGTTTGGAAACCGCGGGCGGCGAGGGCTTGGGCGAGGAGCGCGCCGATTTCGCCGGTGGCGAAGTTGGTCAAGCAGCGCACCTCATCGATCGGGGTGGAGGCGGGTCCGGTGGTGACAACGGCGAGCATGGGAGGAAGATGCCTTTGGCGGTCCGCTGACACAAGGTCAGGGGTGGTGCTGGGAGGATTGGAGATTTGAAATTTCAGATTGGAGAGGGAGCGGGCGGTGTTGGGGGGATTGGAGATTTGAAATTTCAGATTTGAGAAGGAGCGGGCGGTGTTGGGAGGATTGGAGATTTGAAATTTCAGATTTTAGAGGGCGCGGGGTCAGGCGATGATTTCGCGCACGGCGGTAAACATTTCGCGGGCGGCGACGTAGCCGAAGTGGCCTTGCGGGCTGCGGATCAGGCGGGCGCCGTTCCAAGCCCGGGCGAGGGCTTCCACCCGGTCTGGTGGCGCGATGCGGTCATAGGTGCCCATGCCGAGGATGATGCGCTCGGGTGGGGTGGCGGGAAGGGTGTGCAGCGGGGACGTCAGGTGCGTGTGGCGGTTGGTCATGGCGGCGTCGATGCCCTGGCGGCGGAGGAGATGGCGGATGGTGGCCCCGGCCGGGCTTTGCCAGATGGCGTGTTCGGTGTCGGTGATGGGTTGGAGGAGGGCGATGAAGGAGATGTCATCCTCGAGGGAGGCGAGAAGGGCGCCGGCCCATGCGCCGTAGCTTGTGCCGTGGATGCCGAACTCGTGGCAGCCGCGGGCGCGGAGCCATGCCATGAGTTGGCGGAGTTCGCTCACGGCTTGGCGCAGTCCCTCGCTATTGCGGATGAGGTCGGCGGTGATGGCGAGTTCGCCGTTCAGGTAGCCGTGCGGACGGCGGGTGTAATGGAAGGGCAGGTAGAGGAACGCGGCGTTCCAGCCGAGGGCGTTGAATTTGGCGGCGAGTCGGCGGTAGCCGTTGTCGTTGACCGACATGAGGGCGTGGAGGATGAGGACGGTTGGTGCGGTGGTTCCGCGGGGGCACAGCCGGAGCCAGGCTGCCGCGCGGTCGTTGTGGTCCAGGCCGCTGGGGTGCGGGGTGGGCCAGACAAGCAGGGTGTCAGATTCTTCGATCGGCTCGAGCGGCGGGGCCGCATAAAACGTCTCGCGACGGAGGTGTGCACAGGCGGCGAGATAGGTTTCGAGATTTTCGCGTGTCGTGGCGTGATGGCGGTGACGCCACTGGCCGAGGTTCAAGAGGGCGCAGGTCGTGGTGTCGGTGACGCGGGCCCAGGGGCGACGGAGGAATGTCATAGTGGCGCGTTGTCAGGCAGTGGCCCGCTGGGCCAGCGGGCCCTACCGGGTCGTGACGGGCGGGACGCCTGTGCCCCTTGGGAGTGCACGCGGAGATTCATTCGCGGCCTTTGCGTTTTTGCGGGGTCTGCGGGAGGCAGGCCGCCGGAATATTTTCCGTCTGCACGGTGGAGGCGTAGAGCGCACGAATATTTTCGCCCAAGGTTTTTTCGAAAGCATCGCGCGCCGCGGCTTTGTCACCGGTGGCGGGAGGAGGGGGCAGGGGTTGGCCGAAGACGATCCAGACGGAGCTGCGGCCGACGGGCAGCCAGCGTCTGGGATTGTAGAGCGCGTCGGTGCCGATGACGGCGCACGGGATGACGGGCGCTTGGGTCATCTGGGCGAGGGCGGCCACCCCGGGTTTGAGCGGGGCTCCCGCGAGGACCGATTGCGGACCGGTGCGCAGTCCGCCTTCGGGAAAGACGCCGACGATGCGGCCGCGTTTGAGACGGTCGATGGCGGTGCGGACGGCGGTGTAGTCCATTTTCCCCCGGCCCACGGGGAAGGATCCGATCCAGCGGAGCAGGCCGGCCAGGAGATGATTCTGGAAGAGTTCCTCCATGGCCATCCAGTCGACTTGGCGGTTGGCCGTGATGCCGATGAGGGGTGGATCGAAATGGCTGATGTGGTTCGGGGCGAGGATGGCGGGTCCGTGGGGCGGGATGTGGTCGAGGCCGATGACGCGGCGGCGGGTGAAGGGGGAGAGGACGAGGCGGAAAAAGTGCGTGCCGAGGTTGTAGCCGAAAGCGGAAAGCATGCGGCGGAATTTTTACGACGCGGAGCGGAAAAAGCCGCGCTGTTTTTCCGAGACAGGCATCCCGAGCTTTTCCATGACGAGGAGCATGTCCTCCCAGACTTTGCGTTTCTCGGCGTTGGAGCCGTTGTGGAGGAGGTAGGACGGGTGGTAGGTGGCGAGGAGTGGAATGTTTTCGAAGGTGAACCAACGGCCGCGCATCGCGCCCATGGCTTCATCGGTGCCGGTGAGTCCGACCATGGCGGTTTTGCCCAAGGCGACGAGGATGCGCGGCTGGATGAGGGCGATTTGTTCGCGGAGGTAGGGGAGGCAGCGTTGCATTTCGAGTGGTTCGGGCGGGCGGTTGCCGGAGGCGCCGGGTGCGGTGTCGGGGCGGCATTTGAGGACGTTGGCGATGTAGATGTCGTCGCGGGTCAGGCCCATGGCGTGGATGATTTTGGTCAGGAGTTCCCCGGCGCGGCCGACGAAGGGTTCGCCTTGGCGGTCTTCATCGACCCCGGGGGCTTCGCCGACAAACATGAGTTCGGCCTGCGGGTTGCCGCTGCCGAAGACGGTTTGGGTGCGGGAGGCGGCGAGGTTTTCGCACTGGCGGCAGACGCTGACGGCCTCGCGGAGCGCGTTGAGTCGCGCTCCGCGAGGCATTGCAGATTTCAGATTTGAGATTTGAGATAGTGGCGCGGGCTTTTGGCTCAGCCGCGCGAGGGATTCGCGGGTGACGCCGGTGCTCCGGCGGCCGAGGAGGTCTCGGCGGGTGCGGAGGGATTGCTCAAGGAGGGCGGCGGTTGCTTGGAGAGAGGGCATGGTTGGGTGGGAGGATTTCAGATTTGAAATTTGAGATTTGCCGAGGGGCTGTCTCGCTTTCGCTCGGCTCAGGCGGGTGGTTTCGAGGGTTTCTTTGCCGGGTGGCCGATGGGGAGGGCGCTGTTCAGTTTTTCGAGGAAGGCGTTGGCCTTCTTTTTTTGCTCGTGGCGGTTGCGCTCGGCGTCGTTGAGGTGGCGTTGGCCTTTGATGGGGGAATTTTGCAGTGAGTCGGCCCAGGCGCGGAGTTGGCGGGAGCAGGATTCGGCTTGGGATTTCAAATTTGAAATTTGTGATTGGAAATCCTGCAGCGCGGGGCGGCGTTCGAAGAAGATGAGCATGGAGCGGACTTCGCCGGCGGAGCCTCGGGCGATGTAAAGGAAGTTGAGGAGTTCGTTGGTCGTGCCGCGCTCGAAGCCTTCGGCGATGTTGTTGGAAACGGAAAGGGAGGCGCGGTCGAGTTGGTCGCGCTTGGACCAGGTGATGTGGTCTTTCGCGGCCAGGAGGAAGTCTTCGCAGCCTTCGGCCAGTGCGATGGCGTCATTCCAGACGGGGAGGTCTTCGAAGCGTTGGTAGGTCATGGCCTGAGGGATTTAAGATTTGAAATTTGAGATTTCAGAGATTTGAGATTTTAGAGGGGGTGGTTTTGTTTGAGCCAGGCTAGGGCCTCTGCGGGGGTGGTGAGAAGGCCTTCGAGTTGGGCGGTTTGGATGGCTTCGAGGATGGGGCCGAAGTGGGGGCCGGGCTTCCAACCCAAGTCGATGAGGTCGCGGCCGGTGAGGAGCGGGGGCGGGATGAGGGGTTCGTTGGCGAATTCTTCGGCTTTGGCTTTGAGGAAATCGTAGTTGTCGAGGGCGCCGTGGCTGCTCTGGCAGTCGACGCGGTGGAGTTCGAGTTCTTCGGCAAAACCTTCGCGGGCCATAAAGCGCTTCAATTTTGCGGTGCGCATGTTTTGCACATCCTTGAAAACCATGTGCTGGCGGACCGCTTCGGCGACGCGGTCGATGTCGTGGCGGGAAAAGCGGAGGCGCTCCATCACTTTTTCGGTCATGGCAGCGCCGACACGGTCGTGTCCGCTGAAACGGATGCGGTCTTCGTCCGCATGGTAGCGAAACGTGGGGGGTTTGCCGATGTCGTGGAAGAGGACGGCGAGGGCGACGCTGGCGGGGGCGTCGGGCGGCAGGAGGGCGAGCATGGCGCGGGTGTGGACGAAGACGTCACCTTCGGGGTGGAATTGCGGGGGCTGCTCGCAACCTTTGAGAGCTTCGATTTCGGGGAGGATTTCTTTAAGCAGTCCGCTCTCGTTGAGCAGGTCGAAGCCGCGGACGCGGTGCGGGTGGGCGAGGATTTTGACCAGTTCCTCGCGGATGCGTTCGGCGCTGACCGCGTGGAGGTCGGCGGCGTGGGCGCGGATGGCGTCCCACGTGAGGGGTTCGATTTGGTAGTCGAAGCGGGCGGCGAAGCGGATGGCGCGGAGGAGGCGGAGTTTGTCCTCGCGGAAGCGGGCCACGGGATCGCCGATGGCGCGGAGAGTGCGGGATTGGAGGTCGGCTTGGCCGCCGACGAAGTCGATAAATTTGTCCGCCACCGGGTCGTGGAACATGCCGTTGATGGTGAAGTCGCGGCGGGTGGCGTCCTCCTCTGGCGTGGAAAACGTGACCATCTCGGGTCGGCGTCCGTCGAGGTATTGGTGGTCGGAGCGGAAGGTGGCCACCTCGAAGGCATGGGCGTGTTCCATAACGAGAATGACACCGAAGTGGGCGCCGACGGCTTGGGTGTGGGGGAAAAGTGTTTGCACTTCGGCCGGTTTGGCCGAGGTGGCAATGTCATAGTCGTGGGGGTGGAGCCCGAGGAGTTCGTCGCGCACGCAGCCGCCGGCGAAATAGGCGGTGTGGCCGGCTGCTTGCAGGCGGCGGGCGATGTCGGTGGCGGCGGATTTTGGGTCCATGCGATGAGGTGGGAGCTTATCGGGTGCGGGGGAAGATGGAAACCGCGGAGGAGAGGGCGATGGAGGGGGTGGAGGCTTGAGTTTGAAACTTGAGTGGAGTTGTCGCGGCGGCGTTAGAGGGGTGGAATTTGGCCGGAATCGGGTAAGATGGCGGGCTTATGAGTTTGAGCGGCTTGATGACGGCTTTTGGTTTGGGGTTTGTTTATTTTATCGCGTCCATTCCGGCGGCGACGGCGGCGGGTGCGGGTGTTTGGTGGGCGGCGCTGGCGGCGGGAATGGGTTATGTGGCGGGCGGGGCGGCGATTTTGGTCGCGGGGGCGCCTCTGCGGGGGTGGCTGGTGCGGAAGTTGCGCATTCCGGTGGAGAGGGATGAAACGAAGTTGGTCTGGAGGATTTGGCGGCGCGGCGGGCTGCTCGGGCTTTGTTTGCTCGCCCCGGTGACGATCGGTCCGCAGGCCACGGCGGTGATTGCCCTGGCGGTGGGGGAAAAGGCGCCGCGGATTGCCGGGGCGATTGCGCTCGGCGTGATGCCGTGGTGCGTGGTCTTCGCGGTGCTGGTCTCGTTCGGGGTCAAGCTGGCGAACTGAGCACGAGGTCCATGCGTTCGTCGTGGGGTTCTGCGGGGATCGTGTCGACCAGTTGGCAGGAGAAACAGACGCCGATGCGCTGGATGTCCGGCGGAAGGACGCTGAGAAGGCGGTCGTAGTAGCCGCGTCCCCGGCCGAGACGCGTACCTTCCGCGGTGAAGGCGACGCCGGGGACAAAAATGAGGGCCGCGCTGGCGGGGTCGGCGGGCGGGCATTTTTCCGGGTCGGGCTCGGGGACGCCGAAGGCGCCAGGTTTCAGCTGCGCTGGGGTTTCCACGGAATGAAACACCAAGTGGTCACCCACGATGCGGGGGAGGAGGACGGTTTTCGACCGGCACCAGTCGAAGGGGCGCAGATCGGGCTCGCCGGGCAGCATGGCAAAGGCGGCGACAGTCTGCGCCGCTTGCCAGTTGGCCAGTGATGGGATACTCGTGCGGATGCTTTCCGAGGCGGCCGCACAAGCGGCGGGAGTCATCCGGGCAAGCTCAGCCCGCATGCGGCGGCGGAGTTCTGTTTTGGCCGGCGAGGGCATAGGAATGTTCGACAAAGTGAGTCCTGCCGATAACCCAGACAAGCCCGAGCGCGCCAAGAAACGGATTTTGCCGCAGTTGCGGCGGACCAAGCCGGAGCATCATGTCGGGCTGAAACCGCGCGTGGGTTGGCACCGTCGCAATTTTCTCTCCGAGGTGGTCTGGCCGAGTTTGTTCGAGCGGCGCACGGGGGAGCGGCGCACCCCGGAGTTTCCGGAGCTGAAGGCAGGGCAGGTGGCACTGACCTGGATCGGCCATGCGTCATTCTTGATCCAGGCGCCGGGGGTGAACTTGCTCATCGACCCGAATTGGGCGCGGTGGTTGAAGGTGATCAAACGGATGCGTGAACCGGGATTGGAGCTGCACGCGTTGCCGGACATCGACGCGGTGCTGATCACGCACGCGCATTTTGATCATCTCGACAAGCGGACCCTGCGCAAAGTGGCGGCGGAGCAACCGATCGTGGTGCCGCGGAATGTGGGGCGCTTGGTGCACGGGTTGGGCTTCGACCGCGTGCATGAGTTGGAGGTTTGGGAGTCGATGCAACTTGGTCCGGTCAAGGTGACAATGACTCCGGCGCACCATTGGGGGGCGCGGATGCTGGCCGATTCGCACCGGGGATTCGGCGGCTTTATCATCGAGGTGGAGGGGCGCTCGATTTTTCACTGCGGGGATAGCGCGTATTTTCCGGGCTTTGCCGAGATCGGAAAGCGTGTGCCGGTGGATGTCGCGCTCTTGCCGATCGGTGCTTATGATCCGCCGAGCGGACGCGAGGTGCATATGACGCCGGAGGAAGCGCTGCGGGCGTTTGTCGAGTTGGGTGCGCAGACGTTTGTGCCCATGCACTACGGGACTTTCCGGCTCAGCTACGAACCGGCGTGGGAACCGCCGTCGCGGTTGATCGAGTGTGCGGGGGCGGCAGGGTTGCTCGAGCGGGTTTGTTTCCTGCGCGAGGGGGAACCGCGGGTCTTTTGACCGAAAAAGGAAGCGGCGGTCCGAGGACCGCCGCTCTGTGAAAAACTGTGCAGGAGTTCAGCGCTTGTCGAGGATGGCGTTCCATTCTTCGAGGCGCTTGGACTGGGCGGCGAAGAGGTCGTCGGTGGGGTCGAGGATTTCGATCGACTTGATTTTGTCGCCCTGCGCGATGGCGTCGACGATGTCCTGGCCTTTGGTCACGGAGCCGTAGACGGTGTGTTTGCCGTTGAGGTGCGGGGTGGGGACGTGGGTGATGAAGAATTGGCTGCCGTTGGTCCCGGGGCCGGCGTTGGCCATGGAGAAGATGCCGGGTTTGTCGTGCTTGAGTTCCGGCGTGCACTCGTCCTCGAAGCGGTAGCCGGGGCCGCCGCTGCCCGTGCCGGTCGGGTCGCCGCCTTGGATCATGAAATCAGGGATGACGCGGTGGAATTTGATGCCGTCGTAGTAGCCGCGTTTGGCCAGGTTGAGGAAATTGGCCACAGTGACCGGGGCCTTGGAAGGGTAAAGGACGCCTTCGATGTCGCCCTTGTCGGTTTTGACGATGATACGGATGTCTTTCATGGATTCTTCACTTTGCGCGGGGACGGCCAGGATGGCGAGGGCGAAAGCAGCGGAGAGGATGGATGTTTTGCTCATGACCCTTTTTCGATATCCACATTTTGTGGCAAGGCAACTCGAAAGCGCGGCGCACCTGCGGGCGCATGATTACCGGTGGCTGGTCCAACGCTGGCGCGCGCTGGCCAAGCGGGCCGGTTGGCCGCTGCGGAAATTCGCCACGGAGGACGGGTTTCCGGTTTATGCAGTGGCCTCGCCGGTGCGGGACGGTCCGCGGCTTTATTTGTCGGCCGGCATCCACGGGGACGAACCGGCCGCGACCGAAGCGCTCATCACTTGGTGTGAAAAACGGCTGCCGGCTTTGCGGAAATGCGAAGTGCTGATTTTCCCGTGTTTGAATCCTTGGGGTCTGCAGCACAACAACCGCAACGATGCGCACGGACGCGACCTCAACCGGGGTTACCACCGGAGTGATGTGCCGGTGATCGAAGCGCAAAAGCGCTTGTTGCGGGGGCGCGTCTTCGATGCGGCGGTGATGCTGCATGAGGATTTCGACGCGCAGGGGGTTTATCTTTACGAGATTCCGGGGGCGCGTCCGCTCTGGGGCGAGAAGTTGCTCGCGGCCGCGGCGCGACATCTGCCCGGCGAACCGCGCGGCCGGGTCGAGGGGCGCAAATGCCGGCGGGGGCTGATCCGCACGCGCGTTACGCCGGAGACCTTGCCGGAGCATCCGGAGGCATTTTTTCTGCGGTTCGGCCACACCAAGCGCAGCCTGACCTTCGAGACGCCGTCGGAATTTTCCCTCACCGCACGGGTGCGGGCCCATGGTGCGGTCTTGGATGAGGTTTTGCGGTTGGCGAAGGGCTGAGCCACCGCTAAGGTGGAGGGTCATTTTCCATTCATGAAAGTCTCCGTCGAAAAACAGCCAAACTGTATTGCCACCCTGCACGCCATCGTCCCCGCCGGCATGGTGCAGAAGAAAACCGAAAAGCTGGCCGGGGAATACCAGCGCTCGGCCAAGTTGCCGGGTTTCCGTCCGGGCAAAGCTCCGGTCGCCGTGGTGGCCCGCAAATACAAAGACGCCATCGCGGAGGAAGCGGTCAAAGAATTGCTGCGCGAAGCGGTCAATCAAGGCGCCAAGGATCATAACCTGACCGTGCTGAATGCTTTCAATCTCCAGCATGGCGAGGTCGGGCCGTCGGACCTCAATCTGAGCGTCGAACTGACGCTCGAACCCGACTTCAAGATGCCCGATGTGGAAGCACTCGGTCTCGAGGTGCTGGAGGAGGCGGTGACCGACGAGCATGTGAAGGGCAATATCAATCTGCTGCTCGAGCGCATGGCGGAATTTTCCGAGGTCAAAGACCGTCCGCTGCAAATGGGCGACTATGCCGTACTCGACTACGACGCCACGGTGGAGGGTCAGCCGCTCGGCGAGGTTTGCCCCGAGGCGCCATCGACCATGAAGGGCGGCGAGGGGCTCTGGGTCATGATGGAAGAGGCAAGCATGTGGCCGGGATTCTGCGCGGGACTGGTCGGGGCGAAGGAAGGCGAGGACCGCACGGTCGAGGTGACCGCCTCGGAGGACTTCGCCGTGCCATCGCTGCGCGGCAAAAAAATCATCCACCAGACCAAGCTGAAGGGCATCAAGTCCAAGCAACTCCCCGAATTGACCGATGACGTGGCCCAGAAGATCGCCGGGCGCACCGCCGATGAGTTGCGTTCGACCTTCCGCCAGCGGTTGGAGGGCGCCGCGACCGAGCAGACCGAACGCAAGAAGCGCGCGGCGGCGGTCGAGCATTTGGTCAAAAGTGTCGAATTCGAGGTTCCCGCCTCCATGGTCATGGGCGAGGCGAGGCGCGTCGTCCGGGAAATTGTCGAGGCCGAGCAAATGCGCGGCCTGAGCGACGAGGATCTCCTGAGCAAGAAGGAAGAAATTTTCCAACACGCGCAAATGGGCGCGCAATTCCGGGTCAAGGCGGACTTCATTCTCACCCGCCTGGCCCGCGAGCAGAAGATCGAAGCATCGCGCGAGGAGTTGGCGGAGCATATCGCCCGCATGGCCCAGCGTTTGAGCATGCCGATGGACAAATTGGTCAAACAACTGGTCAAGCGCGAGGCGCTCGGCTCGGTTGAAGGCGAGGTGGTCCGGGACAAGGCCCTTGATTTTCTTGCCTCCAAAGTTAAAGTGAAACCAGCGGAATCCGCGGCGTAAGCCCGGCTCACGTCTTCTTTTTTTTATGAATCCTCTTGTCACTTCCGGCCCGGTTCCGCCCCGCAATTCCATGCTCGTCCCGATGGTGGTCGAACAAACCGGCCGCGGGGAACGTAGCTACGATATTTATTCGCGCCTGCTCAAAGACCGCATCGTTTTCATCGGCACGCCGATTGACGACTACATTGCCAATCTGGTCATCGCCCAGCTGCTTTTCCTCCAGATGGAGGACGCCAAGAAAGACATCCATATCTACATCAACTCGCCCGGCGGATCGGTGACGGCCGGACTGGCCATCTATGACACGATGCAATTTGTCACCTGTGATGTGAACACCTATTGCATGGGCATGGCCGCGAGCATGGGTGCGGTTCTTCTCTGTGCCGGGACCAAAGGCAAGCGCTACGCCCTGCCAAATTCCGACATCATGATCCACCAGGTGAGCGGCGGCGCGCAGGGTCAGGCCAGCGACGTAGAGCGTCAGGTCGAGTTCATGTTCAAACTCAAGCGCCGTCTCGAGTCGATCATCGCGCAGCACACCGGCAAACCGGTCGAGCAAGTGCACAACGATGCGGATCGTGATTACTACATGAGTGCCACGGAGGCCAAAGCTTACGGGTTGGTTGACGAGGTGGTGAAATCCCGCAAGGAAATCCCGGGCGCCGTGCCCGCTTAAAACGATGGCCCGGGCGACCAATCTCACGATGTGCTCTTTCTGCGGGAAGAGCCACAGCGAGGTTCGCAAACTCATTGCCGGCCCCGGCGTCTACATCTGCGACAGCTGCGTCACCCTGTGCAAGGGCATCCTCGACAAAGAACTGAAAGAGGAGTCGAAGAGAAAGAACGGCTCCGTGCGCGTGCCCAAGCCGGCGGATATCAAGGCCCAGCTCGACCAGTTTGTCATCGGCCAGGAATTGGCCAAGAAAACGCTCTCCGTGGCGGTCCACAACCACTACAAGCGCATCCTGCACCAGGCGTCCTCCCGCGAGATTGCCTTGCCCGGCAGCGAGGACGTCGAACTGGAGAAGAGCAACATCCTCCTCATCGGCCCGACCGGCTCCGGAAAAACCCTCCTGGCCCGCACGCTGGCGCGCATCATCGACGTGCCGTTCTGCATGGCCGATGCCACCACCCTGACCGAGGCGGGTTACGTCGGCGAGGACGTGGAGAACATTGTTTTGCGGCTGCTCCAAGCCTCGGACTACGACGTGAAGCGCGCCGAGATCGGCATCGTTTACATCGACGAGATCGATAAAATCGGACGCAAGACGGATAATGTCAGCATCACCCGCGATGTCTCCGGCGAAGGCGTGCAGCAGGCCTTGCTCAAAATTCTCGAGGGCACGACCTGCAACGTGCCCCCGCAGGGCGGGCGCAAGCATCCCCAGCAGGAATACATTCAGGTCAATACGGAAAAAATTCTCTTCATCTGCGGCGGAGCCTTCGTCGGTTTGGAAAAGCTCATCCAGCGCCGCCTCGGCAGCCGTGTCCTCGGGTTCCACGCGCGCGAGGAGAAAAAATCGGACGATACTTTGGCGATCTCTTCGGCCACCATTCATCAGGCCGAGCCGGAAGACTTGCTTGGCTTCGGGATGATTCCCGAGTTTGTCGGACGTCTGCCTGTGGTGACCGCGCTCGACCAGCTAACCGAGGACGAACTGGTCATTATTCTGACCGAACCGCGCAACGCGATGGTCAAGCAATACGCCAAGCTGATGTCCATGGAAGATGTCGACCTCAATGTGACCAAGGACGGCCTGCGCGCTTTGGCGGCGCGCGCCGTCTCCAAAGGCACGGGCGCGCGTGCCCTTCGTTCCATGATGGAAAAAATCATGCTCGACGTGATGTATGATGTGCCCAGCCGTGAGGATATCGCCGAGGTGACGATCAACCGCGCGGTGGTGGAAGGCCGCAAGCCGCCGCTCCTGCGCCGCAAGCAGGAGAAGGACGCGGCCTGATCCCCATGCCGGCAAAAGCGCCGGTTTTGCCTGCCCCGTGCCGCGGCTTTGCCGCCGAGCAGGCCGATCCTCTGGCCGGACTATTCCCCGGTGCGGCCCCGCTCGTTCTCGACCTGGGCTGCGGCAACGGACTGTTCCTGGCCGGCCTCGCGGCGGGCGAACCGGGCTGGAATGTCCTCGGTATTGAAAAAAAAGGATACCGGGTGCGCCAAGCGCGTCGCCGGGCGGGCGACCTCGGCAATGCCCGTGTTCTCCATGGTGAGGTGCTCGAAGTGCTCTCCGCCTTGCCGGTCGGATCCGTCTCGCGGGTCTATT
The DNA here is from genome assembly GCA_044359955.1 of Chthoniobacterales bacterium. Classification (GTDB taxonomy): domain Bacteria; phylum Verrucomicrobiota; class Verrucomicrobiia; order Chthoniobacterales; family JACTMZ01; genus JACTMZ01. Next base: position 43,888 of record JBIKLF010000012.1, on the reverse strand, counting down.
TGCTCTTCAGCGACCCGTGGCCCAAGCGCCGTCATGCCGTGCGGCGTTTGGTCCAGGAGGAATTCGTGGCCCTGCTGCATTCGCGCATGGAGGCCGGCGGCATTTTCTTTTTTGCCACCGATTCCAAGGAATACCTCGCCTGGACACAGGCAAAACTGTCCGCGAGCGGATGGCGGATCCAGGAGTGGGCGGTTCCCGTGACCTGGCCCGCGACCGAATTCGAGCAACGTTTCGCCTCCGCGGGGTTGAATATCTGGAGACTTCAAGCCAGCCGGTGACACCGCAAGACCATGAGCCAACGGACGGATTCGGAACCACCGGATCTGGCTCGGACGACAATGCCCAGCTGGTCGCCTTGATGCGACGGGTGAGGGAGGACGACGAAGTTGCCTTCCGTGCTTTGGTCGAGGCCACGGAGGACCGGGTCTATGGCACGATGGTAAAAATGCTTGGCGGATTCGAGGGGGCGGAGGATCTCGCGCAGCGGGTTTATCTGCGCATTTGGCAAGCGCGCGGGCGTTACGAGCCGACGGCCAAATTCACCACCTGGATGTTCTCCATCGTGCGGCGTCTCGTCCTGAACGAGCGCCGCGGACGCGCCCGGCGAGGTGTGGTCTTCCGCGAACCATCCGCCGAGGAGCGCCCGCACGAGGCGAAGGTGAGCGAAGATCCGTCGACGGCGGCGGCGGCGGGCGAACTGGCCCGCGTCATCGAGAACGCCCTGGCCGGGCTTCCGGAGGATCAGCGCACCGCCGTCATTCTCCGCCGCTACGAAGAAATGCCCTACGAGGAAATTGCCTCCGTGCTCGAAACCACGGTGCCGGCGGTCAAAAGCCTGCTCTTTCGCGCGCGTCAGACCTTGCGGGTCAAGTTGGCCAGTTGGCTGTGATCAGCGCGTCCAGCGGCCCTTGGACAAGACGGGCAGCCAGTCGTTGCGATACATGACCGAGTAATCGGTCTTGCCGACGGCGCCGATCATGGGAACGCCGGTGGCCCGCCTCCACTTTTTCGACATGCTTTCGCCGGTGTGGCAGCCCCAACTTTTAACCAGAGCTTTTGGGGCGAAGATGCCGCGGTTGATGCGGCCGAGTTCGTTCTCGTGCAGCCAGGACTTGGACCCGCTGTCGATCTCGTTGCTGTAATCGAACATGAAGGCGGCTTTGTTCGAATGGAGGAACCAATCGAGGGAGGCGATCTTGACCTGAGCGCGGGGCTGACCGGCGTTGAGGTAGTTGATCACGGTGTCGGGGGAAGTGAACCAGATGAGCCGGACGCCGTATTTGGGCGCGATGTTGGCGATCCAGGTGGTGAGAGGTCCTTCGCCCTGCCGGAGACGGCGCTCGTAACTTGGTTTGTGCACCAGCCAGGTGATGCGGGCCTGCGGGTTGGAGTCCTTGATCTGCTGGAAGCGCGTCACGGCCGGACGGATGAAGTTGCCCCACCAACGGTCATGCGGCGGAGTTTTGAATTTCTCCCACTGGTAAAGCGAAACCCCGCCGCTGACGACGATGTGCTCCTTCTGGTAGGCGGCGGAAGCCGGGGCGGCGCAAGCCAAGAGCAGAGTGAGGGCGAGGAGACGTTTCATGCGAGATTTACAGAGTTTTAACCACGGATTTCACGGATGGCACGGATGGAAATATTTGTATCCCGGGAGGCAACCAAGCGCCCTTGAGCTGGTTGACGGAAAAAAGGAATTTTCCGCGAAAAACGCTTGAGGGCAAGCTGAAGTGGTTTAAGTAGCCGATGATGTCGAGGCCTTCGACAGCTTGGAACACGCAATCAGCTACTCGTCGCACCGAACACGGAGGTGCACATCGAGGCAGTGCCGATGCAATGGCTGGCGCGGATCCAATATTACGACAGTCACTTGGACGACTCTGTCCGCTTTGCTTTCCGCATTGGCTTCTGGGGATTGATTTTTGCCATCTTCTCTATTGCGCTCTTGATAGCTTCACTTCTGGTTTCCGTCTTGTCCTTCGTGCGGCCGTCTTGATTGCTCGGCACACTGTGTTAGCTTCGCCTCATGAGCACGGTGCAAGAAATTGAAAAGGCCATCGAGCAATTGCCTTGGCCCGAGCGTCTGAAGGTCTATCGCGATCTACCCGACTTGATCGGACGCTCGCCCGAAGATCTCGATTGGCAGCGGACCGGTCTCGACACGTTTTTTGCCGACGATTCGCCTGACGATGCCGTCTATGACAAGCTTTGAGACGGGCGATGTTGTCTCCGTAGAATTTCCTTATTCGGAGTTCAGGGAAGCAAACGCCGGCCGGGCTTGGTTTTATCAGGCGACGAGGAGGATCTGTTGTTGGCGCGCATCACGACCCGTCCGGCACGCGCAGCAGGCGATGTTGCTCTCGCCGATTGGAGCGGGGCGGGTTTACCCAAGCCGTCGACGGTCAGGTTGACAAAATTGGCCACTGTGGATCGCCGGCTCGTGCTTCGCCGGATCGGGCGCATCAGTCCTGCAGATGGGGCGGCGCTTGTGCGTTCTCTCAAAAGCTGGCTGGAGGAGACTGCGGCCCGACTTTAGCCGGCATGTCGAGTAGGTCGCGGGGCTGCTTGCTATACAGACTATGTTTCGGCGGTCATAGATCGCCGCTACAACTACTCGTAAAAAAAACCGGGGCGACCTTGCGGTCGCCCCGGTGTGATTGGTTCAGGATGTCGGTCGGACTTAGTAGTCCATGCCGCCCATACCGCCCATGCCGCCGCCGGGCATGGCCGGGGCTTTCTCCTTGTCGGGGATCTCGGTGACGAGAGCCTCGGTGGTGAGGAGCAGGCCGCTGATGGACGCGGCATTCTGCAACGCGCTGCGGGTCACCTTGGTCGGGTCGACCACGCCGGCTTTGACCAGGTCTTCGTAGTTGCCGGTCGCCACGTTGTAGCCTTCGTTGCCTTTGCCCTTCTTGACTTCTTGCACGATGAGCGCGCCTTCGAGGCCCGCGTTGTCGGCGAGTTGGCGGAGCGGGGCTTCGACCGCGCGGTGCACGATCTGGGCTCCGATGGCTTCATCACCTTCGAGCTTGAGGTTGGCCAGGGCCTTCTGGGCCCGGATGAGGGCGACGCCGCCGCCGGGGACGATGCCTTCCTCGACCGCCGCACGGGTGGCGTGGAGGGCGTCTTCGACGCGGGCTTTCTTCTCCTTCATCTCGGTCTCGGTCGCGGCGCCGACATTGATGACGGCGACACCACCGGCCAACTTGGCGAGGCGCTCCTGGAGCTTCTCGCGGTCGTAGTCCGAGGTGGTCTCCTCGATCTGACGGCGGATCTGGGCGACGCGGCCCTGGATGTCTTTGCTCTTGCCTTCACCTTCGACGATGGTGGTGGCTTCTTTTTCCACCACGATGCGCTTGGCTTTGCCGAGGTCATCAAGGGTGATGCTCTCGAGCTTGATGCCGAGGTCTTCGGTGATGCAACGGCCGCCGGTGAGGACGGCAATGTCTTCGAGCATGGCCTTGCGGCGGTCGCCGAAGCCGGGGGCTTTGACGGCGCAGACCTGCAGGGTGCCACGGAGCTTGTTGACCACGAGGGTGGCGAGGGCTTCGCCTTCGACGTCTTCCGCGATGATGAGGAGAGGACGGCCGCCTTTGGCCACCTTCTCGAGCAACGGAAGGAGGTCCTTCAAGCTGCTGATTTTCTTCTCGTGGATGAGGATGTAGGCGTTCTCGAGGATGGCTTCCATCGCCTCCGCGTTGGTCGCGAAGTAGGGCGAGAGATAGCCTTTGTCGAACTGCATACCTTCGACGACGTCGAGGGTGGTTTCGATCGACTTGGCTTCTTCCACCGTGATGGTTCCATCCTTGCCGACCTTCTCCATCGCGTCCGCGATGATTTGGCCGATGGTTTTGTCCCAGTTGGCCGAGACGGTCGCGACCTGCGCGATTTCGCTGCTGTCGGAGACCTTCTTCGAGATCTTGCCGAGTTCGGTAACCACGGCCGCCACGGCCTTGTTGATACCGCGTTGGAGCGAGGTCGGGTTGGCCCCGGCCGTCACATTCTTGAGGCCTTCGCGATAAATCGCTTCGGCCAGAACGGTGGCGGTGGTGGTGCCGTCGCCGGCGATGTCAGACGTCTTCGACGCGACTTCGCGGACGAGCTGGGCGCCCATGTTTTCGTAAGGGTTCTCGAGCTCGATCTCCTTGGCGACGGTGACGCCGTCCTTGGTGATGGTCGGGCTTCCGAATTTCTTGTCGAGGATGACGTTGCGTCCGGACGGCCCGAGGGTCGCCTTGACCGCTTTGGCCAGTTTCTCGACGCCACGGAGCAGGCTGTGCCGCGCGGCTTCATCGAATTCCAATTGTTTAGATGCCATATCTGTAGTTTTAAGTTTCTAAGTTTTAAGTGTTAAGTGATTCAGTTTTTAGCTGAGGACGCCGAGGATGTCGTCTTCGCGCATGATAAGGTAGGACTTGTCGTCCACCTTGATTTCGGTGCCCCCGTATTTGCTGAAGAGCACTTTGTCGCCGACTTTGACGACGAACTCGATTTTCTTGCCGTTGTCGTCCGATTTACCGGTGCCGATGGCGACAATTTTGCCTTCTTGGGGTTTTTCCTTGGCGGTGTCGGGAATGATGATCCCGCCTTTGACCGTTTCCTTTTCGTCGAGCGGCTCAACGAGCACGCGGTCGCCGATAGGTTTTAATTTGGCTGCCATATTGTTGGTTTCTTACCTCCGTTGGTTGGTTTTGGGTTGTTGAATGCGCGGACGGACACACGTCCGCCCGCGCGGGTTCAAAGTTTTGGCCGGGTCAGGATTTTTTGTCCTCGTCGACCATTTCGAACTCGGCATCGACCACGTCGCCCTGTTTTTTGGCGCCGGCATCGCTGGCGGCTTCGGAACCGGGACCCGCGGCGTCGCCTTCCGGCGCGGGCGGGGCCTGTTGGGCCGAAGCTTGCTTGTAGAGTTCGCTGCTCACTTCCTGGAACTTGGCCTGCAGGGCGTCGGCCGAGGATTTGATCGCCTCGGTGTCCGAACCCGTCAGGGCCTCGCGCACCTTGGCCACGAGGTCCTCGACATCTTTCTTGAGATTGCCGGGGACTTTGTCACCGAGGTCCTTGAGTTGTTTCTCGCACTGGTAGGCGAGCGAATCGGCATTGTTGCGCGCCTCGACGCCTTCCTTGGCCTTGGCGTCATCCGCGGCATGCGCCTCGGCTTCTTTCTGCATCTTGTCGACTTCGTCTTTGGAGAGTCCGCTCGATCCGGTGATGGAGATTTTTTGCTCTTTACCGGAGCCGAGGTCCTTGGCCGAGACGTTGAGGATGCCGTTGGCGTCGATGTCGAAGGTCACCTCGATCTGGGGCAGGCCGCGCGGGGCCGGGGGGATGCCGTCGAGATGGAAGGTGCCGAGTTGTTTGTTGTCCTTCGCCATGGAACGTTCGCCTTGGAGGACTTTGATTTCGACCCCGGGCTGGTTGTCGCTGTAAGTCGAAAAGGTCGACGACTTTTTCGTCGGGATGGTCGTGTTGCGCGGGATCATCGGGGTGGCGATGCCGCCGGCCGTCTCGATGGCGAGGGTCAAGGGGGTCACGTCGAGCAGGAGCACGTCTTTCACGTCGCCCTTGAGCACGCCGCCTTGGATCGCGGCGCCGATGGCCACGACTTCGTCCGGATTGACCCCGCGATGCGGGTCGCGTCCGATGAGGTTCTTGGCCGTCTCGATGACCTTGGGCATCCGGGTCATGCCGCCGACCAGGACGAGTTCATTGACTTCGTTTTTGCCGAGTTTGGCATCCTTCAAACACGCTTCGACCGGCTTGATCGTGCGGGTGAAAAGGTCGTCGGTCAGCTGCTCGAGTTTCGAGCGGGTGAGTTTTTTCTGGATGTGCTTCGGACCGCTGGCGTCGGCGGTGACGAAGGGCAGGTTGATCTCGTATTCCTGGGCGGAGGAGAGGGCGATCTTGGCTTTTTCCGCCTCCTCTTTGATCCGCTGCACGGCGTCGGGTTGCTTGGAGAGGTCGATCCCGGAGTCCGCTTTAAACTCCGCCATGATCCAGTCCATGATCTTGTGGTCCCAGTCGTCGCCGCCGAGGTGCGTGTCGCCGTTGGTCGCTTTGACTTCAAAGACACCGTCGCCGATTTCGAGGGCCGAAATGTCGAAGGTGCCGCCGCCGAGGTCATAGACCGCGATTTTTTCGTCCTTCTTTTTGTCGAGGCCGTAGGCGAGGGAGGCTGCGGTCGGCTCGTTGATGATGCGCAGGACTTCGAGTCCGGCAATTTTGCCGGCGTCCTTCGTCGCGTTGCGCTGCGAGTCGTTGAAATAGGCCGGGACAGTGATGACCGCTTGGGTGATTTTTTCGCCGAGCTTGGCTTCCGCATCGGATTTGAGTTTGGCTAGGATCATCGCGCTGACTTCCGGCGGGCTGAAGGATTTCTTCTGCCCGTTGACGTCGAGTTCGATGTGGGCGTCGCCGTTGGCCGCTTTGACCAATTTGTAGGGGACACGTTTGTCTTCGGCGTTGAGTTCGTCGAATTTGCGCCCCATGAAGCGCTTCACCGAGAAGACGGTGTTGGTCGGGTTGGTGACGGCTTGGCGCTTGGCGGCTTGGCCGACGAGGCGTTCGCCGTTTTTGGCGAAAGCGACGACGGACGGCGTGGTGCGCGCGCCCTCACTGTTTTCCAGCACAACGGGTTCTCCGCCTTCCATCACGGACATGCAGGAGTTGGTTGTGCCGAGGTCGATACCGAGGATTTTGCTCATAAGGTCTAAAAAATTAAGGTTTGAGTGGATGAAGAGAGCAGGATTGGGGCCAAGGGGGGTGTGACGAGTGATATGTGACTTGTGACGAGTGACTTACGGCAAGGGGTATGGCCTCGCGCAGGGCGTGGCAAATGTGCCATCTTGGCGCATGTGGCGCAGATGCCAACTTCCTTTGTGACAGGATGACACACCGCATGGCGCGCGAATCATGCGGGCAGCCAGAGGTAATTGTGTGCGTAGGCGGCAACACTTGCGGAGGCATTACGGGTTGGCGTGCGGACACTGGGAAGGAGCGGCTGAAGAGAGGTCGGGGCGGGGATGCAATTCAATGTGGGGGCAGGCAGCGCAGCGGAATTCCTCGAAAAGTTGCGCTCACCTTTACCGTTGCCACCACCGTCTCAGCCGCGGCCGCATCGATGAGACGGTGACCAAGGCGCGCGAATTGCGCACGACCCATTTGCGAGGATCAAACACAGGGCTTCTCATCTGGATCTTTCGAAGGTGCTGGCCAAAGTGAAATCTTCCGGCATGGGTGTCGGGGCCTGAGTGGTGGCGGCGCCGCTTCTACTTTTCCGAGCCGCCGCAGCAAAGGCTTCACCCCATCGTGGGCCTGTTTGCTGGTGTATCATGACGACGGAACGGAGTTCTCGTGCGGTCGTTATGCAGCGAGTGTCGCGTTACGCAAAAAGAGATCATCGGCAGGATGCCGTTGCCACTCCGGACGGCAAAGCTGTTTGATTGCACGGCGTGGTTCCGCTATAGGGTGATGATGAAGATATTGGTCACGGGCGGGGCGGGTTATATCGGGAGTATTTGCGTCGAGGAGGTGCTCAACCGCGGGCATGAGGTGGCGGTGCTCGACAATCTGACCGAGGGGCACCGCGCGGCGGTGGACCCGCGGGCGACCTTTTACGAGGCCGATCTGGCCGACCGGGTGGCGGTGGGGCTGGCCGTGAAGGAATTTGCCCCGGACGCGGTGATGCATTTTGCGGCCAACGCGTTGGTCGGCGAGTCAATGACCAATCCGTCGAAATATTTCCGCAACAACGTTTCCAGCGGTATCAACCTGCTTGATGCCATGGTGGAAAACGGGGTGAAAAGGTTCGTCTTCAGTTCCACCTGCGCGACCTTCGGAATTCCCGAGCGCATGCCGATCGACGAAAGCCTGCCGCAGCGGCCGATCAATCCCTACGGGGAGTCCAAGCTGATGTTTGAAAAGGTCCTGCGCTGGTATGATGAAATCCACGGTCTGCGTTTCACGGCACTCCGGTATTTCAATGCAGCGGGGGCGTCGGAAAAGTTCGGCGAGGACCACCGGATCGAGACCCATTTGATCCCGAATATTCTCAAGGTCGCGCTCGGGCAGAAAGAAGCGGTCGAGATTTACGGCACCGACTACGAGACGCCGGACGGGACCTGCATTCGTGATTACATCCACATTCTTGACCTGGCGGACGCTCATATCCGGGCCCTGGACCGGACGGAAAGCGGCTTTTTCAATCTCGGCACCGGCGGGGGGACCTCGGTGCGCGAGGTGATCGACTGCTGCCGCCGCGTGACCGGAAAAGCCATCGCAGTGCGGGAGAAGCCGCGCCGTCCGGGCGACCCGCCGCGGCTGGTTGCGGCCTCGGACAAGATTCGCCGTGAACTGGGCTGGGAGCCCCGTTTCCAGAATATCGAGGCCATCGTCCGCCATGCCTGGGATTGGCATGTGCGTAATCCTGCGGGCTACGGCGATTGAGTCCGCCCGCAGGCGGGCACATTTGACTGGCTTCGCCGGGTTGTTTTTTTAGGCTCTCCTTGGTATGCGCAAACGTCTCTTGCTGGTGCTGTTCCTTTTGGCGGGCAGTGATGCGGCGCTTGCGCAGTTCGGCAGCTTCAGCGATGTGCCGGTGGAGATCAGGGCGGATGGCGGCACGCGGTTCGAGGGCGGCGTGGCGGTGGCAGAGAACAATGTGCAGATCCATTTCCGGGGAACGGATATTTATTGCGATTACGCCGAATACAATCCGGAGACCCGCGAGGTGCTCCTCATGGGTAACGTGCGCATTTACCACGAAGGCCAAATCCTCAACGGGCAGCGGGCGATCTACAATCTCGAGAAGCGGCAAATCGAGGCGCTGGATTTCGAGGGCGGGGACCAGACCTACAAGTTTACCGCGGTGAGTTTGCGGGCGCCGACCCTCCGGCAATTCCAAGCGCAGGCCCTCAGTCTGACCACGAGCGATAACTCCAAGCCGGACTATCAACTGCGAGCGGGAGGCGCCCGTATTTATCCCGACGACCGCGTGATCCTGACCAATGCGACCCTCTATGTCGGTCAGACCCCGGTCTTCTGGCTGCCCTACCTTTACGCGCCGCTCGGCGAAGCCGGGGTGGATATCCAGCCCGGCTACAATTCCACCTGGGGTGGATTCCTCCTTCTTGGCTACCGCTTTCCCTTGACCGAAAAAATCGATGCCCTGGCCAAATTCGATTACCGGACCGAGCGCGGGGCGGCTTTCGGCATCGACTTGGACGGGGCTTACGGGCCGAATGACACGAGCAACGGCAAGTTCCGCGCTTACTACGCCGACGACAGCAATGCGGAGAGCAACAACACCGCTTTCCCGCGCACCAACCCGCCGGACCGCGATCGGTGGATTGTCTCGTTCAAAAACCGCTTGGTCGTCGATGAGAACATCTATGCCACGACGGACCTGAACAGCATCAGTGACGACTATTTTCTGCAGGACTTTTTCCCGGCGGAGTTCGCGGTCGATCCCCAACCGGACAACAACACGTCTTTCAACTGGCTGACGGAAAATTTCCAAGTCAACCTTCTGGCCCGTTGGCAGATGAACAATTGGCAGGAGGTGACCTCGCGTTTGCCGGAGTTGAGTTGGACGGCCAAGCAGGCTCCGCTCTTCGGGCTGCCGATTTTTTATGACGGGTCGACCAGAGGTGGCTACTTGCAGCGCAACTTTCCCTCCGGTGAGACACCCGACTACATCACGCAGTTGCAGCAGTCTGTTTTCAACCCCGGCATCCTTTCCGATACCACCGGGCTGAACAATTACTCGGCCTTCCGCTTCGACACTTTTCACCAACTGTCCTACCCGAAGACCTACTTCGGCTGGCTTTCGCTCACTCCGCGGGTGGGCTTCCGCGGGACGTATTACAGCCGCACGGGAGACTCCGATCCGAATTCCCCCGGCTACATCGCCGCGCCGGGTAACGACTACAACAATGGTACCTTCCGTCCGATCATGAACGCCGGGTTCGAGGGTTCCTTCAAACTCTCGGCGCGGTTCGAGCAGGTGCAATCGACCCTTTTGGGGCTCGATGGCCTGCTCCATGTCATCCAGCCCTTCGCCAATTACGCCTACGTCAACAATGCAGGTCTGGCGCCCGACCAGATCCTGCAATTCGACCGCGTCGTGCCCTCTGCTCAGTTGCCATCGCTCAATTTCCCGCAGTTCAACATGATCGACGGCATCGCCACATCCAACTTGCTCCGCCTCGGCGTCCGCAACCGTCTGGTTACACGGCGCGATGACGGCAACCATGAGTGGTTCGCCTTGGAGACTTTTCTCGATGTGAATTTCGACAACCCCTACCTGGACGATCCGGGTCAGTTCTCGAACCTCTACAACAACTTTGCCTTCTCCCCGGTGCCTTGGTTCACCTTTGGTGCCACCACACAGTTGCCGATGTCCGACGGAGGCTTCACCGACGTGAATTCCTACCTTAATTGGCAGCCGGTCGAGGATTTCTCCTTCTTTGTCTCGCAGCGCTTCATTGAAAGCAGCCCGTATTTCCAGAATGACAGCCAGGCTTCCGTCGGGGGCTACTGGCGGGTCAATGACAACTGGGCGGTCAGTGCGGCCACGCGCTATGACGTGACTTTCGGCACGTGGGACATCCAACGTTATATGGTCCACCGTGACCTGAGTTCGTGGCTCATTTCCGCGGGATTTCTCATCACGGACAACAGTGCGACTTTCAACAACCAGACGAGCGGCGAGGTCGGTGTGGGGGTGCTGCTTATGGTGACCCTCAAGGATGCGCCGAATATCAATCTACCATTGGCCTTCGACGTGCTCGGCAACCAGCAGCAGGGTCAGCAGCAGTATTGATGCCGCCGTCTTCCTCCAACGCGAAAAGGCCGATCGCCGTTTTTGACTCCGGGATCGGCGGACTCACCGTGGTCAGCGCGTTGCGCCGCGAACTGCCCGGTGAAGATCTTGTCTACCTCGGCGACACCGCCCGGGTGCCTTACGGCGGGAAATCGCGCGGCACGATCGAACGCTACAGCGAAGAAATCGCCGCCTTGCTGGTCGGGGAGGGTGCGAAAATGGTGGTGGTGGCCTGCAATACCGCTTCGGCTCTGGCCTTGGCCCGACTTCGTGAGGTTCTAAGTGTGCCGGTCGAGGGGGTGATCGAGCCCGGGGTGGAGGCCGCTCTGGCCGCCACCGTCACCGGACACATCGCGGTGCTCGGCACCAAAGCCACGATTGGCAGCGGTGCTTATGCCGATGCTTTGCGCGCGGCTTGTCCCAGCATTCGTGTCACCAGCATGGCGTGCCCGCTGCTGGTGCCGCTCGTGGAGGAAGGACTTTTCGAAGATGTCGTGACCGATGCGGTGCTCGAACGCTACCTCGGGGCAGTCCGCGCAGGTGATGCCGACGCGCTGGTGTTGGGGTGCACGCATTACCCCTTGCTGGCCGGCGCCCTGGCGCGGGCGGCTGGGCCGGCGATCACGCTCGTGGACTCCGCCGCGAACTGCGCCCGCACCGTGGCGCGCCGTCTTGACCAACTCGGTTTGCGCGCTCCGTCCGGCCACACGGGCACGCTCGATCTTTCCTTCACGGATACGCCGGACAATTTCCTGCAAGTGGTCCGGCTTGCCCTGGGTCTCGAAGCGGGAGAGGCGCGGGTCCGCGCGGTGCCGCCGCTCGTTTAATAAATCGACTCGCGCACGCTTTTGCGCCGCGGCAAGGGTTCCTCGCCGAGGAATTCGTGATTGTCCGAGAGGCGGTAGAGCCCGACCCGCAGCCATCCGAGGGCTGTGGGTGCGAGATGGTCGAAAAGTTGGGACGCGCGAACGTAAAGCCAGAGGGCGGCGGCCAACTCGGCCAACGATGCGATGGCCATGGCTCCCGCCGCCCAACCCGTGGCCGATCCGGCGGCCATCGACCAGCGCGCCGGCCATGTGATGGCCACCGGCCATGCGGCCAAGGCCAAGAAAGTGGCAAGGCCGATCCTCCGGCCCAAACGTCGTCGCGCGGATGGCCAGTAGAACCGCTCCGGCGGCAGCGGGCGACGTCGTGCCGATGCGAATTCCAGGTGCGCACGGCGGATGAGAACCCTGCTCCGCCACATGGCCAAGATTGGCACCGTCAGCGCGGCAACAAGGAGAGTCGGGGCGGCCGCTAATCCGGCCAGATACTGGAGGACGGTGACGACCACCCAGGCGATAAACGCGATGATGAAGAGCAGCTCAAGCACGACCAGTAATGCACCACGTCAAGCTGCCGCGCGCAAGGGCGCGTCTCGCGTCAGGCGGCCACTGCCGATTCCGCACCCGTTGGTTGGACCATCGGGGCGGGGGTGGGCAGCTGTTGGCCGCCGAATTTGCGACAGAGAAATTTGGCCGAAGGGGTGCCGGGCCGGGCCAGGCCGACGGCTTCGGTCAGGCCCCGCGCGCGCAGAGCTTCGAGCGTGGCATGGAGCAAGGCACCGCCTATGCCGCGGTTGCGGTATTCGATCAAAACGCACGGACCGGTGATGAGATAGATGCCGTCTGCCGGTTCCGGGTCGTAAGCTGAGGCGGCAATGACACGGTTCCCGTGGAGCAGGAAAAGGCAGGTGGCTTCACCCTCGAAGGCGCGGCGCAAGCCGGGTAAAATGATGTTGTCGATGTGCTTCGCGCATCCGCTCCAGTCAGGATCCAAATCGTAGCTGGCTTGGACCACGCGCACGGCGTCCTCCAATTCTTGCTCGCCCGCCGGGCGCAAGGTGAAAGGTGCCGGGACGGGTACAGAGCCGGGCTGGAGGTCGGCCAACTTCCACTGGAAGCGATCGAGCAGAGTAGGTTTGGAGGGGATGGGCATGACGAATTAAAGAAAACGTGGCTTTGGAGCTGATTCCTAAGCGCTCCCAGTTATGTTGTGGCCGGAATGGCCAACACCACCACAGGTAGTGCTCAAGCTCGGAGCGGTTTACTGGCTGAAGGTTACCCCCTAACCACTGCCAGTCAATCGGAATCCTTAGCCGGAACGATGCGGAAGCCGCGGCCATGGACGGGCTGCAGCAGAAGGAAATATTCGTTCAGCAGGTAGGGACGAGTGGCCCGCTCGTCCGTTCCCCAACCAACGGACGCGCGAGCCGCGCGTCCCTACATAGAGCCTGTACCACGGGGGGTAGAATGAGGGTTGGACGGTGTTGAGCGGAGGTGAAAAAGGAGGGGCAAAGACAGCGTAAATGGCTGCTTTGCCCCAAATCGGGTGGTTATGGTGAGTCTACAACAACGAACCAAAGCAACCCGATGAGCAAAACCATATCCTTCCAAGAGCACCTTCGTCCAGCCCTGCCCGAGATACGCGGGTGCAAAGACTACCGCGAGCAAGAAGAGTTGCTCGAGGAGATGGACCGGATTCTGCGGGTGGGCGGGGTGGAGGATGCCTTTCTGCGGCAGGGCGTGCAGATGTTTGAGCAACGGGCGGCCAAGGAGGTGGAGGCCGGCCGTGCGGTCAAGGACGGGGAGCGGGCCCGGCAGGCGCACGCCGGGCAGAGTCGGCGGGCTTTGCGCTGCACGCTTTTGCTGCGGTTGACCGGCGAGAGTTTTCGCGGCATGAGCCTCCTGCTGGGGATGAGCGCGCTTTACCGGCGCTTTGTGGGGCTGCCGGAGATCGGGGGCATCCGTGTTCCGGGGCAAGAGTACGCTGCAGAGATATGGGCCGTGGCTGCCCATGGAGGGGATGGAGAAGGTGCTCGGGGAGTTGCTGGCCGCGGCCGGTGACCCGCGGCGCCGTAGAGGGTGAAGCCGGCGGTTTCGGTGATGTCGAGGTCGACCAGTTGACCGGCCAGGTCGGCGGGGCCTTCGAAGACAGTGATCTTGTTGCCGCGGGTGCGGCCGGCGAGGCGGGTGTCGTTGTGGCGGCTGGGTCCGGTGCAGAGGACTTCAACGGAGTGGCCGACGAGATTTTGCAATTTTTGCTGGGCGTGGCGGTTGACCACGGAGAGGAGGTCCTGGTTGCGGTCCTCTTTCACTTCCTCGGGCAGCTGCGCCTCCATGGTGGCGGCGGGGGTGTCTTTGCGCGGGGAGTAACGGAAGACGAAGGCGTTGTCGAAGGAGAGTTCGTCGGTCAGGGCACGGGTCGCGGCGTAGTCTTCCTCGGTTTCACCGGGGAAGCCGACGATGATGTCGGTCGTGATGGCGATGTCCGGGCAGTTGGCGCGCAGCTTTTGCACGAGGGTGCGGAATTTTTCCGCGGTGTAGCCGCGGTGCATGGCTTTGAGGAGGCGGTCGGAACCGGATTGCAGCGGCAGGTGGACGTGCTCGGCGAGCTTCGGGAGGCGGCCAAAGCAGTCGACGAGGTCCTCGCGGAAGCCGATCGGGTGGGGGGAGGTGAAGCGGAGGCGCTCGAGCCCTTCGACCTCATGCACGGCTTCGAGGAGTTGCACGAAAGGACTGCGTCCGTCGAGTTTCGGGAATTCGTGGCGTCCGTAGAGATTGACGATTTGTCCGAGCAGGGTGACTTCTTTGCAGCCGCGTTCGACCAGTTCGCGCACTTCGCCGACGATGCTGCCGATGCGGCGGCTGCGTTCGGCGCCGCGGGTGTCGGGCACGATGCAGAAGGTGCAGCGCATGTTGCAGCCCTGCATGATGGAGACGAAAGCGCTGGCGGGGACCGTGGCGTGGTCGCGGATGGTTTCCTGCGAGCCGGCTTCCTCGTCGGTGTCGACGACGGAGAAGCGGAGATCGTCCATCGCCGGGTCATGGGCCATTTTGCGGCGCAGGATGGCGTCCACATGGTCGGCGACTTTGTGGAATTTTTGCGTGCCGACGACCAGGTCGAGGTGGGGAAGATCGGCAAGGAGGGAGGCGCCGCGGCTCTGGGCCATGCAGCCGAGCAATCCGTAAACCATGTGCGGGCGCTTTTTCCGCAGGCGTCCGAGCAGTCCCATTTTGCCGAGGGCCTTTTGTTCCGCCATATCGCGCACGCTGCAGGTATTGAGCAGGACGACGTCGGCTTCGTCGGCTTGACCGGTCATTTCATAGCCCCGGGCCACCAGCATCTGCGCGACTTGCTCGGAGTCGCGCTCGTTCATCTGGCATCCGTAGGTTTTGAGGAAGACCTTGGGCATGGAGGAGGGATGATAAAGGCGGGGCGGGATCATTTCCAGCGCGGCTTGCTTTTCGGGCGGCGGTTGCCGCAGATAGCGTCATGTCAACGCCTGCCGAATTGGGCTTCCGCATGCCGGCGGAGTGGGAACCGCACGAGGCGGTGTGGTTTTCGTGGCCGCATCCGGACACGGAGAGTTTTCCGGGAGCTTATGACCGGATCCCGCGCGCTTTCGGGGCGCTGCTGCGGGCGGCGGCGGAGTTCGAGCCGGTGCGGGTCAATGTGCGCAACGCGGCCGAGGAGGCCGAGGCGCGGCGCGGGATCGGTCCGTGCGACAATGTGCAGTTTTTCCCGATCAACAGCGACGAACCTTGGTGCCGCGACCATGGCCCGATCTTTCTGGTCAACGACCGCACGGGCGAAGTCGCGGTGGCCGATTTTGAATTCAACTCCTGGGGGCGCAAGCTGCCGCGCTGGGAACTGGACCGGCGCGTGCCGGAAGCGGTGGCGCGGCAACTCGGCTTGCGGCATCTGGTTTGTCCGGTGGTTTTGGAGGGCGGCTCGATCGAGGTGAATGGGACGGGTTCAGTGCTGACCACGCGCAGTTGCCTGCTCAACGCGAACCGGAATCCGTCGATGACCGAGGAGCAGATCGAGGCGAATCTCCAGCAGTGGCTCGGGGTGCGCAATGTGCTTTGGCTCGGGGACGGGATCGAGGGGGATGACACGGATGGTCACATCGATGATTTGACGCGGTTTGTCGGAAAGTCGCGGGTGGTGACGGTCGTCGAGGAAAATGCCGCCGATCCCAATCACGCGATCCTCGCAGAAAATCTGGAGGTGTTGCGCAGTCTGCGCGATGAGGACGGTCACCCGCTGGATATTGTCACTCTGCCCATGCCCGGGCGCCGGCGCGAGTGGGAGGGGCACCGACTGCCCTGCAGTTACGCGAATTTTCTCATCGTCAACGGAGGCGTCCTCGTGCCTTCCTTCGACGACCCCCGGGATGGTGAAGCGGCGAGCATTATCGGAGCGGTCTTTCCCGGAAGAAAAGTCGTGCCTGTCGATTGCTCGGACCTCATCATCGGACTTGGTTCTATCCATTGCCTCAGCCAGCAGCAACCGGCCCCGCCCCGCACTTGACTCGTTATGTCCCGGAAATCATTCTCTCCGACCGCCAAACAAAAAAAGGAGACCAACGTGGATCTAAAAGACATTAAAGCACTCATCGATCTGATGCAGAAGAACGGCCTGACCGCTTTCGAAATGGAGAAAGATGGCTTCCGTATTTCGCTGGCCAAGGAAACCGCCTTCGCGTCCCCCGTCAGCTACGCGCCTGTTCCTCAGGTTGCCGCGCCCGACGCCGCGACTCCGGCCGCCCCGACCCCGGAGGCGAAGCCGGTCATTGTCGGTAAAGAAATCATTTCGCCGATGGTTGGCACCTTGTACACGGCGGCCTCCCCGGAGTCGCCCGCCTTCGTCACCGTCGGCCAGAAAGTGACGCCCGAGACCGTGGTCTGCATCATCGAGGCCATGAAGGTGATGAACGAAATCAAGGCGGAGGTCTCCGGCACGATCACCGAAGTCGCCGCGGAAAACGGCCAGCCCGTGCAATTCGGCCAGGCCCTCTTCCGTTACAAATAAGCGGCTCCTGCGCGGCGGACCGGACATGATCAAGCGCCTCCTTATTGCCAACCGCGGCGAGATCGCCCTGCGCATCATCCGCGCCTGCAAAGAACTCGGCATCCGCAGCATCGCGGTTTATTCCGAGACCGACGTCCAGTCCCTCCATGTCCAACTTGCCGACGAGGCCATTTGCATCGGCCCGGCCCCGAGTCCGCAAAGCTATCTCAAGATCGACCGTATCATCAGTGCGGCCGAAATTGCCGATGCGGACGCGATCCATCCGGGCTACGGCTTTCTCGCCGAAAACGCCCACTTCGCCGAGGTCTGTGCCAGTTGCAAAATCAAATTCGTCGGTCCTTCCGCCGAGGCCATCCGCTTGATGGGCGACAAAAACATGGCCCGTCAGCAGGCGATCAAGGCCGGCGTGCCGGTCACCCCCGGCAGCGACGGCATCGTGGAGACAGAAGGTGAGGCGCTGCGCGTCGCCCGCAAGATCGGTTTCCCCGTGATGGTCAAGGCCGTGGCGGGCGGCGGCGGGCGCGGCATGCGTGTCGCGCACAACGAAGTCACCCTGGTCAAAGGTTTCCACAGTGCACGCACCGAGGCGGAGAAGGCTTTCGGCAATGCCGACGTCTACATCGAGAAATTTGTGCAGAACCCGCATCACATCGAGTTCCAACTTATTGCCGACAGCCAGGGCAACGTGGTTCACCTCGGGGAGCGCGATTGTTCCGTGCAGCGCCGCAACCAGAAGATCATCGAGGAGTGTCCGTCACCAATCATGACCGAAAAGCTGCGCCAGCGCATGGGCGAGGCTTCGGTCGCCCTGGCCAAGGCGGTCAATTACGAGAACGCCGGCACCATCGAGTTCCTGGTCGACGACGACGGCAACTTCTACTTCATGGAGATGAACACCCGCATCCAGGTCGAGCATCCCATCACGGAGGAAGTCTACGGCTGCGATCTGGTCAAGCAGCAGCTCCAAATCGCCTCGGGGCAGCCGCTTTCGCACCACGTGCTCAACGCCGTCCCGCGGCACCACTCCATCGAGTGTCGCATCAACGCTGAGGATCCGGAAAACAATTTCATGCCCAGCCCCGGCACGATCGATCTTTACTACGCGCCGGGCGGACGCGGGGTGCGCATCGACTCGCATGCTTATGCCGGCTACCCGATCCCGCCGAATTACGATTCGATGATTGCCAAGCTCATCGTGCATGCTTCGACGCGCGAGCAGGCCATCGCGCGCATGCGCCGCGCCCTCGGCGAATACATGATCACCGGCATCAAGACGACCATTCCGTTGCAGCTTGAGATCATGCAGAACAAGGATTTCATCGCCGGAAAATACGACACCGGCTTCCTCGAGCGCATGCTCGCGGAGCGCAGCGCCCCGAAGAAAAAGTGAATACGCTGGCGGGGGCACGCCTCTACGGGATTGTCGATCTCGGTTATCTCTCGGCGGACACCGCACCCGTCGCCGCGGAGAGGCTCCTCGAAGGAGGCGTCGACATCCTGCAGATCCGCGCCAAGCAAACGGACAAAGCCATCGTGGCGGCTTTGGCGGAGGAAATCCACGCACTGACCGAGCCGCTGGGCGTTCCGCTCATCCTCAATGATTACCCGGAGCTGCTCCGCGATGTTCCCGCCGAGGGCGCCCATGTCGGGCAGGATGATCTGAGCGTGGCCGAAGCGCGTGCGGCCGCGGGGCGTCCGGTGATCATCGGCAAGTCGACCCACAGCATCGCGCAGGCGCGTGCGGCGGCCGAGGAGGGGGCGGATTACCTCGGGTTCGGCCCACTCTTCGCCACGCCGACCAAGCCGGGGCGTCCGGCGATCGGTTTGCAGGATATCGCTACCGTGCATGAATTGGTTTCCGTCCCGATCTTTTGTATCGGGGGGATCAAGCTGGGGAATTTGGCGGAGGTGCGGGCGGCCGGGGCGCGGCGGGTGGTCATTGTTTCCGGGTGGTTGGAGGCGGAGGATATCGCGTTTGCGGTGCGCTCGGCGCGGCAGATTTTGTCCGAAGTGTAGCGGCGGTCTATGACCGCCGGACGCAGGTCCGAAAAAGGTTCCGGCGGGCATAGTCCGCCGCTACAAGATATCGACGGAAGCATGAAAGTTATTCTCTCCCCCGAAGTTTCCGCCGCCTTGTCTGCGGGCCGGCCCGTCGTCGCGCTCGAATCCACGATCATCGCGCATGGGATGGCTTATCCGGCGAATGTGGCGACGGCTTTGGCGGTCGAGGAGGTGGTGCGGGCCCATGGGGCGGTGCCGGCCACCATCGCGGTGATCGGGGGCAGCTTGAAAGCCGGGTTGTCGGCGGAGGAGATCGAGATGTTCGGGCAGTCGGGGCCGGAGATTATGAAGGTTTCGGTGCGGGATTTGCCGTTTGTGGTGGGACGGGGTTTGGATGGCGCGACGACGGTGGCGGCCACGATGCGGATTGCGGCGATGGCGGGGATTCCGGTTTTTGCCACGGGCGGCATGGGCGGGGTGCATCGCGGGGCGGGGGATACTTTTGATGTCTCGGCGGATTTGACCGAGATGACGCGCAGCAATGTCGTGCTGGTTACGGCGGGGGCGAAGGCGATCTTGGATTTGCCGCTGACGCTGGAGAGGCTCGAGACGGATGGGGTGCCGGTCATTGGTTACCGGACGGGGGATTTTCCGGCGTTTTATTCGCGGTCGAGCGGGTTGAAGGTGCCGATGCGTGCGGACTCCGCGCAAGAAGTCGCGGGGATCATGCGGTCGAAGTGGGAGATTGGTTTGATCGGCGCGGTCATTGTCGCCAATCCGATTCCCGAGGCCGATGAGATCTCGGCGGCGGAGATCGAACCGGCCATTGCGGCGGCTTTGGCGGAAGCAGGCCGTCGGGGGATTTGTGGCAAAGATGTGACCCCTTTCTTGCTGGCTGAAATTGCCCAAACGACCAAGGGGCGTTCCTTGCAGGCGAATATTGCCTTGGTGAAGAACAACGCGAAGGTCGCGGCGGAGATCGCCGTCGCCTACGCGGCTTGAGCCGGAGGGCTACTTTTAGCGCCGGGGGTCGAGGGTGTCGCGCAGGCGATCGCCGAGGTAGTTCAGCGCGAGCAGGGTGGCCGACATGGTGGCGGCGGGGAAGAAGAGGAGCCACCAGTAGCTCTTCAGCGGGTTGATCGATTGCGCCCCCTCGGCGAGGAGGGACCCCCAACTGGCTTGCGGGGGCTGGATGCCGAGGCCGAGGAAGCTGAGGAAGGATTCGTCGAGGATGACGGCGGGCACGGTCAGGGTGAGATAGACGATGATGATGGGGAGGATATTGGGGAGAAGGTGGCGGGTGATGATTTTGAGGTGGGATTGACCGAGGGCCTGCGCGGCGTGGATGAAGGAGCGTTCTTTGAGGGCGAGGACTTGTCCGCGCACGATGCGGGCCATGGTGAGCCATTCGATCAGGCCGAGGGTGATGATGAGGATGACGACACGGGAGTAGCTGACCAGCCATTGCCAGTCCAGGCGGGCGGCGAAGTCGCGGACGTGTCCGTCGAAGGCGTTGATGAAAATGAGGATGAAGATGAGGCGCGGGACGGAATACATGATGTCGACGAGGCGCATCATGGCATTGTCGATTTTGCCGCCGGCGTAACCGGCGATCAGTCCGTAGGCCGAGCCGAGGAAGAGGCTGACCGCGGCGCCGGCGAGTCCGACGATGAGCGAAATGCGCGCACCGAGCAGGACGCGGTAGAGCACGTCGCGGCCGTTGAGATCGGTGCCGAACGGATGTTGCCACGAGGGCGGGGCGTATTGGAGGGGTCCGGGTTCGCGGTAGCTTGCGGGGAAAAGCTCGGGGCCGATGGCGGCGGCGGCCGCCACAACGATGAGAATGCCGAGACAGACCCGCGCGGCCGGGCGGCGGAGGATGCGGGCGGTGGTGCCGGGTTCAAGCATCGACGCGGATGCGCCGGTCGAGCAGCGCGTAGCTGGCATCGACCAGCAGGTTGAAGACGATCAAGAGGGCGCAGTAAACAATCACGACGCCGCCGAGGAGGAAACCGTCGCGGTTGAGGATGGAATTGACGAAGAATCCGCCGGCGCCCGGGATGTTGAAGACGGTTTCGACCACGATCGATCCGGTCAGGAGATGGGCGGCGAGGGGGCCGAGGTAGGTGACAACGGGCAGGATGGCGACGCGGAGGGCGTGTTTGTAGACGACGGTGCGGTCGGGGAGGCCTTTGGCGCGGGCCGTGCGGATGAAATCCTGGTTGAGGACTTCGAGCAGGCTGGTGCGCATGAGGCGGGCGATGACCGCGGCGAAAGGAATGGCCAGGGTGATCGCGGGGAGAATGAGCTGGGCGGGCGACCCCCAGCCGCCGACGGGCAGCCACTTGAGCGAGAGGCCGAAGATGAGGATGAGGATGGGTCCTATGACAAACATCGGGATGGACAACCCGAGCAGGGCAGCGGCCATGGAGAGGCGGTCGGCGGCGGAGTCACGGCGCACGGCGGCGAAGGTGCCGAGCCAGACGCCGCCGGCGGTGGCGAGCAGGAAGGCCAACCCGCCGAGCGCGAAGGTGACGGGCAGGGTTTGGGCGAGGATCTCGTTGACGCTGCGGTTGCGGTATTTGGTCGAGAGGCGAAGGTCGCCGCGGACCACGTCCGCCAGGTAACCGGTGAACTGGGACCAGAGCGGTCCGTCGAGTTGGTATTTGGCGAGGAGCTGGGCCTCGATCGCCGGGGGGATTCTGCGCTCGCGGTCGAAGGGTCCGCCGGGGGCGAGGCGGACGAGGAAGAAGGTGATGCTGACCACGCAGAGGAGGACGAACAGGAGCGCAGGCAGACGTCGGATGATGAGCTTGAGCACGCGTGGAGGGTAGGAAAGGGGGTGGAGGGCGGAAAGAAGAACCGGACGGAGGTCGGGGTCGAAAAGTTTGACAGCGGGACGCTGTAAAACTATGTTTTACATTATGGTCAAGACCATTACCAAAGTCGGCAACTCGCACGGGGTCATTTTTGACGGCGCGCTCATGGATCTTGCGCATCTCAAAATGGGCGACCAAATGAATGTCGAGGTGCACGAGGGCGGAACGATTACGATGACGCCGTTGCGTCCTGTTCCTTCGGCGACTGAGGTCTCGCTCAGGGTCCGGGAAGTGATGAAGGATTACGGCCGCACAATGAAGCGTTTGGCGTGAAACCGGCGCCGGAAAACTGCTTCCACCTGACGGTGGAGATCGTTCAGGAGATTCATGCGGCGGTCATCGCGGCTTTCGGTGGATCGCACGGACTACGCGATCAGGCGTTGCTCGAGTCTGCGGTGGCTGCGCCGCAGGCAAGTTTCGGCGGCCAGTCTCCCTACGCGGATATCATCGAGGTGGCGGCGGCTTATTTATTTTACCTCTGCCGCAATCATCCGTTCATCGACGGGAATAAGCGCGCGGCGTTGGGCGCGTGTTTGGTTTTTTTGCGTCTCAATGGCATGAAGCCTTTTCCCGATGGGCCAGATTGGGAGGAGTTGACGCTGGCGGTAGCGGCAAGCGTGATCGATCGTGATGAAGCGACGCAGCGGCTGAGAAGATTGGTCGAGGTGTAGCACGTCGCCGATGGGCGACGGATCGCATGGAAACGGCCGGCGGCGGGGACGCCGCCGCTACATCAAGAAGGCTTACGCTGCTTGGATGTAGGGGAGCTTGGCGGCGGTGGATTGGACGGCATCGAGGCCTTCGAGAAGGTCGGCGATGGCGTCCCACTTGCCGCCGACCAAGGCCTCTTTGGCGTGGTCGGGGAGTTTGGCGGGGAAACTGACGTCGGCAATGGATACTTGGCCGTTGGGAATATCGATGTTGAGTTCGGTTTGCGGGGCTTCTTCGATCAGGGCGGCGAGGGCGCGGATGTCGCGTCCGTCCATGACGAGACAGGGCATGCCGAGGGTGATCGAGTTGCCGAAGAAAATTTCGGCGAAGCTTTCGGCCAGGATGGCCCGGAAGCCGTGGCGGTAGAGGGCTTGCGGGGCGTGCTCGCGGGAGCTGCCGCAGCCGAAATTGCGTCCGGCCAGAAGGATGGTGGCGCCGGCGTATTTGGGGTCGTTGATCGGGTGGGGCTTGGGCTGGCCATTCGCGTCGAAGCGCTCGTCGTAGAAGGCATATTCGCCGAGTCCGTCGAAGGTGACGCACTTCATGTAACGGGCGGGGATGACGCGGTCGGTGTCAACATCATCACCGGGGACGTAAACGCCGCGGCCGGCGATTTGGGAGATTTTAGCCAAAGACATGGGATGAGGATTAGAGATTTGAGATTTCAGAAGGTCGGAAATTTAGCTGAGGCCGAAGACTTCGCGGGCGTCGCTGATTTCGCCGGTCACGGCGGCGGCGGCGACCATGAGCGGGCTCATCAAGACAGTGCGTCCGGTCGGGCTGCCTTGGCGGCCTTTGAAGTTGCGGTTGCTCGAGCTGGCGCAGAGTTGGTCGCCGATGAGTTTATCGGGGTTCATGCCGAGGCACATGGAACAACCGGCCCCGCGCCACTCGAAGCCGGCGTTGCGGAAGATGTCGGCCAAGCCCATGGACTCGGCAATGGCGGCGACGCCTTGCGAACCGGGGACAACGATGCCTTTGACCCCGGCTTTGATTTTTTTGCCCTGCAGATACTTGGCGACTTCCTGCAGGTCACTGATGCGGGCGTTGGTGCAGGAACCGAGGAAAGCGACGTCGACTTTGGTCCCTTTGATCGGTTGGCCGGGCCGCAGTTTCATGTGCGCGTAGGCCTCTTCGGCCGTGGACCGGTCTTTTTCCGGCAACTCTTCCGGGGTGGGGATGGTCTCGTCGATGAAGATCGCTTGGCCGGGGTTGATGCCCCAGGTGACGGTCGGACCGATGTCGGCCGCGTCGTATTTGACGATGTCGTCGTATTTCGCGTCAGAGTCGCTGGCGAAGGATTTCCATCGGGTCACCGCGGCGTCGTAGTCGGCCTGGGAGGGAGCGTAGGGGCGTCCGCGCAGGTAATCGAAAGTGGTTTGGTCGGGATTGACGTAGCCCACCCGGGCCCCGCCCTCGATCGACATGTTGCAGACGGTCATGCGCTCTTCCTGCGTGAAGTGGTCAAAGGTCGAACCGGCGTATTCGTAGGCGTAACCGAGGCCTCCGTTCACACCGAGCTGGCGGATGATGTGGAGAATGACGTCCTTGGCGTAGACGCCGGGGGCGAGTTTTCCGTCCACCTCGATGCGGCGGACTTTCGGTTTCTGCAACGCCATGGTTTGCGTGGCGAGCACGTCACGGACCTGGCTGGTGCCGATGCCGAAGGCGATGGCGCCGAAGGCGCCGTGCGTCGAGGTGTGCGAATCGCCGCAGGCGATGGTCGTGCCCGGCTGGGTGATGCCCTGCTCGGGGCCGACAATGTGCACGATGCCTTGCTTGCCGCTGGCGATGTCGAAAAATTTGATCCCCGCCTCGTCGCAATTCCGGCGCAGTTCCTTGATCATGGCGTCGGCCAGGGAATCGGAAAAAGGCTCCTCGCGTTCGTCGGTGGGGACGATGTGGTCGACCGTGGCGAAGGTGCGGTGGGGATAAAGCACCGCCAGATTGAGATCGCGCAGCATGCCGAAGGCCTGCGGGCTGGTCACCTCGTGGATGAGGTGGGTGCCGATGAGGAGTTGGGTCATACCATTGGGCAATTGGCGCACGGTGTGCGCTTCCCAAACTTTATCGAACAAGGTTTTTCCCATAAGCGAGCAGCTATCAGTAGCGTGTGGATGACGGGGCGGCAAGCATCGGGGGACTTGAACTCTTGACTGCGGACGGTGATGCTCCGCGGCTATGGGAACGGTTGAAGCAACGGTCAGGCCGGAGGCGGCCGAGGCGGACTATGCGCAGTTCGCCCAGCGCAATCTGGACAAGCTGTCGTTTCTTTATCCGCTGGTGAACAACAAGCTCGGTGCGCTTTTGCACCTGCAGTTGCGTCACGACCAACTTTTTTTCATGAAAACCGGCGGGGTGGTCGACGAAATCGGCTACGGGGACGACGGCAAGCGCTTTCATGAGCGCGACATGGGGAAGGTGATGCGCACGCCGGAGGATATCACGGCGCAGGGTTACTGGTTCGTGGAGCCGCGTTTCAATGCCAAGGCGGCTTACGAGGCGCTCGGGGAGGTCGAGGATGGCGCTTACTATTCGCTCTTCAGCAACCAGTGCCAGGACTGGGCCAACCGCGTGCGGGCCAAGACCGAGCAGATTGAAAAAGACCAGCATCTGGCTCCGCCTCCGGGGCGCGAGTCCTACAGTGCCCTTTACAAGGAGGTTGCTCCCACTGTTCCCGCTGCCTGGTATTTCGGGATGATCGCGGTGATTGTCGGCGTGCTCGGCCTGGGGGCACCGCTCATCACCGGCCTCCACTACGTGAAACTTGTGGCGCTTTTGCTTTTCGCCATCGGTGCTTCGGATGTGATTTACGCGTTTTCGTCGCGCGCCTGGGGGACATTTGTTTCCACGGTTTTCTTCGGTTTGCTTTCCATGGCGGGCGGGGTGGCGGTCTGGATCGGCGACCACTTTTTGCTGACCAACAGCAACGGCGTGCTGGCCATTGCTTTGGCGGTGTTCGGGTTTGCCCGGATTGGCGTCGCGGTGCGGAGCCGTCCGTTCATCGCGTGGATCGGCACTTTCCTCACCGGTTTTCTGCTCCTGATCACCGCGTGGATCGCGTGGATCCATAAAGATGGTTCCACCGCAGCTTGGTTGCTCGGCGCGGCGCTCTCGGTCTCGTTCATCTCGGCCGGAGTCTCGACGATTTGGCTCAATTGGAGACTGAGGCGGCCGGGCTGAGGCTCGCCTTGCCCTGGTCGGTTTTAAACCGGGGTCCAGTCGTCGAAAGTCGCCGCTTGGCCGACGGATTGTCCGTCCGGATCGAGCAGATTGAAGACCGTGGCGCGGTTGATCCGGAAGCGGCGGCCGTTTTTGCTGATGCGGATCCCGGAATAGTTTTCGATGAAGCCGCGCCGGCTGACTTCGTCGAGCAAGCGCCGCCGCTCATCGCGATGCATCGGCTCGGCGCTGGTGCTCGAGGGTTGACCGATCAGTTCAGCCCACTGGTATTCGAAAAGGGTCAGGGCCGTGCGGTTGGCGTAATTGAAAAGGAGATCGGAGCCGGGCGGACCAAGGGCCGAGAGCACGGCGCGCGGGGCTTCGAAGAGATTTTTCACGGCGTCCTGCCCTTCGACAAGGTCCCGGCCGAAAAGACGGCGGTAATTGGCGAGGATGAGTTGGGCCGGTTCCTCGGAGTTCATGATCGGATGGCCTCCAAGCGGAGAAACTCGAAATGGGCCGTCACGCCGTTTTCCCCGCGGTTTTCGCGATCGTATTGACGCAATGCTTGCCGGAGGCGTCCGGTGCCGAGGCGGTGCGGGATGACGGCGCCGGCATTATGAATGGCGCGGAGCATGGCGGCGGCCTGAGGATGTTGCTTGGTGTAGGTGCGGCACTCGCTGCGTTTGGTGGCCCAGCCGGCCCCTTGCAGCATGTCGCGCCACTCCCCGGCGTCGCGCCAGGCAAAGGGTGCGGCCTCCGGGCAGACGTCGAAAAATTCGGCCAGCGTGCCGCGGACGAACCATCCGCAAAGGAAGCGCGCTCCGGGTGCGGCCGCGTGATGCCAGATGCGGAACGCAGCGGCGGGATCGGGGAGCCATTGAATGAGGCTGCAGCTGAAAATCCACCGATAGACGTGGCTCGTGGGCGGATGGATGGCATCGGCGACAGACCATTGGGCGTCCGGCAGGGTGTCATGGCCGCTTCGGACCATGCGCGGGGAAATATCGGTGGCCCAAAGCTGGTCGGTGCGTCCGGTCAGGTGGCGGGTGAAGAGCCCGGTGCCGGCGCCGACTTCAAGGGCTGGTCCCTCGATTTTTTCCGGCAGCCATTCCGCCAGCCAAGCCGCCGCCTCGCGTTGCACGGGCGCATGTTCTTCGTAGACCGCGGCGCGGCGGTCGAAGTCGTGCGGAAGAGCGTTGTTCATCGGATGGCAAGATTGGCCGGGGCGGCGCCGCGGGGGCAGGGAAAAAAGACGGGCCCGCTTGTGGCAAGCGGGCCCGCGGTAAATGAAGACGGTTCGGTTTTAGTAGCCGTAATAGCCCCAACCGCCCCACATGCCAGGCATGGTTTCCATCTGGGCGGCCATGAGGTTTTGATTGGAGATCTGCTGTTGGACCAAGAGACTTTGGTATTTGGTGTAGGCGGCTTGGTCTCCGACCAGAACGAAGTTGTTCTGATCGTCCGGATAGATGTAGTAGACGTTGTTGCCGCGGATTTGCCGGGCGATGGTGTAGGGCTTGAGTTCAGCCATCTTGGCTTGGCGGTCCGGGGTGTTGGCCGGGAGGACTTTGAAACCGGCGGCGGTCAGCAATTGCTCGGTGGCGTTGTGATCGGCGCGTTCGATGGCGGCGCAACCGGCGAGAAGCGCGGCGGCGAGGGCAAGGGGCAGGAGTATTTTCATCAAATCCAATCTGGCTGCTTTGCCGTCGTGCGCAAGACCAAACCGACCCAATTTCGGGTTTCACCTACCGCTCAACTTCTGGTTCCTTGGCGGTTGTCCATGAGTACCCAAGCCCTGACCAACTCGCCTGTCTGGAAAGAACTGCAGGCCCACCATGCCGAAGTCGCCGGCCTACATTTGCGCGAACTCTTTGCCGCCGACCCCAAGCGCGGGGAAAAGCTCACGATCGAGGCCTGCGGTCTTTACCTCGATTATTCCAAAAATCGGGTGACCGACCGCACGCTCGAATTGCTCTTGGCCCTGGCTGCGGAGCGCGGCTTGCGGGGACGGATTGAGGCGATGTTCCGCGGGGACAAGATCAACACCACGGAGGACCGCGCAGTGCTGCACACCGCGCTGCGGGCGCCGCGCGGCGAAAAAATCATGGTCGATGGCGAGGATGTTGTTCCGGCCGTGCATGAGGTGCTGGACAAGATGGGTGCTTTCGCCGACCGCGTGCGCTCCGGCGCTTGGCTCGGGCATACCGGCCGGAAAATCCGCAACGTGATCAATATCGGGATTGGCGGGTCCGACCTCGGGCCGGTCATGGCTTATGAAGCGCTGAAATTTTACAGCGACCGCGCCCTGCATTGCCTATTCGTGTCGAACGTGGACAGCGACGACTTTGCCGAGGCGGTGTGCGGCCTTGATCCGGCCGAGACGCTGTTTGTCATTTCCTCCAAAACCTTCACGACCCTCGAGACCATGACCAATGCGCAGACCGCGCGCGATTGGGTGCTGCGCGGCTTGGGCGGCGACGAGAGTTGCGTGGCCAAGCATTTCGTCGCGGTGTCGACCAATGCGGAAAAAGTCCGCGCGTTTGGCATCGATACGGCCAACATGTTCGGTTTTTGGGACTGGGTGGGAGGCCGCTACTCGATGGATTCGGCGATCGGTCTTTCCACCATGGTGGCCATCGGTCCGGATAATTTCCGCGCCCTGCTCGCCGGTTTTCACGAGATGGACGAACACTTCCGCACCGCGCCGTTGGGGGAAAACCTGCCGGTGCTCATGGGTCTTCTCGCCGTCTGGTATGGCGATTTCTTCGATGCGCAGACCGCCGCAGTCTTGCCCTACGAACAGTATTTGAAGCGCTTTCCCGCCTACCTCCAGCAACTGACCATGGAAAGCAATGGCAAGAGTGTCACGCTCGACGGACGTCACGTCGACTACAACACCGGTGCGATTTACTGGGGTGAACCGGGGACGAACGGTCAGCATTCTTTCTACCAGCTCATCCATCAGGGCACGCACTTGATCCCGTGCGACTTCATCGGTTTCGCCAAGACGCTCAACCCGATCGGCCGCCACCATGATATTCTCCTGGCCAACATGTTCGCCCAGGCGGAGGCCCTGGCGTTCGGCAAGACGGCGGAGCAGGTCGAGGCCGAAGGGACCCGCGCCGAACTCGTGCCGCACCGGGTTTTCGAAGGGAACCGTCCATCGAACACCATCCTGGCCGAAGTGATTGACCCGCAGACGCTCGGCAAGCTGGTCGCCCTCTACGAGCACAGCGTCTTCACGCAGGGGGTTATTTGGAACATCAATTCCTTCGACCAATGGGGCGTCGAGCTGGGCAAAGTGCTCGCCCAGCGCATTATTCCCGAGTTGGAAAGCAAGGATGCTCCCGACCTCCAGCACGACAGCTCGACAAATGCGCTCATCGCGCGCTACCGGCGGATGAATTCATGAGAATGCAACCCGCCATGGCCGCCGCCTTATGGGCCGTCATTCTTTTTTCCGCGCCCGGCTGCGATAAACCGCAGGACACGCTGCAGACCCTGCAGAAAGAGGTCTCGGCCTACGCCACGTCCCCGACGGACGCCGCCGCGGCAAAAATCGATGAAGGTTTTGCCCGCCTGGACGGCCAAATCGCCGACGCGCGGGCGGCCGGCGACATTGCGGCGGCCGACGGCCTGAGCCAACAGCGCGACACTCTTCAGGCGCAGTATGCCGCCGCCCGCATGACCGCCAGTCTGCTCAAGGCCAAGGAGGCTGCGGCAAATGTGGGCGAGGCCTTCCGCAAAGCCGGCGAAGCTTTCGGCAAAGCCTTGCAAAACGGCGCCGGCGGCGGGGACTAATACCAAGGGCCCATGGCCTTGGGACTTTGTCCTTCGGCCCCGCGGGTAGGGTCGGACCTCCGGGCCGACCGTGAACATTCTCTGGGATTTGACACGGCCGGTCCAACCGGAACGCAGTGAAGATGGCCCCTAGGCAAAGGCCCAGCCCTACCGTTCGATCCATCGTCGAAAAGCAAAAGGACGTTGGTTTTATTGATTCGCGGGGGCTTGTGTGGATTTTCAGGTGTTTTTCTCCACCACCTTTTGGACAAGTTTGGAGCCCTTGGGCAGGCGGAGGCCGAGGTGGGCGAGCAGGAGGGAGACATCGGGGTCGGGCTTGGTCACGGTGCGCAGGCGCAACGGGTTTTGGCGCGAATGCTCTGTGTGTTTAAGGGGACCCCCGCAATCCGCGGTTCTCTGACCTGTTGCGTTCCACGGGCACAGGGCCGCGGTGGCGAGGCGGCAGATGCTTCCGCGGGAAAAGGCTTGCGCGAGGCGCGCGGCAGTGGGAAGGGTGCGGGCATGGCGCGCAACGCAAATCCTTATGATTTTGCCAACGATGCGGGGCACGTGATGGACGTGGCAACCGCGGATAAGTTGGCAGAGCATCCGGAGTTGTTGTCGGTGCCACTGGACAACATCGCGCGCTGGATTGCGTCCGGGAAGCACACGTCGGTGTCAGTGCAGCGGTTGGAGCAGTGGCGGGCTTGGATTTTGGAGGCGCAGCAGGACGGGGCGGCGTTTCGTCGTTTGCTGGATTTGCTGCGCGATGACAGCGAGGAGGCCCGGCATTGGAAGTCGTGGTCGCCGTTTGCGGGGGTGTTGGAGGCGGGGGAGCGCAGGGAAATACTTAGTCAATGCATGCCAGTGAGCTGAGGCGACTGCTGGAGATCGCCCGCAGTTTTGCGCCGGGGCATCGAATCGTCATTTTCGGTTCGTCCAGTCTTCTGCCGAAGTATCCGCATCTTGGTGAACCGGGCCAGGTTTTGTCGCCCTCTTTGGATGCGGATTTTGTCATTTATGGAATCGCCGATGACTTGGCGGTGGCATTAATCGATGCCGTGGGGGCGCGCAGCACGTTTTCGCGAGTCGCAGGTTTTCACGCCGACATTCTGCGCCCGGATATCACGGAGTTATTTCCGCCGGGGTGGGAGGAACGTTTGGAGCCGATGCCCGGGTTTGATGGGGTTTTCTTTCTCGAGATGGCGGATCTGGCGGTGGCGAAGTTGCATGCCGGGCGTCGGAAGGATGTGGAGGTGTTAGTTCATCTCCTGAAAGAAGGACTGCTCGACGCGCCAGTCGTGAGGGCGCGGCTCGACGCGACGCCGTTGCGGGAGAAGGACATCGTGAAGCTTTATGCTGTCTGGGAGCGGGTGCTGCTGTTGGCGGAGTCTCGCGACCGCTAGATTAGGCCGCCGTAAAATTTGCCCGAGGGATTCAGCAAAACATAGACCCGAAACATGGAGGGAAAGCGGCTCCTGAGGAAGGATTTGAACCTACGACCAATCGGTTAATCCCGGCGAGCCGGGACTCTACCACGCCGGCAATTGTCCGTCTGGCCGACGTAAAATTTGCCCGTGGGATTCTGCAAAATGTAGACCCGAAACATGGAGGTAAAGCGGCTCCTGAGGTAGGATTTGAACCTACGACCAATCGGTTAACAGCCGACCGCTCTACCACTGAGCTACTCAGGATTTGGCCGCGATGACTGGGTAAAACAACCAGCGGAGCCGAGGTGTGTCAAGATTGCAGACCAATGAGCAGCGTATTTAGCAGTTGTCTCTCGGATTAATCAAAAAATGTGTTTGCGCCCAGCGCCGGGGCTCTTCAGGCTTGGGGTTGCTATGAAACCATACTTCCTTGTTGTGGCGGCGACCGCGATCGGTCTGGCCGCTTGTGATCAAACCAAGCAAGACGTCCAAGAGGGCGTCGAGAAAACCGGCGAAGCTGCTCAAGCTGTGGGCGAAGGCGCGCAGGCGGTAGCCGAGGGTGCGTGGGATGCCACCAAGGCGACCGGCGAGGCTGTCGGTGCGACCGCCACAGCCGTGGGCGAAGGTGCCCAGTCGCTGGCCGAGGGAACCTATGGCGCCGTGCAGGACACCGCCGCGGGCGTGAAGGACGTGACCGAAGGCATGTGGGATGGAACGAAGGATGCCGCCAAGGCCACGGGCGAAGCCGTCGAAACCGTCGGACAGGACCTGCAAAAAGCCGTGGAGTAATCTGCTCAACCAATCATTCACGAAAGCGCCGCTCCGCAAGGGGCGGCGTTTTCTTTTGTCCTTTACCGTCTCCGGCCTCCGGCTACCAATGCCGCCCATGATTCGCTTCCACCCGCTGCTCATCCTACTTCTGGTGGCAACGTCCGATTTGCCCGCCCTTTCACCCCGCCCCGCGGATCCTGGGCCGGTCGCGCTGAGATTCATCAACGGGCACGTTGCCGCAGTGCCAGGGTATGAAGAGACCATCGCGCGCGTGCAGGCCAGTGAGCTGGTGACCGAGCGCTACCAAGAGGCACTGACCAAGCTGTATCGCGATGCGCTCAAACAGGATCCTGAATATGGCTATGGCGCGGATGCGGTGATTGGCGGGCAGGATTCCCCCGATCGTTTTCGTGTGAAGAGCAGCAAGGTCGATGGAGATCGCGCGCGGGTGGTGTTGATCGGGGAGGATCCGCAGTTTCCCATGGAGGTGAATGTCGACTTGGTCCGCGAAGACGGACGGTGGCTGGTCGATGCCTCGGGCGATCTCATTCGGGATTAGGCCGGATCGGCGAAAATCAGGCGGTTCGCCACGCATCCACAGCAAACCCCACCGGCGGGTCATGGCAGAGCCGCTTGCCAGCACTGGGCAAGTTGGCTAATTTGCCGCGGTCAGGAGGGGTGGTAGAGCGGTTTATTGCACCGGTCTTGAAAACCGGAGACCCGCAAGGGTCCGTGGGTTCGAATCCCACCCCCTCCGCCATTCGGCGAAGCCGACTTGAAACCTTCCCGTGGGATGAAGAACGCAGTTCGAGCCGAAGACGGGTCGCCGCAGGCGACCAATCCCACCCCCTCCGCCATTCGGCGAAGCCGGGTTGAAACATTCCGGTGGGATGAAGAACGCAGTTCGAGCCGAAGACAGGTCGCCGGAGGCGACCAATCCCACCTTTTTGGTGCTGAGGATGGGGAAACGGCCGGCGACGGGGATGTCGCCGCTACATGATACCAAGGGCCCATCGCCTTGGGACCTTGTCCTTCGGCCC
The DNA here is from genome assembly GCA_044359955.1 of Chthoniobacterales bacterium. Lineage (GTDB taxonomy): Bacteria > Verrucomicrobiota > Verrucomicrobiia > Chthoniobacterales > JACTMZ01 > JACTMZ01. The sequence continues at coordinate 11,436 of JBIKLF010000012.1, read as the reverse complement.
CGGGGTAGGGTCGGACCTCCGGGCCGACCGCGAACCTTCTCTGGGCTTCGACACGGCCGGTCCAACCGGAACGCAGTGAAGATGGCCCCTAGGCAAAGGCCCAGCCCTACCACTCAATCAATCGTCGAAAAGCAAAAGGACGTGGGTATTAGAACGTTTTCGGCGAAGCCTTTCACGAGGCGCTACGTTGGTTTTGCCGAAAAGTGGCACGGGCATCTTTCCCGTGATCACTGGACATCATCGGCAGGATGCCGATGCCACGTAGTCCAAATGCCGATGGATCAAACGAGACGGCGTAAAGACTCTTATCGAAAACCTTCTGGCGGGCAGGGTTTTCCTTGTCGGTTGGGGGGATCGCAATCAACTTCCGCAATTCGAGCCGAAGACAGGCGGATCGCGCCGTCCCGGCGCGATTGGTGGTTGAGGAAATCGCGATAGGGACATCGCGATCCACCTTGGTGTCCGTTTTCCTTGTCGTGGGGCGGGAGGGCGCCCATTCTGTTGCTCTTCTTCGTTAAGCAACCAAACATGAGCCAACAAAACTACGCGCACCCTGAAGCCTTGGTTTCCACGGAGTGGGTGGCCGAGCACCTGAATGATCCTGCGGTGCGGATCATCGAGAGCAATGAGGATGTGTTGCTTTACGACATGGGGCACATTGTCGGCGCGGTGCATATCGATTGGCGGACCGACCTGCAGGACCAGACAGTGCGCGACTACATCACGCCGGCGGAGTTTGCCGCGGTCTGTGCGCAAAACGGAATCGGTCCCGACACGACCTGCGTTTTCTACGGCGACAAGTCGAACTGGTGGGCTTGCTATGCGTTGTGGGTCTTTCGTCTCTTCGGTCACGAGAAGGTCAAAGTCATGAATGGCGGGCGCGACAAGTGGGTGGCTGAAGGGCGTCCGCTGACCCGGGAGAAACCGCATTACGCACCGGTCGATTACCCCGTGCCGACGCTGCGGCGGGACGCGGCGATCCGCGCTTTTTACGAGGATGCGATGCGCCACAGCGAGGCGAATTTGCCCCTGATCGATGTCCGTTCGCCCGGTGAGTTCCGCGGGGAGATCACCCATATGCCGGAATATCCCCAGGAAGGGGTGCTGCGCGGCGGTCACGTGCCCGGGGCCCGGAGTGTTCCCTGGAAGACGGCGGTCAATGACGACGGAACGTTCAAATCGCGGGACGAACTCGAGAAAATTTACACCCAGGGTTGCGGGTTGGCGCCGGATGCCGACATCGTGGCTTATTGCCGGATCGGCGAGCGTTCGAGTCACACGTGGTTTGTCCTGACCTATCTTCTGGGCTATGACAAAGTGCGGAACTACGACGGATCTTGGACCGAGTGGGGCAATCGGGTGCGGGCACCGATTGAAACGGGGGCTTAGAAGTGACGAGTGATGTGTGACGCGTGACGAGTGTGATGAAAACCGGCCCACGAGAACATTTGAGGGTTGGGGGAAAGAGTATTTTATTGGTGGCCCTTTTGCTGGGCGGGTGTGTGGGCATGGATGTGGGGGGAGGTCCGCAGGGGGAGGATGTGCGGGAGACTTACGCCAGCTTGAACTCCGAGCAGCTCTGGCAACTGCGGGAGGCTTCGCGGGGTGGGGATCATGAATTGGTGGCGACGGTCTCGCGCATGGCTTGGGACAATCCAAATTACGCCGTCGAGTTCGGCAACTACGCTGCGGCTTTGCGTCCGGAAGCTTCGGAGCAGATTGCCTCTGCGGTCACCCGCGCGGTGGCGAGGTGAATGAACCAGACTGAAGCCTGAGATCCGGGCGGGCCGCTTGTTTTTAAGTGTGCCGCATGCGGTCGGTCAGACGCCGTCGGTCCCGGCGGGCAGATCGGTTGCTCCGGAAGCGCATGATTTGAAAAGCAATCCATGAACCGATGAGTGTGCTCACGGCGCCGATGGCGATCGCGAGGAGCAGCAGGGAGACTTTGCCCGGGGCGTTGGGGGGAACTTGCATGACGGCGACGAGAATCCCGAGCGAGCCCCCGATGGCGGTGGCGAGTTGGAGCGTGCGGCGCCTGATCAGCCGGTAAGGAGACATGGGATCGCCCAGCCGGTAGGCGACGAGGCCGAAGAAGAGGCCGGTCACGCCGGCGAGGATGCCGTTGTAAGCGGACAGGTAAGCAGTGAAGTGCTCACTTTTCATCCGCGCTTTCCAGCGGTTGAACTTTTCCAATGATGAGCCGGCTTTGCGCTCAAGGTAGGGCTGGACCGGCGTGGGCTGCGTGGGGTCGCTGACCACCGTGGTGTCCGGGGTGCTTTGGTCCGAGGCCGGAAGCGGGGCGGCGACCACAAGGGCTGTCACGACCGCGCAAAGAAGGGCGGCCGGGAAAGAGAGTGGAGAGTAAAAGTTTGGCAAAGTTTGGGTCGGTCAGGAGCGCGGGGCGGTTTCGATCTCCTGGCGGAGTTTGGCCACGGTCCGGGCGGGAAGCAGGCCCTTCCAGTGGACGCACGGGTGGATGACGGACTCGCGTCCGAGCAAAGCGCCGGGACTGATCACTGCATGGCAGCCGATTTCGGCGTGGTCACCCACGATGGCGCCGAATTTTTTCAGGCCGGTCGGTGTGGAGGAGTCGGGCCCGCGCACGATGATTTCGCCGTGGTCGAGGCGGACGTTGGAAAGAATGACCCCGGCGCCGAGATGCGCTTTGTGGCCGAGGATGGAATCGCCCACGTAGTTGAAGTGCGGGACCTGCGCACCGTCGAAGACGATGCAGTTTTTGAATTCGCAGGAATTGCCGAGGACGGCGTCATTGCCGACGATGACATTTTCGCGGATGTAGCAACCGGCGCGGATCTGGCAGCGATCGCCGATCCAAGCAGGGCCTTTGATCATGGCGCCCTGCTCGATCGTGGTGCCGTGGCCGATGTAGACGGCATTGCTGATAAAGGGGCGGCCGACTTGTTTGCCGTGGATGGCGGGCTTGAGGCGGAACTGGAGATAGGAGGCGATGAGGGGGAGGGCTTCCCAGACATTGGTCACCTTCTCAAACAAGGACCGGTGGTCGGTGTGCTCGAGGGCGAGGTAGTCGGAGGGGGAGAAAGTCATGGGGAAAGTGACTAGTGACGAGTGACGTGTGACGAGTTATTTGATCGTGTTGTTTCCGCCCTTGACCCTCAACTCTAAAACCTCAACGGCGTTCAACCTCCGGTGCGGGTGAGTTTGGTGCCTTCTTTGGTATCTTTGACCATCCAGCCGTGTTGGAGCAACGCATCCCGCAGGGTGTCGCTCTTGGCCCAGTCCTTGGCGGTGCGGGCGGCGGTGCGTTCCTCGAGGAGGGCGGCGATTTCCGGCGGGATGGCGGCGGCTTCGGGTTCGAGGCGGAGGACGGTGTTGAGGCATTCCCAGTAATCGAGGAGTCCGCGGGCTTGTTCGGGGGAGAGTTCACCTCGGTCCATAGCGCGGTTGGTATCACGGACGAGATCGAAGAGGGCACCGAGGGCGGCGGAGATGTTGAGGTCGTCGTCGAGGGCAGTGGCGAATTTGTCGTCGGTGGCGGCGGGGTGCGGGGTGCTGGCTTGGGTGGTGGCGGCGAGATCGGCGACACGTTGCCGCCATTCGTCGAGGCGCTGCAGGGCGCTGCGGGCGCCGGCCAGGCCTTCGAAGGTGAAGTTGAGGGGGAGGCGGTAGTGGGCGGAGAGAAGGACGTAGCGCACTTCGCGTCCGGTCCAACCTTTGTCGAGCAGGTCACGCAGGGTGTAAAAGTTGCCGAAGGACTTGGCCATCTTCCGTCCGTCCACCATGAGGTGGGCGCAGTGCATCCAGAGGTTGACGAATGTTTCGCCCGTGCAGCATTCGGTCTGGGCGATTTCGGCCTCGTGGTGGGGGAAGATGTTGTCGACGCCTCCGCAATGGATATCGAGCCGGTCGCCAAGGAGTCCGGTGGCCATGGCGCTGCATTCGATGTGCCAACCGGGGCGACCCGGACCCCACGGGCTGTCCCACTTCACGTCGCCGTCGGCCGCATCGTGCGCTTTCCAGAGGGCGAAGTCGCCGATGTTTTCCTTTTCGTATTCATCGGAGCTGACGCGGCCCGAGGGACGGAGTTCTTCGAGGTTGAGATGGGCGAGTTTCCCGTAGCGGGGAAAGCTGGCAATGCGGAAGTAGACCGACTTGTCGTCCGCTTGGTAGGCGTGACCGGCGGCGATGAGTTGCGCGATCATGGCGATCATGCGCGCAATGTGCTTCGGTTCGGTCGCGGCGGGGAAGCTGTCGGCGGGTTTGATGCGCAGCGTGTTGAGATCCTCAAAGAAGGCGTCTTTGAAGGGCTTGGTGAAGTCGGCCAGCGGAATACCTTTTTCGCGGGCGCCGCGGATGGTTTTGTCGTCCACGTCGGTCAGGTTCATGACGCGCTCGACGTGGAACCCGCGGTGTTCAAGATGGCGCTGGAGAAGATCCTCGAAGAGGTAGGCGCGGAAATTGCCGATGTGGGCGTGGTTGTAGACGGTCGGACCGCAGGTGTAGACCTTGACCTTCTTGCCGTCCGGATCGAGGGGCACGAAGGGCTCGGCTGCTCGCGTCAGCGTGTTGTGGAAGTGGAGCAAGGGAGTGGAGGGTTGAGGGAGAGAGGAGGGGGAGACGAGGGCGGAGAGCGGAGACTTGAAACTTGAGTGAAGGGTAGTGGGCGGTGGGGGAGGTGATTAGGCGGGGTGCTCGACGGTGGCGATGGCCATGGCGGCGATGCCTTCGCCACGACCGATCGAGCCGAGGCCTTCGTTGGTGGTCGCTTTGAGGCCGATGCGTTCGACGGGGAGGCCGAGGGTCAAGGCGAGGCTTTGGCGGATGGCGTCGAAGTGCGGGCCGATCTTGGGCTCTTCGGCGATGAGGGTGGCGTCGATGTTGTTGATGGTGGCGCGCCGGGCGGTGACGAGTTCGCGGGCGTGGGAGAGGATTTCCAAACTGCAGATGCCGCGGATGGATTCATCGGTATCGGGGAAATGGTGGCCGATGTCGCGCTCGCCGATGGCACCGAGGAGAGCGTCGGCGATGGCGTGGGTCAGAACATCAGCGTCGGAGTGACCTTGCAACCCGCGATGATGCGGGATGACGATGCCGCCGAGGACGAGGGGGCGACCCTCGATGAAGCGGTGGATGTCGTAGCCGAGGCCGGTGGTGGTCACGGGGAAAAGTTTTAAGTTTTAGGTTTGTAAGTTTTAAGGGCAGCGGACCCTACCGGGGGAGGAGCGAGGCGAAGTCGGCTTGGCCGCTCGTGGCGGTGATGCGGAATTTGTTGGGGTTGTCGGGGTGGGGTTGGAGGTCGACCGTGCCGCCGGCGGCGGGAACGAGGAGGAGGCCGGCGGCGATATCCCACAGACTGATCGTGCCTTCGAGGTAGGCGTCGAGGCGGCCGGTCGCGACATAGGCAATGTCGAGTGCGGCGCTGCCGAGCATGCGCATTTTTTTGACCTGACGGATGGCGTGGTTGAAGGCGGGCAGGGTGCTGTCGATGGTGTCGACGGTTTTCGAGACACCCATGGAGATGATGCACTCCGACAATTCGGTGCGGGCGCTGACCTCGATCTTCCGTCCATTGAGCAGCGCGGGTCCGCCGGCTTCGACGGTCCAGGTTTCGTCGCGCATTGGATCATAAATGACACCGGCGAGGAGTTCGTTGTTGCGGCGGACCGCGATGGTCGTGGCGAAATGGGGGATGCCATAAAAGTAGTTCACGGTGCCGTCCAAGGGGTCGATAATCCATTCGCATTCACCGGTTCCTTCTGTGTTGCCTTCCTCTCCGAGGATGGCGTGGCCGGGATGTCGGGCCAGGATGTGATCCTCGATGAGGCGCTGGGTGCGGCGGTCGAGTTCGAGTTTGATGTCGTGGGCGTGCATGGCATCGACCTCGAGCGGCTTTTCGAAATTTTCGCGGAGCAGTTTTCCGGCGAGGAGTGCGGCGTCGACGGCCGTGGTGAGGAATTCGGACATGTGTGATGATGTGGTAGCAGATGCGGCGCGTGCGGCGGACAAAAAATTCGGGAGGGGATCGGAATCCCCTCCCGTGCAACTTCGTTAAACCACTAAGATTTAGCGACGGCGTTTAGCGGCTTTTTTCTTTGCTGTTTTCTTAGCAGCCGTTTTCTTGGCGGGCTTGCGCTTCGCAACTTTTTTCTTGGCAGCTTTTTTCTTTTTAGCGGGCATCCAAAATCCCCCCTTTCAATCCGCAGTAGCGGTTTTGGAGTATGCTTATAATACAACTCACAAATGCGTTGGTAGAACTGCGCGGCACAGTCGTCAACGGTTTTTTCAAAAAACTTTCAAATACTTTGGCGGAAGATCCGCGCATTTTTGCACGCGCGATGCGCAAAAAATTTCCGTCACGCCTGCGGCGACGTCAATCGCGCCGCAACATTTCGTCCGCTTGCGCGGCGATCTCATCGACCGGCCAGAGACGTCCGGCGCCTTCGTATCCGCAGGCGAGCAGACCTGCATCGGGTCCGATGAACGTCGCGCCGCGGGCACGCAGCACCTCCGTGTTCTGCACGGTCGCGGGGTGCGACCACATCTTGCCGTTCATGGCCGGCGCGATGAGCAATGGGGCACGAGTGGCCAGGGCCACGCAGGTCAATGCATCCTCGGCGAGGCCGCAGGCGAGGCGGGCAAGCGTGGCGGCCGAAGCGGGGGCGATGAGCAGCAGGTCGGCGCGATCGGCAAGTTCGATGTGGCCGGGGCACCAGCCTTCCTGTTCGGCGAAGATGCCGGTCATGACCGGATTTTTGCTCAGGGTTTGCAAGGTGAGTGGCGTGATGAAGCGTTGTGCGGAGTCGCTCATGATGACGTGGACATCATGGCCTTGCTTGACGAGCAGGCTGGCGAGGTCGGCGGATTTGTAGGCCGCGATCGAGCCGGTCACGCCGAGGACAAGGGTTTTCGGGGCGGACATGTCAGCTCTCCAGCGAGATGATGCGCCGGCTGAGGTAGCGCTCGGCGCGGGTGATGGCGCGGAATTTGGTGAGGTCCTCTTCCATCGATCCGCTGATGATGGTGTATTTGTATTCCCGCCAACATTTCATTTCGGCCGCGGCATTGGTCAGGCGGAAGTCGATTTGCCCGGCGGACTCCGTGCCGCGCTTCTCGAGGCGGTGCCGCAACTCTTCGAGGCTGGGGGGCATGATGAAAATGTCGACGAGGGAGTCGCGGATGAAAGGATCCGTGCTCCGGCGAATGGTGTCCGCACCTTGCACGTCGATATCGACGAGCACATCCGTGCCTTCCCGCAGGGTGTCGACGATGCTCTGGCGGAGCGTGCCGTAGTAGTGGTCGTGCACTCTGGCGTATTCGAGGAAATCACCCGCGGCAATCCGGCGTTCGAAGTCGGCGGCGTCCATGAAATGATAGTCCTCGCCATCGGTTTCCCCGGCGCGGGGGGTCCGCGTGGTGCAGGAGACGGCGTAGACCGTATCCGGCGTCTGCCGGAGCGAACTGCAAATGGTCGACTTTCCGGCGCCGGATGGCGCGGAGATGACGAAGAGAATGCCGAGGCGTTTCAAGAGAGAAGTTGAGGGTTGAGCGTTGAGGGTTGAGAGAGGCGGCGGATCATTTATTCGACATTCTGCACTTGCTCGCGGAGGCGCTCCAGTTCCGTTTTGGCGTTGATCACGCGGCGGGTCACTTCGGCGGAGTTTGCTTTCGCCCCGATGGTGTTGCATTCGCGGAACATTTCCTGGGCGAGGAAGTCCAGGGCGCGGCCGTTGGCCTCTTGGGCCCCGAGGCCGGTGGAGAATTGTTTGAGGTGGCTTTCGAGACGGCTCAGTTCTTCGGTGATATCGGAACGGTCGGCGAAGAGCGCCAGTTCGCGGGCCAAACGCTCGTCGTCGGCGGCAAATGAAGGCTCCAGTGCATCCAGTCGTGCGCGCATCGCTTCGCGGTGCTTGGCTGTCACGGCGGGTGCCACCTTGCGGATGGCGGTGATCTCGGCGGCAAAGCTGACCAGGAGGCGCCGCAATTCGCGCGCCAAGTGGGCACCTTCCTTGGCGCGCATTGCTTCGAGCGAACGGACGGCCAAACGGGCTGCCTTGGCCAGGGCCACGGTATCGGTCTGCGGCGCGGAAGACGTCTCGCGCGCGGTGGCCGCGTAAAGGCGCACGAGATCGGAGAGGGTCGGCGCGCCGGGGATCTTGAGGTCGCTTTGGACCGAGGAAATTTCCCGGTGGAGGCGGCGGAAGAGTGTCGGGTCAAGGAGCGGACGGGATTCTTGTCCGGAAGAAACGGAGGCGGTCACGGTGGCGCGGCCGCGGGCCACCGACGGGGCGATGATTTCGCGCAGGATATTTTCCTGCACGCCGAGTTCGCGCGGCAGGTTGAAGACAAGTTCCGCGTTGCGGCGGTTGACGGTGCCGATCTCCACCGCATAGCGCGTGCCGCGGCTGATGCACTCGCCGCGTCCGAAACCGGTCATGCTTTTCATGAGCCGAAATGACAGCGTGCGGCAGGCCGGGTGTCGAGCCTGCGGGCCATTGGCCCTTGCCGCGGGAGGGCGCGGATCTCTATGCTGTCCCAATCATGGTTCTCCCAGATCTTTTCATGCAGGCCGCCATCGAGGAAGCGCGCCAGGGACGGGCCGAAGGCGGGATTCCGATCGGCTCGGTGCTGGTGCTCGATGGAAAAATCATCGGTCGCGGCCACAACCGCCGGGTGCAGGAGGGCAGTGTCATCCATCACGCGGAGATGAACTGCTTGGAGAACGCGGGGCGTTTGCCTGCTTCGACCTACCGTCGCTGCACCATTTACTCGACCCTGTCGCCTTGTCCGATGTGCAGCGGGGCCATTCTCCTTTACGGGATTCCGAAGGTCGTGATCGGGGAGAACAAAACTTTTCAAGGTCCGGAAGAATACGTGCGTGCCCAAGGTGTCGAGGTGGAAATCCGGCAAGACGCGGGCTGCATCAAGCTGATGGAAGATTTCATTGCGGAAGAGCCCGAGCTTTGGAACGAGGATATCGGGGAGTGATGAGAGGAAGTGACGAGTGACTTGTGACGTGTGGCGAGTGATTGGCGCGGTGGTCACGGGCTGTTGTGTCGTGGGGTGCGGGGCGCCACGGTCGGCGGCTCCGGAGACGAAGACGGGGAGTGTGATTTTTTATCATGTCGACGGGACGGGGATCGCGCACTGGCAGATGGCGCGGATGCTCTTGGACGGGCCGGATGGCGAGATTCATTGGGACCGTTTGCCGCACATGGCGGTGTATCGCGGTCATGCCGAGGATGTGCTGACGCCATCGTCGAATGCGGGGGCGACGATGCATGCTTACGGGGTGAAGGCGCCGCACCGGGCTTTCGGGACGGATGCGGAGGGACTGCCGCCGTTGGCGCCGTCGGGGCAACGACGGAGCATCATGCAAGAGGCGCAGGCGCGGGGGCTGGCCACCGGTCTGATCAATAGCGGCCATGCGGCGGAACCTGGCACGGCCGTCTTCGCCGTCAGTGCCACGGCGCGGGGCGATGTGGAGGACATCATCTCCCGCTTGGTTGGCTCGGGCGTCGAGGTGATGCTCGGCGGCGGGGAGATTGATTTTTTGCCGGAAGGAGTGATGGGGCGTCACGGGCGTCCGGGGCGCCGGACGGACGGACGCAACTTGGCCGCGGAGGCGGAAGCCGCGGGTTACCGTGTGGTCTTCACGCGCGAAGAGTTGGCCGCATTGCCCGACGGGACCGCGAAGGTGCTGGGGATCTTCGCGGCCGAAGACACCTATAATGACGAACCCGAGGAGGTGCTGACGGAGAAAAACCTTGAACCTTATGACCCCGCGGCGCCGACCCTGGCGGAAATGACCGCGGCGGCGTTGCGTTTTCTGGGTGGGCGGCAGTTTCTTCTCGTGGTCGAAGAGGAAGGCGCGGACAACTTCGGCAACTGCAACAACGCGCCGGGAATGCTGGAAGCGTTGCGGCGGGCTGACGAGGGCTTGGGAGTCGCGCTGGATTTCGTGGCGTCGCACCCCGACACGCTTTTGCTCTACGCCTCGGACAGTATTGCGGGGAATCCGGATGTGATCGGCTTGCGCGGGGCACGCTTCGAAGAGGAGATGCTGCGGACCGGGCGGGACATCAATGGGGCGCCGGTCGACGGGGCGGAGCAGGCGCCGGAGGGCGGGGTGGTCAAAGCTTTCACCAGCGCGCCGGACCGGGCGGGGCGGAGTCATAACTTTGTGGTGGGGTGGGGCTCGTTGATGGACACGAGCGGGGGGATCGTGGTGCGGGCCGCGGGACTCAATGCGGACCAAGTGCGGGGGACGTTCGACAACACGGCGGTTTATCCGTTGTTTTACGAGACGTTGTTCGGCCAGGCGCCGGGGACGGAATGATGATGGATCTTTTGCGGTGGGCGGACGAGCGGGCCGCTCGTCCCTACCTCGGAGGCGGGCGATGAGTGCTTCGGCCGAGGTGGTGTGTCCGACTTGCTTTGAGGTATTTGCGGTGCCGGCGCCGGATTTTTCGGAAGTTCCCTGCGAGTGGGATTACGACTGCGAGGTTTGTTGCGCGCCGATGCGGATTTTGTTCTCAGCGGACGAGGACGAGGTCGTGGCCGAGGCGCGGGGATTGGGGGAATAGATTTGGCGGGTTCGGACTGCTGACGGTTGAAGAGAAACTTTCACGGAAGCTCAGTTCATGCTGGCCCGCAGTTCGATCATTGCCTGGTCGAAGGAGTGGATCCTGATGATACCGAGGCGCGGATATTCGATGTCGAGAATGAGGTAAACGGAGAGGGCCATGAGGGCGGCGAAGCCGAACAGATGGAGGGCGCTCTGGCGCACCGCCTTGGCCATGCCGTAGCCGGCCATCAGGCCGCTGACCAGCACAAGGAGGCCGAGCATCAGGAAGACCGCGACGGGAGGATGTTGGCGGGCTGCCATGTATCGCGTGGTGGAAAGATCGAACATCTCGTTCACCGGTGGGAGGACCGTCTGAGTCAAGGGCAGCGATTTGTCGCTTTTGGCGGCTTGGATCAGTGTCTCCCAGATTTCCTGCTGAATCGAGGAAAGCCGATCCATGCCCGCGCGCACGGCATCGTTATTCCCGGAATTTCCAAGGATCTCCAACTGCGTATCGACATAGCGGCGGAAACCGTCACGCGCCTTTTCGCGCTCGGGTGCAGCTAGCAAATCCAAGCGGAGCCATGCCGTGCCAATGGCGTTCACATGTTCGGTGACAAGGCTGCGCCGCGCGTCAAAACGCGTGGCCGCGCCGGTGAACGTGAACGCGACAAGGAGACCCATGAGGCCGAAGACCGCGCCATCGAGCGTGCCCAAGCCTGCTTGCCAATCCTCACCTAGTGTAGTGTCTCAGAAATAACTGGCGTTATTTTGCAGGCGGGTTACTTTCCCGTCATGCCACGTATTACCCCGCCGACGATCCTTTCAGAGTCCGATCTCCAAGAGCTTGAGCTCTGGGTTGCCGCTCATCGCACGCCCCAGCAAGTCTCCCA
>JBIKLF010000004.1:0-140819 GCA_044359955.1 Chthoniobacterales bacterium | reverse complement strand
CCAAATACGAAAAGTGCCGCCAGCGTTTGGAGCAAATCAGCCCCGGTTGCACTGCGCCGAGACGCCGCCGGAAAGCCTCCGCCTAACGTCTATTCATTTATGCGACACAACACTAGGTTAAATCATAGGGCTGACCCCTTTGGCTTAGGGCGCGCCATCACGTGATCCATCGCCCCCCGCAAACTCGATGCGAACCTGCCTTGGCATGGGGGAAATTTAAACCGGCCCTCAGCCGGAACGATTCAGTAGCCATCAGGCCGCGAGCCGACCCATCAGGAAACTTCCGCTCAGGAACGGGCCCACGATTCGGTGAAACCTTTGTGGCAACGGTTTGCGGCGTCCCCGCCGTTTCTACTTTTTGCCTCCAACTGCATCGTTGCGGCTCAGATGATCTCCAGATGATCGCGGTCCGGCAGGGCGGGGAAGGGGGCGTGCGGCTCGGTCTGATACCAAAAAGCGGTCGAGGCCATGTCATCTTGGTTCGGCAGGTAGCGGCCGCCGGCGCGCCAGCCCAGCGACTGGATGGTGACGCCCAGGTCTTTCTTGAAGCGCACCGGGTCCATGATGTGCCAGCGGTAGAGGCTGAAGCGGGTGTTGGCTTGGTAGCAGCCGTCGGGACGGACCACGTGCGGCACGCCGGCGTAGGCCGTGCTGTATTCCCGATAGGTCTTGGTGCTCTTGTCTTCGAAGTTGTACGAGCCGCAGAAGTAGTCCTCGGTGCCGGTGCCGCAGATCGTCGGGTAACATTCGCCGCCGCGCTCCTTGACATGGCGGCCGACCACTCCGGCCGGCAGGTCGCCGTCGAGGTAGAACTTGATCTCGCCCTCGCCCCACCAGCCGTTGTTGTTGACCTGCCAGGCCATATAGGTGCCGACGTATTGGCCCTGACCGCGTACGCCGTCGAGGATCGTATAGACCTCCTTGTACGGCAGCGGATTGGTGCGCCGGAACTGGGCGTGGAAGTAGGCGGCGTCGTCCGGCACCTCGGTGAGCGTGTAGTTGATCTGGTAGTAGATCTTCATCGCCTCGAAGCCGATGTTTTCCAAGGTGATCTTGCAATGCTTGCGGAACGGCATCTCCCAGTAGCAGTTGAAGGCGTTGCCGGGATTGACGCAGACCGGCAGCGAGTCGATAGGCCGGAAGGTGTTGTAGTCGGTGTAGGCGCTGGCGAAGAAGTCGCCGATGGGGACCTCGACGGACGGCGCCGTCTCGCCGTCCCAGTAGAAGCGCAGGATCGAGAAGCGGTAGTTGCCGGTGGGCGTCATCCAGATCTGCTGGATGGCGCCGGGGCCGTCGATGTCCGCGAGCACGAGGGTTTCTCCCGGCTCCACCTTGCAGGCCGGCCGCACCTTCCAGCCCGTGCCGAGGTCGCGCGAGGGGCCGTGGTCGGGATCCACATGGCGTCCGCCCTGTCCCGGGGCGCCGGTGGGGTTTTCCGCCGAGATCGAGCGCGTCTCCGCGGCAGAAAGGCGCGAGAGATTGCCGAGATTCAGACCAAGTCCGTTGAATGATGTTTTCATGATGGTGTTTTTTCGGGGTGTGATTGTGAGTGAGTGCGTATGCCCGGTCACTCTAGCGGAGAGGGCCCGGGAAAAAATGGCGGTTGTCCGGAAAAACATGGCATTTTCGACGATTGGTGAAATTCTGCGGGGCGCTATGATGCAGCGGATTTCCGGGAACGGTGGAGGTGGTGGGGGATGAAGGGGATCAAGCATTTTTTCAGCAGGCCGCCGGTTTGTTCCGCCGATCTCACCATCCGGGGCGTGGGTCTTCGCGAGCGGATGGAGCCGTGCCTCATCGACCGCCCGCGGGGCAGCGGGGATTTCCTGCTGATGTTCTTTCACGGGAGCACGGAAGTCGGGATCACGCGCCGCGAGAGCGCGTTTTTCGAGGAGCCATGCTTCGTGGCGTGGACGCCGGGGCACCGTCAGTATTACGGGAACCGGTCGGACCGTTTTGTCCATACCTGGATTCACTGCGACGGAACCCGGCCGGCGCGCGGTCTGCGGACGCACCGGATCCCGCGCAACAGGGTGATCCGGTTCACCCGCCCCGACTTGGTGGAGCGCCACTTCACGGCCCTTTACGAGGAATTGATCTCTCCCGTCCCGCACGCGCGCATTGCGGCGAACCTGCTGGAAAATTTTTTTGCGGATTTCGCCCGTTGGGTCTCGTCGGCTGTCAGGCCGGCGGCGGCTCCGCCGGAGGGCCTGCTCGGCGCGCGGCGCACGATCGAGCAGGGCTACGCCGGCAAGTTGCGGCTGGACGCCCTGGCGCGCCTCGCCGGCTATTCGCCATCCCATTTCGGCGCCCTGTTCCGCAGCCACTTCGGTCTCGCTCCGGTGGAGTTTTTGATCCGCCATCGGATGCACCGGGCGGCGGATCTGTTGCAGGATCGGAACCGCACGGTGGGGGAGGTCGCGGAGCTGGTGGGCTACGCGGACCTCTTTCAGTTCTCCAAGCTCTTCAAAAAGTATTTCGGCCTTTCGCCGCGTTCGTGGAGGGAGAGCGCGTGGCGGGGAAGTGCCGAATGCTGATTTTTGAACCTATTGAGCCAGCAGCCTCCGCCGCCCAGCGGCGTGACATTCAGGGTGGTCTGACTGCGCGAGAGGAATTGGGAATGTTTAAATGATAGGCCTGACCCCTTTGGCTTGGCGAAGTGCTCAACATGGGCCACCCAAGCAGGGTCTGCCATCTCATCAACGGCATTTAAATTATAGGCCTGACCCCTTTTTCGGCTGCCCTTTTTCGGCTGCAAACTTCTTTTTCTCTAATGCTTTGACCAGTGCTATGAGCCCAAATCCTCTTGGCATGTTCCTCGCGATTTCCCAATTTTGCAGCGTGCGCACGGAAACCCCCATGTGCTTGGCTGCGTCTTCCTGCGTGAACCTGCGTCTCTCGCGGTAGTCCTTGAGCAGCTTCGCAAATTGTTTTCGGGTCACGGTGTTACTACGCGATGCACGCATCGCTTAGTCAAGGACGCACCCCTAATGCACCCCCAAGGAAATTAGGTCCTGTGCCTCCAGCGCGATACCCTTTTGAGATGCGAAAAATGGTGCCAAAAACTGATGGATTCCGTGCGTCTCCTGCGAGAGGCCAAAGGGGATGCAAACATTCACACCCGACATGTTGGGACTCACGGGGCGCGGTATGAGACTTAGAACGATCAGAGGCTACGACTTCGGCGAGGTCAGCTCGGCCATGCAAAAGGCGATCCGGCGCGGGGAAACCTCATACGCTGGTTACTGGGCCTTGGAGCTTTGGGCCAGCGGCTTTGGCCACTACGTGTGGAAGCGGCTCCTCACCGTGTCCGCCGAGGACTGCTGGGGCATCATCACCAAGGAGGTCAAAGCGCTGCATGAGTCGTACGCGATGATTAATGCAAACCTCTCCGGTCGCCGTGCCCGTGGCCGCATCTTCATTTCCAAGGCGGTGATCTTGCTTTGCGCGGCCAAGAAGAGCCGCGATGCCGACCACTTGCAGAACTTCGTTTACGACGAAATGCGCGGCATTGATCCGGATACGCTGGCCGATGAACTGCGGAGCGCGCCGGAATACGTGGCGGTTCCCGACTATGCCTTCGATTGCCACACGCGCCGCAGCAAGTCGATGGGTAAGACCAAGGCGGACTTCTTCAAGGCCGAGCAGGCAGCGCTGGTGCCACTGGAGCAAGGCCTCTTTGATCACTTGGGCGACACGTGAGAGCCGACGATCTGCTGCCGCCGCTCACGTGGTTGTCACAATGGCGCGCAGGTCTTTGAGCAAAAGGGCCAGCTTCTGCGGATCTCCGGGGAAAGGCTCGAAGCGGTATTTCTCGTAGAAGCGCCTGGCCCCCTCGTCCTTGGCGTGAACGACGACGGCGCGCAAACCGGCGATGTCGGCGGCTTGGAGCGTGCGCAGCAAAGCGTCGCGAAGCAAGTGCTTGCCTATTCCGCGCCCTTGGAACTTGTGCGCTACGGCGAGGCGGGCCAAAACCATCACGGGGACCGGGTGTTTGGCCAAACCTTTCCTCGTGCGTTCGGGGGCGTCGGCGTGTTCGACCGAACCGTAGGCGAGGGTGTAGTAGCCGGCTACCTCGCCGGAGTCTGAGACCGTCACGTAAGTTCTCGCGCTCTGGCCCTGCTGGCCCTGCCAAGCGAACCGCTCGAGAAAACGGTTTAGTTGAGCGCTGCCGCAGTCAAACGCGGCGACCGCGTCATCCACCCGCAGAGGCCGTGGCTCGAAGAACTCCACTGCCTAGGCCTTTTTGAAGAGGCTCGGCTCCCGGAGAAGCTTGCGAAGTTCGGGCAGCTTTTTGGGCGGAGCATCCAAGCGCGCGCAAAACTTTGTCCAGTCCCGGCCGGAGAGTCGGATGCGATTGTTCTCCAGCACGATCCGTTCGGCGTCTGGGAAGACCCGGTCCATGATGAACTGTGTGATGTTCACGCCGGCCAATTCGGCGGCGCGGGCGACGACGCTCTTTTTGTGGCGGTCGAGGCGCAGGTCGATACGCGCCGATGCGGTGGCTGTGGACATGTTAGGAATAAAGCATGGCAGACACACAATGTCCACACATTGGTGGTAGTGCCATCGTGCTTGGTGCCTTTGCCGGTTTGCGCGCGGCGGAAATCACACGCATTGACTGGAGTGCGGTTGATCTCCAACGCCGGCTCATCACGATCCGTGCGGGCCAAGCCAAGACGGCTTCGCGACGCATCGTGCCGATCAGCGAAAATCTGCGCGCTTGGTTGCTGCCGCAGGTGGGACATGGCTTGGTCGTGCCAAGTGCGGAAACTTACCGGAAGGTGACAGATCTTTCACGGCGACTGGGCATCGCGTGGCCGCACAACGTGCTGCGCCACTCGTTCATCAGCTACCGCATCGCCAAGATCAAGAACGCCAACGAAGTGTCCCTTGAGGCGGGAAATTCACCGGGCATCATCTTCCGGCACTACCGCGAGCTGGCTACCGAGGAGCAGGCCGATGCGTGGTTTGCGATCCTGCCTCCAATCTCCCAAGCCGCAGCTTGACGGCAATAATAAGCCCGAGATTCGGTCATGGAGGGTTGCGGCAAAGGATTCGCACCGAGCAGCTTTAGATGCGAATTTGTCACGATTTTGTCATCCCTGACGAAATGACCAAGAGAGGATGGAGCTAAAAACCGCATAAACCACTGGGGAAGAAGTGGTTGCGGGGGCGGGATTTGAACCCGCGACCTTCAGGTTATGAGCCTGACGAGCTACCAGGCTGCTCCACCCCGCGATTAAAACGGCAATCTATGAATGCCGCGCACTGAGGTCAAGGACTTTCGAAACTATTTCGCCGGTCGATGCCTGAGCCGCTCGCTTCTAATGAGATAGAGACAGCGAAGGTGGGGTTAGGCCTTTGGCTTCGCTGGCGGTCTGAATGAGGCCCAGAGGAAGAGGGCGACGGCGATGACGATGGCGGAGTCGGCGATGTTGAAGGCGGGCCAGTGATGGCGGCCGGCATAGAAGTCGAGGAAGTCGATGACGTGTCCGTGGATGATGCGGTCGGTGACGTTGCCGAAGATGCCGGAGAGGATGAGGGCGCTGGCGAAGCGGGTGAGTTGGTCGGTGGATTTACGGAAGAGCAGGACGAACATGACGACGGCCATGATGGTGCCGAAGACGACGTGGAAATTGAACCAGCCGCGCATGAGTCCGAAGGCGGAACCGGTGTTGGTCACGTGGACCAAATTGAAGAATCCCGGGATGATGGGGATTTCGTGGTGCAGGGGGATGTAGGCGAGGGTCGCCCACTTGGTCAGTTGGTCGAGGGCGTAGAGGGGGATGGTGACTAGGAAGAGGAGGCGGAGGGGGGGCATTAAGTATTAGGTATGAAGGATGAAGGATGAAGGATGAATGGAATGTCGCGGCGGTGTCCCTGGGGCCGCTACAAAGGCACCGCTGCGGCGCAGCGGTCGCAGAGGGTGGGGTGGGATGGGGATTGGCCGATGGACGGGCGGTGGCGCCAGCAGCGTTCGCATTTGGGGGCGCTGGTTTTGGTGATGGTGGCGGTGTCTTCGGCGCCGGGTTCGAGTTTGAGTTCGCTGAGGATGAGGAATTCTTCGAGCTCGGTCAGGCGGGAGGACCAGCGCGGCAACTCGGCGGGGTCGGCGAGGTGCAGGGTGACGGTGGCTTCGAGGTTGTTGGTGATGACTTTTTCGGCGCGGGCTTTTTCGAGGGCTTGCGAGACGATGCTGCGGAGTTGGAGAAGTCGGTCGCCTTCGGCGAGGGCGGCGGGGTCGGGGGTGCGTTGCGGCGGGAAGAGTTGGGTGTGGACGGATTCGCCGGGGCGGAAGTAGCCCCATGTTTCTTCGGCGGTGAAGGCGAGGATGGGAGCGAGCAGGCGGGCGAGGGACGAGAGGATCTCGTGCATGGCGGCCTGGGTGGCGCGGCGGCGTCCGCTGTTCGCGGCGTCGCAATACATCCGGTCTTTGGTGATGTCGACGTAGAGGCTGCTCAGGTCGACGGCGCAGAATTGATTGAGGGCGTGGTAAACGCGGTGGAATTCGAATTTTTCATAGGCATCGCTGCAGGTGTTTTCCACTTCGGCGAGGCGGGCGAGAATCCAGCGGTCGATCGCGGTGGGTTCGGTCGGGGCCGCTGCGTCATAGTCGTGAAGGTTGCCGAGAAGGATACGCAGGGTGTTGCGAATGCGGCGGTAGGCGTCGCCGAGGCGGTTGAACATTTCCTCGGAGAACGGGACGTCGTCGGTGAAGTTGACGCTGCTGACCCAAAGCCGGACGAGATCGGCGCCGGATTTTTCGACGAAGTGCATGGCTTCGGTCGGCTTGGTGTAACCGCCCTGCGCGGACTTGGAAATTTTTTCGCGCGTGTCGACGTCGACGACGAAGCCGTGGGTGAGGCAGGTCTTGTAGGGTGAGCCGCCTTCAATGCCGATGGCGGTCATGAGCGAGGATTGGAACCAGCCGCGGTGTTGATCGGTCGCTTCGAGGTAGAGGTCGGCGGGGTAGGCGAGTTCGGGGCGGCGGCGGAGGACGGCTTGATGGCTGACCCCGGAATCGATCCAGACGTCGATGGTGTCGTGGCCTTTGGTCGTGCCGGTGGGGAGTCCGAACATGGCGGCGAGTTCGGCGTCGGACATTTCGAACCACGCGTTGGTGCCGCGCTTTTCGACGAGGTCAGCAACGCGGCGGACGAGGTTGGCGTCGAGGAGGGGTTCGCCGTCTGGGGTGTAGAAAACGGGGAGCGGCACACCCCAACTGCGTTGGCGGCTGATGCACCAGTCGGGACGGGACTCGACCGTGCCGGTGATGCGCTTGAGTCCCCAGTCGGGGATCCACTTGGTGGCGTTGATCGCTTTGAGGGCGTCGGCGCGGAGGGCGTCGATGCGGATGAAGAATTGTTCGACCGCGCGGAAGATGATCGGCGTCTTCGAGCGCCAGCAGTGGGGATAGGAGTGCTGGTAGGGGATGACGCCGAGGAGGGCGCCTTTCGACTTCACGTGCTCGACGACGAGCGGGTTGGCTTCGAAGACAGGTTTGCCGATCCACGCATCGACGCCGCATTCGTCGGTGAAGCGGCCGAGGTCATCGACGGGGCAGAGGATGTCGAGGCCGCGGGCTTTGCCGAGTTGGAAGTCGTCCGCACCGTGGCCCGGCGCGATGTGGACGCAGCCGGTGCCGGTGTCCATGGTGACGAAGTCGGCGGTGAAGACCGGCGCGGGACGGTCGAGGAAAGGATGACGCGTGATGGTGCCTTCGAGGGCGGCGCCGGAAAATGTTTGCGGTTCGCCTTGCGGTTGCCATCCGGTTTCGGCGCTGAAAGTCGCGACGCGTTCGGTGGCGAGAACGAGGGTGCGGGTTTCTCCGTCCTTGGTGAAGTTCTGTGCGGTGTAGGAATGTTTCGGACTGACGGCGATGGCGAGGTTGGCCGGAAGGGTCCAGGGCGTGGTGGTCCAGATGACCACGGCAGAATTGGCGGGGAGCACTGGGCTTTCGGCGACATCGAACGCGACGTGGATGGCGGGGGATTCTTTGTCTTGGTATTCGACCTCGGCTTCGGCCAGGGCGGTTTGGGCGCCGTAGGACCAGAGGACGGGGCGTTTGCTGCGGTAGACGAGATTTTTTTCAACGAAGACGGCGAAGGCGCGGAGGATGTCGGCTTCGTAGGACGGGTCGAGGGTGAGGTAGGGATGCTCCCAGTCGCCGAAGACGCCGAGGCGGCGGAATTGCTGGCGCTGGAGGTCGATGTATTTGCGGGCGTAGGCTTCGGAGCGTTGGCGGATTTCCACCGGGGTGAGGCCGGCTTTTTCTTTAACCACTTTGAATTCGATGGGGAGTCCGTGGCAGTCCCAGCCGGGGATGAAGGGCGCGCGGAAGCCGGCCATGGTCTTCGATTTGACGACGAGGTCTTTGAGGATCTTGTTGAGGGCGGTGCCCATGTGGACGTCGCCGTTGGCGAAGGGCGGGCCGTCGTGGAGGATGAAAGCGGGAGCGTCCTGGCGGGATTCTTGGATGCGGCCGTAGATGTTTTCTTTCTCCCAGGCGGCAAGTTGCTGCGGTTCGCGGGTGGTGAGCCCGGCCTTCATCGGGAAATCCGTCTGCGGCAGGTTAAGTGTCTTTTTGTAGTCCGAGCCCATGCGAACTGGGGAGATTAGGGGACGGTGCGGCGGAGGGCAATCTGAAGAGAGGGATGAGGTTGGGGTGAGGGGTTGGAGTTTTGAACAGAAGGTAACGAAGGGAACGAAGGTGTTTGGGGTCGGCGGGGACGGCGACGAGACGAAGGGCCGGATGAGACTTGGGGTGGAAACTTGAGTTGGGGGGTGTCAGCTTCGTGGGGTGGATGAAGATGTGCAGCAATGTGAACCGGTGAAGCGCTGGCGGGTGGGGCGATGGTTGCTTGTTTTGGTGGCGGCCCTGGTGGTTTTGGCGGGATGGGCTGCTTGGAAGGGGCCATCGGCGGCTTTGCGTTGGGCGGTGCGGACCTATGATCCGGCGCTGCGTCTCGAAATCAGGAACAATTTTTACCGCGACGGCGAGTGGGTCTTGCAGGGTGTTGTGCTCTCGCTTCGCGGCAGCCGTGAGCCGGTCTTTGAGGCGGGAGAGTTGCGGCTGGGTCCGGGCCCGCAGTGGTCCAGCGGCCGGTTTGGTTCGTTGCGTTTGGTCGAACCGTTTGTCCGCCTTGATCCCAATGCCATCGCCCATTTCACCCGCGGCGGCGGCTCCGGGGGAAGCGGGGTCCGGTGGGAAATCGGCGAGGTGATGATTGAACGCGGGTATTTGTGGGCGGAGAACTTCGGTGAATCGGGCGTGGATTTTTCCGCCGGAATCAATGGGACGCTAACTTCGCTGGGTCCGGCCCAGGGTGATCAATGGCACCAGCTAAGGGTCGATAATTTCTATGTCGCGAGCCACGATCCCGCGGGAAGCTTGCCGGTCATGGGTGCGGGGCTCTCGCAGCTGAATTTCACGGTGGCCGGTCTGCAGCAGGGGCGGGTGGCGGGGGTCCGGGTCGATGCCGGCTGGATACTGGCCGGCGAGGGCTTTGAGCGTCTCATGGAGGAGGGTGAATTTGCGCCGGCCCGCGAGCCCGGCGGGGCCCTGGTCATCGAATCGCTCGACCTGGTCAAGATGCAGGTGCGGCCCGATGGATTGCCGGGCGGTTTGCCCGCGATCAGTCTGCAGGTCAATACGGCCTTGCGGGATGTCCCCTTCGGCGCGGTGGCGGACGAGTTGGGGGAGATCAGACACCAAGTGGAATTCAGTGACATCGAACTGCTTTCGCCGACCGACCCGCTGCAGCGCGCGGTGACGGTGAGGTCCGCCTTTGTGATTTTCACGCTGACCGGTCTGGCCAAGCGCGACCTGGAGGAGGTGAAGCTGATCGGTCCGACGGTCTACATCGGCGAGGCGCTCTTTGAATACATGCAGTCTGCGGACGAGCCCGACAAGGAGCCGGTGGCGGTGAAAGAAAGCGAGGGTTGGAACGTGGATACTTTGCGCGTGAATTTCGGGCGGGTGGTCATTGCGGTGGGGGGGCGCTCGCAGGTCGGCTTGCCTCTCGCGTTCCACACCATGGTGCGCAATCTTTCGCTTTCCTCGCTGGCCGGGTTGAATGTCGAATTTGTGCTCAAGGTTCCGGAGGAGGACTACGATTTCCCGGCTTATGACCTTTCGCTGGGCAAAGTGCGAGGGGATCTCCTCTTCAACTATCCGCCGGATATCTTGCGCAACAATTTGGTCAACGTGGTGAAGTTCGGCCGGGCGCGTTGGCGGAACTTCCAGGCGAGCGACCTGTGGGTTTCGGTCACCTTCGACCGCAAGGGAATCAATGGTGACTTCGGGGGGCGAGCCTACCGCGGATACGTGAACGGAGGTTTCAGCTTCTTCCTCGAACCCGACTCGCCGTGGACCGGCTGGATCACCGGGCAGGACGTGGACCTCGCGCCCTTGTCCGCCGACGGCGCTCCGCAACATTTTGTCATGGACGGTCTGGTTGATTTCAAGGTCGAAGCCAATGGTCGGGCGGCCGTGGTGGAAAGGGTGCGGGGAGAGGCCTCCGGACAGGGCAAGGGGCGCATGGTGGTCAACAAATTGAACGATTTGCTTGCGGGTCTGCCCGCGGACTGGACGGCGCTCAAAAGCGAACTGAGCAGGGTAAGCCTTGAGACCCTGCGGGACTTCGACTACACGGAGGCGAGATCGGAATTCTGGTTTGTGGGAAAACAAGGCATCATCGACATTCGTATGAAGGGTCCGGCCGGAAGCCGCAACCTCGAGCTGGTCTTCCACGGGGACGAAGCCAAACGGCCATCACGATGGCAGCAGGGAGGGAGGCGATGATCGGACGCGTCCTCCTTGCTGCAGCCGCGCTCTTGCCCGGGGGGTGTCAGGGCCCGACCGTCAGGCTCGCCACTCCCGAACCGATCGTGGTCGACATCAACATGCGCGTGGACATTTACGAGCGCGGCGTGGGTTCCCCTGCGGCAAAGGCGGCGCCGGGAGCCGACCTGCCGGCCGCCGATGCGCGCCGTCGTGCGCGGATGGGAGACATCCAGACCTTCAAAAATTCACGACTGGTCGGCGAGGGGCGCGATGGTCTTCTCTCCGTGCTGAGTCGCCCGGAGGGAAGTTACGGAGCGTATGTCGAGAAAACCGTCGTGGAGGAGAATGCGGATCGTGTGGTGGTCATGAGGCAGTTGGGGGTGGAACGGAAATTGTCGCTGGCCGACGTGCAGGCCCAGCAAGGCGAATTGTGGCGCAACCGATCTTTCAGCGGCGAGTGGATTGAGGTGCCGCAGGACAACAACACTTGGCGGTGGGTGCAGAAGAGGTGAGGGGGAAGTGATGAGTGCGGAAGGATGAGTGAGGAGCGAGGGTTGAGTTGGAGACTTGAGTGAGGGGTGGGGTGATGACCCCAGACTGCGGGGGGATTTGCGGGTGGCTTGGCGCGGCAGCGGGTGGGAGACTTTTGGCATGAGCAACGGGAGTGAGCGGGTGTTTGCCGACCGGGGGGAGGCGGGGAGGATGCTGGCGGGCGAACTGGGGAAGTATGCGGGGCGGGATGATGTGGTCGTGTTGGGGTTGCCGCGGGGCGGGGTGCCGGTGGCGGCGGAGGTGGCGCGGGCTTTGCGGGCGCCGCTGGATGTTTTGGTGGTGCGGAAATTGGGGGCGCCGGGGCAGGAGGAGTTGGCCATCGGGGCGATCGGGGAAGGGGGCGTGCGGGTCTTGAATGAAGAGTTGGTGCGGAATTTGGGATTGGGGGAGCAAGTGATTGATCGGATGGCGGCGCGGGAGGAGCGGGAGTTGGAGCGGCGGGTGGCGGCTTATCGGGGCGACCATGAGGCGCTGGGGGTGGAGGGGAAAATTGTCATCGTGGTCGATGACGGGGTGGCCACGGGGGCAACGATGCGGGCGGGATTGCAGTCTTTGCGGGCGAGGGGGGCGGCGAAGATTGTGGCGGCGGCGCCAGTGGGGGCGGAGGATTCGGTGGCAGCTTTGGCCAATAATGCGGATGAGGTGGTGGTGTTGCAGACACCGGCTTGGTTTCGTGCGGTGGGTCAGTGGTATGAGAATTTTGGTCAGACGACGGACGACGAAGTGCGTGAGGTGCTGGCGCAACATCGGAGGGGGCACGGATGAGCCGGGCGGTGGAGATTCATTTGCCGGGGGTGGTGTTGTCCGGTGATCTGACCATGCCGGAGGGAGCGCGAGCTTTGGTGATTTTCGCGCATGGCAGCGGGAGCAGTCGCCATAGCACCCGCAATCGTTTTGTGGCGCGGCGGATCAATGAGGAGGGCTTGGGGACGTTGTTGATGGATTTGCTGACGGAGGATGAGGAGCGGGTCGATGAGGTGACGCGTGAATTGCGCTTCGACATCGGCTTGCTGGCACGGCGGGTGGCGCAGGTGGTGGAGTGGACGGCGCGGCAGAGGGAGTTGGCGGGGATGAAAATCGGGTTGTTCGGGTCAAGCACCGGGGCGGCGGCCGCGTTGGTGGCGGCGGCAGAGTTGTCCGAGGGTGCGGTGCAGGCGGTGGTGTCGCGCGGGGGACGTCCGGATTTGGCGGGACGGGCTTTGCGGCGGGTGCGGTGTCCGGTGTTGCTGATTGTGGGTGGTCACGATGAGGTGGTGATCGAGTTGAACGAGCAGGCGCGGGCGGAGATGAGGTGTGAGACGGAGCTGGTGATCGTGCCGGGGGCGACGCATTTGTTCGAGGAGGCGGGGGCGTTGGAGCAGGTCGCGGATTTGGCGGCGGGGTGGTTGAAGAGAAGGATGAGGGATGAGTTGGAGATTTGAGTCGGAACCATGCCTTCGGAGGCGTAAGACCAACGTCCGTTTGCTTTTCGACGATGGATCGAGTGGTAGGGCTGGGCCTTTGCCTAGGGGCCATCTTCACTGTGTTCCGGTTGGATCGGCCGTGTTGCATCCCCGAGAAGGTTTGCGGTCGGCCCGGAGGTCCGACCCTACCCCGGGGCCGAAGGACAAAGTCCCAATGCGATGGGCCTTTGGTATAATGAATGCGCGGCTTGGTTAGGTTTTTGTAGTAGGAGGCACGGCCATACGGCCGTGTTGTCTGGTCGTGACGGGCGGGGACGCCCGTGCCCCATGGGGGGAGTGTGCGTGCGTTCCCTGTTCGGTGAGTGGCTGGGTGCGTGAAAAGTAGCACGGGCCTTTGCCCGTGATGGCTGGGCATCATCGGCAGGATGCCGATGCCACGTTGAAATTGTTTCTTGGACAACGATGGTGGGTGGCGCGCTTTTGTATAGTTCCGGCCGGGTGAGGGGTCCATGGGGCTACCATCCCCTGCCAAGCGGGGAAAGGCACCGACGCTCAGATCAGTTGGTTGCCTGCGGCAACCCGTCTCACCAAGCCTCGGCTGAGCGCCGCTACAAAGAGCAGGTCAGATGGTGATGCCGGCGTCGCCGGTTTTGCGGCGGAGGATGAGTTTTTCGATTTCCACGGCGAGGAAGACGAGGAGGCCGAAGGCGAAGATGCGGATCCATTCGGCGGGGGCGAGGGGGACGGTGTGAAAAAGTGTTTGCAGGGGCGGGGCGTAGGTGAAGAGGGCTTGGAGAACGAGCAGAGCGGCGCAGGCGAGGAGGACGGGGCGGCTGCCGAAGAGGCCGCGCCAATTCCAAGAGGGGGCGATGATATAGCGGCTGTTGAAGAGGTAGAACATTTGGCCGATGACGAGGGTGTTGATGGCGACGGTGCGGGCGAATTCGATGCTCGCGCCGGGCTGCGACTCGACCCAGAGATAGTGGCCGAAGGTTCCCCCGACAAGGAGGAGGGAGACGAAGAGGATCCGCCAGAGCAGCAGCGGGGTGAGCAGGGGGGTGTTCGGAGTGCGCGGGGGGCGTGACATGAGGCCGGCTTCCGGCGGTTCGAAAGCGAGGGCGAGCGCGAGGGTGATGGCGATGACCATGTTGACCCAGAGGACCTGCACGGGGGTCAGCGGCAGGGCGAGGCCGAGGAGGACGGCGGCCACGATGGTGAGGCCTTGGGCGCCATTGGTCGGGAGGATGAAGAGGATGGCTTTCTTGAGATTGTCATAAACGGCACGCCCTTCCTCCACGGCGTGGGCGATGGAGGCGAAGTTGTCGTCGGCCAGCACCATGGAGGACGCTTCCTTGGCGGCTTCGGTGCCTTTGACGCCCATGGCGACGCCGACGTCGGCGCGTTTGAGGGCAGGGGCGTCGTTGACGCCGTCGCCGGTCATGGCCACGACGTGCCCGGCGGCTTGGAGGGCGGTGACAAGGCGGAGTTTGTGTTCCGGCGTGGCGCGGGCGAAGACGTCGATGTTTTGCGCGGGAGCGGGGAGGTCGGCGTCGGTGACTTTTTCGAGTTCGTGTCCGCTGAGTGCTGTGTTGCCATCACCGATGCCGAGGGCTTGGCCGATGGTGCGGGCGGTCACGACGTGGTCGCCGGTGATCATTTTGACGCGGATGCCGGCGTGCTGGCATTCGGCGACGGCGGTGATGGCTTCGTCGCGGGGCGGGTCGATGATGCCGGTGAGGCCGAGGAGGGTGAGGCCGGCTTGGACGTCGATCGGGGTCAGGGAGTTTTGATCGGACGCGGCGGGGCGGACGGCGATGGCGAGCAGGCGTTGTCCGAGCCGCGCGGTTTCGTGCAGACGCGTGTCCCAGGTGCGTTGGTCGAGGGGTTCGTCGCCGTGGCGGGTGCGCTGGGTCGTGCAGGCGGCGAGTACGGCTTCCGAGGTTGCGGCGTGCCAGTTCATGAGCGTGGTTTAATTCTCCACCATGCGGTGTGAGGGGGCAATGCGAACAGGTTGCGGCGGGGCGCGTGGGGCGTCATAATGGCGGGCATGAGGATTTTGTTCTTCGCGCAACTGCGGGAGGTCTGCGGGGTGGCGGAAGCAGAATTGGCGGTGGACGGGGTGGAGGCGGCGGGGTTGTGGGAGAAACTCGTGGCGCGTTGGCCGGGCTTGGCGGCGCAGCGGGTGAGTGTGCGTTTGGCACGGAATGGGGTTTACGCGGGCGAGGGGGAAATTTTTCTGGAGGGTGACGAGGTGGCGCTGATTCCACCGGTTTCTGGCGGATGAAAATTGAAGTGGAAATCACGCGGGAGGCCTTGGTGGCGCGCGGGGTGGCGTCGTTGTCGGCGGGGTGCGGGGCGATCGTCGAGTTTGCCGGGGTGGTGCGGGGCGAGGAGGACGGGGCGGCGATTGCGGCGTTGGATTACGAGGCGTATGAGGCGATGGCGCGGAGCGAAATCGCGCGGATTTTGCGGGAGCTGGCGGCGGAGTTTCCGTGCGCGTCCGTCGTGGTGCGGCACCGGGTCGGGCGGGTGCCGGTCGGGGAGGCGTCGATTGTGGTGCGGGTCGAGGCGAAGCACCGGGCGGAAGCGTTTGGGATGTTGGCGGCGTTCATGGATTGCTTGAAGAAGGATGTGCCGATCTGGAAGAGGGTGGGGCGATGAAGACGGTTGCGGAGGTGTGGAAGTTGTTGCGGCGCGAGGTGCGTCCGCGCGAGGCGGGGGGCGTGGCGTTGGCGGATGCGTTGGGTTCGGTTTTGCGGGAGGAGGTGCGGGCGCCGGAGGATCAACCGGCGTTCGACCGCTCGGCGGTGGATGGTTTTTTGGTGAGGGCGGATGATTTCGCGGAGGAGTTCCGGATGGTCGGCGAGATCCGGGCGGGGGGCGGGATGCGCGAGGAGTTGGGCCGGGGGGAAGTGCTGCGCATTGGCACGGGGGCGGCGGTGCCGGGCGGGGCGTTTGAGGTCGTGATGCTCGAGGATGCGGTCGAGGCGGACGGGTTGGTGCGGTTGACCCGACGCGGGCGGGATCATGTGCGCAAGCGGGGTGAGGATGCGAAGGCGGGCGAGGTGCTGGCGGCGGAAGGCGCGCTGCTTTCGGTGGGAGCGATCGGATTGCTGGCCAGCGTGGGTTGCGTGGAACCGCGGGTCACGCGGGCGCTCGATGTGCTGCATGTGGCGACGGGGAATGAGCTGGTCGGGGCGGAAACGAGGCCGGCGGCCGGTCAGGTGCGGGATAGTAATTCTCTGCTGGTGGCGGCTTGGGGGCGGAAGCGCGGAATGCGGATTCGTCAGAAACGGGTGGGCGAGGAGACGGAGGCGCTGCGGAGGGCGATCGAGGGGCATCGGGATCTGTTGCTCATCTCGGGCGGCGCGAGTGTGGGGGGTCATGATTGCACGGAGGCGGTGCTCGATGCGGCGGGGTTCGAGATTTTGGTGACGAAGGTTGCGGTGCGTCCGGGCAAGCCGCTCATCGTGGCGCGGCGCGGCGACGAGTGGGCGTTTGGGTTGCCGGGGAATCCGTTGTCGCACTTTGTTTGTTTGCACGTGTTCGTTGACGCGGCGGTGGCGGCGATGCGGGGCGGGGCGGGGGAACCGGTGATTTGGCGGGGCTTGGTCTCGGCGGCGGTGAAAGGGAATCCGCGGGAGACCTGGTGGCCGGGGGTGGAGGAGCGGGAGGGGTTGCGTCCGTTGCCTTGGGTGAGTTCGGGGGATGTGACGGCGTTGGCGGCGGCGGATGTTTTGGTGCGGGTGCCGGGATCGGGGCTGGTCGCGGGGCAGGAGGCGGGGTTTATTCGGGTGTGATGAAAGGAGACCGCACAGGACACAGAGGGCACGGAGCAGGGGGAAAGAGGCTTTCGCATGTGGATGAGAAGGGGGAGGCGCGGATGGTGGATGTGGGGGTGAAACCGGTGGTGGCGCGGTTCGCGGTGGCGGAGGCGATGCTGGTTTGTGCCGCGGAGACGGTGCGGTTGCTGAAGAAGCAGGCGTTGCCCAAGGGGGATGTGCTGGCGGTGGCGCGGGTGGCGGGGATTCAGGCGGCGAAGCAGACAGCGGGGTTGATTCCGTTGTGCCATGTTTTGCCGCTGGATGCTGTGGAGGTGGACATCCGGGTCATGGCGCGTGGGGTGCGGGTGACGTGCAAGGTGCGGACGCGGGCGCGAACGGGGGTGGAGATGGAGGCTCTGACGGGGGCAACCGTGGCGACTTTGACGCTTTACGATATGTGTAAGGCGGTGGATCAGGGGATGCGGGTGGAGGGGGTGAGGGTGGTGGAGAAGAGGAAGGCGGAGGGATGAGTTGGAGACTTGAGTGAGGAGGTGGCGTCGCCGCAGTGGCGACGAAGCGTTGGGAAGCGGCCGGCGGCGGGGATCCGCGCGCGGCGGACAGGCTGCCGCCGCTACAAAAGGTTGAGGAGTTTGTTCTTTGCGGGGCGGCATGGTTGGGGGATAGTGTTGGTTCTTACGTGAGGTTTTTTAATTATGGGTTTTAACGAGTTGGGGTTGTCGGATGCGGTGGTGCATGGGGTTCAGTCGATGGGGTTTGTCGATCCCACGCCGATCCAGCTGCGGGCTATTCCCGTGATTTTATCGGGCAAGGACCTTATGGGTTCGGCCCAGACGGGGACGGGGAAGACGGCGGCTTTTGGTTTGCCGATTTTGAGCAAACTGGGCTCGCATCAGGAGAAGCCGCGGTGTCTGGTGCTCGAGCCGACGCGGGAGTTGGCTATGCAGGTGGAGACGGCGTTCCGCGATTACGGGCGGTTCAGCGATTTGACGGTGACATTGCTTTACGGCGGGGTGGGCTACGGGAAGCAGCGGGAGGAGTTGCAGCGCGGGACGGATATCATCGTGGCCACGCCGGGGCGCTTGCTCGATTTCATGGAGCAGAACGAGGTGCCGCTCGGGGGGCTCGAGTTTCTCGTCCTCGACGAGGTGGACCGGATGCTCGACATGGGATTTCTGCCGCAGGTGCGGCGCGTTATCCAGAAGCTGCCGAAGAATCGTCAGACCCTGTTTTTCTCGGCGACCATGCCCAGTGAGATCGAGTCGCTGGCGAAATTCGCGGTCAATGATCCGGAAAAAATCGAGATCGGCATCCGGATGTCACCGGCCGAGACGATCACGCATGCGTTTTATCCGGTGGGGATGGATCAGAAATACGAATTGCTCTCGGGGTTGATGGAGAAAACCAATTTTGACTGCGTGTTGGTGTTTTGCCGGACGAAGGACGGGGCGGACCGCATTGCGCGTCAGCTGAAGAAGGAGAACCACTCGGTGGTGGCGTTGCACTCCAACCGCACGCAGCGCGAGCGCGAAGAAGCGCTCGAAGGTTTCAAGAACGGGCGCTACGAGGTCCTGGTCGCGACGGACATCGCGGCGCGCGGGTTGGATATCGCGGGGGTTTCCCACGTGATCAACTATGACATCCCGGGGCATCCGGAGGATTATGTGCACCGCATCGGGAGAACAGGGCGGGCGCAGGCCGTGGGTGATGCGTTCACTTTGGTGACGGCGGAAGATTTGGCCATGATCGAATCGATCGAGCGTTTTATCGGGATGAAGATTCCGCGGTTGAAACTTGACGGGTTTGATTACAAATACACGACGTTGTTGGATCCGACGGCGACGCACGTGAAGGCGCGGGCGGCGGGCGGGGGAAGGCATCGGAGTGGGTATTCGTTTGGGATCAAGCGGAGAAGGTAGAGAGTAGGGATGAGTCTTGTGTTGTAAATTTTTGTGATGGGGCGCGGCGGGCTGCCCAGCCGGCCCTACCGGGGAACGCGGCACATAGTGCCGCGGCTACAGGAGGAACTGCAGGGCCTTGCGCCAGGTGGATTCGGGGAGGGTGTGGAGGAGGTCGTTGTGGTCGGCTTGGTCGGCGATGAGGAGGAGTTTGGGGCCGGCGTAGGTGTCGTGGAGTTTTTGGCCGAATTTGGCGGGGACGATGGTGTCGTTGGCGGCGAGGATGATGGCGACGGGGCCTTGGTAGTTTTGGAGCCAGTCGGCGGAGGGGTATTGGTCGCGCAAGATCCAGCGGACGGGGAGGAGAGGGTAGTGGTGTTGGGCGACGTTGGCCAAGTTGTCGAAGGGAGTGAGGAGGAGGAGGCCGGCGATGCGGTCGGGGATAGCCGAGGCGGTGGCGGAGGCGACGCCGGTGCCGATCGATTCGCCGAGGAGGATGACGGGGGTTATGGGCGGGATGGTGTCGAAGGCTTCCCGGGCGGTGGCGAGGAAGGATTCTTGCGAGGGGCTGCCGGAACGTGCGCCGTAGCCGGGGTATTCGAGGATGTAGAGGGAGACGGCGTGGTCCGGGGCGGCGGCGCGGAGCAGTGATGCGTAGTCGGCGCGATGCATGGCGTAACCGGCGTTGCCATGGAAGATGACCAGAGCGACGGGTGGGCGGGGGTCGGTGGGGGCGGCCAGGCTTTGGTAACCGATGACTTCATCCTGTGGGTTTTTCCAGGGTTGGAAGCCTTGGGTGGTGGCTTCCTGTTCGAGCGCGGCGGCGTTGTTTTTCGATGGGTAGTAGATCATGGATCGCTGGGTGAGGGCGAGGAAGGCGAGGAGTCCGAGCCAAACAAGAAGGACAATGCGGGCGACTTGCCAGAGGCGGGTCAGCGCGGAGGGTTTGGAGGGGATCATGTCGTCGAACAATTTGCTGGCGCCGGCGCGGCGCTTGCGGCGGCGGATCGTGACGGGCGGGACCCGCGCACGGGCGGGCAGGCTACCCGTGCCCCCTGAGGTTGCCGGGCATGGCGAGTTAGGCGATTGGGCATGGGGGCGGGATTGGTTGATGGGGTGGCATCGGCATCCTGCCGATGATGACTGGACTTCACGGGCAAGATGCCCGTGCCACTTTTTCCGGTGAGGGGTCAGGCAGTGTGGAAGAGGCGGGCATGTTCGCGGAGGAGGTAGCGGTCGGTCATGCCGGCGATGTAGTCGCCGGCGGCGCGGTAGAGGCCGCTGTTGGGGACGCGGCGGGTGGCTTCGCGTCCGATCTGACTCGGATCTTGGAGGTAAGCGTTGAAGACGTCGGCCATGAGGTCACAGGCGCGTTGGTTGGCGTCATTGACCTCGGGGTGGAAGTAGAGGTGGGTGTAGAGGAAGGAGCGGAGGGCTTTGGCTTCGCGGGCGGTGCGATCGCTGTAGCCGATGAGGAGGTCGGGGTGGCGGCGGACGTCGTCCGCGCTTTGCACGCCGGCGGCGGCGATGCGGGTGGCGCTGGCTTCGAGGACGTCGTGGATGAGGTGGTTGGAGAGGAGGCGGGCGAGGCTGAGGCGGGCGGTTTTGGCGTCGGCCCCGGTGAGGTCGAGTCCGTTGTGCCGCGAGATTTCGGCGCAGAGAGCGACGTCGGAAAGTTGGGCGGGTTTGATCAGTCCGGCTTCGAGCCCGTCCTGCACATCGTGTGCATAGTAGGCGATTTCGTCAGCGAGGTCGGCGATTTGTCCTTCGAGGCTGGCGCAGGGATAATGGCCGAGGTCGGGCGCGATTCGGGCGGTGGTGTGCTTTTGCACGCCCTCGAGGACTTCGAAGGCGAGATTGAGGCCGTCGAAATCTTCGTAGGGGCTTTCGAGCAGAGTGACCACGCGAAGGCTTTGGTCGTTGTGGTCGAAGCCGCCGTGGTCCTTGAGCAGACGGTCGAGGGTTTCCTCGCCGGAGTGGCCGAAGGGAGAGTGGCCGAGGTCATGGGCCAGAGCGACGGCTTCGGCGAGGTCTTCGTTCAGCCCGAGGGCGCGGGCCAGGGTGCGGCTGATCGACGCGACTTCCATGGTATGGGTGAGACGCGTGCGGTAGTGGTCGCCGGTGCCATTGAGAAAGACTTGGGTTTTGTATTCGAGGCGACGGAAGGCGGCGGAGTGGATGATGCGGGCGACATCGCGTTGATACTCGCTGCGCCAGCGATGGGCGGGTTGCGGGTGCAGGCGGCCGCGGGTGGTGGAGGATTTTTGCGCGAAGGGGGCGAGGGCGCGGTCCTCCTGGTGCTCGACCTTTTCGCGGGTGCGGAGAAGGGACATGTCAGTCGATCCGCTGCTCGGTGGCCGGGTCAAAAAGAAGAAGCTTCGAGGGGTCGGCGCGAAAGAGCATGCGGTGTCCGGCTTCGCGGGTGTCGATGATGTGGCGGCTGCGGCAAATGAGGGTGTTGGCGCCGGTTTGGAGGTAGCAAATGGATTCGGCACCGGTCGGCTCGATGATGTCGAGGTGGGCGGGGAAGGTGGCGGTGTCGGGTGTTTGGCCGGGGAGGAGCGGTTGGAAATGCTCGGGGCGGAGGCCGAGGAGGATCTCCATGCCGGCGAGGCGGTCGGCGTGGCCGCGCGGGGCAAGTTCGATTTCCAGCGATCCGCCGCCATTTTCGCGAAAGACGAGGCGGGCACCTTGACGGGCGTGAAGCGTGCCGCGGATGAAGTTGATGGGCGGGCCGCCGAGAAAGCCGGCCACGAAGGTATTGTCAGGTTCGTTGTAAAGATGCAGTGGACGGCCGGATTGTTGGAGCGTGCCGTCGCGGAGAACGGCGATGCTCGTGCCCATGGTCATGGCTTCGGCCTGATCATGGGTCACGTAGATGATGGTGGTCTTGAGGCGTTGGTGGAGTTTGATCAACTCGGCGCGGAGTTGGGCGCGCATCTTGGCATCGAGATTGGAGAGGGGTTCGTCGAAGAGGAAGACGCGGGGTTGGCGGACGATGGCGCGACCAACCGCGACACGTTGCTGTTGTCCGCCGGAAAGATCGCGGGGCAGGCGCGCGAGAAGGTCCTCAATACCGAGGATGGCGGCGGCTTCGCGGACGCGGCGCGCAATGTCGGCGGCGGGAAGGTGTCGGACACGGAGGCCGAAAGCGAGATTTTCGGCCACGGTGAGGTGCGGGTAGAGTGCGTAGTTCTGGAAGACCATGGTGACGTCGCGATCCCCGGGGGGGAGTCCGCTCACGTCGGTGTCGCCGATGAGGATGCGGCCGGAGGTGAGGCCTTCGAGGCCGGCAACCATGCGCAAGGTGCTGGTTTTGCCGCAACCGGAGGGGCCGAGGAGAACAACGAAAGATTTGTCGGGAACTTCGAGGGAGAGATCGAGGACGGCGGGGATCTCCTCACCGCGGCGGCCACGGTAGATTTTGGTGACGTTTTGAAGGGTGACGCTGGCCATGGAGCGGGGCGCGTGGCGCGCTTCATCGGGCGCGGATGGGCGACGCGGCTGGGGAAAGGATGACTGGTGCGGTCCGCGGACGCAAGGATCGTGGCGCTATAGTTGGAGGGCGAATGGGAATCGGGTGGGGGACCCGTCGTGACGGGCGTGACGGGCGGGACGCCCGTGCCCCCTGCTCTGAGAGGTGCGTGAGGTGGCGGGGATCATCGGCAGGATGCCGATGCCACGGGCCCGTGGGTGGGGATTATGCGGGGATGCGGACGGGGTCCAGGTGCCAGATGTCTTTGGCGTATTCGAGGATGGTGCGGTCACTCGAGAATTTTCCGACGCGGGCGGTGTTGAGGACGGCCATTTTGCCCCAGCGGGCTTTGTCTTGGAATGCGGCGGAGACTTTTTCCTGGGCTTGGCAATAGGATTTGAAGTCGGCCAGGCAGAGGTAGGGGTCGTGGTAGAGGAGGTTGTCGCGCAGCGGGGCGAGAACGTGGGCTCCTTCGTCGGGGGTGAAATAGTCGGTGCCCAGCCAGTCGATGATGGCGGCGAGTTCGGGGTCAGCCTCGTAGAACTTTTGCGGGTTGTAACCGTCGGCAACCAACTTGTGCACTTCGTCGACGGTGTGGCCGAAGATGAAGATGTTGTCGTCACCGACTTCCTCGAGAATTTCAACGTTGGCGCCGTCAAGGGTGCCAATCGTGATGGCGCCGTTGAGGGCGAGTTTCATGTTGCCGGTGCCGGAGGCTTCCTTGCCGGCGGTCGAAATCTGTTCGGAGAGGTCGGCGGCCGGAACAATGCGCTGGGCCAAGGACACGCGGTAATTGGGCATGAAGGCGACTTTGAGCTTGTCCTTGATCCGCTTGTCGCCGTTGATTGTCGCGCCGACGGCGTTGATCGCCTTGATGATGAGCTTGGCTGTGTCATAGCCGGGCGCCGCCTTGGCCGCGAAGATGAAAACGCGCGGCGGGATGTCGAGAGTGGGGTCTTGGAGAAGGCGGCGGTAGAGCCAGAGGATGTGAAGGAGGTTGAGGTGTTGCCGCTTGTATTCGTGGAGCCGCTTGATTTGCACGTCGAACATGGCGGAGGGATCGACGACGACGCCGCATTCATCGAAAACACGTTTGGCGAGTTTTTCTTTGTTGGCGTGTTTGACCGCCATGAATTCCTCGCGGAACTCGGCGTCATGGGCGTGGGGTTCGAGTTTGCGGAGGAGGTCAAGGTTGCGCTCCCAGCCGGTGCCGATCGTGCGGGTGATGAGGTCGGAGAGCCGCGGGTTGCAGGCCACGAGCCAGCGGCGCGGGGTGATGCCGTTGGTCTTGTTGTTGATGCGTCCGGGGTAGAGAGCGTCGAATTCGGGGAAGAGGTCGGATTTGACCAGCTTGGTGTGGAGGGCGGCGACGCCGTTGACCGAGTGGCTGCCGACCACGCTGAGGTGGCCCATGCGGACCATTTGCTCATGGTTTTCCTCGATGAGGGAGAGGGTGCGCTTTTTCTCCACGTCGCCCGGCCACTTTTTTTCGACCTCCCCGAGGAAGTTCTTGTTGATCTCGAAAATGATCTGCACGTGGCGCGGGAGGACTTTGCGGAGGAGTCCGACGCTCCATTTCTCGAGCGCCTCGGGCAGGAGGGTGTGGTTGGTGTAGGCGAAGGTGCGGGTGACGATGGACCAGGCTTGATCCCAGGAGAGTCCGTAGTCATCGACGAGGAGGCGCTGCAGTTCCGGGATGCTGATGGCCGGGTGCGTGTCGTTGAGTTGAATGGCGACTTTCTCCGGGAATTTGGACCAGTCCGAGTTGTCCTTCTGGAACCGGCGGATGATGTCGCGCAGGGAGCAGGCGGTGAAAAAGTATTGCTGGAGGAGGCGGAGTTCTTTGCCGGCCTCGGTGTGGTCGTTCGGGTAGAGGACCTTGCTGATTGTCTCGGCCATGTTTTTCTGGCGCACGGCCTCCTCGTATCCGCCGCGGTTGAAGACGTCGAAATCGAATTCTTCGGGAGCCTTGGATTCCCAGAGGCGGAGGAAGTTGACCGTCTCGGTGCCGTAGCCCGGGATGGGAATGTCATAGGGAACGCCAATGATCTTGCGGAAACCGACCCAGACCGAACTGGTGTGGCCGAGTCCGTCGTCCACCGTTTCGACGTGGCCGTAGACGGGAACTTCCTGCCGGTGGGAGGGGCGGATAATTTCCCAGGGTGAACCGTATTGGACCCACGCGTCGGGAAGTTCCACTTGGTAACCGTGGCGGAATTCCTGTTTGAAAAGGCCGTATTGGTAGTGGATGCCGTAGCCGACGGCGGGGAGGTCAAGGGTGGCCAGCGAGTCGAGGAAGCAGGCGGCGAGACGCCCGAGGCCGCC
Source organism: Chthoniobacterales bacterium (assembly GCA_044359955.1). Lineage (GTDB taxonomy): Bacteria > Verrucomicrobiota > Verrucomicrobiia > Chthoniobacterales > JACTMZ01 > JACTMZ01. The sequence goes on along the minus strand of JBIKLF010000004.1, from coordinate 116,595 downwards.
ATTGCCCAGTGCCATGTCGTACTCTTCGTCGCGTGTTTCCTCGAGGGGGTGGCCGAGGTTTTCGAGGGCTTCGTTGACTTGGTGGAAGACGCCGGCGGCGATCATGTTGTTGGCAAAGAGGCGTCCCATGAGGAACTCCATGGACATGTAATAGACCCGGCGGACGTTTTGCTCGTTGTGCACGGCGAGGGTTTTCATCATGCGCTCGATGACGATGCGTTGGATGGCCATGGAGGTGGCGATCCACCATTCCCGGCGCGAGGCGGTGCCTTGGTCGCGGGCCATGGTGTATTTCAACTCGTCGATGATTTCTTTCTCGAATTTCAGAGGTGCGGTCTGGTGCATGATGGTCATGGGACGTTAGGATGTATCGTTCATGGTGCGAGAAAAATGTGTTCAACCTGGGGCGCGGAGGCGTTGACAACGGAATGACCATTGTGGTCGGGGCCGGTTTGGCGGGTTTGACTTGCGCCAAGGTGCTGGCGGACGCAAGGCACCCGTTTTTGCTTTGTGAAGCATCCGACCGGGCGGGAGGGAGGGCGGTCTCTGAACGGACGCGGGAGGGCTTTATTCTTGATCGCGGGTTCCAAGTGCTCCTCGATTCCTATCCGACGGCGCGCCGGCATCTTGATTTCGGTGCGCTGGGGGGCGGACGCTTCCGGGCAGGCGCCATGTTTGTCGGGCGTGGTGATCCGTGCACGCTGGAAAACCCATTACGCCGGCCTTCAGCGGTGTTCGGGGCGCTGCGGGCGGACGTCATGCCGTTCGCCGACTTGCTTCGTTTGCTGCGTGTGACGGCCAAGTCCTTCGGGCCGCGGGGAGTGGACGACACCCTATCGACCGAGGCGTTGTTGCGGCAATACGGCTTGAGCGAAGATTTTTTCACCCGTTTTGCCCGACCTTTCTTCGGTGGTGTGCTACTCGATCCGGAGTTGCAGACGAGCGGGGAGCTTTTCCTTGGCTATCTGCGGGGCTTTGTCATGGGGCGAGCCCTGCTTCCGGCCCGGGGAATCGGCGCTCTGGCCGAGCAGTTGGTTGCGGGGCTTCCCCGTGCCTCGGTGCGTTACGGCATGCGAGCGGAGGAGCTTGTCTTGGCGCAGGGCAAGGTCTGCGGGGTGCGCTTCTCGAACGGCGAGTTTCTGGCCGGGGACCAGGTTGTCCTGGCCGTCGACGAACCTGCGGCCTGTCGGTTGCTCGGGAGCGGTCGTCCGCGTGCGGCGCGGGCCACGGCGGTGCATTATTTCGCGGCGGAACGTCCGTTTTATCGCGAACCGTGGCTGTGCCTCCCGCCCAGATGCGGGGAGAGTCCGGTGCTGCATGCGGCTTTGGTCAGCAATGCCTCGCCCGGTCTGGCGCAGCCGGGCGCGCATTTGTGGAGTGTTACGGTTCTGCCCGGTCATCCCCGCGCCGCCGATGCGGAGGCGGTGGCGTCCGCAGTGGCAGCATGGTTTGGACAGGACCGGCGATCGATGCGTCCGCTGGCCTATATCAAGGTGCCCTACGCGGTGCCCGAGCAGTTGCCGGGCTTTCGTCGGCGTCCGGCGCCGTGGGGCGCGGTGCCGCCGGGCGTGCAGGTGGCGGGCGACACGATTTGCGGGGCGAGCATCGACGCGGTGATGGCCAGCGGGGAGGAGGTCGCCAAAAAAGTGATTTCGTCCCGCGCGCATAACTGATTGATTGAAGCCCGTTTCGGCGCATGAAAAAAACTTTGCTCACGGTGCTGCAGTTGGCGGTCACCATCGGCCTTCTCTGGTGGGTCTTCCATGATCCCGTGCGTCGGCGTGAAATGCTTGAGGCGGTCCGCCTGGCCGACTGGCGCTGGCTGGCGGCGGGGGTCGGGGTATTTTTTCTTTGCACCATTGTAGCCACAGCGCGGTGGAAGATCCTGCTGGCGGTGCAGAATATCCACATGACGTGGCTGCGCACCTGGCAGTTGTTCATGATCGGGATGTTCTTCAACCTCTTCATGCTCGGATCGACCGGCGGCGACGTGGTGAAAATGTTTCTGACCATGCGCGAAGCGAGGGACAACAAAGCGGCGGCGTTGTTGAGCGTGTTCATGGACCGCGTGATCGGGATGCTTGCGCTGATTTTCTTGAGCGTGACATTTCTTTATTTCCGTTACGACTTGCTCAATCATGCGGAGGGAAGCTCGACCTTGCTGAATTTGCTTTTGTGGCTGCTCGCGGCCGCTTTGATCATCATTGTCGGCATGTTTGTCGTTTCGGGTCTCGGCTGGGTGCATTATCTGCCGCGGTGGACGCCTCTGCGCGGGAGGATTGTGGAAGTTTCGGCGGCCTGCCACATGTATGCCAAAGGCTGGCGTTTGACCATTTGGGCCCTGCTCATTTCTTTCCCGCTCTTCGGGATGTTTTTCACCACGTTCTACTGCGCGGCCCGCGCGTTCACCGACCTGCTTGGCATGGTCGATATTTTTTCGGTGATGCCGATTGTCGCGGTGATTACGGCGATCCCGATCAGTGTCTCGGGCATTGGTTTGCGGGAAAGCCTCTTTGTGTCCCTGCTGGCACCCTTCGGGGTGGGGGCGGCCATCGCCACGCTGATTTCCGTGACCGGCTTTCTCATCAACACGCTGGGCAGTCTGGCCGGCGGGATTATTTTTCTTTTTTACCGTTCTTCGTCACACGAGTCGATCAACCTGCGTGACATGCGGCAGGAGGTCGACCAGCTCGAGGATCAAATCGAGCACAGCGAGTGAGCAAGGCAGGCGAGATCCGCGTGAGGCTCAGCTTCGACGGAAAATTGCTCGGTCCGCGTGTTCAGGCGGAGCGCCTGGCGGCCATGCTCGCCGATGGAACCTTGAAGCGATTGCGTGTGGTTTTTGTCCCGGAGATCGTCGGCGGGGCGAGTGCGCCGACCTTGATCGGCGCCGGGGTGTGGTCACTGCTTGAAAAGTCGGTGAGGCTGCGTCTCGACGCTATGCGTTGCCGCGGCCGCCAGTGCGAGGCGGATTACCTTGTGCTGTCCGCGGGGGTTTTTGCTTCCGCGGTGTCGGCTAAGGGTGTAAAGAAGCCACGATGCAAACGCGCGACCCGGAAGACGAATTCATCCGTTGGCTGATTCTTCTGTCGGCCACGGGGGCGGTGCTCGGTTTGCTCGTCGTGGCGACCGTCGTCACGGTGATGGTCAGTGCCAATTTCAATGTCCTGAATTGGATGGAGTAGTTAGGGCTTGCTCCGGCTCCGGTCGCCCGATACTTTCTCACGCCTTATGCCGAAATCGGTAGCTCGCAGAAAAACAAAGAAAGCCGTGGCCAAGCGCTTCAAGGTCACCGGCACCGGCAAGGTCCTCCGCTCCCACGCTTCCCGACGTCACTTGATGTCGTCGAAAAGCGCCAAGCGGAAGCGGCACCTCGCGAAGAGCGCCCTGGTGGACGCCTCCGACGTGGCCCGCATCAAGGAGAACCTGCCGTTTGGTTAGAGATTGACGCCGGCTGGCGCACCTGGCCCCGCGATACGGGGCTCACGGGATGGATGAGGTGCACGGCCGAACAACCAAACGATCTGTCCCGAGGAGACCGCTGCAAGGCGGGAAAATAGATGCCAAGAGCAACAAACGCGCCGGCCAGTCGTGAGCGGCGCAAAACGATGGTGTCGAAGGCCAAGGGTTACCGTGGCCGTCGCAGCAAGCTGTTCCGTTACGCCAAAGACGCGCGGATGAAAGCCCAAGTCTGGGCGACCCGCGACCGTAAGACGCGCAAGCGGAATTTCCGCGGTCTGTGGATCACGCGCATCAATGCCGCGTGCCGCGCCGAGGGGATCACCTACAGCCGGCTGATGGAGGGCCTGAAAAAGGCATCCATCGCGGTCAACCGCAAAATGCTGGCCGATCTGGCCGTGACCGACGAGGTCGCGTTCCAGCAAATCGTCGCCAGGGGTGCGGCGGCGCTGAAAGCGGCCTGACCTTGTTGTAGCCGCGGCATTCTGTGCCGCGGCTTCGCAAGGCTGGCGCGGCGGAGACTTCCGCGGCTACAATGCGCACATCATGCGTGAGGAACTGACTGCCCTGCGCGAGCAGGCGCTCCGCGATATCGCCGGCGCAAGCGATCTGCCGTCACTCGATTTGGTCCGGGTGGCCATGACCGGGCGCTCGGGCGGGCTCACTCAGGCGGGCGAGCAAATGCGGCATCTGGCCAAGGAGGAGCGTCCGGAAATCGGCAAGCTCCTTCATGAGGTGCGCACCGCGATCACCGGCGCGCTCGAGGTGCGCGGGTCGGAGCTTTCTGCCGCGGCCGAGGACGCGGAATTGTCGCAGATCGACCCGACCTTGCCCGGTGTGGCGCGGACGGTCGGAAGTTTGCATCCGCTGCAGCATCTGCAGCGCCGGGCGGTGGAAATTTTCCGGAGGATGGGTTTTGCCTTGGCCGAGGGGCCGGACATCGAGACCGAGTGGCATTGTTTCGACGCGCTCAATACGCCGCCCGATCATCCGGCGCGCAACGAGCAGGACACCTTTTATTTGCCCGACGGACGCCTGCTGCGGACGCACACCTCGAGCGTGCAGATCCGCACCATGGAGCGGGAGACGCCCCCGATCCGGATTATCGCCCCGGGGGCCGCTTACCGTCGCGACGAAGTGGATGCCACGCATCTGGCCCAGTTCACCCAAATGGAGGGCCTCTACGTGGATGAAGGGGTCAACTTGGGTGACTTGAAGGGCACGCTCGAATATTTCTTCCGTGAATTGTTCGGATCCGACACCACGGTGCGGTTCCGTCCGCATTTTTTCCCCTTCACCGAGCCGAGTTACGAGATCGACGTGCGTGCGGCGGCCTTGGGTGGTGGCGAGCGTTGGCTCGAGCTGGCGGGGTGCGGCATGGTCGATCCTGCGGTCTTCGCGCAAATCAATGGTCGCCGCGGTGACCAGGCCTTCGATCCGGACAAGGTGACCGGCTTCGCCTTTGGTTTCGGCCTCGAACGTCTCGCCATGATCCTCTACGGCGTGCCGGATATCCGGATGTTTGTCGAAAACGACCAGCGGTTCCTTTCGCAATTCGCGTCATGAAGATTTCTCTCGAGTGGCTCAAAGATTTCGTGCGACTGCCGGAATCGGCGGACGCGTTGGCCGAGGCCTTGACCAAGGGCGGCACCGAAGTGGTCGGACGCGAGGAGCGGGGGAACATCCCGGACAAGATCGTCGTTGCCCAAATCCTCTCCCGTGCGCCGCATCCCAATGCCGATCGCTTGAGCGTTTGTCAGGTCGATGACGGCTCGGGCCAGCCGCGGCAGATTGTTTGTGGCGCGAAAAATTTCAAGGTCGGTGACAAGGTGCCGCTCGCGCTGCCCGGCGCGGTGCTCGGTCCGGATTTCAAAATCAAAGCCGGCAAACTGCGCGGCGAAAAGTCCGATGGCATGCTCTGCAGTGCCAAGGAGTTGGCGCTGGCCGAGGATGCGGAAGGATTGCTCATTTTGTCCGCGGACTTGCCCGTGGGCCAACCGGTGCAGGAACTCTTTCCGCCCGACACGGTGCTCGAACTGGAAGTGACGCCCAATCGTCCTGATCTGCTCGGCTACCGCGGGGTGGCCCGCGAAGTGGCGGCTTTGACCCAGGTCGAGGCAACGTTGGCCGCCGTGCCGTCTGTGCGGGACAAAGCGGCGGAAGGTTTTGTCCGGCTGGAAGATTCCGGCTGTCCATTTTACACCGCGCGGATCATCCGGGGGGTCAAAGTCGGGCCGAGTCCGCAATGGTTGGCTGACCGTTTGACCGCCGTGGGGTTGCGACCGATCAACAATGTGGTCGACGTGACCAATTATGTTTTGTGGGAAACCGGCCAACCTTTGCATGCCTTCGACTTGGCCAAGCTTGAGCACGGAATCGTGGTGCGCAACGCGCACGAAGGCGAAACGCTGAGGGCTCTGGATGGTTCGGAACTCAAATTGCGGACCCATGATTTGGTCATCGCCGACGCGGCGAAAGCCGTGGCGCTGGCCGGGGTAATGGGGGGAGTGGAAACCGGAGTGACCTCCGCCACGACCGATCTTTTGCTCGAGAGCGCGTGGTTCGAGCCGTCGCGGGTGCGCAAGTCCTCGCGCGAGTTGGGGCTTTCCACCGACTCCAGCTACCGCTTCGAGCGCCGGGTTGATCCGGCCGGCGTGCTGTCGGCGTCGGCCCGGGCGGTGGAATTGATTGTGCAAACGGCGGAGGGTGCAGCCGAAATGGAAGTGCTGGTCGCGGGGGCCGCGCCGCAGACGGTTACGACGATCACTCTTAGCTATGATCGTTGCCGCGCGCTGCTCGGGTTGGAAATCGGCGACGGGGAGATTGAGGCGATCCTTTTGCGTCTTGGACTGGTCAAGCACGACGACCAATGGCGCGTGCCGGGGTTCCGTCCGGATCTGACCCGCGAAGTGGACTTGATTGAAGAGGTCATTCGTATGGCGGGAATCGAGCGGGTCCCCTCGCGTCTGCGCGGCTTTCCGGCGGCGGCGAGCGCGGCGGATTTGCGGTATGACAATGGGGAAAGGTTGCGCGCACGACTGCGGGCACAGGGTTTCAGCGAGGCCCGGACCTCGCATTTTGTGTCTCCGGATGCCTTGCGGCGGGCGGGGGTGAAGGCGGATGACGCCATGGCGGTGCGGAATCCCTTGGGTGCGGATCAGGCTTTGTTGCGACCCGCGTTGCTTGCGGGTCTGCTCGAGGCGCTGGCTCGCAACCTGCGCCACGGGGCGGACGCGGTGCGCTTGTTTGAGCTGGGGTCGGTTTTCGGGGTGGCAGGCCGGGAGGAGGGGACGGCTTTGGCTTTGCTTGGCACTGGCTCGGACGATGGCCTTTTTGCCTTGAAAGGGGTTCTGCAGGCGGCGCTCGGTGCCGTGGAATTCGTGCCGGGGGATGGTCTCGCGTTACGTGTGACCGGCCCGGGGATCGAAGGCTCGCTGCGCAGGTTGCCGCGGGTGCTGGCCGAGGAATACGAGGCCAAGGCGCCGGTTTATTATGCGGAGTTAGCCGTCGATGGCTGGCTTGGGGCGGTGCCCGGTGCCGTGCGGGTGCGGGCCTTGTCGAAGTTTCCGGCCGTGACGCGCGATTTGTCGCTCATCCTGCCGAGGACCAGACGGTATGCGGCGGTGGAGCAGGCGTTGCTCGGGGCGCGGGCGCCGCATTTGTGTTCGGTCGGACTGAAGGACATTTTTGCCGACCCGAGCGGGGTCAAATTGCCGGCGGACCAGCGCTCATTGACCGTCACCTTGACATTCCGCGACGAGGCACGAACATTGGTTTCCGAGGAAGTTGATCGCGCGGTCGAAACGCTGCGCGATCACGCGAAGTCGGAGCTGGGAGCTGTCTTTCGCGCCTAGATCTTTCGCATCGCCGAAGCCAATTTGCCCTGGAGAGTTCGAGTAAACGGTCCAAGCCCCGAACCGTATTATATCATCCCAGGAGGCTGAGCTGTGGTCGGCAAGGACATGCCTTCGTTGGAAGTCCGCGCTGGCCGCGGCGGTCGTCCGCCCTTGTCTTCAAGGGATCGGGAATTGGGCCGTGACGGCTCATCCGGGGCAATACTTTGCAAAGCGCCTTCCGTGCGAACGGGGGGCGCTTTTTTTATGCGGGGGCGTCCGGCGGGGAGGGGTGGGGCGGTCCGCTGGGCGTGTGCTTTGGGATTTGCGGGGGAATGGCGAAGCAGATAAAAGGTTTGTTCGATCATGACGGCGATTTTGGCACTTGAGGACGGGCGGGTTTTCCGCGGGGAGGCATTTGGGGCCGTGGCGACGGTGACCGGGGAAATGTGCTTCAACACCTCGATGAGCGGATACCAGGAGCTGCTGACTGATCCTTCCTATTTTGGCCAGATCGTGGCCATGACCAATCCGCACATCGGCAACTATGGGATCAATGTGCTCGATGAGGAGGCCTGGGGTCCGCAGGTGCGGGGTTTTGTCATCGAGGAATTGAGCGAAGCACCGAGCAATTGGCGCTCGGAAGAATCCCTGCATGAGTATTTGCAGCGCCATGGAGTGCCGGGGATCCAGGAGATCGACACGCGGGCCTTGACCAAGCACCTGCGCGAACTTGGGGCCATGAAGGCCTGCCTTACGACGGAAGCGATGACAGCAGAGCAGGCGGTGCAGCGGGCGCAGGAGGGTGACGGCGTGGCGGGGATGGACTTCGTGCGGCAAGTGACGCCGCGCGAGGCTTATGATTGGGATCCGATGGACGCGGAGAGTCGTCCGTGGAAGTTGGCCCAGGGGGCGAGTGCGTTCGGCGAATTGCGTGATCCTCTGGGGAATGTTTTCGGATTTCTGCCGCCCGTGCGGCATCGTGTGGTGGCTTACGATTTCGGGATGAAGCGCAACATCCTGCGCGGATTGCGTCAGCGCGGCCTGGCCGTGCGGGTCGTCCCGGCCGACACTTCGGCCGAAGAGGTGTTGGCCATGGAGCCGGACGGAATTTTCCTTTCGAACGGACCGGGCGATCCCGGCGCGCTGGACTACATCCACAAAAACGTGCGCGGCTTGCTCGGAAAGAAGCCGATCTTCGGCATTTGTCTGGGCCACCAGATTCTGGGGTATGCGCTGGGCGGAAAGACCTTCAAGCTGAAATTCGGTCATCGTGGCGGCAACCAGCCGGTGAAGGATCTGCTCACGGGCAAGGTTTCAATCACGGCGCAGAATCATGGGTTTGCGGTTGACGCGGACTCTTTGCCGCCCGACGTGGAGGTCACGCACGTCAACTTGAACGACGGCACGGTCGAGGGGTTGCGGAGCAAATCGAGGCCGGTCTTCAGCGTGCAATACCACCCTGAGGCGGCGCCCGGTCCGCACGACGCGGAATACTTCTTTGACCAGTTCGCCAAACTTATTGATGAGACCAAATCGGGGGGATAGTTTCGGGGTTCCCATGCGCCTGACCGTTTATTTTCCTGAAGACAGCCCGACGACCCATGAGTGCGTGGGGGAAAGTCTGAGCATCGGCCGTCTTGGTGACAACGATGTGCAACTCGACGATGCGTCGGTTTCGAGTCGCCATGCGGAGATTGTCGGTGCGGAGGGGGGCGCGGTTCTGCGCGATCTTAATTCGACCAACGGCACCTTTCTCAACGGGGTTCAGATCACCGGTGAGCATGGGTTGGCGGAGGGTGATGAGATTTACTTCGGTGGGGTGCGCAGCGTTTTTATGGAGCCAGCCGCTGCGGTGGGGGACAAAGAGGAGGCTGTGGCGGTCATGACCCAGGACGTCACGTCGGACGCCGCCGGCACGGGGCGCCCGGAAAATTTCCGTCCGCTCTCGCCCTTGCCGCCCGAAGTCAAGAAGCGCGACACCCTCGCGCTAGCCGCTTGGGGTTCGCTCGGTTTAGGCGTGGCGGCGGCGCTCTACGCGCTCGTCGTTGTGGCGACAAGCTAACGGAGGGAGTGGGTCGAGGCCTGCGCGGAAGACGCGATTTCCGCCGTGCTGGTGAAATCAGAAGGCGAAGGTGAGTTGGTTGGCCGAAGGGGCGGGTTGGGATTGGCGCCGGGCCAGCAGGTTGCGCTTGATCAGGGCGAACAAGTGCGTGCCCAATTCGTGAGGCAGCGGTTCGTCGTGACGGGTGCGGCGGGTGCGGTTAGCGGACTGGGTGTGTGTTTTTGCTTTCATCGCCCGCGAGTTTCAGCGATGGGGTAGGACATCCGCTGTCCCATGCCTGCCAAACCACCAAAAAAATCATCGACCGCCAAAAATGCCCCGGACGGCATCACGCGTCCGCCCATGGAGCGGATGTGGCGAATCCACCGTGAGATCTCCGAAGGTGACCATCCGAATTGTCAGGGCCTGGCCGTGAAGCTTGAAGTGTCGGCCAAGACGGTGATGCGCGATGTGGAGTTCATGCGCGACCGGCTGGGACTTCCCCTCGAATACGATGCGGTGAAGCATGGGTTTTATTACACCGCGGCAGTTCGTGATTTTCCGGTGATGAAAATTTCGCAGGGCGAGGTGGCTGCTTTATTGCTCGCCCAGAAATCGCTCGAGCAGTTCCGCGGCACGACTTTCGAGCGTCCGCTGGCCGGCGCTTTCCGCAAGTTGAGTCGCTCGCTGGGCGGCGATATGGAGATCGCCTGGCATGAGTTGGAAGGCGCGCTGTCCGTGCGGAGCAGCGGGACTGGTTTGGCCGATGTGCAGGTTTTCGACGCGCTGGCCAAGGCGGTGACGGAGGGCGCGGAGGTGGCATTGGCTTACCACAAGCTGGCCGGGGAGAAGGAGGAGACGCGGACGGTGCAGCCCTACCATCTCGGCTGTATCGAGAACCAATGGTATTTGTTCGGTCATGACGGCTCGCGTGGAGCGGTGCGCACCTTCGCGCTGCCACGGATCCGGAGGGTCGAGCAGACCGGAGTGAAATTCCGGCGGCCGAAGAACTTCTCCCTCGCGAAAATGCTCGAGGGTAGTTTTGCGGTGTTTGAGGGGGGAAGGGCACGGAAGGTGAGGGTGCGGTTCACCGGCGTGGCGGAGCGACTGATCGGGGAACGGGTCTGGCATGCCACGCAGAAGCTGACCCGGGATGCGCGGGGTCTCGTCTTGGAGATGCGGGCCGGGCTCTCGCCGGACCTCCGTCAGTGGTTACTCGGCTGGGGCGCGGAGGCCGAGGTGCTGGAACCGGATGAATTGCGAAGGGATATGGCGCGGGCTGCGGCGGCGACGGCTGAGGTTTATGGCACGGCGCGCGGACGGACGGGCAAAGATTAGGATTCAAACCGTCCCGTTCTTCGCTCAGGCTGGGTCGGTGCACATTGAGGAAATCCGACCGGCAGCCTGGCAGCGAAGGTTCTGGTATGCCGCGCTGACGGCTTTGGCTGTGGTGGCTCTGGTCGCGGTGTTTTCGGGCGTGGTTCTCCTGGTCGTGCGTGCGGCTGCGTTTCTCCAGCCCTTGCTCATTCCCGTGGTGGCAGCCGTTATCCTGACTTATCTGCTCACGCCGGTGGTCGACAAGTTGTGCTCTTTCGGGCTGCGGCGGACGTCCGCGGTGGTGGTCCTTTTTTTGGCCATCGGCCTGGGGCTGAGCGGCATCGGACTTTGGGTCGGTCCTGTTCTTTGGCAGCAGACCTCACAGTTCGGCCAGACGCTGCCCGACCAAGCGGCGCGCGGACAAACCTTGCTGCTTTCCACCCTGGATTGGGTGCGCGGCTTGCAGCACCAGTTGCAGCCCTCCTCCGTGCTCGGCGAGGAGCGGACGATTCGCGACGAATTGTGGGCGATGGTCGGCAGCTACGTGGAGGGCTTTGTCGCGTGGGTGCAGGAAAGGCTGCCGGAAATATTGTCCACGGTCGGTTCTTTCCTCCAACGCAGTGCCGGCGGATTTCTCGGGGTGGCTGGGGTGGCGGTGAGTTTGCTTTTGGTGCCGCTTTTTCTTTTCTTTTTCCTCAAAGATTCCGCGCGGTTCTCGCAGGAGTGGCGTCAGTATATCCCGTTACCGGACTCCAAGCTCCGCGACGAGGTGGCCTGGCTGCTCAACGAGATCAACAGTTACTTGGTGCGGTATTTCCGCGGTCAATTCACGGTCAGTCTCATCGACGGTGCGCTCATTGGTGCGGCGCTTTACATCATGGGGCTGAATTTCGCGCTGCTCATCGGGTTGGCGGTCGGGTTGCTTGCCCTCATTCCGTATGTCGGTCTGACCATTTGCTGGGTTCCGGCGGTCCTCATCGCGGTGGCGCAATTCGGGGACTGGACGCATCCGCTTATTGTCACGGCGATTTTTGTCGGCATGAGCAATCTGGAAAGTTTCTTCATCGCCCCGCGGGTGGTCGGCAGCTCGGTGAGTCTCCATCCGCTGACCGTGATCTTTTCCGTTCTGGTCTGGAGTTTGATTCTGGGGGTTCTGCTCGGCTCGCTTCTCGCTGTGCCGCTGACCGCGACAATCAAAGTCCTGCTGCAGCGTTACGTCTGGCACCGTCAGTTGTGACACTGGCGGCGGCGAGGCGCGAGAGAAGCTCCTCCCAGTGACTCCCGCCTCGGAGGATTTCAATTTCCACGCGGAGAAAGAGCATCGGGACCTGAGGTTGGTCGATGTCGGGAAAACGGACGGCGTCTTTTTCCGTGGTGACGAGTGCATCGAGCGAGCGCCGGTCGCACCATTCGAGGAAGCGGAGGATTTCTTTTTTGGTAAAGCGGTGGTGGTCGGCAAAGGCTTTGGAAATGTCAACCACGGCCCCGAGTTGGCGCACGCCTTCCTCGAAACTTTCCGGGCGTGCGATGCCGCTGAGGGCGCCGACGTGGCGTCCGCGCAGGTGACCGAGGGGAAATTTCACGCCGGTCTTGAGATCCTCCCAATGGCGCGGAGCGTGGCTGCATTCGATGATGGCCGCGGTGCGGTTGAGGGTGCGCAAGCGGGCGAGGAGGGCCTCGTCCGGTTCGGGGCCGGATTTGGTGACGATAATGTAGGAGGCGCGGCTGAGGTTGGCCGGCGGTTCGCGGAGAGTGCCTCGGGGCAGGAGGCGTTCGTTGCCGAAGGGTGATTGGCGGTCGATCAGGACGACATCGATCCCGTGACGCAGGCGCTGGTATTGCAGTCCGTCGTCGAGGAGCAGGATGTCGCTGTCGAAATGGCGCAGAGCGTGGAGTCCGCTTTTGACCCGGTCCTTGTCAACCAGCACGCAGACGCCGGGGAGATTCTTGGCCAGCATGTGCGGTTCGTCCCCGGCGCGACGCGAATCGAGGAGAACCTCCCGGCCGTCGGAGACGATACGCGGCGGGAAGAGGTCAAGGTGCTTGAAGAGCTTGTTGCGCAGCCGTTGCATGAAGGGGCGGGGGACGCTTTTGTAGCCGCGGCTGAGAATGGCCACCCGGCGTCCGCGTCGCTGCAGCTCCCTCGCCAGCATTTCGGCCACGGGTGTCTTGCCGGTGCCGCCGACGGTGAGATTTCCCACGCTGACCACGGGACAGCCGAGTTCCTGGGGTCGCAGGATGCGGCGGCGGTAGAGGCCAAGACGGATCTGCACAGCCCGTTCATAAAGCCGGGAAAAGCCACCGAGGACAAACTTCAGTGCATTAGCGCGGCCGCCTTCGCGGCGCTCGAGAATGACATCGACAGCGTAGCGCTCGAACCTTTCGAGGATGACACGCATGGTCAGCTTTCCACGGCGACGCCATGGTTGTCCGCGCTGAGAATGTGAACCCGAGCCTCGGGCAGCACGGACTGCAGGGCGGCCGCCACCGCACCGGGATCGTCGAGCGTCAGGCAGGCCACGGCGGACCCGGATCCGCTGAGGTAGCCGCCGAGCGCACCGGCGTTTACGGCGGCCGCAATGGCCGGCCGCAGGTGAGGGACGGCGGGCTCGCGGTAGGGTTGATGCAAACGGTCGGACATGGAACCGCGCAGCAGTTCGTAACGCCGCGAGGCAAAGGCCGCGGTGATCATGCTCGCGTGGGAGATGTTGAACACGGCATCGCGGCGCGAGACATGGTCTGGCAGCTGAACACGGGATGCGTCGGTATCGACCTCGTGAGGTGGAACGAGCAAAACAAAGCGCAGGTCCGGAGAGATGTCGCAGCGGAAATAAGTGCCATCCGGACGGGCCGCGGCGAAGCCCCCGAAGGCGGCTGGCGCGGCGTTGTCGGGATGTCCCTCCAACTTGGCGCAAAGCAAGTAAACTTGCGTCGCATCAAGGGGCCGGTCTGCCAGTTCGTTCAGTCCGTGAAGGATGCCCAAGCGCACAGCGACGCTGCTGCCGAGCCCGCGGGAGCGGGGAATCTCGCCCTCGATCGACCACCCATAGGCGAAAGCCGGGAGGCCGGCCTCGGCGAAAAATGTGTCGGCTGCGGTGCCGACCATGGGATCGGGCAGCGTCGCGCCACCGCGTTCGACGGTCACGCGGCTGGAGAGATCGAGAGCGACACCCAGACAATCGAACCCCGGTCCGAGATTCGCACTGGTGGCAGGAACGCGCACGGTGACCTTGTTCATAAAACTGCTCCAGCTTGGCCGAAACCCTTGCGCGTGGCAAATTCCCCCGCAGGGGAGAGTTTGCTTGCCGCCGGGCGCCGGTCACGGCGAAATAGAGGGTCCACCATGACCCTGCCCAACGAAATTCTCACCCAGGCCGCGCGCGATGCGCGGGGACTCGCGATCGACGCCGTAGCCGCCTGCAAATCCGGCCACCTTGGCTTGCCCTTGGGTTGCGCCGAAATGGGCGCCGTTCTTTTCGGCTTCGCCCTGCGCTACAATCCGAAGGAACCGCGCTGGCTGAATCGCGACCGTTTTGTCCTCTCCGCCGGCCACGGCAGCATGTTTCTTTACGCGTGGCTGCATCTCTCGGGCTACGACGTGCCGCTCGAGCAGGTGAAAAAGTTCCGCCAGCTGGGCAGCATCACGCCGGGGCATCCGGAATTTGGCGAGACGCCGGGCGTCGAATGCACCACCGGACCGCTGGGTCAGGGCGTGGCCAATGCGGTTGGCTTGGCGGTATCGGGCAAAATGTCCGAAGCGCGCTTCAACACGCCCGAGCACCGTATTTTTGACCACAAGGTCGTCTGTCTGGCCGGCGACGGATGTCTGCAGGAAGGGGTGGCGAGCGAAGCCTGTGCGCTGGCAGGCCACCTGCAGTTGGACAACCTCATCCTCATTTACGACTCCAACAATGTGACGCTCGACGCCATGGCGCTCTTCACGCAGAGCGAGGACACCATCGGCCGGTTCAAAGCCTATGGCTGGACGGTGCAAGAGGTGGACGGACAAAACATGGATGAGTTTCTCCGTGCTTATGACAAAGCAAAGTCGGCCACGGGTTCCCCGCAGCTCATCGTGGCCAAGACGCTCATTGGCAAAGGTATTCCCGAGGTGGCGGGCACGAGCAAGGCGCATGGCGAGGGTGGGGTCAAATTCGCGGATGAAGCGCGCCAAGGCCTCGGTCTGCCGGAGGAGAAATTTTACGTGGCGCCCGAGGTGCGCGAATACTTCGCGCGTCATGCCGCCGGTCTCGAGGCCGCCGGCGCCGCATGGCACACACGCTTCGAGGCGTGGCGCCAGGCGAATAGTGACCTCGCCGCGGAATTGGACGCGGCCGTGGCCAAAAATTACCCCGATCTGCTCAAGTGCATCCCGGATTATCCGGCCGAGGCTCCGGACATTGCCACCCGCAAAGCGGGCAGCGATATCCTGCAGTATGTGGCCAAGGCGCTGCCCTTGCTGGTGAGTGGCAGCGCGGACTTGCACGGATCCACGCTCAACTACATCCAGGACGGAGGCGACTTTGACGCACGCAACCATGCCGGGCGCAACATCCGTTTCGGGATCCGCGAGCATGGCATGGCGGGTCTGCTCAACGGCATCGCCTACGACGGGATCTTCCATGCGAGCGGCGCCACCTTCCTGGTCTTCAGCGACTACGCTCGCGGGGCGATCCGGGTGGCGGCACTTTCGCATCTCCCGGTGGTCTACATTTTCACCCATGACTCGGTCGGGGTGGGTGAGGACGGGCCGACCCATCAGCCGGTCGAAGCCGTGGCCGCCCTCCGGGCCATCCCTAACCTCGATGTCATCCGGCCGGCGGACCCGGCCGAGACGGCAGGTGCGTTCGCGGCTGCTTTCGACCGCAAAGACGGTCCGACCTTGCTTGCCTTGTCGCGCCAAGTCCTGGCGACCCTGCGGCAAATTCCCGAGGAGGACGCACGGCAGGGAACTTTGCGCGGCGGCTACATTGCCCGCCGTGAGACATCACCGCTTGAACTCATTTTGTTGGCCACGGGCAGCGAGTTGCAGCTGGCCATGGAAGCGGCGGAGAAGCTCGGGACCTCGGTGCGGGTTGTCTCGCTCCCTTGCTTCGAGCGCTTCGAGCGTCAGACCGAGGAATACCGCGACTTCGTGCTCCCGCCGGATTGTGTGCGCCGGGTCTCGATCGAGGCGGGTGTTTCGCAGCCCTGGTATCGTTATGTCGGCCGCCGCGGGGTGGTCATCGGCATCGATCGCTTCGGCCTCAGCGCGCCCGGTGGGACGGTGCTGAAGACGCTTGGGATCAGCGTTGATGCTCTGCTTCAGGCCGGTCGGACGTTGTTGGCCAGACCATGACCGACCGCGGGGCGTTTTTGGTCATGGCCGCCGCCCCTAAAAGAAAAATGGGATACCTTGAGCGGCGAAGGCGGACTTTTCCTCGGTCAGGTATTTGTCGGCCAACCGATCGAATCCGCCGCCCGCGCGGAATTCGGTGAGGAATTTGTTGACCCGCGTGCGCAGTGCCTCGTCGCCTTGGCGCAAGGCAATGGCCCATGACTCCTTTTGCAGCGGGTTGAGCAGGGCGCGGGTGGATTGCGGGTTGCGCTTGGCATTTTGGAAAACGGACATTTGGTCGTAGATGAAGGCGTCCGCTTTGCCCTGCGTGACTTCCAGAACGCAGGCGCTTTCTTTGTCCAGCGTGATGACGCGCGCCTTTTGCACTTTGGTCCGGGCAAAAACTTCTCCCGTGGTGCCCTGGCGGACCACAATGGTGCGGTCGCTTTGGTCGAGGTCGCCGAGTCCTTGGGCTGTGCTGGCTGCGGGCACGAGGGCGGCAAGTCCTGCGGTCAGATAGGGTTCGGAAAAAGCGACGGCCTTGGCGCGCTCAGGCGTGGCGGTCATGGATGAAATGATCACGTCGATTTTGCCGGATTTGAGCGCGGGGATGAGACCGGGAAAGGAGATATTTTCAATCACGAGCGGTCGTCCGAGACGGTCGGCTAGTCCTCGGGCCAGCTCGACCGAGATGCCGGTAGGCTTGCCGTCCGGTCCGATCGTTTCGAATGGAGGGTAGGAAAGATCCATCCCCACGCGGAGCGGGACAGGTTCGGCGGTGGTAACCGCGATGGAGGCGAGAAGGAGAAGCAGGAAGCGCATGCGGCGATGGGAAGCGTCAGGGCGATCCGTGTCAACAACAGCGTTTTTTGCTGGTGCGCGAGGCGGAGGGCATTCATTTGTTGGATTCTATGTTGAACGAATTCAAAACCTTTATCGCCAAAGGCAACGCCATTGACCTCGCAGTGGGCGTGGTGATCGGCGCGGCTTTCGGGAAAATTGTCTCCTCGCTGGTCGACGACATCATCATGCCGCCGATCGGGCTGATCCTCGGCACCGTGGACTTCAGTCAGCTCTATGTCAGCCTCGACGGCAAGGCCTACGAAACTTTGGCCGTGGCCCAAGCGGCCGGGGCCCCGACCTTGAATTACGGCAATTTCATCACGGTCGCCATCCAGTTCGTGATCATCGCGTGGGCGATCTTCCTGCTGGTCAAAGGAATCAACGCGCTGAAGGCAAAGGAAGCCGACAAACCGGCGGTCCCGCCCGAGCCTTCGGCCGAGGAGAAGGTGCTGACCGAGATCCGCGACCTGCTGAAGAAGCAAGCAGGCTGACCGGAGGGCTTGCCCCCGCCGACCGGGCGTGTTTGATGTCGGTATGGCGAATGAGATGAAGCGTCCGGTGGTTGCGGTGGCCGGTGCCTCCGGCTTCGTGGGCACGGCTTTGCTTCCGGTGCTGGCCGCGGACTTCGATGTGATCGCCCTGCGGCGTTCGCCGGCGGCGGAATTACCGGGCGTGGAATGGCGGCAGTGCGATCTGTTCTCCATGCTGCAGACGGAACGCGCCCTCGAGGGGGCGGACTACGCGGTCTATCTCGTCCATTCGATGCTGCCGGCCCGGCTGACTCAGGCGCGGTTCGAAGACATGGATTTCATTCTGGCGGACAACTTTGCCCGTTCGGCCGCACGGGCCGGCGTGAAGCAAATCCTTTATTTGGGAGGCATCATTCCGGACGACACCCAGCTGTCGCGTCACTTGGCCAGCCGTCTCGAGGTAGAGCGTGTGCTCGCGGCACGCGGGGTGCCGGTCACCAGTTTGCGCGCCGGGCTGATTGTCGGTGCGCAGGGTTCGTCCTTCCGTATTGTGGCGAGATTGGTCGAGCGCTCGCCGGTCTTGTTGTGTCCGCACTGGACGCGGTCGATGACCCAACCGGTGGGTTTGCGCGATGTGGTCAAGTTGCTCCGTTTTTGCGTGGGTCGGGAGGAAATGTATGGCCGCGCCTTCGACCTCGGCGGGGCCGAGGTGATGACTTATCTTGATCTCATGCGGCGCACCGCCGTGCGTCTGGGAAAAAAGCGTCTGATCATCGCCCTGCCTTTCATTCCGACCCGGCTGGGCGTGCTCGGGGTGCGGTTGGTGACCGGCGGACACCGCGAGCTTATTGCCCCGCTGGTCGAAAGTTTGCGTCATGCCATGGTGGCGCATTCCCCGACTCTGCAGGAGAGGGCGGGGATTGAGCCCCAATCCTTTGACGAGGCTTTGGAGGAGGCGCTGCCGGGTGTCAAGGCGCCGGCTCCCGAAATCGACCAGCATTTGGCCCGGCGCCACGTGCACAGCGAGGAAGGTCGCTATGTGTGCTCTATCCAACGGTTGCCGCTTCCGCCGGGCTATGATGCCACGTGGGTGGCGCGCGAGTATGCCAGTTGGCTGCCGTCGCTCTTCCGGCGGGTCCTGCGGGTGACGGTCGACGATCAACTCAATCTGGCTTTCCGCGTGTCCGGCCTCCGCCGTCCGTTGCTCGAGCTGAGCTATTCGAGCAACCGTTCGTCGGTCGACCGTCCGCTCTACTACATTACCGGCGGGTTGCTGGTCAGGGCGGACGATGTTCCCGACGGACGGGCCCCGGCGCGGCTCGAGTTCCGGGAAAGTCCGGACCGGCGGAGTGTATTGGCCGCGATCTTCAACTACAGCCCCTCCTTGCCATGGTGGTTTTATCGCATCACGCAGGCGCCGATCCATTTGCTGGTCATGAAATTGTTCGGCTGGCATCTCGCGCGCCAACAACCCAAACCGCGAAGCGCGCCGGAGGGACGATTGGTCGGGCAGGCATGAGCGTGGTGACGGACCAACTCGGGCGGCCGATGCGCGAGCTGCGCGTCTCGGTGACGGACCGGTGCAGCCTGCGATGCCCCTACTGCATGCCGGCGGAAATTTTCGGGTCTGGCTACCGGTTTTTGCCACGAGCCGAAATTTTGACCTTCGAAGAGATCGTGCGGGTGGTGAACGTTGCCACCCGTCTCGGGGTGCGCAAAGTGCGTCTGACGGGAGGAGAGCCTCTTTTGCGTCGTGATCTGCCCGTGCTGGTGCGGATGTTGTCCGGCTGTGCCGGGGTGGAGGATCTGGCGCTCACGACGAACGGATTGGCGCTATCGGCGCTTGCCACCGAGTTGCGATCCGCGGGGCTGGGCCGGGTGACCGTGAGCTTGGATGCCCTGGACGAGAACCTTTTCCGCCAAATGAGCGGCTCGCGTCGTTCGGTCGGCGACGTCTTGGCCGGGATCGCGGCGGCACAAGCGGCGGGGCTGGGGGTGAAGGTCAACTGCGTGCTGCAACGAGGCGCCAACGAGGGGGAAATTCTGTCCTTGGCACTCTTCTGTCGTGAAGCGGGCCTGGCCCTGCGCTTCATCGAATACATGGATGCGGGCAATCACAACGGATGGGATCAGGCCTTGGTCGTCCCGTCAGAAGAAGTGCGCGAGACGCTGGCTGCCGAGTTCCGTCTCGAACCAATGCTCCGGTCCGGCCCGGGCGATGTGGCGCGGCTTTATCGCTACGCCGATGGCCAGGGCGAGGTCGGTTTTATTTCCTCGGTCACGGAACCTTTCTGCGCTGGCTGCAACCGGGCCCGGTTGACTGCTGATGGACATCTGGTGACCTGTCTGTTCGCCGAGCAAGGGGCGGACCTCCGGCCCGTGCTGCGTGGTGCTGCCGACGATGCCGATGTGGAGCAACGCCTGCGGGAGATTTGGCAGGGAAGGACTGACCGGTATTCTGAGTTGCGGGCCGCTCCGCGCGGGGGGGCACGGACCAAGGTCGAGATGTCCTACGTGGGCGGTTGACGGGGGACTTGTGCGTGTCGCGCCCGGGCTTATAAAGACGCCTAGATGAAATCAATCGGCAGAGTTTTACTAATGGCCCTCGTTTTGGCGGGGGAAGTCCGCGCGGAAGAAGGAGCAGATGAAACCGCCCCCACGGCCCCGCCGGCCGCCGCAGAGGTTCCCGTGCTGCAGTCCGAGGACCTGGCTTCGATGGAGTCCCAAGTGGACCGCGAGGTTTTGATCGAGGGGGTGGTGAAGAGTGTCGGCACCGGCCCGAATGATGGGATCACCTTCCTCAACTTTGGCGAACGCCGGAGCGGATTTGTCGCCGTAATCTTTCGCGCGGCCTATGACAAATTCCCCGAGGGCTTCGACCAATTCGTTCAGCAGAGGGTGCGGGTGCGCGGCACGCTGGAGAAATACCGCGATCGCCAGCTCCAATTCAAAATCGTGACCCCCGACCAGATCGAAATCGTCGCAACGCCGGAGTCTTAAGACGTGACAATGCAGAAGCCGCGGCCATGGACGGGCTGCGGCAGGAGGAAATGTGTTTCGACGTTCGTTCAGAGGGTAGGGGCGAGCGGCCCGCTCGTCCGCTCCCGACTAACTCGAAGTGTTTTCAGGCAGCGACGGTCATAGACCGCCGCTACAAGTTCTCGTCGAGCTGTAGCGGCGCTCTATGAGCGTCGGTGCCTTTCCCCTTAAAAGGTACGGTGTCCCCACCGTCGCATCCTTTTCTACGCGGGTGCGTAAAGCCGCTCACCAAACAGTTAGCCAACTCTCGCCCCGGCGCGCCTTTGTGGCACCGCCGGAAAAGGCAGAGTGTTTTGCATGCTTCCGGCTAAGATTCTTGCCTTGTCGCCACGAGTCGCTCCACGTATTTGGCGAGGATGTCGAACTCAAGGTTAACCAGGTCCCCGGCTTCGAGGTCGCCGAGATTGGTGTGTTCCAGGGTGTGCGGAATGACCCATACGGAGAAGTCCTTGGCGTTGGCTACCGCAACGGTGAGGCTGACGCCGTTGATCGCAATGGATCCTTTGTAGGCTACGTAGCGGGCGAATTCCGCGGGGAGGGCGATCTCGAGGCGCAGATCGGGGCCCTTTTCTTCCACGGCGAGAACTTCCGCGGTGCAGTCGACATGGCCCTGCACAAAATGACCGCCCAGCCGTCCGTCCACCCGCAAGGCGCGCTCCAAATTGACCGGATGGCCGGGCTTGAGGCGCCCGATATTCGTGCGGTCGAGGCTTTCGGCGAGCAGATCAAACATGAACTGGCCCTCGCGTTGGGCGGTGACGGTCAGGCAGCAGCCATTGACGGCGACACTTTCCCCGATGCGCACGCGTGCTGCGGTGCGGGGGCCTTTGACCAGCATTTGCACAGTTCGGTCAGAACGGCGCAGCCAAACCACTTCGCCAACTTCGCGCACCAGACCGGTAAACATAGCGATAAATTATGGCAGAGAGGCCGCGCATAGGGAAGGTCAGCCCTCGGAAACAAGAGGTCGCTCGCATATCTTTGTCTTGGCGGCGTCGGACACAAAAGTCATTGTTTTGTTTCCTTGCCCATGATGCCCATGCAAAAGATGCTTCATTGTTCCACCCGCGGCGGTCTCGCCGCGGTGATGATGTTGAGTCTGCTCGGCAGCGGTTGTGCGACGTCCGGCAAAACGTCCAGCTCTTCGAAAAAGAAGACGGTGGCGGTCACTGCCACGGCCTACTCCAGCGGAGCCAAATGCAATGGTGCTTGGGCCCAGCGCAACGCGATCGGTGGGCGTTTGAGATCTGGCGAGGTCAATAGTGCGGCGGCCGATTGGTCGCGCTTCCCGCTCGGCACCAAGTTCAAGGTTGTCGAAACGGGCAAAGTCTACATCGTTGACGATTACGGGTCGGCCATGGTGGGCAAGGACAAGGTCGACCTTTTTCATACCAGCTACCGCGACGTCTATCGCTGGGGTGTCCGGCAAGTGAATCTCGAGATCATCGAGTGGGGGTGTCCGGCAGAAAGTCTCACCGTGCTCAAACCTCGCACGCGAGCCCCGCATGTTCGTCGGATGGTCCAAGCTTTGCGCGAGCGTTCCCCGGGCACCAGTTAGCAGATCGCCTTGGGCGCGCACTCAGCGCTGCAGGCTTCCCTCGATGGTGTAGTCCGGCAGAGGTTCGGCCTCCCACACGCGTCCGGTTGCGTTGCGCCCTTCTTGCGAGGCAAAGGTCAGCAGCTCGAGGCGCAAACGGAAAAATGCCGGTGCTGACTCTGGATTGCCGTCCGCATTAAGCAGACCGAGCACCGGGGTTGAACGTTCCTGCAACCGGCCGAGCAGGGGCATGATCCATCCGGGGGGCTGACCCGAGGAATGGTATTCCAAAGCGGCAAACCACATTTGCCAATCCAACCGCGGCATATGAGGCATCAGGAATGGCAGGTTGTTGTCGTCCGCCGCCATTTGGTAACGGAAACGGTAGGGCTGCCAAATACGGCCGTCCGTGCTGGCTTCGATCGTGATTTCCGGACGCTCAGTGGTCATCACGCTGAATAATCCGTAGGAGTTTGCGCTCCGCAGCGGCGCCAACGGCCCGAGCACGGGCGCAACCGTCGACGGACTGACGACCCGCAGGACGAGGAGCAATTGGAGCGTGGTGAGAACCACGATGAGCAGAGCAAACCAGGGCAGAATTTTGCGCTGGAGTCGTGCCGGCCACGCGGGCGTGGCCACGGGCCCTCCGGTGAAGCGCTGCTGCAGCCACGCGGGCCAGGAGGCGTCATCGACCAGGCTGACGCAAAGAACAAGGGTGAGCAGGTTAAAGAATCCGTAGTGGCCGGAGGCCGCGATGAGGATCATCAGCAAGCTGAAGGCCCAAAAGGCGGTCATGCGCAAACGTCGCGGGCCAAGCATGAGGAATGGCCCGAGCAGTTCGATGGCGAACACTACGACGAGCGAGAGAACATGGAACCAGCCCGGAAGTTGTGCGAACCACCAACTCGTCCAGACCGGAATCGGCTGGGTGAAGTAGTGGTAATCCAACGCGGTGCCTTCGAGCCACGTGTTGCGTCCGGCCGCATCAAAACCGTAGAGCTTGACGATGCCGGACTCGAACATCAGGCGGAAAAGCAGCCACCAAACAAGGAGACGGGCCATCCGTGGCGGGGCCGCCGCGCCGTGTGGCAGGCGCAGGGTCCAGGGAACATAGAAGACGACGAGCAACCCGGCCTCGAGCAGGAGGGCATCCCATTGGAAATTGAGAAAAACCGGAACGGCTGAAGCAAACGAGAGATAGCAGAGCCACGCGGCGAGGGCGGATGCCGCCGGCAGCAGGCCGAGGACGAGGGCCACGGAGGAGGCGGTTCCCACGGCGAGCCACACGTGGAGCATGAGGTCACTGGATCCGAACCAGAGGAGGCTCGGCACATTGAGCCAGGCGGCCCACGGATGACCGGCGGCGGCGAAGTGTTCTTGCACCGCCGCGAGGTGGTCCTCGACCGGCAAAATGCCGCGTGAGCCGGCCAGCCCGTCGATTTGTCCCCAGAGCGAGAGGAAGGCAAAGACGAAGATAAGCCCGATGAGGCGGGGGAAGACATCACCGGAAATACGGTAATTTGTGACCAGCGTTCCGCGTCCCCAGAGCAAGTTAGTCACACCCGCGCACCAACTCCGGTGCCCGGCGACCCAATGGTAGGCGGCTTCGGAGGCCCGGCGGAGCGGCGGCAGAGCGCAGTAAGCGCGCAGCAGAAGATGGCCCTTGAGTCCACCGGCGGCCAAAGCGGCCAGCGCGGCATGGGCGCCGGTGATGAGGGAGCCGTCCGGGCGTGACATGACGATGCGCTGGAATGGTTCGCCTCCGGCCGCGGCTATGACGTCAGGCGGTGCCGTTTGCAAAGTGCGGTAAACCACCGCCCGGCCGGAGGACGCTTCCCAGCGTTCGACCCAGCGCCGACAGAAGGCGCAGTCGGCGTCCCAGTAGAGAACGGGGTTGTTGTGGTCTTGGCGCGCGTCCATGTTGGCTTTCGACCCTGCAATGGTGTAGGCTCCAAGTCCAGTCGTCGCCGTCTGGTGTCCGTCCGCCGGGGCCAGCGCGCGACGGCGAACCACCTCAAATAAGGCATGCCACGCCACAGCTATTCTTGGGAGGACGAACCACCGCCGCGCCGCCGGTGGCTTTGGCGCTGGCTGCTGCTTGTGCCTTTGCTCCTCATGCTTCTCGGCGCGGCGGTGGCCGCCGTGGTGGTCCTCTCGGCGCGTTCCGAGTTCATGACTCTCGCGGGCCAATATGATCTGAGCCGGCTCGAGCGGATGGAGTCGGCCTCGCTCATCTACGACCGCAAGGGCGACCAGATGGGCAAAATCTTCATCCAAAACCGCGATCCAGTTCCTTATGAGAAGTTGTCCCCTTGGCTGGTCAAAGCGGTCGTGGCGGCCGAGGACCAACGTTTCTGGGAGCACACGGGGGTGGATTATTGGGGCATCGTGCGCGCCGCCCAGGCTAACTGGACCGCGGGACGGATCCGGCAGGGCGCGAGCACGGTGACGCAGCAGTTGGCGCGCAATTCATTCGAGCTCAAAGAGCGGACCTACCGCCGCAAGCTCCTCGAAATGGCCCTTGCCGTGCAGATCGAGAAAAAGTTTCCCAAGGAAAAAATCATGGAGATGTATCTCAACCGCGTCTACTTCGGCGGCGGTCTTTATGGTGCCGAAGCGGCGGCGCGCGGATACTTCGGGGTGTCGGCGGCCGAACTCACGGCTTCGCAAGCGGCGACCTTGGCCGGACTGCTGAAGAGCCCCAACAGCCTCTCTCCTTGGGCCAACCCGGCCGGTGCCCGCGAAAATCGCGATGTTGTGCTCAAGCAAATGCGCGATCTCGGTTTTCTCACCGGGACCGAATATCAGAAAGCCTTGGCCGACCAACTCGTGGTGCGCGATCGACCCAGCCCGGTCAAACAGTCCTACGCGCTCGACTACATCCGCCAGCAGGCCATTGCCTCGCTCGGCTTCGAACGCGCCATGAATGGCGGATTCCGCATTTACACCACCATCGATACGGAGATGCAGCGCGCAGCCGAGGCCGCCTTGCAACGGCGGCTGGCCGAAGTCGAGAAGCGCCCGGGCTATGCCAACGAAACGTTCGAAGATTTCCGCCGCCGCTACGAGGCCAGCCCGCCGAAGCCCGGTGATTCCAACACCATGCCCCCGACCTACCTGCAGGGCGCCGTCCTGGTGCTCGACAACCAGACCGGCGGCATCGTTGTCATGGTCGGCGGCCGTGATTTCCGACACAGCGAATACAACCGCAGCGTGCAAGGGCGCCGTCCGCTCGGCACCGCTTTCACCCCCATGCTCTACGCCGCAGCCTTCGAAAAAGGCATTTTCCCCGGGGTGGTCGTGCAGGACTGGGCGCTCGACAATCGTTTGGTCGGCATTGGCGGCAGTTCGGGGGTCCTCGGGGAATGGGGTGTGGAGCGGGCCGACAACGAATACGAAGGCGAGGTTACGGCGCGAGACGCCTTTGTCCGGGGCAAAAATGCCGCCGTCGTGCGGGTCGGATTCAAAACCGGGCTCGAGGCATTGGGCAAGCTGACCAAGGAGGCCGGGATCGGTTCGCCGCTGCGTCCTTTTGCCAATGCCTATCTCGGCACGAGCGAATTCACCTTGGAGGAGTCAACGCTCGCTTACACCATGTTCCCCGGCGGCGGGTCCCGTCCGGAACGCACGCATGTCATCGACCGCATTGATGAGGGTGATGGCGAAACGATTTACCGGCGGACCGAGGAGCGCAAACAGGTCGTCTCCGAGGCCACAGCGTGGCAGGTGCACAGCCTGATGACTGATGCGCTGGCGCGCGGGACGGCGTCCAAGGCGATAACAGACTACGGGCTGGCCGTGGCCGGTGCGGCGGGCAAGACGGGGACATCCTATGGATTCACCGATTTATGGTTTCTGGGCTACGATGAAAAGCTGACCTGCGGTGTGTGGATGGGATTCGACAAGCCGCAGCAGATTTTCCGCGGCGCTTTTAGCCGTGACTTGGCCCTTCCCGTTTGGGTCGATGTGATGAACGCCTCGCGCGAGGACTTTCCTTCCAGCCTGCTCAAGGCCCCGGTCACGGTCGAGCAAGTGCAGGTCTGCCGCATCAGCGGGGAACTCGCGACGGACAAGTGTCTCGAGAAAATCCGGCGCCCCGACGGGACGGAAGTCACCGAGTCAACGGCCTACGCCGAATATGCGCGCATCGGCAAAGCACCCACGACCGCCTGTCCGCTCCACTCGGGTGGGCCGCAATCCTTCGTGAAGGAATTTTCCGAGGAGGAATGGCCGCGGGCCGCGGCCGCTATCGACCTCAGCAAGATTCGTCCGGTCGGAGTTTCCTCGCTGCCGGTGGTCGGCGCGGCGGACCCTTACCAAAGTGTTTCTCCCGCCTCGATGGAGGGTATGGCCGCGGTAATCCCGGTGGCCGAAGCGGTGGCCATCCATCCCGTGGCTTTACCGGCCGGCGCTGCTGGCGGCCCCGCGAGCGGTGCACCGGAAGTGCGTCCGGCCCAAGCCGCCGGGGTGTCCGCTGCCGTGCAAACGGAGCGGCCGGTCATGAGTCTGCCGGCTCCGCCGCCGATCCGCTTTTAAGTCGCGCTGAGTCGGCAGGCGTGCGCACTGAATCCCGCGCCGAACGAGGTGAGCCACCAATCTTCTGACGGCGACGGCCGGTCGGTCCGCAGTGCTTCCGCCAAGGCAAAGAGGACGGAGGGGCTGCTCATGTTGCCGTGGCGACGTAAGATTTCCCGCGAAATGGAGAAGTCAGAGCCGGGCAGTTCTGCCTCCAAAGCGGCCAGCACATCCTTGCCGCCCGCGTGACTGAGGATGCGGCTGATCGGCCGCGCCTGGTCGGAGGTGGCGCGATGATAGAGGTCGCGCACGGCGCCGGCCGCCAAGCCGGGCACCGAAGGGTGGAGCAGGTTCCGCAGCTTGCCGCCACGTTGCTCGAAGCGGATGCGGTCGCGATACGCCGGATCGTGATGCGTGTCAAACGAATGGCATCGAACGCTTGCGGGGCCCGGCTCTGAGCGCCAGATGCTGGCCGCGGCGCCATCACCGAACAAGCACGCGCTGATGATGACCCCGGGGTCATTGTCGAGATAGAAGGCGGCGGAGCAGACCTCGACCGCCAGGCAAGCGACGGTGGCCGCCGGTTGGGCGGCCAGGATGCCATCGACGGCCCGGAGGGCCGGAATGGCCGCGCCGCAGCCGAGCCCGACCAAATCCTGCAGCCACGCATCGCGGCGCAAGCCGAGCGACTCCGCCACGTAGCTGCTCACGCCGGGGCAAAGGTAACCGGTGCAGGTGCAGACCACCAAGGCGTCGACTTCGTGCGGTTGCACCCCGGCGGATTGGAGGGCCGGACGCAGCGCCTCCGCGGCGAGGGCAGGGGCGGAATGACGAAACTCCTCATTGAGTTCGTCCGCTTCGAGCGCGAAAAGTCGTCCGACATCGCGAGTGGCGAATTGGCGCTGCGCGATACCCGAGTCGCCGCGCAAAATGCTGGAAAGCATGAGCCGTGAGCGCCGGTCCAGATCGCGCTGCAGGGACGGCGAGTTACGCACCAGGCCGAGGCACTCGGCTTGGGTGAAAGAATGCGGCGGGGTGGCCGTGGCGAGCGCGTGGAGGAACATGGCGCTCAATGGCAGAGCCGGTAAAGAGGCCCAAAGGGCAGCAGGCGAAATCGATGCAGCAGGTGAACGACGCGGCGGCCGTGCGGGGCCAGCAGCCACGGATGAAGGACGCGGCCCCAGGCCAACTTGCGGGCAAAGCGCCGGCGCCAATCCTGCTGGAGCAGCGAGAGCGTTTCGTCCCACGTCAATCGCCCCCGGGCCCACGCCTCGAGACGGCGTGCCGCGAGGGCGGCGCTTTGCATGGCCACGGTCATGCCGTGACCGGTGAAGGGTGGGATGAGCCCATGGTAATCGCCGAGGGCGGCCGGTTGCGGGGCCGGCCGGCCATAATCCAGCCCGGCCACGGCGCAAGCGGTTGCTTCGAGCGCGGTCGCTGACCCCAAACGCTGGGCGAGGGAGGTGAGTCCGGCCGCACTTATGCGGTCGATCAATCCGCATCCTTCACCGCGGCCCGGACGCGGAAACAAACCGCATACATTGACGGTCGAGCCCTCGATCCGGGTCAGTCCAACGTAGGCTCCGCGTCCAAGATGTAGCTCCAAGTCATCCCGCAAATCCAGTCCGCGGAAATGCTGCTTGAGGCCAACCCAGCGTGAACCGGCCTGCGGACGTCGTCCGCTGGCCATGATGCGTCCGGGCCGGGCCTCCGACGGGCCACGGCATCCGGTGCGCAAATCACCACCGGCCGCGGCAAAGGCCGAGGCCATGGCTTCATCCAAGCGGTAGCGGCTGAGACACAGGGCGGCCTCGGGCAAGTCGTAGCGCAAAACGGGACGCCCCGGCTCGGACCAAGAGACACTGCGGGCCAGACGTGCGCCGGCCAGAATATCGGTCAGTTGCAATTCCCGGCGGGTATCTTCGTCGAGCCCGGTGATGAATTCCCCGCACACCCGGTGTCGCGGATAGCTACCCGCCTCGATGAGGCGGGCGGGAACTCCGCGCGCGCGGAGTCCGAGACCGAGAGACAGCCCGGCCAATCCGCCGCCGACGATTTCCACGGTGTGTATCGTCATGGCTGGTTCGCGTAAAAGGCCTCAGCTCTCGTGGCGGCTTTTTGTGCCGGCGGGGTGGACAAAAAGACCCAGAGGTTCGAAGGAGTGCTGGGCACGCTTCCAAAAATACGCCGCTGCTTCGGAGGCCTCCTTGGGCAGGCGGCGGCGGATGGCGATCTTCTCGATTTCTTGGGGGCGGGGTTTCATCACCCCGGGCTTGAGCAGGACGCGGTAGAGGATCGTGACCGACGCGGAGCGCGGGCGATCGAGAATGTCGATGGGTGCGGCCGTCGCGACTTGCATGCCGATCTCCTCGCGCACCTCCCGGCGCAACGCATTGATCAACGCTTCGCCCGTGTTGACTTTGCCGCCCGGCAGGGACCAGCGGCGGCTGCCTTTGGCTTGCTTGACCAGCACGACGGCCCCATAGGCGTCCTCGATCCAAGCCATGACCGACAGGCGTTTGCCAACCTTGCTTGTGGAGGCGGCGGGCATATCAGTTTTGCTCTTGTCCAAGGACAAGGACGCAACTTTTGGGTGCCAGTCGAAGCACCGCGTGGTCTGCGAGCTGCGGTCCGGTTCCGGGTTCGTGGATGTCGTGCGGTGAAAGTTGTGCCGTGTCGGCCAGCAGCGACCAACGGCACCCGGTCGGCAGGCCGGGCAGCGTGAAATCGAGAGCTTCGGTGTGCATGTTGAAGGCCGCGTAGAAAAAATCCCCGCGGCCGCCGAGGGCGCGATCGTGACGGCCGCACATCATGAAGGCCAGGGAGTGACTGCGTTCGCTCCAATCGGGTTGCGCCGATGCGACCCCATGCCAGGAAATGTCTGGGTATCCACTGCCGACTTCGTCTTCCCCGGTGAACCAATCGGCGCGGTGCAAACTGGCCTGGGCGCGGCGGAAGGCGATGAGCAGGCGGACGTAGCGCAGGAGGCCGGCCTGACGGTCGGCCAGTCCCCAGTCGAGCCAGTTCCATGCTTGGTCGTGGCAGTAGGCGTTGTTGTTGCCCCGCTGGGTGCGTCCCATTTCGTCGCCCATAAAAAGCATGGGCACGCCTTGGCTGACGAGAAGGAGGGTCAGGGCATTTTTGGCACAGCGCAACCGCAACTCGTTGATGGTCTGATCATCCGTCGGACCTTCTACCCCGCAATTCCACGACCAATTCTCGTTGCTTCCATCCGCATCATTTTCACCGTTCTCCAGATTGTATTTTTTCTCGTAAGTGAACATGTCCGCGAGGGTGAAGCCGTCGTGGCAGGTGATGAAATTGACCGAAGCGGATGGTTTTCGTCCGCTCTCGCGGTAGAGGTCTGGAGAACCCAGGATGCGTTGAACCATTTCGCCGACGGAATGGTCATCGCCCCGCAGGAAGCGGCGGGCCGCATCGCGGTATTTGCCATTCCATTCCATCCAGCGTCCGTAGCTGGGAAAATTGCCGACCTGGTAAAGGCCGCCGGCGTCCCAGGCTTCGGCGATGAGTTCGCAATGGGCCAGGACCGGATCGTGGGCGATCGATTCGAGCAGGGGAGGGTTGGGCAGCGGGTGACCCTGCGAGTCACGGCCGAGCACGGACGCGAGGTCAAAGCGGAAGCCGTCGATATGGTATTCGGCGGCCCAGTAGCGGAGGCAATCGAGGACAAAGTCGCGCACCACCGGATGGTTGCAATCGAGGGTATTGCCGCAACCGCTGAAGTTGAGGTAGGCGCCATCGGGCGAGAGCAGATAGTAAGTCTTGTTGTCCAGGCCGCGGAAAGAAATAACCGGCCCCGTGGAGTCGCCTTCGGCGGTATGATTGAAGACGACATCGAGAATCACCTGGATGCCGGCGGCATGGAATGCTTTGACCAGCTCCTTGAGTTCGTTGACCTCGTGGCCGTGGCCTCCGCTGGCGGCAAAGCCGGCCTTGGGTGCGCGAAACGCAAGCGTGCTGTAACCCCAATAGTTGCAAAGCCTTTCATCGGTTTCGGGATTAACCCGCGTGCTTTCGTGCTCGTCGAATTCGAAAATGGGCATGAGTTCGACGCAATTGATGCCGAGTGCGACGAGATGGGGGATTTTTTCGCGCAGGCCGTCGAAGGTGCCCGGTTGGGCCACTCCGGAAGACGCGTGCCGGGTGAAGCCGCGGACATGCAGCTCATAGATGACCAGTTCGGAAACCGGCAAGTCCAGCGGCCGGTCGCGCTCCCAGTCGAAGTTATTTTCCGGGATGCGCCCCCGATGAGGAAAGATGTTGCGCCCCTCCAAGGGCTCGCCGAAGACCGGACGTCCGCCGACCGACCGGGCGAAGGGATCAAGCAGGATGTGCCGCCGATCGAAGCGGTGCCCGGCGCGCGGATTGAACGGCCCCTCCATCCGGTAGCCGTATTCGATTCCATCGGGATCAATGTCAAAGACCATCATGGCAAAGACGTCGCCCATCCGGAATTCCGGCGGGAAGGGGATTTCGGCGAAGGGACGCAAAGCCCCTTTCTCGAAAAGGACCAAAGTGCAGGATGTGGCGTTCGAGGAGAAAACCGAAAAGTTGATCCCGCCCGGGACAAGGCTGGCTCCGAAAGGCAACGGGTGGCCGTAACGCAAGCGGAAGACGCCGTGGTGGTGCGTCGGGTGGTGTGGGCGGGCGGCCGCTGCGGGGGCCTCGCCAAGGGGGGCGGCTACTTCCACTTGATGTTGCAACCCATACTTGGGTGTTGCGGTTCCGCGACGGGCTGTCCGGCGCGCAGGGCGTCGAGCGCAGGGCGGAGGTCGGAACCGTCGCAAGGCACGCCGTTGCCGGGCGTGCTGCCGTCGAGGCGTCCGTGATAGCGCAAAGCCCGCGCTGCGTCGTAAATGAAGAACTCAGGCGTGCAGGCGGCCCCGAAAGCGCGCGCCGTCTCTTGCGAGGCATCATGGAGGATCGGGAACGGGATACCGCGCTCGCTGACCATCTTCGCCAGATGTTCCGGTGAGTCGTCAGGATAGCTGGCGGCGTCGTTGGCACTGATGCCGACGAAAGCGGCGCCGCGGGGGAGGTAATCCGCGGCCAGTCGAAGAACTTCCGGCAAAACATGAACAACATACGGGCAATGACGGCAGAGAAAGATGACAACCAAAAGCGGCGAACCGGCGAAATCCTGCGGTGTGACCGTGCGTCCCGTGGTGACATCGGGCAGAGCGAACGGAGGCAATGAATCGTCCGGGGTAAACGCCGTGCTCTTGGTCAGGGCCATAATTTGTCATGTTTGTCGTCGTCCGACAGAAAAGCAACTCCGGTTCCATCCAAGCAACAATGGTGATTGACGCCGCGGGACCGGACGGAAAAATCTGTTTTGATGAAGATTCACCTCAGTCGCGCCGGGCAGTCGTTGGGACAATTCACCCCGGAGGAGCTCCGGGCAGGTTACGGAGACGAAAAATTCGTCCCGGCCGACCTCGCCTGGCGGGACGGGATGGCTTCGTGGCGGCCGCTCTCCGAGGTGATCGACGAGCTTGCACCCGCCGGTGATGAGGTCGCGATGGTCGTGGGGCCGGCCGTGGTGGAGGATGGTCCGCCGTGGGAATGCCGCGGGGAAAGAGGAGTGCTGGCGGCTCTGCTGGAAACGATTCGTCTCTTTTTACTCGAGCCCACCATGGCTTTTACAGCCATGAGGCGCACCGGTGGGCTGGGCGCCCCGCTGTTTTACTACGTCATCCTCGGCAGCGTCGCCGGCATGGCGGTGATCCTTTATCAGGCCGTCTGGCAATCGGTGGGCACGTCGGAACCGTCCGGCGGCGAAGCGATGCTTTCCGCGTGGATGTCATCGCCGGTCATTATTGGTGCGTCAATTGTCATGCTGCCGCTTTACGTGATCTTCGAAGCGTTTTTTTCCTCGCTCCTGACCCACGGTGCGTTGCTTTTGGTCGGCGGGGCGCGGCGGCCGTTCCAGGCGACGTTTCGGGTGGTTAGCTATGCGGGGGGATCGTCCTACGTGTTGCAACTCCTTCCGCTCATCGGGGTGCTGGCCGCCATCGCCGGCAACTTGGTGCTCAAAGTTATCGGCCTGGCTGTGGTGCACGAAATCTCGCGGACTCGCGCGGCGGTTGCAGTGATTCTGCCGGCCCTTCTCTTTCTGCTTTTCTGGGCCGCGCTGGCGGTGCTCGCGACCACTGCGCTCCTCTCGGCGATTGGCCAGGCTATGCAGGGAGGCTGAGTCGGACCACGGCGGCAAAGGACTCGGAAATGCCGTCTTCGGGTGCGCAGACCACGTTGACCGCGGTGTCATCCAGGGCACTGCTGACCAGGGCGGAGGCCAGTTCGGGACGGTTGCAATCGCGGCTGAGGTGCCCGAGCACCACGTGGCGGAGAGCCGTGGTGCGGGCGCGCACGGCGAGGTCGGCCGCGGCGCGGTTGGACAGGTGTCCATGCGGAGACATGATGCGTTGCTTGATGGAGAAGGGCCGCTTGGTATCGGCGCGGAGCAACTCTTCGTCGTGGTTGGCTTCGATGAACAGGCAGTCGACGCCGGTCACGTGATCAACCACGGAGTGGTTGGCGTGCCCGAGGTCCGTGAGGAGGCCGAGGGAGAGCGAGCGGCAGCGGATGGTGAAGCCGACCGGGTCCGACGCATCATGGGGCACGGAGAAGGCCGTGACTTCGAGGGCACCGAGGGAAAAATGACTTCCCGTCGAAAAAAGGCGCCAATCGGCGGCGGCGTTGCGGCCATCTTGCCCGCGAACCTCCTCGGCGGTCAGTCGCGTGGCGTAAACCGGGCACTGCAGCGACCGCAGCAGGACGGGCAGACCTCCGGTGTGGTCTCCGTGTTCGTGGGTGAGGAGGACGGCGGAAATTTCCCCCGGATCGATACCGGCCAAGGCGAGGCGTTGGAGGGTCTTTCGCGCGCTCAATCCCGCGTCGAGCAGGATCGTGCATCCGTCCGCCCGCAGGACCGCCGTGTTGCCGCTGCTCCCGCTGCCAAGGACGATAAGTTCCACGCCGCGGATGCTACAGGCATGGCCGGGGCGGGGCAAACCGGTTCGGCGTTTCGGTCATGGCCAAACCCGCGGCGCCTGCGCTAAAAGGGCAGCCGTGCAGGAATACCATCGCCTCCTTAAACTGGTCCTCGAGCAGGGCCGTCCGCGCCATGACCGGACCGGCACCGGCACCCTCGGAGTTTTCGGTGCGCAAGCGCGCTTTGACCTGCGGGACGGATTTCCTCTGGTCACCACGAAAAAAGTCCACGTGCGTTCGATCATCCACGAGTTGCTCTGGTTCCTCCGCGGGGAAACCAATGTCGACTACCTGCGGCGGCATGGGGTGAGCATTTGGGATGAGTGGGCCGACGCCCACGGAGACCTCGGGCGGGTCTACGGGGCACAATGGAGAACGTGGCGCGGCGCGGACGGCCGGACCATTGACCAAGTGGCGAACGCGGTGCACCTGATCCGCACTCAGCCCGAAAGTCGACGCATCCTGGTCTCGGCTTGGAATCCGGCCGAGATTGGACAGATGGCCTTACCGCCATGTCACCTCCTTTTCCAATTCCACGTCGACCAGGGCGAGTTGCGCTGCCAACTTTACCAGCGCAGTGCGGACCTTTTTCTCGGCGTGCCGTTCAATATCGCGTCCTATGCACTGTTGACCATGATGGTGGCGCAGGTTTGCGGTTTGCGGGCCGTGGAGTTCATCCACACCTTCGGCGACCTGCACCTTTACACGAACCATCTCGACCAGGCGCGGGAGCAACTTGCGCGCGAGCCGCGGCCGCGGCCGCGCATGAAGCTGAATCCCGAACGGCGTGAGTTGGAGGAGTTTGTCTACGAGGATTTCGTGCTCGAGGGCTACGACCCTCATCCGGCGATCAAGGCGCTGGTGGCGGTATGATCGCCGTGGCGGCCATGGCCGAGAATCGCGTCATCGGCGATGCTGGACGCATCCCGTGGCATCTTCCGGAAGACCTGCGGTGGTTCAAGGAATCGACCATGGGGGGCGCCTTGCTCATGGGGCGAGTCACCTACGAATCGATCGGACGCCCGTTGCCCGGCAGGCGAACAATCGTATTGAGCCGGCGGGAGAATTGGCAAATTCCCGGGGTCACGGTCATTCGGGATTTGAGCCAATTGCGACAAGCGGCCGGGGACAGCGAAGTTTTCGTCGTCGGCGGGGCCGAAATCTACCGCGCGGCCTTGCCGTATTGCCGCGACCTTTATTTGACCGAGGTCCGGCGCGACGTGAACGGCGACCGCCGGATGCCGGTCTTCGAAGACATTTTCCGCTTCTCCGCCCAGCTGCGCGAGACTCCGGAGATGCGCATCGTCCACTTTGTCAACGACGAGGCGCGCGAGTTGCCGCGCACGAGGTTGGAAGCGCCTCCCTGATCAGCGGTCGGGCTTTTGCGAGTCCTTATACCAGAGCACCCCGTGCCGGCGGAGGTTGGCGAGGAGTGCTTTGAGGTCGGTGGCTGCCTGGCGGTCGTTGAGCATCATGGGCAGGGGACCTGAGCCGGTGCGGGCCGAGGACATGAGTCGTCGTGCGTCGGCCGCGGCGGCCTGAAGGTCTTTGCTTGTCTGGTTGATATTGGCAAAGCCTTCACTGCCCTTTTTCAGGTTGGCCAGCGTCTGCCGCAGGTCCTGGAGCGATTCTTCGCTCAACGCCGTGGTGTCCAGACGCTCAAGGGTGGTGTTCACCGTGGCGACCGCCTTGCGGACATCGGCCATCAAAGCCGCGCTGTCGCGGGTGAGATCCTCGATGCCGGTCTCGCGTTGGCCTTCGACAATCGAGCCGGGTTCCAGTCGTTGCTCGAGGTTGGCCTCCGGCGGGACCAGAACGTCGACGAAGCGGTTGCCGAGCAATCCGGAGCTGCCAATGATGAATTTGGAGGCGGACGGAAGCACCACCTCCTCCCTCACCTTGAGTTCAACGGCGACTCCCTGCATGGCCGGCAACACACGCGGATCGCGACCCACGTAGCCGATGCGGGCGCCCCCGAGGAGAACATCCGCGCCGGCGAGCAGGCCGCTGGCGTTGGGGAAATCAACCTGCAAATCGTAGAATTTTTCCAAGCCCTGGCCGAGACGTCCGAAGTAAACGACAAGGAAGGCCACGACGGCGAGTCCGGCAATGACAAAAAAGCCGACCTTTGTTTCGATGCGGGAATCGCGGTTATACATGGTGTTCAGGGTTCGTCGTGCGAGCGGCCCTCTACGAAATCACGAATCACGGGATCCGTCGAGGCGCGCAATTGGTCGCAGGTGCCGTAAAAGTAGCAACGCCCTTCGTGCAGCAGGGCCACATGGTCGGCAATGGTGAAGGTGCTTTTCATGTCGTGGGTGACCACAATCGACGTCACTCCGAGCTTTCGCTGCAGTCGGCGGATGAGCAGATCAATGCTGTCGGCCACGATCGGGTCCAGGCCCGCCGTGGGCTCGTCGTAGAGCATGCAGCGCGGCTGATTGACGAGGGCGCGGGCCAGGGCGACCCGCTTGCGCATGCCGCCGCTGAGGTTGACCGGCATCTTGGCCTGGTGTCCGGCGAGGTCGACCATTTGCAGGGCCTCTTCCACCTTGGCGGTCACGATACCCTCGTCTTTTTCGCCACGCTCCCGCAGGGGAAAGGCCACGTTGTCGGCCACGGTCATGGAGTCGAAGAGCGCGCCGTTCTGGAACAGCATGCCCATGGACCGCCGCACCTTGGCCAGTTCGCGCTCTTGGAGATTGGAGATGATCTCGTGGCCGAAAGTTACGGTGCCTGAAACCGGCTGCATCAGGCCGATGAGGTGGCGCAGGAACACGCTTTTTCCTCCGCCGCTGCGACCGAGAAGGACCAGCGTTTCGCCTTGGTAAACTTTGAGACTGAAGCCGCGGAGGATTTCCTGTCCGCCAATGGTCTGGACGAGGTTTTCGACCTTGATGACCTCGCGCGGGTGGGCGTGCTCGGTCATTTGCCGGCCGGGAAGAAAATGTTGAGGGTCATGGTGAGGAAAAAGTTGACCACGAGAATGAAGAGCGAGCCGACGACCACGGCCTCGGTAGTGGCCCGACCAACGCCGACCGCACCCTCCCGGGCATTGAGTCCTTGGTGGCAGCTGACAAAAACAATGACGACACCGAAGACCATTCCTTTGATCAGCCCCATCGCCACGTCGCGTCCGCCGGTGAAGTGCAGCATGTTGTGCACGTAGTAGGCCTCGGAGACGCCAAGCACCTGCGTGGTCAACAGGTAGGCGGCGAGGATGCCGACGCCGATGCACTCCGCGACGAGAAGCGGCATGGAGACGAGCATGGCGAGAAAACGCGGGACGACCAGGTAGTCCACGGGGTGGACCGCCAGGGCGCGCAAGGCATCGAGCTGCTCGGTCACCTTCATGGTGCCCAGTTCCGCAGACATCGCGGCGCCCACGCGACCGGCAACCATGAGACCGCAGAGCACGGGCCCGAGTTCGCGGAACATCGAGACGCTGACCACCGGTCCCACCGCCGTGTCCATTTGCAGGCGGTGGAACTGGAAGTAGGTCTGGGTGGCGAAGACCGCGCCGGTGAAGGCGCCCGTAATCAGCACGACCAACTGGGAGCGGAACCCGACCTCGTAGATTTGCTGCACGACCAGCTGCGGCCGCACCTGACCGTGGAAGATGCCGCGCAGGGTCTCGCCGGCCAGCAAGGCCAGATCGCCGAGGTAGCGGGCGAAGGAGAAAATGAGGTCTCCGACGTAACGGGCAGGCGCCATAGCAGGAAAACAGGCTACGGACGAATCACCTGAGTGGCCGACTGGGAGCGCGCCACCGAGTGGGTCTGCCCGACGAAACGAGCCTCGAGGTCGAGCTTGTTGAAAAGGCTGCGGATTTCTTCCAGGGAGATGGAGGGGTCATCGGATTCGAGGAAAATCATGTCGTGCAGAGTGTCCGCCTTGTAACGCAGCCCGGGGATGGCCGCTAGCTCCAGATCCAAGCCCATCAGCTTGTCCGGGGCGCGGAGGCCCGCGGCATAAACTTGCAGTTCGACCATAGTGGACAGTGTCGGGACCGGGGCGTTCGGCGGCAAGGATCAAGTGCCGGACCGAACCGGCGGATTGCACCGGACGCGCGGGCCGACTACACAAGAAAGCCGCCAGCCTTATGCCTAAAGATCCATCCCTGCACAAAATCCTCATCATCGGCTCCGGACCAATCATCATCGGGCAGGGGTGTGAGTTCGACTACTCCGGCGTCCAAGCCTGCAAGGCGCTCAAGGAAGAGGGCTACCAAGTGGTGCTGGTTAACTCGAATCCGGCGACCATCATGACCGATCCCGAGTTTGCCGACCGGACCTATGTCGAGCCGATCACCGCGGAGGTTGTCGAGAAGATCATCGCCCGGGAGAAGCCGGATGCCGTGCTGCCCACTTTGGGCGGACAGACGGCGCTCAATGTTGCCATGGAGCTCCACCGCAGCGGTGCCTTCGAGCGTCTCGGCACCAAGCTGATCGGGGCCAAAGCCGAGGCCATCGAGCGCGGGGAAGACCGCCTCATTTTCAAAGAGATCATGCTGGAGATCGGTTTGGACGTCGCGCAGTCCGGGGTGGCCCACGACCTGGAGGAAGCGAGGCGGGTCGCGGCGGAAATTGGTCGCTACCCGCTCATTATCCGTCCGGCCTACACGCTGGGGGGAAGCGGGGGCGGCATTGCTTACAACCGGGAAGAGTTCGAGGAAATCGTGACCCGCGGGCTGGAGATGTCGCCGGTGACCGAGGTGCTCATTGAGGAGTCCTTGCTCGGATGGAAAGAATTCGAAATCGAAGTCATGCGCGATCGTGCAGACAATTGCGTGGTGATTTGTTCGATCGAGAACTTCGATCCCATGGGCGTGCACACCGGGGATTCCATCACGGTCGCGCCGATCCAGACGCTGACCGACAAGGAATACCAAGCGATGCGCGATGCGTCTTTCGCCGTGATCCGTGCCATCGGGGTGGAAACAGGCGGTTCGAATATCCAATTTGCGGTCTGTCCGAAAACCGGACGCATGGTGGTCATCGAAATGAACCCGCGCGTCTCCCGCTCGTCGGCCCTCGCCTCCAAGGCCACTGGTTTCCCCATCGCCAAGATCGCGGCCAAGCTGGCGGTGGGCTACACGCTGGACGAGTTGCGCAATGATATCACGCGCGAAACCCCCGCGAGTTTCGAGCCGACGATCGATTACTGTGTGGTCAAGGTGCCGCGCTTCACCTTTGAAAAATTCCCCCAGGCCGACCCCGTGCTGACCACCCAAATGAAGAGTGTCGGCGAGGCCATGGCCATCGGCCGCACCTTCAAAGAGGCCATGCAAAAAGCGCTGCGCTCGCTGGAAACCGGACGGGCTGGGTTCGGCGCCGATGGCCGAGACGCTCCGCCGCTGCGACCGGACGGTTCGCTCGACGAAGAAGCCCTCGAGAACAAGATCCGTGTGCCCACGGCCGAACGGATTTTCAGCCTCCGGCATGCGCTGCTGTCCGGCTGGAGTGTGGCCCGCATTCATGAGGTGACCGGGATCGACCCGTGGTTCCTCCAGGGGTTGGCGAAAATCGTCGCCGCGGAGCAGTCTTGTCCGACCGATTTGGCCTCCGTCCCGTGGCGCCGCCTGAAGCGGCACGGATTCTCCGACCGGCAAATTGCCTTCCTGACCACGACAACGGAGGCGGAAGTGCGCGCCGCGCGCATCGCGGCCGGAGTGGAGCCGACCTACCGTTTGGTCGACACCTGTGCGGCGGAATTCGAGGCTTACACCCCTTATTTTTATTCGACCTACGGCGACGAGGACGAGACGCGGCCGGGGGACAAAAAGCGGGTCATGATCCTCGGGGGCGGACCCAACCGGATCGGGCAGGGGATCGAATTCGACTACTGCTGCGTCCACGCTGCTTTTGCTTTCCGCGACATGGGGTGGGAAACCATCATGGTCAACAGCAACCCGGAGACGGTTTCGACGGACTATGACACGAGTGACAAGCTCTACTTCGAGCCCTTGACCCTCGAGGACGTGCTCAATATTTACCAACGGGAGAAGTGCGATGCGGTCATCGTGCAATTCGGCGGCCAAACCCCGTTGAACCTCGCGGCTGCGTTGGAGGCCAACGGGGTCAACATCATCGGGACCTCGCCTGCGAGCATCGAGATGGCGGAAGACCGCAAGCATTTTGCCGCAATGCTCGACCGGCTTGGCCTCAATGCGACGCAAGGCGGCACCGCGACCAACGAGGCGGAAGCGCTGGCCGTGGCCGAGAGGGTGGGCTACCCCGTGCTGGTTCGTCCGTCTTTCGTCCTCGGCGGCCGCGCCATGGAAATCGTTTACACGCCGGAGGACCTCCGGCGCTATATCCGGACTGCCGTGACAGCCAGCCCCGACCGGCCGGTCCTGGTCGACCGTTTTCTCGAGGACGCGACGGAGGTGGATGTCGACTGCCTGAGCGACGGCGTGGACACCTTGATCGGCGGGGTCATGGAGCACATTGAAGAGGCCGGCGTGCATAGCGGCGACAGTGCCTGCGTGATCCCCAGTTTTTCGCTTTCGCCGGAGGTTCTGACCGAATTGAAATCCGCCGCCCGGGCCATGGCGCGCGAGTTGAAGGTCCGCGGGCTGATGAATGTGCAGTTTGCGGTGAAGGACGGGACAGTCTATGTGCTCGAGGTCAACCCGCGGGCCTCGCGGACCGTGCCCTACGTGAGCAAGGCGATCGGCGTGCCGCTGGCCAAGCTCGCGGCCCAGGTGATGGCCGGACACAGCCTGAAAGAACTCGGGTGTTTGGAAGAGGTGGTGCCGTCGCACTACGCGGTCAAGGAAGCGGTGTTTCCCTTCATCAAATTTCCCGGGATCGACATCACGCTCGGGCCGGAAATGCGCTCGACCGGTGAAGTGATGGGTTTGGATCCCGATCTCGGCATCGCCTACGCCAAGGCGCAGATGTCGGCCCAGCCGCCCTTGCCCGAATCAGGCAATGTTTTCATCAGCGTGAAGGACGCGGACAAAGACCAAGTCGTGCCCATTGCGCGTGAATTCAGCGCGGCAGGTTTCCAGATCCACGCGACAAAAGGCACGCTGGCCGTTCTCGAGGCGGCCGGCGTCCCGGCGGAACTGGTCTACAAGCTCACGGAGGGACGTCCGAACCTGCTCGACCTGATCAAAAACGGGGAGATGCAATTCATCATCAACACGCCCCATGGCCAATCCCCGCGCCGGGACGAGGTCGCGATCCGCAGTGCCGCCGTAGCGCATCGCATTCCGATCATGACCACCCTGCGCGCCGCCCGCATGAGTGCCCGGGCGATCAAGGCACTCAAGGCCGGGGGATACGGCGTGAAGTGCCTGCAGGAGTATCAAGCCAAGGCGTGATCACCACCGCGGCCGGTGCCGGTGTCACTCCCAGAGCTTTTGCAGAAGGGCGTCGGAAGCGGCATTGATTTCGGCCTGCTTTTTGCTTTGTCCGGAGCCGCGGCCGAGATCCTTGCCTTCCCAGAGGACGCGGCAGGTGAAGTCTTTAAGGTGATCGGGGCCGGTCTCGGAGACGACCTCGTAAGCGGGGCTTTGCGGGGACAGCGACTGGAGGATTTCCTGCAATTCGCCCTTCGGATTATGTTCCGCCGGCTCGCGGGCCAGGGCGGCGAGGTCTTCGCTTGCCACCCGTAGGAGAAAGCGGCGCACGGTTTCGAGATCACTGTCAAGATACATGGCGCCGACCAGAGATTCGAACGCATCGGCGAGGGTGGAGGCACGCTCGCGGCCCTGGCTGGCCTCCTCGCCCCGACCGAGCATGAGGTAGCGGCCGAGGCCGAGGGTGATGGCGTGCTTCTTGAGTCCCTCGCGCGAGACCAAGCGAGAGCGGAGTTTGGTCAGCTGCCCCTCGCTGAAAGTCGGAAACAACCGGTAGAGATGCTGCGTGACGACGAGTTGCAGCACGGCGTCACCGAGAAATTCCAGCCGCTGATTGTCGAAGTGGAACGTTTTGCGCTCGAACGAGAGACTCGGATGGGTGAGGGCCTCGGCGAGGAGGAGCGAGTTGCGGAACTTGTAGCCGATGTGCCGCTCGAGCGGATTCATGTGGGCGGCGAGCTGCGCGGGGCTGAGATCGGGAGCGGGAGAGGCGGGATCCATGGGGTTACTGCAGGCCGCGCAGCAGCAGCTCGGCGTTGGTTTTGGTGCGGTGCAGATTGCGGACCAGGGTCTCCATGGCCTCGACCGCGGGCAATTCATTGAGTTGTTTGCGCAGCACGACGATGCGCGCCAACTCGTCCGGATGGTAAAGGTTCTCCTCCCGCCGGGTTGCCGATTTGGTCACGTGGATCGCGGGGAAAACGCGCTGGTCGGCAATGGTGCGGTCGAGGTGGATCTCCATGTTGCCCGTGCCTTTGAACTCCTCGAAAATCAGGTCGTCCATGCGGCTTTGTGTTTCGACCAAAGCGGTGGCGACAATGGTGAGGCTGCCGCCCTCCTCGGTGTTGCGGGCCGCGCCGAAAAAGCGCTTGGGTTTCATCAGGGCCTGCGCGTCAACGCCGCCCGACATGATGCGGCCTTTCCCGGGTTGGAGATTATTGTAGCCGCGGGCCAGACGGGTGATGCTGTCGAGGAGGATGACCACATCCTTGCCGAGTTCGACCAACCGTTTGGCCCGTTCGATGACGAATTCCGCCAGCTGCGTGTGCCGTTGCGGCGACTCGTCGAAGGTGGAGCTGTAGATGTCGGCCTCGATAGAGCGCCGCAGGTCGGTGACTTCTTCGGGGCGTTCGTCGACGAGGAGAAGAATGAGACAGACCTCGGGTGAAGTGGAGCGAATCGCTTGGGCGATGTGCTTCATGAGGATCGTCTTGCCGGTGCGGGGCGGGGCCACGATGAGGGCGCGTTGACCTTTGCCGAGAGGCGCGATGAGGTCGACGGCCCGCGTGCTGAGGGTCGGTTCTTTGGTGCACTCGAGCAGGATGCGTTCCTGCGGGAAAAGCGGGGTCAATTTGTCAAACGGAGCCGGCGGCCGCCAATCGGCCAAGGGGATTCCTTCGATGGAGGTGATTTGCTCCAATCCGCAATAGCGGTCCCGCTCGCTGGGCGCACGCAAGGTGCAGGCCACGAGCAGTCCGGTTTGCAGGCCGAAATCGCGGACCAGTCCGATGGAGACAAAAAGATCATCCGGACCCTCGGCCATGTTGTAGCAGGGCCAACGGATCATGGCATGGTCTCCCACGTCCTCGACCAAACCCTCGGCCTGGATAAACGCGCCGGCGGAAAGAAAAAAGCGGCAGAGGTCCGAGACCAGATGCCGCCGGGTGCCATCAGGACGCAAGCGCAGGGCGTAGCGCGCGATCAACTCGGCCAGAGCCACGTGGGGCAGGGACTGGAGATCGGAAAGGTCGAGCTGCGCGCCGGCCACCGACGCTGCCTCCGCCGGAAAACGGGAGAGATCGACGCTGGAAGGGCTTTTGTTTTGACGGGAAATGCTCATGCCGCGCGGGAGAAAAGTTGATCGAGGAGCAGGGAAGCCTGCCGCTCAAGTCCGGCCAAGGATCCATCGTTCCAAACCACGTGATCGGCCTCGGCTACTTTCTGCCCGATCGGCCACTGGCTGGCAAGCATCGCCTCGGCCAAGGCGGGTTCACGCCCCTTGGCGGCCAGCCTGATCCGTTGGGTTTCGGGTGAGGCCGCGACCACCACGACATTTTCGAAGTGAGGCGCGCCACCGGTTTCGAAGAGGAGGGGGATGTCGGCGAGGAAGTCCTGACCGAGGTCGAGGCACTCCGAACGAAGGGCCATCCAGCGCTGCCGGACCACGGGGTGGATGATCGCTTCCAACCGGCGCCGGGCCGAGGGGTCGGAGAAGACGTGTTGCCGCAAGAGGGCGCGGTCGATCGGGAGTGGCGGTTCGTGTGGCGGCAGGGAGAATTCGTGGCTGACCGCGCGGATGATATCTCCATCGGTGCTGAGCAACCCGTGCACGCAGGCATCCGCGTCGAAAACGGTGAAAGGATGAGCCCGGGCGAGCAGCCGAGTGAAAGTGGATTTGCCAGTGGCCACCCCGCCAGTGATTCCGAGCAACATAGGGGCGAGATAAAAAATGGGGCGGATCACGTCCGCGAGTCGGCCTTATTTCTGACGGAACCCTTTAGCCGTAATGCTGGGCTTGCGCAGATCATCGGGTAAACCGAGGGGTTCGACGATTTCCTCTTGATCGGTGTCGTCTTCCGGACGCAAGGGCTGGCCGGCGGCATCCATGAGGCGTGCCGTGACGAAAACGATGAGGTTTTGTTTGATCTTCTGGTCGATTTCAGAGCGGAACAAAGCCCCGGCCAGTGGAATATCTCCGAGCACGGGCACCTTGTCGTTCACCTTCTGCACGTCCTCGCGAATAAGACCGCCAAGTGCTACGGTCTGGCCGTCCCAGATACTGACGCTGGTGGTCACCTTTCGAACGCTGAAGATGGGCTGATTGATGGTGTTTTCGGTAAGCAGGGTTCGGGAAAAAAACTGGTTGGGATTGAGCACCTCGAGCGGATTGAGCGCGGCGCCGGCTGCTCCGGCCACGAGGTTTCTTTGCGGAGCGAAAATTGGGCTTCCGTAGTTGATGAAGCCGTCGAAATCAACGACTTCAGGACTGAGCGAGAGATCGATGGTGTAGCCGTCCGGGCCGATTTGTGGTTCGACTTCCAAACTCACCCCTAGTTTGCGGGTGGTGAAATCGGTCGGGAAGCTCGGGGTGACGACCGGGTCTTGTTCTTGAGCAGCCCCGCCGAGTATTGAAGAACCTCCTGTTTCCGATGTGCTTTGCGGCACCTGCGGTGGTTCAAACTCTTGCGGATAAGGAAAGTCCCGGACAATGCTGATCGTCGCTTTTTGTCCGCTCTTGGTCGTGACCTTCGGTGAGGCCATGAGGTCGACGCCTTTCTTTTGATTGAGCGCGCGGATGACCATCTGAAATTGCGGATTGGTGAACACACCGGAGAGGGCAAAGAAGCCCGGGGCGGCACCACCGCCAATCCCGGCGTTTTGCGCGAGGAGCGCATTGAGGCTGTTGACGGAAAGACCGGCGTCGGGACCGGTGCCACTGCCGCTGCGCAGGCCGCTGGTGATGGAATCGCTGCCGACCACCTGCCGTGTGCCAGGGTTGACGAATGGCCACTGCCCCGCTTGGCCGTTGGGAATGATGGTTCCACCGCTTCCGAACACGGCATCGGAGCCCGGCAGCGAGAAGGGGCCGAGCGCCCAATCGAAGCCCAGTTCCTTGAGGTTATTCTGGGAAATTTCGACAAATTTGGCCTCGATTTCGACCTGGGTGGGCTGTTCGCCCATGGCGGCGTCAACCAGAGACTCGATC
This sequence comes from Chthoniobacterales bacterium, assembly GCA_044359955.1. Taxonomy (GTDB): domain Bacteria; phylum Verrucomicrobiota; class Verrucomicrobiia; order Chthoniobacterales; family JACTMZ01; genus JACTMZ01. Next base: position 71,910 of record JBIKLF010000004.1, on the reverse strand, counting down.
AGATCCAAATTTGAAGCCGTATTGCGAACCACGAGCCGGCTGCTGCCCGGGTTGAAATTGGCGCTGGCTCCGGGCGGAAATTCCACACCTTGCGCCTCAAGGAAGTCCCTGGCGCCTTGACGGACGGCGAGACGGGTCGCGCCTCCGGCGGCGCCGGTGTCTCGACCTGCCTGGGCGGCCGGCTCGGTCTCACCCGAGGAACCCCCGGTAATGAAACCGGGTGGCACTTTGAATTCCCGCTGCTGCAGTGTATCGGTCGGCTCCGAGAGAGGCACAATCGAGACCGCGAAGGGCTCCACCTTGACCTTCAAGCCGGCCAAGGTGGCCACGTAACGCAGAGCTTCGTATAGGGGGACATTGCTCAGGTTGAGGGTGATACGACTGTCTGCACTGAAGCCCGCCGGGGCGGCGGATTCACCCTCGATCTCCAAGGAAGCGGGTGCGGGGGCCGAGGCGGCTGGCAATTTCAGGACAATGTTGACGCCGCGTCGCTCGGGGGCGTCCTCGCTGGTGTCGAGGTCGCGGCTGCGCTGTTGAAGAAAACCAACTGCTTGGCGCACGGTCGCATCGCGGAAATCGACGCGGGGGATGACAATGCCGTTGAGCCGGGCCAGCATGAGTTCGGTGCCGCGCCGCTCCTCGGCTAAAGCGGAAGAATCGGTGGAGCGAGCGTCAACAAAGCGGCGTTTGGGACGCTCCCAAGCCTTATCCACCTGCCAAAGCATGCGCGACCGGGTCTCGTTGTAAGCGGAATCGTAGTAGCGCTGTTTGCCCACCTCGACCTGCTCCATGCCGCGGAAAGCCGCCGAGTTGTATTTGTCCACCGCCAGCACCTGCTGGTAGCGCTTTTGGGCCAGATCATAGCGACCGGAATCGAAGTAACCGTTGCCCTGCATGAGGAGTTCCTCCACCTTGGCGCGGTCATCGGCAAACTCGGGCGTGATCGTTTTGTTGAAATAATCCGGTTGCTCGAGACGGGAGAGGAAAACTGCGGCCGGCCGGTAATCCGGGTTGTAACGCGGCTCGAGAACCTCGCGGGCCACGGACTCCGCCTTGGCGTATTGGCCTTCGCTGACCAGATACTGGGCGTAGCGGACCGCGGTGGAGGAGTAACGGGAGAGGGCCCTTGCCCGCAGGGACTTCTGGGCGGGGCCGTCGGGCGTAAGGTCCACTGCTTCTTTGTAGGCAAGGTAGGCCGCCTCGACATTGCCCGATTGGAGGGCCGCATCCCCGCGCCGCATGGCATCCTCAGCGCCGACTGTTCCCTGCTGACGCCGGATAACTTCCCGATCGGCTTCGTTTTCGATCGAGTAGAACGAATCTTGGCCGCCGGATCCCGCCCGGGCAGGAAAGGGGTGAAGGAAGGCCGGCCCGAAAAAGACCCCAAGGAGAACAAGGTGAAGGGAGGACTTCATTTCGGGAGGGGCGGTTCAAGTGACGCTGAGACCGTATCGATGGGCATGGGCACCTCTTCGAGGTCCAAATCCTGCGCCGCAAACTGTTCCGCCGCCAAGGCCTGCCCGGCCGGGTCGATGAGGGTTGCGGTGACGAAGATGACCAGGTTGCGCTTGATGTGCTGGTCGGACTGCGAGCGGAAAAGCGCGCCCGCCATGGGGATGTCACCGAGCAGCGGTGTCTTGTCATTCACTTTTTGCACGTCTTCGCGCATGAGACCACCGAGCACCACGGTTTGCCCGTCGTAGATACTTACCGAGGTCTCGACCTTGCGCTCGCTGAAGACGGGGTAGTTGATCACGTTGTCCGTGACCAGGACCCCGCGGTTCCGAATGGGCGAACCATAATTGATGAATCCCTCAAACTCCGTGACCTCGGGGACGAGGCGGAGGTCAATCGTGTAATTGTCGGAGCCCACCGTCGGCTCGACCTCCAGGCGCACACCGATCGGTTTCATCTCAAAAGCGGTCGGCGTGGCCGGGGTAATGGGCTGCGTGCCGCTTCCCGTCTCTTGGGGAATCTGCGGGGGTTCGTACTCGCTCGGGTAACGGAACTCGCGGATGACCTCCACGGTGGCCGAGGAACCGCTTTTGGTCGTCACCTTGGGCGCGGAGAGGACATCAATGCCCTTTTTTTGGTTAAGTGCGCGGAGCACGACTTGGAATTGCGGATTGGTGAAAATTCCGGCGAGGGCGAGGACACCGGCGGCGGGCCCCACCGGGCTGCCGAAGAGGAGCCCGTCAAGGGCGTTGCCCGTGATGGCGGTTGAACCGCTACGGTTGCCGGCGGTGAGAGGATTGACGCCAACCGGGACGTCGGACCCGGGGTACAGAAAAGGGTAATTGGCCGTGCCACCCGGGGTCGTCGCGGTGGAATTGAACTGGTTGCCGCTGGTGCCGCCGCTTCCGAAGATGCCGGTGTCGCCGAAGCCAAATTGGCCGAGCAACCAATCGAAGCCGAGTTCCTTGAGGTTGTTTTGCGAGATCTCGACGAACTTTGATTCGATCTCGACTTGGGAGGGGACCGCACCGGTGGAACTTTCGACCAGAGCGTCAACCAAGTCTAAGTTTTCCTGCGAATTGCGCACGATGAGTCGGCTGCTGCTGGCCAGGAAGTTGGCGCTGGCTCCGGGCGGGAATTGCACGCCCTGTGACTCGAGAAAAGTTTTCGCGGTGCTCTGGCCGACGGCCCCTCCGAATCCGGCACTCTCCGCGCCCCCGCCACCACCACCGGTCGGTGTGGCGGTAATGAAGCCCGGCGGCACGCGGTATTCTTTCGTGATCAAGGTGTCGGTGGCCTCGTTGATCGGGACAATAAGGACCGCAAAGGGCTCCACCTTGAATTTCAAGTTGGCCAGATTCGTGATGTAGGTGAGGGCTTCGCGCAAGGGGAGGTTGGCGAGGTCGATGGTCACGGTCTGGGATGCGGCCGCCTGGTCGAGCTTGAGGACAATGTTTACCCCACGATCCGCCGTGTCGATCGCCTCGGTGTCGAGGGCTTCGGAGCGCTGACGCAGATACTCGATGGCTTCGCGCACCGTGGCATCGGTAAAGTTGATCCGCGGCACGATAAGCTCATCCAGTTTGCGATTGATCGATTGGGTGCCGCGCGAAACCAGGACGGGCTGCTCGATCACCGCGGCAGGGCCGAGGTCGGCGCGGCGGACCGGGGTTTCCCATGCTTTGTCGACCTGCGTGATCATGGAAGCGCGGGTGTCGTTGTAGGCGGCATCGGCCACACGCATTTTGGCGACGTTGACTTGTTCCATGCCGCGGCGGGCGGCGACATTGTAGCGGTCGAGCCGGAGGACCGATTCATATTTGGCGATCGCCTCGTCGAAGCGCCCCGAGTCATAGAGACCTTGGCCTTCGTTCAGCAAAGTCTTGACCTCCTCGACCTTGGCGACAAAGCCCGGGGTCACCGTCTTGTTGAAATAGTCCGGAGATTCGAGCCGGGCGAGCAAGCGCTGCGCTGGCTTGTAGTTCGGATTGTATTGCGGCTGCAGGAGGACGTTGACCGTTTCTTGCGCGTCCTGCCAGCGGCCCTCTTCGATGCGCGACTCGGCTAAGCCCATGACGGATTTCGAGAAACCGTCCAGGGCCACGGCGCGAAGTTCGCGGACGTTGGGAGCATCGGGGAGGGCGTCCACCGCGGCTTTGTATTGCGCGTAGGCGGTCTCGTAATCGCGCTCCATCAGCGCGACCGAGCCTCGTTGCATGGCCTGCGGGGCATAGTCTTCGGCCAGCCGCATGCGCTTGGCGATCTCGAGCTCTGCTTGGGCCTCGACGCCGGTGAAGGACGGACTCCCGCTGGCCGGGCCGGCCCGGAGGCACGGGGCCAAAACCGACAGGACCAAGAAGGCTGACAGGCCGGGCAGGTTAAGGATTGCTGGTGTTTTCGATGGAAGCATCCGTGGCGGGAGTTTCGGCGGGGGTGGTGAGAGGTGGGATCTTCAGAGGATTGCCCTCGACACCAACTTGTTCTAATACCGCTGCTACAGAGTCGACGTCAATGAGTTTGTAGGAGGAACCCTCGGGTCCGAATAGGAATGTTTTGCCCTTTTCCACGCGTATTTCTGCACCTCCGATGGTGTCGACCAGCAACGCAAAAGAATAGGGGGAGTCCACCTCTTGGCCCGCGATCAGCACGATGACATCACCGGTGGTCATGTCTTTGACGGTTAATTCGGAGGCGTCCACGTTGGTGCCGACCGCATTGACGACGGTCTTGGACTCCGCTTGGGTTATTTTCAAATCAGTCCCGGCAACCTTGCTGCCGACGCGGAGAAATTGGGTTGGGCTGCTGTAGTCCAGAGTGTTGACTGAAAACTCGGTGTCGGCTGTGAACGGTTCGCCCGGGCGAACACTTGGTGCACCCATAAACTTCATCCGAAAGGGGATTTTTTCAAAAGACTTGACCCGAAGTTTTGTCCAAAGAGGGGGCTTGGAGGAGTGGTCCTTCGGACTAGTTCCCGCCATGAACTCCTCGAGATTGGTGAACCCATCCCCGTCGGCATCGGCTTCAGCCAAGTTTCGGTCAGTGTAATCGAGCTCATGCTTGACAATCCACTCGTTGTCGATGCCGGGCACCAGTTGCGTCCCGCTCTCCTTGATATCGACCAAATTTCCTTCACTCAGCAGGTAGCGGCGGCTGACAAAAAGTGAACTTTCTTGCTCTTGCCATACGGTCCCCGAGGCATCCTTGGCTTTGGGGGCTTCGGTTTGCAGGCTGGCCAAAGCAGCATCCGGCTCGAACGGCGCGCCGGAGGTGCGGGCCGGGGGGGGTGGAAACGCTTCGGGAATTGAGGAGAGGCCGAGTGCCGCATAGAAAGACACCGCGAGCAGGAGCAACCCGGCGGCAAGGAGCAGCACCCGGTCGTAGTTGGCTTTGAGTTGGTCCATGTTTGTCGTGTTACGGCTTGGCCTTCTCCGCGCTCACGGAGACGGAGGCGAGGCGCAGCTTGACGGTCAAAGTTTCCTGTCCGAAAAGCACGGGAATCGGCGGCGGTTGATCCGCTGTGGCGGTGTCGGGCGGGCCACCGGCCAACGGGTCCTCTTTGGCCGGCGCTGTCGGTTGCGAGTTGGTCACGCTGACCAGACGGATAAGAACCATGGGCTGGGCGTTGGCGATGGAGGACAGGGCTTGGCGGAAGTTGGCCTGATCCGCCACAAACTCAACGTCAAAGGGGGCCAGCAGGAGGTCCGGAAGCTGCCCGGCGGGAGTGCCTCCTTGTTCTTTTTCCGCCACCGACTCCTCGGGGAGAGGGGCCCGGTTGATTGCGGAAATTTCGCGGACCCGCGATTCGAGGAGCAGACCAAGCACGTTCGAAATGCTGGCCAGTTGCTGCCCGAGCGCCGGCGCCGCGCCCGCCGCCGGTGGCTGTGCCTTGTAGGGGGCGAAGCCCAGATAAAAATCCTCGGGCAGGGCAATGCCTGCGGTTTGCGCCTGCTTGATCGCGGCACTGGCGGCCTCGCTGAGTTTGTCCTGGAACTGCTGCGGGCTGAGTGAGTTGTCACGAGGAGCGGACTGGTCGGCCACGGCGGAGGCGAGCCCGCTCAGCACCGCCGTGGCGAGCTCGCTTTCGGCCTTGGCCGCTTGGAGGTTCGCTTCATTGGGAAAAGGTTTGGCCGATTGCAGGCTGTTCAGCTTGGAAATATTGCTGGCGTAGGCGTCCGACTGCTCCGTGAGTGCGGCCTTTTGCACCGATCCAAAGTAGAGGCCCGCTGCCGTGGCCATGCCGGTGAGCAGAGCGAGTCCCCCGAGCAAGGGGTTTTGTTTGAACCAGTTCATCAGAGTGGAATCGGACGTTTCAGAGGCACGATGAGCTTGTACTCATAGGCCCAATGGCTGCCGCTTTGGGCCGCGCGCACTTGTACCACGGAGCCCTTGTTTTCCTCGGTGATGGCGAAAAGGGGCGACTCGGAAAGCGATTGGACGAACTGATCGACCACTCCGGCCTCGGCTTCGTTTTCGAGATAAAGACCCTCGATCGCAATCCCTGTCACCTGAGGACGCGCGCCGTCTCCGGCCGCGCCGCTTGCACCAGCGGGCGCTGATTCGCCGGCTTTGCCCCCGGACGCGAAGCCCGGGACCGCCGGGTGAGGCGATAGCTTTGTGACCCAGATAAACTTCTCCGGTTGGCGCTGGTTCAATTCGTTGATGATCTCAACCCAACCGGCGCGCAGCAAAGGCGCGGCCGCCAGGTCGGCGCCATCTTCGAGCAATCGCGCGCGTTCGGTATTCAATTGGGAAATCTGCCCCGCGATGTTTTCCAGCGGGGCAATAGTGCTTTGCAGGCCGGCGTTGGTCCGCGCGACGGCGGCCGCCGCGCTGTGGTAGTAGAGACCGAGCAAACCGACGGCTGCGACCAGTCCGACCGCCGCGGCCACCAGAAAAGGGCGGCGGCGGTGGTCAGCCGCAGCTTGCTCGAGGGAGGGCGCTTTCAGGCTGATGGCCACGGGGCATTCTCCGGAGGATTCGCGGAGGGCCAGGCCAACGCACTCCCCGAGCAAATGGGCCGCGCGCGAAAGATTCGCCGCGTCGACACCCGGGCCCACGCTGACACGCCGGATGGGGTTGAAAAATTCGATGGGCAGGGACAGTTTCTCGTTGAAGAATTCCAAGGTGTAAGGCATCGACACGCCGCCGCCGGCGAGAAAAGCGCGCATGGGTGCGGAGCCCTTTTGCGTCGTGCGGTAGAAGGTCACGGAACGGGTGATTTCGTTGTGAATGCGGGTCATGACCGTGCGGGCAATCTTCCCCATCTCCGCAATGTCTTCGTTCTTCGCGCCGGTAAAGTTGCCCGGCGGCGGGATGAGGCCTTCGGCGCGCTTGAATTGCTCCACCTCGTTGAAACTGCGTCCTTCAAATTTCTTGTGCAGGGCGGCGGTGATGGAGTTTCCACCGATCGGCAGGGTGCGGATGAAAAAGTCGCTCCCTTCGATGAAAAGCAAGTTGGTCGCGCGTGAACCGATATCGATGAGCAGGGAACAGCCGCGGGCGTCCGGGTAGTTGTAGCGGAAGGCATTGTAGAGCGCCGTCGGTGATGTCTCGATGAGGTTGGGCGTCAATTGGGCCGCAGCCAGCGCCTCGACCGTCGCCTCGAGTGCGTCGGTCTTTGTCGCAATGATCAGCGCGCTAAGTTTGCCCTCATCCTTGTCCGGCAAAATTTGGTAAGCCCACGCGACGTCCTCGATCGGGTAGGGGACGTTCTGCTGGGCCTCGAAAAAAAGCACTTGGCCCACTGCGGCGGGCTCCACCTTGGGAATCTGTACAAAACGCGCGAACACCCCCTGGGAGGGAATGGCGCAGGCGCAGGGGCCGCCTTTCCACCCGAGTTTGCTGACCATTTCGCCCAAGACGATTTTGAGTTGACCGGTCCGTGCGGCATCGGCCGCGGGGTCGGATACCAAGTCCGACTGGGCAAACCCGGCAAGAGTGATGCCGCCGCCGGAGGACGGCTCGAAAACCGCCATGGTGACGGTCTGCATGCCGAGGTTAAGGGCAGCAACGCGTGCGGGGCTCTTCATGACAAAGGCGGATGACGGGGAAAGCGGTCCAGCGTCACATTCCGGCGGGACGCGCTTTGATCGCTTCGTAGTAATCCCAAGCCAGCGGGGCGAACGGGGTGTCGTTTTTGTTCAACACGTAGCCGCTCACTTGCTGCAGCGCGCTCCACCACTGGCCGCGCCCCTTCCAACTCGCCTCCGCTACCGTCTGCCCTTGCTTGGTGATGATCACGCCAACGTCCGTGATCGCCGAAGAGGCGGTTGCAGGAATTTTGCCCGCGAAAAAGCGCTCCAGCGTCCGGGGGCTGACATACATCACGGAATTCAGGCCTTTCGCTTGTGGGATCGCCACGTGAGTGACGGTGCCGGTGAGGAGCGTGCCCCCTGGATTCTCCCGGCTCTTGTTGTTGAGCAAAATGAAGTAGTTGAAGGTCAACTCATCGAGGAACTCGGGCTTCTGGTCCCTCGGTTGCCACTCGAAGGAAACTTCCACTTCGAGCCAGTCCTTGTTTTTCTGCACCTTCTTGTTCTTCGGCCCGAAGGCGAAGTTGTATTCGGGAGTGGTGGCCAAGTCGGGGGTGATCTTGAGGATCTGGAAGTCTTTGGCAGGCTGGGCTGTGGCGATCGAAAGGGTGCCGGCGGCAAGGAGGAGGGAAGTGACAATTTTGTTCATGGCATGGAGTTGGTTTAAGGGAGGCTGGGAACTGTAGGTGCCGAGCCGTCCGGAATCGAGATTTTCCGCTTCAGTGCGCTCCTTTCCCGAAAAGCACGACGGGGACGGTGCGCAACAGGATGCTCAGATCGAGGCCGAGTGACCAGTTGTCGATGTATTGCACGTCGAGTTTTACCCAGTCGTTGAAGTCTTTGACGAAGTTGCGTCCGCTGATCTGCCAGAGGCAGGTCAGGCCGGGCTTCATGCTAAGGCGGCGGCGGTGGGCGGTCAGTTCGAAGTTGTCCACCTCGTAAATCGGGAGCGGACGTGGACCAACCAGACTCATTTGGCCGAGCAGCACATTGAACAATTGCGGGACCTCGTCGAGGCTGGTGCGCCGCAGCCACGCCCCGAAGGTTGTGATGCGGGGGTCCTTCTCAATTTTGAAGACCGGGCCGCTCATCTGGTTGAACGCCTTCAACTCTTCCTGCTCCATCTCCGCACCAGTGCGCATCGAGCGGAACTTATACATCGTGAACGGCCGCCCGTGGCGGCCCGCCCTTTGCTGCTTGAAAACCACGGGCCCCGGTGAGGTGAGTTTGATGCCGGCGGCGATCAGCAACAAAAACGGCGCGAGCAGAACGAGGCCGAGAAAGGCGCCGGTCCGGTCCATCATATTTTTAACCAACAAGGCCCAGGAAAGTTCGGGCGTGACGCGGAAGACCAACATCGGAGTAGGCCCCAGAGTGTCATAGGCCGGCCGCGCAATCGAGGCGCGGAAAAAATCCGCCGCCACCCAGGCCTCCACCCCCTCCGTCTCACAGGCCGCTATGGCGTCCTGCATTCGCCCGGAGGTATGGCTGTCGAAGGCGAGGACGACCCGCCCGACACTGTGGCGGTGCATGGCGTCGATCAAGGCGCTGACCTCGTGCTTCTCGAGATCGATCCGCTCCGCCACATCGATTTCGAGCCGCTGCACGGGAGACAGGGCGGCGACGGTCTCCTCCATGCGTTGCGGATTGCCGGCGAGAAGGATGCTCTCCCCGTGGGCGCCACGGCGCAGGCGCCGCAAATAAAATTCCCGGAATACGGCCTCGCGAGCCAGCAGGCCGAGGGGAGCCAGCACGATAAAGAGCAGTAAGGCGGACCGGCTGGGGATGCCCAGCTTGAGAAAGACAACGCAGGCCCCCAAGATGAGGCCGAGCCACACGCCGGCAGAGGAAATTTGCCGCAGCGAACGGCGCAGCGACTTCTCAAGCGGATAATGGTAAAAACCCTGTATCTCGAGCAGCAGCGGACCGAAAAGGGCGACAAGCAAGAACATCCAAAGGAACCCCTCCAAGGACGGAATCTCGGGCAGAACATCGAAGTCGATGATCTGGTAGCGCCGCAGCGCGTAACCGAGATACAGCGCCAGCGCCAGAATCAGACCGTCGGCGATCTGGTTTAGCTGCATTGAAAGTTCCTGCTTGCGCGAAGTCATGTTGGTGCGTCCGGGCCCATTTCCTCATGGCAGGCGGCCCATGAAAATGCAATATAAGCACACTGCGTCATGAATCCGAAAATAAAACCGAGTCTGGCCCCATCATTGGTCGTTGCCACGGCCCACACGGCCGCCGGACTGAGGGCCGCGCAGCGCCTCGGGGCGCCGGAGGTCGGCTACGTGGAAGTCAGGTTGGATTCCTTGGCGGCAAGTCGGGGCATGAAGGCGGAGGATATCCGCCGGATCAAGCCTCCCGTGCTGCTGACCGCCCGCCATCCCGCCGAGGGGGGGCTCGACGTCCTTTCTCTGCCCCAGCGCCGGGTTTTGTTGGGGGAATTTTTGCCCTGGGCCCGGGCTGTGGACGTGGAACTGCGCTCCGTTTGCGCCATGGCCGGACTGCTGGAGGAGGCGTCCCGTCACAAGATGCGAAAGGTCATCTCTTTCCACGATTTCCGCGGCACACCGACTTTGAAGCGTCTGCGCGAAATTTTCCGCCGCGCTCATTGCGCGGGTGCCGATGTGGTCAAAATTGCCGTGCACTTACGCAGCGCCCGCGACCTTGCGGCTCTCCTGCAATTGCAAGCCTCGGCCCGCACGCCCCTCGCCACGATGGGCATGGGGCCGTTGGGCAAGGTGTCCCGGCTGGTCTTGGCGGCCGCGGGCTCCCGGCTCAACTACGGATACCTCGACAAACCGCAGGTTCCCGGTCAATGGCCGGCCCTCGAATTGGTCCGCCGCCTTGAGGAGGTTTGGCCATGAGCGACTGGGCACAAATCGCTTCGTCCGGGGAATTAACGCCCGGGGAACTCCGCGAAGTGGCCGCTTGGCTGCTTGAGGCGTCCGTGCCGGCCGAGGCCAAGGCCTCTTTCCTCGGCGCGCTCAACCAGCGGGGTGAAACACCCGGAGAAATCACCGGCTTGGCCGAAGAATTTCTCGTCCATGCCGTGCCTTTCGAGGTGCCGGCCGACCTCCGCCCGGTTATCGATGTCTGTGGCACCGGGGGGGACAAGCTGGGACTCTTCAACGTCTCCACGGCGGTCATGTTCGTCGCCGCGGGCGCCGGGGCGCGGCTGGTCAAACACGGCAACCGCGGGATCACCTCGAAAAGCGGGGGCGCCGACGTGCTGGAAGCCTTGGATATTCCGGTCGATCTGCCGCCCGGTCGGTTGCTCGACATGCTGGGCGAAGCGGGGGCCGCCTTTCTCTTTGCACCCCGGTTCCACCCGGCCTTTGCCGCAGTGGCCCCGGCCCGCAAACTGCTCGCCGAACGCGGTCAGCTTTCCGTGTTCAACATGCTCGGTCCGTTGCTCAATCCGGCCCGTCCTGAGGGCCAGTTGGCCGGGGTCTTCAGCGAAGCACTCGTTTCCCTCTACGCCGGCGTGCTCCCCCGCTTGGGGAGGAGTCGGGCTTTGGTCGTGCACGGCAAAGCCGGTAAGGCCGGTGTGATGGATGAAATTTCCACGCTCGGACCGACCACGATGGCAAAGGTTGGGCCCAACGGGAGCGAGGTCGTGACCATGACTCCGGCGGACTTTGGTCTTCCCGTTGCCCAACTTGATGATTTGCGCGGCGGTGAGGCAGGACACAATGCCCGGCTGATCGATGAACTGCTGCGCGGTGAGCGGCGCGGCGCCATGAAAGACATCGTGCTGGTCAATGCCGCGGCGGCCATCATGGTCTCAGGCCTGACCGATGACTGGGCTGAAGCGCACGAGAGGGCCGGGGCATCTTTTGATTCCGGCGCGGCGCGCACCGTTCTGCTACGGATGCAGCGCGTGGCGGGGAAGTCGTAGCCGGAACGATGCAGTTGAGACTTGTCCACTGTAGCCGCAGCGGTTGACGGGCTGCAGCAGAAGAAAAGGTTCGCTCAGAAGGTAGGGACGAGCGGCCCGCTCGTCCGCCCCCCAACCAACGGACGCGCGAGCCGCGCGTCCCTACCTAAGTCTGCAAAATCTGAGCCCGTCACGATCAGACAATACGGCCGGGACGGCCGTGCCCCCTGGAAAAACCGAGCCAAGCCGCGCTTTTCTTGGGTCTCCGACTGCATGAGTCCGGCTGAGCCGGAATCATGCCGGGCGAGTTCTTTTTGGCAGGCGGCGGGTCCGGAGGCCCCGCCCCACCTGGGGTGGAAGTTGACCGCAGGGGAGGGCGCGGCGTCCCCGACCCGCCGCGAACCTTCATCTGACCCTATCCGCCCTCCGCGGCGGCCGCGTTCATGATTTTGACCCAGATGGGCAAAGCCAAGGTCGCGCCATAGCCGCGGTCCACAATCCGCTTTGGTTGGTCGAAGCCGACCCACACGCCGCAGGTTGTTTCGCGGTCGAAACCGATGAACCACGCATCCTTGTAGTCATTGGTCGTGCCGGTTTTTCCCCCGGCGTCCTCCCCGCGATAACCGAACGCCGCGGCCACCTGACCCGTGCCGCGCGTCATGGCCTCGCGCAAGATGCCCGCCGTGGTGCGGGCCACACCGGAAGGCAGGATGCGTTGCACGGATCCTTTGTATCGGTAAAGGACGCGACCTTGCGGATCCTCCACCCGGTCGAGCAAATGCGGCGTGGGCGCGACCCCGTCGTTGACCAGCGCAGCGTAGGCCGTGGTCAGAGCACGCAAGGTCCCGCTGAACGAACCGAGGAAAATCGACGGATATTTCGGCACGTCTGTCCCGATTCCCGAGGCCAGAATGTTCTCACGCACCCGCTCGATGCCGGCCACGGCACCGACGCGCACGCTCATCGTGTTGCGCGAGAGGATCAATCCGTCCTTGGCTCGCAACATGCCGCGGTAGGTGTTGTCGCTGTTGGAGGGATTGTAAGCGCCGAAAGCCTTGGGGAATTCACCGGCCCGCAGCCGGTCATCGCTCACCGGCGTGTCCGGATGCATGCCCGCGGCAAAAGCGGCCGCGTAAACAAAGGGCTTCACCGCAGATCCGACCTGCCGCTCCGCGAAATAAGCACGGTTGAATTTGCTCGAGGCGTAGTCGCGGCCGCCGACCAAGACGCGGATGCCGCCGTTGTGGTTGTCGACCGCCAGGGCGGAGGCCTGCAGGTAGGGGGTGCCCCCGCGGCTCTGCGGATCGACGTAGCTGGTGTCGGCTTTCTTTTCGTGCGGATAACCCGCGCGCGCCTCTACTGCCGCCAGTTGTTCATCGACCGCGGCCACTGCGGCGCGCTGCATCCTGCCGTCCAGCGTGGTGTAAATTTTCAGGCCCGCTCCGTCGATGACGTCTTGCGGCAGGACACGCTCCAATTCCCGCCAAAGAAGTTCCATCGCCCAATCCTCCTGCGGGGGTTGGGGTCTTTCCGCAGCAAGGAGCAACGGTTCCGCTTGGGCCGACTGGCGGTCGGCGGCGGAAATGTAGCCCTGCTCTTCCATCTGCCGCAGCACGATGTTGCGTTGCTCCAGGGCGCCGTCCGGATCCCGGAAAGGCGAAAGGCGGTTCGGACTACGGATGAGACCGGCGAGGAGGGCGGATTCGGAAAGGGTCAGGTCGGCGGCCGGCTTGCCGAAGTAGGCCTGGCTCGCGGTTTCGATGCCGAACAAGCCGGCCCCGAAATAAATCCGGTTCATGTAGTGCGTGAGGATTTCATCTTTGCTCAGCACGGCTTCCATGCGCACGGCGAGTGCTGCTTCGAGCACTTTGCGGTGCATGTTCTGGCCGCCGAGTGGGAAGCTGTTACGGGCCAACTGCTGGGTGAGGGTGCTGCCGCCCTGACGGATGCCGCCGGCGCTCAAATTGGCCACCGCCGCCCGGGCGATGCCGAGGGGATCGACGCCGAAGTGCTGCAGGAAGCGCGAATCTTCCCGCGCGATGACGGCGCGGACGAACCACGGGCTCACGCGATCCAGTGGGACCGTGCGCCGGTTCTCGCCGGACAAACGGGTGTAAACTTTCCCGTGGCGGTCGATGACGAGCGAACTTTCCGGAATGCGGCCGACTTCCCGGAGATCGAAGGTCCAGGCCCAGGCCAGGTAGAAGCACGCCACGAGCCCCCAGAGCAAGAAGGAGGCGACGACCAAACGTCCCAACTTCCGCGTGCGCTGACGCCGAACGCGGCGCTTTTTCGCGCGCAGGCGCAGCACGGTGACGCGATGGGCCGCCGGATGGCGGGTTGCGGGTCGTTTTCTCGGCATGGAACGAACGGAGCTTACCACTTCCGATGCTCTCGTCGCTGGAAAATTCGCTTTCCTCCCGCGTGCGGTCCGGACAGTTTGGGTGTGCTATGACTGACGCAACCAAACACCAATCATCCGGCTGGACCATGTTCCAGGGGATTCTTCTCATCGTGCTCGGCGCCCTGGCTATTGCCTTCCCGCTGCTCGGCACCATCGTGGTCGAACAATTGTTCGCCGCCCTCCTGCTTATCGCCGGCGGCTATGCCCTGGCCGCCTCGCTGGGCCGCAAGGAATCCAGCACCGCATCCCGCGTGGTCTCGGGGCTCTGGGCGGTGCTCACCCTTGCGACCGGCCTTCTGCTCATGTTCCAAGTGGGGGCTGGTATCCTAACGCTGACCATCCTCCTCGCCGCTTATTTCGCCGCGCAGGGCCTGGTGACCATCATTGCCGCTTTCAAGTTCAGCGGCACGAACACGATGTGGTTCATGCTTTTGAGCGGCGTGGTCTCGCTCGTGCTCGCTTGGATGATTTTCAGCGGCTTCCCCGGCTCGGCCACGTGGCTGCTCGGACTCCTCTTCGGGATCAACCTGATCTTTACCGGATTCTTCTTTCTGTCGATGTCCTCGACGCTGAAAGCGCAGAATGCCTGAGTGGAGAAAAACAATTCTCAACCGGGAACCCCGTGGAGCAATCTGCGGGGTTTCTTATTTGTGGAGGGGCCAGACCAGCGGGATAACGATCATCGCGCCGATAAAGTAGACGACGTTGAGCGGTAGCCCGATGCGGAGAAAATCGGCGAAACGGTAGCCGCCGGCCGAATAAACATAGGTGTTGGTCTGGTAACCGATCGGCGTGGCGAAGCTGGCGCTGGCCGCAATGGTGATGGCAATGGCGAAGGGGCGGGGGTCGAGGCCGAGTTGCGCGGCCAGACCGAGCGCGATCGGCATCATCAGCACCACGGTCGCGTTGTTGGAAAGCAACTCGGTGATGGTCGAGGTGAGGATAAAAATGACGGCCAGCAACAAAAGTGCTTTCCAGGCGTGGGGCACAAAGTCGGTGGCCCATGAAGCAAGATTCCCCGCGATGAATTGCGCGGTGCCAGTGCTTTCCATCGCCACGCCGATCCCCAGGGTGCTGTAGATGAGGAAAAGGAGACTCCAATCAACCGAGGCATAAGCCTGGCGCGGCTTCATCGTGCCGGTGAGCATGAGAAAAACGCAGCCGACAATGGCCGCCACCGCGATGGGGACAATTTCGAGGGAGGCGGATAAAACCACCGCAGCCATGGTGGCCAGAACCAAAGGGGTGCGGGCGCGCTGGGCCGAGGTGGAAGCGCGCGGACGATCAAGGAGCAAAAGTTCGTTGGTCGCTTTGAGTTGGCCGATGGATGCCTCTTCCCCGAGTAGCAGCAGGGTGTCGCCGGGTTGCAAGGCCACATTTTCGAAGCCGCGGCTCAGATTGGTGCCGCGGCGGTGGATGGCCAAAACAACCAACCCGAAGCGCTGGCGGAAGTTCAGGTCGCGCAAGCTGCGACCGGCCAACTCGGAAAGTGGCCCGACGATCGCCTCGGCCAGATGCGCCTCGTGGGAAATCATTTTCTTTCCACTTTCGGTGTGTTCGACGTCGAGCTTGATGTCCTGCCGTGCCAGCACATCGGCCACCGCCCCGGGCGCGGCGGCGATGACCAAACGGTCACCCGTCCTGAGTTGCAAGGTGTCGAGCGGCTCGAAAAGCGGTTCGTTGTCGCGCAGAACTTCGAGCACGCGCACGCCGGCCCGCGGACCCAGACCCGCCTCGACCAGAGTCTTTCCCGCTGCGGCAGAACCGGCCGCCACCGCGGCCTCAACCACGTATTCGGAGAACCCCCCGTCGCTCAGGCCCTGCGCGAGCGTTTTGCGGTGCGGCAAAAGTTTGGGGGCGAACAAGACCACGAACGCCGTGCTGATGAAGAGCAGGGGCAAGCCGACGTAGCCGGTCTCGAACATACCGAAGGGCTCGAAGCCGGCGTCGGCGACCAAGCCGCTGGCGAGGATATTGGTGCTCGTGCCGACCAATGTGCAGGTGCCTCCGAAAATGGCGGCATAGGAAAGGGGAATGAGAAAGATGGAAGCCGATACCCCCGCCCGGTTGGCCAAGTGAATGGCAATCGGCAATCCCACGACCACAACAGGCGTGTTGTTGATGAAGGCGGACACGACGGCGGTGGCCAGCATCATAACAAGGAGCAGTCCGCGCGGTCCGAGCCTGCCCACATTTTCCATCGCGGTAAGGGCACGGGTCAGGGCTCCGGTCCGCTCCAAGGCGTTGCTCAGAATGAACATGGCTGCCACCGTGATCGGGGCCGCGTTGGCAAAGACCGCGAGCAACTTGGCCGTCTCGGGAAAGGCGTTCTCAAACGGCAGTTGCGAAAGCAGCAACAGAACCGCGAAGATGGTCAGACCGGTCAAATCGGTCGGCCACCGCTCGCGCACGAATTGGACGAGCGCAAAGGCGACGAGCGCAAGGACGGTGGCGATTTCCCATGTCATGGACGGGGCAGAAAATGACCCGTGGCGCGCCTCCTGGCCAGCGCGAAAACCCGCGGTTTCGCCTTGCCGGAGCGGAGATCATGGCGGAGGGTCCGCCGCGTGAAATGGTCATTCCACCTCGCACGGATTGCCGGCATCGACGTCCGCGTCCACGCGACGTTTTTCCTCCTCCTCGCCTGGTTCGGCTTTGTTTACTACGCGGAGGGCGGACCGGCGGCGGTATTTGCCGGCCTTTCCTTCATTATCCTGCTCTTTGTCTGCGTCATCCTCCACGAGTTCGGCCACGCCCTCGCGGCCCGCGCTTACGGGATCAACACGCCGGATATCACACTCCTCCCCATCGGTGGCGTGGCGCGGTTGGAACGCATGCCGGACAAACCGTGGCAGGAATTGGTCGTCGCGCTGGCCGGTCCGGCGGTCAATGTCGTCATTGCCTTTGCGCTCTATATCGTGATCGGACGCCTCTTTGATTTCGGGGAATTCCAAGCCGTGGCGGCGGGCGGGGGCCATTTGCTGACCAAGCTTCTCGCCATCAACGTCATGCTCGTGGCCTTCAATCTGCTGCCGGCCTTTCCGATGGATGGCGGGCGCGTGCTGCGCGCGCTTTTGGCCATGCGGCTCAAGCAGGCCAAGGCCACGCGCATTGCGGCCACCGTGGGCCAGATCGTGGCGGTGCTCTTCGGTTTGTTGGGACTGTTCGGCGGAAATCCTTTTCTCCTCTTCATCGCCGTTTTTGTTTTTTTCGGGGCAAAGTCGGAAGCGTCATTTGCCTCTTACAAAGAAAATGCCGACGAAACGCATGCGGCTGCCATCATGCAACCCATGGGGTCGGTGCTGGCCCCTGGTATGAAGGTGGCCGAGGCGGCGGGTTTGGCTATGTCAGGGCATCGCGATCTGCTGGCCGTCACCGATCCGTCATTGCGATTCCTCGGGGTGGTCCCGGCCGCGTCGTTGGCCGCCTCGTTACGCTGGGATCCGTCGGCTCTGATCGACTCCCTGATTCGCCGCGACTTCAAAGTTGTGGCCGCCGATGCATCGCTCGCCGAGGCGGCGGCCATCGTCCGGGTCTCGGCACAGGAAATTTTCCCGGTGGTCAATGCCGCGGGCCAATTGGTCGGATGGATCACACGCGAGGAATTGGCGAAGGCGCTCGGTTACCAAGCTTGAGCCAGCGCGGTTCGTTCTGGAAAAGTAGAAGCGGCGTCCCCGCCGCTTAACCTCAAACGACAAGCGGCGGGGACGCCGCTGCTACTTTTTCTCTGCCGCAGGATTGCTGCACCTCGGAGCACGCGGCCTTTTCCCGATTGGTATTGTGCAAAATGAGCCGGCCGACGTAATCTTTCCTTGAGCCCCCCAGCCCGCGCCTGACGCGGTGAGGGGCTCATTGTTTTATGATTGCCGGATTCCCCACACTCACGGCCGCGGAAGCGGCAGCGCTGATCAAAGACGACGACACCATCGGCTTCGGAGGTTTCACCCCGGCCGGTTCACCCAAGGCGGTGTCCCGTGAAATCGCGCAGCGCGCGATCGAGGAGCACGAAGCGGGCCGGCCGTTTTCCATTGGCGTGATCACCGGAGCGAGCACGGGTCCCTCGCTGGACGGTGTTCTGGCCACGAGTGATGCGGTCAAGTTCCGCACGCCGTATCAGAGCGACCCCGAACTGCGCAAACGTATCAACACCGGAAAAACGCGTTTTTTTGACATGCACCTCTCGCAATTGCCGCAGGCCGTGCGTTACGGGTTTCTCGGGAAACTCGACTGGGCCATTGTCGAGGTCTGCGACATCAAGCCGAGCGGGGAAGTGGTTCTGACCAGCAGTGTCGGCGCTTCGCCCACCTTCTTGCACCAGGCCAAACGTGTGATTCTCGAACTCAACAAGCGCCATCCTGCGGCCCTGCGCGGTTTCCACGATCTGTACGAACCGGAGGATCCGCCCGTCCGCACGCACATCCCGATCTACCACGCATCCGATCGCATCGGCACCGAGACGGTGATGATCGATCCGGCCAAAATTGCCGGCGTGGTCGAGACCGATCTCGACGACGAGGTCGATGGTTTTACCGAACCCAACGAGGTGACGCGCAAAATCGGCGAGAATGTGGCCGACTTCCTGGCCGGCGAATTGCGCGCCGGGCGCATCACTCCCGATTTCCTGCCCATCCAAAGCGGGGTGGGCAACATCGCCAACGCGGTGCTCTTTGCCATGGGCCGCCACCCGGATATTCCCGCCTTCAGCATGTATACCGAGGTGATCCAGGACTCGGTCATCCAGCTCATGCGGGAGGATCGCATCAAGTTCGCCAGCGGCTCCTCGCTCACGATCAGCAATCCGGTGATGCGCGATCTTTACCGCGACCTCGAACAGTTCCGCGGCAAGTTGCTCCTCCGTCCGCAGGAAATCTCGAACAACCCGGAAGTTGTCCGCCGTCTCGGCATCATCTCGATCAACACCGCGCTGGAGCTCGATCTCTACGGCAACGTGAACAGCACCCATGTGATGGGACGCCAGATGATGAACGGCATCGGCGGATCGGGCGACTTCACCCGCAATGCCTACATCTCGATCTTCACCTGCCCGTCCACGGTCAAGGGCGGCAAGATCAGTCCGATCGTGCCGATGGTCTCGCACCTCGACCACAGCGAGCACAGCGTGCAAATCATCGTCACCGAGCACGGGGTGGCCGACCTGCGGGGCAAGTCGCCGCACGAGCGGGCCGAGCTCATCATCGAGAAGTGCGCCGATCCGGTTTACCGGCCGATGCTCCGCGCTTACCTCGTGCTTGGCGGTGAAGCGCACACCCCGCAATCGTTCGACAACGCTTACGCCCTGCACCGGGCCTTTCTCGCCGGGGGCGACATGCGCCAGGCGGTCATTGCCGAGGCCTGAGGGGGCCCGGCGCGGACGGGAAAATTTCTGCGGCCTTTTGTTTGCCTCGCCCCTCGGAGGCGGGTTAGACTGTCGCGTTTTTGTTATGGCACACGCACAACAAGCAGAATTGAAGTTGCCCGACGGGCAGGTCGTCGCATTGCCGGTGGTCGTCGGCACGGAGCAGGAGCAGGCGGTGGACGTGCGTGCGCTCCGCGACCAGACCGGCTTCATCACTTATGACGACGGGTTTGCCAACACGGGGTCGTGCAGCAGCAGCATTACTTTCATCGACGGGGAGAAGGGGATCCTGAGGCATCGCGGCTACCGCATCGAGGATCTGGCGTCCGAATCGATCTTTTTGGAGACCGCATTCCTGATCATTTACGGCGAACTGCCGGACCCGGGCGAGCTCTCCAAATTTCGCGCCCGTGTTTCCTCCAGTGCCTCGGTCCACGAAGGCATGCGCGTCTTCTTCGAGGGATTCCCGGACTCGTCGCATCCCATGGCCATTCTCTCCGCCATGCTCAACTCGCTCGGTTGCTACTACCCCGAGATGACTTCCCACAAAAAGCAACTGGATCAGGGGCATTTCGACTGGGCTGCCGCTTTGCTCATTTCCAAAGTCCGCACTCTCGCGGCCATGTCCTACCGCACCAAGCGCGGCCTGCCTTTTGTCTACCCGCGCTGGGACCTCCGCTACGCGGCCAATTTCTTGCACATGATGTTCTCCGAACCTTATCGGGACTACAATCCGAAGCCGGAAGTCATCGATGCGCTCGATCTCATTCTCTTGCTCCACGCCGATCACGAGCAGAACTGCAGCACTTCCACCGTGCGCATGGTCGCGTCGAGCGGGGCCAACCTCTTTGCCAGTGTTTCGGCCGGGGTCGGGGCGCTCTGGGGCCCGCTTCACGGCGGAGCCAATGCGGCGGTCATCGAAATGCTCGAGGAAATCCAGGCGTCCGGGGATGACGGAAACAAAGCGATCGAGGCCGCCAAGAAAGGCGAGCGCCGCCTCATGGGCTTCGGCCACCGCGTTTACAAAAACTACGACCCGCGTGCGCGCATCCTGGGCGAGGCGGCCAAGCGGGTCCTTACCTCGATGGGAATCCAGGATCCGTTGCTCGACATCGCCCAGCAACTCGAGCAAGCCGCGCTGACGGACGACTATTTCATCTCCCGCAAGCTCTACCCCAATGTCGATTTCTACAGCGGGATCATTCTCCGCGCCATCGGCATCCCGGTGGACATGTTCCCCGTGATGTTCGCCATCGGCCGGATGCCGGGATGGATCGCGAATTGGCGCGAGGTGGCTTCGAATCCCAAAATGAAAATCCACCGTCCCCGCCAAGTCTACAATGGCGCGCTCGAACGGGATTACGTGGCGTTGGAGAAGCGCCCGGCTTAAAGCATTTTTCAACCGGCGTCTTCCGCGACCTTCGCGCCGAAGACACCCCGGCATGGGGTGCGCTCAGTCCTTGGCCGGAGCCGGTTCACGAATGATCCAGTCCTCGTCGTCGATCACGAATTGGAACTTTCCCTGGTGCATGGAGAATTCACCCATGAACGCGAGTTCACCGCCTTTGGGGTAGGAACGCAATTGCTGCCGCAGGTCCTTGTCGCGGGAGTGCAAAAGGTATTCGTTGCCATCGACTTCAATGGTCGGCGGGCGGAGGGAGATGATGGTGCCGGTGGCCCGGAAAACATCTCCGATGATCCGCTCCGGATGGGCCGCACGCTCGGACGTGAAGGCCGGGGCATTTTTCGGCTTTAGCGTATCGTTCTCAACCTCGATCGGCTCGGAAGGTGAATCTTCGGTACCCGGTTTGACTGGAGTGACACGCTTGGCGGCGTCCCCGTCGTCCACCGTGCGAAAGCGGGCGCTGATCGGAAAGTGGTCGCTAAATCCTCCACCGGCGCCTGCATTAGTCCAACGGCGGGGCCGCTGGAACGGACCCACGGTGTTGAGGCCTTCGAGAATGACGATGCCGAACGAGTTGTCCACGTATTGCACGCCCTTGTGATCGTACAGGCCGGGGGTAACCATCATCTGCATCAAAGTGCCCCAATCCCCGTTGTATTCATCGGAGAAGCGTTGCGAGGGCGGCAACTCGTGCCACAGATTGTAGAGCGAGTAAGCCTTGGCCGAGGCGGTGGCAGCTTCGTCACCCTGCGAACCAAGCACATCGTTCACCGCGGTCTTTCCCAAGTGGGGATTGGCTTTGGTTTGGTTGTAGTGGCTGTTGAAGTCGCCGGCCACCAGGACATCGGCCGATGGATCCGCCGCAAAGACAGCATCGAGACGCTCGCGCAGGGTCTGGGCGTTGAGGCGCCGGGTTTGTTCCGCATTGGCATCACTGGCCCGCGACTTCCAGTGGTTGACGAAGACAACAAGCGGGTGTCCTTCCACGTCGACGGTCGCCTCAAGGATATCGCGCGCATCCGGCGTGGGGTGGCTTTTGGTCTCGGTGATGGGAAACTTGCTGAAGATGACGTTCTTGTGCGCCTTGCGATGGATGGCCCGGTCATTGGTGGTCAGCGCCTCCAAGTCGGGTTTGTCCTGCCCGACCGCGACTTGGTAGCCGGTCATGCCGTTATCCTCGAGATACTTGAGCAGGAGGGCCTCGGCCGGAAGCCCGCGGACGTCATCGTTGAGTTCCTTAGTCAACATGCGGTCGACCGTGGTGCCTTGGTATTTGGCGAGAAAAGCGGCGAAATCGGGCACGGTGGTATCCGGAGAAAAATCGATCTCGAACTCGTTGAATAAAACGATGTCCGGACCGGCGCTATCGTTGAAAGTGCGAAGGGCTGAGGCGACGTTGGCAATCTTCACCAAGACCTTGGCCGGAGAGTAGGCATGGGCCGCGCCCGTCTCTTGGTAGTCGTCGAAAGCCGCGACTCCGTCCGCGTCGAAAAGGTTTTCCACATTGTAGGTCACCACGCTGAATTCACGGGCGGCGGCGGGGAGGAGCAAAGCGGCGGAGAGCAGGGCCGCCCGGAGGGCTGACTTCATTCGAAGGAGATTCGTTCCTTTCCCTATTCGTGCAAATAAAAATCCCGCCCCGCGCGGGGCGCGGGACGGGACGACGGGAGGGAAATTCCCGGTTGTTAATGGAGGGCAGCCTGCGCGGCGGCCAGACGGGCCACCGGCACGCGGAAGGGCGAGCAGCTGACGTAATCGAGGCCGATCTCGTGGCAGAACTCCACGCTGTCCGGATCGCCACCGTGCTCACCGCAAATGCCGAGCTTGATCTTCTTGCGCGTCTTGCGGCCGAGTTCGACCGCGATGCGCATCAGTTTGCCCACGCCCTGCGTGTCGACGCTGGCGAAGGGGTTCTGCTTGACGATCTCCAGCTCCTGGTAAACCGGCAGGAAGCTGCCGGAATCGTCGCGGCTCATGGCCAGCGTGGTCTGCGTCAGATCGTTCGTGCCGAAACTGAAGAACTCGGCGTCCTCGGCAATTTCGTCCGCGACCAACGCGGCGCGGGGAACTTCGATCATGGTGCCGACCAGATAGTCGAATTTGACCTTCTTCTCCTTCGCCACTTCGGCAGCCACGCGGTGGACAAGTTCGGTCTGCAATTTGAGTTCTTTGGTGAATCCCGCGAGCGGGATCATCACTTCGGGACGCACCTTGATGCCTTTTTTCTGCACTTCGGCGGCCGCTTCAAAGATGGCCCGCACCTGCATCTCGGAAATTTCCGGATAGCTGATGCCGAGGCGGCAACCACGGTGGCCGAGCATCGGGTTGAATTCGTGCAAGTCGTGCACACGCTTCGCGATTTTGTCGGCGCTGATCCCGAGCTTGTTGGCCAGGGCGTTTTGCTGCGCATGGTCGTGGGGCAGGAATTCGTGGAGCGGCGGATCGAGCAGGCGGATGGTGGCCGGGAGACCTTTGAGCGCCTTGAAGATGCCGATGAAGTCCTCGCGTTGGTAAGGCAGGAGTTTGGCGAGGGCCGCCTGGCGGTCCTCCTTTTTCTCCGCCAGGATCATTTCGCGTACGGCATCAATGCGGTCGCCTTCGAAGAACATGTGCTCCGTGCGGCACAGACCGATGCCGGTCGCGCCGAAGGAAACCGCATTGGCCGTCTGCTCGGGCGTATCGGCATTGGTGCGGACCACCATGCGGGTGGCCTTGCTGCACCAGGACATGAGCTGCGCGAAGTCCTTGTAGATCGCGCTCTTCGCCGGGCTGAGGGTCTTCTCGACGAGCACTTGGACGATTTCCGAGGGCGCGGTCTTGATCTGACCGTTGTAAACTTCGCCGGCCGTGCCATCGATCGAGAGGTAATCCCCCTCGTGGTAGGTTTGGTCGCCGATTTTCAACGTCTTGCTGTGGTAGTCGATGTGCAAGGCTGCGGCGCCACAGACGCAGACCTTGCCCATTTGACGGGCCACCAGGGCGGCGTGTGAACTGACTCCGCCCCGCGCGGTGAGGATGCCTTCGGCCGCGATCATGCCGCGCAGGTCTTCCGGTGAGGTTTCCACCCGGACGAGGAGCACTTTCTCGCCTTGTTCCGCTGCTTCGACGCAGCGTTCGGCGTTGAAGTAGATTTTGCCGGAGGCCGCGCCGGGACCGGCGGGCAGGCCCTTGGCGATGACTTTGGCCGCTTTGACCGCGTGGCGGTCGAAAATCGGGGCGAGCACCTGATCGAGTTGTTCGGCCGGCACGCGGTGCACCGCGGTTTTCCAGTCGATGAGTTTTTCTTTGACCATGTCGCAGGCGATTTTGACCGCGGCGAGGCCGGTGCGTTTGCCGTTGCGGGTCTGCAACATGAAAAGCTTGCCGTCTTCGACCGTGAACTCGAAGTCCTGCATGTCCTTGAAGTGCTTCTCGAGGGTCTTTTGCACCTTGAGCAATTGACGGTAGGCGGTCGGGAAATGCTTCGCCATGCCGATGACCGCTTCGGGCGTGCGCACGCCGGCCACCACGTCTTCACCCTGGGCGTTGACCAAGAATTCGCCGTAAAGAACCTTCGTGCCGCTGGCCGGATCGCGCGTGAAAGCCACGCCGGAACCGCTGGAATCACCCATGTTGCCGAAGACCATGCCCTGCACGTTGACCGCCGTGCCCCACTCGTGCGGGATATTGTATTTGCGGCGGTAAACATTGGCGCGCTCGTTGTTCCACGAGCCGAACACGGCGCCGACCGCGCCCATCAACTGCTGACGCGGGTCGTTGGGGAAGGTCTTGCCGGTGCGCTCTTTGACCAAAGCCTTGAAGCGTTTGACCAATTCCTTGAGCGCTATCGCGTCGAGCGAGGTGTCGCTGATGTGGGGGTCGTGCGGGAAAAGTTCCGCCTTGAGTTTCTCGATGACCGCCTCGAACGGGTCGTGCTCCTCGCCGGGGCGTTTCTGCACACCCATGACGACATCGCCATACATCTGGATAAAGCGGCGGTAGCAGTCGTAAGCGAAACGGTCGTTGCCGGTCAGATGGGCCAAACCCTCGACCGTGGCGTCATTGAGGCCGAGGTTGAGGATGGTGTCCATCATGCCCGGCATGGAATCACGCGCGCCGGAACGGACGGCCACCAGCAACGGGTTCTCCACGCTGCCGAATTTTTTGCCCATGGATTTCTCCATTTTGACCACCGCGGCATCGATCTGCCCGTCGAGCTGCTTCGGGTAAGTGCGCTTGTGGTCGTAATAGTAGGTGCAGACCTCGGTGCTGATCGTGAATCCGCAAGGGACGGGCAAACCGATGCGGGTCATTTCCCCGAGGTTCGCGCCTTTGCCGCCGAGCAGCGCCTTCATCGTGCCGTCGCCGTCCGCTTTGCCGTCACCGAAATAATAAACGTATTTGCCCTTGGTTCCCGCGGTCGCCTTTGCTTTTTTGCCGCCCTTTTTCTTCGAGGTTTTGCTCATGAGTTTTGGTTTAAAATGTATCAGAGAGAACGCGTAGAATTATCCGGAAGGGCGGGGGGTGTCAATTTCAGCCGCAGACTTCCCGGATGGCACTCCGCAAGGCGGCGACCGCACGGGTCAGTTCGTCCGTGGTGAAACAAAGCGGCGGCATGATCACCAAGGTGTCGCGGATCGGGCGGGTCAGGAGTCCGTGGCGGCGCGCCGCAAGGCAGATGCGGGCGCCGGTTTGGTCCTGCCACGGGTAGGGGGTGCCGTCGGCGCGGACCACGTCAAGGCCGGCCATGAAACCGCATTGCCGGACGGCGCCGACGTGCGGTTCCCCGGCCAGATCGCAGAGCAACTCCCCGAGTTGACGGATCTTCGGCTGCAGGTTTTCCAGAGTGCGTTCTTCTTCGAACACCTCGAGGCTGGCCAGCGCCGCGGCGCAGCCGAGGGGATTGCCGCAGTAGCTGTGTCCGTAAAAGAGCGTCTTCATTTCGGCGTAGTCGCCGAGAAAAGCCTCGAAGACCCGCTCCGTGGTGAGCGTCGCGGCGAGCGGCATGGTGCCTCCGGACAGGCCTTTGGCCAGGGCCAGAAAATCCGGGACCACGTCCTCTTGTTGGCAGGCGAACATTTTGCCCGTGCGGCCGAAGCCGGTCATGACCTCATCGAGAATAAGAAAGACGCCGTGGCGGTCGCACCACGCACGCAAATCGCGCAGCAGGCCCTCGGGCCAAGTGCGCATCCCACCGGCGCCCTGCATGAGCGGTTCGATGACGATTCCGGCCAACGATTCGGTCGTTGGTCGGTCGAGAGCTTCCAGTTCCAGAAGATTGGCCACCCGCACCACGGGAAAGCTGATCGAGGCAAAGCGGTCTTGGAAGGCGGCAATGCCCCCGAGGCTGGCCGCCCCGGAAGTGTCGCCGTGATAGGCGTGTTCGAAGGCGACAAAACGGGAACGCTCGGGGTGGCCGGTCAGCTGATGGAATTGCACCGCCATCTTGAGCGCCACCTCGATGGCGGTGGAACCGTCGTCCGAATAAAAAACGCGCGTCAATGTCTCCGGCGGAAAAAGTGCCACCAACTTTTCGGCGAGCCGGATGGCCGGTTCGTTGGTGAAGCCGAGAAAAGAACTGTGGGCGAGTTTCGCGGCCTGGGTTTGGATCGCGCGGACGATGTGTGGATGTGAATGGCCGTGGATGTTGGTCCAGATCGAACTGTTGCCATCGAGATACTCGCGTCCGGCGGCATCGACCAGCAGGCTGCCGCGTCCCTCGACCAGCACGAGGGGATCATGCCCGGCCGCGCACCAGTCCCGCATTTGCGTGAAAGGATGCCAAAGATGCGCCTTGTCGGCCTGCCTAAGTTTTTCCACGGACATGGCCGCGCAGCATAAAGGGGCCACCGCGCGGCACAAGCCGCCGCAAACGGTCTTTGCATCGCGCGGCGCCTTCTGGCATAGGCATAGCGGTGGTTGGCAGTGTCGGCAGCTTCACGATGGACAGGGTGAGGGGATTGGGTGATTTCGCCCTTTTTACCGGCCGGTCCCTTGGTGCCGTCTTCGCCACGCGGCGGCTTTGGACCAGGGTGGCCCGCGCAATCTATGAGCAAGGCTTCCGCTGCCTGCCGGTCATTCTCATCGTGGGCACTTTCACCGGGCTCGTCCTCGGATTGCAGGGCTACTACGTGCTCAATCGCTTCGGCTCCGAGGCCTTGCTTGGCGTGTTGGTCTCTCTCAGTCTCGTCCGGGAAATGGCTCCCGTGCTTGCGGCGTTGATGCTCGTGGGGCAGGCGGGGTCTGCCCTGGCCGCCGAACTGGGCATCCAACGCAACTCGGAGCAGATCGCCGCCCTCGACACGATGGGGATCAGCAGTTGCGGATATCTGGTGACGCCCCGGCTCCTGGCCGCCCTTTTTGTCTTCCCTGCGCAAACCGCCCTTTTTGTCGCCGTCGGCCTGTGGGGCGGAAGTCTCTCCGGTTCGCTTCTCTTGGGCGTTGATCCGGGCGTTTACTGGGCCTCGGTCCAGCGCGCGGTGGAAAGCGAGGACGTGCGCGAATGCCTCCTCAAAGCGGTGACCTTCGGTCTGCTTACCATCAGCATCTGTGCCTACCAGGGATTCCACGCGCACCGGATCCGCGGCGCCACGGGGGCCCGGGCAGTCAGTGCGGCCACAACCAAGGCGGTGGTTGTTTCCAGCATCGCCGTCTTGGCCGCCGACTATGTCATTACCTCGTTTCTTATCTGACCCATGACCACCCCGCTCCAGACCGGGTCGAAGACCGGAGGCCAAGGTGGCAACTTCCTGCTCGAAGTGGACGACCTGCGCAAAAGCTTCGGCCCACATACCCTGCTTCGCGGCGTCAGTCTCGCCGTGCCGCGCGGCCGTCTTTTCACCGTCTTGGGTCCCAGCGGCGCAGGCAAATCCGTGCTCCTCAAATGCCTGGCCAATATCGAGGAACCCGACGACGGACAGATTTCGTTCGACGGACGGAGGCTCGATTTCCGCGACCAGGCCTCAAGGGATTCCTTTCGGCGCCGCTGCAGCTTTCTTTTCCAAGGGAACGCCCTCTTTGACTCGCTCACCGCGTTCCGCAATGTCGCCCTGCCGCTCGAGCAGACGACGTCACTCGGGCGGGGAGAGATCCGGGGGCGCGCCATGGAGGCGCTCGAACAGTTGGAACTGGGCGACTATGCCGACCACTACCCGGGCACGCTCTCCGGCGGGATGCAAAAGCGACTCGCCTTGGCCCGCGCCATCGTCACCCGGCCCGAAATGGTGTTTTTCGACGAACCGACCGCCGGCTTGGACCCGTTACGCCGCAATGCGGTCTTCGCCATGATCGCGAAATACCAGACGCTTTTCGGTTTCACCGCCCTCATCGTGACGCACGACATTGTCGAGGCCCTGGTCGCGAGCGACACGGTCGCGCTGCTTCACCAAGGGGAAATTTGTTTTTGCGGGACGCCGGATGAGTTTGCCTCCTCGGCCCATCCGGTGGTTCAATCATTCCGCGACAGTCCCGCTGCGTTGCGCTCGACCTTGGATAGCCTGCGCCGTGGTGCGGACGCGTCGGAACCATCATGAACAGGGATAAAAAGCTCGAATTCGGGGTGGGCGTATTCGTCCTGCTCGGTCTGGCTGCTTTGGTTTACCTCACCCTCAAGCTCGGAGCGGGGGAATTGGTCGGAAGCGATACCTACCCCGTCGAGGCCCGCTTTGCCAATACGGGCGGACTCAGCACCGGCGCCACCGTCATGCTGGCTGGCGTCACCGTCGGGCGGGTGGACGCCATCCGCCTTGACCCGGGGGACTACAGTGCGATCGTGGAACTGCGCATCCGCTCGGGCCTCGCGCTGCCCACCGACACCATGGCCTCGATCAAAACTTCGGGGCTGATCGGGGACAAATTTGTTGCCCTCGCCCCGGGGGCCGATGAAGAATTATTAGGACCTTCCGCCCGCATCACGATGACCGAATCCGCCCTCGAATTGGAATCCCTGATCAGCAAAATGGCTTTTGGTAGCGTCAAAAATGAGCAGAATGGAGACCAAGAAGCCGCTTCCACCGCACCCGAGCCATGAAACGTGCCGTCCTTACCTTGCTTTTGACCTCAGCGTTGGTCGTTCTCTCGCGGGCCTCCACCGAGGATGCCGAGACGGCCCTGCGCTCCACGGTGGATCAAGTGTTGGCCGTCGCGAACAAAGCCAAAGGCGGCCGCACCATGGCGGAGCAACTGACGCCGATTTTGGTCCGGCACATTTGCTTCGAGTCGATGACCCGCCGCGCGGTGGGCCCCGGTTGGCGACAATTCACTCCGGAGCAAAAAACCGAAGCCACGGATCTTTTCACCAAATTGATCATCCGCAGCTACAGCGAAAAATTCACTCCCGGCGAACGTCCCGAGATCAAATACCTCAAAGCTACCAGTCCCGGCGCCGGCAAGGTCGAGATTCCGACCACCACAGTTTACAAAGGTAGTCGTTACAACGTCACCTACCGTTTGGAGGACCGCGGCCAGTGGCTGGTCACCGACATTCTCGCCGAGGGTGTCAGTTTCGTGGCCAATTACCGCGCCCAGTTCGATGCCTTGGTCAAAAAGGGCGGTGCTGTCGCCGTGCTTGACTCGCTCCGGCAGTCGGTGGCGCGCACCTGATGAAAACTCTTCCGCTGCTTGTGGCCGGCGTCCTTGCCTTGCTCCTCGCTGGTTGCGCCACCCGTCGCGCCGAGGAGCCCACTGCCGCGGCACCGTCGGGAAAGAGTGCGGTGGCGGCGCAACAAGTCGCTGCCGCGGCCGGCGAGGACGACGACTGGGACGATGTGGCGGAGGTTAAAGTCCATGACCCGATCGAGCCGGCCAACCGCGGTATTTTCTGGTTTAACCACCAGCTTTACACCTACGTGGCGAAGCCTTTTTCCACGGCCTACGAGTTTGTTCTTCCGGACTTGGTGCGCCGCGGTATTCGCAACGCCTACGAAAATGTCCGCTTCCCCGTCCGCTTCGTGAACCACACGCTCCAAGGCCGCCTCGACCGCACGGCCAAGGAAACCGGCCGGTTTCTGGTCAACACCACAGCGGGCGTCGGGGGAGTGATGAAGCCCGCGGACAAAATACCCGCGCTGGCCGATGTGCCCAAGGCGGACACCGGACAAACTCTCGGCAAATGGGGAATTCCCCACGGGCCCTATCTGGTTTTCCCGGTGCTCGGCCCGACCACTTCCCGGGATCTCGTCGGCACGGTGGGCGACACCGCGCTCAATCCCGTGGCGTGGCTTGGTTTGATTTTCGGTGGCGCGGGATGGACCACCGCGGTGTCCGCCCCGTCTGGTGCCCACGGCCTGCCGGACCAGATGGATCGCTACGACATGGCGACCAAGGACGCCTTGGATCCCTACATTTCAACCCGGACGGGCTACATGCAAAACCGCAAAGCGGCGGTTGAGCGCTAACTGCTGCCGAATTCGGCGAGCATTTTGTCGGCCAGCAGCACGTCTTCGTGCGCCGCGCGGCGGCGTTGGTATTTGCGCCAGAGGATTTCGCGCAACTCTTGCAAATCGGAAAGCTCGGGCACCTCATGGTAAGTCCAATCCTCCTCATGCTGCACCTTCGACTGCAAACGCCAACGCCCTCGATTCTTGACCGCACGCACTTCGCGTTTCTCGCCGTCTGCCGTGCGGTGGGTCCAAGCGTGCAAGTTGCGCATGCGGGGATTGACGGTGCTGGCGGATTTTTTGGCAAGGTCATTGACGCTACCCGCCGCGCCGCTTAAAACAGAGTTGCGTTCTTTTGCATGACCAGCACCCGGGCCAAATCCGGGTGAGACCGATGAGCAGACAAGGGAAGGCCGTGAGAATCGGCCACAGTTGCGCTGCGGTATCCGGTAACAATCCTTCATCCCGCGCAAGCGGGAACAAAGCCAGTCCGGCCTCGGCCGGGCGAAGGCGAGGGGAGAGGCGAATGCTTCGGCATTCACAAACCGGGAGTCCGAACATCTTCCTGCTCATCCTCGACGCGTGCACGGCCGGGTGGCAGTGCGCGGAAAAACTTCATCGCAAGAAATGAAGCGTGCGGGAGTGGTCTTTGCTGAGCGTTTCCACCGCGGACCGCCTCATCAGAGTCTCTCTTGCCCCAATTAAAAGAAGAGAGAACATCCTGATGAAAATACCCCTAGCCGCGCTCGCTGCGCTGCTCCTTGCCGTAGCGCCCCGAGCGGGCGCCCAGTTGGTCGACAATTTCGACGATATCACCTATTGGGCTGGCCTCGGAGAAAGCCGCTCCGCCTTTGTCCTCCAGTGGAATGATGGAGGCACCCCAGGCTCTCTGGCCTGGGGGTATCGCTGGGACGGAACCGTTTCGGGCATCGAAATGCTGACGGCACTCGCGGGCACGACCGTGGTCCGTGAACCCTTCGGTGGAGTCATCATCGAGACCCTCACCGGCGCGGACAGCCGCCTGAGTGTGGTCATCGAGCGTTATGGTTTCGGCGATTCCATTTACTCCATCGACTTCCGCGAGGGGGCGATTGAGCGGACCCGCGGCGATTGGGACAACGGGTATTGGGAATATTACCTGTATGGTGGCAATTTTGAATACTCCATTTACGACGGCGGCGGCTTCCTCGGTCCGTTCGAATATGACGTGGCGGGCAACCCGCAGTATGCCGCAGTAAACTGGTTCGCTTCGCAGATTGGCGCCTCCGACCGCATGCTCGTCGACGGTTCTTGGGATGCGTGGAGTTTTGCCGGTGGGTTTGTCGGCACGCCAGTCGGGCAACCCGTCGCCGTGCCCGAACCGCATGCGCTTTGGCTCTTGGCCGCCGCCGCGATGGCGCTTTGGATTAGAGGGAGGTTCCATGCGCGAGCGCGGCTTTAGTCTCACCGAACTGCTGGTCGCCATTGCCGTGATGGTGGTGCTGGCCGGCGTGGCTGCTCCCGCAGTGTGGGGAGCTTACAAAACATCCTCGCTGGCCATCTCGGCCAGCAACATCCGGCAACTGGCCGCTGGCGGCGCCGCCTACCTCGGTGATAACAACTACCGGTTCTGGCCCTACCGCCGCAACGGCGAGGTCGACGGCTCCAAAGGCGCGGTATGGTGGTTTGGTTTCGAGTCGGGTAAAAGCCTCGGGCGGCCGGAGGGGCAACGGACAATCGACATGAACAACGGCCCCCTCGGGCCCTATGTCCCGCGAAACATGGCGCCGGATCCGAGCTTCGGTTTCGCCGGCAAGCCCTTCAAACCGAAATACCGGCATGGCTACATCGGGCTCGGTTACAATGTCGCGCTGTCGGGAACGAATGGGTGGGTGCCGAGCGGCGGACCACCTCTGCGCTACTGGGACCTCCCAAATCCGAGCCGCACCGTGGTGTTCGCCACCGCAGCCCAGATCAACGCGTTCCAGAAACCGGCCAGCGCCAAGAAGCCTATGATCGAGGAGTTCTACGGATTTGACGATGACCGCGGCAAAATCCCGTCCGTGCACTTCCGCCACAACGGCCATGCCATGGTCTCCTATGCAGACGGATCAGTCGGCCTCATCGCGATGGATCCATCGCTGCAGGACACCCGTGCCCCCGAGGCGAACGTCGGACGCTTGGCCTCGGAATACCTCCGCTGACCATCGCGTCATAGCCGCCTTTGCGATTGACTTGCCGCCCACAGGCGAAACTATTCATAGCCACTCCACACCGATAAAAACCATGCGATTCGACACTATCTGCCTCCACGGAGGCCAGCAGCCTGACCCCACGACCCTCTCCCGCGCGGTGCCCGTTTACCGGACCAGCTCGTTCGTCTTCAAAAGCACCGAGCATGCCGCGAATCTCTTCGCCCTCAAGGAGCTGGGCAACATTTACACCCGGCTGATGAATCCCACGACCGACGTGCTGGAGAAGCGTGTGGCCTTGCTCGAAGGTGCGCCCGAGATGGGCGGGCTGGGAGTCGCCTCGGGAACGGCCGGCGTTTTCTATTCGATCATCAACCTTGCCTCGGCCGGCGACAATATTGTCAGCGCCCGCAACCTCTACGGCGGCACCTACACGCAATTCAGCGACATTCTCCCCGCCCTCGGGATCAAGGTGAAATTCGTCGATTCGAATGACCCGCAAAATTTCGCCAACGCCATCGACGACAAGACACGCGCCCTTTTTGTCGAAACGGTCTCCAACCCTGCGCTCGAGGTCGTCGACTTGGAGAAAGTGGCGAAGGTTGCCCACGACCACGGCCTCCCGCTCATTGTCGATGCCACCTTCTCCACGCCATATCTGACCAAACCGCTCGATTTCGGGGCGGATATTGTCATTCATTCGCTGACCAAATGGATGGGCGGCCACGGCACGGGCATTGGCGGCGTGGTGGTCGACAGCGGCCGTTTCAACTGGGCTGCGGGAAAGCATCCGCTCTACGACAATCCGGACAACAGCTACCATGGTCTCCGCTGGGGCCACGACTTGCCGGCCCCGCTCGCTCCGCTCGCCTTCATCCTGCGCATGCGCACCGTCCCGCTGCGCAACCTCGGCGCCTGCATCGCGCCGGACAACTCGTGGCTTTTCTTGCAAGGCATCGAAACCCTGCCGCTGCGCATGGAGAAACATTGCGCCAACTCGCTGGCTGTCGCCGAGCACCTCGAAAAGCACCCTGACGTCGAGTGGGTCCGTTATCCCGGGCTGAAAAACGATCCTTACCATGAACTCAACCAGAAGTATCTCCACGGCAAGGGGGGATCCATGGTCGTCTTCGGCATCAAGGGCGGAGCCGCGGCCGGGAAGAAGTTCATCGAGGCTCTCCAACTTTTCTCCCATCTGGCCAATGTGGGCGACGCCAAGAGCCTGGCCATCCACCCGGCCACGACCACGCATTCCCAGCTTAACGAGGAACAACAGCGCGGGGCCGGGATCACGCCGGAACTCATCCGTCTTTCCGTCGGCCTCGAGGATCCGGCTGACCTGCTCGAAGATATCGACCAAGCTTTGGCCGCGGCGAAGTAACCACCGGTCTATGAGCAAAGGCATCGGCAAAGTCGAAACCCGGTTTCACACTTTCGGGAGCGCGGACGATCCTTTCGTCACCGCGGGAGGTTCTGTTTTGGCCGGTGTGACCATTGCTTATGAGACCTACGGAGAACTCAACGCCGACCGCTCCAATGCCGTGGTCCTCTTCCATGCCTTGAGCGGCAGCCAGCACGCCGCGGGGAGCAACCAAGACGTGCCGGGCCTTGACGGACGGTGGACCGAGGAACTGCACACCGGTTGGTGGGACGGCTTTGTCGGCCCCGGCCGCGCCCTGGATACCAACAAGTATTTCATCATTTGTGCCAACTACCTCGGCGGCTGCTACGGTTCGACTGGCCCCTGCTCGGTCAATCCGGCCACCGGCAAGGTTTATGCCGGTGATTTTCCGCGGATCACCGTGCATGACATCGTCCGCTCGCAACTTCCACTGCTCGAAAATCTCGGCATCGAAAAACTTCATGCCGTGGTCGGCACCTCCCTCGGCGGTATGATGGCCCTCGACTTCGCCGTGCATTGGCCGGACCGCGTGGCGAACGTGATCACCATCGGCACCGGTATCCGCTCCCACGGCCTGCAGCAAATGCACAACCTGGAGCAGATCATCGCCATCACGCGGGATCCGGAATTCCGGGGAGGGGACTATTACGGCTCGCCGGGTCCGGTGCACGGGCTGGCGCTGGCCCGCATGATCAGCCACAAGACATTCCTCTATGCCGACGTCATCGAAGAGCGCGCACGCGTCGATATCGTCCGGCCGGAGACCGATCTGCCGTGGTATGACATCTCCAGCTCCCTCGAGAGCTACATGCTCTATCAGGGGCAAAAATTCGTGAAACGCTTCGATGCCAATTCCTACTTGCGCATCATCGACGCCTGGCAGCAGTTCGACCTTTACGAGGACGCCAAGCAATCCGGCTGGCAGCCGCTTTTTGGCCGCTGCAAAGACCAGCAGTATCTCGTCTTCACGATCGACAGCGATTGCTGCTTTTACCCGGACTATCAGTCGGAAATCTGTTCCGAGCTGAAAAAAGCAGGCGTCCCGCATTTGCGCCTCACCGTGCATTCGGAGAAGGGCCATGACAGTTTTCTCCTCGAGCCGAAGCTGTATACCCCGCACTTGGCCTACGCGCTGGGCCACTGAGAGAGCGGGCAGGCGTCGCGGAAATTCTCTCCGTGACGACAGGACATCATCGGCAGGATGCCGATACCAACGATCACGCGGCACGTGTCTTGGCCATGAAGCGCAGCACGAGAAAGACCGAGGCAAAGGCGATCCCCCAAGCCAGTCCTAACCACATGCCGGCGGCTCCTTGCCCCCGGGTGAAAGTCAGCCACCCACCCAGCGGCAGCGCGATGAACCAATAGGCGATGATGTTGATCCACATCGGGACCTTGGTGTCACGCAAGCCGCGCAGCAGTCCGGATCCGACGACCTGCACGCCGTCCACCAATTGGAAAATGCCGGCGATGATGAGAAGCTGCGCGGCGATGGCAATCACCGCAGGATCGCTCACGAAGGCGCGCGCGATGAGGTGACCGGAGGTGAAGAGGACAACCGTGAAGGCCGCCATGACGATACTTCCGATTAGCCAAGCTCCCGCCCCGATCGGACGGAGTAGCTCTTTGCGGCCACTGCCGAGGGCCTGCCCAATCCGCACGGTGGCTGCCATGGAAATGCCAAGCGGAAACATGAAAGTCGTGGCGGCGCAGGTGATGGCAATCTGGTGCGCGGCAAGCGGCACCGCCCCGAGATGTCCGATGAGCAAGGCGGCGGCGGAGAAGGCCCCGACCTCACTGAGCAATTGCAAACCCGTGGGCACGCCCAACCGGAGCAAGGCCAACTGCTCACGCCACCACTCCAGATCCGCTTTCCAGCGCACGGATGGCGCGCTGCGCCCGGCGAGGACGAACCAAATCAGACCGACAATAACCACCACGCGACTGATCAAGGTGGCCCATCCGGCGCCCTCCAATCCCAGAGCCGGTGCTCCCAAGTTGCCGTAAATCAGAATCCAATTGAGGAGCACGTTGAGCCCGACGCCTCCGAACATGATCCAAAAGGACGGCCACGGACGCGATTGGCTGTCAAGGTAGTTCCGCGCGGCGGCGGTCAGCCAGGCGGGAATGAGCGACCACGCCACGATCAACGTGTAAGCCCGCGCCCCCTCGACCACGCCGGGAGCCTGACCCAGATAGTGGAAAAGCGGATAAATGAGGTGCATGGCCGCCGCGCAGATCACACCACCGATGACCGAGAGTCCGATCCCGGCATGAAAAGCGCGGGCCATCGCATCGGTGCTTCCGGCCCCGTGCGCGTGGGAAACGCGCACCGAGACGGCGGTGAGCACGCCGAAGCCGGCAATGGCAAAGACCATCAGAATGTTGTTGGCAAAAGAGCAGGCGGCCAAGGCCATGGTTCCGACGTGCCCGACCATGACGATATCCGCCACCCCGAGCAGCATTTGCCCGACCTGACCGGCCGTGATGGGCGCCGCCAGCCGCAGGGTCGGGCGTAACTCCCGGAGAGTGGTGCGGGTGAAGGTCATGACGGGCGGAAAAGTCTGCCCGAAGCACTTTTCGCCGTCGAGGTCTTGCCCCGGCTGTCCGCGGTTTGCATAGTGTCATGGTGGATAAAGCACCGCTCAAATTCTTCGAAAAGCTCATCGTCACACCGTCGCCCTCCGGCTTCGAGGCGGGTGCACAGCGGGTGTGGGCGGATTACGTCAAACCGCACTGCGACGAATTCACCACCGATGCTTACGGCAATGCCTTCGCGCGGCTGGGCGAGCAAAGCAAGAGACCGCACGTCGTGCTGGCCGGGCACATCGACGAACTGGGCTTCATGGTCTCGCACCTCAATGAAGATGGTTTTCTTTTCGTCCAGGGAATCGGAGGCATCGACCGCGCGCTTTTCCGCGGGCAGCGCGTCCACGTCCACGGTCCGCAAGGCACCATCTCGGGCGTGACCGGATCGCTGGCCATTCATTTGCAGGAGCCGGACGACCGCAAAAAGGTGCCGGAACTTCACGAGATGTATATCGACATCGGCGCCGGATCGAAGGCGGAAGCGGAAAAGCTCGCGCGGGTGGGGGATTCCATCACCTATGCCGACGGGTTTGAGCGTCTGCAAAACAACCGCGTGGCAGCCCGCGGCTGCGACAACCGCATCGGGGTCTGGTCCGCCGGCGAAGCCCTGCGCCAGCTGGCGGCTAAACCGCCCAAGGTTTGCGTCACGGCCGTCTCCACGGTGCAGGAAGAGAACGGCCTCTATGGCGCCACCATGGCCGCTTATTCGCTGCAGCCGGATGTGGCGCTCGTGGTCGACGTGACCCACGGGACCGATATCCCGAATTGCTCGAAACCCAAGCACGGCGATGTCCGCTTGGGAAAGGGTCCGGTCATTTCTTTCGGAAGTTCGAACCACCCGGTCGTCGTCCAGCGCCTCCTCGAGGTCGCCGCCAAAGAAAACATTCCCGTCCAACGCGAGGCCAACCCGCGCCGCACCGGCACCGATGCCGACGCCTTTTTCCTCCAACGCGGCGGCATTCCCACCGCTTCACTCGGACTGCCCAACCGCTACATGCACTCGCCGGTCGAAGTCATCGACCTCGACGATCTCCAGGCCATGGCCAGACTGCTGGCCGCCTTCTGTCACTCGGTCAAACCGGGTGAATCTTTCCACGTCAAACTCTGATCCTATGAGCCAACCCGTCTCCACCTTCATTCGCCACCATTACCGCCACTTCAACGCCGCCGCGCTGGTCGATGCGGCCGACGGCTATAGCAAGCTGATCGACAGCGGCGGCAAAATGCTGGTCTCTCTGGCCGGCGCCATGAGCACAGGCGAACTCGGTCTTTCCCTCGCCGAAATGATCCGGCAGGACAAGGTCGGCATCATTTCCTGCACGGGAGCGAATCTGGAAGAGGACATCTTCAATCTCGTGGCCCACGATTACTACGAACGCGTCCCGCATTACCGCGACCTCACCCCGGCCGACGAGCAGGCCCTCCTCGACCGGCACATGAACCGCGTGACGGACACCTGCATCCCCGAAATGGAAGCCATGCGGCGCCTGGAGAAAGCCGTGCTCGAGGAGTGGATGGAAGCGGATGCGGCCGGAGAACGCTACTTCCCGCATGAATTCATGTGGCGGACCATCAAGTCCGGCAAGCTCGAGCAATACTATCAGATCGACCCCAAGGACTCGTGGGTCATCGCCGCGATGGAGAAAAATATCCCGATCATCGTGCCCGGATGGGAAGACTCCACCATGGGCAATATGTATGCCTCGCACGTCATCACCGGCGAAATCAAAAACGTCCACACCGTCCGCACCGGGATCGAATACATGATCTATCTGGCCGACTGGTATCAGAAGACGGCCCCGACTCCGGTAGGTTTTTTCCAGATCGGCGGCGGTATTGCCGGTGACTTTCCGATCTGCGTCGTGCCCATGCTCCACCAAGACCTGCAGTTGGAGGACATTCCGGTCTGGGCCTACTTCTGCCAGATCAGCGACTCGACCACGAGCTTCGGGTCCTACTCCGGGGCCGTGCCGAACGAAAAAATCACCTGGGGCAAACTCGAGGCGCACACCCCGAAATACATCATCGAATCGGACGCCACCATCGTCGCCCCGCTGGTCTTCGCCCTGATCTTGGGCTGGTAAACTTATGTCTGTCCGCGATCTGGCCCAGAGCGAAGGAGAGGAGACCGCACGCAATGTGCTCGGCGGACCGCTCCAGCCCTGCAGTTTCGATCCGGCCACCGGTTTTTTCCGGGACGGCCACTGCCACACCTGCGCGCAGGATCAAGGCTCGCATACGGTTTGCGCGATCATGACCGCCGAGTTCCTCGAGTTTTCCAAATCCCGCGGCAACGACCTCTCCACCCCCGTCCCGCAGTATGACTTCCCCGGCCTCAAGCCCGGCGACCACTGGTGCCTCTGCGCGGGCCGCTGGCTCGAAGCCTGCGAAGCCGGCAAGGCGCCGCAAGTGAGCCTGGAGGCGACCAACGCAGCCGCGCTGTCCATCGTGCCGAGGGAGCTTTTGGAGGGACATGCCCGATGAGCGATGACTTGGACCTGAGCGAGGAGGAGACATCGCGTCTGAAGGCGACCATGGCGTTCTTCGGGAGGCTGCAAAAGCAACGCGGGCGCGACCTGCTGGCGACTGGCGCGGTGGGAGAGGTGCGCTGGGACGACGAGAGTCAGTGCATCGAAGCCAAGGTGTGCGGCAGCCGCAGTTACCGTGTGCGGGTCATGTTCTTCGACGACTTTGTGGAAACCGCTTGCACGTGTTCTTTCGGCGATTATTGCAAACACGCGGCGGCCGTGATTTTACATTGCACCAAGGCCGGCCCGCTGCGGATTGTTGAGCCTCGGGCGGCCGCTGCGCCGGGCGCTCTCCGCCAACTCGTGGAGGCCCGGGTGCGGACAAAGTTGTCGGGAAAGTGCTGCAAATTGCTCGCCGCGGCCCAGTCATGGATGAATGCGGGCCAGCCGCAGGTCGACGCGGGAGAGTTTTATGTAGCTTTCGGCCGGCCTTTTTACCTTGGGCACCATAGCGACCAAATCACCATTTTCCCTGGCGAATCTCCACCTTCCACGGCCGCGGAGTTTCTCGCCTGGCTGGCCCTGACCGCAAAACAGCGGCAGCTTGTTCTTCCGGATCCGCTGCCGCAGGCCGTGGATGAAGTCCTCCTCAAGCAGTGCCGCGCGGTGCGCGACGAGCTGGAGGCGGTGCAGGTGTGGAAAACTTCGCTGGCGCGTTGGACCGAGCCGTCCGTCACCGCAGCCCTGCTGCCGACATTCCGCCTGCGGCTGAACCGGGACGGGGGATCTGTCGAAATGCGGGCCGGGAGCGCCGGCGAATTTGTCAAAGCCACCCGCACCGCGGTGGAACAGGCTCTGCGCGTGCTGCGCAAAGGTGCCAGCGCGAGGGTCGGACGCGGTTCGGCCGCTGTGCTCGGCGTGACGATTGACGGCTACGGAAACTTCCGCGGCCTGCGGGCCGCCCCGCACGAGGACTCATTGTTGCGCTGCCTCGCCAGTTTGTTGGAAGACAACAACGCCTCTGCCGTGCATCTGGCCGGGCCGAACGGTGACCCGCTTGAACAGGTGCCGAGCCCTCTGCAGTGGCAACTGGAGGAGCCCACGGCTGCAACCGACGGATCCTACCGCCTGAACCTCGTCGATGCGGAAGGACGACCGGCGCCCCCGGCGCTGGCCATCGTTCCCGGCGAACCCTGCTTTTATGTCACACCGGCCGCCGTTTACACGGTCGGGAGCTGGCCGCGGGCGGCGGAACCCTTACCCCTGCCGGCCATCATTCCCGCCCGCGCGCTCGAATCCGCCGAGGGCCTCGCCGTCCTCCGCCGGTTGGCCTTGCCGCTGCCCGGCCGTCTCGCCCGGCGGGTCCGCCAACTGCGGCGCAAAGTCGAAGTGGAGGCCAAAGTGGTTCGCCCGCATTACGCCGCCAGCGAGTACGTGTGGCTCCGCGCCCGCGCCACGCCGGCTTTGCCGGAACGCGGGGCTCTGCAATGGGTCGGGGATGGTTGGCACGAGGAGTCGCGCCGCCGCGGCACGTCCGCCGGCGCTGAGACCGGGGACGCCTTGCTGGATATCGACGACAGCATTCTGCCGCCGACCGCGGCTTGGCTCCAAGCCCTGCCCTGGCGATTGGCCAACGACACGCGTACATCGGGGATTTGGCTCGAGCAGCGGATCAATGGGAAAGATTGGCCACAGCGATTTGCCGAATGGCTGGCGGCGCGGCCGGATGGTTGCAATGTGCAACTCGATGGTGAACTGGCCAGCTTGGCCGATGGTCGTGTCGCGGGGCGCCTGCGTTTGGATGTCGAGGAAGCCCAGGGCCAGATCGACTGGTTTGACCTCCGCGTCGGCCTCGAACTCACCGACACCGAACTGAGCGAGCCGGAAGTCGCGCTCCTCCTCAAAGCCTCCGGCCGCTGGGTGCGACTGGAAGGCAAGGGTTGGCGGCGGTTGGAGTGGGACCTCAGCGGGGAGGAGGAAAAAGAACTCGCGGCCATCGGACTCGCCGCCCACGACATCGGCCCCGAACGTCAGCGCCTCCATGTTTTGCAACTCGGCGCCCTGGCCAAAGGCCCGAGCCACTTGCTGTCGAAGGACCGCGTGGCGCAGGTGCGGCGGCGGCTGGAGGAAATCAAGACCCGCGTCACCCCGGACCTGCCGCGCGCCCTCACGGCGGATCTGCGTCCCTATCAAGTGGAAGGATTCCATTTCCTCGCCTACCTCTCCGAGAACCGCTTCGGTGGGGTGCTGGCCGACGACATGGGTCTGGGCAAGACCGTGCAGGCGCTGGCCTGGCTGGCTTGGCTGCGCGAGCAGGGGTTGCTCGGCGGACCCGCGCTCGTGATTTGCCCGAAATCCGTGCAGGACAACTGGCGGGCGGAGGCCGCCAAATTTTATCCCGGCCTCCGCGTCGAAGTTTGGAACCGCGCCACGGCCGGCCGAAAGGCGTTGGACGGGTCGGCTGATCTTCTGGTGATTCACTACGCGCAGTTGCGCGCCCACGCCGACGCCCTGCAAAAGAATGTCTGGGGCGCTGTCATCGTCGACGAAGCTCAAGCGATCAAGAATCCGGGTTCGCAAAATGCCCGCACCGCCTGCGCCCTCGTCGCTCCGCAACGGCTGGCTCTGACCGGCACGCCCATCGAAAACCGTCTCACCGACCTTTGGTCCATTTTCGCCTTCGCCATGCCCGGTGTGCTGGGCCATCGCGCGGCCTTCACGCGTCAGTTCGAACGGAGCGATGACCCGCTGGCCCGGCGCCGCCTGGCCGCCCGCACGCGCCCCTTTCTTCTCCGTCGCACCAAAAACGAAGTCGCCCGCGATTTGCCCGATCGTGTGGAAGAGGATCTTTTCGTCGAATTGGAAGGCCGGCAGGCGGACCTTTACCGCGCCGAATTGAAGCGCGCCCGGGCCCAACTCCTCAAAGTCCGCACGCCCCATCAACTCGACAAACTGCGCTTCAACATCCTCACCAGTCTGCTGCGCCTCCGCCAAATCTGCTGTCACCCCCGACTCGTCGGGTTGGACGAGGAGGGTGGGGCGGAGATCGCGAAGGACGCCCCGGAAAGCGCCAAAGTGGTCGCCTTGCTCGAGACGCTCGAGCCGCTTATGGAGGAAGGCCAGAAGGTCCTCGTCTTTTCACAATTCGTCACCATGCTCGAAATTCTCGACGCAGAAGCCGCCGCACGCTCGTGGAAACGGTTCACCCTCACGGGTCGCACCGAGGATCGGGGTGCGCTGGTCGGGGAATTCCAGAATCATGACGGCCCGGCGGTGTTCTTCATCAGTCTCAAAGCCGGCGGCACCGGCCTCAATCTTACCGCCGCCAGCTACGTGGTCCTCTTCGACCCGTGGTGGAATCCGGCCGTCGAAGCCCAGGCCATCGACCGCACCCACCGCATCGGACAGAAACAAACGGTCTTCGCCTACCGCCTGCTCGTCAAAAACAGCATCGAGGAAAAAATTCGCGCCCTGCAAAAGCACAAAGGCCGGCTGGCCCATGACATCCTCGGCGAGGAAAGCTTCGCCCAAGCGCTCACCCTCGACGACTTCCGCTTCCTGCTGGGGGAGGATGATGACGAGGCCGCTGGGCCGCCGGTGCGCGGCCCGACGCGGCGCCGTCCCGAGCCCGCGAAGGTGTTGCGCTAAACCGGGAAGTCACCAGTCCGGGGCGGAGAAAAAATCAAAAGTATCATCGGTCTCAACCCGCTGCGGGCGGCGGGGGCGGGCACGTTTCCTTGGCTTCTGCCGCCCCTTCCTCCGCGCCAACTCCTCCGCCGCGCGTTTGATCCGTGCCAGTTCCTGCTCCAGAAACTTCGCCTTTTCCTGCAGTTGGAAGTGTTCCCGGTGGAGTTTCTTGCGCATTTCGTGCGCCAGCTTCGTGCGGTCCTGGCCCTTCCACAGCTTCCATGCCTCCGAGCGGCGGGCTGCGGACAGCCGTTGGCGCAGGGCTCGCACGCCGCGGCGGAATTCGCGCGCCGCCTCGCGCAAATGGAAAAGCGTGCTCCCCGCCGCATCGATTCCCTCGCGCAAGTCGGTTACCGCCACGAGAATTTCCAGCCGCTCGACATCCCCGCGACCATGCGCCTCCTGAAAATCGTGCCAGAGGTCGATCGTCGCGCCACGGCCCCCGGCGTCGGGATGCAAGCGACGGGCCAGCTGCCGGTAAAGTTCCTTCAGCCGCGCCTCCAGCGGACTTTCGGGACCGGCGCGCCGGGGCGTGGCAGCAGGCCGCGGACCCCTTTGTTCCGCCTCCTCCTGCGCCCCGGAGCCTCCGCGGGGTGGACCCTGGAAATCTCGAAGTATTTCCGCGTAAACGTTCGGCGGAACTTCCCGCGGATCGAGTCCGAAAACCTCGCGGATAAACGCGTCTACCACGGGCCGCATCATCTCCTCGTCGGTGAACTCCTCGCCGTCGATCTCCTCGTCTTCCACCCTTCCAGCTTCACGCCGCTGCGCTTCTGCTTCATCCGCTTTTTCCCGCAGGTAGGCTTCCTCGGGCGAAATACCTTCGAAAAAGGCGCGGGCGTGGAGATTTTCGAGGATGTCGCCGGTCTGTTGCAGTCTAGCTTCCGTTTCCCGCAGTCCCGTCAGCAACGTCCCGAACTGCACGGCTTTCCACCGTTCGAATTCCGGCACGGCGACACGCTCGAAAGCCTCGAGTTCCCCGCGGAGCCGCTCCGTCTCCTTCATCAAGGCCCGTGCTTCGGCCGCGGCGGTCTTCCGCAGGGGGGCAGACTCAACGAACACCAGCGCCCGACAGCCATGGCGGCTCGGATCCGTCGTCGCTCTTTCCCGCTGCCGTCGGCGAGCTTTCGAGGTGCGTGATCTCATGACTGTGTCAAGCGGACGGGTGATGTTCGGACGGAAAGGCGGGCCGAGATGTCTTCCTTCGTTAGCTACTTCAGCTTTTTGACTTTCAGACCCTTGAACCGCCCGATCACCGGCAACTTGCCGACCAGCGGCTTGGCATAGGCGATGAAGGCCGGAGTCACGTCATTGGCATCTTTGTGGATGAAGTTGTCCGGCATGTGGCGGGTGCCTTTCGCGACCTTGCGCAATTCGACCAGTCCGTAGCATGGCGCGTATTTCTTGCCGGCTTTCCGGTTGATCGTGACCGATCCGCTCTGCTTGTTCGCGGCGACGGCATGCCGCACGGCCAGCCTGCCGACCTCGCGGGCTTCGGCCGAATCGACGGACGACGCCATGTCCGGAAACGAGCGCTGCAGATAGCCGAAGGTGTCGGCCCGGACGCGGGAAATTTTGGTTTTAGTTTTGATGATCCCGGAAAGCAGATCGCCGAGTGCCCCGGAGCCGCTCAACTGCACATTGCCATGCGAATCGACTTCCTGGCTCAGCTTGGCCGCGATCGCCGTGCTGTTCTTATCGCAAATGCCTTCCGAAACGGCGACCACGCAACGTCCGAGCTTGGCGTAAACCCGCTCGACGTCCCGGGCGAACTTGTTTTCGTCGAACGGGCGCTCGGGCAAATAGACGAGGTGCGGACCGTCATCGGGATGGACCCGCGCCAGGGCCGCCGCCGCGGTGAGAAAGCCGGCATGACGTCCCATGATGATATTGATCTTCACCCCGGGCAACGCGCGGTTGTCGAGATTGTCGCCCAT
Organism: Chthoniobacterales bacterium; assembly: GCA_044359955.1. Taxonomy (GTDB): domain Bacteria; phylum Verrucomicrobiota; class Verrucomicrobiia; order Chthoniobacterales; family JACTMZ01; genus JACTMZ01. Next base: position 27,765 of record JBIKLF010000004.1, on the reverse strand, counting down.
GAAGGCTTCGGCGACAAAGCGGGCGCCGCTGCCGAAGCCGGGCGTGTGGTCGTTCTCGCGCAAATCGTTGTCGATCGTCTTGGGGATGTGGAAGCACTGCAGCAGGTAATTGTTCGCCTTGGCTTCCTCGTTGATGATGTGCGTGGTCTCGGCCGTGTCGTTGCCGCCGATGTAGAAAAAATAGCGGACGTCGTATTTCTGCAGGACATGAAAGATGGCAAGGCAGTCGTCCTTGGTCGGCTTTTTTCGCACCGAACCGAGCGCCGATGATGGAGTCTGGGCCACCGCTTCGAGCGTCGCGGCGCTCTCCTTGCGCAGGTCGATGAAGTTCTCACCCAGAATCCCGGCAATACCATGGAGCGAGCCGTAAATCTTTTTGATCTGCCGGTGCTTCTTCGCCTCGAGGACGGCGCCGATGAGACTTTGGTTGATGACCATGGTCGGTCCGCCGCTCTGGGCGATGACCATGTTTCCGACAGGAGCTTTGCTTTTAGCCATAATTGAGGGCGGAAAATTAACGAGACCGCACGAAGGCGTCGAGAATCCTCTCGGTTTAGAAAGTGGCATGGGCATCCTGCCCATGTTCTGGAGTCATCATCGGCAGGATGCCGATGCCACTTTTTCCCTCACGGCGCCAGGCGCTCGATAGCCCAACTGGCCCCGCTCCGCACGTAACGGAAGCGGTCATGCAACCGGTTTTCCCGCCCCTGCCAAAATTCGAACTCCACCGGAACGACGCGGAAACCGCCCCAGAATGAGGGCAGGGGAACCTCTCCCTCGGAGAATTTCCGTTTCACCTCCTCCCATTTCATTTCGAGCAATTTCCGCGAATTGATCACCGTGCTCTGCTGCGACACCCAAGCCCCGAGGCGGCTGCCATGGGGGCGCGATGCAAAATAAGCCAAAGACTCCGCCGCGCTGATCCGCTCGGCTTTCCCGAGCAGACCGACCTGCCGCTCGAGCGGATACCACGGAAAGAGCAGACTGACCTCGGCCTGGGCCGCGATATCCCGCGCCTTGCGGCTTTCGTAGTTGGTGAAAAAAACAAAGCCCCGTTCGTCGTAGGCCTTGAGCAGGACCGTGCGGGAACTCGGACGTCGCCCGTCGGTGGTGGAGAGCACCATGGCATTGGGCTCGACCAACTCGGCCGCCACGGCATCGGTAAACCACCGGCGGAACTGCCCGACCGGATCCGGGTCAAGGCTGTTCCGGCGTAATCCATCGCGGGTGTAATTGCGCCGCAGTTCAGCCACGTCCGGATGCAGTTCAGCCACGTCCGGATGCGGGTGCTCATCGCTCATGCCTTGAGCTTAGAGGTTGGAGACCTTCCGGCCAAGACGGGGATTGACGCCGCATCCGGGGCGCGGCATGTTTTAAACGGTCGTATGCCCAAAAAACCTGTCGAGTCCACCCGCGAACGTATCCTCCGCGCGGCCGAAGGCATTTATGCCGCCAGTGGTTTTCACGGCATGTCGCTCCGCGATGTCACTTTGCTCGCCGGGGTCAATCTGGCCGCGGTGAACTACCATTTTGGTTCGAAGGACAAACTTATCTTCGCCTTGGCCGACCGCCGGCTGACCCCGATCAACTCCGAGCGTCTCGAGCGTTTGGACAAGCTGCGTAAAAAGCACGGCAAGGAGCCCATTCCGGTTCGCGAATTGGTCTGTGCGCTGATCGATCCGATGTTCAAGGCCCTGCGTCAGGGCAAGAACACCCGCGCCATCACGGTGCGCCTCGTCGCGCAAATGATGATCGACGACCCGAAGCGTTTCGCCCAAATCCACAAGACCTTTTACAAGCCCGTCCTTGATCGCTACCACGTCGAGCTGCAGCGAACCATCCCGCAGCTCCATTCGCACCAGGTCAACGCACGTTTCTTCTGCGCCTTCGCCACCGTCCTCGGCATCCGCCTCATGCACGAAAGCATGGAATGGTTCCTCAAGATCCGCTCGGAGGACAAGCAGTTCGATATCCTCGAGAACGAGATGCATGCCTTCATGCTCGGGGCCTTGACCGCGCCGGCGCCATGACATCTGGGCGCCCGAAAATCCTCATCTTCGGGGCGAGGGGCCGGCTCGGCGCCGCCTTAGCTCGCGCCTGCGCCGAGGACGGTGAAGTGCACGGCTTGGGCCGCACCGAAGGCGACCTTTCCGATCCGGACGCCTGCGCGAACCGCGTGCGCGCGGAACGGCCGACGATCGTCATCAACTCCGCCGCCCTGACCAATGTCGACGTCTGCGAAACCGAGCGTGATCTGGCCCGCACGGTCAACGCCGACGCGGCCGGTGCCTTGGCCCGCGCCTGCACCGAGGTGGGGGCGCGGCTGATCCAGATCAGCACGGATTACGTTTTCTCCGGTCAAGCACAGGAGCCGTACGCCGAAGATGCCGCCCCGGAGCCGATCTCGTGGTATGGTCAAACCAAGCTCGACGGTGAACAACAGGTCATGGCGGCGGACGGCCAACACGCCGTGGTCCGGGTCGCGTGGGTCTTTGGTCCGGACCGTGATAGCTTTGTCGACAAAGCGGTGCAGACCTCCCTGCGTGGCGAACCGGTCAAAGCGGTGGCCGACAAATGGTCCTCGCCCAGCTACACGCTCGACATTGCGGATGCGCTCCGGGCCTTGTTCGCCCCATCCGCTCCGGGTGGCATTTACCACGTGTGCAACCGTGGCGTGTGCACCTGGCGAGATTGGGCGGAGGAGGGGATCACAGTTGCGGCCGCCCTCGGCGCCCCGGTCCAAACCCGCACGGTCGAACCGCTCCGACTCGCCGACATTGCCGCCATGATCGCGAAGCGTCCCGTTTACAGCCCCATGTCCTGTGCCCGCATCGAGGCCCTGATCGGACGCCCCATGCGGCCTTGGCAGGAGGCGGTCGCTGATTACTTGCGGCTTTTAGGCGAAGAGGGCCGACTGCGAGTCGGCTGAACATTAAAGTTAGGAGGCTCGACCGGGGTCAGCGCGCGCGCATTCCACCAAACAAACACGACGCCCGGCAGGAGCACAAAGACCACCTCGGCCGCCCACACCGCCGCAAAGGTCGTGGCGGAATCACCTTCGACCCCCATACGGGCGAGGGCGCCGTGGACGCGGAGGAAATCCAGACGGTAAGCCATTTGGGTCAGCCCGACCATCAAGGGCGCCGCCGCACCGCAGAGCAACAACTCATCGGCCCGCGGCAGTTTCACCCAGGCGGCCAGACCGCCGACCAGCCAGATGGCCGCCAAGGCGGTCGCGGCAACCAAAAGGACACTCGGAGCCGCCCGCAGGTTGGGCCAAAGGACAAAGGTGGCAAAAAGTGCGGCATAACCCATCTGCACGGCCGCGCGGCGCCGGAGGGCGGAATCGGTATAGGAGGAGCGGGTCATGACCGTAATACTCGGCTAGAAGGACGGCTCACACTGTTTTGCATTATACATGACATGTATTGTCTATAGTTATTGGGTAGAAGAAGACGCGGTGTCCGTTAGCTCCTTCGGACCGCAATCCGAACCTTTCGGCCCATCTTGGATCAGGACCAAGGCCGCCGCGACCGAGTGCACGCACACTTTCCCCTCGGACCAGGAATCGAAACAGCTGCAGAGATTTTCCAGCTCCGGTCCCAACCTCAAGCCGGCGCCATAAGTTCGTGAGCCCATCCGCACCGCGCCTTTGAGCAGCGGCGGATCATAAGAAACCCGCAGGACCTTGCCTGTGTCACGGAGCTTGCGTGCCGCGTGGACGATTGCCCAGCCGGCGGCGGCGGCCAGCGCTTTTTCAGTAATCGGCACCGTCATGCCCGGTCATTGCTAAGCCTCCGATCGGCGCTCGGCACGCGCAAAATGTTGGATCCGCGGGCGGTTGGCTCTACAACAGTGCGCCCATGCCGAACCGGATCGACGAAAAGTTCGCCTCCTTGCGCGCGGTCAACCGCAGCGGATTTGTCGCTTACATCACGGCCGGCGATCCATCCCTCGAGGCCACTGAGCGTTTGGTGCCAGCTTTGGCCGAGGCCGGGGTCGATGTGGTCGAGCTGGGCGTTCCTTTCTCCGATCCGCTGGCCGATGGCGTGGTTAATCAGCTGGGCGCCCAGCGTGCCCTCGAGGCCGGGACCACTTTGGACAAAGTTCTGCAGTCCGTGCGCCGTATCCGCCTTGTCTCGGATGTTCCCATCGTCCTCTACACCTACCTCAATCCGGTCTACATCCACGGATTCGAAAAATTCCACGAGGAAGCGGCCGAGGCCGGCGTCGATGGCGTGTTGATTTTGGATCTTCCGCCGGACGAAATTGCGGCCAACCGCGAACTCGCCGACCAGCACCACCTCAAGTCGATCCGGCTCATCGCGCCGACCACGCCTCCGGCCCGCATGGAAATGATCACCCGCACGGCTGACGGATTCATTTACTACGTCTCCCGCGAAGGTGTCACCGGCGAGCAGACCCAACTCTCCGACTCCATCGCGAGTCAGGTCGCGGAAATCCGGCGGCACACCGACTTGCCGGTGGCCGTCGGCTTCGGGATTTCCACTCCGGAACAAGCGGCCCAAGTCGCACGTGAGGCCGACGCCGTGGTGGTGGGCAGCGCCATTGTGCGGCGCATGGGCGAATGCGGTGCCGCCCCGGACTTTGTCGACCGCATTGTCTCCTTTGTCACCCCCCTCACCGCGGCGGCGCACCGCGCGCGCGAATGAGTCGTCGGGCTTGTCATGTCCGCGTGAAAGGTGTTGAAGAGCGGGCTCCCTCTTCATGATCTACGACTTTTCATTGCGCACCGTTGGCCTGGTGGCCGGCCTTGGTTTGGTTGCGGCGCATGCCTTTGCTTTGCTGCGGACCGATTGGACCATCGGCAAATTGCGCGAGTTTCCCCGTTCCTATCCGGTTGGCGTGTTTCTCTTCCTGCTCGCCGCCGCGTGGGCCTTTTGGCTGGCGGCAACGATGGACCTCGGAGAGTTCTCGCCGAACCGCACCCTTATTTGCGGGGCCATTCTGGCCGCGGCGGTCATGGTTCCTTTGTTCGCCGAGGAATTTCTCGCCGTGCGCGCCGTCGGCATCCTTGCCCTGTTGGCCGCCGAGCCGCTTCTCGGGGCGGCCTTCCTGCGGCCCGAGCAAACCCGCCTGCTGCTGGTTCTTCTCGCCTACGGTTGGGCCGTTGCCGGACTGGTCCTCGTCGGCGCCCCTTACACGTTGCGTGATGCTCTCCAATGGGTTTCCCGCTCCTCCGGACGCTTCCGGCTGGTTGCCTGGGCCGGCCTTGCCTACGGAACCCTTCTCATTGTCGTCTCGCTGCTTTTCTTCAGCGCAGGCCCGGTGCAACGTCCCCTGCCCTGATGCTGCAGATTATTTTCAACGACCTGAGTGCGGCCGAAATGGCGGCCTTGCCCAAGCTCTTGCAGTTGGAGATCCTGGGGGAATTCCAAGTGCTGCCCGACGACTTGGACAAACTTGACCCGAAACTTTACGGGCAGGTCTCCCGGGATGGTCGCACGCTCTATCGTTACCGTGCGGGTGACTACCGCATTTATTTCGAGCCACATGACCATGGTCTGCTCATCCGCCGCGTGCTGAGCAAGAACACCATCCGCGACTTTCTTTTCCGCGCCAGCCTGCCCATGGCCGAAGACGAGGAACTGGCCGGCAACCACAAATTCTGGGAACTCATCGAGCAAGACGGCAAAAAGCCTTAGCGACGCCTGGAGCGATCAACCCGGTCATTGACCTGCGTTGACCGCTTGAAACCATTTGACCCGCACCCCCGCCGCAGCTAAATATTCTCGTTCAACCACGCGGCCATAGCTCAATTGGATAGAGCATCTGACTACGGATCAGAAGGTTAGAGGTTCGAGTCCTCTTGGCCGCATTTTTCTCCACCACTGTGGTGAGCTCCGAACCCCGCCGCACCGCCCTTTACGAGCTGCAAAAAGCCGCCGGGGCCCGCTGCATCAATTTTGGCGGATGGGAAATGCCGGTGCAGTTCACCTCGATCATCGATGAGCACCAGGCGGTGCGGACGACCTGCGGAGTTTTCGATATTTCGCACATGGGCGAGGTTTTTGTCTCGGGCCCGCGCGCCTTCGACTGGCTGCAGCGCATGCTGGCCAACGATCTGGCCAAGTGCCCGGCGGACGGGGCGCAATACACTTTTCTTCTCAACGATCGCGGGGGCGTGATCGATGACCTCATTGTCTACCGCATGGCGGACGACAATTTCCTCCTGCTGGTCAATGCGGCGAAAATCGAGGAGGACGTCGCCTGGTTGGAGCGGCACGTGACCGACGGCGTGACGATCGATAACCGCAGTGACACGATGAGCGCACTTGCCGTGCAAGGACCGCAAGCTCCGCGTGTTTTCCGCGAGGTCTTCCAGTGCGAAATGCCGGAGCGCCACAGCTTCGTCGCGATGGAAAAGTGCCGCGGGGCGGTCATCGCGGCCGGCACCGGCTACACCGGCGAAACCGGTTTCGAACTTTTCTTTGCCCATAGCTTGGCCGGTGACATCTGGGCCGCCGTCCTCAAGGCCGGGGCCAAACCCTGCGGCCTCGGCGCCCGCGACACGCTGCGCCTCGAAATGTGTTACCCGCTCAACGGCTCCGATCTTTCGCCCGACCGCACTCCGCTCGAGGCCGGTCTCGGGATGTTTGTCGCCATGGACAAAGCGGACTTTATCGGTCGCGGCGCCCTCGCCGCCCAGAAGGCGGCTGGCCTTCCCTCCAAGTTGGTTGCCCTGCGCATGACGGAAAAAGCTCCCCCGCCCCGCGCCCACTATCCGGTGCTGGTCGAGGGAAAACCAGTCGGCGAAACCACCAGCGGCGCTCTCTCCCCCACCCTCGGCGAGGGCATTGCCATGGCCTACCTGCCCCCCGATCTCACCACACCCGGCCAAGTCGTCCAGATCGATATTCGTGGCCGTCATTTTGCCGCGGTGGTTGAAAAGAAGCCCTTTTATCGTCCATTATCGGCCCGCCCGGCGTAACCCCCGCGGCCTCCACCACATGAATGTTCCTGATGATTTGCAGTATGCCGAAACCCACGAGTGGATCCGCGTCGAGGGCGACACGGGCACCGTCGGCATCACCGACCACGCGCAGAATGAATTGACCGACATTGTGTATGTCGATCCGCCGAAAATCGGCGCCGCAGTCACCGCAGGCCAACCGGCGGCGGTCGTTGAATCCGTCAAAGCCGCGAGCGACATCTACTCTCCCGTGGATGGCGAAGTCATCGAAGTCAACGCCTCCCTTTCCTCCGAGCCGGCCCTGGTCAACACCTCGCCCTACCAAAACGGCTGGCTCTACAAACTCCGTCTCACCAATCCATCGCAGCTCGACGCGCTGAAATCCCCCGACGACTACCGCGCACAAATCGGCTGACCCTCTTCTTATGAGCATGGCCGCCGCAATGCAGTCCAACTTTGTCCGTCGTCACGTTGGTCCCAACCGCAAGGAAATCGCGCACATGCTCGAGGCCATCGGTTATCCAAGCCTCGACGCGTTGATCGACGCGACCGTGCCGGAAGTGATCCGCCGCCGCGAACCGCTCAACCTGCCAGCCCCGCTCGACGAGCCCGCGGCTCTCGCCGAAATCCGCGCCCTCGCCAATCAAAACAGTCCCCTGCCTTGTTACCTCGGCATGGGCTACCACAGTTGCCACACGCCGCCGGTCATCCTGCGCAACATCCTCGAAAATCCCGGTTGGTATACCGCCTACACGCCTTACCAGGCGGAACTGGCGCAGGGCCGCCTCGAGGCCTTGCTCAATTTCCAAACCATGGTGGCCGACCTCACCGGCATGGAAATTTCCAATGCCTCCCTGCTCGACGAGTCCACCGCGGCCGCCGAGGCCATGGCCATGGCGCACGGGGTCAAAGGTGCGGGGGATAAATTTTTCGTCGCGGACAATGTTCATCCGCAAACCATCTCCCTGCTCCGCACGCGGGCCGAACCCCTCGGCTTGAGCATCGTCTCCGGCCCGTGGACCGAGGCCGCGCTCGATACCTCCTACTTCGGCGCCCTCGTGCAATATCCCGCCACGGATGGCCGGATCGACGATTACGGGGACTTGGCCGCCCGCATCCACGCCATCGGCGGAACCTTTGTCGTGGCGACCGATCTTCTCGCCCTCACTTTGATCAAATCGCCAGGGGAATTTGGGGCGGATATCGTGGTCGGCAGCTCTCAGCGCTTCGGCGTGCCGCTGGGTTACGGCGGGCCGCATGCCGCTTTCCTCGCAACGAAGGACGACCACAAACGCCGGCTTCCGGGGCGCCTCATCGGTCTCTCCAAGGATGCGGCGGGCAACCCGGCTCTCCGTCTTTCCCTCCAGACGCGCGAACAACACATCCGCCGCGACAAGGCCACGAGCAATATCTGCACCGCTCAAGTGCTGCTCGCCGTCATGGCATCGATGTATGCCGTCTACCACGGCCCGGAGGGACTTAAGGCGATCGCGCAACGCGTGCGCGACACCGCGGCGACCCTCGCGAGCATTTTGGGCCAGGCCGGACACACCGTGCACCACGAGATCTTCTTCGACACTTTGCGTGTCACGCCGCGCACGCCACTTGACGCGGCCAAGGCCGGAATCTTGTTCCGTGAATTTGCCGACGGCTCGGTGGGCATCGCGCTCGATGAGACCACCGACCTTGCCGCGCTCAACCGCATCCTCGCCGTGTTCGGGCTCCCCGCCGTGGCGGATATCGCATCGCACGACTTCGCCCCCGCGGTCGCGCGCACTTCCTCTTTTCTCACCCACCCGGTGTTCAACTCTTACCACACCGAAACGCAGATGATGCGTTACCTGCGACGGTTGGAGGGACGCGATCTGGCGCTCAACCACAGCATGATTCCGCTCGGGTCGTGCACGATGAAGCTCAATGCCGCCGCGGAAATGATCCCGGTTACCTGGCCGGAATTCGGCAACTTGCACCCCTTCGCCCCGGTCGAGCACGCCAAGGGCTATGCCGAACTCTTCGCTCAACTCGACGCCTGGCTCGCGGAAATCACCGGCTTTGCCGCCGTTTCATTGCAGCCCAATGCCGGATCCCAAGGCGAATACACCGGACTGCTCGTTATTCGCGCCTACCACCTTTCGCGTGGTGACACCGGGCGCCACATTTGTCTCATTCCGACCTCCGCCCACGGCACGAATCCGGCCAGTGCGGTCATGACCGGAATGACGGTCGTGCCCGTGGCCTGCGACGCGCACGGCAATGTCGATGTCGCGGACCTTCGTCAGAAAGTCGCGGAGCACGGACCGAAGCTCTCCGCCCTCATGGTCACCTACCCATCCACCCACGGCGTCTTTGAGGAAAGTATCCGCGAAATTTGCGATTTGGTGCACGCGGCCGGCGGTCAGGTTTACATGGATGGCGCCAACCTCAACGCGCAAGTCGCCCTCTGCCGCCCTGGCGATATCGGGGCGGACGTCTGTCATCTCAACCTGCACAAGACTTTCTGCATCCCGCACGGCGGCGGCGGCCCCGGCATGGGCCCGATCGGCGTGGCCGCACACCTCGCCCCCTTCCTTCCGGGCCACAGTATCATCAAGACCGGCGGAGCCCAGGCCATCGGCGAGGTCTCCCAAGCGCCTTGGGGCAGCGCGAGCATCCTGCCCATCTCATGGATGTATATCCGCATGATGGGCGCCTCCGGACTCGAACACGCGACCAAGGTCGCCATCCTCAACGCCAACTACATGGCACAGCGCCTCGATCCGCATTTCCCCGTCCTCTACAAGGGTAAAGGCGGACGAGTGGCCCACGAATGCATCCTCGACCTCCGCGAGTGGAAGCAACGCGCCGGCATCGAAGTCGAGGATGTGGCCAAGCGCCTCATGGATTACGGATTTCACGCGCCCACCATGAGTTGGCCGGTTCCGGGCACGCTGATGATCGAACCAACCGAAAGCGAATCGCTGGAGGAACTCGACCGCTTTTGCGATGCCATGATTGCCATCCATGGGGAACTCGTGGCCGTCGAAGAGGGGCGTCTCGACAAAGAAGACAACCCGCTGAAGAACGCCCCGCACACCGCGGAATGCGTCATGGCCGACGAATGGCCTCACCCCTACTCGCGCGAAGTCGCCGCCTTCCCCCTGGCCTGGCTGCGGGCCAACAAATTTTGGCCCTCCGTCCGTCGGGTCGACAACGTCTACGGCGACCGCAACCTTTTCTGCACCTGCGCGCCGGTCGAAGAAGTCGCGGCCTGACCCGGCATTTTGGAGTGCGGCGGCTCGACGCCGCTTTCCTCCGGCCGCGCTCTATCGCGTCTCCGGCGCCTGCAACCCGACCAACCCGCCCCCGTATCCCGTCATTTCGAGATATCCCCGCGCCCCTATCGCTTGCCCGCCCCGTGTCCCCACGCCCCGCACACTTCCCTCCCAATAAGAAATCGGACGCAGGACCAACTCCTGCTCGTCCAACGCAGCCTTCACCGTGACTTCCAGATCCAACTTTGGGATGCGCACCGTCCATTCCACCGGATAATCACCCCCGGTGTCCTTGCTTCGCCAGGTCCGCCCCGGCAACAACTCGAAATCTTCGTTCTTCACCGCCGTGCTTGCGCCCTTGGCGTCGATCCACGTTCCGTGCGAAAACGGATCGCGCCCCCCGTCCTTCAGCCGGATCTGGAAAAGCATCAACTCCGTCCCGTCCTCGAATTGCAAACTCAACCAATCCCAGCCCGTCTGATCTTCCGTCAATTGATTGGTCGCCCACTCCTGATCGAACCATGACCAACCTTTGACCGTGACGGCTCGCCCTTCGATAACGAGCCGCCCTTCGGCCTCCAGACGGGTCAAAGAATAGTAGTGCGAGGCCCGTCCCTCGCCGGCCGACTTCTGACTCACCCCATCCGCTCCGTGAAAAATCGGCGGCTTGCGCGGGATGAGCGTCAGTTCCAAGGCAAACGCGTCATCCCACGCTTGCAAAACAAACCCGCCGCTCTCCCGCAGACGAAGTTCCCAGTCGTCAATCCACGCCACACGGTCGCCCTCGGCAAAGCCCGCCTCGCCGAATGCCCCGCGCGAGACCTTTTGCGCATAATGAAAACGTCCGCCGGAAATTTCCGTCACCGCAAAGTGGGCCAGCTTGATGTCGCCGACCGCAAAACGCGTCCCGGGCCCGGCCTTCCGCTGCACGCCCTGACGGAAAAACGTGAGCTGATACCCGTAGTCCCGCCCATCGTCTCCGGTCAGGTTCCCCGTGAAATACCACCACTCGGTTTTGAACTCCGGGTGCGCATGGTGATCCCGTGGAAATTCGTATTTCCAACCGGGCAGAGCCAGGGCCCACTCGTCGGCGGCCGCTTTCGGTGAGACCAGCCCGCTCAAGCCGGCCAAGAGCAGACCGCTAATAAAGAAACGATTCACGCGGCGCTTCGACCTCCTCGATGTTTTCCAGTTCCAGACTCGGCTCGGTGGTCCCTCCCTTGTCCTCGAAACGTGCCACGCCGGTAATCCTGACCCATCCCATACGCGGCACCTCCACCGATTCACCCACCACCTTGATGCCCAGCGGCCGCGCATCCGCCGCACAGCAGACGACAAACATGCGGACCAAATCGAACCCGCCCTCGGGTCCGCCCCGCGGTGGAATATATTGGCCGATGATGGACACCCGCTGGTTTTCGAATTCCTCCCGCAGGGCCGGTTCCTGCGCGGCGAAGAGCAAGTCGAGCGTCTCCACTTGAATCGCCCCATCCGCAGTGCGGGTGAAATATTCCACCCCTTCCTCCTGATCCTCGGGCCATGATGCATCGGCTGAATCCACACTATCATCCCACGCCGGGGCATCCTGCCATGAACCACCCGGCAATTCCGCGGAAGGCAATTGCGAGATATCGGTGACCATCCCCCGGTTCATCACCATGGCCTCGCCGAATTGGCTGGGCGAAATGAAAGCCGCCGCGGTGATAGGCAGTAAGAGCACGCCGAAAGCAAAGACCGCACCCGCGCTCAGTCGCCGTCCCGGTTCCTCCCCCTCGTGATGGCAACCACAGTCCCCGCAGCCCGTGTCGGTCTCACGCGAGGCCCACCACCACAAAGCCCCCAAGACAAGCAAACCGGCCCCGGCGACAACGACATAAGCGTGGAATTGCGGATGCAAGTAAGACGCGATGCGTCCGCTCAGGTAGAAATAAAGGAAAGTCGTGCCCCACAGGAGCAAGGTCACGAGGGTGAGGATTCTCTTCATTATCCGCGGAAGTTGGGGATGGGCAGCAAGGTGCAGGCCGCGAAAATCAAGAGAATGAGCGCCGCGACGAGGAAGCCGATGAAGCGCTTGCGGAAGACCAACCCGTAAATGAAGATTAGCTTCAGATCGACCACCGGACCGAAACTCATGAAGGCCAGCTTCGCGGCGGACGGAAACGCGGTGAAGGTCGCGGCGACAAAAGCGTCCGACGTGCTGCACAAGGAAAGCAGGGCGGCCAAAGCCATCATGCTCCCGACGGCCAGCGCACGGTCATCGGCCAGCGGCATGATCACCTGCTGGTTCACGCTCGTGTTGAAGAGCGTGGCCACCGCGGCACCGAGGACGAAAAAGACCGTCACATCCAGAAAGTCCCCCGTGGCCGCCCGCACCGCGGCGGCCGACTTTTCTTTCCCGCTCCGCACATCGGGGTGATCGTCAATCACCGGGGCGGCGACCAGATCCGGTCTCAGCACCCAGGCGCGGCGCAGGAAATGGACGATGCTGGCGATGACCACCGCAACGGCGAAGGATAGCGCGATCCGGCAGAGCATCATTTCCAGCGGACCCTGACCGCGGAAGGCCGCATAAGTGCTCACCGCCACGATCGGATTCACCACCGGGGCCGCGAGCATGTAGGCCATGGCACTGGAGAGGGGCAGGCCTTTCTGCAGGAGGCGGCGAATGACCACCACAATGCCGCATTCGCACATCGGCAAGATGGCCCCGAGGGCGCCGCCAAGGAGGATGCCGCCGGCCGGATGGCGCGGCAGCAGGCGCGCGAGCACCCGTGGCGGGAGAAACGCGTCGATCAAGCCGCTCAGCACCACCCCAGCCAGAATGAACGGCACCCCTTCGAGCACCACACTCAGGAAGGAGTAAGCGAAGTCCGGCAAACTAAACCAAAACCAGTGATCCATCCGACCCAAGAGTTGAAATCAGATCGCAGGTAAAGGCAAACGGGCAGTGGTTCGGTCCGGAAGAAATCGGTTACCTCCCCCGTTGCCGAGGCTTCCCTCTACCCTTCAAAGCCATATCCTCCCGAGGCATGCCGATGGTCCGTTCTGCGTTTGCCCTTCTCGTCCTTTCGCTGACCCTCTCACCCGGGCTGGCGGGGGCGCCGCACCACGGACTGGTTGCGCTCGAAACGGTGCAACCTCCCTGCCTACCCGAGGTGCGCTACGCGACAAGGTACAACTTCACCGGTGAGGTCCTTTACCCGCTGCCGCGCCTCTTCCTTCACCGGGATGCGGCCCGCGCCTTGAGCCGGGTGCAGCGCGATCTGCAGAAACGCGGGCTCGGGCTCAAAGTGTGGGATGCCTACCGGCCACTCGCCGTGCAGCAAAAAATGTGGAACCTCATCCGCGACGAGCGCTACGTCTCCAATCCGGCCAAAAACCAGGGTCGGCACACCCGCGGCACGGCGGTTGATGTCACCTTGGTCGATAAGACGGGCCGTGAATTGCCCATGCCCAGCGACTTCGACGATTTTTCAAACCGTGCCCACCGTGATTATCCGGGTGGCACCGCCGGCCAGCGGCGCAACCGTCAACTCCTGCAGGATACCATGCAACGCCACGGCTTCCTCGGTTTCCCGACCGAATGGTGGCATTTCGATCTGCAAGGGTGGGAAGCTTATCCCCCTCTCGATATTCCCATCGACACTCTCGCCCGGGAAACGCCTGCCGACGCCCGTCTTGGCAGCATCGAGCACCTCGTCTTTGTCTGGCTCAAGCGTCCCGGCAACAAAGGAGACCGCGCCGCGCTCATCCGCGAGACCAAAGAACTCCGCGAGTCCACCGGCCTCATCGAATCGGTCCGCTACGGAGGCCCCGTCCCGAGCCAGCGCCCCACGGTGGACGACACTTTCGACCTCGCCCTCCTCATGCGCTTCAAGGACCGACCGTCTCTGGCCAACTTCGAGAAAAACCCCGCGCACGCAAAAGCCATCCGTGAAGTGCTCCGGCCGCTTACCCGAAAAGTGCTTATTTATGATGTCGCCACGGAATAACCACCGCCCTGCCGCCTGTTCCACCCCAAAAAGAAAGCGGCTCCTGATGGAGCCGCTTTCATGAAGGACAGAGAAGCTGACTTAGCTCTGTGTGCTCTCCGTCTTTTTGTCTTTCGACTTTTCACCGCCGCCGGTGCAAGGACCGCAATCGTCGGCGAAGGTGGACGAGGAGAGGGCAACCAGGGCGATAGCCGTGGTAACAATGGTTAGGAATGATTTCATCACCTAATCTACGACCATCCCGCCCTTCCGGATGTTCAATTTTTCATGCCGGTTTCAGGATTCCCGTGAAGGCTCTGCTGGAATGCGATCAAGGAGTACTCGACAGCGATTTTCGCCCGTGCATTCTTCCTGACATGCCCACCTCCCCGCCGCTCCTTCTTCGCCCCGGAACCTGCGCTTCCTCCCCGGCCCAAGCCTGCCCGCACGCCCAGCGGGCACCCCGGTGAAAAAGCGGCCCGTCTGCGTCGGAGAGGTCTCGGACCAGCCCCAACCCGCTGAATCCTGCGCGTGGCTCCCGGAAAACGCGGCTGCCGCCTTAAAGAAAACCGGGACCGCCTGACGTGGATTCTTTCACCGAATACCTCAAGGTTTTCATCGCCGTCTTCGTGCTGGTTAATCCGCTCGAAGGCATCCCGATTTACCTGGCGCGCACGCAAGGTTTGTCCACCGCGCAGCGCTTGGCTATCGCCCGCACCACCTCGATTGCCATCGCCATCATCCTCTGGGTCGCTCTCGCCCTCGGGCATGTCGTCCTCCAACTGCTCGGCATCAGCGTCGGCGCCTTCACCGTCGCCGGGGGCATCATCATCTTTCTCATTGCCTTGAAAATGGTCCTTGGCCCCACGGGTGGCGACCTCGGCGGATCCGGTCCCGCCGATGGCAGCTTCGCCATCGTGCCGCTGGCCATCCCGCTCCTCGCCGGACCCGGCCCGATCAGCAGCGTGATCGTCTACGCAAGCAAAGGCATCACCGGGCAAGGCGCCTCGCTCGGCGATGACCTGGTCCTGGCCGGCATCATTCTCGTCGTCGCCGTAGCCAGCTTCCTTTCCCTCGCCGTGGCCGACCCGGCCCGCCGGTTGCTCGGTGACACCGGCATCAATGTCTTCACCCGCATCGCCGGGATCCTCGTCGCCGCCATCGCTCTTGGTCTCGTCCACGAAGGCCTCGGCATGCTCTACCCGCAGTTGGCCAGCTCTGCGCCGTAGCGCTGCAACCAACGGCACACCCTTGTAGCGTCGCCAGCCTGTCCGCCCGGGGGCGGAACCCCAAAGATGGTCGTTATTCCCCCGGCGGCCCGCACCCCGCACCTATCTTGTTACCGTCCCGCCAGCCCCAACTCTCGGGCAGCCTTCATCAGACGCACGTCTTTACTCCACAGACCGATTCCCTCCACCGCACAGGACGCCAGCAAGTTCAGATCGACGAACCCCAGACCACGCCCATGCAGCGCATGACGGCCGATAAAAAACATCACCTCATCATGCGACACCGACTCAACCCGCGGCAGATCGGCGAGCAGTGATAGAATTTCTTGCCGGTTCCGCAGGTTCCCGCAGGCCAATTCACCGATAACAAACGGGTGAACCAGGACAACACCATTCTCCAGCAAGCGAGTCAGCCGCTCCTCACCCGAACGCAGATGGTCGATCCAGACCGACGTATCAACCAGCAACATTCAGGCGGCACGGCGCCGCGGCACCGCTTTAGCTTTTTTCTCGGTGCCGCCCAACCGAGCCAGCCGCGCCGCACTCATCTTGGCGATCAGCGCCTCCAACCCCATGTGCACCAAAGCCGTCTTTTCCTTCACCCCCGCCAAAGCAGAGGCTTTCGAAATCATCTCCGCATCCAAAATCAACGTCGTTCTCATGCATATACATATGGTCGTTCCCTACGCACACGTCAATTGCCGGCAGCACCTCGCTTGTAGCGTCGCCAGGCTGTTCGCCGCGGGCTTCGGCTCAGCTTGTGAGGTTGATCGCGATGTCCCTATCGCGATATCGTTCCAAACATCGCGCCCGGAGGTCGCGATCCACCCTTCCCCGCGCAATAAGCCGGGCGCTCATCTCAGTTGGTCGCTGTGGCGACCCGTTTCGCTGTGCTCGGTTGACCGCCGCTACAATAGCATTCAGCCTTCAAGTCTCAGTCTTCCGCCCTATCCCCAAAAAGTTCTCCGCCAGCGCCTCGTAAAGCGCCACCGGACACACCCGCCGCGAGGCCTCGTAGGCGACGATCGAGGCCACCCCCAGCGGCAACGTGAACGCCACCGCCCCCGTCATTTCGATGAGGATGATGAATGCCGTCATCGGGCTCTGCACCACGCCGGAAAAATACGACACCACCCACAACAAAATGATCCCCTGCACCGTCGCCCCCGTCACAGCCAGCCAGGGCGCCGTCAAATGACCCAACCCCGCTCCGACCGAAAACGAAGGATCAAACAACCCGCCCGGAATCCCGGTCAGCAGCACCATCATCGTCACCGCCGCGCGCTGCAGCGCATACCACGGACCGATATTCTCCCGCACCGCCGCCATGCGTTCCACTTCCTCCGCCGGCAGCGTCGCCAGATACTGCGGGCTGTCCTGCAAAATCAGCGCCCGCGCCTGATCGTAGCCGGTCCCCAGCGCCGCGCCGTCCGAACTCCAGACGATCCCCGCATTAAGCAAACCGATGACCAGCGCCACCACCCAGAAACGGCGCCGGATCATCCGCGAGACATGCGGCACGACAAGCAGCAGCACCTTGGCAAAGAGCCCACCGAGCAACCCGCCGGCCAGCCCGATGATCAGCACCGCGATCCACGGTCCGGGCGTCATAAACTCCAGGGGCAACAACCGGTCATAGTCGATGCGCCCGTAAAAGAAATAGTTGCCCAGAAAAACCACGCAGACCAGACACGCCACCATGACCGTGCGTACGATGGTGCCGAGGTTTTCCTTGTCGAGGCGCCGTCCGATTTCCTCGAAGGCGAAGACAATCCCGGCGATCGGCGCATTGAAGGCCGCCGCAATGCCCGCCGCACCTCCGCCCATGATCAGTCCGCGTTCCATCAAATGACGCGGAAACACCGTCCATTTGCTCACCAAGTGCATGAAGCACGCCCCGAGTTGCACGGACGGTCCCTCGCGTCCGATGGAGAGAAACGAAAACACCCCCAAGCCCAGCAGCAAGGCCTTACCGACCGCCACGCGCATGGACAGCAACCGGTCCCGCAATTCCCCCGGCCCGGCCTGCAACACCGCGATGGTTTGCGGTATCCCTGTGCCGTCAGTCCAAGGAAAAACATGATCGCGCAGCCAGAGAATCACACCCAAGCCCAGCGGCATGATGATGAACACCGCCCACGGAGCCGCTTCCCAGACCACGCGCGACAGCTTGGTCGATTGCAGATCAAAGACCGCGAAGAGCAACGCCCCCAGCCCAGCCAAGACCGCGCCGATCAGCGCCGCTCCCAGCGCCCGCCAACTGCTGTGCGTGGATTCGTTTTTCATCAGGAATGCGGTATAACAACGTCAGCGCGTGCCGTCGATGATCCGGCAACGTTCCGCCGCTGCATCCTGGGATCAAGCGCACGCCGCACCGGGTAGGGACGAGCGGCCCGCTCGTCCGCACCATCAAAGCGGGCACGCGGGCCGTGTGCCCCTACCTTCCTTCAGACTACTCCAGCTTGGCCGCCGCCAAAGGCTGCACCTTCAGCGTGATGTCCTCCGGCGCGAAATCATTCTGTGCAGCCCAACTGGGGCCAGCCGACAACTGGGGTCATATCTTGACATTTGACAATCCGCGCCGACCACGACTCCTCCTCGGCAACGGCTCGGAGGTGCATACGGCGGCTCAGGTCTGCTCCCTCTGCGTAGCCCCTCAAGAACGAAGTGTCCTTCGAATTCCGGCACCGGGCCCAGGGATTACTGGAAAACACTCGACCGCACCCCTCCGCGCATTTTCCTTCAAGTTTCAAGTCTCTGCCTTCATCCTTCTCCCAACCGGGGGTGTAGCTCAACGGTTAGAGCAGGCGGCTCATAATCGCTTGGTTGCAGGTTCGAGTCCTGCCGCCCCCACCGAAAACACCACGCCTATGCCCACATTTGACATCGTCTCCGAAGTAGACCGCCAAGAAATCCTCAACGCCATCGACCAAGCCCGCCGCGAACTGGCCACCCGGTTCGACTTCAAGGGCTCCGAGGCCAAACTCGAAATCGAGAAGGACGGCAACCTGCGCCTCACCGCCGAGGACGCCTCCCGCCTCAAGGGCCTGCGCGAAATCGCCGTGGCCAAACTCGCCAAACGCAACGTCGATCTGCGCAACGTGGAGCAAAAGGATGCCGACATTTCCCCGCTCGGCCACGCCCGCCAACTCTTCGTCTTCAAGCAAGGTCTGGAAGGCGACAAGGCCAAGGAAATCTCCAAGTTTCTCAAAGCCTCCGGACTCAAAATCCAGTCTTCCCTGCAAGACCGCCAAATCCGCGTCACTGGCAAAAAGCGTGACGATCTCCAAGAGGCCATCGCGGCTCTCCGCACCAAAGACTTCGGCGTGTCGCTGGAGTATACCAACTTCCGCGACTAGCGCTGTCCCGAGCTTGTTGTGACCGCGGCGCCCCGTGTCGCGACGGCGACTACTACTTACTTTAGCCGTAACGATGCAAAACGTTCTGCTCTTTCCGGCGCTGCCACAGAGGCGCGCCTGGGCGAGAGTTGACTAAGTGTTTGGTGAGCGTCTCTACGCACCCGCGGAGATAAGGATGCGACGGTGGGGACACCGCCGCTCCACCTCCAGACGACATGGTCGCGGCGGCAGCCTGTCCGCCGTGTGCGGATCCTTGCCGTCGGTGCCCTGCTCGAATCCGCACCCCTTTTGAATTTTTACGGCTAAGCCGGCTTACCAGCGTAGAACATTCCTTCGATGTCTTCGCAAGACTCCCAGCAATCCGGCGCTTCCTTCGCTTTGCCCGCAAGCAGACCAAGAGGGCGAATTGTTTCAACCGCCTTCTGCGATGTGGGGTGCGGACATACCTTGCTGGGAAGCTTTGCCGAGCTTTTCATGCAGTTGCTTTCTACCTTGGCCGCATTCTAACTCAAGCGGCATCAATCACCCCCGCAAGCCGGTCAAAACCCTCTCCCAGATCAGCCGCCCTGACCCCGAGAATCGGCCTCCCGTCGCCCCCACGCGGTCAAACCGAATCCGCTCCGGCGCCCCGGACCATCACGGCAAGCGCCTCGCCGAGAGACAGCTCGCCAAGGGCCACGATGATTTCCGCTTGGCCGCCACTCGTTCCCCCGTGGATCATGTGCCCCGCATGCAAATCCCCGCCCCGGCCAAGATCAATCTAAACCTCCGCGTCCTCGGGAAAAATGAAGACACGGGATTTCACGACCTCGAGACCTGGATGGTTCCGCTCTCCTTGACGGACGAACTGCGTGTTGAGCTGACTGACACCCCGGGAATCCAACTCACCTGCAGCGATCCCACCCTCGACTCCGATTCCGGCAACCTCGCCTGGCGCGCCGCCGACCTTTTTCTTGGCGAAACCAACCACTCGGACGGCGCAAAAATCGAGCTTCATAAAAACATTCCCCACGGCGCCGGTCTCGGCGGCGGCAGCAGCGACGCGGCGGCCGTGCTCGCCGCCCTCAACCAACTCGCCCTCCACCCGCTCGCCCCCGACCGCCTGCACCACCTCGCGGCACAACTCGGTTCGGACATCCCGTTCTTCCTCGGCACCGGAGCCGCGGTCGCCCGCGGACGCGGCGAGATCCTCGAGACACGCCCGCTCCCGCGCCCCCTCGATCTGCTGCTCATCAAGCCCCCCTTCGCCGTCGAAACCGCCTGGGCTTACCGTCAGTGGGACACCGACGTCACCGTGCCCTCCCGCTGGATCGCCCCCCAGCTCCACCACGGCCTCGAAATCTTCAACGACCTCGAACGCCCCATCTTCGCCAAATACCTCATCCTCGCCGCCCTCAAAGCATGGCTGCTTGAGCACTCCCTCGTCGCCGCCGCCGCCATGACCGGTTCCGGATCCTGCCTCTTTGCCATCCTCCGTGATCCCCGCGGTGCCGACCAACTCGCCGCCGAGATTAAAACCGAATTTGGCGAAACCTTTTGGACCGCCGTCTGCCGCACCGCTTAACCCGGCGCTAGTCGCGGCGGACTCTGACCGCCGGACTCTTGGCAAATCTCATCTTCCGCATTGACCCCCACCACCCTGCTGGCAAACCTCCTCGGTCCCTCCCGCTCTCCGCCGTCACCATGCAAATCGCCGCTCACTACCCTTCCGGTTTCCGCGCCCGTCGCGGCCTGAACTGGGGTGCCCTCGGGCTCATGTATGCCTCCTACTACATGTGCCGCTACAATTTCCGTTTTGCCGGCCCCGGGATGAACGAGGAATTCGGCTTCAATGTCAGCGACCTCGCCATGCTCTGGGTTGTCTGGTCCCTCGCTTACGGCACCGGCCAACTCGTCAACGGACTCTTCACCGACCGCATTGGCGGAAAGTGGTCCATGCTCATCGGCGCCATCGGCACCATCGCCTGCAACTTCATCTTCGGCTTCTCGTCCTTCGTCGGCACGTTCTCGACCTTCGCCCTCATCGCCCTGCTCAACGGCTGGTTCCAGTCCTACGGCGCACCCGGCATGATCAAAATCAATGCCGCGTGGTTCCGCCGCACCGAACGCGGCACCTTCGCCGGCATCTTCGGCATCATGATCCAGTTGGGTCAGTTCGCCATCAATACCCTCGCCCCCTTCCTCCTCGCCGGCTTCGCCATCACGTTCTGGGCCATCGGCACCTGGGTCGTCGCCCCCGGCGAATGGCGTGTCCTTTTCATCGTCCCGCCCTTCGTCACGGTGGCCGCGGCCCTCTTCTTGTTCTTCGCAGTCAAAGAGGAACCCGCCGCCGCCGGTTACCCCGGTGTGATCGAGGATGAACTCGACAACACCGCCGGCACGACCGTCACCCTCAAAGAATCTTTCACCACCATCTTTACCCATCCGCTCGTCTGGTTCTACGCCATCGCTTACGCTTCGACCGGCGCCGTGCGACACAGCTCGGACCAACTCTCCGTTATGTTTTTTACCGAACAACTCGGGATCGACTGGCGGGCCAAACCGCTGGCCGTGCTGGTCACCATGAACCTCATGACTCTCGGGGCCGTGGTCGGATCGATCGCCGCCGGTTTCGTCAGTGACAAATTCTTCAAAGGCCATCGCTCCCCCGTCGCCATGTTCCTCTACTTCACCGAGGCCGTCGTGCTGGCCACGGCCGCCGTGGTCATGCTCGCCGGCTTCATCCAACCCGGACCGCTCGGTGTCTTCCTCGGCAGCATGTTCCTCATCCTGACCTCGCTCACCGTCAACTCCACCCACTCCATCGTCGGCGCCGCCGCTCCCATGGACATCGGCGGCAAAAAAATGGCCGGCTTCGCCGCCGGCGTCATCGATTCCTTCCAATACTACGGCTCCGCCCTCTGCCTCTTCATCACCGCCATCGTCCTCGAACGCTACGGCTGGGCCGGATGGTATCCGGTCATGATCGGCTTCGCCCTCATGGGCGGATTCGCCATGCTGCTTCTGAAGCGAAAACAAAAACGGCTCGCCGCCGCCCACACGTCATGAAAATTGTCACCCTCTTCCTCGCTGCCGCCCTCACTCTCACCACGGCCGCCGCCCAAACCCCGCTCCGCATCGAGGGCTCCAACACCTTCGGTGAAAAGCTCGGACCACTCCTCGTCACCGCATTTGAACGCAAGAATCCGGGGATTAGCGTCGCGTTGAAGCGCCCCGGCTCCGGCCCGGGTCTCCTGGCCCTCATCGCCGGGCGAACCGATATCGCCCCCACCTCGCGCCCCGCCAACCGCGCCGAGTTGCAGGCCGCCAAGAAGGCCGGTGTCCGCCTGGTCCCCCAAGCCATCGGCAGCTACGGCGTGGCCGTGGTGGTCAACGCACAAAACCCGGTCACAAATCTCAAACCATCGCAGGTCCGCGCCATCTTCAGCGGAAAAATCACCAATTGGAACCAACTGCGCGGGCCCGACAAGCCGATCCATCTGGTCGTTCTCGGGCCCAAGACCGGTGCGCGCGCAGGTTTCCAAAACCTCGCCATGCGCGGGGATGACTACGCGGCCACGGCCACCGCCCGGCCCGACTATGCCACGATCGTGGCTGCCGTGGCGGCCGACCCCTTCGCCATCGGCTATTCGGACATGCGCTCCCTCCCGCCGGGCACACGATCGATGCTCATCAACGGTGAACCCGCCAATGCTGTGGCTATCTACGAACAAGTGTATCCCTACGCCAGCCCGCTCTATCTTTACACTTTGGAGCGCGGCACCTCTGCCGCGGCCAAGAAATTCGTCCGTTTCGTCTCGTCAAAGTCCGGCCAGCAAATCATCCGGGATGCTGGTTACGTTCCTCGTCTCCCCGCCGCTCCTTTCGCCGAGCGCAACCTCGCGCCCTGATCAACATTCCCACTCAAGCCTCAAACTCAAGTCTCCGCCTTTTCCGTCATGCTCACCATTTCACAAGTCACCAAATCCTTCGGCGGCCGCACCCTCTTTGCCGACGCCTCGCTGCAAATCAATCCCGGCGACCGCATCGGGCTGATCGGACCCAACGGCGCCGGCAAATCCACCCTCTTCTCCCTCGTCCTCGGCGAAAACTCCCCCGACGAAGGCTCGGTCAATCTCCAGCGCGGCCGCACCGTCGGCTTTCTCCCCCAGGAAAGCGCCCCCTCTGGCGAGGAAACCGTGCTTCAACTCGCCACCAGCACATCAGCGGCCATGACCGAGGCCTATGCCACCCTTCGCGCTTTCCCCAGCGAAGACTCGGCCGAGCATCACGAAGCCATCGCCACCTTCGTCGAGCACGACGGCTACAACCTTGAAGCCAAAGCCAAACGCATTCTCGCCGGCCTCGCCTTCCGCGAGACCGACTTCCACGTCCCCGCCCGCACCATGAGCGGCGGATGGATCATGCGCGCCCACCTCGCCCGCCTCCTCGTGATGGAACCCGACCTCCTCATGCTCGATGAGCCGACCAACCACCTCGACCTCGAAACACTCGGCTGGTTCCAGAGCCATCTCGCCGCCTACTCCGGTGCGCTGCTGGTCATTTCCCACGACCGCGCTTTCCTCAACACCATCTGCGACGGCATCGTGGAAATCGCGCGGCAACATCTCCACCGTTATCGCGGCAACTACGACGACTACCTCGTGGAGAAAAAAGCCCGCGACGAGCAATACCTCGCCGCTTACAAAAACCAGCAGCGCGAGATCGAGCACCTCCAAGATTTTATCAACCGCTTCCGCGCCAAGGCCAGCAAGGCCGCCCAAGCCCAGGAGCGCATCAAGCAATTGGCCCGCATCAAACGCCTTCCGGCCCCCGAGAACGCCGAAGCCACGGTCAAATTCCGCTTCCCCCAACCACCCCGCGGCGGACAACGCACCATGGTCCTCGAACATGTCCGCCAAGCCTATGGCGAACACGTCGTCTACGAGGACCTCAACCTCACGATCGAGCGCGGACAACGCACCGTCCTCGTCGGACCCAATGGCGCGGGAAAATCAACCCTCCTGAAAATCCTCGCCGGCCTTCTCCCGCTGGAAGCCGGCGCCCGCACCGAAGGACACAACGTCAACGTCGGCTACTTCGCGCAGCATCGCACCGACACCCTCGACGTGCGCCGCACCGTGCTCGACGAAGCAATGGACGGCGCCAGCGGGGTGAGCGAGCAATCCGTCCGCACCGTCCTTGGTTCCTTCCTCTTCCGTGGTGACGACGTCTTCAAAAATGTCGGCATCCTCAGCGGCGGCGAAAAAAGCCGCCTCGCCCTGGTCAAACTTCTCCTCCAGCCCCCGAATCTCCTCCTCCTCGACGAACCGACCACCCACCTCGACATGGCCAGCATCAACGCGCTGGTCACCGCCCTGCAGCCGTATGAGGGCACGCTCGTTTTTGTCAGCCACGACGTCCATTTCATCCGCTCCCTCGCCACCACCGTCCTCCACATCAACGCCGGCCGTCTCACCCCCTACGCTGGCGACTACGATTACTATCTCGAAAAATCCGGCGCCACCACGGCGCGCGGCGGCCTCGTCGCTTCCCTGCATAATCACCGCCCCGCCGAAAAAGTCACCGCCCCACCAGCCGCCGACAAACCGAAACTCGGGCTCAAAGAACTCAAGCAACAACGCCGAGCCGAATCGGAGGCCCGCAAGGCGGCCGCCGCAGCCCTCCGTCAGTCCGAAACCAGCCAACACAAACTCGAACACCGCATCATCACCCTGGAAGCCCGTCAACGCGAACTCGCCACCATCCTCGAAACGGCCGCCAACGACGCCAGTGCCTTCCCCCTCCACCGCGAACTCGCCGACCTCACCGAGGAACTCGAGCTGGCCAACGAGGAATGGAACAACCTCTCCGCCCAAGTCGGCACGGCATCGGTTCCCGGCCGATGAGGACCATTTCGGAAAGGTAGGGACGAGCGGCCCGCTCGTCCGCTCTTTACCTGACGGACACGCGAGCCGCATGTCCCTACCAACCAGCGAACAATCTTCGAATAACTTTTCGGATCTGGTATCACTTGCCGTTGACCCATGGAACACCGCCGCCGCCCGCGTTACCCCGGAACGAACCCTCGACGGTTCGCCCACAAATACAAAGAACTCGACCCGGACCGCCACCCCGAGACCATCGCCAAAGTTCTCGCCGCGGGCAAAACCCCCGCCGGCTCCCACGTCCCGATCATGGTGGCGGAAACCCTCGAAGTGCTTCGTCCCCGACCCGGCGACTTCGCCGTCGACTGCACCCTCGGTTACGGGGGTCACGCCCAAGCCATTCTGGCCAGGATTGCACCCGACGGCCACCTCCTCGCCTTAGATATTGACCCCCTCGAACTGCCACGCACCGAACAACGCTTGCGCGAAGCCGGCCACGCCCCCGGGCAATTCACCATCGCGAAGTCAAACTTCGCCGGACTCCCCGCCGCCTTGGCCAAGTCCGGCCGCACCGGTGCGGACCTTATCCTTGCCGACCTCGGCGTTTCCTCCATGCAACTCGACAATCCGGACCGCGGCTTCTCCACCAAAACCGAGGGCCCCCTCGACCTGCGCATGAATCCCGCGCGCGGCATCTCCGCCGCACATTGGCTGGAAAAAGTTTCCCCGGACAAACTGGCCCGCGTCCTCTCCGAAAACTCCGACGAACCACACGCCCAGCGTCTCTCTTCCGTCCTCGCCGGACGAAATTTCACCACCACGGCCGAGTTCGCTGCCGCGATCGAGTCAGCGCTGACTTCATTCCCGCGCGAAGAACGCGAACTCTCCGTGCGCCGCGTCTTCCAAGCCATCCGCATTGCAATCAACGAAGAGTTCACCGCCCTCGACACCCTCCTGAACGTCTTGCCGCAGTGCCTCAACCCCGGAGGCCGCATCGCCATCCTGACCTTCCACTCCGGCGAAGACCGCCGCGTGAAAAAAGCCTTCCAAGCCGCGCACGGCGAAGGCCTTTATCAGGAAATCGCGCGCCGAGTCCTCCGCGCCACCTCCGAAGAACGCCACAACAACCCCCGCTCCACCTCCGCCAAACTCCGCTGGGCCACCCGCTCGTCGTTGTAGCGGCGACGTCCTCGTCGCCGGCCGTTTCCGGAGGTAGGGTCGCGCGGCCCGCGCGACCGCTCGGTTCAGAACGGACGAGCGGGCCGCTCGTCCCTACCTCGAGGCCAAAAAGTCCCCCGCAATCCGCATCGCCGCCTCCCGCAGGGTCATCTTTCCCGCCGCCACCTCAGCACCAAACTTCCCCAAATCCCCCCGCACCACCTCACTCTGCATCATCCCCACCAGCACCTGCTCGCGCGCAAACTCCACCAACCCCTCCTGCACCTGAACCAACCGCCGCGCCGCCCATTCACCCGATGCCTTCATCTCCAGACAAAACTTCTCCACCAACTTCCACACGTCCGCAATCCCGCTCCCCTGCAACGCCGAACAAGTCAGCACCTCTGGTTGCCACCCCACCGTGGCCGGCGCCAAAAAGTGCAGCACCTGCGTCAACTCCAGTTTCAGCTTCTCCGCCGCCACCACATTGTCCCCATCTACTTTCGTCACCGCCATCCCGTCCGCCATCTCGACAATCCCCTTCTTGATCCCCTGCAACTCATCCCCCGCGCCCGTCAGCGCCAGCAGCAGGAAAAAATCCGTCATCGACCGCACCGCAATCTCGCTCTGCCCCACCCCCACCGTCTCGACCAGAATCACGTCATAGCCTGCCGCCTCGCAAAGCGTGATCGTCTCCCGCGTCTTCCGCGTCACACCCCCGAGTGCACCGCCCGAAGGCGAAGGACGGATATAAGCCGCCGGATGACGCGACAACTTCTCCATCCGTGTTTTGTCCCCAAGAATACTTCCTCCGGAAATCGCACTGGTCGGATCCACCGCCAGCACCGCCACCCGATGCCCCGCCTCGCACAAAAACAATCCGAACGCCTCGATAAACGTGCTCTTCCCCACCCCCGGCACCCCCGTAATCCCAATCCGCACCGAATGGTCCCGATGCGGCAAAAGCAACTGCATCAACTCCCCCGCTGTTTCCCCATGCCGACCCAGCGTGCTTTCGACCAGCGTGATAGCCCGCGCCAAAACCGTCACATCACCCGCCCGCACCCCGCGGGCATAGTCCTCCGCGGAAAGCGGCAAAGCAGAAACATCGAAGCCCATAAACAGAAGCACTCATGCTCCCACAAATTACCCCCCGCTGAAAGCCTTGGCAGCCCGCGAGGACGCCCGCCCTCCATTCGCACCCCTGGAGGGTGGCAGTCCACGGCTGCCGACCGCTTGACCCCAACTGGTCGCTTCAATAGACTAGTTACATGAAGCCCACTCCCCGCGTGCAGGAAATCGGCGCCTACGCAGCCAAGACCAACCTCTCCCGCCTCCTCCGCCAAACCCGCGCCGGCCAATCCTTCATCATCACCCAGCGCGGCAAACCGGTCGCCGAACTCAAGCCCGCGCCCATCAAGCGAGCCAAGGCTGGCCGCGGGGATATGAAAGGCAAGATCTGGGTGGCGGACGATTTCTGCGCACCCATCGAAGATATGCGCGAATACATGGAATAGCGCATGCGCTACCTTCTCGACACCCACGTCCTGCTCTGGTGGCGCGCGGATGATTCCCGGCTCCCCCACCGCTGGGATTCCATCCTCGGCAACACGGAAGACAACGACATCACCTTCAGCATCGCTTCACTCTGGGAAATCGCCATCAAGCGCGCCCTCGGCAAACTGGAACTGGCCATCCCGATGGCCGACTTCTCACGCCAACTCCAAGAGGACCACGGCTTCCGCCAGATCAATATCGAACCCGAAGAACTCGACCGCCTGCAAACCCTCCCCCACCACCACCGCGATCCCTTCGACCGCCTCCTCATCGCCCAAGCCCTCGAAACCGGCGCCACCGCCGTCACCAACGACCGCCACTGGAAAAAATACCGCTGCAAAGTGCAGTGGTGACCGCCTGCCTGTCCGTCGTATGCGGCAACTATGCAGTTGAAGGTAAAAAGTAGAAGCGGCGTCCCCGCCGCTTAACCCTGGACGAC
>JBIKLF010000020.1:0-44515 GCA_044359955.1 Chthoniobacterales bacterium | reverse complement strand
CCGCGGCCCCCCCCCCACCACACCCCCCCCCCCCGGGGGGGGCCCCCCCCGCTTCTACTTTCCCGAACCGCCGCTACAATTTTGCCCCGAGATCCGCGATCAAGCGCTTCGCCGCCTCCGGAATCACCGTGCCCGGACCAAAAATCTCCGCCGCCCCGCACTGACGCAGAAAGTCATAGTCCTGCGCCGGAATCACCCCGCCGATCACCACCAGAATATCCGGACGCCCCAGCCTTTTCAGCTCCTCGACCAGCTGCGGCAACAGCGTCTTGTGTCCGCCGGCCAACGAACTGAACCCCACGATGTGCACGTCATTCTCCACCGCCTGCTTGGCCGTCTCTTCCGGCGTCTGGAAAAGCGGACCGATATCCACATCGAATCCGAGATCGGCAAAAGCGGTCGCCACAACCTTCGCACCCCGGTCGTGTCCATCCTGCCCGAGTTTGGCCACCAGCATGCGCGGACGCCGCCCGTGGTGCCTGGCAAATTCCTCGCAATGGGACCGCACGTCGGCCATCTGCCGGTTCTCGCCGAACTCGCGTCCGTAGACACCGGAAATGGAACGCACCACCGCCATGTGCCGACCATACACCGTTTCCATCGCGTCGGAAATCTCCCCGAGCGTGGCCCGCACCCGGGCCGCTTCAACGGCCAAGGCCAGCAAATTCCCCTGCTCATTCCGCGCCGCCTCGGTGAGGGCCTCCAGTGCAGCGCTCACCTTCGCGTTGTCCCGCTCGGCCCGCAGCTTTTTCAACTGCGCCACCTGCTCCTCGCGCACCGCTGTGTTGTCGACTTCGAGAATGTCGAGGTCGTCCTCCTTCTCGAGTTTGTATTTGTTGACCCCGACAATCACCTCGCGGCCGGAATCGATCTGCGCCTGACGCCGCGCCGCCGCTTCCTCGATGCGCATCTTGGGCAGACCCGTATTGATCGCCTTGGCCATGCCGCCGAGTTTCTCCACCTCGACGATATGCGTCCACGTCCGCTCCATCAAATCGCGGGTCAGGCTCTCGACATAATAAGACCCGCCCCACGGGTCGACCGTGCGGCAAATGCCGCTCTCTTTTTGCAGGAAAATCTGGGTATTGCGGGCGATGCCCGCGGAAAAATCCGTCGGCAACGCGATGGCCTCGTCGAGCGAATTGGTGTGCAACGACTGCGTGCCGCCGAAGACCGCGGCCATGGCCTCGATGCAGGTGCGGACCACGTTGTTGTAGGGATCCTGCTCGGTGAGGCTCCATCCGGAGGTCTGCGAATGCGTGCGCAGAGCCAACGACTTTGGGTTCTGGGCCCCGAGACCCCGCATCAGTTTGGCCCAAAGCACGCGCGCGGCGCGCATCTTGGCGATTTCCATGAACATGTTCTTCCCCTGCGCCCAGAAGAACGACAAGCGCGGCGCGAAGGTGTCGATCGGAATCCCCGCCTTCATCCCCGCCCGCACATACTCGACGCCATCGGCCAGCGTGTAAGCCATCTCCAGATCGGCCGTGGCCCCCGCTTCCTGCATGTGGTAGCCGGAAATACTGATGCTGTTGAACTTGGGCATGGCCCGCGAGGCGTAGGCAAAAATATCCGCAATGATCCGCATCGAGGCCTCGGGCGGATAAATGTAGGTGTTCCGCACCATGTATTCCTTGAGGATATCATTCTGGATCGTCCCGATCAGCTTCTCCGGCGCCACCCCCTGCTCCTCGGCGGCCACGATGTAGAAAGCCATGATCGGAATGACCGCTCCGTTCATCGTCATGGAAACCGACATCTTGTCCAACGGGATGCCGTCGAAGAGCACTTTCATGTCTTCGACCGAATCAACCGCCACACCGGCTTTGCCCACATCGCCGACCACCCGCGGATGGTCCGAGTCGTAGCCACGGTGCGTGGCCAGGTCGAAAGCCACGCTCAGACCCATTTGTCCAGCGGCCAGGTTGCGGCGGTAAAAGGCGTTGCTGTCGCGCGCGGTGGAAAATCCCGCGTATTGGCGGATCGTCCACGGACGGACGACATACATCGTCGGGTAAGGTCCGCGCAGATAAGGCGACAACCCCGCGGTGAATCCGAGTTGCGGACAACTTTCGAGATCCTCCGGACCGTAAACCGGCTTGATCGCGATCTGTTCCATCGTCTGCGCTGTCGCGGCAGAGTCTGCGGAGGCTCCCACCCCGGCGATCGGTTCGGGGAAGTGGCCCGCCGGACCGAGAGCGTGCTGCGCATCAGCCCAAGCCGCATCGGCAATGTCTTTGGTCAGCGATTCGACAAACCACGATCCCCCGCCCGTGTCGGCCACCCCCGCGAGCAGACACTCCTCGCGCAAAATGCGCTGCGTGTTGAGAGCCAAGCGCCGCGCAAATTCCTCTTGCCCCCCATCGAAGGGCAACACGGTGAGGCTGTCGCATCCTCCGAGCACGGCCGCGCAAGCCGTGACCGTGTAACGCACGATGTTCGTGTGCGGTTCTTCACCCTCGCGAACCGTGGGCGTGGTCACCGCATGGATGACCATCCGCGCCGCGGCGGGTGATCCACCCAAGGCGGAGACAATCTGCGCCCATCCGTGACGCGCGGCCCGCAGCTTGGCGATGACGACGAAAAATTCTCCTGACGCGGCAAAAGTGAAACGGATTTTGCCCGCGGCTTCGTCGATCGAGAGGCCTTGGGCTTGCTGTTCGCGCAGGACCTCGAGTCCCCGGATCCACGCCTGCGCCACCTCCGCCACGGCCCCGCCCTCGGCGTGCAGGGCGGCATCAACGCGCAACCCGCCCGCGGGCAACGGCGGCTCACCCTCTTCGATCGAGGTCCAATCAGCGGAGGCTTTGCCTCCACGCAAATAAGGAAATACGCCGGGATCCGCGGCGCCGCCGGGGAGAAGGGCGAAATTCTCCTTCGTGTAAATCGGCTCGACGCTGAGTCGATCAGGCGTCTCGGTCGTGAGGTCCGCCAACGGCTGGCCCTTCAGCGCCGCTTCCGCCGCCGCTTTCCAGTCGGCCAAGGTGGCCGCCGGAAACTCCGAGAGATCGAGCTTTTCGGCAAAGGGGTTGCTCATCCCGCGATCTCCTCCACCTCGACCAGGTGTTTCTGTCCTTCAACATGCATCACGTAGCGTTTGGCGCGACCCGAACCACTGGTGGACGGCCGGACGGCTGACGTTGGCGCCGGAACTGCGGATTTGTCCACCGCAGGAGCGGCTCCCGCCGGCTTCTCCCCGCGCAACAATCGTTCCGTCTCGACCGGGAACATGGCGAACAACACCGCCGTCTCGTCGTCATCCGGCAAATCCTTCTCTTTGAGTTTATCACGCAACGCGGGCATGCCGGGTTCGAGGAGGTCGGCCGGACGGCCTGTGACCGCCTTCTGGCCGCTCTGCTTCTCGACCAGTGCGAGCAAATCCTGATCCACGGGTCCCGGCGTTTTGCCGTATTTGCCCAGCACCACGTCCTGCGCAGGTTGGGAAATCATTTTCCAGCGGCCGAACTTCACGTTGAGCATGGCCTGCGTGCCGACAATCTGCGACGTGGGCGTGACCAACGGAATGAACCCCAGCGCCTCGCGCACGACCGGCATTTCCTTGAGCACTTCCTCATAGCGCTCGGCCATGCCTTGCTCTTTGAGCTGGTTGCGGAAGTTGCTCAGCATGCCGCCCGGCACTTGATAGGTCAGAATATCCACATCCACCCGTTCGTTGGCCGGACTGGTGAAAGCTTTCAACTCCTCGTAAACCTTCTCGAAATGCGTGCGCAGCCGGCCGAGCCGCTCACGGTCGTAGTCCGGGCACCGCGGATTTTCCTCGAGCAGCGCCATCATGCGCAACGTGTCCGGCTGCGAGGTGCCGTTGGCGAAGGGGACAATCGAAGTCTCGACCACGTCCACCCCGGCCTCGATGGCCGCAAGATAGGAGGACGCCGCCAACCCCGCTGTGTCGTGGCTGTGCAGGATGATCGGCACACTGACCCGCTTTTTCAGCTGGGAAACCAAATCATGGGCCACTTTCGGCGTGATGAGGCCCGCCATGTCTTTGATGCTGATCGTCTGGCATCCGCGATCGACGAGCGCCTGGCCCAATGCCACAAAGGCCTCAATGGTATGAACCGGACTAATCGTGTAGCAGATCTCGCCACGCGCCTGCTTGCCGGCCGCCAAGGTCGCGTCGATCGCCGTATGCAGGTTGCGCACATCGTTGAGCGCGTCGAATATCCGCAGCACATCCATCCCGCGATTCGCCGTGCATTGCACGAATGCCGTGACCACATCGTCCGAAAAACTTGTGTATTGCACGATGTTTTGCCCCCGCAAAAGCATCCCGTGCGGCGTCTTGGGCGCGCCTTTCTTCAGGGCGCTGATCCGTTCAAAAGGATTCTCGCCCAAAAAACGCAGACACGAATCAATCGTCGCCCCGCCCCACGTTTCCAATTGGTAAAAACCCAGCGCGTCCAGATCAGCCAGTGCCGGGAGCATCTGCTCGGTCCGCATCCGCGTCGCCGCGAGGGACTGGTGTCCGTCGCGCAGCACCGTATTGGTAAACTCAACGCGCATCATTAGCTGGGCTAATAATAGCGCAAAGCCGCGCGCCACAGCAACCAAAAGCGCTGCCGCTGTCAGCGAGGGTTCAAAAGTGGACTGCGGCTGTCCAAGGGAACAGCGGCCAAAGATGGTGGGGCAGCCTGCATTGCATCCCCCCCGTTAAGCCGGAACTGGTCTTCCCCCGAAAAGTAACAATAACCGACGGCACTCATGCTTTGCTCCCAGCCCAGACGCTCGAGCAGGCGACGTGGTAGCCGCTTTTGGAGACCTGCAAGGCCTGGCAAAGTTCGCTGATTTGGTATAGGTGGCGCATGGTGTCGATCAGGGCATACCGCTCTGCGGGACTTCGGAGTGGCTTTTTTTAGGATCTCGCGCTGTCAGCGCAGATACTCGTTCTCGCGTTGCAGGCGATGGATTGGCTGTCGCTGCGCTCCGCCCTGCGGGCTGCCTTCGGCAGGCGATCTCCCTGCGGTCGGTTCGGCGGCCGGCTCCTCCAAGGGCTCTACGCTACGGCCTTTCGGGACGCTGGCTGCTGATCAGGAGGTTGACGGCTTCCTGACGGAAGCCACTGTCGTAGGTCGGATGGGTCTTGGGCATGGTGAATATCCTTGCTGGATCCTCTGCGCCCTGCCTGTCCACTAAATCGGGGGAACCTCAGCTGAGCGTTGAGGGACTGCGCAGGAGCAATCGACCTCATCGGCTGGCCTCATCTCTGGGGTCACGGCGCCCGGAGTGAACAGTCGTTGGCTTTCAATCTCTCAACCATCAACTCCCGACGCTCTTGCTGGGTTCATTACCCCATTTCATGCCCGCCGCCGGGCCTGTTTGCTTGGGTTGTGGCTGACATTCTCGATACCCTTCGCCATTACTACCGACAACCTGCCGTCCGGGCCCGCATGCTTGAGTTCCTCGGCGCCGACGAAGCGGGCGACTTCACCGCGGAATACATCACGGCCGACACGCCCACCGCCGCCGAGCGCACGCCGCTGCTGCCGTGGGAATTGGCGGCTCAACTCGAAGCCGGACGCGACATCTGCCGTTCGCTCGCCGACCGCGATTCGCTCATCGCGCACCTCGACATCGAGTATGTGAACTTCGATTTTCCCGCCGAGGCTTACCTTGACCCGGCGCGGGCCTTTGCCCTGCAGGAACCGCTCGAGGCGGCGGCCAAACGCGTGCTCGGGCATTACGGCATCGAGGCCCTGCACATCTTGAGCGGTCGCGGTCACCATTTCGTCTGGCGCATCCATCGCGCCTCGAAGGTGTTTGCCCGGTTGGCCGACGCCGGCCGCAGCACGCAACTGCACGACTCGCTGCTCGTCAGGCGGCGGGACGGACTCGATGCTCCGTCGATCACCTGCGCTTTTGCCGGACTCGGGCTCCTCATGGAGTTCGTCGCACGGTTGGTGATCAATCTCGCCGCCCACGAGACCATCATCCCCATGGCCATGACCGCCGTCGAGGTCGGACCCTCCGGATGCGGACGCGAAATGATCTCCCTCGATCTTTCGGAATACGCGGATCCCCTCCCCATGCGCACCATCCGCGTTCCCTACAGCGGATACCTCAAGCCATGGCAGCAGCCCTACGCGGTGGGACAAGCCAACCTGCCGCGCATCGGCCCGATCATTTTTGTCACCCTCGACGTCGCCGACTTGCGGCACGGGATGGCCGCGATGCGCGATCCGCGGTTGGCCGCCGACCTCGCCCGCGATTCCTCGGCACTCATCCCCGACCAGACCAACGGGACCGAACATTTGCTGCATCATTACCTCGGGTCCGACCTCCGCAAATTTCACGACCTCTTTCACGCGGCTCATCACGACGATCCCGGCCGCTGGGCGGAGACCTACGATCATACGCCGCTCGACCATTTGCCGGCCGGTGCGCGGGAGGCTTTGCGCCATCCCAACGACCTCCTCCTGCGTCCGGTCGGCATGAAGCGCGTCACCGAGGCCCTGCTCGAAAGAGGTTGGCATCCGCGGCATATTGCCGGGCTCATCCGCTCCAAGTTCGAACGCGACTACGGCTGGGGCGACGAATGGAAAGATTACTCGCCGGCCCTGCGGGCCGACTACTACACCCGTATTTTCGCCGGGGAACACACCAGCGTCGACACCGAGGCGGCGGAAATCCGCGAGGCCGCCGTCCCGCCGCACGCCCTCTGGCGTCCGCCCGCACCGGCCGAAGCTCTCGAGGTATGAGCAACTGGCCCATCGGACTTTCCACCGGCTGCTTTTACCGCACGCCGCTGGCCGATTGCCTCGAAACCATCCGGCAGAGCGGCTTCAGCATGGTCGAGGTCATCTTTTCCCCCGAACACCTCGACTACCGCAACCGTCAGGCCGTGCAGGACGCGGCCCTGCTCATCGACAACCTCGGCATGGAAGCGTATTCCTTCCACGCACCCTTCGGGGCGGACATCGATATTTCATCCCTCGACCTTCCGCAGCGGGAATACGCGTTGGCCGAGATCCTCCGTGCGGTCGAGGCAGCCTCGCTCATCGGCGTGCACTATTTCGTCATCCACCCCGGACCGGAGAACGCCGACATTCCGTCCCGCGACGAGCGCCTGCTGCGCATCGAAAATGTCTGCTCCGTGCTCGACCGCGTGGCCTTGCGCTGCGGCGAACTCGGGATCGAGTGCGTGCTGGAAAACAAATTGCCGCACCTGCTCTTCGGACAATCCTCCGACCTGCTCTGGATCCTCACCTCGCTCAAAGGCAACCGCGTCGGCGCCTGCCTCGACACCGGCCACGCCAACCTCGCCGGCGATCTTTACCCGCTGGTTTACAAAATGGCCCCCTACCTGCGGTTGCTCCATGTCCACGACAACAAAGGCCATGGCGACGACCACCTCCCGCCCGGCGATGGCCGGATCGACTGGACCACCCTGCTCAAAGAATTGGCCACCGTTCATTTCACCGGCGCGCTCATCCTCGAACTCGCCGGGGGTGACACTCCCGAGATCGTCATGGCCCGCGCCCGCCGCGCCCGCACCTACCTGCGCCAACGGGCCCGCCGCCTCACCCTGGCCAGTCACACCCTCGGTCCGGGAAATTTGTAAGCGCGATTTTGCGCCGCCGCGGGTGAGTCGCGCGTTCCGGCCAGCCCGACAGGCCCCCGCAACGACCTCCTTTGCCTGCGGCAATCTTTTCCGCTCTCACCTCACCCAGATCAGTTCGTCCCGCACATCCCACACCTTCATCGGATCATGCCCGTCGCCATCGGCCACCCACATCGCGGTGAAGCAACCGCACCCGTCATGCAGGCGCTCGGCGAAGTCGCGGATCGCTGCGAAAGTCCCGTCGGGAAAGGCCTCGCTCGAACTGATCTCGTAAAGATGCACCGTGCGCGCCGGACCATCCCAACGCGTGGCGGTGGGCACAAACTCGCACCGGAACTTCCGCGCCGGCACCGGCAGTCCGATCTCACCGTCGATGATTTCCAGAATGGACGACAGCCCGCCCCTTCCGATGCCATCATGGCATTGCAACAGATTGGCCAAGGCCGATGTGCGAATATTCATAGATTCCTCCGGGTCACGTGCTGCTCAGGCTTTGACGCGATGATTCGCGGCGTGAGGGTGCGGCCAGAAGCGGGCCACGCGTTCGCAGTAGAGGCCATATTCCAGACCGAAGCGGCGGTGCAACTCCGTTTCCTCGAGCCGCACAATCACGAGCAGGAGCGGGATCCAGAGCAAGGCGGCGAAATAGCCCGCCGGATAATTGGCCACCAGCGCCCAACCGGCGAGGGCGAGCGAGACTTGAATGTAGCGCGGGTGACGCGTGTGGGCATACGGCCCCGCCGTGACGAGCTTCTGCCGGTAGTGCTGCGGATCGATCTCCGGCCACCCCAACTGCGTCCGCCACGGCAGAAACCTTTCGATCTGCAGACGCGACACGATGGCCCCGGCCAGAAACACGACCCCGACCGCGACCAGCATCGGTTGAAATCCGTATTCCCTCCCCGGGAACGGCTCCCGCCACACGGTGAGGAAAGAGGCCACCGCAATCACCGCGGCCCAGAGCAAGTATTGCGATGCGGAAATTCCGAGCTTCCGCCACACCGGGAGCAAGGCCTGCAACAACAGCCAGTAAAGCAAAACGGCCGGAACAAGGGTGACAAGCAACAACGCGACGAGGTAGCGGAAGGTATTCATGGTTTGATGGAAGTTTCACCGTCACCTTCTCCGCATCACGCGCCTCTCGCTATCGGGTGAAATCCCACGAGGGTTTGCACCCATCGCAGGGCCCGCGCTTGACCCGTCACCTCACGACCGCGCGGCCGGCCACCGTGGAAACTCCGAACCGAGCCGCGACCTTGGTTGTCGCAAGCGGACTTGCCAGCGCCTTAGCGCGTCACCTTGACCGGTTGCACGGACAATTTCCCGCCGCACTTCGCGCAACACTCCGGCAGACGCGCGCCGCCGAAATAGGCCATGGCCAGCCTCTCGCAGTCCGCGCAGGCCTGCCAACGCTTCTCATGGTTGAGGCGGTAAAGACCCGGCGCCCCGCTCGCGGGCAAAAGCCGGATCCACAACGTATCGCAAGCCTCGCATTGCACCGCTGCGCCGTCGGATGGAATCGTTGTGCAGGCGGCGAGCGGGAAAAATGCCGCAAGGACCGGAGCCGCAATTCGGAGGAAGATCTTCATGGATTCAAGATGACACCCTCCTGCGGGCAGGGGTAATGGGGTTTGCCCCCCATTCCACCCCCGTAAAAAAGTTGGGCCATCCTGCCCCACCGCAGGATGGCCCTGTGCAAACGCGGCTTGGCTTGCGAATGCAAGTTAACCGCGCGCCCATGCACAAATTCAGTCGGGCACGACCACCGTGTCGATGACGTGGATCACGCCGTTCGATGCCGGGATGTCCGCCCTCAGGACCTTGGCGCCGCCGAATCCAACGCGGCCATTCTCCTTGGCCACTTCGACTTTTTCGCCACCGAGCATTTTGATCGACCCGTCTTGCAGTCCGGCCGCCGTGATCTTGCCCGAGGTCACGTGATTCTTGAGGATGCCGGCCAGCTTCTTTTTGTTCTCCGGCTTGAGCAGATCGTCGAGCGTTCCCGGGGGAAGCTTGGCGAAGGCGGCATTGTTCGGAGCGAAGACGGTGAACGGGCCCGTGCCTTGCAGGACCGTGACCAAATCCGCCGCGCTCAATGCAGCGACCAAAGTGGCGAAATCGGAATCACCCGAGGCCACGGCCACGATGTCCGAGGAATGCGGTGGCACCGGCGCATCCTGCGCGGCAGTCAATTCGGAGAAGACGAGGCCCGCGGTGCAAACGCCGGCCAAGGCGATCAAGGGTAGTTTGTGTGTTTTCATAATGATGTGTCTTTGCGACAGCGCCCAACTTAGCGCTGACGCACACCAATGATATGGGGTCTTCTGCCCGGGCCCGGCGAAGGCTGATTGTCGAGGGGACATTGCCCCATGTCGAAGACCCCCGGCGACCATCACCCTTGGTGGTGATGAAACAACACGTCTGTTGGTTGGTCGTCGCGGCGGCCTTTGTTCTCGCCGCATGTCTCGGGCCGGAGAAATCGGCCGTCGCTGCCCCCTACCGCGAACCGCGCGGTGCCTCGACCAACTTCCGCGGCCTGCTCAACGAACCGCAACAGCGCCATGTGCGCACCGGTGTATTCCCCCGCCTCGCGCCGGCGGAACACGCCCTGCTCCATCGGGTCAACCGCGCGGTGAACCGCGACCTCCACTATCTTTCCGACCTGCGGAATTACGGACTGCCGGATGTGCCCGTGACCGAGCCACCCATCCGCCGTCCGGTCCTCGCCCGGCTGCCTCCGGCGCGCTACGCGGACTGCGAGGATTATGCCCTGACCAAAAAACATCGCCTGACCCAAGCCGGTTTCAGTGCCAGCCGCAGCTTTGTGGCCACCGCCACCGTGCCGGAAGACTACGGGCGATCCACCCACTCCGTGCTCGCCGTGCCCGAAGGCGGTGAATGGTGGATCCTCAACAATTGGCACAACGCCATCGAGCGCGCGAGCGGACTGGAGCGTTGGTGGGAGTGGCAATTCATCCGTCCGCGCTACGATTCTTACCTCCTCACCGCGCAAACGCGCCGCATCAACGAACAAACCGATGCCGTGCTGCCCGGATCAGGCGGCCCCGCCCGCGCCCGAGAATGAAAAGCACCAAAGCCACGACCTCCCTTGCTGCTAACGACGGTGACTGACCGCCGGGCTAAGTTGCCCCCTCTCCTTTCCGAGCCTCAGCGCCCTCATGCTTCACCTTGCGGCATAGGCGGGCTAATCTGCTCTGATGGCTCAGCTCCAAACGAAGCACCGCGTGGTCGGCGTTGATGTGGGCGGAAGCCGCAAAGGTTTTCATGCCGTGGCCCTCGAAGACGGGGTCTTCTTGGCCCGCCGGCAGACCAGCTGCGTGGAGCAATTGACCGGCTGGTGCCGCGAGGAAATCGGCGCACGCCTGGTGGCCATCGATGCCCCCTGCCGCTGGAGCGCGGGTGACGGTGCCCGTCCCGCCGAGCGCGAACTCCTCGCGCAGGGCATCCGCTGCTTCCTCACCCCGACGCGTCGCGCCGCCGTCGAGCATCCGAAAGACTACTACGAGTGGATGCTCCGCGGAGCAGACCTCTTCCGCCGCCTCGAGCCAACACACCCTCTCTGCCGCGGCACTCCGGGCGGGGACGCCGCGTGTTGTTTCGAGACCTTTCCCCACGCCATCACCTGGCACCTGCGGGGAGGCCATGCCGAGGCGGCGAAAAAGCGGGCACAACGCCTGGCCTTGCTCCGCCGGCACGGAGGCTACGATGCCAGCTTGGTCAACATGGACTGGATCGATGCCGCCCTCTGCGCCGTCGTCGCGGCCATGGCCGCCGCCGCCCGCCCGCTCAAGCTCTATGGCGAAGAACGCACGGGTTACATCATTGTTCCCGCCTCGCCGCAACCGGCCGGCCTGGCCTAAGCTCCCCAGCGCATGATCCAGGCAAATATTGTCCTCGGCGCGGGAATTTCCGGACTCACCGCGGCGGCCACCTTGCGCCACGGAGGACACGAGGTGCTCGTCTTGGAAAAAAGCCGGGGCCTCGGCGGGCGGGCGGCTACCCGGCGCTGGGACCAACTGCCGGTCGACCACGGTGCGCAATTTTTTACCGCGAGGTCCGCCCCCTTCCGCGCCCAAGTCGCCGCCTGGAAGGAACTCGGGGTTTGTCACGAGTGGTGCCGCGGTTTCCACCGGTATCACGACGGGGCTTTGTTGCCTCCGGAGGCGGACCATCATCCGCGCTATGCTTGCCGGAGGGGCATGTCTGCTTTGGGATCCGCGCTGGCCGAAACCGACGGGATGAACATCGAGCGCCAAAGCAAGGTCACGCGGGTCCTTTGCCAGGACCGTGTCTGGACTCTCACCTGCGAAGACGGCAAATCATTCCGCACCCACCGGTTGATCGTGACCTCTCCGCCTCCGCAGGGCGCGGACCTCTTGGCCGGGGCGGCGCCGGAGGCCGCCGCTTTTCTGCGCGGGATGGCGATGGATCCTTGCTTGGCCTTGGCCGCACAGTTCCCGCGCCGCAGCATCCCGTGGCACGGCATCCAATCCGGTGACGCCACGATTTCGTGGATCGGCCACGACACTTTAAAACGGCCCGACCTGCACCACGATCGCACCATCATTGTCGTGCACGCCTCCCCCGCTTTCAGCCGCGCCCACTACGGCGAACCGGAAGAGAAAATCCGCGAGGCCCTGCTGGTCCGTGCTTCCGAGATGAGCGGCGAGGATCTGCGGGAGCCTGAATCCATTTTTCTCCAACGCTGGCGCTACGCCATGCCCGTCCATCCGCCGGAGGGCCCGGCGGCACTTTCTTTCGATCTCCCCGCCCCCCTCATCCTGGCCGGAGAAAGCTTCGCCGGCGGAAAGATCGAGGGCGCCTGGCTCTCCGGGCGGACGGCCGGCTCCTTGTCTTCTTCGGCCTGAACCGTCACATTGCGCAGGCTCCTCGCCATCACCATCCTCAAGTAGCGCCGCCCAGCGGACCCCTTTTCCCTATGCGCCCGACCGCCCGGAAACTTCACCGGAAATTGTCACCTTACCTTTTTTTGCTGGTAGGACTCAGCGCCGTCACCGGCATGGCCTACCGCGCCGGCAAGAAGTGGTTCGGCATGGACGGCCAGACGGGTCAACTCGTGATGGACTGGCATACGGGGGCATGGTTGGGTCCGGTTCTTTCGCCCTTTTACGTGATCCTTGTCGGTGCGGCGCTGCTCTTCATCGTCATCACCGGCGCGCGGATGCTCTGGCCGCGTGGCGGCAAGGGAACGGCTCGGCGGTGGCACCGGGTCATGGGTGGGGTCTTGTTGCTGCCGCTCGCCGCCTCCGCCATCACCGGCGTGCTCTACCAGGTGGGCCAAGCATGGTTCGGGCTCTCCGAGGATACAGCGCATCTGCTCATGACCATCCACGAGGGCGGTTGGTTGGGAAGGGATCTTAAAGTCTACTACTCGGTGATTCTCGGGAGCGGATTGCTCGCGCTCGGCTTTTTCGGCCTCGCCCTCCTCCGCCGTCAACGACATCCGTCTTCCTAAAACAGCCACCGGCATCGAAAATACCATGCCGCGAGTGTCATAACACCGTGGCTCAGCTGGCCGCTTAAGCGAGACGGAGAAGCCGCCACCAAAGCGCCGCGGCATTTCAGCCCAACATGCGCCACGAATCGCTCCCGACCACAAAAAGGCAAACTGGGCAAATCACCCTATAGTGCTTTGCCGGGCCTTGGTCTTTCATGGTTCTTGTCAATGAAAGCCAGACGCCCGAAACCAAACCAACAACAACCCGCCGGGCCAGCGCACAACGCGGACGCCATACCAGGAGGTAACCGCTTGACCATTCTAATCACCGGCGGGGCCGGATTCATCGGTTCCCATGTCATCGAGCATCATCTGAACCGTGGCGATGAAGTGGTGGCCGTCGATGACCTGAGCACGGGCAACCGGAGCAACATCAGGGATTTCGAGCGCAACCCGCGTTTCCGTTTTGTGCTGTCCGACATCACGGATTGTCCGGCATTGGACCGTGCGGTGCGCGCGGCCGACCGGATCTACCACCTGGCCGCCGTGGTCGGCATGTTTCGCGTATTGCGCGAGCCGGTGCGGGTCACGCAGGTCAACGTCTGCGCCACCGAGCGTCTGCTCGAGACGATCGCTGCCGCCGGACACCGCCCGCAAGTCGTCATCGCCTCAAGTTCTTCGGTTTACAGTCA
Source organism: Chthoniobacterales bacterium (assembly GCA_044359955.1). Classification (GTDB taxonomy): domain Bacteria; phylum Verrucomicrobiota; class Verrucomicrobiia; order Chthoniobacterales; family JACTMZ01; genus JACTMZ01. Next base: position 30,765 of record JBIKLF010000020.1, on the reverse strand, counting down.
CTGCCACAGTCGCGATCTGCGCGAGGACGACGAACTGGTCTATCTGCCGCGGCAAGGCGGACTCACCGGCTACGCCTTGAGCAAGCTGACCAATGAAATCCAAGCCATGGCCTACCGCGAAGAACACGGGCTGCAGGTGACCATCCCGCGGCTTTTCAACGCGGTGGGTCCGCGGCAAGGCGGTAACTACGGATTTGTCCTGCCACGCTTCATCGAGCAGGCGCTGGCCGGGGATGCCCTCACCGTATTCGGCGACGGGACCCAGACCCGCTCGTTCTGCGACGTGCGCGATACCGTGGCCGCTCTCGACCTGCTCGCGGGGAACACCGAGGCCGCGGGTCAGCCGGTCAATGTGGGCAACGAACGCGAGACACGCATCCTCGATCTCGCGCGCCTCGTCATCGAGCGCGCCGGCAGCCGGTCGCACGTCGAATTTGTGCCTTTTGATCAAGCTTACGGCGCCAGCTTCGACCAAATCACCCAGCGGCATCCGGTCGAGGAACGGCTGCGCAAGCTGACCGGATTTCGTCCGCGCTGGACCCTCGAACAAACCATCGACGATCTGATCGACCGGGCCCGCGGCGCGACCAAAAGGAGGGCGGCATGAGCGCGAGACGACTTGTGGTCATTCCCTTGGTCTTCTTCTGCCTCGCCCCGGCGCGAGCCCAAGAACAGGACGCGGCCACCCTGCTCAACCAGCAGGTGATCCTCGATCAAGGCATCGAGGTGCGGGAGGAGAAACCATTCAAGCGCTGGACCATCGTTCCCCTTTACACTTTCACCGCCTTCAACGACGGACGCGCGGGATGGCAGCAGGAATACATCGAAATCCTTTACCAACCCTTGAGCAACCTGATCCTCGGCACCTCGATCGACATCATGCAGCGGCCGCCTGCGGGCACAGACATCCTCTACAGCGGCCTGGCCTCGTGGTATCCGGTCAAATACCTCGAACTGCACAGCAAACTTTCCTTCTGCCCGGATCCGCAATTCGCCCCGAACCAGATCTACAACGGCGGTCTGGAATACCTGGCCGCCCCCCGCCTGCTCCTCCTCTTCGACTACACGCAATACAACTTCTCCAGCGTGGCTCCGCTCGGACCCGGTTCCATCGAGCAGATCAAGCCCGGCTTCTCCTGGTGGTTCAACGACGACGTGTTTTTCACCTTCCGTTACGCGCAGGGCTGGGCCTTCAACGATGACAACTACAACTACTACGCGGGCACGATGAATTTCTGGAACATGCCGGGGGGCGGACGTCTCACCGTCGGGCTCGCCTACGGCACCGACCCCGATCTCGACTTCGGCACGGGCGACACCAGCCTCTCCAATGCCTGGATCGGATCCCTTTTCTATCAACAGCCGATTACGGAGAGTTTCTCCGTCGTCGCCGGCCTGCAATACGTCTACCGCCTGCGCGAAAACAATTCGGGCCAGCTCTACCAACAGTGGGCCCCGACGATCGGAGGCGTATGGAAATTCTAAGCTCCGAATTTTTGCGCATTGCCTTGAACATTTCCCTCATCCTCGCGGCGATGAGCGCCGTCGTGCTGGCGGTCACCATCGTGGTGCGCCTCCAGGCCCAAACCGCCACCCAGCGCATCGCGGATTTCCGCCGCGTGGCCGAACCACTCGTCACCACCTACCTCGCCAAACGCGAAACCGCCCCGGCCGTGGTTGCCGCTCTGCGGCGCGACCCGTCACAGGGACTCTCCCTCCTCATGGAAATCTCCGACCGCTTGGCACCGGCGGAACGCAAAGCACTGCACAACCTCTTTGCCAGCCTGCCCCTCCGGAAAAAAGAGGCCGTCGCGCTGCAAAGTCGCCATTGGGAGAAACGCCTGCAAGCAGCCGAACGGCTCGGCTACCTCGGCGACGGTGTCTCCGGACCCGTGCTGGTCGATGCCCTGCATGACCCCGTGCTCGCCGTGCGTCTCGCCGCCGCCCGCTCACTGGCCAACCTCGGGGAAACGCGGGCCATTTACCCGATCCTTGTCGCCTTCGACCTGCCCGGCGAAATGAACCAACGCCGCGTGGCCGAGGCTCTCTATTCTTTCGGGCCCCTCGCGGTGAAACCACTGCTCGAAGTGCTGGCCAATGTGCACGGCACCTATTCAGACAACGCCATCGGCGTGGCCGAACGAGTGCTTGGCCTACTGCAGGCCCCCGAGGCCGTCGAGCCGCTCATGGCTTTGCTCGGTCACCCCGAATTCCGCGTGCGCCTCAACGCCGTGCGCGCTCTCGGCCAGATCGGTGATCACACCGAGACCGGACCGATCGCCCAACTCGCCAAGGATCCGGCCTGGGAAGTGCGCAACGTCGTCATGCAGTCCCTCGGCAAACTGCACGCCACCCGCCATATCGGTCTGATCGAAGAAGCCATGCGCGATAGTTCCTGGTGGGTGCGCTTTTCCGCGGCCCAAGCCCTCTGGGCCCTGGGCGGACCCGGACGCGAGGCTTTGTCCACCACCATGACCGCCAGCACCGACCGCTTTGCCCGCGACATGAGCCGCCAAGTCCTCGAGGAACACGGCTCGGGCACACTCAAGGAGGCACACGCATGATGACTATCGTCCAATTTCTAGTCTGGGGCATCCTCGTCTACTTCGTCCTCCTGCACCTTTTCTACCTCCTCCTCATCTTCCTCGGAGCCGCACAAATCCACCGTTACCAGGGAGCCATCACCTTCACCGAGTTCGACCGCATCTCGAAATCCGACCTCTCCATGCCGGTCTCGATGATCATTCCCGCACACAACGAAGCCGTCATCATCGTCAGCACCGTGGAAAACGCCTTGCAGCTGAACTATCCGGCCCACGAGGTGATCGTGGTCGATGACGGTTCAACCGATGACACCGTGGCCGTGTTGCGGGAGCATTTCGGGCTGCGCCGCGTCGATAAACATGGACGCAAGCAGGTCGAAACACGCGAGGTCACGGCCGTCTACGAAAGTGCCGAGCACCCGAACCTGACCGTTGCCGTGAAGGAAAACGGTCGCCGTGCCGATGCCATCAATGCCGGCGCCGCGCTCTCGCGCTATCCTCTGCTCTGCGTGATCGATGCGGATTGCGTGCTGGAAACGGACGGCCTCCTCCACATGGCGCGTCCCTTCCTCGCCGACTCGAACCTGGCCGCCGCCGCCGGCGTGGTCCGCCCATCCAACGGCCTCACCGTGGAAAACGGCACGATCACCCGACGCGGTCTGCCGCGCACCCTGCTCGGCATGAACCAGGAGGTGGAATACGCCCGCAGCTTCCAGTGGGCCCGCACGGGATTGAGCCGCCTGCGCAGCATGCTCTGCATTTCCGGCGCACTGCTGCTGATCAAGAAAAGCGTGTTCGACGCCGCCGGGGGACCGTGGCCGCAATCGATCACCGACGACATGGAATTCGCCATCCGGATCAACGGGCACATCTATGATCGCCGCAATGGCGGCCATGCCAGCATCGCCTACGCACCCGACGCGGTCTGCTACACCGAAGTTCCGGAAACCTTGCCGCTTTACGCCTCGCAGCGCAACCGGTGGCAACGCGGCAGCCTGCAATCGATCTTCCGCCACTGGCGTATGCTCTTCAATCCGCGCTATGGCCTGACCGGCGTTTTCGGCCTGCCCTTTTTTCTCTTCTTCGAAGCCCTCGCACCCTTGGTCGAACTCATGGCTTACACCCTGGCTATCATTCTCCTCGTCGCCGGACTGGCCTCCCTCAAAGAAATTCTCATTCTTGTGCTCCTCGCTTACCTGGCGGGCGTTTTCCTCACCTTGCTGGCCGTCTTGATCAACGAGTCCTCGCGCTGGCGCACTGTTTCCTGGCGCGAGTTCTGGAAAATGATCGCGGCCGTATTTCTCGATCACCTCGGCTTTCACCAATTCCGCCTCGTCTGCTCGCTGGTCGGAACTTTCCAATATGTTTTCCAACGGCGTCATGATCTGGGCGCCAAAATGGAACGCCTGGCCCCTTCCACAGCCTTATGACAATACCGCAACCTTCCAACCTTCGTTATGATGTCGCCATCGTCGGCCTCGGCTACGTGGGCATCCCCCTCGCCCTTGGTTTCGTCGAAGCCGGACTCCGGGTGCTCGGATTCGACACCGACGAGGGACGTTTGCTCGAATTGCAGCAAGGTCACTCACCGCTGGCCCACCTGCCCTCCGCCAAAATTGCCCACGCCCTGGCCTCGGGGAAGCTGACCTTCACCGACGATTCGGACCGGATTTCAGAAAGCGCCGCCGTGGTCATCTGCGTGCCGACCCCGCTGCGCCGGCACCAAGACCCCGACCTTTCCCATATTCTCTCGGCCGGCGAGCAGGTGGCGCCCCACCTCCGCCGCGGCATGCTCGTCTCTCTCGAATCCAGCACCTACCCGGGAACAACCCGCGAGGAATTGCGCGCCGTGCTCGAAAAGGGATCGGGACTCAAGGCCGGCGTGGATTTCCATCTGGCCTTCTCGCCGGAACGCGAAGATCCGGGCAATACCGACAGCGTGCTGCGCCATATCCCGAAAGTCGTCGGCGGACTCACCCCCGCCTGTCTCGAGCGCGCCCTCGAACTCTACCGCCACGCGGTCGACAAACTCGTGCCGGTCAAGGACTGCGACACGGCCGAGGCCGTCAAGCTGACCGAAAACGTCTTCCGCTTCGTCAACATCGCCTTGGTCAACGAACTCAAGCGGATCTACGGCCTGATGGGCATCGATGTCTGGGAAGTGATCAATGCGGCCAAGACCAAGCCCTACGGCTTCATGCCTTTCTACCCCGGGCCCGGCGTGGGCGGACACTGCATCCCCATCGATCCGTATTACCTCACGTGGAAAGTGCGTGAATATGGAACGGACACCCGCTTCATCGAGTTGGCCGGACAGATCAACCGCTCGATGCCCTATTACGTGGTCAACCACTTGCTCGAGGCCATGAACGCCGCCGGCCGTGCCTTGCGCGGTGCGCGCGTCCTTGTCCTCGGCATTGCCTACAAACCCGGCGTGTCCGACGACCGCGAATCGCCCGCTTATCCCATCATGGACCTCCTCCGGGCCAAAGGTGCGGTGGTCGAGTATTACGATCCGCACATTCTCCGCATTCTCCCCGGCCACAACAGTTGGACCGGCCACCAGTCGATTGCCTGGAGCGCCCATGAATTGGCCACCTTCGACGCCGCGGTGGTTTGCACGCCGCACCACGGGGTCAAATACGAGGAGTTGGCGGAGATTGTCCCTCTCATCGTCGATGCATGCCATGTGGTGCCGACCAACCGCAGAGCCGACGTTGTCGCCGCGTAGGCGACGTGCCGCGGCGCATCTCGTCGCGGCCGCCTTGCTGATGGCCTCGTCCCACGCGCAGGAATATTTCGAGGATTTCCTTTCCTCCGGTCAACCGCGCACCAGCAACGGCATCGTCTGGGATTACCAAGCGGAACTCTCGCCGGTCGAACAATGGTCGGAACTCATCCCCGGCGACGGCTTCGCCTACCTCACGGCCGAACACGAATTCCTCAAGCGGCGCCCGAGGCCACATGGCTTCTGGCCGTTCCAGACGCTTTCCTTCGGTCCATTCGGCGCCGGGCACCGCATCAGCATGCGTGCCAAAAACACCGCCATCCCGGGACTCGCCGCCATGATCTTCACCTACCGCGAGCAAGACCGGATCGACGAGATCGATCTGGAAATCGCCGCCACCGACACCGAGAGCCCGCGACCGCACCATCGCACCGGACCCGATGGCGGGTGGACCGATCTGCGCCTGGTCACTTGGATCGATGCGGACAAACGGAAGCCCGAGCCAACCACCCTGGTAAAACAACCCGCGCGCGGGGCCGACGGCGAGTCCCTGTCGCTCCAGGACGATACATTCCGCATCTACACCATCGAATGGGACATCTCAGAGGTCCGCTTCTCCATCGACGGCGTCCACCAACACACGATCGAAGACGCGGTGCCCGACCGTCCGGCCCGCATCATCTTCGGCCTGCGGCAAATGCCCTGGGCCGGCCGCGCCGATTGGAAAGACCCGCAAACCATGACCATCGACTGGGTCAAAGTGGAACCGCTGGCGCGTGATTGACACCAATTCGCAAAAGAATCCGTCCTCCACCACGCAGCCTGCCTCCCTACTAACTCAATGAGAGTTACTCTCTCGAAAGGGAATAAAGACAGGCCACAGCCGAGCGCAGCGAGACAGACAGCTCGGAGAGCTGAGCGAAGCGGTCAAATGGAAGAAGATGAAAGAGGATAAGCGGGGCGCGCTGACACGCGCCCCGCTCATGGCATCTCTCCGAGGACTGTGTTTGCGCCGTGTCAGCGGCGCAAACACCATCTTCTGCCATCCTCCTCTATTTGCCTGTGGGCCGTCTCGCAGACTCGGCTGTGGCTTTCTGACCTCTGGCCTGCCCAAGCTCGCAGTTTAAGCCGACCCCAGTTACTCCCCAGCACACACCCGCCAATGCGCAGGTTCAGGGACTCCCGAGTAACTTGATCGCTGATCGGGCGGACGCGATAGCGGTTGGCAGGGAGCGCGGAGTGGCAGGAAAGGCGACTACGGATGTTGGAAATGTCAAAAATGTCAATAAACCATGACTGACCCCTTTGGCTCCCCTCGGTGATCGGCCCCCGCACCACGCCGGCGGCCTTGCGGCGGAAGCTCATGGCCGTGGCCGTTGACGGCTAAACCGTCCGCATGTCCCCTCCGGATTCGGCTGCACCTCTGCCTCGGGATCAACCAGCGCGAGGGCTGCAAAACGCTGGCCCAGCACCGCGCGAACCAACGCGGTCTGGCGCTAAGATTTCGTCTTCGACCAGACCAGAGCCGGGCGCCGGCGCAATTGGCTGCCGCTGCTGGACGTGTCTGACGACCACAGGCAGATTGCCAGGTGCGCGAAGCGAAAAGCGCGATTCATCTCCTGAGGCGTTTGCCGCTTGCAAGTGGCCGGCCAACTGAAAATCCCCGACCGGGAGTCGATGCAGAGATCACGGCCCTTGGGCCTTTTCCGTAGGCCTCGAAAAAGACCTTGTAGAATTGGGCGTAGCTTCCGAAGCCGGCAGCATAAACGGCCTGCATGATCGTCGGTCGCACGGGTTTTCGGAACTGTTCCCAAAAACGATCAAGACGAAGGGAATTGCGGTAGCGGTTCAGTGGAATGCCGACCTGCCCGGAAAACAGCCTGCTGAAATGCGCCTCGCTCAGCCCGCACTGACGGGAAAGTTCGCCGAGCGACCCATTCCAACCGTCATCCCCGAGAAGAGCGATGGCTCGTGAAACCGCCGGATGAAGGGAGAGGGCGCGCTGAGGGCAGGTCCCCGCCTGTTGGAGCTTCCAGCTGAACAGCAGCAGATGGTGAAGGCCCGCGTTGAGCGCATCCGGGTCCCCGTGGCGGTAGCGGAAGTCGGAGCGAACACCAAACCCAGCTTCGCGATTCAGCAGATCGGAGTCGAGCGAGCCCTCCATAATCTGGTCCATCATGCGCCGCAAAAAGCCGAATGACTCGGGCGCGAGGACCGTGTGAACGACGCTGCCGGGTTCCGCACGCTTGCGCTTGAGACCCCGGTAAGCGGCACTGCGGCATGACCTGTTGATCAGATCCGGCTTGAAGACCGCGACATAATATTGAGCGTCGTTGGAGCGGTCCACGAGTTGGTGCTCTTGGGCGGGAAACATCCAGAGCAGTGAGCGCGGACCGAAGGTGAAGCGTCCTTCTCCGGTGATATAGGCGACCGTGCCCCGCGCGACCAGATTGAGTTCCAACTCGGCATGATGGTGACTTCTCAGCGAAGGAGGATTCCGTGCCGATTCCGCGAGAAAAAGGAATCCGTCGTATTCGGGGTCGAGTTTCAGATCCTGAAGCACAATCGCAAAATACGATCACTTTTTGTCGCGTGGCGAGAAGATTACTCCGCTCGCTTCGATTATGCTTTTCGTATCGCCTCAGAACCGTGACATCCAAGAAACGAATGCGCGCTGCCATCAAACTCCGCCAACCCGACCACCTTCCCGTGGTTTTCAGCGAGTCGTTCATCACCGGAATCCACTGCAGTATGGGCGGCGCCCTTCGCCGTCACGACAAGTTGGAGTCTCGTCCGGTGAAGATCTGCGAACCTTACCAGATGCTCGGCCTGGTCGAAAATGATCTCAAGGACGCGACGGGAATCGACACGACCCCAATTTTCCCGAACCGCGCGATTTTCGGTTTTGTGAATGAAGATTGGAAGCCCTGGAGGACACCCTGGGGGCAAAACGTTCTTGTGTCAGGGCAACTTCAAGTCGACGAGAAACCAGACGGCACCTACACCCACCCGCAAGCCGACCGCTCGGCCCCACACAGTGCGCACATGCCGAAGACAGGCTATTTCTTTGATTCCATTGTCCGGCAGGAGGAGTTCGACGAGGACAACCTGAAGGTCGAGGATAACCTTGAGGAATTCGGTCCGATGAAACCCGCCGAGGAAGCCTACTGGCGCGAACAAGCGGAACTTTTCCGCGGTTCGGACCGGGCGGTCGTCACGCATCTGAACGGCACGGCCCTCGGCGACATCGCGCTTGCGGCCGGGCTCGAAGCCTGGGAGCCATTCCTTCCCGAGGAATCCTGCGTGCCGATGTGGCAGGATTTGATCGCGAAACATGGACTGCAAATGCCCTCGGCATACCTCGGCGGAATCCTGCACGAGGGCGACGCGCAACAAATCGTCGAAAACGCCGTGGCGCAGGCCGCTGCCGCAAAGCCTCTCGGCGTCCGCATCGTCGTCTCCAACCCGAATCCAATCGCGTGGGGAAGTCCTGAAGATAAATCGGACTCCCAACTCCGTTTCCAGGCCGATGTGTTGAAAAAAATCGGTGCCGGTCTTAAAGCCCAAGGGCAGAGGCTCGCCTACCATACTCACGATCCAGAAATGCGCTGCGGCGCACGGGAATTCACCCACATGATGCGAGCCGTCGAGCCCGAACTCATGGGGTTCTGTTTCGACGTTGACTGGATTTACCGCGGATGCGGCACCAGCCAGGTGGCAGTGGAAGACATCATGGGAATGTATGGCCACCGGATCGTTTCCCTCCATCTGCGCCAATCACACGGCGGCATCTGGACCGAGTATTTGCCGGAGAGCGACATCGATCACTCCCCGGTGTGGCAGTTTCTGAAAATCCAAGGATTTGACGGTCCGGCCATTATTGAAACCGCCTTTGAAGAGGGAACTCCGAGGGCGCTGCCCATGCAGGAATCACACGGGATGAGCCACGAATGGATTGAATCCTGCTGGCGCAAGGCCACGCGTTGTCAACCCGGCCATCGAGCCTCCGCGAGCCAATGAAATCGCGTCATTTCGGGAAATTGCCAACCGCAGAATCCGTGGAAGCTTTCACGCTCACTGGGAGCGGCGGAGCGTCTCTGGAATTCATCACCTACGGCGGGATCGTCAGATCCCTCATCATGCCCGACCGCGATGGACGGCTGGCGGATGTGGTGCTCGGTTTTGATTGTTTGGAAGCGTATCTGGCCGGCCACCCATTTTTGGGGGCGATCACCGGACGGGTTGCCGGGCGGATCCCCGGTGCACGCTTTCCCCTCGAAGGAAAAACTTTCGAATTGGTCAAAAATGATGGACCCAATCACCTCCACGGCGGGCTGCGCGGCCTGGACAAACGCCTTTGGAAAGCGGAGCCCAATGCGCGCGCCGACGGGGCCGACTCGATCCGGCTTAGTTACCTGAGTCCGGACGGAGAGGAGGGTTATCCGGGCACCGTCCACTTCGGTGTGACCTACACCCTGACGCAGGAAAATGTTTTTATCATCGAAAGCGAAGTGACCAGTGACCGCGCAACGCCGGTCAGCCTGACACACCACGGTTATTTCAACCTCGCCGGGGAGGAGGCCCACAACATTTTTGATCATGAGTTGACCGTCTTTGCCGACCACGCATTTTTGGTGGATGAATTGATGACGCCGCTCGGTCGCCTCAAGGCCGTAGCCGGAAGCTCCAGCGATTTCCGAGTGTCCCGCCGCTTGGGCGATGCCATTCCTGATCTCTTTGCCAAGCATGGGGACTGTTATCAGCTTCCTGACGGTCCTGCGCTTCATCCCGCCGCCATGGTAGCTGACCCTGGCAGCGGGCGAACTCTGACGGTGTTGACCAACGAGCGTTGTATCCAGCTTTATGCGTCGGCCAGTCTCGATTGCAAAACGGCGGGCAAGTCCGGACGTGTGTATCAGCCATTTGCGGGACTCTGTCTGGAGTGCGAAGGTTATCCCGCAGGAATGGATTTCCCAGAGTTTGGAAGCCTTCTTGTTTCTCCAGACCAGCCTCAGCACCGCGCCACCCATTACGCCTTTTCCACCTACAAACAACCCAACGTAATATGAGTGAAACCACCCTAAGACCCCCAGCCCATCTGGACTACAGCCTCACCGGTGAGAATGCGACACAAGCCATCGAACGCGGGCTCGCCGAGGCCGACTGGTATCAGAGTCCCATCCCGAGGGCCACCATGCGCAAACTCCTCGAGCGGCGGGATGGACCTGCGATCCGCGACACGATCCTTTGGTTTGCCCTGATCTTCGGCTTCGCATTCGCCACCTACGTGCTCTGGGGTTCCTGGTGGGCGCTCCTGCCTTACGCCCTTTACTCCGTCCTCTACGCCTCCACCGGCGACTCGCGGTGGCACGAAGCCGGCCATGGCACCGCTTTCAAGACCGATTGGATGAACAATGTCCTCTACGAGATCGCCTCCTTCATGGTCATGCGCGAATCGACCGTCTGGCGCTGGTCCCACACCCGCCACCACTCCGACACGATCATCGTTGGTCGCGACCCGGAGATCGCGGTGCCCCGCCCGCCCGACATCAAGGCCATGGTCCTTAACGCCTTCGCCATCGGAAACTACACCGGCTACTTCAAGAAGCTCCTCGCCCACGCCGCAGGCCGCATGCTCGATGATGAAAAAACATACATCCCCGCCACCGAGTTTCGTAAAATCTACTTCAAAGCCCGAGTCTCCGTCGCCATCTACCTCGCCGTGATCGCCACGTCCGTCGCCACCGGCAGCATCCTCCCTCTGCTCTACATCGGACTCGCCAACCTCTTCGGTTCATGGCTAATGGTCATTTACGGCCACACGCAGCACACCGGCCTTGCCGAGAACGTGCTCGACCACCGTCTTAACTGCCGGACGGTTTACATGAATTTCATCAACCGGTATCTCTACTGGAACATGAACTACCACGTGGAGCACCACATGTTCCCGCTGGTGCCTTACCACGCGCTGCCTAGGCTGCATGAGGCAGTGAAGGAGGACATGCCCAAGCCTTATCCAAGCCTTTTTGCAGCATGGCGCGAGATCATCCCGGCCGTGTTGCGGCAGGTTAAAGATCCCGCGTGGCATGTGAAACGCACTCTGCCTGCTTCCAAAGCACGCCTCAACGAAGGACTTCACACTTCGGATGTGAAGCCCGACACCCAGGGCTGGATTGAGGTCTGCGCCGCTGCCGATCTCGGGAACTCAGACGTGCTCCGTTTTGATCACGGAAAAAAAACCTATGCGCTGATCCGCGATGGCGGGGGGAAACTCTTCGCCACGGACGGCATCTGCACACACGGCAACACGCACCTCGCCGATGGCCTCGTGAAGGACAACATCATCGAGTGCCCGAAACACAACGGGCGGTTCCATCTCGCCGATGGCTCGCCCGCCCGCGCTCCGGTTTGCCGGGGCCTTGCCACCTACCCGCTCGAACAACGCAACGGCCGGATCTGGCTGAACGTCGAAAAAGCCGGGGGGGACGGTGCCCGCCACCAGAAGACCTACACCCTGCGTGTGGTCAGCAACCAAAATGTCGCCACCTTCATCAAGGAGCTGGTTCTGGAGCCGGTGGAGCCAACAGAAAAAGTGGCATTCACACCCGGGGACTATCTGCAACTCGACATCCCGACGTATCAGAAAATCCGGTTTGAAGAGTTCGATATCCCGGAACCCTACGCGACCGTCTGGAAAAACCAGCACGTCTTCGATCTCACGGCCAGCAATCCCGAGCCCGGTCGCCGCAACAACTACTCGCTGGCATCAAATCAGTCCCTCGAGAAGTCCCTCCGTTTTAACGTGCGCATCGCCACACCACCGCCCGGTCAGGATTGCCCCCCCGGTGTTGGTTCGTCCTATGTTTTTAACCTCAAGCCCGGCGACAACGTGACCGCCATCGGGCCATTCGGCGACTTCCATATCAAACCAACACAAAAGGAGATGGTCTATATCGGCGGTGGTGCCGGGATGGCCCCCTTGCGTGCCCATCTCTCGCACCTGCTGGAGACCGAAAAGACCTCACGCAAGGTCAGCTACTATTACGGCGCCCGTTCCACGCAGGAGCTTTTTTATCAGGATTATTTCGAGGGGCTCGCGAAGGAACATCCGAACTTCCATTTCCATTTGGCGCTCTCATCGCCGCTGCCTGAGGATCACTGGACCGGCCCCACCGGATTTATCCACGAAATAGTTCTTGAGAATTATCTGAAAGACCATGACAACCCCAAGGCTGTTGAATACTACCTCTGCGGTCCGCCGATGATGACCAAGGCCTGCACCAAGATGCTCGCCAGCCTCGGCGTAAGTCCGGAACAAATCGCTTACGACGAATTCTGATGAAGCCCATCCGGCCTCTCGAAGAGAGCCATCTCGACATCCTCGGTAAAGCCCAGCGTGGGCTTGGCTTGAGCGAGGAGCAACTGGCTGCCCACGCCGACGCTAAAACTCCACGCCCCTCAAATCTCCCCGCGGAAGTAATCGATGGTCTTTTCGATCCCCTGCTCCAGCGGCACGGTGGGCTGCCAGTCGAGATACTTCTTGGCCAGCGTGATGTCGGGCTGGCGTTGCTTCGGGTCGTCCGCCGGCAGGTCCTGGTGGACAATCTTCGACCGGCCCCCGACTTTTTTCAGAATGAGCTCGGCCAATTCGAGCATGGTGAACTCGCCGGGATTGCCGATGTTGATCGGGCCGATGGTCTTGTCCTGCTCCATGAGACGGAGAAAGCCCTCCACCAGATCGTCCACGTAGCAGAAGGAGCGCGTCTGTGAACCTTCGCCGTAGACGGTGATATCTTGGCCGCGCAGGGCCTGCACGATGAAGTTGGAGACGACGCGGCCGTCGTCGGGATTCATGCGGGGCCCGTAGGTGTTGAAGATGCGCACCACCCGGATATCCACCCCGTTTTCCCGGTGATAATCGAAGAAAAGCGTCTCGGCACAGCGCTTGCCCTCATCATAACACGACCGGCGACCAATCGGATTCACATTGCCCCAGTAGCTTTCCGGTTGCGGATGGACCGTGGGGTCGCCGTAGACTTCGGAGGTCGATGCTTGGAAGACGCGGGCCTTGACCCGTTTGGCCAGCCCGAGGCAATGGATCGCGCCCATCACGGACGTCTTGGTTGTCTTGATCGGATTGTATTGGTAATGCGGCGGCGAAGCCGGGCAGGCCAGATTGTAAATGCGGTCGACCTCGAACTTGAACGGGTCGGTGACATCGTGGCGGATCAATTCAAAGCGCGAGTGCCCGAGCAGGTGCTCGATATTCTTTTTGCGGCCGGTGAAAAAGTTATCCATGCAGAGAATGTCATGCCCCTGCCCGATGAGACGGTCGCAAAGGTGCGATCCGAGAAAGCCCGCTCCGCCGGTGATGAGAATTCTCATGGTCTTAAGGCCTCAGGCGGCAGCCGGCTTGCCGATGGCAAAGACTTGGAAGCCGAGTTTCTGCATTTCCGCCCGCGGCAGAATATTCCGGCCGTCGAAAACGAAAGCCGGCTTGTGCATGCCCGCATAAATCTTGGGAAAATCCAGCGTCTTGAACTCATCCCACTCGGTGAGAACGGCCAGGCCATGCGCGCCCTCGGCGGCTTCTGTGGCGCTGCCGGCCACGAGCAAACGCGGGTCGTCCTGCCCGGCACCGAGCACATCGCGCCGGATTTCCTCGGCGGGAACTTTCGGGTCATAGACCACCACCGAGGCATTTTCCTCGAGCAGCCCGCGCACCACGGAAATAGCGGCCGACTCGCGGGTATCGTTGGTATCCTTTTTGAAGGCAAAGCCGAGGACGGCGATGCGTTTGCCGGACACCGTGTTGAAAAGGGTGCGGACGATCTGCGTGGTGAAGCGGTTCTTTTGCCATTCGTTCATCTTCACCACGCTCTCCCAATAGGCGGCGACCTCGGGCAGCCTGAAGTGCTCGCAGAGGTAGACCAGGTTGAGGATGTCTTTTTGGAAGCACGAACCGCCAAAGCCGACCGAGGCCTTGAGGAATTTGGAGCCGATGCGGGAATCCTGACCGATGGCATTGGCCACTTCGTCAATGTCCGCCCCGGTCGCTTCGCAGAGAGCGGAGATGGAGTTGGTCGAAGAAATGCGCTGAGCCAAGAAGGCATTGGCCACGAGCTTCGAAAGTTCCGAGGACCAGAGATTGGTTGTGAGAATGCGTTCACGCGGCACCCAACGCGCGTAAACGTCGACGAGTTTTTTCAGCGCCACCTCCCCGGCCGGGGTGCGTTCGCCGCCGATCAGGATGCGGTCTGGCTGCTGCAAGTCGGCGATCGCCGTGCCCTCGGCCAGGAATTCCGGGTTGGAAAGAACCTGAAAGTCGCCGTGGGTGGAGTTCGAGCGGAGGATGGTCAGGATCGCCTCGGCCGTTTTGACCGGAATCGTGCTTTTCTCCACGATGATCTTCGGGCCTTGGGCCACGCGGGCAATCATGCGGGCGGCGCTTTCGATGTAGCGCAGATCGGCTGCCCGGCCGGCACCGACGCCGTAAGTCTTGGTCGGCGTGCCGACACACACAAAGATGATGTCTCCGGAGCGGATGGCTCCCTCCACATCGGTCTGGAAATGCAGGTTGCGTCCGCGTGCCTCGCGCACCACTTCATCAAGGCCGGGTTCGTAGATCGGAAGTTCATCGGAATTCCACGCGGCGATGCGTGCTTCGTTCGGATCGACCACCGTGACTTCGATGTCCGGGCACTTGGCCGCAATCATCGCCATGGTCGGCCCCCCGACATAGCCAGCTCCAAGACAAGTTATCTTCATGGGTTCAAAAGGATCTTAAATTAGCAGCCGGCCTCCAACGAGACCAGCATTCCCTTAAGTCATGCCCAAGGATCAGCGGGAGGAAGAAGGAATCAGGGCCCCTCTTTGCCGAGGATCTCCAGGTAAGAGCGTTCGAGCGGACGCGTGGCACTGTCGGGCGCGAAATTTTCGATGCGCATCTGTTTGAGCATCCACTGGCCGTCGATGCGCTGGCCGGAAACAACTTCGAAACGGCGCGACAGGTGCCCTTGCCAGTCAAAGCCCTCGATCCGCAGCAGGGCGCCGCTTGCCTCATCAAGCCAGACGCGAACGATGGCGAACTCCGATCCGCGTTTGCCCGGGCGGAGTTCGATTTTCCACGCCGGCCGTGTGCGGACCGTTTCCTTGCCGAGCAGGCGTGCGTCGGGCCAGTAGAGGAAGCCGAGCGAAAGATCCTCCACGGTCACGCGCGCACCCCCGGCCACCGGCTCGCGCATACCGCGTTGCAAGGGACGCCCTTTGGCATCGAAAACGCCGGAGGATTCCTCATCGAGCCGCACTTCATAGACCCGGGACGGGTTCTCGAAGGCAAAGCGGAGCCGGCCGAAGTCCACGGTCAGCGTAAAAGGCGTGGCCTCCGCGCCACTGCGCAACCTCCCGCTCACCACGACTTCCTGCTGCGTCGAGGCGAGCCGCGCGACCTTGAGCAAATCCTGCGGGTCCGGTTCGGACGCGGCCGCGGGGTTGAACGGCGCCGCACACAAAGCCGCCGCCAGCGCCAAAGCTCCCAGCTCCCGGCTCCTCTCCGACCCGCAGGCTCTACGAGCCGGAGGGCCCTCTCCTCGTGCTAAACTCTTCCTGCCTTGTTTCATTGATTCGTTCGTCGGACACTATCACACGTGACACCCAGTCTCGACCAACAACTGTTTTTTTTCCTCAACGCGGACCGCGGTCGCCCTTGGTTGGATACGCTTTGGGCGGTCTTTTCCAGTTTGCACTTTTGGCTGCCGCTGCTCATCGCCGCCGGAGCCTTCATCGCGTGGCGCGGCGGATTCCGGGGACGCGCCATGCTCACCTGCGTGCTACTTTCCATCGGAATCATGGAGGGCGGCATCATCAACCCACTGAAAAAAACCATCTCGAAACAACGTCCCTATCACGTGTTGTCCGAGGCCCGCGTGGTGAAACTGGAGGACACCACGCCGCGCTGGTTGGCGGCCATCCGGCCGCCGGTCATCCGCACCGGAAACCCCGCCGAGGCACCGGACGTGGGCAAGTCCCTGCCGTCGGGACACACCTCGAACATGTTTTGCTTCGCCACGGTGCTGACCGTCTTCTACCGCTGGCGCGGCGCGTTGTTTTTCATTCCGGCAACCCTCGTCGCTCTTTCCCGTGTCGCCACCGGATCGCACTGGCCATCCGACATAATGTTGTCCGCCCCCGGATCGATCATCGTGACTTTGCTCCTCCTCGCCATTTATGGCTGGCTATGGCGCACGCTGGCCCCGCGTTTGGTTCCGAAGCTGGCCGCACGACACCCACAGCTCATCGCCCCCGCATGAAGACCCGCAGTCTTCTTTTATGCGCGCTGGCTTTGCTCACTTTGCTGCGCTGGATGTGGCTGGCACCGCAGGCACTCGCGCCATCCGGAGCCTATCTTGCGTTGTGCGGCCATGCCCCTTCCATCGCCTATTTCGACGGCCCGGGCGCAACAGCCATGTGCATCGCCCTCGGCACCCGCTGGGCCGGGGCCACCGCTTTGGGTGCGGCCCTGCTTTGGCCTATCTTCGCGGCGCTGGCCACGCTGGCCCTCTATCATCTGGTGGCTCCGCTGACCGGACGCCAGGGCGCGGCGGTTGCCGCCGTCCTGCTCAATCTCTTGCCGGCTTTCAATGCGGCGGCGTTGCAACCGACCTGCGCACTGCCCGTCACGATGTTCGCGCTCGGTTTTGCCGCCTGCGCTTGGCGGGCCCTTGATACCTCCTCTATCGGGTGGTGGCTGGGCGCGGGAGCCTGCGCGGCGGGTGGCCTGCTTTTCGACTACCTCGCATGGTTCTTCCTGCCCGCCTTGGTCGTGGTCATCCTCGCCTCGCATCGCTGGCGCCCCCAATTCCTCGAGCCCGGCTTCTGGCTCGCCGCCGTCCTGCCTCTCGCGGTGCTCACTTGGTTGCTGGCTTGGAATGCCGAGCACGGATGGGTGCACTTTATCGGCGGCACTTGGCAAACCGCCACCACGCTCGACCTGCGCCGTGCCCCTCAAGCTCTCTACACCGCAGCCTTCGGCGCCTCGCCGTTCGTGCTGCCGGCCCTCGCCGCAGGTCTGTGGTTCGCTTTACGGGAAATGCGCCACGCCCGTCTCGGAAAATTCCTCGCGGTGCCCGCTCTCTTCGCCTTTCTCATCGCCGCATATTTCGCCCTGCAAGGCTCGCCCGCAGAGGCCGCGGGGTTGATGGCCGCGGCATTGGTCATCCCCCTCGTTGTGCGTCTGCCGGTGCCGCCACCCGTCCTGGTCGCCGTCTTGCTCGGCGCCGCCCTCTGGACTGCCGGGGGACTGGCCCTGAGGCAAACCTCTCCCCAAATCGTGACGGCCGAGGTGGTTCGCGAAATCGAGGCGCTGCGCCGCGCCCAAACAACCGACCCCACCGCACCGGTCTTCCTCGTGGCGCACAATGCCGCGCTGGCCTCGGCCTTGGCCCTGCATCTGCCGGATACCTCGTTCGTCCCGGCCGGACACCCTCCCGTCTACGTCGTCGAGTCGCCCTATGCGGACAGCCAATTCGCGCTCTGGCCGAGGTATGACCAATTTGTCGAGGCCGCGAAACCGATGGCGGCAGAAGCCCAGGATCCTTTCACCGAGCAGGACGGCACCAATCCCTTCCTCTGGCGCTCCGCCCTTTACCTCACGCCGCAAAAGCCCGATAATCTTCCTCAGGCCATCACCGCCGCTTTCGCCAGCCACCGGCTCCTTGCCGAGATCACCACCCCGTCGGGCGAGATCTTGCGGGTCTATCTTTGCTCGGAATACGAGACGCTGCCATTGTGAGCGTGACCATGGCACCCCCATCCGGTATTTAAACCCACCACATGTCCAAGCCCAAAGTTCTCGTTTCTGACCCCATTTCGCAAACCGGCGTCGACGCCTTGGCGGAAGGAGGCCTCCTCGATGTCACGTTTTCACCCGGCCTGCCGCACGAGGAACTGCTCAAAATAATCCCCGAGTTCTCCGCCCTCGTCGTCCGCAGCCAGACCAAGGTCGGGGCCGACGTGATTGCGGCCGCGAAAAACCTCAAAGCCATCGGCCGGGCCGGCGTCGGAGTGGACAATGTCGACGTCGACGCGGCCACGCAACGTGGCATTGTCGTGATGAACACCCCGGGCGGAAACACCGTCTCCACCGCGGAACACGCCTTCTCCCTCCTTGTCTCCGTGGCCCGCAAGATCCCGCAGGCCGACGCCAGCGTGAAGTCCGGCAAGTGGGACCGTAAAAGTTTCCAAGGCGTCGAACTCAACGGCAAAACACTGGCCATCCTCGGTATGGGGCGCATCGGCGCCGAAGTGGCCAAACGCGCCCTCGCCTTCGGCATGCGTGTGCTCGCTTATGACCCCTACCTCTCCGCGGCGCGCGCTAAAACCCTGCAGGTCGAATTGGTGGAAAACCTCGAGGACGCCCTCCCGCAGACCGATTTCGTCACCATGCACATGCCGCTGACCGAAGAAACCCGCCACATGCTCGACGCCCAGCGGCTGGCCCTGCTCAAAAAAGGCGCCCGCATCGTCAACTGTGCCCGCGGCGGACTGATCGACGAGCAGGCCTTGGCCGACGCCCTCGCTTCGGGCCAAGTCGCCGGCGCCGCCATCGACGTCTTCGAACAGGAGCCTCCCGACGCCGCCAACCCGCTGCGCAACGCACCCAACATTGTCTTCACCCCTCACCTCGGGGCCTCCACCGCCGAAGCCCAGGAAAGCGTCGGCATCGAGATAGCGCACGCCATCCGCGCCGCCCTCCTCGACGGAACGATCAACAACGCGGTCAATGCCCCGAGCGTCGACGCCAAAACACTCGCCGTGCTCGGACCCTACCTCCGGCTCGGCGAAAAACTCGGACGCTTCGTCGCGCAGATCGCCCCGAAACGCTGTGGCACCCTGCACATTGTCTACAGCGGCAAAGCCCGCGACCTCGACACAACCCCGATCACCCGCTCGGTCCTCAAAGGCTTCCTCACCAACATCAGCGGCGACGAGGTCAATGAGATCAATGCCCCCGGCTTGGCCCAAAACCTCGGCCTGCAAGTCGTGGAGTCGCGCGTCAGCGACAGCGCCGAATTCAGCGATCTGATCGAAGTCACGGCCGAGGACGGCAGCCATCGTGCGGTCGCCGCCGGCACCTTCTTCGGCAACAAGCCGCGCGTGGTCGTCATCAACGGCCGCCACGTCGAAGCCCAACCCGAAGGCGTTCTCCTCCTCCTCGAAAACAAAGACCGCCCCGGCATCGTCGGCCACATCGGCACGCTCCTCGGCAAACATCAGGTCAATATCGCGAGCATGTCGCTCGGACGCGACCAAGCCGGCGGCACCGCCCTCACCGTCCTCAACCTCGACTCCGCTCCCGACGAGAACGTGATGAAGGACCTGCTCGGAGACAAAGACATCGTGAGTGCGAGGATTCTGAAGCTCTGAGGAGGGCGGAGACCTGAAACTTGAAACCTGAGTGATATTGTTGCGGCCGCAGGCCGGTAACATTTTTTCTCAGGCCTCAGGCTTGGCCTTGTTTTTGGTGTTTTTCGCCATCGTCACGAAAATACGGATCAGCTCGTCCGCTTCGTTCCAGATTTCGGCCAAGGTCTCGGAAGTTACCCCGCAGTCATCGCGCAGCAGTTCCAGCCAATACTGCGTCTCGTCCGCCTCTTGGGCGCATAGCTCGATCTTCGCGACAAACTCGCTGGCACTACGAGCCCGCGAAGCCTCGCGGTAATACCAATCCTCAAAAGGACTTGGACTCACGAATGACGATCGGCGGGTAGGGACACGCGGCCCGCGTGTCCGTTGTTCAGAGGGCGGACGAGCGGGCCGCTCGTCCCTACCTTAAGAGGTAAAGTCCACAACCTTTTCGGAGTTGGTATAATTCGCGCCTCTTTTCAAGGCTGATAAAAAACCGAACAGCTCGCCCGGCAAACTTCTTGGTGCGACGCCTCATCTCCTCCTTTGTATGCATAACAGGTCCTTCCCAGTCTCAGGTTTCAGCCTTCAGGTTTCTCTTCATCCCCTCACTCAGGTTTCAGCTTTCAGGTTTCAGGTCTTTCTTCACCTCCCCCGCCGCCCGCCGCCCACTCTCAATCGCCCCGTGCACCGTCCCGCTATGCCCTTCAAGATCCGTCGCCTCGCCGGCAAAAAATAACTTCCCGCCCAGCGGCGCAGCCAAGGCTTCACGGTGCCGCGGTTCGGTATGCGCCAACGGAAAGCTGTAGAGCCCGCGCACGAACGGCTCCGTGGTCCAGTCCGCCACATGAGCATCCTCGAAATTTTCCGAGGCAATGCGCTCGCCGAAAATCCGGTCCAACTCGCCGAGGGCAAACTCCACCAAGTCCACCTCAAGCTGACGCAGGAAGTCCGCCCGCGTGCCACTGACAAAGGCCGTGAGCACATGTGCCCGGCCGCCTCGTCCCCTCCCCGGGGTCCAGAACTGCGGCCAAAAAGTGTCCGAGTGCAAAAAATACATGTCCTCGGGCCAGAACCGGCGGCGGAATTTCATGACGATCTTCATTCCCCCGTCCATCCCGATGTTGCCGATCGCTTCGCGCTTCTCGGCGGGCAACGCCGGGGAAAACTCCGGCGGCGCATCGCGCAATACTGCGACCGAGCCGGTGTAGATCACCGCATCGGCCCGCCAATCCTCCCCGCCGGCCAAACGCACCACCGCCTGCGGTCCGCCCCACTCGATCCGCGCGACGATGGCGCCGAAGCGGATCCGATCCCGCACCTTGTCGAGCAGCGGATCGAGCAGCCGCACATACGGTTGACGCACCGTGTAGTTCTCCTCGCGCAACTGCCAATTCCGCTCGTAGCCGGCGAACCCGCGCATCCCGAGACGATCCAGCGTCGTGCCATGCTCCACCCCGAGCCGCGAATCGAGATAGTGCCAGGCATGCCCCGGCAAATGCCGCGCCACGAGGCATTGTTCGACCGTCCAAGCCGGCCCGGCAAAGTGGCTCACGTTGGCGACGAAGTCGAACGCCTCGCGCAGGTCTTCGCCGGCCTGCGCCTGCTCCAACGAAATGAGTTTGCCGTCATAGCGGATGTAATCGTGTGCTGTCTCATGCCGGATCAACTCCGCGCCGGACGCTTCGACCAAAGGCACAAGGCAATTTTCCAACCCGTGCACTTCCTCGGCCCCCAATTCGATGTCGAAATCGGCAAAGCCCTCGAGATGACGCACCCGGCCACCCGCGCCATCGCTGGCCTCGAGCACCGTGACCTCCAGACCATCGGCCACCAAGCGTTCCGCCGCGGCCAACCCCGCGGCGCCGGCACCAATGACAATCGCAGATCTGGCACTCATGAACAGTCCGTCGAACCGGACCTACCGCCAACAAATCCGGCGGACCGCAGGACGGCAATCACTTTCGCTCAGATTGTCCTTTCCAAGAGACGATCTCTTCTGTTGAGTGCCGCCCCATGAGTTCTTCCCGCCCCCTTTGGCGCGACGAGTGGCAACTGCTGTTCGTCTGGGGCTCCGCGCTGGCCTGGTTGCTCCACGGCAAGGCCTGGATCGCCGGCCTTTCCAACCCGTGGGGCGCGGCCAGTTTTTTCGTCTGGGTTTGCTTGGCCATCCTCCTGGCCGCTTTTGCCGTGGTGCGGCATGCCGACGTTCTCGCCGAGCGCTTCGGCGAGCCTTACGGCACCATGATCCTCACTTTCGCCGTGATCAGCCTCGAGGTCTTCATGATTTCCGCCCTCATGCTGGAGGGCGGACAACCCACCTTGGCGCGCGACACAATGTATTCGGTCATCATGATCGTCCTCGCCGGCCTCGTCGGCCTCTGCCTCCTCCTCGGCGGGATCAAATTCCACGAACAGTTCTTCAATCTGCGCGGTGCCGGTTCCTATCTCTCCATGATCATCCCGCTGGCCGCCATCGGGCTCGTGCTGCCCGACTTCACCCGCTCCGGCGCGCAACAGTCTTTCTCACCGACCCACGCCGTCGCCCTGGTGATTCTCTCCGTGGCGATTTACGCGGTCTTCCTGCTCATGCAAACAAGCCGGCACCGCGGTTTTTTCACGGCGACCGAGGAGGTGGAAGGGCTTCATCCGCATATCGATTCCTCCCGCTCCAACGCGGTGCACGGCGCGTTGCTCGTCATCTACATCGTCCCCGTGATCATCCTGGCCAAGAAGCTCGCCGGCGTTCTCGACTTCACCACCCAAAGCACCGGACTGCCCGTCGCGGTCGGCGGACTGGTTGTCGCCGTGCTCATCCTCGCTCCGGAAGGCCTCGCCGCTGTCCAATCCGCCCTCAAAAACCAACTGCAACGCTCGGTCAACGTTCTCCTCGGCTCGGTGCTCGCCACGATCGGTCTGACCATTCCCGCCGCGTTGGCCATTAGTCTTTATACCGGACAAGAAATCGTGCTCGGCCTCGACCCGGCCGAAGTCACCATGCTTCTCATCGTGCTGGCGGTTTCCATGCTCACCTTCGGTCAGGGCCGCACCAACATGCTGCAAGGCGCCGTCCATCTCCTGATTTTCGGGGTGTATTTGTTCCTGATCTTCGACTGATCCGGGCACAAAAAAAGCGCCCCGCAGGGCGCCTTCCTCTAGCTGCACCACTTTGTGGCGCGCACTTGTTGTTTCACCTCCTCATGCCAGCTTCCCTATTGATCCGGTTCCGTTTTGCCCCCGGGTAGGGCGCTGACCCCGCTGCACTCACAAAACCAACAACGACTTATGGATCTTGGCAATGACCTTATGCACGTGGTGGTTCGTTCCATCCGAAACGAGCGGCTTATGTCCGTCGGCGGGAAACAAAAACGTGAACAGCCCGTCTTTCATCATGAGCAAGGCATCGGCCTCCGCCGGCGCGTAAAACTGGCAATCCGTCTTCTCGTCATAGGCCACATCCGTGACCAGCTTCGCCGCCGGGGCCCATTCAATCAGCTCACCGCCGCCGAGAATGTATTGCAGGTCGACGTATTCCCGGTGCGTCTCCCACTTGAAAGCATCGCGCGAACCGGTGTCGTGCCGCAGCGCCTTGGCGAAAAGTTTGTCGCCGGCAAACTCCACTTTCGTCCCCGACTCGACATCGCGGCAGTTTTGCAACCAGTCAAAAAGCGGCGTGGGATCGACACCGCGGAAAAGCGGCGCGTAGTGACGGACCTTATCGTGGGTGTCGAGGATCATGGGAGTGTGAAAAGTGACGTGTGGCAAGTGACATGTGACGAGCCAAGGGTGACAGGCGGGGATGCGTCGCTTATACGACCGGAACCCTGTCGAGAGCGTGCTCAAAGCTGATCAGCCGGCGCACGAGACTGTTGTAGCTCGAATACGGGTCTTCCGCGTGTTGGCCCAGAAGTCGGTAAAGAGTCATCTCCGCGTCGGCCACCAGCGTGGCATCTACCGCCAGCAAGCCGCAATCGCGCAATCGCGGACTCGCCATAGAGACGAGACACGCTTCCTCTGTGACCGTGCCCAAGCCGAGGTCCGTCAGGCCCTTGCGGACAAGCTCCTCACCTGGAAGGCCGGTCAATTGGTCAACAGCAAGCGTCATGTTTGTTCCGCAAGAACTCGCTCCAACGCGCGGCGAAAAACCCCGGCATCGACGGCAGGATAACGAATCAAGCCGGGCTCGATCCGTGAAAACAGTTCGCGCAATTTTCCGCGATCGACCAGACCGGCCTCGATCATGGATGTGACATCGGCCCGGTCCCGTGCGTGACCCCGTTCAATTTTGGCCAAGGCCTGTGCGTAAGGATCGTAGTGATAAAAGTCGATTTCCCCATGGCGCCCGATGAACAGCGAGCGCTCCCGCCATCCGGGAAGTTCCGGGATGAAGTCATCAGGGCTGGCCAGCTCGATATTGACGTTTTCCCGCTCCTTGAGATCCGCGAGTGCTTCGAAAAAGCCCGAAGGCTCCGGCCGCGCTTTCAGATCGATATCAATCGTCGTTTCACGCCACCCGTACAGCAAGGCAGTCACACCACCGGTGAAAAAAATCGCACCCGGTCCCGTGGCCGCTCGGCCCAAAGCGGCCATCAAACTCTCAATCTTTTTTCCAGTAACGGGTGGTCGCATGGAATCTACTCCGCGATGCGGCGGAGGTATTGACCGTAAAACGATTTGCCGAGGCTGTTGGCCCGCTCGGCCAACTGGTCTTTGGTCAGCCAGCCCTGATGGAAAGCAATTTCTTCCAGACAGGCGATCATCAGACCCTGACGCGACTGGATGGCGTGGACAAAGGACGCCGCATCAAGCAGCGATTCGGCCGTGCCGGTATCGAGCCACGCCGTGCCGCGTCCAAACTTCTCCGCCCGCAACGACCCCTCATCCATGTAGCATCGAGCCAGTTCGAGAATCTCCGTCTCGCCACGCTTGGAAGGTTTGAGCCCGGCGGCAAATTTCGGCGCGTGCTCGTCGAAGAAATAAATCCCCGGCACCGCGTAGCCCGAGCGCGGATGCGGTGGCTTTTCCTCAAGCGTCAGGACCTTTCCGGCGGCATCCAGTTCGATCACCCCGTAGGCCCGCACATCGGAAACGTGGTAGGCAAACAGAGTCGCGCCCGGCGCCGCCGCCGCTGACTTAATGCTCTCGCTTAGCCGCGCGCCGTAAAAAAGGTTGTCGCCCAGCACCAGACAAGAAGGCGCGCCGGCGAGGAACTCTTCCCCGAGGGTGAAAGCCTGCGGCAATCCCTCGGGCTTCGCTTGCTCGGCGTAACTGAACTCCACCCCGAAAGCCGACCCGTCACCGAGCAATTCTTTGAAGCGCGGCAAATCACGCGGCGTCGAAATCACAAGGATCTCCCGCATCCCGCCGAGCATGAGCACGCTCAGCGGATAATAAATCATCGGCTTGTCGAAAACCGGCAGCAGTTGCTTTGAGATCGACGCCGTGCACGGGTGCAAGCGCGTGCCGCTGCCGCCGGCCAGAACGATTCCTTTGCGTTTCATTTTCTTAAGTTTTCAGTGGTTCAGTGTTCAGTTTTCAGCCAGCAAGGGGTCGGAGGGCTCCGCGCGCATACCGCATCAAAAGCGACATGAGCCCATCATAGCAACTTGTATGCCGCCACGGAAAGACCGGGCACCGCGGCAAAATGCGCCGGGTTTCGCTTCAAGACCGGCGCAACCGCCAGAGATTGATCAACACCGTCGTATCCTCAATCAGCTCCATGCCGCCGGCAACGACTGACGCGCCGCATTCATCGCCTTCTCGAGTTCGTCGAAATCCTTCGCCGACAAATCCGGCAAATTCCCCACCGCCTCGAAAGCCGCCTCAGTCGTGCCCTTGAGCGGGATCATCCGCTCGATGACCTGCGAAAACGTCCGCCCCTCCTTCCAGGAAGCCAGCCGCTGATAAGCCGACTCCGTAAGCGAAATAGTCTTCATTTATGCGAAACAGAACACAGCTGGAGTCAATAATGATACCGGGCCTGCGCAAATGTCACGCGATCGTCGGCAACCCTGTAGACTAACCGATGTTCCTGGGTGATGCGCCGTGACCACACACCGCTTCCGAGAGACTTCAATGGCTCCGGTTTACCGATGCCGTCAAAGGGGTCGCGCGAAACAGCTTCGACCAAATCGAGAATTTTCAGGGCTACCTTTCTTTCGGTCCTAACCCAGTGGTCCAGGTCATCAAGAAAACCCCGATCAAAAACCAACAGGCGCGCGCCTGAGGTCATGACAACCCGACAGCTTCAGCCAACTCAGCGCGGGTCATGACTTTGCCCTCGCCCGTCTCGGCGCGAAGCAAGGCGGCCAAAAGGCGGCGGGCGTTGGCCGGTGAGCGCAGCAAGTGCGCGGTTTCCGTCACGCCTTCCCACTCCTCCAAAGGCAGCAGGACAACCGACTCTGTTCCACGACGCGAAATGACCACCGGCTCACGCGAGGTGACCGTTTTGTCCCAGATGGACGCTAAATTCTCCCTCGCTTCCGTATAGGTGATTGTGCTCATGGAAACAGCATAACATGGACAGAACTCCTGTCCAACATCAAAGATACTCCGCCATCTCGTAAAGCTGCGGATCCCGCCGCGGCGGAAGTCGGCGACGCAAGGCCCCCGCGGCGCCTTTTTCTCCCTCGCCCTTCCCCATCCCGAAATCCCCCATCGAATCCTCGTCAAGCACATCCCCGTATTCCTCCTCCAACTTCTCCGGATCCTCCCCCTTTTCCATCCGCGCCAGCATCTCCAACATCGGCTCCGGCATTTTCTCGCCCGTGATATCCATCATCCGCCGCATGAGACGCCCGAGTTGGCGCGGATCGGGATTCCCCTCGTCCATCCCCGACATCTCTCCGGCCAGCTTCATCATCTCCGCCTCCTGCCGCGGATCCAAATCCGGCATCCCCTCGCCGCCGGGTTCTTCTGTCTTTTCCTTGGCCCGCCCCGTGATGGCAAAAGGCGACAATACCCGCTCCATCTTCTTGCCCGCGCTATCCGGACAACGCGGCACCACGTCGGCCCCGACGAGCTTGCGCGCATAGAAGCTGTAAATCTTGTGGGTGTCCGCGGAGTAGTATTCGTAGATAGGCATGGGAATGGATAGGGATGAAGGATGAGACCTGAAACCTGAGTGATATTGCAGCGGCCGGAGGCCGGTAACTTCTTACTCAAGTCTCCGACTCAAGTCTCAGCCTTGGCTCCTTTGTTTCGTGTTTTTTGACATGGAGACGTGTGGCGAGTAAAAACCGCAACCCTGTAGCGTCGCCAGCTTGTTCGCCGTGCGCGGATCCCCGGCAACGGCCGTTTTGTCGCTAACCGTCCTGCAAGAGCAACTTGAATCTTTTGTTGCGCTGGTAGCGGTAGGTTCGGAATCCTCGGATATCGAGCGTCAAAATATCACCGCAGTTCAATTCATCCGCACACGCTACGAGCGTCGCATCCGCGTAGTCCATCGGGGCATCCGCGTAACGCTCCATCAAGAGCGCAGCCGATTGCAGTGATTCCGGGTCGAAACAATTGATGATGTCGACTCGCATCTCTCGCAACCAATCCGTCAATCGCAACGCACCCTCCCGCGCTTCTTGGAGGAAGAACATCACCTCCGTGATCACCGGCCCCGTCGTGACCAGTCTGCCCGTCAATTCTCCCATTTTTTCGCGGACCGCGGAGTGATAGGGATCGTTGGCGTCGAGCCATGCAATCGTCGGGCCGGCATCGAGCAGAATCAGCTTCATTCCCGCCAGTTGGCCGCCCGGATGCGCTCCTTGAGCGGATGAGACGCGGCGGAGGGACGACGCGACAAGCGGAGGCAACCAGCCAAATCCCCTACCCGCTCGCGGAATGGAACCGAATCCAAATCCCGCGCGAGCACATCCCGGATATATTCCGACTCGGTCTTCTTGAGGGCCCCCGCCGCTTTACGGATCAATTCTCTCTGACCGATGGGCAATCGAATGGTCAAGGTGGCCGTGTTCATGCCTTGAGAATACACTCAGTAAGACAAAACGCAAGACAATTTCAGCCGTGGCATCGGCATCCTGCCGATGATCGATCCGGAACCATGGGCAAGATGCCTATGCAACTTCCTGTAGCGTCGCCGTCCCCGGCGACGGCCGTTCAGCGAAAACAACCGGCGCCGGGGACGGCGACGCTACATTTTCCCCTCAAGCCCCAGACGCTCGCGGCTGTAGCTCCGCTTTTCGACCGCTTCGCACCATGCCGCGTTGCCCAAATACCATTCAACCGTGCGGCGGATGCCGGATGCGAACGACTCGCCCGGCTTCCAGCCCAACTCACGGGTCAGCTTGGAAAAATCCATCGCATAGCGCAAATCGTGCCCCGGGCGATCCGTGACGTAAGTCTTGAGGCGCGCATACGGCCCCGCCGGATCGGGCCGCAACTCGTCGAGGAGCGCGCAAATGGTATCGACCACATCGATGTTCATCATCTCCGCCGCCCCGCCGATATTATACGTCTCCCCCAGCCGCCCACCTTGCAAAACCGTCCAGATGGCGCGGCAATGATCATCCACGAAAAGCCAGTCACGGATGTTCTCGCCTTTCCCGTAAATGGGCAGCGGTTTGCCCTCGATCGCGTTGCGAATGATCAGCGGAATCAATTTCTCCGGGAATTGGTAGGGCCCGTAGTTGTTCGAGCAATTCGTCGTCACCACCGGCAGCTTGTGCGTGTGGAACGCCGCCCGGACAAGAAAGTCACTAGCCGCCTTGCTCGCCGCATAAGGACTGTTCGGCGCGTAGGGCGTCAGCTCCGTAAAGGCCGCATCGCCCGCCTGTAGTGTCCCGTAAACCTCATCGGTCGACACATGCAGAAACCGGAACCTCGCTTTGCGCTCCCCCTCCAATTCCTTCCAATATCCCCGCACCGCATCGAGCAACCGCTGGGTCCCGAGAACATTGGTCGTGATGAACGGCTCCGGAGAGTCGATCGAGCGATCGACGTGCGACTCGGCGGCAAAGTTGAGCACCGCATCGATATCATGCTCCCGCAGCAACTTAGCTACGAGTGCGGCATCACCGATATCCCCTTCGACGAAAACATGCCGCAAGTCGCCATCCAAATCCGCCAGAGACCCTCGGTAACCCGCATAAGTCAGAAGGTCCAAGTTGACCAATTTGCCGACTTTCCATTCGGGCGATTGCAACGCGAGACGGACAAAATTGCCGCCGATAAATCCGGCGCCGCCGGTGACGAGGAGATTCATAGGAAAAGGATGAAACTTGAAATCTGAAACCTGAGTAAATCCGATGCGGCCCGGCTACTCTTAATACTCGCTCTCAAACACGAATGGCTCACTTTTGTGCGGGCAACGATGCCACGCTGCCGTATTGAAGAATCCGGATGTCGGCCGTCGCAATATGCAAATCGTGCACGCGCGCTGCTGCCACGAGCAAACGGTCCGCAGGGTCCTGATGGAACGGTTCCGGCAACGCGTAAGCTTCCATGGCCGACGCATGGTCGAGTTCGATCGTTCGGAGTTTTAGGGCGGTCATGGAGCGCGCCACCCACTCTTGCAAGGGACAAGCCAACTCGATCTCTCCGCGAGCCACCAAGCGTGCGATCTCCATTGTCGAGACCGGCGAGACAAGGCGCTCAGCGGACGGAGCGGCCAGCGCCTTTCGACACTTCAACCTGAGCCTATCGGATCCCTCAAACGCCCAGATCCAGACGTGAGTGTCGAGGAGATACCTCACGCATTCATTTCCCACTCGGACGCAAAGTTGCCGCGCACCAAGTCGTCATCCGAAGGGCGACGCTTGATCAGCCCGCGTCCAACGCCGAATCCCACGCCTTTTCCGCTACCTTTGGGTCGCACCGGAACCACCTCCGCGAGAGGCTTGCCCCGCAAGGTCACGAGCACCGGCTCGCCCGTCAGCTTCACGCGCTTCAGCGTGGCGATCGCTTTGGCTTTGAAATCGGAAACCAGCATCGTGTGCATAAGCTTGCACGCTATAAGGTCAAGTCTACTAGGTCAAGTCGGAAGGACCCCCCGACCTGCAATCGCAGGTGCTCACACCTTGGAAAGCGAAGATGTATTCAGACGGTTAGAAGTGCCGAACTGGCACTGTCTTTTCGAGGGGGCAACAACGCGACCAAAGGTCCCGTGTCCGCGATCAGCGTCACTTGCCGTACCCCTTCAAGCGAGCCTTGTTCGTCGAAAGATCACCCGGACCGCGGTCCAGCTTTTCCAGCAGGTGGCCATGCTGCGCGAGCAAGGATGCCTGCGAGGCATGCGGCGACTGCAGCACGTTGCGCAAAGCATCGCGAAGCAAGGCCGAGGCGGACGAGCGATTGCGACGGGCGCACTGCCGCAGAAGATTTTTCTCCGACTTGGAAATCTTGATCGAAAGCGTTTCGGTGACCATAGAAACAAAAGTAGTCTGATTCCGCCGGATGGCAACTACACATTACAGAGGGAGCGGAATTTGCACCGCTTCATGTCTCGTAGAGCCTGTTCAATGCATCGATATCCGCCAACCGAAGCAAAGTGACGTGTGACTTGTGACGCGGGAAAAAAGGCTGAAACTTGAAGGACTACCCGGGCTGCTCCGCAACCTTCAGCGTAGCCTCTTTTGCCAGTCGCCGCTCGCGCGCTTCCACGATTTCCTCCACCATATCGACCGCTGAGTCGAGCAGATCAAATCTTTGGGAAACCGAGAGATCCGCAGCCCGCAGCAGATGCGAAACCTCAGCCCCCTCAAACGTCGAGTAGAACCACGGATCGTCAGGGTATTTTCGCCGCTTCATGTCTCGTAGAGCCTGTTCAGAGCCTCGATATCGATAAGATCTTTATCCCTACCCGCATCGCGCTTCATTTCAAGAAGAGCCCCGACCGTCACAAACCGCGCATCGCTTTCTAGTCAGGTCTTCCTCCCCTTTGTGTCTCCGTGTCTCTGTGAGAGTCCTTCTTTCAGATCTTTTCGTCCCACGGGGGCACAGAGACACCAAGAAGGTGCTCGGCGCAGGTTCAGGACATAGGTAACGCCCGTGGTTCAGGACATAGGTAACACATGGGGCGCTCTGGCAGAGTGGGCGGCCTATGCCGTGGCAAGAAATCAAACCTATGGAAAAGAGACTGGA